>NZ_FOYG01000001.1:213778-1397837 GCF_900116035.1 Paenibacillus sp. cl130
TATTACAACCAAAATATTTCAATCCACGCACTCACATAGAGTGCGACTGGACAACCCTCGCTGCTTAACCGATATGCGACATCGGAATTTCAATCCACGCACTCACATAGAGTGCGACCAGGATAGGCACTAGCAGTAGGTATGAGAAGGAATTTCAATCCACGCACTCACATAGAGTGCGACAGCGAAAATGAAGGAATTCATACCCTAATGATATCAATTCCATGCATTTTCGAAAAAAACGATGCCAAAAAAGCTTGAATCGACTATTGACTTCTAACGAAGAAAGCTAATCCGAATCCATTTCGACAAATTTCGAGGTGCGAAGGACCCGGGGTTTTTATGTGAGCTTCACATTCGCACCGTAACCAAGACAATACACTCAGGATACCACAAAACATTTCTCTGTCCCAGAGAATGCTCTATTTTCTAAAACAATAACGACTCTGCCCCATCAATTACAATTTGTGCACCAGTAATGTGACGCGAATGATCAGAAGCCAAAAATGTCACCAAATCAGCTACCTGCTCGGGTTGACCCGGCCCATCAGCCAACGGTTGCCCTCCTTCGGGAAACTTGACGGGGATGGTAATTTGCTTTAACCCTTCCGATTTCTCCGTGGTTTCATCAATATTCGTCGAAATGGCACCCGGATAGATGACATTCACACGAATACGGAACTTAGCCAGCTCCAGCGCAGCCATTTTAGCAAAACCGGTTTGACCCGCCTTCGATGTGCTGTAGGCTGACATTCCAAAGCTGGTAAAGCGCTGATTTCCATTAATGGAGCTGGTAATAATAATGCTGCCACCACCGTTCTTTTTCAAATGTGGTATTGTATACTTCACCGTCAGGAAGGTACCATCCAGATTCGTGGACAATGTTTGCCGCCAATCCTCAATGCTCAGATCCTCGATCGGTCCGACGACCCCGTTAATCCCGGCATTAGCAAAAATGATATGCAGACCGCCAAATAATTCAACCGCTTCCAGAACTGCTTTTTCCACACGCACCGGATCAGCAATGTCCACGTCAAATGCCCGAGCTGATCCTTCACGTATGGCATTAATTTCTCTTTCCGTCTCCAAAATGCGCTCATTACTTACGTCAAAAAGAGCGACATTCGCTCCTTCTCTGGCCATTTGAATGGCCGTTGCCTTTCCAATCCCAGAACCAGCCCCCGTGATTAGAGCGGTTTTGCCTTCAAAGCGCGCGCCTCCTGCATATATGTAGCTCATATGTATCGCTCCCTTTCAGTAATCTGTATAATCACAAGATTACCCAAAAGGATATACTTTATAATCACCATTTTTGCGCATTTTTTGCTATTCCTTTGCGGTATTTAAGAAAAGGACGAATATTACGCGCATTAGCGCGTCTTTCCTTCTCCTCCTCGTTACATTCTATAAATATCTTAACGAATCGTATTTTTCTATGTATTCATCAAAAAAAGGACGTTATACAACCATGGATATGGATGCATACGTCCTTTTGCTTATTCATTTACCACTGAAGCTCAATAAATGCAGCATCATCATCAAGTCCCCCGGTATGGGATGCGTCCAATAATACCTGTATCTGCTCATCAGGGACTGGCTCGCGAATGGGGTCTAAATCGGATAAACCGTCCGTATACACCTGTAATCTCATAGGCATATCTGCGGGTATGCTTCTTTCGTACCAATGAGGCTTCCCACCAATCGGCCCACGACTTGTAGACCAGCGCTCCGATGTAGAAAAGGTATGATCGAACAGCTCGCTAATTTCCTCGGCACCGTTCCATAGTCGCAAACGTGAATCCCCTTGCCAGGCAAGTCGGAGACGGCCACGGCTACCACGCTTCGGCAGTTCGATTTTACCGCAAATATACATGGACTGGCTTCCCTGACGACGTTTATCTTCCAATACCGAGCGCATTAAGCCTGATTCATGATCCAAAGGCTGCCGATCCAGTTCCTCTGCCGCTGTACCTGCCAAACGTTCAAGGTACACTCTTAACTGATCAACAGACAGATCTTGTCCCCGTTCCATCCAATCCAGTAAAGAGGAACCCAGATAGCGGGCTGCAAAATCTCCTCGGTAACTGAGCCCGACACCATCACACAAGACAAAACAACAGACGGATTTATGAATACGTACTGCGGCGAAATCCTGTCCGCTTTCCCCCATACTGGCAGATTCGGCAGATCTTCCATAGCCATAACGACACATAAAACGACTGTGATGAGATGATAAAGGCTGATCGCCTGTCTGAGAGCTTATGTAAGCAAATTGCTGAGTCAGCCTTGCATTCATTCCCTTTTTTTTGCTCGCGGGGAGCAGGGACAGCAGTGGATTCATGCTTTTACCTCCTTACCGTACAGGCGTTGCAGCCGACATTTGGAACCCAATGGACACCAGTTCCGCACAGGTTCCGGGCAGCATCATAATGGCTCCTTCACCTAACTGATAATCTGCTTCAAACAGCATTTCCCGATAACTTTCAGGCAGTACAGAAGACATATCACGCAATTTCACTGCATGTTCATCCTGCAACGGCGTATTATGCGTCAGACCTTTCCAGCGACGGGGGTCCTGAATAGGCGTTTCCAGCAACCTGTCGGATAAAAATATATTCTCCACCAGTACATTACCGTCCGGTACACTCATGCTCATAATGCGCTTCGCAATCGGTTCCGGATCATCGCCTGTGGAAACCCCATCTGTCATATGACAGACCAAAGGTGCAGGACAGTCCTGCATCCCTGGTAATTCTGCCTGCAAAATACGCTCAGCTTGCAGGAAGGCTTTTGCTGAATCTGAAAATCGTTTGGGTGTCAAATCGGGCAACGAACCAATGGCCGCGATTTCATCAATTCCCTTGACACCATTCAGCAGGTCATACACGTCGTCACTATAAGCTAAAATCGCAATCCGATAGCGTGCTGTCAGCCGATTTCCTTTGGTTGATCGGAAAACCATCTGCCGGATCGCCAACGATATAGCTTCATATACAACGTCAATACGCCGCCGCCCCTCCATCAGCATGTTCATCGACGCGCTGATGTCAATCAGGTAAATGATCAGGGCGGGAGTGCGTTGTGAAGCCTGTATTGTATAATTCATGGTTTGTACATGCTCCCCTCAGTTACCTTCTATCTTCATCTGTTTTGTAGCTATCATTCCGCCCATATATAAACATATGAAATATTAAATTTTAGGCAGTCTAAAATTCGTATCGCCTAAAAAATTATAGATCGAGGAAGCCCGATATCCCACTTCGCCTACAGAACGATAATAAGAAGGATTACTATCATATAGTGTTCTAAAACGCTTCGCAAAGCTCTTTGCCTTCGCAGCGCTTCCACCTTCCTGAGAGGCATATGCCTTGTTGTACAGGGAAATAAGCTGAAGAACGTTCTCCTTGTTTCGTGCATGCATAGACTCTTTTTGCTTTTGTTCCGCCTCGGCTGCTGCCTTACGAGCTGCCTCTTCCTGGGCGGCACGGGTTTCCTGCTCCTTTTTCAAAGCCAAGTATTTTTCATACTTTGCCTGTTGATCATACGCTTTTTGCTTCGCCAACTTGGCAGCCGCCTGCTTATTTTGTTCCTTTTGGGCGAGATAAGCTTCATATTTAACCTGTTGATCGATAAGGGCTTGCTGTCTCTTCTGCTCTTCCTGTTGCTTTTGAGCGGCAAGTACCTGCTGTTTGGCCTGCTGTTCCGCTTCCTGGCGTTGTTTCTCCGTCAGCAATTTTTGAGCGGCTTCCTGCTCGGCTGCCAGCTTTTCCTCGGCCGCCTTTGCAGCCTTCGCTGCCTCTTCCTGCTTGGCCGCCTCGATTTGCCGCTGATTGGACTGATCTGCAAGAATATTCACGGCTGGGATTCCAGCTGCCAACAGAACGACTGCGGCCGCAGTTGTCACGATAAACGCTTTGGAGCGATACCAGGCTTTTGATTTTTCAGGTTGCTCCGGCGTCTTGGGATTCAACTGCTCCTCTAGCCCTGTGATCGCAGCCGACACCTCCACATGCAGAGGACTGCCGTCTTCTACAAAATGATACAACGACCGGTATACTTCCAGCGCTGCAGCAGGTTTGTTCTGCTGCTCCAAATCACGTGCCTGTCGGAACAGCTTGTCCGTTACCCCACGCTCTCCCTGCTCCAGGGCAGCCTGATTTAGCAGTGCAGCCTGTTCAGCCTTGAGCGGTGCAGGTGCTGACAAAGAAGATGCAGCTTCACTGGAAAGGCCACTCACCGCTGCCGATTCTATTGTTTCTGTCGCAGCAGGCTCCGGTTCTATAGCCTCAACTGGAATTTCCTGCTCAGTAACTGCATTAAGTACAACCAGCCATTCGCCAAAAGTAGGGCAACTGCTTAAATCCTGACTATCCCAGGCGCGGCTGAACAATTCTACCACCTTGCTGCCCCAACGGGATTCAAGTGATTTTCGTAAAATAAAATAACGTTCGCAAGGCGTCTGCATTTCATGCTGATCAAAATAACTTTCGCCCCACGCTTTGTCGACTACAACACGGTCAGACCAGCCTAGCATTTCTCCTATAATAATTGCCCCTGCAAAACGGTCTGCATACGCACTCCATAAACCGCTGTGGACGGTACGATGGGCGGCATACCCTGGCGAACCTGCCAATAGAGCGTCTGGACGATCCATTTTAGTACTATACATTTGTTCCACGTCCACCAATTCCACAGCTGACGTACCTTGAGGCAGTTCCACTTCAGAAAAAAACGGAAGCATCACATTCGGCGCCGATAAATCACAGTGCGCCAATCCTTTTTGCTCCATAGCTGAACCGATCCCTGCCAATGCTCTGGCTAAAGCCAGACTATCGGAAGCCTCAAGCTGACGCTGATCTGTGAGACAATCGAACCATGTCATACCGTGAACCCATGGCATCAGCACCGCATACAGCAAATCAGGCTGCTCGGCGATCAGACTTCCGTTTCTTTCTGGAGTGAGCACATCACGCTTGCATACCTGCAAACCGGGAATATCCCCGTATGCTTCCATATGCTCAGATTGATAAACCATAGCCGGGATGCGGAACTTCGGAAAAAACACTTTAAGGGCTTTTGCCTCATGCGGTGCTCCGTTTTTGGCATTCAGTTGGTATACAATTCCCTGCCGCCCTGCTTGAGCATAGGCTAAACCGGGTGCAGCGGGATGTCGTCCAACCACATAACCTGTGCCGTTTATGATCAATTCGTCTCCCGGATTCGGTTGAAAAGACATGAAACATCCCTCTCCTTACATCATTCAGTATGCTAGTTTTCCTCACCTTATTATATACATCTATGGATGGCAAGAAAACCGGGTATCCGAAGATCGCCCGGTTTTTCCTGAACATCCTGTGCCAAACCGTGAGGAATGGCTCACATATTGCTTCTTATAGAGTGGTATATGACAAGTTAATGCCTATCAGGCAAGGCAACTTATTTCGTTTGGTCAACCGTACGGAATTTGTTAGCGATAGCTGTCAATTCTTGGCTGATGCTGTTCAAAGTCGTTACGAAAGCTTGCATTTGTTTGCTAGCTTCCTGAAACTCTTGGAAGAAGCGTTGTTTAGTCATACCTTCCCATTGACCTTCCATACCTGAGATGGACTGTGTCAAACTGGAAACGATCTGTTGGCTTTGCTCACCACTTTGTTTAAATTGGTTAGCCACCTGATCAACCTGTTCTGGGGTAATTAAAATGCGTCCTGCCATTTTTTGCGTCCTCCTTGATGATAAAAATGTTTTTGTTTTATCTAGTTCAAATTGTACTATGGCTATTTAATTCCCTACAAAAGGCAAAGGACCTAATTGTAACAATCCCACTTTTTAACTATAAAACAGCATCTAACAGTATAATATTAACAAAACAACCACCTAATAAGTCCCATAAAGTCGGGAATTGCGAAACGAATCAAGTAAATTTTGCAGTCGATCCAGATTGTCCCGGAACGCGATCCCAACTAAGCGACAGGCTGATCTCTTGTTGTAGACGGATCAGTAAAATACCAATCCTGCGGACTGCTAGAAGACGCCTGCATCAGAATATCCTGATGCAACGTTTCTACATCCGAAGACTGTACACCAGCAATGGCATGTACGACAGACTGCGGGTTTGAAATCAGACTGCCTGTTTCCGAAGCTTGCCCAGGCAGAATAGACGGTGATTGCTGATTCGACCAATCGAGCATTGTGACGGGTCGTCCCAATGGTTGGCTGGCAAATGACAGAATCGTTTGATAGTTGTGGTCAACAGACTGAAACTGCTCTGCCTTTCGGTTCAGTTGTGTACCTGATGTATAGAGGTAAGCATGGATCTGTTCTGACATCCGCTTGGCCTGCATCCAATGATTCAAGATCGCCTCGCGTGCAGATACATCCCAATCCAGCGATTGTAACGCCTGCTCCAAACCTGCTGTTAACTGTTGAATTTGCTCCGCCGCATGCTGTAGCTGCCCGCTAAGCCCCCGAAGCACATCCGGTTCAACTCGAATGCGCATATCCATCACCCTTCTTCTGTCACTTCTTCATTCACTGCCGACTGTTTCAACCAATTTAATAATAAATCCACAAACTGATCTCTTGAAGCCATAGCTGCAATCAGCCAGTCTCCGTTACCACTAGAGCTCATCCGAAATATCCAGTTCATTGCAGGACACAGGACAAAGGCTGCCCGTTGTGATTCCCACTCCCTGCCGTTCCATACCAGCAATTGCAGTTCTCCTTCGGCTACACGAGAACTCAAAGACTGAGCCAGTCTTACAGCCCCCTCTGCATCTCCGCTAGCCTCGGTCAGTTTACTGCTGATCAGAGACACACTTTCTCCTGCCGATTGCTCGTAAATTTTATTAAATGCCTGCTTGGAGAACATAAGTGCGGGGGATTCAGGCACAAGTCGATCTACCCAACCCATTTTATCAATCAATGTCTCGCAAGCCTTTTCCACATTTCCCAGATCGTACAGTCGATACTCATCGGGTTCATCAGCGGATTTCACGAGTTCCACTACACGCTCGTTCGTGCAATGGAGATAGCCTTCAAACCGCTTACCTCCCCGCACATAGCGTATACGGCAAGCCCTGTTGGATAATCCCGCGATAGCGACTCTTGAAAAAACGGTAGGAGGCATTGCTAGCTCTTTGCCCTTATCTACCCGCTTTAGATACCCCTTTTCCAAAAGAGTAGCTTTTACCTGCTCCCACTCTTCCGCCAACTCCTCTGCTAGATAGCCCTTAAACGGATCTTCCACCCCAAGCAGTCTGTCAGAACCCAGTACGCCTGCCAGAAAAAACAGTTCCTTCGCCTTGAGGGTTATTAACTTCTGCTTGGAAGCTTGAAACGTTAACATTATGAGCCACCTCCCTTCAAACTACAACATGCCATCGGTCACGAATTTTCGTTATCCAATCCTCACAGCTCACTTGCTCTGAGAAGGGAATTGCCGCTTTTATCCTGGTAAATTTGCGCCGTACGTAGTATCCCTGCCCAGGTGGCAGGACTTTTAGGCCACCAGCAGCGGCGTTCGCCTCCGAATAAGGGATACGAAAGAACGATAGATCATTCGAATCTAGTGTTCCAAATAGCATACCGCTTTGGCTTGCCTTGACATCATTAAACCAGTCCACACCAAAGGTAGGGAAATCAGATGGCACACCCGAGAGCACGACATGCACATTGCGATCACGTCCCAACCGTACAATGGCGGAGAGCTGATCCTTTATCATAAAATCGTTCAGTTGCTTGCTTAACATATCCGCATCATCAATGACCAGGAGCAATTCGGGATCATTCCCCTCCTTGTTCCGCTGTTGAACGATATCATACACTTTCTGTACCAGAGGTCCCATTTCTTCCTCGCTTTCGGCAGCAGCCTTAACATGAGGAAGATGCCGTAATCTAGATAGTCCTCCGCCTCCATAGCGTGTATCGATCGTATAGACTTCCAATTGATCGGGTGATGTGTAATAAGCAAGCGATATAATCCAGCTCATTAGAAAAGAGGTTTTTCCACCCTCCATTGGACTACCCACTATAAAATTGGGCCCTTCTTTCAGATTCAGGAGAAAAGGCTCAAGATCGTCACTCTGTAGACCTACAGGTACTTCATAAGGAAGTGCACCCGATGGTCCACTTGTTCGATCCCACTGCTGAAGCAGTTCCGACAGTGGAATCCGCTCAGGTAATGGGAGGATGGCTGGTGCGTGCTTGCCTTTCCATTCCTGCACAATGCCAGCAATATTGCGGCGTAACCGTGCTGATCGCTCCGCCTCATCTTCTCCTGGTGAAGGCAATGCCGTCTGGAACTCCAGCGGAGGAACATGCCCTTTAACCAGAGCGCGGCCTGGAATTAACGGTCCTGGCGTTTTGGCTGGTCGTCCTACCGCATAGTAATAGTCACTCGGGTCGGACATTTCAAAAGAAACAGCATTCGGTATGTTACTGCGGAATTTCTCAAACACATCGGTAATCCGGTTCGCTGTAATGATAAACGTAATACCTAGACTGCCTCCTTCTCGCAAAAGAGATTCCAGCAGTTCATTTTCATCTGGATAAGCATTACGGAAATTAAGATATCCATCAATAACTACGACAATTTGCGGAACATCCTCAACAGCAGAACGTCGATAAGAGCTTATTGTTTTGACACCAGCCTCGGAAAGCATTTCCTTGCGTACGGCCACCATCTTGAACAGATAACGGAACAGTCGCTTGATCCGGTCATCCTCCTCAGCCATCATAACAGCCCCGATTTGGGGAAGTTCCCCAAAGTCGCGCATCGTTCGACCCATATCAATGATATAACCGTTCCAATGATTCGCTGCAAAACGCTGAGCCGTGGACATCAGCAATGTATGCAAAAAGGTCGTCTTTCCCATGCCCGGCATGCCATACACAGCCCAATGACCATGATCCAGCGATGCATAAATTGGCTCCTGCCGCTGATTCGGCAAATCATCCACCAGACCAATAAGGGCCTTCAACTCCAAAGGTGATGATGTACTATCTATTTCGGTGCATGCCGGCAGATTTGTTAAATCCAGCAATTCAGGCAGCGGCGGAAGCCACGGTCCCTGAAGTCGTTCGATCCCTGCCTTAGCAGCCTCATTCGCAATATAATCAATAAATACTTGAAGCTGTTTAGGGGCTTCTTCTCCTTTTAAGCCTGAGCTTGCCCGTTCGCCGCCCGTCAGTAGCGCTTCACGTTTCCCGTTCAGTCTCACTTCATGTACAGGTAGTGCAGAAGAAATATCGCTGTTGCCTATATACGGCGCACCGCTCCAAGCAAACTGCATCTCTTCAAACACCTCGTCGCTACCGACCTGGAAATATCCTCGTCCCGGCTTCGTAATCCACGCGGCATTCGGTATTTTCAACATGTCACGGCTATCACCTTCGCTTTGCACCCGTAAGCAGATGCGGAACCTGGAGTTACTCCAGATCTTATCATCTACGACACCTGCGGGCTTTTGCGTCGCCAAAATCAAATGGACACCTAGTGTCCGCCCAATCGCGGCAATACTGATTAGCTCGTCCATAAACTCTGGCTGATCCCGCTTTAATTGTGCAAATTCATCAATAATAATAACCAGATGAGGCAGCGGTTGTTCCTGCCGCTGCCGGAGTAGTCTGTAATATTCATCAATATGCTGTAAATTGCCTGCATCGTTCAATATCTTCTGTCGACGAACCAGTTCTGCTTTAAGAGATATTTTGGCGCGTTCAATCAAATTATTGTCCAAGTTCGTGATCGTACCCACAACATGCGGCAAGTTAACGAACGTGTTGGACATGCCTCCACCCTTGTAATCGATCAGCATAAAAGCAAGATCATGCGGATGAAACTCGGCAGCAAGCGAGGCTACGATGGACTGGATAACCTCACTCTTCCCTGAACCCGTTGTACCGGCGATCAAGCCATGGGGACCATGTCCTTGACGCTCTATCTTATCATGCAGGTTAATCATAATCCTCTTACCGCCTGCTCGCACGCCCATCGGCACAGGTAAGGTATCGGGATGGCGGTTACGTCGCCACCGATCTGCCACGTTCAGTTCTTCCACACTCGCTACGCTCATCATATCAAACAGAGGCAGCACAGCGGGAATGTCAGAAGCAGAGGAACGCTTCAAGCGAATAGGAGCCATGTACCGCGCCAATGCATCGGCTTCCTCTTTTGACAAACGATCCGGTTTAAAACTTTGCTGTTCAACCTCTGCCGATTCTGATTTGCGGGCATATACGCCCTGCTCTTTGGAAGCCTCCACAATCAGCTGACACTGCATCGGCAAAGCCTCTTTACGAGAAGCCAGCACAATCGTACACGCATCAATGGCTCGACCGTCCTCCAGTAACAACGGCAGCAACGGTTCCTCCTCAATCAGCTGGGTGTCAGATAAAACAACGATATAACACGGGACTTCCATCCCTTTGCCCTGGCGATCATTGCGATTATTTTTACGGCGGTTCAGTCTGGCAAACAGAAAATCAGCTAATTGATGTGCACTGCTACTGCGGTCTGACATCATTCTCTGGATGCGGTCATCATCCCACACATGTGGGAGCCAGCGCATCCAAGTCCATTCACTTTCCTCTCGCTCGTCATAGAAGGAAGCAATTTTCACTTCATCTGGCGAGTGACGAACCGTCACCTGTGCCAAAATGACTCTTAACGCAGCAAGGGTATGCTCCCGGTCGCCGACCAATCCAACCACTTTGGATTGAAACAGCGGTAATGCAATGGAAGCAGCGTCTACCAGACGAAATTCCTCTTCCAGCTCATCCGCAGCTCCCAACAAAGGATCTCGGTCATAACCATCTGGACGTGGAATTTGCAATTTAATATGAAAGGGAACTTGTCCAGTCCCAATACGCACCTGCAAAAAGTCCTCATCCTCCGGTGATCGTTCCCAGAGTGAACTATTGCGGTTTTTGACGATTTGAGTGCATATTTGCGGGTCACCGTGAATTTCATATAGTGTGCGAATTTGCTCCTCGCGTTTCATTTCAAGTTCTTCACGATGCTTTTGAAGCTGTTCCCGGTACATCCGGTCCCGTTCCTCCAGATTGCGCTTGTATTCCTTCTTATTATTTAAATAGACGAAAAAAGGAATCGTATAAGATGTAAGCATCATGACCACAGTGACCATCTGGAACATCAAATAGTTACTGTTACCCATCTTGCCTGTTTTGCTCATATATACGTAAAAGCCTATAGTCACCAACGTCATCATTAACGGAATAAGTATAGATATAATAGAAAAAGACGGCTTGCTCGGCTCAGCCGGAGGCCGTAAAATCTCCAGCTTCTCCTCTCGGAGCGCCGGCCTTAATCTCGGGGATCGCTGGTATAATGCATTCAAGACAAAAGTCCCCCTTTTCGCTTACTATTTCATTTTACCAAGGTTTCATATAATTTCATGTGTGTATTTACCCATTTTTTTCACTTTGAAACAGAGAACGCCTTCCATACACAGGCGCTTCGTCCTGAGTTGTCGAAAAAGCGCGCTGAATACGCACAGTACAGCCTTCCCGTAAGCCTGATCCTGTGAGTAGCTGGTTATCCCCCACCCTGAACCAAAGCCCTTCCGGGAACTTTGCTTCCATAATATATTGCATGCCTTCCGCCGGAGGCTCGCCGAAAATGCGCACACCCAGCATCAGCTTTAAATGTTCCACCGAGTATTCATCAGCTACCTCGATGTCAAACCACTCTGTTTCCTGTCGTCCTGAAAGCACGGTCAGGATCATCTGTCATCCCTCCCGATCCTTAATATATAGCAAAGTTCACGCAAAAAGCCTATTTCAACGGAAATATGGCTATCGTAACTGTAGCATCCGACTATTAGACTGTCAATTTGTTACAAAATACCCACTCTAAAAATTAAACAGCGACTTTAGTCATATTCTCTCACATTAGTAGAGTCATTGGTATCAATAATATGTATTTAATCGTTTCTAATACGGCTATATACGTCATTTTGTCGATTAGTTAGAACTAAATTCGATTGTTCCCTAGATTGTTGTGAACACTTTGTAAATTTTTCAGACCTTTATGTTTTTATAAGGTGTTTTTAAGGTAATTTTAAGAAACGGGCACTACAATAAAGCCATGAAATAACTCAGGCGAGGTGATTTTTGTGAGAACATTAATTACATTTCAAAACAAACGTATTCCCGTATACTTCAATCAAGAAAATAAGCAACCGGTACAAAAAACTTTAAAACTTCTAAGTAACACTTTGGAGAATAAAATCTCCAGCGGCAAGCGTGCCCTTCAAAAATGTCTTAACTCTTTGATCAGTATAGAGATTGTCGGTTGTGAAGCCATCCTGCATAGCGTTAGTGAAAATGATTCATTGGCATTGTCCCTCTATTAAGAGGGACTTTTTTTTGTCCACATTAGACACAAAAAAGAGAGGGGCATTTCAGCACCCTCTCCATATCAGCAGCTTTGAAACATGATACATGTGACTTACCGCAGCTTATTCATTTGATCAGACTCTATTTAAAGTATTCTGCGATAACCTTTTTTACCGCCTCGTTCCTTATTCTGCGCCTTCTCAATCCGTATTCTAAACAGTTCTAGTAAATTAGCGCGTGTATGCTCTTCCCGGCAGTTGTCCAGCTTTTTTAAGATAAAACGGTCAATGGACATATGACTCAGGCTCCTTTACAGCAAGCTGCCCCTGCTTTTCAAGGGGATGATCAGGCTATCCATTTTTAACCATTCTGTACGTTGTTTAAACAGGTACGTTCCTTAAGGGATAAAGCAGGCGGGATTACATACCCTTTAATTAGGGTAAATACATAAAGTTTCGAAAATTTTATCACGTTAAGCCTGGAAGCTATGGACAAGGAGCGAGCAGAAACCATGAGTAAACACATGATTACCAAAATAGGCTGGAACCTTTTATGTGCATTCTTAATCCTAACGATGATGGCTGCATGCAGCAGGGAAAAAGCTTCAACCCGGAGTATGGCCCAACATGAAGCTGAAGCACGTGCCTACACCGTAACGGGCAATCCCAACCAAGGCGCATCATCGCTTGATGAACGAGCTGCCAATCATACACCTGTTCATCAGCAAGGCAGCAGCTATGTCGAAATATCAGGTGGCGTTAGCATTGATAAAAATACCGTGAAAGTTACAGGACATTCCAACCTCCCGGCCGGAGCACGGATCAAAGGGAATCTTGCGGTCAAAAACTCCCTGTTAACTGGGTACACGGATGAGACCACTATTCAAAAGGACGGAAGTTTTATACTCCGAGTGCAACGCCCTGGAATACAGGGCAGTATGGATCTGACTGTTCTGTTCCGTCCGGATGATCAAGACAATGAGATACGAAATCTGTATGGCAGCGGTGGCAACAAATTGGAAGGTCCTTATGTATATCAATACGAAGAAAACAAACAGCTTTTGCATGAAGTTCGGATTGGGGCTGAATTTGATCCTGAACAAGAACGCAATACCCCTTTAGTTAAGCCCGTCTGGAACAAACCTAAGGACTACGGTAGCCCTCAAGTGTGGATTAAGCCTGATGTGAAGCAAGAAGGTAACTATTATCATGTATATGCGCGCAGCAATTTGCTGGAAGGGTCAGACGTCAAACTCACGATTGATTTTCCGGGACGATGGCAGTTTGGCTACGATGATCAAACCAAAGTTATGCCTGACGGCTCCTTCAGCATGAGGGTCAAAAAGCCGAGCCTTGCCAACCGTTACACCATAGTCATAAGTTTCGAACCAAACGAAGATATGTGGACCAACGCCAAACAGGCGTATGGTACACAAGGAGAACGTCTTTCGGGACCGTTAGTCAAATCCGCAGACGACAAAGAGGGCTCCAAACAAATTGAAGCCCGTATCCCTATCCAACCCAAATCGTAACTAAACACAGCATCTAACTTAAAGTTACGGCCGTTCGCCATGAAATACGCTTCACAGATACAGCCTATGACGCGGTATCCACGTCTGAGTAGATACAGAATCTAGTGTCGTCTAGCCGCTACGGCTGTATCGTGACTGGCGTGCCTATACTTACCTTTTCCTGAAGCTCAAGCACATCCTTATTCTGCATTCGAATGCAGCCATGTGACACCATCTTGCCAATGGACCATGGCTCATTGGTGCCGTGAATGCCATAATGCGGCTTGGACAGCCCCATCCAGAACGCTCCGAAAGGGCCGCCGGGATTGGGCTGTTTGTTAATAATCGTAAATTGCCCATGCGGTGTCTGTGTAGCCAGCTTGCCAATACCGACTGGATAACTAAGAACAATCTGATCTCCATCTTTCAAATATAAACGACGATCCGATAAATCCACCACAATGCTGTAGTTCGGCATATATTCACCCCTTTATACCATATGCCGACTACAACATAGATTTTCTTATATTTTTACATTTGATGCTTCACTGCAGTTCGGCTTACCACTCCACATCACGTCGCCAGCCGCTTCGCTGATCCCTACGACCCGGGGTTGTGCTTGAACGGCTATCTTTCCTGCGCCGGTCTGCCTCCTTACGCGCCTGATATTCCAGTTCCCGCTGCATTTTGCGATAATTGTTCACTCTGGATTCCGACAATTCCCCTCTCTCTATAGCTTCCTCCACTGCACATCCAGCTTCGCCCTTATGCTTGCAATCTGCAAAACGGCATTGCTGCGCCGTTTCCATAATATCCGAAAAGGTATGAGCGACCCCCATGGAATCATCCCACAGATTTAACTCGCGCATACCAGGTGTATCCAGCAAAACGGCTTGCTTTGCGATGGGAAAAAGCTGTCGGTGAGTGGTTGTGTGCCTGCCTCGACTGTCTTCCTCCCTCACATCCTGTGTCAGTTGAACTTCAGATCCGGAGAGCCAGTTTACTATCGTGGATTTTCCACTACCGGAAGAGCCTGTCAAAGCAACTGTACAGCCAGGTTGAAGAAACGCCTCCAGTTGCTCTCTGCCTTCGTTCTGCAAAGCAGAAATAACGATAACAGGTACACCAGGGGCAACTCCCTCCGCTTCAGCAACCCGTTGTTCGACATCTTCACAAAGATCACTCTTACTCAAAACGACAACCGGGTTTACCCCGCTGTTCCAAGCCATAATTAAATACCGTTCCAGTCTGCGCATATTAAAATCATGATTCAGCGCATTAACAAGGAACAACGTATCCACATTGGTAGCGATTAGCTGCTCCTTCGTCTCAAAGCCCGCGGCCTGTCTAGATATTCGACTTTTCCGTGGCAAGACGGCATGGATGACTGCATCCGACACTTCATCTGGCGTAGTGATTGCTAGCCAGTCCCCTACAGCAGGCATTTCCGCCGGATCGACAATAGCATGTCGTAGCTTACCTGAAGCCGCTCCCCAGCGTTCTCCATCCATTGTGATAAGCTTCACCTTTTGTCCATAATCGGCAATCAAGCGGGCAGGACGTACCTGTGTATTTCCTACGCGTTCCTCAAAACTTTGCTTCCATTGGTCCCAAAAACCGTTCCAGTAATCAGACCAACCGTATTCATGTATACTCATTGTTTTCCTCCTGAAATCATTATTATTTTTTTGATCGTAGTGTTATTCGATCGATCGGTATACATTTTTCTCCCCGCATGCAAACAACGCAAAAAATCCGCAGGGGTTTCCCTGCGGAGGGTATACGATTCAGGCCGATGTGATCCGTTCGTTCACTTAAGCAAGCAGTCTTCACAGACCACTCCCCAGAACCAGCAACTGGATAACAAGATGCCTAACCATAAAAAATCCGCAGGGAATCACTCCCTGCGGATTTCGTTGGTTCTACTGCCAACCAACTGCTAAGCCAAGACTATAGATCTATACAGTCTTTAACCGTGCATCGTCCGTGCGGGAGACAAGTCATTCTGCTGCTGAACCCATCCATTCATGTTCGTACGCATATAACATCGCCTCCTCCTAAAATTTACTTTATCATACAAGTCCATCAATTGTCTGTCAAGGCTGCCCACGAAACTTTTTTGAAATCTTTGTCAAGTTTCGTTTAGTGTACTTGATCCCAGCGCGTCCACATCTCACGCGGGTTCAATTCGTACATTTCCCGTTCCCTGTACATAAACTGATGCATAATCAGCTCACGCCGAATCGTTGCAAAATCCTCATGGTATTGCTTGATCCACTCGTTTAATTCACGTTCAGGATACATGCGGCCTGGCTCCAGCTTTTCTGCCAGCATCTGAAGGACGATTAATTTTTTCTTATACTGCGCAGGGATTTGGCGCAACTTGCCGTCCTTGGAAAAAAAATTGCGTAAGACCGACGCCTCCAGCGTTTCATTCAACTCTGACATCTCTTCCTCCCCCTCTCCTTTTTCGAAAATAAATCGCACCGTCGCCTCGGCATGCTGCCGGATCAGCTCTGGATTCAGTGTAAAATACACCATGTTTTTATCACGTCGTTCCTTAATCAGCCCAGCCTCACGGAGTTTGGAAGCATGATGTGTAACAGTCGGCTGGGACAAATTCAGCTTTTTCGCCAAAGCTTGACCATGCATCTCCCCACGGGACAAAAGAAGTAATATTCGCATACGCGTTGGATCAGCGAGTGCTTTATGATAATTGACCATTTTATCCAGTTGCATCGTTATTGCACCTCTTTTCACTAGTACATACTTGCTATGCAAGCGAATTCAATCACATAAAATAGATATATATCTAATTATATGTTTACTAAAAGTAGCTGTCAATCTTCACCTTCCATCATCACTTTCTGAAAACGGCTGGATATTGTGTTCGCATTGCGGTAGGATTATTATTTGAAAACTTCTCACATACTGAGCTATTTGCTTCAATCCTGAGATCCGTTTTTAATCGTCAAAATAATGTTAACCCTACAAAACAGGCGTAATAAACCAATACAACTGGAGGTTCATCCAAATGTACGACGTAATCATTATCGGTGGCGGACCCTGCGGACTATCCGCTGCAATCGAATGCAGCCGCAGAGGTTTGCAAACTGTCATTATTGAAAAAAGCAACATCGTTCACTCCATTTTTCTGTATCCGACCAACATGCAGTTTTTTAGCACCGCCGAACTACTGGAAATCGGTGATGTTCCATTCAGCACCCCTAATGATAAACCTTTTCGTCATGAAGCACTGGCGTACTATCGTAAGGTAGCCACTCATTATAACTTGAACATTCAGCATTATGAGGAGGCCCAGTCCATTCATCGCCAGGATGACGGTACATTTACCGTACATACCCTGAGCAAAGGGGAAATAACCAAAACGTATTCGTCACGCTATGTCGTTGTGGCTACAGGATATTTTGATCATCCGAACTATTTGGGCATTCCTGGGGAACAATTGGATAAAGTCACGCACTATTTCAGCGAAGCCCATCCCTATACAGGAACCCGGGTCGCAGTCATCGGTGGCAGTAACTCTGCGGTAGATGCTGCAATGGAATTGGTGCGGGTCGGAGCTACGATTGATATGGTATATCGTCGAAGCGAGTTGTCCCAATACATCAAGCCGTGGGTTCGTCCACTGTTTGACAGTATGGTACAAAAAGGGAAGATCACGCTGCACTTAGGCGCACGCATTACCGAAATTCATCCAGACCATGTCGTAGTCACTCCGCTGGACACTGAAGCATTCCGGCTCGAAAATGATTTTGTACTGGCACTGACTGGATTTCACCCGGAACGAAAACTACTGGAGTCTGTTGGCGTCCACATGGCTGAGGATCTGGACAAACCAGAATTTAATCCTGCCACGATGGAAACGAACATCCCAGGTATATATGTCGCTGGGGTCATCGCTTCAGGCAGCAATGCCAATGAAGTGTTTATTGAAACAGGCCGCTGGCACGGGCGACAAATCGCCGAACATATCCAAAGCTAAATAAACGAAGGAGAACATCTGTATGGATTACAGCTCACTTATCTTACTGGTATTGGCTGGTCTTGGGATTGTTAGTGGCAACTCTACCGTGACTATTGCCATGGTTGTATTACTGCTGCTGCGGGTAACCAGCTTTCATTCTGCTTTCCCCTGGCTTGAAAGGTATGGCCTGACAATCGGAATTATTATTTTGACGATTGGGGTCATGACCCCGCTAGCCAGCGGTAAAATCAGTATCAATCAGGTGATGGAGTCTTTCCTGCACTGGAAATCACTGCTCGCGATTGGTATCGGAATTTTGGTAGCCTATCTTGGCGGCCGCGGAGTAACTTTGATGTCTGGACAGCCCATTATTGTGACAGGTTTACTGATCGGGACCGTCATTGGCGTTGCCTTCTTTAAAGGAGTTCCTGTTGGACCTCTGATTGCTGCCGGATTGCTTTCCTTGTTAATCGGCCGCAGCTAAATTCGTACAACAAATATAGGAATAAATGATAGCAATCTGCATGTCGGGCTGAATTCAGTCCCGCTTTGTGGTATACTCATATCGCATAATTTGGTAAATGCAGGAGGCTTGACCGATGTCTCGACAATTTGTAACGGAAGCTGTAATGGTGGCTATATACGGCCAACTACTTACATCTCCCGCCCCTGTGGAATATATAGTGCCTTACACATCACTGCTAGAGCTATACGAATTCCAGGATAGCACAGAGCCGCTCATGGATAATCCTATCGACGATCAACATGTGAAGCGGAAGGTAAGCGAGTTGATCAGTTATTTTGAGGAACCGTTGAATCAGAAAAAAATTCGGCGTGCCCTTCAGATGCCTTGGGCCAAGAGCTTGCCTATTCTATTCGATGCCAATACATCACTCATTATCATTAATGCTGTTGATACTGCGCATTACGGAGAATATTTTGATCCAATTGAGACTGAACTAGTGTTGACAGCTCAACGTGAATCATTACCTATTCTGACGGATCAATTGGACTGGATCCACCGCATTATCGAAGCTTCCGTACCTGTACATGTGTACGACATTGATGATTTTGATTTTGCACTCGATGGCCCGATACTTAACAACCCTTAACATACGACATACCCGCCTTAACCACAAAAAAGCGGCGGAGCATCATGTACAGGTTCATCTCCTGTAACACGATACTCCACCGCTTTTCTTGTCCAAGAACAACTATTTGCACGCTATGATTGACAGTAGAGCGCTAAGCTTGTCCATCCTCAACATAGGTGTAAATAATGTCATCATGTTCCTCCAAATACTTAACTTCCAGATGATGGCCCTTCAGATACCAGTAATCCTGGTCCTCCATATAAAACGTAATGCCAGCCGCTTCATGCTGTAATACGGGGTGCTGCGGAGGCTCTACGGCAATTCCCAGAGAAAAGCCTGGATGCAACCCGCCGCCAGAGCTATAGCGAACAAAAAAACGGATCGAATCTCCACGATTCAAACTAAGCTCCTTAATGTACCACTGTGCCGCAGGTTCAGTTACCTGTATGCTCATACGTTATGCTCATCTCCTTGTACAATGACGTCTGCCAACTATATCATAGCATCTTTTAGAATGACCACCAACCGTCCCAACCCAGCGAGCTTCTTGGACAAGTCATATACATTTTTTTGAAAAAGGTTTGACAATTCGCAAAAAAGGGTGTTAAGATTCAACCATACGAGATCCATTTTGAAATTTATTACCAATTCGAACGATTACTCATGTTAGAATGAACCCATTTTGAGGAAGAAAGGAGTGTTACCGGTGCTAAAATTTCCTATTGCATTTTACCCACATCTACAAACACAACAACTTCATACCGGAGCATCTCCCCTGTCGCATCCTTCATAATTGGGCCATTCACGTTGTATGGTTTAATACGAGTGGCTGCCTGCGTTTGAGCAGTTTTTCAGTGGTGAGTGTGCTGAAAATACCTGCGCGCCATATGATATTGAGATTTAAGGCATATCGTCTGCGGACGGTATGCCTTTTTTGCGCCTGTTGCCGGATCATATTTGTGGTAGCAAGCCGCTGTTGTTTCTTCAAAATGGTACACAACTCTCGAAAGAACTTGTCATGAAAGGATGGGATTCCTCTTGTTTTCGGTACTTAAAAATTTAAGCTGGTTTTTTAAAAGAGAACGAAGCCGATACTCCATTGGATTGTTTTTGCTGATAGCCGTTGGTGTGCTGGAGCTTGCTCCACCTCGGCTACTAGGTAGTGCCATTGATGAGATTGTGCGCGGTTCGATTTCCTGGTCCTCACTTTGGCGTTATATTTTGTACATCATAGGCATTCTAGCCGTCATCTACTACATTACGTACATATGGATGCACAAGCTGTTTGGTGGTGCCAATCTGGTGGAGCGCTTACTGCGCACACGCTTTATGAATCATCTACTGCGGATGACCCCTCCATTTTTTGAACGTAATCGTACTGGTGATCTGATGGCTCGTGCTACGAACGACCTTCGCTCCGTAGCAAGTACAGCGGGCTTCGGCATGCTGACACTGACAGACTCTACGGTCTATCTGAGCGTTGTATTAGTTGCCATGGGTACCCTAATCAGTTGGAAGTTGACACTGGCAGCTATCCTGCCCCTACCTTTTATTGCACTGGCTATGAGCATTTACGGTAAAGCCGTTCACGAGCGTTACACACTGGCACAAGATGCATTTGGTGATATGAACGATCAGGTGTTGGAATCCGTAGCAGGCATCCGAGTCATTCGCGCCTATGTGCAAGAGCGAATGGACGAAAAGCGTTTCGCTGATATTACCGACGATGTATTTCGTAAAAATCTGGCTGTCGCTCGGATGGATGCTCTCTTTGAACCAACGATTCGTTTATGTGTAGGACTTAGCTATGTCATTGGACTCGGTTATGGTATTTATCTGGTATTTCATAACGATATCACGCTAGGCGAATTGGTCTCCTTTAATATGTATCTAGGAATGATGATTTGGCCGATGTTTGCCATTGGAGAGCTGATTAACATTATGCAGCGCGGTAGCGCTTCCCTGGACCGGGTCAATGAAACTCTCGATGTCCAGCCAGACGTTCAGGATGCAGCTCAACCTGTTCCAGTGGACCGCCTCGAATCCATCAGGATGAAAGACGTTACCTTCCGTTACCCTACTTCTACTATTGACAATCTGTCACATGTGAGTCTGGAGCTCAAACGCGGAGAAACGCTAGGCGTCGTCGGTAGAACCGGCAGCGGGAAATCCACTCTCCTCAAACAGCTTCTGCATGAATATCCGACGGGTAGCGGTGATATTTTAATCTCCGGCATACGTCTGGAGGACATTGCAGTAGAACAACTACACAGCTGGATCGGCTACGTGCCGCAAGAGCAAATTTTGTTTTCCAAATCGGTGCGCGAGAACATTCAGTTCGGGAAACCTCGTGCAGATGATGACGACATTATGGAAGCTATCCGTACAGCTGCCTTCGACCAGGATTTAGGTACCTTGTCTGATGGGCTGGATACACTGGTCGGAGAAAAAGGTATCGCCCTGTCCGGCGGCCAGAAGCAGCGTGTTTCGCTGGCACGCGCCTTTATCGGTGATCCGGATATTCTATTGCTCGACGATGCACTATCTGCAGTAGATGCCCGGACGGAAGCAAGGATTATTGACAATATCCGACGTAAGCGCTCGGGTAAAACAACCTTGATCTCCACCCACCGCCTCTCTGCTGTAGAACATGCAGACCGGATCGTCGTGCTGGAGCAAGGACGCATTATTGAGGAAGGGACCCACAGCGAGCTGCTTCAGGCTGACGGATGGTACCGACAACAGTATGAACGGCAACAAGTGGAATCTGATCTGACCTCAGGGGAGGTATCCTAATGAAACCTAATATCGGCAAAAGGCTATTCCAGTACGCGCTGACGAGCAAAGCAGGCTTTATTGCCGCTCTCATCGCTTTGGCTATCGGAGTAGCCGCCGAGCTCGCTGGTCCCTTCATCGCCAAAACGATGATTGACGACCATATGCTCGCTATTGAAAAACCATTTTATGAAACAACTAGTGTGGACGGAACTGTAAGCTATGCTGGAACCCACTTTAAGCGTGAAGATCGCTTTGAGTCCGGGGAGACCAAAGGTCGCGAAGCGAGGATTTTACAAGTTGGGAAATCTTTCGTATTTATCGATGGCTCGGTTAAAGTGGCTGACGGTAACCGCTCCTTTACGAACGGAACGCTGACTGTGACACGCGGCTCCGACACCTTTCGCTATGAAGCTAAGGCTCTGACAGCTGATGAACTGTATAGCTTTTACAAACCGGAAATGCCCGGTATCTTTCAGCTGATTGGCTGGTATTGCTTCTTCCTGATTATTTCCATTTTTGCTGAATTCGGCAAAACATACTGGCTGCAATCCTCGGCGAACAAGGTCATTCAAAAGCTTCGGCTTGATCTCTACGCGCACATCCAGCGGTTGCCAGTTTACTTTTTTGATAACTTGCCCGCAGGCAAAGTCGTATCCCGTGTTACGAATGACACTGAGGCAGTCAAAGATTTGTTTGTGGCTGTGCTCTCAAATTTCACTTCAGGGATTGTAACGATGGCAGGAGTATATGTTGCACTCTTTTTGCTAGACTTCAGACTGGGTCTTATCTCTCTGTTTATTGTACCGTTATTGATCTTGTGGATTATATTGTATCGCAAGGTCGCCACCCGCTATAATACAATCATTCGGTCCAGACTCAGTGAAATTAATGCGATTATCAATGAATCGATTCAAGGGATGTCCATTATTCGCGTGTTCCGGCACCAGAAACAAACGCAGCAAGAGTTTGAAGAACTGAATGATGACTATATGAAGCATCAGAATAAAATGCTGAATTTGAACGCCTTCACTTCGCACAATTTAGTCAACGTGTTAAGAAATCTCGCCTTTGCCGTCGTGTTGTGGTATTTCGGATCTGAGGCGCTCGGAACTACAGGTAGTGCTGTTTCACTAGGCGTATTGTATGCCTTCGTCGATGTGCTGGGTCGACTGTTCCAACCTATGACGGGTATGGTCAACCAACTCGCCGTACTGGATACTTCCATCGTATCCTCAGGACGCGTATTTGAGTTGATGGACGAAACTGGAGAGCCGGTGACGGACGGCACGATGCCGCGCTACAAAGGCCAGGTAGAGTTTAACGACGTTTCCTTTGCCTACAAAAAGGATGATGTACTTAAACATATTTCCTTTACTGCACAGCCCGGGCAAACAGTTGCCCTTGTCGGACATACCGGATCAGGCAAAAGTTCGATTATTAACCTGCTATTCCGGTTCTATGATCCGCAAAAAGGAACGATCACCATTGACGGAACATCTGTCAAAGACATCCCTAAGCAATGGCTTCGCCATCATATGGGTATTGTTCTTCAAGATCCATATTTGTTTACAGGTACGGTAGCCTCTAATGTCAGTCTCGAAGACAGCCGAATCACGAGAGAACAGGTGAATAAAGCACTGCATGACGTTGGAGCCGACAAATTGCTGGCCCATTTGCCGCAAGGATTCGATGAGCCTGTTATTGAAAAAGGTAGCACTTTATCAGCCGGGCAACGCCAGCTTATTTCCTTCGCTCGTGCACTAGCCTTTGATCCCGCAATTTTAATTCTGGATGAAGCTACTGCCAATATTGACACCGAAACGGAAGCGCTCATCCAATCCGCTCTTGAGGTACTCAAGAAGGGACGTACGACCTTTATCATTGCTCACCGTTTGTCCACCATTCGCAGTGCGGACCAAATTTTGGTGCTTCATCGGGGTGAAATTGTTGAACGGGGCAGCCATGACGAACTTATGGCTCAAGGCGGTCGTTACTTCCAAATGTATCAGCTCCAGTCGGGAACAGTTGCAACAGATTCGGCTTCATCCTCTGCACATGCTGCGCAAGATGACCTACTTGCAAGCAAAGTCAGCATTTAAAGCTTGAATAGCCCTATTGCTTAGGGCTAACGATTAACATTTGGTATAAAAAAAACCAGCAAGTCTCCCCTACAAATTGGAGGCTCGCTGGTTTTATTTATATCTATAACATAGGGCTCGTAATTTTATTTAGCTACAGACGTGCCTGTTCCTGTGGGCGGAAGCACTGTTCCATCTACTGCTTTAAGCGTAACCTTATACTTGCTGTCTACCAATGTGCTTGTGTGGGTATCCGTAATGACCTGAATATTCATTTCCCCTGGCTTTGGACTAGTCAGCTTGTAGTAAATTACTGCATTCGTATCATCTACGTAGTCGATGTGATCCACTTCAATGCCGTAACCTGGATTAGGTGCCTGCAGACGGGTGATTGTCACTTTGTTCTGCTCGTCATTTGCCTTCTCTATACTCATACTAATGTTATTTTGTTGAACCGGATCTACAGGCTCAGCCGGATTTTCAGGAGTAGCTTCAACCGTTTTATGACTTTGTACAAATTCGGATGCGTTATAGACCATTTCTGCTGCCTCCATCCGCGTTACTTTACGATCCGGGTTAAAGTTGCTCTGTTCGTCCAATTTTGCAATTTTGGTCAATAGCAGGAATTGAACGGCTGCGTTTGATTCCTGGTCTAGTTTTTTGCCATCCGCTACATTAATTAACATACGGACAGTTGGATATTCACCCGTTGCACTCACTGCTTTATACAGAATATTCGCAAATTGTTCTCTTGTCATACGGGTGCTTGGATCAATATCTGGTGACAAAGGGATTTGGTGTTGGGCTGCAATCCGATAGGACTGGGCATACCATGCGGAAGCCGGAATGTTTGCAAAGGAACCCGTTGTGAAATCAGGCATTACCTGAAGATCCATCGCACGAACAACCAAGTGTACTCCTTGTGCATACGTGAGCGTTTGATCCGGTGCAAATTTATCCTTGGTTATTCCTTGAATAATTCCTTTCTCCTGAAGTGAGTTTACGATCTTCTCCTGTTCAGCTCCCTTTATATCACGAAAAGCAGAGGCCGACGTAGCTACTGCCAATGAGCAGATGACAAGCAGGGCAGCTGTCACGCTTTTGTTCTTTTTCATGAGATACACCTCCATGTTTACTTTGCTTCTACACTTACCGACGCAATAAAAGCATCAAATGTTTCAAATATGCACAAATTGGTTGCAAAACAGTGGAATACCTGCGTTTAGTGTACCCGTCTAACTCTTTTCTGCTCACAATCTTTATACATACCCAAAAGTGCCTGTAACCGATTTATTTTTTTACAGTATTCCTTTGGAAGATCCAGGTCTGGGTAGCAGTCATCCCGCCAGCAAAAACTCGCTCCCCTTTGTTCGCTTTGCTTACATCCGATTTGGCGCTTTCAGACCAAGAAGTTGCAGCGCGCATGCCAGAATATCGGCAGTTTGTTCCGCCAACCGAATACGCCACTGTCCACCATCGTCAATCCTTTCCTTGGCGTAAAAACGGTTAAACGCCTGAGCCGTATCCAATGCAAATCTCGCAATTACCGATGGCTCCAGTTGGCGAGCCGCACGTATCAGTTGTCCGTGATAGCGACCCAACTGCTTAAGCAGCGCCCAACCTGCGTCACCCAACATTCCATCCGATACGTCATTCAAATCACGAGAATGGCTATCTTGGACAAGGTCGTTGTCGCTAGGATTAGTATTAACATCAACATCGGCGCGAGCGTGAGCTTTCTCCAGAAGGCTGCGAATGCGCGCATGAGTATACTGCACATAAGGCCCGGTCTCGCCTTCAAAGGTCAGCGCCTCCTCCAACGAAAAATCCACTTCATTCAGCCGGTTGTTTTTTAAATCACCAAAAATAATCGCCCCGATACCAACGTCCTCAGCTACTGCCTGTTGTTCCTGCAAATCGGGGTTCTTCTGAGTAATGATGGCTTGAGCACGCGCTATAGCTTCATCCAGCACCTCCTCCAGTTTGACAACTTTTCCGCGTCTTGTGGACATTTTCTTACCCGCAAACCGCATTAATCCAAACGGCACATGCTCACATTGCTCCGCCCAAGCCTCCCCTGCATGCTTCAGCACCGCAAACACCTGCTGAAAATGCAACTTCTGTTCTCCACCAACGACGTACAGCAACCGATCAGCCTTCATCACTTCATGACGATAAATCGCTGTTGCCAGATCACGTGTCGGATAAATGGTAGTCCCATCCTTTTTTAGAATAAGACACGGAGGCAGTTCTTCATCTTCCAGACGAACCACGAGCGCGCCATCACTTTCCTCCAGCAATCCTTTTGCTCTTAATTGAGCAACAACTGCCTGCATCTTATCATTGTAAAAACTTTCTCCCAGCACATGGTCAAATGTAATGTTTAGACGCTGGTACATACGATCAAATTCACCCAGACTAACTTCAACAAAAAACTCCCATAGTTGTTGAGCCTCAGCATCCCCATGCTCCAAACGTCGGAACCACTCGCGGCCTTCATCCTCCAAAGTCGGATCATGCTCGGCCTCCTGATGAAAACGAACATATAGCTTCAGCGATTCACCAATCGGATCATGTTGTAGCTGCTCCTCATTTCCCCATCTTTTATAGGCCGCAATTTGCTTGCCAAACTGTGTTCCCCAATCCCCAAGATGATTCACACTAACTGGAACATATCCGGTTTCACCAAGAATACGATACAAGGCAGCACCGATAACAGTAGAGCGAAGATGACCGATACCAAACGGTTTGGCAATATTGGGCGAGGACATATCAATAACTACCCGCTGTCCGTGCCCGATATTGGGCCTGAGGAAATCGGCCTTGCTCAATTCAGCAAGCATAAGTGGAATATGAACAGATCGATCCAATGTTATATTTACATAGGCACCCGATGCTGAAGCAGTTAAACCTTCTTCATGATTCACTAGCTCCGCCAATTCCAGTGCAATGTGCTGTGGAGACTTTCGAAACTTTTTGGCCAGCACAAAACAGGGAAACGCCACATCTCCCCATTCGGGCTGCGGAGGCACCTCAAATAAAGATACAATTTCTTTCTCCTCCAAGCCCGTATGGGCCAATATCGCTTGAGCAGCAATCCTCATCAACATGATCTCTCTCCTCTTTTTATAGAATCTAACAAAAAAAGCCCCCGCCTCTTGAAATAATTCAAGAGACGAGAACTTTAATATCCCCGCGGTACCACTCTTCGTAAATCGGTTGTGTAGTTACAGCTAACTTACACAAATCGCGATTTCACTCCAATGACTAATAACGGTGTCTGCCGGGCTGATCTACTAGAAGTTCTGCTCGTTGGATCAACCGTCTCCCGGGTGCGCTTCACATCGGACCTCATACCGGCTTACACCTCTTCCGGCTCGCTGTAATGATACGGCTCCGCTGCTACTCTCCCGTTCCATGACGTTAATTCCAATCATTATACAAACCTATTCAGTAGAAAGCAACCTATTATTTCCTCTTCAGGCACTAGTTCCATATATGTAATTACACTGCCACCAATTGGCGGCACGCCTGAACGCAACGACGGCAGGCTTCTGCACAATGCTTGCAATGATCATGGGAATGCTTGCTGCATTCAGCAGCACATACCTCACAGGCCTTGGCGCACAGCTCACAGATTTGCTCGGCAAAATCCGTTCCACGCTGCAGCATTTGAGCAGCAAATCCGCATATTTCTGCACATTCCCTACTCACTCGAATACATTCACGCAGCATAGCTAAATCATATTCCTTCAAACTCGCTACGTAACATACATTGCAAGCGTTCATACATTCCAGGCAAGCATCCACGCATTGTTGGTATGAATGATTCATATTACATTACCTCCCAGTTGTTGACCCTGCTGTACTATTACCCGCTGACCCTTGAGATTAATCATTTGATGTGCGCGCTTTCAATAAAATAAAAACAAAGTAATCCCGACTTATGTAAGGAAGTGTACTATATTCCAGTGTGCAAGTGCAAGGATATTAATCACATGGATTTTTAGCCCCTGTTTCTGACTTGCATACACTCAGTCATTGCTCTATTGTAAAAAGTGTATGTCTAACCACCGATCAAGGAGTGAGCATTTCAATGAATATGTCTTCTGTAGAGGAGCATCGACAGGAATCCCCGCAACAGGTTAATTGCATGGTCGTGACTGTCTCGGACACCCGCACCGTGGAAACAGATACTGGGGGACGACTGCTCATGGATCTACTAGAAACCAATGGATATAAGGTTGTTCGATATGTCATCGTCAAAGATGACTACGAAGGTATTCAGCAGTTAGTATCCGAAGCAGCGGCACAGGATGAAATCGAGGCTGTACTTTTGACAGGCGGTACCGGTATTTCTCCACGTGATACTACATATGAAGCCGTCTCCTCTCTACTGGATAAGGAACTACCTGGCTTTGGAGAAATCTTCCGTTATTTAAGCTTTGCTGAGGACATTGGTTCAGCAGCTATCTTAAGCCGGGCTGTAGCTGGCACTGTGGGCCAGACAGCTGTATTTTCTATGCCTGGCTCACGCGGAGCCGTTCGTTTGGCAATGGAACGCATTATTGTCCCTGAGCTACGACATGTGATGAGAGAAATTTATAAATAAGCTCCTATTTCCTACATGCCGCGACACAAAAAGGCACCCCATATATTCATGAGGTGCCTCTTCCAACTATTCTTTTTCTTCAACTTCGGGCTGCATATAGCTATCGATCAGCTTTTGCTTCAGCTCCCATACCTTCTCGCTCAGATTTACACGATAAATTTCAGGGTTCAGCTTCCGCAAATATTCTGGCCAAAACAGTTTCAACTGTGAAGTATGGTAGGCACGAATTTCATCCAGCTCAGGAAGCTCATATACCTTCTGTCCATTTATAAAAATAGGCTCAAGCATTGGTACGGCTTCATAATTTTCTACATACTTCTTCATATACGGATGCAAAGGGTTAAACAGCTTCAGGCGCTTACCATTACGCGGACGCTCTTCATCCGGGAAAGAAATATAATCGGCCACAGCTCTCCCTTTTTTCTTATCCACAATGCGATATACATCCTTCTTGCCTGGTGTGGATACTTTTTCTGGGTTACCCGAGATCTTAATCGTCGGCAACATTTCGCCATCAACTTCACGCTCAACCAGCTTGTACACCCCGCCAAGCGAAGGTTGATCTGAAGCCGTAATAAGCTGTGTTCCTACACCCCATACATCAATACGTGCCCCTTGGGCTTTCAGGTTAAAAATCGTATTTTCGTCCAAATCATTGGAAGCTACGATTTGTACGTAATCTAAGCCTTCAGCATCGAGCATTTCCCGCGCCTGAATGGATAGATAAGCCAAGTCACCGCTATCCAGACGGATTGCATTCATACGCTTGCCCTGACTCTCCAGCATTTTTGCTGTCCGAATCGCATGAGGAACACCACTTTCCAGCGTGTCAAAGGTGTCTACCAACAGTGTAACCTGGTCTGGTAAAACCTTCGCATACACGTCAAACGCCTCCTGCTCCGTCATAAAGGTCTGCACCCATGAATGGGCATGTGTTCCCTTCGTCGGGATTCCAAAGTGCTCGCCTGCCAGCATATTAGAAGTCGCGTCAAAACCTGCCACATAAGCTGCTCGTGCTCCCCAAATCGCCGCATCTGCTTCCTGCGCACGCCGTGTTCCAAATTCGAGCAGTGTATCGTCACTTGCCACCTGCTTGATGCGCGATGCCTTTGTCGCAATGAGTGTCTGATAGTTCATAAAATTCAGTAATGCCGTCTCGACAAGCTGCGTTTCCATAATCGTTCCTTCGACACGTACCAGAGGCTCGTTTGGAAAAACAAGTGCCCCTTCTTTCATCGAATGGACTGTTCCACCAAACTTAAACTGGCGCAGCGCCTCCATGAACATGGGATCGTAATTCTCCTCCTGTTCAGACAGATAGCGAATGTCCTCTTCTGTAAACCGCAAATTTGCAATATAATTCACAATGCGTTCCAGACCAGCGAACACGGCGTATCCATTACCAAAAGGGAGTTTACGGAAATACGCCTCGAACACAGCTTTACGCTGATGACTTCCGTTCACCCAATGGGCGTACATCATATTAATCTGATATTTATCTGTATGTAATGCGAGGCTCGTTGACTGCATCGTAATCATCCTCTCTGACTGTCCCCAGGTTTGTGGCAGCGTACCGCCTCATCTGCCCAGATTCAGCAATATCCGGCTCCATTTTGTTATCGGACATTGGTGCACAATCGTTAAGTTATTTTACTTCTTCTGACGTAAAACCGTATCCTCAGCCGACCGTACCGAAGCTCCAAGACTTCCCTCAAAATGACCCAAAGCCCAATCATGTCCAGCTTGATTAAAGCTCGCCACAGCGTCCTTGTATACAGTAATAGCAAAACCTTTGTTATAAGCATCTACAGCCGTATGCAGCACACATATATCTGTACACACACCAATTAGATGAACTTCCAGAACACCACGTTCACGCAGCCTGAGCTCCAGATCTGTGCCCGCAAAAGCACTGTACCGTGTTTTATCCAACCAGTAGATAAGATCACTTTGTTGCTCATAAAGGCTACGTAGCTTGCCATACAAATGTCGTCCGTTGGTTCCACGTATATTATGTGGAGGAAACAGCTTGCTCTCCGGATGATAAAGGTCGTTCTCCTCATGCAAATCCACAGCCATGACAACAAAGTCCCCTTGATCCACATATGCCTGCGTAATTGCTGCGATCCGTTCATCCAACTCAATCGCAGGTTGTCCTACAGGCAAACTACCGTCCACAAAATCTTTCGTGTAATCAATAACAATTAGTGCCTGCATCGTACGGTCAGCTCCTTATCCTCAAAGTGATATTGTACGTTCTATGCGTAACCTATTACATTAGGCGTTACGTGTAGATAGATAAACGCGGTACTCTGTCACTAAAACGGTACAACTGTGCCGGTCTTTGTGAATACTGGTTGGAACTGAGCGGTTTGCCATTCTCATCACGCACCTCTTCCAGTATTCCCTGCCTGCTACGAGTCGATGTTATTTTGCGAATAAAGTTTGGCTCTTCGAAATCCGGTACGACACTCTGAATCACCTGATATAATTCACCCAGTGTAAAATGTAGCGGTAAAAACTGCTTGGCTATCGTCGTCTGAAGCATCTGCAACTGAATTTTGCGATAAGCATCTACAATGATATCCCGGTGATCGAATGCCAGCTCCAATTCCTCCAACGCTTCGCGGATCGTGAATAGCCCAACCTCGGAAGCATCATCGGCCGCCTGACGCTGTTCCAACATCCATTCTTCTACTAGCGCAAAAAACGCATGCGATATGATCCACCCGCGCGGATCACGTCCCGGTCCACTATATACACCCAAATACTCCAGATGCCCGCCGTCCACACCCGTTTCCTCTAACAGCTCCCGCTTGGCAGCTCCATACATGGATTCATCTTCCTGACAAAACCCTCCAGGCAACGCCCAGCGTCCTGCAAAAGGCCAACTGCGGCGCTTGATGAGCATCACTTTCAGCTCACGAATCGGCAATGTCTTTGTTACCGTCTTGCGCTCCCGCTTCGTTAAGGTAAACATAACGATATCCGCCGGAGCTCCATCCGGGGTACGGTATTTCTTAATGTTGTACGACGCCTTTTGCGCCTCTTCGTTTATACGATTGCTATCCATTGGCATCACCATATTATATCGTTTTGATAAATTCATTATGACATAATAAAAATTTTTGTCAAGTGTCAGGCCTTACCTGAATCACTTGCTTGTGTACGTAATACTCGGAAGGTTGCTGTAGATGTAGAACCGAGTGTGCCTTCACTATCTCTTACTTCCGCCTCAGTGGTTATCGTGCGACCTCCTTGATGAAGAATTCGCGCCCTAACCTCCAGTCGTCCTTGCCTCATGGGTGACAAGAAATGAACATTCAGGTTCGTCGTTACACATGGATCCATATTTCGTGAAGCCATACTGACCATCCCCATCGCCTGATCCATCAATGAAGTAAGTACACCCCCATGGACAATACCCATCACATTGGTATGCTCTTGTTTGGCCTCCAAAGCGATCTGTACCTCGTTTGCATCAGCTGCAATCAGTTCACACCCTAAATACTCCCAAAAAGTATTATTCTCTCCCTCTAGCATCTTACCCAACTTATCCATTACCTTGCTTCCATCCCTTCTATGTTGTCCCATTTCTCTTGAAGTCCTATAACCATATACGTTGGCAAAATGCTTTCGAAAAAAAGGCGTGGAAGCTACGCCTCCACACCATAGATTTCATTCTAATCACTGCAATTCGACGAGGAAGTGCTTTTTCCCTCTTCTACGTTTACCTTCTCAGCAACGGTATCACGGATCGCCATAATCACCATTTGCAGTAGCTCATTAATTTCCACCTGACTCTGCTGAAACTCCGTTACAATTGGAATACCGTCAAGCTCTTCCTGTAGCTCCTGAAGTTCGGCCTCTATTTTGGCAATCATTTTTTGATTCTTCAAGGATTCAAATGCTACAATTTCCTTTTGCTTCTTTTTCATCGTTGCAATCAGTTGCTGGATGCGCCCATGATCCTGAATCTTTTCTTCTGCTTTTCGGAATACCTGTACTTCCTCACTGCTACCCAAAATACCTGCCAATTCTTTGGCTTTTGCCAATATCATTTCGCGATTGACCAAATGATCATGCTGGCGCGCCGCCGATTGAAGTTCTGTTTGTTGCAACCGCTCCTCTGTCATTGTCCATCGCTCCTTTTCTCACTTAGACGGCCTTGCACACAGCCCTTTACTCAGACCGCATGCAACCCGCTAGAATATTCTTTTATCCGTTAACTGCTACAGCCGTTTCAACCAGATCACCTTTGATGTAAAAGGTCATAGGTTCCGTAATTTTCACTTGAACAAAGGAACCAATCAGATCCTTAGAGCCCTCAAAATGTACAAGCTTATTGGAACGGGTCCGACCGGCAAGCACTTTGCTGTCATTTTTGCTCTCGCCTTCCACCAGCACTTCAACCACTTCGCCACGCAATCGACTATTAAAGCGAAGGCTGTTTTGGTTCACAGCAATGTTCAGACGCCGGAGACGCTCTTTTTTAACCGACATAGGCACATTATCTTCCATCGAAGCAGCTGGCGTACCTTCACGTGGTGAATAAATAAATGTGTAGGCAAAGTCATAGCCGACCTCGCGCACCAAAGATAGAGTATCTTCAAACTGCTCGTCTGTTTCGCCCGGGAAACCTACGATGATATCTGTTGTCAGAGAAACATGCGGAACAGCTGTTTTAATCTTCGCAGCCAGTTCCAGAACACGCTCACGGGTATATTTTCGGTTCATTTTCTTCAATATATCCGTATTACCGGATTGAACAGGCAGATGGATATGCTCCACCAAATTGCCACCCTTACCAAGCACTTCAACCAAATGGTCATCAAAATCACGTGGATGTGATGTCGTAAAACGTACACGCGGGATATTAATTTTGCGCATATCATCCATCAGATCCCCGAATCTGTAATTCAAATCTTTCAAATCCTTGCCATAAGCGTTAACATTTTGCCCCAGTAAGGTGATTTCTTTAAAGCCTTGACGTGCCAAATCCCGTACTTCAGCGATAACATCCTCTGGACGGCGGCTTCTTTCCTTACCACGTGTAAAGGGAACAATGCAATAGGTGCAAAATTTATCACAACCGTACATAATGTTCACCCAAGCCCGCATACCCTCGCGCTTCTTCGGCAGGTTTTCGATAATGTCGCCTTCCTTAGACCACACTTCGACCACCATTTCTTTGCTAAAGAGTGCTTCCTTGACGAGCTGAGGCAGACGATGAATATTGTGGGTACCAAAAATCATATCGACAAAACCGTGTTTTTGCATAATCCGGTTAACGACATTCTCTTCTTGTGACATGCAGCCACACACGCCGAGCAGCAGTCCTGGCTTTTCTGTTTTGAGATGCTTGAGGTGACCCAGCTCGCCAAACACTTTATCCTCCGCATTTTCACGGATAGCACAAGTGTTCAGTAAAATGATGTCTGCTTCCTTCCGATCCTCGGTTGCCTGGTAGCCCATTTGCTCCAGCAAGCCTTTTATGGTTTCGGAATCATGCTCGTTCATTTGGCAACCGAATGTGTATACGATATAATGCTTTCCCTCACCGATATGCTTTAGCTCATCCGGGACTGCGTTATCATATAATACCTGTACATCCTCTTTACCGCGTTGCTTTTCTTTTCTATGGTTCGGCTCCGCCATAATGTTGATTTCACGTCCGCGAATACGGATCTTTTTGCTATGCTCATCTTCAGAAATAATCTTCGCATCCGAGAAATCAAAATATTTGGAGTAATCTTTTGTTTTCTTTTCCATTCCTTAGTCACTCCTTACACCATCTATTTCACGAGCTAATTTGTGATTTTACTGTATCTTTAGGCTTGGTAAATTTATTTTAGTTCTAAAAAACCTTTAAAAAAGGCATTACACTAAATTATAGCATGATTTATAGGCCATCGCCATAGATCAGCCGCAGATACCATTGAGTGCAATGTGAACTCATGTTCTTTTTGTACATTAGTGAAGTATTTGTGAATTATATAGTATGTAAAAAGCCCGATTCTTTTGCAAGAATCGGACTCTTTAAGCCTTCCGGCATTTAAATACGTGTATATTAGTCTACGATTTCAGCGTTGTCACCGTTTTTCACACCGGCTCCGTTCGCTTCATCTGTATCAATGTGCATATCCAAAGCAAAAGAATCGGACACACGTGCAAGAACATTTTCAAATACAAGGCCACGTTCGCCGCCGACACGTACTTTCAGCAACTGCTTGTCCTTAATGTCCCATTTAGCTGCATCAGATGTATGGAAATGAATATGGCGGGCTGCTACAATCACGCCTTCTTGCAGTTCCACTTCACCAGCGGGTCCTTTTACCGTGATTCCTGGTGTACCATCAATGCTACCAGATTCGCGTACAGGTGCTTTTACACCAATAGCAAAGGAATCAGTGCGAGAGATTTCCAATTGGGATGCGGGACGAGCAGGTCCCAAAATGCGAACCTTATCAAATTGACCCTTAGAACCAATTACAGCTACCGTTTCATTTGCGGCAAATTGTCCTGTTTGGGACAAAGGTTTAAATTCAGTTAATTGATAGCCTGCTCCGAACAAAATTTCAATATGCTCTTGAGTCAGGTGAATATGACGGGCTGAAACGCCGACAGGTACGATTTTACTCATCGTGTGGTCACTCCTTTTTCTCTATACAATACTTTACACATCCATGCTATTATACTCCTATTTTGCCAAGAAAGAAAAGGAGAGCGTATAAAGTTCCCTTTTTCGCCCTAATCAGCGTTAAATATCGTCCATAGAAATCGGATCAAACCGTCGTTTTAGCGAACAAGAGAAAGAAAAGCATGATTTCAGCTACGATGAGATGAGGGGGAACGACAACAAATATATTAAGAATAAACAGGACACAGAGTATTCCAGTTAAGAAAAAAATGACTCTGAGACGAGGTTTCAGATGACTTAATCTGTACTGATGAAATACCAGCAAAACCGACAAAAAGTAAATAAAAACAGAAGCAAAGGTAAAGCAAAGCACAAAGATATAGTCTACTTGTCCCAAAAACAAGAGCTGAATCGAAGCAGCTAGCATGCTAAGGGAAAGATAAATAAACAAATGACCATAAATAATAGTCTGTCCTGCTGATTGTTTTGATTTATCTACGCGCTTCTCCATATTCTCAAAATATTGCCACCAGATTGCGATGACTAATACAAAAGCCAAAGCAGCAAATACAATAGAAGAAACCGTAAAATGATCGGATTGTAAAACAGAAAGCATACTTATCACAGATTCGCCAAGCAAAATTAAGGTGAACTGTGCAAAGCGTTCTAAAAGATGCTCCGTATGGATAGGTGTGATCACCAACTTTTTACGGCCAATCAAAGGAACGAGGATATCAATAGCTATACCTGTATATAAAATCAAATATCGAACCCAAGAATCAAAGAAGAGGGAGAAACTAGAAATGACTATTCCAATCCAAAAATAAATTCCGAAAAAACGAGCTGTTTCCTGTTTATGAGCCGTTTCTTTGGGTGCCGAAAGTAAATATTGAACGACAGTCAAACCTCTTAACCCAATATAGCCAACAAAAAAAGATACATAATACGCATCAAAATCTATATTCAGGCTGGCGGTCATGATCAACACGAAAAACAATTGCAGGATCATAAAAATTCGATGTGTTATACTGTCTTGCCCAAAACGATTGTTGTAGACCGTTTGCCCCACCCAAGCCCACCATATTGGGATAAAAATCATAATAAACTTTTCCATATGTTCCCATGAGATACTACCATGCTCAACATGTAGCAAAACATGAGTGGCCTTGGAGACAGCAGCTACGAACAACAAGTCATAAAAGAGCTCAAGCCAGGTAACCTTTTTTATCAACATTATGTAATGGAGCCCCCTCTGATATGGCGGTGCAGCATGGTGACCCGTCAGTCTCGCTCCAACGTCTGCCGTATTTCTGCAAATGTTATTTTAGCACCATGCAATTCTAAGATGCTCCAATTATTTCGTAATCCTTCTCGCTTTGTCAAGAGTGTTCGCAGCTAAAAATTCCCTCTATAAATAGCTATTTAAGAAGAAATTTTGGAAGGCAGATTCGTTTGCAAGTATTCCAGCGCATGTCCTCCCAGCCATCCCTTGACCAGCTCCTCAGGGTAATGCTTCAGCAGCAGTTCTGCAAAAATCGGATATTTCCCCGAATGCTCCAGCCCTTGCACATGGTGCTCGATACCGTCAAAATCAGAGCCAAACATCAAATGCCTTTCGCCGCCTAATGAACAAATATGCTCAATGTGTGGTAGCAGATCCTCAGCAGTTACCATGCCCTGCTCTTTGAGAAACATTGTGACGAAGGTCAAACCAATCCGTCCGTTACGAGCGATCAGTGCACAAATCTGTTCATCCCGTAGATTTCGAGGATGAGCACACTTCGCAAAGGCATTCGAATGCGAAGCAATGGGCGGTAGAGTGGCCTCCTCTAGCACCTCCCAGAAGCCCTGTACCGACAAATGCGATACATCTAGCAGCAGTCCCAGGTCATTACAGCGATTGACCAAATCGCGCCCCTTGCTACTCAGCCCGCCACCTCTATGTTCCATAATGCCGTCAGCTGCCCAGTTCGCATAATTCCATGTCAGTCCAATCAATCGTATTCCCATGGCATAGCACAATTCTGCATAAAACGGGTTCCCTTCCAGCGCATCTACCCCCTCCAGTGAGAGCAAAGCCCAAGGTGCCCATGTATGATCCGTCCCATTACCATCCACATACGTTATCTTTTCCATGCGCTTCTCTTTTCCTGCCTGCTTTACTTGCTCCTCCTGATGCACTGCGGACGTATTTTTACACATTACCAAGTCTTCCTTCCACAGCAATGGTCTCAACCCACCTGAGATAGAGGTAACATGCTGCCTGAACAGCTCAATTTGACGAATCACATGCTCAAATCTTGGCGTGCCCAATACCTGAGAAATATATATAGCAAATGTTTGCAACCGCACGTTACCTTCTAGCAAACGTTCTTTTGTGACATCAAGCGATGGATGACTGAAATCGATCTGCGCATCGAGCTGCATTTTACATAACACATCACAATGAAAGTCAACAACTGGCCAATTCACTTTTAGCTTATCATTCATGCATCTTACCTCCATTTAGAGATTGAAGCATCACAAATTTATTTTAAAAATCATAGTAACAGACTCACAAAGCAAAAAAGCCCGTTTACAAATCGTAAACAGGCTCAGGCAACTTACATTTATTATCTTGGCTCTACAATCAATTTGATCGCAGTCCGATCTTCTCCATCAATAACAATGTCTGTAAAAGCAGGAATACAAATCAAATCCACTCCGCTTGGTGCGACAAATCCCCGGGCAATGGCTACCGCTTTAATGGCTTGGTTTAGTGCACCCGCTCCAATCGCCTGTAATTCTGCATTTCCGCGTTCACGCAGTACTCCTGCGAGTGCGCCTGCAACTGAATTGGGATTGGATTTTGCTGATACTTTTAATACATCCATAGTAAGTACCTCCCCTGGGAATGATGATGGTTTGATTCCACTATTAGATGTTATTCGAGGGTCAGCAAAAAATTCCTGCTTTTTGGTGACAGTTTTCCTTATTCTTTCCTTAAGTAGCTCACAAAAAGGTTAATCCATCCGCCATTCATCTTCTTTGAGTCTGATTTTCTGAATTTTGCGGGCTTTTCCATCGTTATCATTCAGCTCTACGCTGATGGCATGAAAATGCCATTTGCCCATGTCCACTTGAAAACGTACTGGAAGCTGGGTCTGGAATTTCTGTAACACAGCCTCTTTCTGCATCCCAAGCACTCCCTCATAAGGACCTACCATTCCCGCATCTGTCTGATACGCAGTTCCTTGTGGCAAAATCGTATCGTCATTGCTCTGTACATGTGTGTGCGTACCTACCACGATTGAAGCACGTCCATCCAAATGCCAACCCATAGCGATTTTTTCCGAGGTTGCTTCGGCGTGGAAATCAACTAGGATATGTTTATGTTTTTTGCGCAGCTCATCGACAATTTCATCTGCTGCACGGAATGGATCGTCAATAGCTGGCAAAAAAGTTCTACCTTGCAGATTAACAATAGCCAGCTCCTTACCTCCACCTTTTACAACGGTATAACCCCGTCCTGGTGTTCCTGGTGGAAAGTTAGCCGGGCGGATGATCCGCGGCTCATCATCTATAAAATCAAATATTTCCTTATTGTCCCAAGTATGATTTCCCATCGTAATCCCATGAACGCCCCAATCAAAAAACTCTCTGGCGATGGCTGGGGTAATTCCTCTTCCCGAAGCCGCATTTTCTCCGTTCACAATAATAACATGCGGGTTGTATTTTGATTTTAGCGAAGGGAGATTCTCCCTCAGTGCCTTTCTGCCTACACTGCCGACGATGTCTCCAATAAATAATACGTTGATAGAAAGCCCTCCCTAGTCTGCCTTACATAATGAAAAGTGGCCCTACAAGCAGCGGCCACTTTTCATTGAAATGCTTTTATTTTGCGTATTCTACCGCACGGGTCTCGCGTATGACGGTAACCTTGATATGTCCCGGATAGTCCAGTTCATTCTCAATCGTTTTCGTAATATCGCGGGCCAGTCGGAATGCTTCCGCATCATCAATTTTCTCTGGCTGTACCATGACACGAACTTCGCGTCCGGCTTGAATCGCGTATGATTTTTCAACGCCTTCAAAAGATTCGGAGATGCGTTCCAGCTTCTCAAGACGACGGATGTACGTCTCTAGCGTTTCACGCCGCGCTCCCGGTCTTGCTGCTGACAGGGCATCTGCCGCCCCAACCAGCATGGCGATCACTGAAGTCGCTTCGCAGTCGCCGTGATGTGAGGCAATGCTGTTGATGACGACCGGGTGTTCCTTGTACTTCTTCGCCAGCTCCACGCCAATTTCAACGTGCGATCCTTCCACTTCATGATCCAGCGCCTTCCCGATGTCATGCAGCAATCCTGCCCGTCTTGCCAGTACAACGTCTTCGCCCAGTTCCCCGGCCATCAGACCTGTCAAGTATGCAACTTCCATCGAGTGCTTCAATACGTTCTGTCCGTAACTTGTACGGAACTTGAGACGTCCCAAGATCTTGATCAAATCTGGATGCAAGCTATGCACGCCCACCTCAAAGGTGGCCTGTTCACCATACTCACGGATTCGTTCGTCCACCTCTTTACGGGATTTTTCCACCATCTCTTCAATACGAGCCGGATGTATCCGTCCGTCCGCTACGAGCTTTTCAAGCGCAGTACGCGCAATCTCTCTACGAATCGGATCAAATCCAGACAAAATAACAGCTTCCGGCGTATCATCAATAATGAGGTCAATTCCTGTAAGGGTTTCAAGTGCACGGATATTACGGCCTTCGCGCCCGATGATCCGGCCTTTCATTTCTTCGTTCGGCAATGTGACAACAGAAACCGTCGTTTCTGCTACATGATCTGCCGCACAGCGTTGGATGGCCAGTGTGATGATTTCACGAGACTTTTTGTCCGCTTCTTCTTTGGCCTGCTGTTCAATTTCTTTAATCATCTGAGCTGTTTCATGACGAACTTCCTGCTCTACGTTGGTCAGAATAATACTTCTTGCATCCTCCATCGTCAGATTGGAAATACGTTCCAACTCAGTTACCTGACTCTTGTAAATCAAATCAATTTGCTGCTGGGTTTCATCGATTCGTTTCTCTTTGTTGGCCACTTGTTCTTCTTTGCGTTCCAGCGATTCCAATTTTTTATCCAGCGATTCTTCTTTTTGCAGCAATCTTCGTTCCTGTCGTTGAATTTCATTGCGACGTTCACGAGTTTCTTTTTCAGCTTCGGCACGGATGCGGTGGATTTCATCTTTCGCTTCCAATACCGTTTCCTTCTTCAGCGCTTCTGCCTCTTTTTTCGCGTTCTCCACGATTTGCGCGGCAGCTTCTTCCGCACTGGAGATCTTAGCTTCTGCAATAGATTTGCGAATAAAATAACCAATCCCGAACCCAAAGAATAACGCGGCTACAGCAACGAGAACGAACCAGATCGCAGTCATCATACTGTTCACCTCCCCGTTGGTTCCTCCAAGGCATTCCTTGGGACTTTTTGCAATTGTCACATTTACTTTGATCGTCAAACTAAGACAACGACACAAGGTCGTTTCATTTCATATGCACATGCTTTCACATGTACAATTCCGCCTGGCATAGCGGCATCACTTGTTATTTGGCGATGAGAACTCACCGTGGATTCCGCTTTTTTGGAAGGAAAAAGGGCGTTCCACAAGTATCGTTTCATATATATTTTATTATTTGACAAATGGCATTGTCAAGGGAATGCAAACATTAGTAGACTACCATGCAGCTTTCCATGTAATAACTAGCTCATCCTATCCGTTCATACTAGCCAAAGGTTCAGCAGCCGTTTGGCAACTATTCCTCCCACTGCAACAATTCCTCGTCATCTGAAGCAGCGTCATGCTCGGTCGCAGTGAGATGATTGACTACCCGGCGTGTCATATCCCCCGAATATCCGCGTCTCATGAGAAAAGGGTATGTTTTCCTTTTTTTCTCCATTATATCACCACGTACCTGATTCCATTTCTTACGTCCGACCGTCAAAGCGCTCTCCCACTCCTCATTATCGGTGATCTCACCTAACGCTTCGCCAATAGAGGCTTTAGAGATGCCCTTCTGACGAAGTTCTTGCCTAACCCACATCTTCCCCTTACGTTGGCTTGTTATGCGCTGCCTTGCCCATTGACGGGCGTATAAATCATCATCTACGAGTTGTTCCCTATGGAGTCGGACCATTACTTCGTCAATAACAGACTGATCCAGTTCTTTTTGCGCTAAACGCTGGGCAATTTCCTGACGTGTGCGAGGCTTTCGCCCCAAATAGCGAAGCGCAAGTACATAAGCCTGTTGCTTTTCATCTGCCAGAACGATATCTTCCAGTTCTTTTTTATCAAATGACGTTCCTTTGAACATATTGTACTTGATCATTACATCTTCTAATACAGACAGTGAATAAGGACCAAAATGTATGATATACCTTCCATGTTTGCGTCCCTGTCCCTGCTCTACCCTAGTAATCATCAATTCCTCATGATCCGGAAAAAGAGAAATCCCTTGTTGCTTATTTGCTTCCGAAGTGTATTCATCTTCATCGTCCAACTGCAATATATTTCCCTCACTTTGAAATTCACGAAAGCAGCCTTTGAACACCTGCTACGCAAAAGTTAGATTCCACTGACAAAGCAGACTCTAGTTGATGCAAAAATGCCCTGCACAACTGTGCAGGGCATCAGAATCATGCTATTCAAACGGACGGTGCCATAACCCTGGCCCCAGTTCACAAACCAGGATTCACCGAGCTTTATTCAAGCTCCAACAATTCCTGTTCTTCCTTCGCTTGCTGTGCCAACTCTTCTTCTGTAGGCGGAGCAACCGTCGTAATCAGATTGCTGGCCACCCGAATTTTTTGTTCGATCGTACTAGCAATATTCGGATTTTCCTTCAAAAATTGCTTAGCATTCTCACGTCCCTGACCAAGGCGCTCACCTTCGTAGGAATACCAGGCTCCGCTCTTGTCGACAATGTCATGCTCCGTACCGATATCGATCAGGCTACCTTCTTTGGAAATGCCCTCACCGTACATAATATCTACCTCAGCCTGACGGAAAGGAGGGGCAACTTTGTTCTTCACGACTTTAATACGTGTGCGGTTACCCACAATGTCGTTACCCATTTTCAAACTTTCAATACGACGAACATCCAAACGTACCGTAGAGTAAAACTTCAAGGCACGTCCACCTGGTGTTGTTTCAGGGTTACCGAACATAACACCTACTTTTTCACGTAGCTGGTTAATAAAAATAGCAATGGTTTTCGACTTATTAATGGCTCCAGAAAGCTTACGCAATGCCTGAGACATCAAACGTGCTTGAAGACCAACGTGGGAATCTCCCATTTCGCCTTCAATCTCTGCCTTGGGCACAAGTGCCGCTACGGAGTCAACAACTACAATGTCTACTGCTCCACTACGTACAAGAGCTTCGGCAATCTCAAGCGCCTGCTCTCCTGTATCTGGTTGCGATAGTAACAACTCATCAATATTGACACCCAGCTTGCTTGCATACGACGGATCAAGCGCATGCTCGGCGTCGATAAAGGCGGCTTGTCCGCCTGTTTTTTGCACCTCTGCGATAGCGTGAAGAGCTACTGTCGTTTTACCGGATGATTCCGGTCCGTATATTTCAATAACCCGGCCTCTTGGAAAGCCGCCCGTTCCTAACGCAATATCCAAAGCAATCGAACCACTGGGGATCGTTTCCACTTGCATGTGGGTAGACTCACCCAACTTCATAATGGAACCTTTACCAAATTGCTTTTCTATTTGACGGAGCGCCATATCCAGCGCAGCACGACGATCTGACAATAAACTCACATCCTTCATTGTTTGTACTTTAATAATACCTTGTTTTGACACGCTTGCCAAGCATTTTTTCGAACATACATTCGTTTTTTTTGTTCACACAGCTCTCTTCTACAATTACACCTGTCTCTTAAAACAAAAAAAGAACCGCTGGCAAAAGGCTTTGCAACGGTTCTTCCGATAAGAAGATTATATCATGAATATCTATCTAAAACAACTCTACGACCCACACTGTACATAGATGTTTAAGAGAGTTTCTCGTTCTCTACCAGCCTGCGCCACAATCTGTACAGGATTGCTTTGACTGATCGCAGTCGGATTGTTTCACGGTTACCACTCAGTCTCAGTTCATGTACTTCCGTTTCCTTGTCGCGTTCAGCAATGCCAATATACACCAAACCGACTGGCTTCCGTTCGGAATACCCAGGCCCGGCAACACCAGTAACTGAAAGTCCAAAATCGCTGTCCATGATCATTCTCGCCTGCTCTGCAAGCACAAGGGCTACTTCCTTACTCACTGCACCTGGCGCTTGATCCCCTTCCAAATAATCATAAGGCACGTTGAGTAATTTCATCTTCATTTCATTGGAATAGCACACGATGCCACCTTGAAACATAACAGCACTGCCAGGTATAGAAGTGATGTGTTCCATCAGCATTCCACCTGTACAGCTTTCTGCCGCACTCACAGTGAGCCCGCGTTTGGCCATTAGATCTACGATAACCTTCTCCAGCGTAACATCTTCACTTGCATACATATATTCCGAAAGACGCTGCTGAATTTCTACTTCCGTAGCCGTCAGCTTAATTAGTGCTTCACTTTCGCTGGCCGCCTTGGTGGATATACGGATCGTGACTTCCCCTTCCTTGGCATAAGGAGCAATCGTGGGGTCTGTCTGGGATTGGATCAGATCTAACAAATGGGTTTCAAGAGCTGACTCACCGATCCCTGCAAATTTTAGCATTTTTGAATAAATTGGCATTTCCTCACCGCTCAATGCCTGCTGAAGCAACCAAGGTTTCGCTTGGTTTGCAAACATGGGTTTGAGTTCCTTAGGCGGTCCAGGCAAAACTACATAAAATTTACCGTCCTGTGCAATTGCGTCGCCCACAGCTAGCCCTGTCTCATTTTCAAGCGGAGTAGCGCCTTCAATAGAAAGCGCCTGCCGGCGGTTATTCTCGGTCATTTCTACCCCACGGTTACGGAAAAACTGATCTAGCTTGTCCATTGCAAGACGATCTATGTGCAATTTTCGCCCCAATACAGACGCTATCGCATCTTTCGTCAAATCATCCTGAGTCGGTCCCAGACCACCGGAAAACAAAATAATATCCGCACGCTTCTGAGCAATTCTTATCGCTTCCTGAAGCCGATCTATGTTATCGCCAACTACAGTCTGAAAATATACATCGATTCCGATTGTAGCCAACTCTTGTGACAAATATTGAGCATTTGTATTCACTATTTGTCCGAGCAATAACTCTGTACCTACTGCAATTATTTCAGCTTTCATCAATTCTTCCTCCTGTACTGCGAATATTATGGGAATTATGTAAAGAAACAGCAATAAGTTTAGTCCCTATTGCTGTTTCCATAAAATTTATCCTGTTAAACTTTGGAGGAGCTCAGCAAGTGGATATTTTTCACAAAATAATCAATACCCGAATAAATGGTGATCAACACCGCTGCCCATATCGCTATTAAATCAAACGGGATACCAAGAAAAACAAACGGGAAATTATTAATGAGCAACGCTACAATAGCAACGATCTGGATGATCGTCTTCAATTTGCCCCAATTACTTGCAGCAACCACAGAACCATCCAGTAAGGCAATCTGACGCAGACCCGTAACCGCAAACTCACGGCTAACAATCACAACGACAATCCACGAATCGATTTTTCCCATTTCTACCAAGGAAACCAAAATGGCGGTTACCAAAAGCTTATCAGCAAGGGGGTCCAACAGCTTGCCCAAATTGGTGACCATATTATTTTTACGTGCCAAATATCCGTCAAGACCATCCGTGCTGGCTGCTACAAGGAAAATGATAGCCGCAATCAGCTGATTATACGGCAGCTTGAAAGCTCCGATCTCAATCGGCGGCGGATAAAAATCAAAGTCCACCAGCAAAGCCAGCATCATCACCGGAATAAGGCAAATCCGCGTTATTGTAATTCTGTTGGGTAAATTCACAACACACTCTCCCCTGATTATCGTACTTGATTACAAATGGCAGTTTTCGGATTAAATTCAATCCTATGTAAATCGCTATCGACGAGCGCTATACACCTGAATTGTCTGCATTTTCGTTACAAGTATAATATGGCACAAAACGCATGTCAAAATAACCTGCCGCACATCAAGCAACGTTTTTTCCTACAAAATGTATGAGGGAAAACGGCTTTATTTCATGTTTGTAAATTGAAGCTCCAATGGCAAATCAGCTTTACGCAGCAATTGAATGATCGCCTGTAAATCATCCCTGTTTTTTCCGGTCACTCGGATTTGATCACCTTGAATCTGACTTTTAACTTTTAGCTTGGAGTCCCGAATAAGAATGTTAATTTTCTTGGCATTATCCTGATCAATTCCCTGCTTAAGCGAAAGACGCTGACGCACTGAACCTAAAGAGGCGGGTTCCAATTTGCCATACTCCACATTTTTAAGGGACAGACCTCGTTTGGCCATTTTAGATTGCAAAATATCAATCACCGCATTCAGCTTGTATTCGTCTTCCGATGCAATCGTAAGAGCTTCTTTCTCAAGCTTAAGGCTACTTTTGCTATCCTTGAAATCAAATCGAGTTTCAATTTCACGCTCCGTCTGATGAACCGCATTTGTTAACTCCTGCATATCCATTTTGGAGACGATATCAAATGAATTTTCTGAAGCCATCGTTTCACTTTCCTTTCCACAACAAAGTTCAATATCTAATTATAGGCTAGTCATTTACAAAAATCCAATAATCCGTTGACTAAAAAGGCGTTCTTGCCAGTTTTCCTGACAAAAACGCCTTTATTTCATTTACGGTCAAAATATCTAATTATGGCTTCGTGTTGGAGTTCGGAACATATCCAAAAGTCCAAGCACAATGTGAGCAAGACCAAAGCCCAGTATGCCATAGCCCCATGCATTCGGTGTCAGATAATAGCCCAGTAAACTGACAATTATACCGAGCCCAGTCACAATCCAGCTGACGGTCATAACGTATACACCTCACTTTGCGGAAAATGAAATGACTGCCTTTCCAGGAATTACAGTCATTAGTATTTCCTCGCACCAAGGCGTTTATTCACCATCAGTAGTTGTAGAATCTGTACTACTTTGTGCTGAATCCGTACTGCTACCTGTCGTAGAATCTGCAGGTGAACCCGTCACCCCTGCACTCGTTCCGGTTGAAGAAGCTTCTCCTTGCTGGATCAGTACACGAGTAGTCGATTTATTATCTGTTATCGGTTGACCTGCTACGGAAATATCTGTGGCAGAAGACCGTCCTGATTTGATATATAAACCTTCTGGACCAATATCGAATGACATGGCATCTCCACTTTTAGTCATACCATAACTCAGCTTTTCTCCACGGGAATTTTCTCCCTTGTACACTTCAAGCCAGCTTTCGCCCGTCGCTTTAATATCAACCTTGACCGCAGCTCCCGTTGAACTGGAAACTTTAAAAATCGTCGTCTTGCCTTGCTTGCCGTCCTGTGCCACAGTTACACCTTGTTGTGGCGTAGTCGTATCCGGCTGCTGTCCAGTATCTGGAGTAGTAGCACCCGTACTCCCCGTACCACCTGGCTGAGTTTGGCCGGTTTGCCCCGCATCAGGAGTCTGCCCACCAGCACCATTTGGAGCCGTCGTTTGACCATTGTTCGGCTGTGTCGTAGTGGTATCAGGAGTAGACGTGCTTGGTGTGGTGCTTGGTGTTGTACTTGGTGTTGTAATCGGCGTTGTGTTTTCTGCTGTTTTTGGAGTTGAATGGTTGTTGCTCACCCAATAAGCATAAATAACCCCAACAATGAGAACTAGAAAAAGCCACATTAACGCTGTAGGCAACCATTTAAGATTACCAATCGTGGCGGGACGGCTGGAGCGTTTCTGTGTAACAGGCTCCATGACTGCTTCCGGCTCAGGTTCAGGCACATTGCTTTGATGCCCTTCCAGAATCTCATCGGGGTTCAACCCGACCGTTTCAGCGTATGTTTTAATAAAAGCTCTGACATAAAAGCTTCCCGGCAGCACTTTGTAATCGCCCGTCTCAATGGCTTCCAGATAACGTTTGCGTATCTTCGTCATTTCCTGAACATCGTCAAGGCTCAATCCTTTTTGCAGCCGGGCCTCCTTTAATTGCTGACCCAGTTCTGACATGTCATCATCTCCTTGTGTAATTACGCTTATTTAAAGATCTTCTGTATAACTGGCTGTAAAGGTATCATAAATAATTTCCTCAGCCGGATTATTGCGAAGCTCAATAATGATATTGAAATCGTCAAAGCTGTATCCTGATTCACGTACAAATACATCAGGATGCTCAATCACTTTAGTACTTGGCATACTCATGATTTCCTGAAGCAGATGATAATGTCTTTCATTTGACCGAATTGTACTCACAATACCATCAATAATAAACACATTGTTTGGGTTCATTTCTTCTTCAGAGAGCTGACTGCGTACCGTCTGTCGTAGTAACGTTGAAGACACAAAAGTCCAACGCTTCATTGCGCATACGCTACTGGCAATAATGGATTCCGTTTTGCCCACACGCGGCATCCCGCGAAGACCGATCACCTGATTGCCGTCCCTCTTTAATACTTCACCCAAAAAATCGACCAGCAACCCAAGCTCATCGCGTGTAAAGCGAAATGTTTTACGATCATCCGAATCCCGATCGATGTAACGGCCGTGTCTTACTGCCAATATATCAACCAGTCTCGGAGCACGTAAGGCCGTGACTGTAATGTTGCTCGCTTTTTTTAACGTGTCTCCGAGAATGCGTATCTTCTCGTCATCGTCCGTTTCAAGCAACATCCCCCGTCTTTCGCCTTCAACACCGTTGATCGTCAGTATATTAACCCCCAGAATACCAAGCATGGAAGCAATGTCTCCCAGCAGTCCGGGTCGATTTTTATGTATCTTGTACTCCATGTACCACTGTTTCGTTTCTTCCGTCACGTTAGCACCTCATTCACATTCAAACCGTCAACAACTCCAAATCAAAGCATTATTGTATCATAAAATAACATCTTTCGACAAAACCAATTATTGAAATTTGATAGGCTGCATTGTGTTGTAAGCCTCAATCACGTTTATGATATATAAATTACAATGGAATTACAAGAACAGCTCTGTAACCATTACAGAAAAGCCCCCAAAAGGGAGCTTTTCATGTTGGTTCCTACTTATGCGTTGCTCTTGGCCAATTTAACCATTAGCCGGGCGATGGTGTGACGCTCGTCCTCATCGGCAACTCCCCACAGTTCTTTCAGTGCGCGGTTGGAGTGGTTGGCTGGATCGACCTTCTCATCCAGAAAATCACCAATTTCATAAGCAAGCTCAGAAATGGTATCTTGGCTGATTCCCAGCTTCTCCGCTTGCTCTACACGCTGACCGAGGAACTTTTTCCAAACATCAAAATTCTGAACAACTGTTGACATACTTAAATCCTCCTTAGATGATTCAGATTTAAAATCAACAGTTGTAATATGCTCTTCTCAGACGCTTACTATACTGGTGGATTCCTCCAAGCGCTATTTCCCTTAAGTCACCCATCCTCCGTTAGGACTTATGACCTGGCCATTAATATAACCTGACTCAGGAAGCGCAAGAAAATAAACTAGGGACGATATTTCATCAGGTCGAGCCAATCGTCCAGCAGGAATTTCTTCTTCCAAACTGGTAATTTCGCCTTCATCCAAATGATCCAGCATCGACGTATCCACTGCACCTGGAGCTACAGCATTCACTGTCACCCCGGAAGGTGCTACCTCTTGAGCCAGCGCTTTAGTGAAAGCGTTAATGCCTCCCTTGGTGGTGGAATACAACACCTCGCACGAAGCACCACATATCCCCCACACGGATGAAACATTCACAATGCGGCCATAGCGTTGGGAAATCATATGTGGCATAAAAACCTGCGTGCACAAAAAGGTTCCCTTAACATTGACAGCCATCACTTCGTCCCATTCCTCTTCCGAAACATCTGTTAACAGCCCATAATGAGATAGTCCGGCATTGTTCACAAGAATATCCGGCTTCATCCCGTGATTATCCAGCTTTTCACGCATGCGTTCGATCTGCTCCTTGCTCCGCAGATCCGCTGACACGGTCATTACCTTGCCTGAATAAGCCATGCAACGACGGGCAACTTCATTTGCTTTTTCATGGGACTTCATGTAGTGAATGACCACATTCATCCCTACAGCTGCAAAACGCTCAGCAATAGCCGCACCAATTCCGCCACTTGCTCCTGTAATCAGCACGGTTGTATCGCCAATCGCTTTTAGTTCTCCGCCCTCGGTGGTCATCGTTTCCCTCTCCCTGGACATTACGGACTCACCACTAGTGATATTGCGAGTTGATCCCACTGGATATGGTCTTTCAGACGGCGATTTACATCCTCAAGCGTGATACTTTCATAAATCGGAAGCAGTTGGAAAAAATCGCTGCCCCGGAAGCGATGTCTTGTAAATTCATGCGCAATATTTTCTGGTGAATTGAGTGTACGCAGATAACCACCGATTTTCTTTTTGCGTGCCCGTTCAAAATGTTCTGCTGCAAAGCCCTGCTTCTGGATGGACTCCACCTCTTCACGTATTCTCGCCAACAGCCGATCCGGGTCTTTGGTATCCCCACCGATTGCAGAGAATGCATATTGCTGCGTGCTATTGTACTCATGACCAAAACTGTCCGAAATCAGATCCTCATCGTAGAGCTTTTGATACAGTTGTGTACTGGAGCCAAACAGGAGATCTAGCATCAGCTTGGTTTCCAGATCATGACGGAGCAATTCTTCACCCGTTAGGCCTACTTCAGCCTCCTTAAATCCAAACAGTAGCTTTGGCAGAGAAACGGCCAGCTTTACCTCACGACGTGGTTCTGCAACTGTAGTGGGTTCATCGTCGAAAATCTGCTCGATCTCTCCCTGCGGCTTATAGTCCTTTTTAGCCTGATTGTTACGTACCAGTTCTATTACTTCAGCTGGATCCACTCCGCCCACTACAAAAAGAATCATATTGCTTGGATGGTAGAAAGCTTCATAGCAACTGTACAGCGTTTCCTTTGTAATCGTACTGATGGATTGAACAGTACCTGCGATATCAATATGCACCGGATGGACCTTGTACAACGCCTCGATCAGACCAAAGTAACTCCGCCAATCGGGATTATCTTCATACATATTGATTTCCTGGCCGATAATGCCTTTTTCCTTCTCTACATTTTCATCTGTAAAGTAAGGATGCTGCACAAAATTGACCAGGGTGGTCAAATTTTCTTGAATACGCTCGGTTGCCGAAAACAGATATACTGTTTGATCAAAGCTCGTAAATGCGTTCGCCGATGCCCCATTAGAAGAAAAGGTAGCAAAAATATCGCCTTCAGGCTCTTCAAACATTTTATGCTCCAAAAAATGGGCTATGCCATCCGGCACCTTTACGGGCTGTTGACCTTCTACGCGGAAATGATTATCAACCGAGCCGTATTTAGTCGCAAATGTGGCGTACGTCTTCTGAAAACCCGGTTTGGGCAACACATAAACGTGTAAACCGTTATCCATTACTTCATAGTACAGCGTTTCCTGCAAATGCTCATAAGGTATATGCTCCACCGCTATTCCCCCTTCTGGTCTCTCAAGAAATAAATAGTGTCCAGTCGGAACGTCCGGGCGGCATCCTGAACATCCTGCACCTTGACTGCCTCCACCTGACTCAGCAGCTCATCTACCGTCCGCTCTTTACCGGAAAGCTGTCTGTTAAAATCATAGGCGATCATTTCAAAAGCGGAATCCTGCATCTCCTTCAGCAAGTTGCGAATCATCGCCTGCGTTTGGGTCATTTCCAGCTCGGTAATCGCTCCATTTTGCGTATCTTCCAGTTGCTTGCGGATAATAGTAACCGCTTTTTCATAATTAGGAATTTCGATACCAGATTGAATCGTACCAATCCCTTTATGCCCGTCATACCGCGATGAAGCGTAATACGCCAAACTTTCCTTTTCCCTTACATTAACGAACAGCTTTGAATGCGGATACCCGCCCAAAATGCCATTATACATCAGAGCGGAAGCATAGCGATCGTCTCCATACGTAATAGGGGTGCGCAACCCCATGTTGAGCTTGCCCTGGTTCACATCAAGACGCTCTACAACGGTTTGAACCTCACGCTCTACTGACTTGGGCTGTTCTGGAACATACCCTGCTTCCGCTGAACGATTCAATTGAAAATAGCGATCAACAAACTTCTCAACTTCTTCCAGCGTCGTATCTCCCACAACGTATAAATCCATGCTGGCATGATTCAGCCATTCTCCATAAGCCTGATACAAGCTCTGTGCATCTATGCTGTCCAGATCGGATCGTTGACCAAGAGGGTGCAGACGATAAGGCTCATCTTTGCACATTTCCTCCATACAGCGCTCACCAGCATAACGTATTTTATCGTTAACTATAGATTCCAGCTTTTTACGCACATTTTCTCGTTCCTGCTGGACGTATCCCGTTTGAAATGCACCATTTTCCAATGCAGGCTTCGTCAGCACTTCTCCGAGAAAAGCAAACGAACGATCCAGCAAACTATCCGGACTGTTTACAAAGCTGTCATTAATCGTATCCATGCGAAATTGCACGATCTGATAATCTCCACGTTTGTATACATCGAATCCGAAACCCGCGCCATACAATTGTTCTAACTGTTCTCTGAATTGTGTAGTCTGCGGATACGATTCTGTACCCCGTCGCAGAACGAAAGGTACCAGCCCCACTCGGGTTACGGTTTCCTCACGTAGCGGAGTACCTACATACAACGATATGGCAAACGTCTTAAAGCGCTTGGTCGGCAGTACATGAATCCTCAGTTGTCTGCGTGTGCCACGCTCGAAACCTGTTTTGTTCAAGTCCAAAACTCCTTTGTGACGTCAATTTGCGTCTAGCCTTTGATTAGCATTAGCTGCTGTAAATCATCCTCCTGTAAAGAGGTAAAGTGTACCAATCTTTATTCTAACCATGCAAAAGCCAAGAAGCAACCGGAGACAAGCTCCCGGCTGCTTCGGCGTTTTACATGCAGAAAATATGCTCCCCAATGGTTTTCACCTGCGGACGGGACCAAATCCATTTGGAGGTGGCTGTTTTTGGGTTAAAATAATAAAGACATCCTCCGCTTGGATCCCAGCCGTTCAGTGCTTGGCGTACCGCCTTTTGTGCAGTCTCATTCGGTGTGAGCCAGATTTGGCCGTCTGCTACAGCTGTGAAAGCTCCTGGCTGAAAGATCACTCCAGATGGTGAGTTGGGAAAGCTGGGTGACTTAACCCTGTTCAAAATAACAGCCGCGACGGCAACTTGTCCTTCAAATGGCTCGCCGCGGGATTCACCGTAGACCGCGTTGGCCATAATTTTAAGATCATTTTCAGATAGTCCCATGGTGTTGGCCGATCCCATCGTTTCATCATTTTGATCCGCTTTATCGTTATTGTCCGCTGTTTGTCCCTGAGCGGAACCTTGATTGTTACGATGCATAGGAGTTTCCGTTGGCTTCCAGTTAGGAGTAGCATTCACCAGCTTTAATTTCGTTTTTGCTCCGACCACTCCATCGGGACGGATGCCAAATTCCTTTTGAAAACCCTTGACAGCTTTTAGAGTACTGCTGCCAAAATGGCTGTCCACTTTCCCGCCAAAAAAGCCCAGCAACTTCAAACGTGATTGCAACTCATATACATCCTGACCGTAAGATCCAAAATCAACCGCTCCCGAGCTGAATGTCGGCTGGGAAGGTTGCGCTGCTTGTACTTTCTGCTGTGTGCTCAGCGTCTCTGCTTGCTGCTGTGCAGAGTCATTTTTAAAAAGTCCTGTGTACGTAATAGCCGAGGCTGCGAGGATACCCGTGCAAATCCAGACCATTGTCTTTTTCATATGCTGCGCTCTACCTTTCTTTTGTGGGATTAACAGGATGGCTACGTTTATTATGACAAGCTCCGCTTAAAGCTATTCACCCTTTTAATCTTCTTTCAGCAGGTAGTCGCCACACCTCAAAAAAACATCACAAAAAACGCTGTTTGTTCACTTGGAGTTGTCATATTAGAACAACCACCATGCGAACAAACAGCGTTTTAATGTAGTGCTGGATAGAGATAATGCTTAGGAACTAACTTTATTTTGCTGATATTGCTCCATTGAGATAAGGACCTCACGGGGCTTGCTGCCCTCGTAAGGGCCGATGACTCCGCGAGCTTCCATGGAGTCAATCAGTCGAGCAGCACGTGTATAACCGATCCGCATACGGCGCTGAAGAAGCGAAACGGAAGCTTGTTTAGCCTCTAAAATGATGTTGACAGCCTGATCGTACAGCTCATCCAGCATTTCATCTGCATCAGCCGATACCTCTTCCACCTCCGGCACAAGCGTTTCATCATACTGCGCTTCACCCTGTTCACGTACATAGTTAACAATATTTTCGACTTCTTGATCGCTCATGAACGCTCCCTGAACGCGGACAGGTTTGGAAGCCCCCATTGGCATGAACAGCATATCACCACGTCCGAGTAGCTTCTCGGCTCCGCCCATGTCCAATATGGTACGGGAGTCTACCTGCGAGGAAACGCCGAAGGCAATACGTGAAGGAATATTGGCTTTAATCACCCCGGTAATTACGTCAACCGAAGGTCTCTGGGTTGCAATGATAAGGTGGATGCCTGCTGCACGTGCCATTTGGGCAAGTCGTGCAATCGCATCCTCCACATCTCCCGCAGCTACCATCATTAAATCTGCCAACTCGTCCACAATAACGACGATGTAAGGCAGAAATGCATCCGGGTTATCTTTCATCAGATTATTATAGCCCTCAATATTACGGGTTCCTGATTTGGAAAATAACTCATATCTTTTTTCCATTTCAACTACAATTTTCTTCAATGCAAGTGAGGCACGCTTTGGATCAGTCACGACCGGAGCCAACAAATGCGGGATTCCGTTGTACACGTTCAACTCCACCATTTTAGGATCGACCATCAAAAATTTGACCTCATCCGGCTTTGCTTTGTACAAAATACTCGTGATGATCCCATTGATACACACTGATTTACCCGAACCTGTTGCCCCAGCTACAAGCAGATGGGGCATCTTGGCCAAATTACCAACAATCGTCTGTCCTGCAATATCACGTCCGAATGCAATGGATAAATTGGAAGTTGACTCCTGGAAAACGGTTGTCTCCATTACCTCACGCATCGTGACAATGGAAACTTCATTATTCGGAACCTCAATTCCGATAGCAGATTTGCCAGGAATCGGAGCCTCCATACGGATATCTTTGGCAGCAAGCGCAAGCGCAATATCATCCGTCAGACTCACAATGCGGCTGACCTTTACTCCAATGTCCGGCTGAATTTCATAACGCGTTACGGCAGGGCCACGGACAACCTCCAGCACCTTCGCCCGCACACCAAAGCTTTCCAGCGTTGCTTCCAGCTTGCGTGCCGTTTGCATGTAATCCTTTTGTCCCATACCTTTGCCTACGTTTTGTGGTTTAGCAAGCAAACGAAACGATGGGAGCTTGTAAGGTTTAGGCGGCGGCGGAGCCGGAATAGCTGTATGGGTACCTTCAGCCTCTTCGCCTGCAACCCCAGTTGCAATCGTCTGAGCTTGTCCCTGAGCACCTTCTAATGTCCCCTGGATCGTTGTCGAATCATCCATATCCGTATTCGCATGGGCATCCACAAAGTCATCATCCAGGGATTCATCAATAATGGAAGTTGTCTGCTCTGCCCCTGTCAGGGACTCTCCAAATTCAGCTTCCGGTCTTCTTTCCTCATGCTTTACTTGTTCGAAGAAATCCCTAATAATCGGCGACCTTTTTACCGGAGTTGCAGCTTCCTCCTCAGCGTGTTCGACTACGTCAGACAGCTCTTCACTCTGGTTATCGTTTCTCCACTGGGCCTGCGCGTCCTCAGCTTCATATGGAAGATCATGATCATCCTCATCCGTATTGACGGAATGCTTCTCCTTGTCCGCTTTATCTGAATTTTTGAGACCAAACAACTGAAAGAAAATCGGTTGTTTGCGTGCAGGAGGCTGCATTTCGTCAAAGTCATCATCCATGTCTTCCTCATAGGCAGGAATCGGCTCAGACTTGATTTTTCTATTTCCACTACCTTTGCTAGATGCCGAAAGCGGAGTAGCTTTACCAGTCCATTTTTTACGCACGCTTCCCCCGACTGTCAGCAGCTTGGTCTTTACAATCCGTACCAAATCCACATAGGACAGTTGGGTCATCAGCATGAAACAAATGACGAACATAACAATCATGATCAGTTTAGCTCCTGTGAGACCAAACAGCCACAACAGAACAGTAAGCTGCAATGCGCCTACGTACCCCCCGCTGATATCCTTGTTCAGCATTGAGGTATGGCCCTGCTGGTCAGGCGACAGCAACTGCTCACGCATATCTATATGTATCTGGGTCATCACTCCGCCCGGCTGAAGCGCGTTGATCGGCCCCAAACGCTGCTCCATAGATGAAATAGAACTCATAAGTGTAAAGGCAAATACCAACAGGAGCAAACCCGTTTTACGCGAGTTCCACTGGTTCGGCCACTTGCGGTGAATCATCACCATCAGACCATAATAAATGCCAATGAGAGGGATAACAAAATAGAATTTCCCCAGTACGAGCCCAAACATCTTGGATAGCGACCGACCAACTGCCGCTTCACCCGACAACGCAATGACCGCTAATGTAATCAGCACAATGCCGTAAATTTCAAATTTTAGAACTCCGCCAAATGCGGCTTTCTTTTTTCTTTTTCTTCTTCTGGACATACAAGGTCACCCCCCAGAAGAATATTATACCACGTCACCCGGTATCCGCACATATGTTCTTTTTCAGCAGTAAATGACCTATTTCTATACTATTCGACACCTTCTACGACCACTCGATAACTTGACCTGGTCCATAACGCGGATTCAGGTAGGCTTCCAGCGGACAGTCCAACAACCGTACAATGATCCCCCGACGACTTTCAAGCGGCTGTACCTGCATAAGTAGACCGTCTACCCGAACCTCTGCAAGCTCCTCAGCCTCTTTCCACATCCCTTGCCATACCATTTCCATTGGCATCACAGTATATAGTGTCATTGAGGTAGCTCCCTGCTTTGCTCCCCTGACAGTGTCTCTGTAGGAGTTCCTGTGGGACTGGGAGAAAAAGGAGCATACGGAGCCTGCTGTTGAATCCCAGCGATCCCGTTTTGCTGACGCCGCGTTTCAATAATGGTGTTCAGCTGTTTTAAAGCCTCTCCGATGCCTCCAACCGCGTCCATCAATCCATACTTCACTGCATCCGCTCCCCCAACCGCTGTACCAATATCGCGGTTTAACTCACCGGTTTTAAACATCAGTTCCTTAAACTGCTCTTCTGTAATACGAGAATGAGAAACGACGAAGCGTACAACACGTTCCTGCATTTTTTCCATGTATTCAAAAGTTTGTGGTACTCCAATGACCAGACCGTTCATCCGAATGGGATGAATGGTCATCGTCGCACTCTCCGCAATGTAGGAATAAGTGGAAGACACAGCAATCGGCACACCGATGCTATGCCCCCCACCTATGACAATAGTCACCGTTGGTTTACTCATCGATGCGATCATTTCAGCAATAGCCAGTCCTGCCTCTACATCACCACCAACTGTATTCAGCAAAATCATTAATCCTTCGATACGAGGATTTTGTTCTGCCGCTACCAACTGGGGAATAATGTGCTCATATTTTGTCGTTTTGTTTTGAGGCGGTAAAATGAGATGCCCTTCAATCTGACCGATAATCGTCATGCAAAAAATATTGGACTCGCCTCCAGGCATGGAAGTTTGACCCAGCTGCTGCAAAGCCTCCATAGCAGGTAAAGCGGGTCTTTGCCCAATTTCTGGTTGATCTGGCGCTTCCGTTTCCTCGTTGCCAGATGTTAGATTGCTGTATTGTTCCATATGGGTGATCTTCCTTTCGCTTTACGCATCTATATGACCCGTATTCACCCTATAGTATGGGATGGAAATGGAATATTTTATACCCGACCCCATGCTTTTCCTTGTCCCGCAAAATCAAAAAAGCCTCTCCTCCCGCGGAAACCGTCCAATATTTCCTGCGGGAAGAGAGGCGACTGTGTGCCTGTGACTTAAGTTTTTAATTCAGGTTTTTGAACAAATTTCAATTGAATCACACTTCCATTATAATTGGCAGGATCATCGGTCTGCGACGAGTTTGCTCATACAAGAAGCGACCTAGTGCATCCTTGACATTTGTCTTGAGGGAAGCCCATTCATTTACATTTTCACTCATGAGCTTATGCAGTGTACTTGAGACAATACGATTTGCTTCATCCAGTAGACCTTCCGATTCACGGACATATACGAAACCGCGGGAAATGATATCTGGGCCTGATTTAATCGTTCCGTCTTGCTTGCTCAGCGTGACAACCACCACCAAAATACCGTCCTGTGACAGCAATTTGCGGTCGCGCAATACGATATTTCCTACATCCCCTACGCCTAGTCCATCGATCAGTACGTTGCCTGCTGTAACTTTACCAGCTCTGCGTGCTCCGCCATTCTGAATTTCAATGACTTCACCGATATCCGTGATGAAGATATTTTCAGGCTCTATACCTACGCCTTCAGCAAGAAGAGCGTGACGACGTTGCATTCTAAACTCACCATGAATTGGCAAGAAGAACTTTGGTTTCATCAGATTCAGCATCAGCTTGAGTTCTTCCTGGCTTCCGTGTCCAGAAACGTGGATACCTGGATTAGCTGCGCTGTAATATACATTGGCACCCAGACGGAACAGTTCATCAATTGTGCGTCCAACGTATTTTTCATTACCCGGTACCGGAGTAGCTGCGATGATGACTGAATCCCCTGGAAGAATGTCAACCTTTCGATGTGTGGAACGAGCCATTCTTGTCAAAGCGGACATCGGTTCACCCTGACTGCCTGTGCAGAGAATAACTACACGATCCGCTGACATTTTGCCAACTTCTTCAGGCTCAATCAGCATTCCATCTGGAATTTCCAAATAGCCCAAGTCCGAAGCAATACCTACGACATTAACCATGCTTCGACCAATAACTGTTACTTTACGTCCCGTAGCTTCAGCAGCATTAATTACCTGCTGAATACGATGTACGTTAGAAGCAAAAGTGGCTACGACCACACGCTGTCTCGACTTGCGGAAAATGTCTTCCAGGACAATACCAACGCTCTTTTCCGAAGGTGTAAAGCCCGGTTTCTCGGCATTTGTACTGTCTGACAAAAGAGCCAGTACACCACGTGTGCCAATTTCAGCCATACGCTGCAAATCTGCATATTGTCCGTTCACCGGAGTATGGTCAAATTTGAAGTCACCTGTATGAACAACAGCGCCTTCAGGAGTATCAATACATACACCTACAGAATCCGGAATACTATGGTTGGTTCTGAAGAAAGTTGCTTTTAGTGTGGAACCCAGCTTGATTTCGGAATCAGCATTGATCAAAATACGTTTGGTTTCACCAAGCAGATTCGCTTCCTTCAGCTTGTTTTCCACCAATCCCAGCGTCAATTTGGTACCATATACTGGTACATTCAAATGTTTCAACACGTAAGGCAAACCGCCGATATGGTCCTCGTGACCATGAGTCAGCACAATGCCTCTTACTTTGTCGCGGTTCTCTGTAAGGTAGGAAATATCAGGAATAACGATATCAATGCCCAGCATGTCCTCTTCCGGGAATTTCAGACCGGAATCCACCACGACAATGTCATTGCCGTATTGAACGACATACATATTTTTCCCGATTTCACCGACGCCGCCCAAAGCGAAAATCATCAATTTATCGTTGTTTGTTTTTTTAGACAAATGAATCTAAACCTCCTATGGTAGTTGGACGTCGTACCTTGATTTGTTTATTTAATTTTCAAAAAAATACCGCACCCAGTCACTTGACCCCATTATACATGATTAAAATAAGAAAAAACAAGTCATCCTGTTCGTTACGCTAGGTTTCCCATTGCCGTCTGAAACCATTAGTATCTGTCATTTTATCTACATACATGGTTGAAAGCACAGCAAAAAGGACGTCCTATAAGAACGCCCTTCACGCTGGAGAACCTTGTCAGACAATAAACTCTATCGGTTTTGTACCTACCGACTGCCCTTAACAAGGATACTCCTTAGTATTAATTAACAGCTTACATTCCTATTTCTCTTTAGCGGGTAAATAATTTCTTAATAAATTCCGCTTCATCCTCAGTTGGAGGAATGAGTGGCAACCGAACCGAACCTACCTTAATCCCCCGTAATTCCAATGCATATTTTACTGCCACCGGATTAGGCAGAGGATGAGGACAGCCAAACAAACCCTTGAAAATCGGGAACAACTGCTGATGCAACTTGGCTGCCTCCTGCGAGTGTCCTCCTACAAGTGAATCGATCATCTGCTTCATTTCAGCACCTACCACATGACTCGCTACGCTGATAATACCATAAGCACCTACAGCCATAGCAGGCAACCCAGAAGCATCATCCCCGGAATAAACCAGAAAACCTTCTGGCGCTGACGCTGCAATCTGTGTGACCTGCGCAAGTGATGCACATTCTTTGGTTCCCACAATGTTCGGAATTTGTGCAAGACGCAGCGTTGTTTCAGCTGTTAGACTCGCTCCAGTACGGCTTGGAACATTATACAGTATAGCTGGAAGGGATGTGGAGTTTGCAATACTTTCGAAATGCTGATACATCCCTTCCTGATTCGGTTTATTATAATATGGTACTACCAGTAGAACACCATCTGCTCCTGCCTGCTCCGCGGCACGGGTTAGATGAATAGAGTGACGCGTATTGTTGCTTCCAGTCCCGGCAATAATTTTACATCGTCCAGCTGCTTTTTCTACAACAAATGCAAACAACTTGATTTTTTCATCATCGCTCAGGGTAGGAGACTCCCCTGTTGTTCCAGATACAACAAGTGACTCTGAGTGCTGTTCTTCTATTAAGTAATCAATCAACGAGGACAATGCAGTCCAGTCAATCTCTCCTTGCTGATCAAAAGGTGTCACCATTGCGGTAATCAATCTGCCGAAGTTCACCATGCTGCCTCCTTTTTGCAAGTCCGAGCACGGACAATGCACCTATTGATGGAGTTCAAATTTATTATGCAATGCGCGTACAGCCTGCACCATATCTTCTTTTTTAACAAGTACCCAGATCGTCGTGTTGGAATCTGCGGATTGAAGGATCTGTACGTCTGATTCTGCCAATGCCTCCACAATCGTCGCCATAATGCCCGGTACCCCGTTGATACCACCGCCTATGACAGAAACTTTAGCACACCCGGCCAGTATCTTAGGTTCTAGACCCAAACCGTTCAATACTTCAACCGCTTTGCTTCCATCATGATCGAACACAGTATAAACTGCCCCCGATGGAGTTACGTTAATAAAGTCAACGCTGATTCCATGTTCAGCCATAGATTTGAATACTTGTAATTGCAAGTGCTCCAAACCCGGCTTTAATTCAACATTAATCTGAGTGACATTGCCGACATACGCAATACCGGTCACGAAACGGTCTACGATGTCTGCCTGCACGTCTTTAAAGCCTTCCGGGTGGGTAACTAACGTACCTTCTCCTTCAGAGAAGGTAGAGCGAACACGGACCGGGATATTAGCCTGCATGGCGATTTCAACAGCACGAGGATGGATAACCTTTGCTCCCTGATGAGCCATATTGCAAATCTCCGTATAGCTAACATGTGTAAGTGGCTTTGCATTTTCCACAATGCGCGGATCGGCGGTTAATATACCATTCACATCCGTATAAATATCGACCATATCCGCATGTAGAGCAGCACCCAGAGCAGTAGCTGACGTATCGCTGCCGCCCCGACCCAAGGTGGTCATATCACCGTCTGCTGTTTGTCCCTGAAAACCTGTCACAATGACAACTCTGCCTTGGTTCAACTCTTCAACAACACGGTCTGGCTTTATATCCAAAATACGAGCATTGCCGTATTGATCATCCGTAATAAAGCCCGCCTGTGCCCCAGTTAGCACCGTAGCAGGAATACCTTCCTTCTCCATCAGGCTGCATAATGTAGCAGCAGAAATGATTTCACCACAGCACAGCAGTAAATCCCGCTCGCGCTTCGGAAGACTGTCGCCGTTAGACGCCGCCCAATCCAGCAGCGTGTCGGTGGCATAAGGCTCTCCTTTTCTCCCCATTGCCGACACAACAACAACCAATTGAAGATTTTGCTCCAGCTCCCGCTTCACATGTGCCAGCACAAGTTGACGTGCTTCAGGTGTGGACAGCGAGGTTCCCCCAAATTTTTGCACCAAAATACCCATTATTCTTCCCCCATATCGGAACGTTACTCCGCGTTTGCAGCAATAATTTCCGCGATTTGCACCGCGTTCCATGCCGCTCCTTTGAGCAGATTATCGGATACAACCCACAAATTCAATCCACGGCTATTGCCCAAATCACGGCGTACACGCCCCACAAATACGTCAGGTTTTCCAGCAGCTTCGGATGCCAGTGGATAAAGCTGAGCAGCAGGATCGTCCACTAGCGTTACTCCCGGTGCCGAAGCCAGCAGATTGCGGATTTCTTCTAAATCATAATCTTTTTTAAGTTCTACATATACAGATTCCGAGTGACCGTATACAACAGGAATACGTACACACGTTGCTGTTACGTCCACAGATTCGTCACCCAGTATTTTTTTCGTTTCACGTACCATTTTCATTTCTTCCAGTGTATAACCATTGTCCTGGAATTTATCGATTTGCGGGATAGCATTGAAAGCAATCTGATGCTTTACTGGCAACGAGCCTACTGGCAACAGATCAGGCTGAACTTCATCACCGTTAAGAATCGCTGCGCTTTGACGATTCAATTCATCAATAGCTCGGCTTCCAGCCCCGGAAACGGCCTGGTATGTGGATACTATGATACGAGAAATGCCATACTGATCATATAATGGTTTCAAAGCAGCTACCATCTGAATGGTGGAGCAGTTCGGGTTCGCAATAATTCCTTGATGCTCGGCAATTTTGTCGCTATTCACCTCAGGCACTACAAGAGGAGCTGTCGGATCCATTCGGAATGCATTGGTGTTGTCAATGCAAACCGCCCCATGACGAACAGCATGCGGCGCCAATTCCTTACTTACGTCTCCACCTGCACTAAACAAAGCAATGTCGATTCCTTCAAAGCTGTCGGGGGTAGCAATCTCTACTGGAATTTGCTGACCTTTAAAGCTAATTAACGTGCCGGCAGAACGAGGCGAAGAAAGAAATTTGATTTTGTCCACAGGAAAATCCCGTTTTTCCAGCAGATTTACGATCTGTTCTCCTACAGCGCCTGTTGCTCCAACGACAGCTACATTAAACTTTCTATTGCTCATCTGGTGTATCTCCCCTTCTCGACTAAAAAACCATTTTTTATTCTGAAAGCATCCACCGCCAACAAGAAATTAGACTCGATACAATATCGAATCATCTTCTAGGCGAGGGATGCTCAGCAGTTAACTATAGTACTTCATGGGGTCTTGCGTTCCACAATCATCGGCTGAAGCTGTTTACCTTGCAATGCTTCATAAGCAGCCTCGGGAATCAACTCCATGTTAGCTACAAGCGAGTTCGGCTTTTTAACTGGATTGTCCTGTCCGAACGGCACAAAAAAGATATTTTTGGCTACGAGTAATTTGGCGATATTGGCAGCATTTAGACCCAGTCCATCATTAGTAGATATGGCTAAAAGAAGTGGACGACCGTTGCGCAATTGCGCCTTGGCAGCCATCAAAACCGGACTGTCTGTCATCGCATTCGCTAACTTACTCATTGAATTCCCCGTCAAAGGTGCAATCACCAGCACATCGAGTATTTGGGAGGGACCCAGTGGCTCAGCCTCCACAATTGTAGAAATGATATCATTCCCTGTTATATCTTTCAACTGTTTTTGCCAACTTTGCGAAGTACCAAAGCGAGTATCCGTTGTTAGTACTGTATTGGATATAATAGGAATGACCTTCGCACCCTCATCAACAAAGCGCTGTATAACAGGCATTACCTCTTCAAATGTGCAATGTGAGCCTGTAATTGCATAACCTACTGTTTTCCCTTGCCAACTCATTGTGCATCCCCCCGATCAGGATTATCTTCCATTAACAACTGCACCAGCGTATTCGCTATAATGGCACCAGCAGTTTTGGGAGCAACAATACCGGGAAGACCAGGGGCAAGCATAGCCTTGATTCCACGCTTTTCCGCATAACGGAAATCACATCCGCCCGGGGCGGAAGCAAGATCTATAATCACGGTGCTCAATGGCAATTTAGACAGGATTTGCGCTGTGATAATCATAGAGGGTATCGTATTAAAAATCAAGTCAACTCCCTTTGTCTCTTGCGCTAAATCCCTTGTCATAAAAGGCTTCCAACCCATTTCCACGGCTCTCGCTGCATCCTCTGCCCGCCGTACTCCAACCTTCACTCTGGCTCCCAACCCCTGTAGTGCCCTTGCCATGGTAAATCCAGTCCGTCCCATGCCTAGAACCATACAATCTGCACCGTGAATCGTAAAATCGGTATGCTGAATGGCCATCATCAGTGCGCCTTCGGCCGTAGGTATAGAGTTGTATATGGCCACATCATCTCTCTCCAGCAGCTCTACCAGCTTTAACTCATGTCTGGTACAAATTTCTTTTAAGTACGTCCGCGCCATCCCTGTATATACAACACAATGCGGTGGAAGAGCAGCAGCATGCTCATTCAGAAACTGGAGCTTCTGTGCTCCAAAAAGTGCATTTACGTTGCCTTCCTCATCGCATCCCACCACCGGCAAAATCAGTGCGTCTGACGATTCCAGCAGCTTGACAGACATTGGTTCTAGTGTCACTCCTTTGAGTGGTACTTCAAGCTTGTCAAAACCGACCACACTGACGGTAGCATCCATGTCCACACATTTGCGGATTACCTCAAGCTGCCTCGCATCGCCACCCAAAACAACGACGCGTATTCCTGTTAGCATCCGGATCACTCCTTTCCGAGACACGATATGCTTTTAGTCTATGCGAGTGCCCGGAGAGGGGTGAAAAAACACAAAAAAAAGCCGCCCCTTTATGAGGCGACCTTTATTTGCATGCTTACTCTTAAGCAAGAAATTTGAAGATTTTACAAAATAGACATTCGTACATCGCAAACCAACCATAACCTCAGCGTCCTGTATGGCCAAAGCCTCCAGCACCACGCACTGTTTCAGATAATTGGTCTACTTGTTTCAGCTCTACCTCAGGTACAACCTGAAATACCATTTGTGCAATTCGCTCATTGCGCGTAATCGTGAACGATTCCTCGCCCAAATTAATAAGAAGTACCTTAATCTCCCCACGATAATCCGCATCAATCGTTCCCGGTGTATTGAGACAAGTAATACCATGCTTAAGAGCCAGTCCACTTCGCGGACGGATCTGTGCCTCCAATCCCGCTGGCATAGCTATTGCAAATCCAGTTGGAACGAGGCAACGTTTGCCGGGTTCCAGTACCAGATTTTCCTGTACTGCTGCATACAAGTCAAACCCTGATGCAAGCTCTGACATTTTGCGGGGCAGCTCAATATCTTCATTGCCCGCGAGTCTGTTAATTTCCACGTAAGTTAACAAAATAGTCCCTCCTCATATCCTTTACCGCTGAATCACTCGCTCCCACCATCGACAGGGCAAACGGCTCCGAGAACATCCGATCCAGCACTTTATTCACATCATTTGCCGTCACTTGCTCGATATGCTCGATCATTTGATCCAGCGTATAATGCTGACCAAGCATCAATTCATTTTTTCCAAGCCGATTCATCCGGCTACCTGTACTTTCAAGGCTTAAAATCAAACTTCCTTTTAATTGCTCCTTACCTTTACGAAGCTCATTAGCGTCCAAACCGTTGACAGCCACATCTCGTAAAAGCTCCAGCGTCAAATCCAGCACGTCCTTTGTTTGCTTAGGAGCCGTACCTGCATAGATCGTGAACATACCACTGTCCGCATGGGAGCTATGATAGGAATAGACCGAATAAGCCAGTCCACGCTTTTCCCGAATTTCTTGAAACAAACGTGAACTCATGCCGCCGCCGATCGCGTTATTCAGCAAAACCATAGCATACTGGAGTTCGTCACCCGTTGCAAATCCAGGCAGGGATAAACAAATATGATTTTGCTCCGTTGCTTTCTCATGATACAACAGCTCACCGTTAAACGCAGGTACTGTCAGCGGCGAAACGGTTCCATGAATATCAAAATGTCCAAAATGTCGCTCCAACAATTCTACCAAGCGATCATCAACATTACCAGCCACACTGATAACTGTATTGTCGATTGTATAATGCTCCCTCATATAATGGCTGAGATGTGAGCTATCCATAGCAAGCAGGTGATCTTCGGTTCCGAGAATCGGATAAGCCAGTGGATGTTCACCATAGGCCGCGCGAGATACAAGATCATGCACCATATCATCCGGTGTATCCTCGTACATGGAGATTTCCTCCAAAATCACATTCTTCTCTTTTGCCAATTCTTCCTGATCTAGTTTGGAATTAAAAAACATATCAGACAGCACATCAACTGCGATCGGTAGATGCTCATCCAACACCTTGGCATAATAGCATGTATATTCCTTCGAAGTGAAAGCATTAACATTTCCTCCGATGGCATCGAATTGCTCAGCGATTTCCTTAGCGTTAAAACGCTCTGTTCCTTTGAAAAGCATGTGTTCGATAAAATGAGAAATACCGCTATTGTCCGGCGTTTCATTTCGGGAGCCGGTTTTAACCCAGATACCGAAAGAAACAGAACGCACGGTTGGAATTTTTTCAATGACCACTCTTAGGCCGTTTTTGAGTTGAATTCTTTCCACGATTGGCCCTCCTAAACTGAATTGCATACTTAGCCATAATGTTCAATCCTAACAGAAAAAAGACGTTCACTCAACCGGAGCAGGTAGCTGTCGATCAGGGGAAAGTGTCTGACTGACAGTTCCGAGCACAAGTCCCTTACTACGAATGGCATGGATCATGCCTTTGAGAGCAGCCGCTGAGGAATCTGTTGGGTGCATTAATATCAGTGTGCCTGATTCAACCTTACTACTGATTTTGTTAATCACCGATTCCGGTGACGGATGTTTCCAATCTACAGTGTCCAATGTCCACAACACTGTTTTGAGCCCACGTTCTGCTGCTATATCCACCGTTTGCTGATTAAAATCGCCCGATGGAGGGGCAAACCAGTTATTTTTGACGCCCAAAGTTTCTTGAAGAAGCTCTTGTGTCTTTTCAATTTCTTGTGTGGCTCTGGCCCGACTCAGACGGCTCATATTCGGATGAGAGTAAGCATGATTCGAAAGCTCATGTCCTCTTTTTTGAATCTCCTTGGCGAGTTCAGGATTTTTTTTCAGCCAACTTCCATCAAGAAAAAATGTGGCCTTGACCTTTTCCTGATCCAGCGTGTTCAGTATCGGCAGGATAAATTCATTCCCCCATGCTACATTGATCATGAAGGATACCATTGGCTTTTCGGGATTCCCCCTGTAAATTGGAACATTACCAAGCTGATTTAAATGTATTTTAGGTGCCAATTGCCGATATACATATTGAATGGGTCGATCCGGAGATGCAATCGCTTTGCGATAGGTAGCATCCAAATCCACCTCCAGTCCGTTATAGCCTGGAATAGCCTTCCATACCCTGTCGATCTTGGCATCAACTGGTTCCCGCCGCTGACGGGCTGCCTCTGTTCTTAGTCGCTGCATAAGCGCATTATCGGGTAAAGCCGCCATCGCCATCGTTGTTTCAGCTTTAGGCTCCCCAACTCCTGTAGCGTCTCCATTGCGTAATTGATTAGCGAAGTCACGAACCCCGCTAAACTGTCCGATTACCAGTGTGATGGCTAAACTGGCTACCACCCACACTGCTCTTTTTGCCCTACTCATGATTCCTTCATCCTCCCGCCCGTTTGTCCACATTGTATGCGGGGAGGACAAGAACTATGACGCAGTAGCCTCTAGAAGCCTACTTTGGCGCAGCTTGTGCATATGTATGAAAAAAGAGCCAGAAACGTAGCTCTGCCTCTTTCCAAAAGCTTAAACAATGCTATTCAAATCCCTTGTACTGTTAATATGAAAAGCTACTCCTGCCTTTCTAGTCTGCAACATGCAGGTACCTAGGATTTTGCAGGTGCTTCTGCAGTCAGAACAGCCTTACGGGACAGATTGACACGACCTTGTTGATCAATTTCGGTTACTTTCACCGTAATTGTATCCCCAATAGCAATTACATCTTCAACCTTGGCTACACGTTCAGTAGACAGTTGAGAAATATGAACCAGACCATCTTTGCCCGGTAAAATTTCAACAAATGCACCGAATTTCTCAATCCGTTTTACTGTACCGATGTAAATCTCACCGACCACGACTTCCTTTACGATACCCTCAATAATGGAACGTGCTTTTTCATTCATCTCTTGATTTGTGGAAGCGATGAACACACGACCATCTTGTTCAATATCGATTTTCACGCCGGTTTCTTCGATGATTTTGTTGATGATTTTACCACCAGCTCCAATAACATCACGGATTTTGTCCGGGTTAATGTGCATCGTCATAATTTTTGGAGCATACTGAGACAACTGCTCACGTGGCTTCTGGATCGCTTCCATCATTTTGCTAAGAATGAACAAGCGTCCTTCTTTAGCTTGCTTGAGCGCATCCTGTAAAATCTGGCGGTCAATACCGTTAATTTTAATATCCATTTGAATGGCAGTTACGCCTTCCGCGGTACCAGCAACTTTAAAGTCCATATCGCCCAGGTGGTCTTCCATCCCTTGGATATCAGTCAATACGGAAACATGGTCTCCATCCTTGATCAATCCCATCGCTACACCTGCAACCGGAGCTTTAATCGGTACACCTGCATCCATCATAGCCAGTGTACTTGCACAAATACTAGCTTGTGAAGTCGAACCATTTGATTCCAGTACCTCGGAAACCAAACGGATGGTGTATGGAAATTCAGTTTCGGAAGGAATTACTTTGGAAAGTGCACGTTCACCAAGAGCACCATGTCCGATTTCACGACGGCCTGGCGCACGCAAAGGACGAGCCTCACCTACGCTGAATGGCGGGAAATTGTAATGATGCATGAAGCGTTTTGTTTCTTCCAGATCAATACCGTCCAAAATTTGTACATCACCCAATGCACCAAGTGTACAAATGCTAAGTGCTTGCGTTTGACCGCGTGTAAATAAGCCCGAACCATGAGTACGCGGCAAAATGCTAGTGTCGCTTTCAATCGGACGAATTTCGTCAAGCTTACGACCATCAGGACGCACTTTATCATGCGTGATCAGACGACGTACTTCTTCCTTGACGATATCATAGAGAACTTCGCTCACGTCGCTCAAAAGCTCAGGTGTCTCTATGTATTGTGATTCAAAATGGGCAACTGTCTCTTCGTTGACTGCATCAATCGCCTCTTGACGGGCGTGTTTTTCTGCAATTTTAACAGCTTCCATTAAACGTTCAGCTGCATAAGCACGTACTTCACTGTTCACTTTTTCATCAACAGCATGCAGTTTAACCTGCATTTTTTCTTTACCTGCTACTTGCACCAATTGTTCAATGACTGCCACAATGTTCTTAATCTCATCATGACCGAACATAATAGCTTCCAGCATAACTTCCTCTGGAATCTCATTGCCCTCGGCTTCTACCATCATGATGGCATCTTTCGTTCCGGCTACAACCAGGTACAGATCGCTTGCATTCTGCTGTGCAATATCCGGGTTAATCACAAATTGCCCGTCTACACGTCCTACAGCGACTCCACCGATTGGCCCATTAAAAGGTACATCCGAAATGCTAAGTGCTGCCGAGGTTCCGATCATTGCTGCAATTTCAGGTTCGCAATCCTGATCGACACTCATAACCAGGTTCAACACCTGTACATCATTCCGGAAACCTTCCGGGAACAATGGGCGAATTGGACGGTCTGTCAAACGGCTGGACAAAATTGCTTTTTGACTCGGACGTCCTTCACGTTTAATAAATCCGCCAGGAATTTTCCCTACAGCATACAATCTTTCCTCATAGTTTACGGTCAGGGGAAAAAAGTCCAAATCTTTCGGTTCACGGGAAGCGGTCACGGTACAAAGCACAACTGTTTCTCCGTAGCTCACTTTAACTGCCGCATTGGCTTGTTTCGCAAGACGTCCTGTTTCCAGCACCAGCTTTCTTCCGCCGAGCTGCATTTCTACGCGTTGCTCCATGGTATCCCTCCATTTCATTTCATTGTAAAAGTTCTATACATATCCAGTATTTCCTGCGCAGGGCTTATTCATAAGAAGCTAGCAGACAAATCAGGATATGTAATTCAAAAAAAGATTCCTCATTTCAAAAAAGAACCCGGCTGCTGTCCGCCGTCGCCTTAGCAGGGACAAGCGGTGAACAACCAGGCTTCTTTTCTCATTACATGTCTGAAAATTAACGACGCAGTCCGAGACGCTCGATCAACGCACTGTAACGTTTAACATCAGTCTTCTTCAGGTAAGCCAAAAGTTTACGACGCTGACCGACCATTTTCAACAACCCGCGGCGGGAGTGATGGTCTTTCTTGTGCGAACGAAAGTGACTTTGCAAGTTGACGATGTTTTCAGTAAGGATAGCGATTTGTACCTCTGGTGATCCTGTATCGGATTCATGAGTTTTGTACTCCTCGATCAATTGCTGTTTACGCTCTTGAGTCAATGCCATCCTGTTCACCTCCTTCATTATAATCGCCATTAGCCTCGTAGCCGCCGGTGAAAGCGGACAACCAAGCTAAGGTTCATCGTTGTTTACACAACATAAGTCAGTATAACACAGCGCCTGTCTTATGTAAATAAATTAGCCTAACAGCTTTTTAGCCGTTTGTGCGTCATTGCCAATTTGGCTGATCAGCTCATCCACCGAAGAGAATTTGCGTTCAGGGCGGATGTAATGGTGAAGCTCCACAAGCACAGAATTCCCATAAATTTGCTGATTAAAATCAAATAGGTGTACCTCAAACGACGGATTCAGCACACCTTCATGAAAAGTAGGCTTAACCCCTACATTCATTACACCATTTATCCAACGATCGCCTACAAGCGCCCGTACAGCGTATACACCCTTGATCGGAATCACGTAGGTATCATCCAGTTTGAGATTAGCAGTCGGAAAACCGATCGTACGTCCGCGCTTCTCTCCATCCATTACAGTACCTTGGATACGATAAGGACGTCCCAACCAGCGAGAGGCATGTGCTAGATCCCCGTTCTGTAAAGCACGGCGAATGCCAGAACTGCTCACCTTGTCCCCATCCAGCTCGAACGGTGATACGGTGTGTACAGACATCAGCTCTCCTCCCAGCTTACGGAGGGTATCCTCATGCCCGGCTCCCCGGTGGCCAAACCGAAAATCAAAGCCTACTACCGCTGTTCGAATTTGCAATGGAAGCAGCACATCGCTTATAAACGCCTCAGGGCTGACCTTAGAAAATTCTTCGTTAAAACTCAAAATATAAAGTACGTCCACACCCATATCAGCCAGAATAGTCTGCTTGTCCGCAAGCGGTGTTAAATAACCTTCATAATCGCCTTTTTTCATGACTTCCTTTGGGTGAGGATGAAATGTCATGACAGATACCGGCACTTGCTGTTCACGAGCCAGCGCAACGGCCTTACGTATCACGCTTGCGTGTCCCAGATGAAGACCATCAAACTGACCGATCGCCGTGACCTGTGGACGTCCCCATTGCTGCAAAAGCTCATCACTCAATGGATAAGATAACGATACGGTAATCATTATTAATTCACCTGCATTTCACATCATTTGACTAACTTCGTCAAAATTATAGCACAATTCAAGGTAAAAAAACTTTAATGGGAGCGATCGCGTCTGATTCATCCCGACCATATATGCCTAAAAACGTTTTATCCTCTTTATACAAACGGAAGGGCTGGTTGTCCGTCACAGGTGGTGAAATCATATTCAGCGACAGACGTTGGCCTTGCAGAGCCGCAGTTACCTTGGCTTCAGCCACTATATGCTCAGGCATATAGTCAATCGCCTGATCCGTTGTAATAAGTCGCTCTCCAAGACTACCATCCGCTACGAAACGCTCTATCTCTTCGAAAGTCAGACAACGTTCCGCAGGAATTCCCGCAGACATGGTTCGCTCCAGCTTAACCATCGTTGAAGGATATCCTAATTCACGGCCAATATCAACACATAGTGTACGGATATAAGTACCTTTGGAGCATAAGGCACGAAAAGAAATATCCACATACGCCCCCGTCTCCGCGAATCCCGTCATTTCCAACTCGTAAATGCTCACTTCACGACTTTTGCGTTCCACGGTTTTGCCTTCTCGAGCCAGTTCATATAGACGTTTGCCATCCACTTTTAGCGCGGAGTACATTGGAGGCACTTGGGAAATCGTACCAACAAAACGCTTCAAAACCGCTTTGACTTCCACTTCCGTCACCTCTACTGGACATTCACTCTCTTCCGTGATTTTCCCAGTCAGGTCTTCGGTATCCGTAGCAATTCCTAATCGCAGTGTAGCCCGATATTCCTTGGGCCGCTCTTGCATGTATTCCACCACACGGGTGGCACGTCCCAGACACAAGGGCAAAACACCGGTTACTTGCGGATCAAGCGTTCCAGTGTGTCCGATTCGCTTCATACCTAATAAACGGCGAGCCTTGGCCACCACATCATGAGAGGTAAATCCAGCAGGTTTATAGACAGGTAGAACGCCTTCCCAAGTTGCCTGTTCCTTCTTTATCGGGTTCATAGCTCAGACTTCACCCGCCCTACAACTGTCTCAATGATATCTCCCAGCTTACCCTCTAGCCGGCAGCCAGCTGCACGTACATGTCCACCGCCCCCAAATGATTGAGCCAGCGCAGCTACATCAACATTTCCTGCCGACCTCAAGCTGGCCTTGACCGCTTGATCATTAATAACCTTAAAGAAAATGCCTACCTCAACTCCACGAATATTTCTTGGATAATTCACAATGCCTTCCAAGTCCTCATTTACAGCGCCACATTCCGTCATGTCGTCAGGTGATACTACGACCCAAGCAACTTTTCCATCCTCCGACATCGTGAGCGTCTGCAATGCTTTTGTCAGCACCTTCATTTGTGGAAAAGTCATCTCCTCGAGCAATTTCTCGGATAAAGATGGACCATCTACACCGTAAGCAAGTAGCTGTGACACAGTAGACATCACTTTCGGTGAAGTGTTGGAGTAACGGAAACCTCCTGTATCCGTTAGCAACCCTGTATATAAAGCCGTAGCTATTTCGACATCCCAAGTTACTGCGAACTCTTTCAGTAGGTCAAAAAGAATTTCTGCTGTTGCCGCAGCATCCGATTTAATCACATTAACTGTACCATACGCATCATTCGTTGGATGATGATCAATATTCAGGATAATGGCATCTTCCGTAAAAAACTGCTCTGTCAAACCAACACGACGGTAATCCGCACAATCTACACAAATGATCCGGTTGTATTTCCGTTCTGGCGGTTGCTGGCTCATATCCATAATCTCATCGGCATGCCATAAAAAATCCATACGCTTGGGAATAGGTCCCTCATTTAGCATGGTAAATTTCTTCCCCAGACATGAGAGAAGCCAGCCCACCGTTACGGTGGAGCTGACTGCGTCTCCGTCCGGCTGTACATGCGATACGATCAGGTAATCATCATGCTCCAGAATAAATTCCTTCGCTTGTTGAAGCGCCTGTTCATAGGTATGCATTGCCTTCTCCTTTACATTCAGTTCATGGTTCCTTCAGACAAACTAAAAGTTTTATTTTTCATCCTTGTCGATATCACTCAGCAGTTTTTCAATTCGACTACCGTAAGCAATAGATTCGTCAATTTTGAAAATCAACTCAGGAATATGGCGCAGCCGTATCCGTTTGCCGAGTTCAGAACGAAGATAACCGTTCGCTTTGTCCAATGCCTTCAGGGAAGAATTTTTTTGTTCTTCATCCCCGAGCACGCTCAAGTATATTTTCGCTTGGGACAAATCATTTGTAAGATCGACACCCGTTACCGTGATAAAACCGATGCGGGGGTCTTTTAATTCAGTTTGTATGAGTTGGCTTAGCTCCTTCTTGATCTGCTCGCCAACCCGACCTGTACGTATTTTAGCCATGGATGCTCACCTCTCTGCCGTTAGCGCTCCACTGTTTCCATGACGAACGCTTCAATAATGTCGAGTTCCTTAACATCATTATAGCCATCAAGGGTAATACCGCATTCGTAACCTTGGGCAACTTCTTTTGCGTCGTCCTTAAAGCGTTTCAGTGAGTCGATTTTACCTTCAAAAATGACGATGCCATCACGAATCAGGCGTGCTTCTGCTGAACGGGTAATTTTACCGGATGTCACCATACAACCAGCGATCGTACCGACTTTAGTAACTTTGAATACGTTACGTACTTCAGCATGCCCAATCACATTTTCTTTATATTCAGGATCCAGCATGCCCTTCATGGCTTGCTCTATTTCTTCAATGACATTGTAAATGACACGGTGTAGACGAATATCCACTTTTTCAGCTTCCGCTGTAGATTTCGCCTGGTTATCCGGACGAACATTAAAACCAATGACAATAGCATTGGAAGCTGCTGCCAAAATAATATCGGATTCGGTGATTGCTCCTGCACCACTGTGAAGAATTTTAACGCGCACACCTTCGACTTCAATCTTGTTCAAGGAACCTTTCAACGCTTCGACGGAACCTTGTACGTCACCTTTAATAATGACGTTCAGATCCTTCATTTCGCCATCCTTGATGTGTTGGAACAGGTCATCCAGTGTTACACGGGTATTACTGCCCAGATCAGATTGGCGTTGCGTGATCGCACGTCTATCAGCAATAGCACGAGCTTTGCGCTCATCCTCAAACACCATGAATGGATCGCCAGCAAGTGGAACTTCTGTCAAACCAGTAATTTCAACTGGAGTGGAAGGACCTGCTTCCTTAAGACGACGACCTTTATCGTTGACCATGGCACGCACACGTCCGAAGCAGTTACCCGCTACGAAAGCATCGCCGACTTTCAGTGTACCGTTCTGAACGAGGATACGGGCTACAGAACCGCGACCTTTATCAAGTTCTGCCTCGATGATGGTACCACGTGCCCGTTTGTTCGGGTTCGCTTTGTACTCATTCACTTCAGCTACGAGCAGAATCATCTCGAGCAGGTCTTCCAGACCCATTCTTTGTTTCGCGGAAACGTTGACGAAAATTGTATCGCCGCCCCACTCTTCAGGTACCAATTCATATTCAGTGAGTTCTTGCTTCACTTTATCCGGGTTGGCATCCGGTTTGTCGATCTTGTTCACAGCTACGATAATTGGCAGACCTGCCGCCTTCGCATGGTTAATAGCTTCGACCGTCTGTGGCATAACACCGTCGTCAGCTGCAACCACGATAATCGTCATATCTGTCACTTGGGCACCACGTGCACGCATAGCAGTAAAGGCTTCGTGACCCGGTGTATCCAGGAAAGTGATTTTTTTGCTGTTAATTTCAACTTGGTATGCACCAATATGCTGTGTAATACCGCCAGCTTCGCCACCGGTTACATTAGTTGAGCGAATGGCATCCAGCAAAGTTGTTTTACCGTGATCGACGTGACCCATAATCGTTACAACCGGTGGACGTGTTTTGAGATCCGCAGGATCATCATTTTCTTCCACGGTTTCAAAACGATCTTCTTCGACAGGAATTTTCACTTCTACCTCGACACCAAAGTCTCCGGCAAGCAAGAGGATGGTATCCATATCCAGTTCCTGGTTGATGGTCGCCATTGTTCCGAGCACAATCAGCTTTTTGATGACTTCTGACGCATCCTTATGAAGAAGCTTGGCTGTTTCGCCTACGGTCATCTCACCACGCACAATAATTTTCTTAGGCGTGTTGTCGATTTTCTCGCGACGCTCCTGTTGTTGACCTTTACCACGATTGTTAAATTTCCCGCCACGATTGCTGCCGCCGCGATTATTGCCTCCACGACCACCGTTACCACCGCGTCCGCCGCCTTGACGGTTATCGTCAAAACGTCCTTGACCGGAACGGTTACCACCGTTGCTGGAGTTACTACCTGTACGGTTGCCACCACTACGGTTCGCATTGTTGCTACCTGTGGAGGATGATGTTCTTACAGCCGTACCACCCTGACTACTTCCCTGAGGGCGTGAGTTAGTGCTTTGGTTACCTTGAGGACGCGAACCTGTGTTACCGCCGGGACGCTGTTGTCCTCCCTGTTGTTGACCATTACTGCGGTTCTGTGTACTTTGCTGACCAGTGGGTCTGCTAGTACTTTGTTGACTGCGGTTTTGACCGCCCTGCTGACTGCTTTGCGCTTTTGGAGCGCTACTTCGGTTACTGTTTTGGTTGTTGTTTGTCCTATTCATACTTACCTGCTTTTCCTGTTGATTTTTGGTTTGCTCAGTTGAATGATTACTATTCTGGCTTGAACCGGCCTGATTCGAGCTTACTTGCGCCGTACCTGCTCCGCCTTGCTTGGCCGCAGCATTGGATTTAATATTCTTAAAAAAACTTTCCACTTTACCTACGGCATCATGTTCCATGACGCTCATATGGTTGTTCACGGGAATATCCAGCCGTTTAAGAATGGTGATAATTTCTTTGCTGCTCATGTTCAACGATTTGGCGTATTCGTATACCCGCACTTTGTCTTTGCTTTCTTGTTTACTCAATATACTCCACCTCCGACATTATCCCCGCATGTTTCTTGATCAATTTCGCGAATCCTTGATCCGTCACAGCCAGCACAACCCGTTCAGGTTTGCCGATACTGCTTCCCAAGCTTTCCCGGTCAAATCCTATCAATAAGGGGATTTTGTACGTCCCGCATTTGTCGCGGAATTTCTTTTGAGTATTCATTGAAGCATCTTTCGCAAGAATGACCAGCTTGGCTTCTGAAGACCTGATCGCTTTAAAAACGATCTCATCACCTGTTAGCAGCTTGCCAGCTCTCATGGCAAGACCCAATCCAGACAGCGCCTTATTCATCCTGCACGCTGCCTTGTGCCGCCAGGAATTCTTCCTCGACGGCAGCAAAATCACGACTTAGCTGCTCATAAATATCAGGATGAACCGAGTGCTTCAATGCTCGATCCAGTGCCTTGCTCTTTTGAGCCAGCTTGAAGCAGGCGGCTTTGCCGCACAAGTAAGCGCCGCGTCCCGACTTTTTGCCAGTCAAGTCAATCAATACTTCGTCTTCAGGGGTTTTGACGACACGGATCAACTGCTTCTTTGGCATCATTTCATGACAGGCCACACATTTGCGCAAAGGTATCTTTCTCTGTTTCATGCATTAACCCCCCTACACTCCGCTTAATCTACAGAAACGGAATCCTGATGCATTTCATCGGTGGATGTTCTCGGTCTGCCGAGTTCTTCCTCCGCCTGTGTTTCACTCTTAATATCAATTTTCCAGCCCGTAAGCTTAGCAGCAAGGCGAGCATTTTGCCCTTTGATACCAATAGCAAGAGAAAGCTGATAATCAGGCACAATAACACGCGCCATTTTCTCTTCTTCAAACACTTGCACTTCGAGCACCTTGGATGGACTCAGCGCATTAGCCACGTATTCATCAACATTATCGGAATAACGTACAATGTCAATTTTTTCGCCACGCAGCTCATTTACAATGGTCTGTACACGTGTACCTCTAGGACCCACACAAGAGCCGACCGGATCAACCTCGGCGTTACGGGAATGAACCGCGATTTTAGAACGGAAGCCTGCTTCACGCGCTACGGAACGAATCTCTACAACACCATCAAAAATTTCAGGCACTTCGAGTTCGAACAAACGCTTAAGCAGACCCGGATGTGATCGGGACAGCATAATTTGCGGTCCTTTGGTTGTGTTTTCTACCTTGGTGATATAAGCCTTAATTCGATCCAGATGGCTAAATTTCTCATTAGGCATCAATTCACCTAACGGGAGAACCGCTTCCACCTTACCAAGATCAATATAAATATTACGTGGGTCTTGGCGCTGTACAGTTCCTGTTACAATATCCTCTTCCTTGTCCACAAACTTGTTGTAGATCAGTCCCCGTTCCGCTTCGCGGATACGCTGGGTCACGACCTGCTTCGCAGTTTGTGCAGCAATCCGTCCAAAATCACGTGGTGTGACTTCAATTTCAGCGATATCTTCCAACTGAAAATGCGGGTTAATCTCACGGGCCGCAGGCAACGAAATCTCGGTGCGAGGATCCAATACCTCCTCAACGATCAGCTTGCGGGCATATACCTTAATGACTCCCGAGTTGCGGTTCATATCAACACGCACATTTTGTGCGGTGTTGAAATTCCGTTTGTAACTGGAAATCAAGGCTGCTTCAATGGCCTCAAACAGCACATCCTTGCTGATCCCCTTTTCTCTTTCCAACTCGTTCATTGCTTCAATAAAATCCATACTCATGGATTACTGCTCCCCCTTTCAAATGATGCACCTGCGTACTGGTCGGCACACGAGGTAAAAAAACATGTAGTACATGTCAAACAGCAACAGTCAAATCTGAATTAAAATATGATCGCGAGCCTTGCACCAGCTACCTTGTCATAAGGTATAACATGCTTCTTTTGTCCGCTTTGAACGGTGAGTTCCCCATCTTCAAAAGAAAGCAAACGACCTTCGAATTCCTTCAGGCCGTTGATCGGCTCGTATGTAGTAACGAATACGTTTTTGCCTACCGCTTTAGTAACGTCCTCCGCTTTTTTTAGCGGTCTTTCGGCGCCTGGTGAAGACACTTCCAGAAAATATGCTGTAGAAACAGGGTCATTTTCATCCAACTTTTGACCCAGATATTCACTGATCATACTGCAGTCGTCCAGATCAATTCCTCCGTCTTTGTCCACAAAAACGCGAAGAAACCAATTGCTGCCCTCTTTGACATACTCGACATCGACCAGTTCAAAACCATGCTCATCGAGGTAAGGTTGGGCCATTTCTTCTACTACTGATTTGATCTTTGGTGTGCTCAAAGATTATAACCTCCAAAAGTGAACTTTCCTGTGGTGAAAAAAAGACGCCCTATTACCATGGACAATGCTTCTCCATCACCGGCATTTTCATTTTCATTTGATGTAATGTTCATTTCGGGCTCACTGCAAATAAACCGGCGTACCGGTTTCGTGCCCAAAAATAACCTTTTCACGTTGTAACTGTATATCAAACAGTAAAGAGTGGGTTTCCCCACTCTTTTAGCAACGGTTTTATCTCCATGATTACCAAAAAAATTATAACATAACCATAGTTATGTGACAAGTGCCAGAGCTTGACTACTGTAGTTCGGATTAAAACAGAGACAGCTGATTACTCTCTGGCAAACCTCGAAAGCATCCCAACTGGGATAGCATTTCGACAATGGTTTTACTTGCCTTCGATTTTTGTTGAAAATCCTCGACAGACAAAAATTCACCCTGTTCACGGGAGGCTGCGATGTTACGTGCTGCATTGTCTCCAATTCCCTGAAGAGCTCCGAATGGCGGAATGAGTGAATCTCCATCGACCTTGAAGCGTGTAGCTTCGGAACGGTACAAATCAATGGATTTAAAACTAAACCCGCGAGCCGTCATTTCCAGAGCCATTTCTAGGATCGGAAGCATCCCTTTTTCTTTGGGCGGTGCCTGAAAGCCAAGCTGCTCGATTTCGACAATCTTCCGCGCGATTGCATCATATCCCTGACAGCACAGCTCAATATCAAAATCAGCTGCACGTACTGAAAAGTAAGTCGCATAATATTCAATCGGATGATACAGCTTAAAGTACGCTGTGCGCACTGCTGAAATAACATAGGCTGCAGCATGCGCCTTCGGAAACATGTACTGGATTTTCAGACAGGAATCAATGTACCACTGTGGCACCTTGCATTTTTTCATTTCCTCAATCCATTCGGCACTAAGCCCCTTACCTTTACGTACGCTCTCCGTAATTTTAAAGGCCAGACCTGCGTCCATCCCTGCCTTGTAAATCAGAAACAGCATAATATCGTCACGGCAACCAATTACAGTCTTGATGTTGCAGGTATTATTCTTAATCAGTTCCTGTGCATTCCCCAGCCATACGCCCGTGCCGTGAGACAGTCCGGATATTTGCAGTAAATCAGCAAAAGAACTTGGCTGCGACTCTACTAGCATTTGGCGTACAAACTTCGTCCCCATCTCTGGTACACCATAGGTTGCTACAGGCGTACGGATTTGCTGGGGGGTTACACCGAGCGCCTCCGTGGAGTTGAACATGCTCATCACTTTAGGATCATTCATTGGAATGGTCGTAGGATCGACACCGGTCAAATCCTGAAGCATTCTCATCATAGTCGGATCATCATGACCCAGAATATCGAGTTTGAGTAAATTCGCATCAAAAGCGTGATAATCAAAATGCGTTGTTTTCCATTCCGAGCTTGTATCATCGGCGGGATACTGTACCGGCGTAATATCCTCGACCTCAATATAATCGGGAACAACGACAATTCCGCCTGGATGTTGCCCTGTACTACGTTTGACCCCTGTACAGCCCGAAGCCAGCCTGTTCAGCTCAGCCCCACGCCATTTTTTATGATGCGCCTCTTCATATTTCTTTGCAAAGCCAAAGGCAGTTTTTTCGGCAACTGTACCTATGGTTCCAGCACGAAATACACTTTTCTCACCAAATAATACTTTCGTATAGTTATGTGCGACAGGCTGATATTCGCCAGAGAAGTTCAAGTCAATATCGGGAACTTTATCTCCCTTAAACCCAAGAAACGTTTCAAACGGAATATCCTGTCCCTCACCCTTCAATTTGCCACCACAGTTCGGACAGTTTTTGTCCGGCAAGTCAAATCCGCTCGGCACACTACCGTCCAAAATCCATTCGCTATGTCTGCAATCAGGATTACCGCAAATATAATGTGCAGGCAGTGGATTAACCTCGGAAATTCCGAGAAAGGTAGCGACCACAGAAGATCCAACAGAACCCCGTGAACCTACCAGATATCCATCCTTATTAGACTTTTTAACCAGACGCTCGGAAATGAGATAGTTGGCAGAGAAACCGTATTTAATAATCGGCTCCAGTTCTTTTTCAAGGCGGGCTACAACCACCTCGGGCAATTCCTCACCATAGATGGATTTAGCCGTCTCGTAGCAAGTGTTGCGGATTTCCTCGTCCGCCCCATCCAGCAAAGGTGTAAACAGCTTATCAGGGAACAGCTCCAGCTCCTCAAACCGATCCGCCAGCTCAATGGTATTCTTCACAACGACTTCATAGGCTTTCTCCTCGCCCAAAAACTCGAATTCTGCCAGCATTTCGTCTGTGGTGCGTAAATGCGCATCTGGCTTACGAATATCTTTTAGCGGGCTAAATCCCGTAATGCCATGTATCGTAATATCACGGTACAGCTTATCGCGAGTTTCCAAATAGTGAACATTACCTGTGGCAATTACGGGCTTATCAAGTCGCCGTCCAATTTCGCATACTTTGCGTATCGCCGTTTTCAGAGCATCAGGACCGCTTACCAGTTGTTTTTCCACTAGATGCATATACATTGTCAAAGGCTGAATCTCCAACACATCATAAAACTGTGCAATTTCCTCAGCCTCTTCCTCGGACTTGTTCAACACAGCCTCGAAGAACTCTCCTTTTTCACAGCCAGAAATAATAAGCAATCCGTCTCTCATTTCTGACAATTTTGATTTAGGAATACAAGGCACACGCTTGAAATATTCGGTATGAGACATCGAAACCAGCTTGTACAGATTTTTTTTACCAATCGGATTGAGGGCATAAATACAGCAGTGAAAAGGACGAACGGTCGATAAATCCTTACCCACATAATCATTCAGACGATCGAGCATTTTTAAACCCTTAATTTGTTCCGCATCATTCAGCAGGCCATTCAGCACTTCAGTCAGTGCGACTGTATCGTCAATGGCCCGGTGATGGCTTTCGAGCGCCACTTTATATTTGGTCGTCAGCGTATTCAAACGGTGGTTTTTCATCGTTGGAAACAGTAAACGAGCCAGTTCGAGCGTATCAAGTACCGGATTGGTCATTTCAGGCAAGCCCATATTTCGAAGGGTGGCCTGGATAAAGCCGACATCAAATCGCGCATTATGGGCAACCAATACAGCATCGCCAGCAAAAGCTACAAACTCCTTCATAACAGGTTCTACATCCGGCGCATCCTTGACCATTTCATCGTTAATGTTGGTCAGTTGCTGGATATTGTAGGGTATACGCTCATGCGGATTGACAAAGGTAGCATAACGATCAACTTCTTTGCCATCATGCATTTTTACAGCCGCAATCTCAATAATTTTATTCTGTGTAACCGATAAACCGGTGGTTTCAATATCAAAAACGACATAAGTCGCTGTTTTCAAATTTAATGGTTGTGCCTGCATTACAACCTCAACGGCATCATTAACCACGTTGGCCTCAATACCGTAGATCATTTTAATTCCGTTTTTCTTTGCTGCTTTTGCTGCGTCAGGATAGCATTGCACACCACCGTGATCGGTGACCGCAATCGCTTTGTGCCCCCATTTGGCGGCTGTTTTGACGTATTGATCAATCGAGGCGACAGCATCCATTGCACTCATCTTTGTGTGTAGATGGAACTCAACCCGTTTTTCCTCTGCCTTATCCTTACGTGTGGGTGGAGCCTGTACTTCAACTAGATCGGAAGGAATCATAACCAGCTCGGGAATTTGCATAAAACGATCATATTCAACTCGCCCCCGCACTTTGACCCATTTCCCGTTAGCCAACAAACTGAGGATCTTCAGATCTTCTTTAGTTTTAGCAAACATTTTCATTTGCAGGGAATCACTAAAGTCGGTCAAATAATACGTAAACAACGTACTGCCATTGCGCAATTCTTTACTATCCAAACCGAAGATTGTCCCTTGTAAGGTGACTTTCTTTTCTTCGTCCTGAATATCTTGCATCGGAACAGCCGGTTCTTTGATGTCATAACCAAATTGAAGCCGTACGTCTCCTTCTTCTTCGTCCAAAGGCGGCATTTCGGATTCCATACTTTCCATCATCTGCTGAATAACTTCGCGTTCTTCCTGCATCTTCTTCTCTTGGAATTGCTGTAATGCCTCCTGGTTACTTTCACCCACCTGGACTTTAATGCGCATAGAGAGCCCGAAATATTTATTGTAAAATTTGATGATAGCTTGATCTATCTGCTTTTTACGCGCCAGTTCCAATGACATACTGTCGCTCATCGTTAGCAATAATAGACCGTCTTCCCACTCATGCACAGCCCGATTCAACCAACCGTTAACAGAAGGAATCTCACGATGTACCCACTCTAGAAAAAGTTTCCAGTATTCACTAATGATATCACCCGGCTGAATCTGCTCACTATACTGAAAACGGAACGTAATTTTTGCGATGTGACTCATTTTTTCCTGTACTTGAATACAGAACGTACGATACACCTGAGCGGGGACCAGTGTCTCCTTGGCAATAGTGATATTCCAATCCTTATTGGTACGGCTAATCTCCACTTGATCAATCCAACCGTCCAAAAAATAAGGTTCAACCACTCCCGTCGGCATCACAACCTGCTTCATCAGCAGTTCCAGCCGCTTTCTCTTTTCTTCAGCTCCGCCCATGGCTCTCCCCCCAATTTCAAATCTACCATTCTGAAAACATGAAAAGCTTCTGCGTCAAAAACATCTCCGACCGCAAAAGCTTTTCGTAACCCTCTTTAATCCTCCTCACAACGACATAGATCCTTCGGAACATTGTCCGGTAACAGCTACCCTGTCGGCGAAGAGAATGAAGTGAGTATAGTGGTATTGCCCTACTTCTATATTAGTACGCCCGTGCGAACACTACTGTATGCTTGGCAGGTTTGCCACAGCACAAACATGTGGACTTTTGCTCGGTTGTTTTAAACGGTATATTACGGCTTGTAGCACCTGTCACTTCTTTAACTTTGTCTTCACATTCTTCAGATCCGCACCAACCTGCCAAAGTAAAACCGCGTTTTTCCTCCATGAGAGTCTTCATTTCGTCCAACGTATCGACGGAATAGAAATTTTCTTCCATGAAATTTTTCGCACGATCAAACATCTCCTGCTGTACCTGTGCGAGCATCGCGTGTACTTCCTCAACCAGATTATCCTGCTGCACGATTTTTTTCTCACCGCTGATACGGGATACGAGCACACAGACGCCGTTTTCCATATCACGAGGCCCGATTTCCATACGAACCGGCACACCGCGCATTTCATATTCATTAAATTTCCAGCCTGGGCTTACATCACTGCGGTCATCCATTTTAACACGCACTCCCGCTTGTTTCAACTCAGCAAATAGTTCATCTGCACGAGCGATAACCGCATCACGCTTCTTAGGTGGTCCAATTGGAACCATAATAACCTGCGTAGGCGCAACTTTAGGAGGCAATGCCAGACCACGGTCATCTCCATGGACCATAATCAGTGCGCCGATCAAACGTGTACTTGTTCCCCATGAAGTCGTATGCGCGAATTCCAGGTTGTTTTCACGGCTCAAATATTTAATGTCAAATGCAACAGCAAAATTAGTTCCCATATAGTGGGAAGTCCCAGCTTGTACCGCCCGTCCATCCTTCATCATCGCTTCCAGTGAAAATGTATCCTTCGCACCTGCAAACTTTTCAGAAGGTGTTTTCTGTCCAGTAATAACTGGAATAGCTAGAACTTCCTCAATAACCTCACGGTATACTTCCAGCATTTTCATCGTTTCTTCACGTGCTTCTTCTTCTGTTTCATGGGCCGTGTGACCTTCTTGCCACAAAAATTCACTTGTGCGCAAGAAAGGCAGTGTGCGTTTTTCCCAACGCACTACGTTAGCCCATTGGTTAATAAGCACCGGCAGATCACGATAGGATTGAATCCATTTAGAGTACATATGACCTATCATGGTTTCCGAAGTCGGACGTATTGCAAGACGCTCTTCCAGCTTTTCTCCACCAGCCTCGGTTACCCAAGGCAGTTCAGGATTAAACCCTTCGACATGCTCTTTTTCCTTTTGAAAAAAGCTTTCGGGAATGAACATTGGAAAATAGGCATTACGGTGGCCTGTTTCTCTGAAGCGCACGTCCATGGCTTCCTTGATATGCTCCCAAATTTCAAAACCATCGGGGCGGAATACAATACATCCGCGAACAGGGGAATAATCCATCAGTTCTGCTTTTTTAATAACATCAATATACCATCGGGAAAAATCTTCGCTCTGCGGCGTAATTTCCTCGACAAACTGTTTATCATTCGACATAGAAATGCATGTCCTCCCATACAGACCGTTTTTATATAAGTCCGTCTCTAATTAACCATTAATTAAGCGTAAAATATCGTTATACGTGACCGCAATCATAAGCAGGAATAGCATAGCAAAACCAACGAAATGGACCATTCCTTCCCTGCTCGGATCAACGGGACGTCCTCTTACCGCCTCCACACCAAGGAAAACAAGTCTGCTTCCATCCAGCGCCGGAATAGGCAATAAATTAAATATCCCCAGATAAAGACTCATTATAGCAGTCCAATACGTCAACTGCTCAATCCCCTGCTTGGCAATTTGCCCCGTCACTTCAAAAGTACGTACCGGGCCTCCCAGGTCGTTGATAGAAAAACGTTGAATGAGCTGGCTAAATCCTTGGAAAATAATATCGGTCGTTCTGACCATGGATTGTCCGGCAAATTTGAACGTTTCACCCACACCTGCTTGGCGTTTTGGAAGTTCAGGCACAATGCCCACCTTGCCACCCTTTTGTCCTTCCATTGCACGAGGTGTAATAGTAAGATCAAAGGTCTTATTATCACGGCGAACCGTCCACTTCATCGGCTTGTCTTGAGAATCCGCAATCAGTTTGATCATGTTTTCAACATTTGCACCAATGGCTATTCCATTCACCGATTCGATGATATCTCCCTTATGCAAATCAGCTTCAGCAGCGGGCATACCTGCTGTAATTTCACTAATTTGGACATAGGTCGGGTTGTCCACTTGTATGCCGACCATCTGAATATGAAGACCAAACAGAATAAAGGCAAGTATAAAATTCATCAGTGGTCCAGCAAAAATAGCCATCGCACGCTGTCCTACTGTTTTACTCCCATACTGCCGATCCTTTGGTGCAATCTGAATGGATTGTCCTTTGGTTACCATCATCGCTTGCGGGTGTACTGTGTATTGCTGATCTTCGCCATCTACATCCAATTTTAAAGTTAACGACTGTTCCAGATCAATATCCAACACTTCGCCGCGTACCACATTCTTGCGATTATCCAGTTGATCTAGATAGATGGTTTTAACGACGTCATCCGTTACGCGTACAGCAATCGTTTGTCCGGTCTCAATTTCATTGATCTCCGGATCCTCTCCCGCCATGCGGGCAAAGCCACCGAACGGCAACAAACGCAGCGTAAATCGCGTCTCGTTTCTTTTATAAGAAAACAGTTTCGGACCGAAACCGATCGCAAACTCCCGTACCAGAATCCCGGCGCGCTTGGCAAAATAATAATGCCCCCATTCATGCACCGTCACTATGACGAAAAACATGAGCACCGTCATCAACACTATTTGAATCGTTTCCAATCGTTTCCGTTCCCCTTTCAATGAGATCGAGTTTGTCTTCCTAGATTATCATTATTCTCCAATCCCGCACAAGAGAATCACATTTCGTTTCTTAACCCAACATTAGCCTACAACCCCACAGCTATGCTACGAGTCTCTCCGTCACAGGCTTCAATCGCAGAAAGATCAGGATTAGCCACATTGACATGCCGCTCCAGCACACGTTCAATAATAGCTTCAATATGCAGAAAAGAAATTTCTCCACGCAGGAAACGGGCAACAGCAATCTCATTAGCTGCATTAAATGCGGTCGGTGCTGTACCACCCATTTTACCACATTCGAAGGCAAGCCTTAAACAAGGAAAACGATTATAATCCATTTCCTTAAAATGGAGTCTACCCACTTCAGCCAGTGACAACGGCTTCGCCGGGGACTTCATACGCTCAGGGTAAGTCAACGCATATTGAATGGGTACTCTCATGTCCGGATTCCCAAGTTGAGCAACAATGCTTGTATCCTGAAACTCAACATAGGAATGAATAATGCTTTCCGGATGAAGCAACACATGAATCTGCTCATAATCAAGTCCGAATAGCCAATGCGCCTCAATGACTTCCAGCCCCTTGTTTACCATCGTTGCTGAATCAATCGTAATTTTGGCCCCCATTGACCAATTGGGATGCTTGAGTGCATCTTCCACGGTAACTTCACGCAACTGTTCTCTTGTCAAATCTCGAAAAGAACCCCCTGATGCTGTGAGGGTAATATGTGCCACATCTTTCATACGCTCACCATTCAAGCATTGGAAAATAGCTGAATGCTCACTGTCAATCGGCAGCAACGGCACTCCTTTCGCCCGAGCCCGCGCTGTGACCAGATGACCAGCAGTAACCAGTGTTTCCTTATTGGCCAAACCAATCTGTTTTCCAGCCTCAATCGCGGCCAGCGTGGAGTGCAATCCGACACTGCCCATTACAGCCGTCACAACCATATCCGCCTCTGTGTTCGCAGCAAGCTCAACGAGTCCTTCATTTCCCCAATACAGTTCCATTCCAGAAGGCAGTAAAGGACGAATTTCATCTGCCAACTGCCGAGTACCTACAGACACCTTTTTGGGTTTATAGAGATGCGCCTGCTCAGCAAGTAACTTTATATTAGAACCACCTGCTAAAGCCTCAACAGTAAACTGATCCGGGTGCATGGACACTACATCCAGCGTTTGAGTTCCAATAGATCCGGTTGAACCAAGTACCGTAATTCTTTTCATGATGCACCTTCCTATCCTGAAAATCACTTTTAGCCAGGAGCTCATTGTTTGTTATTCAGGCAGCTATGCTACTGGTTCCATCCTTCTAATAACGCAGAGTGAGCAACATAGAGATTAAGCCTGAGCATAAACTGTAATCAACAGACTCATGGAAGCAGCATCAGCATATGTACAAATGGAAAAACGACAATCCAGCTGTCGCAGCGGTCTAGTATACCACCGTGCCCTGGCAGCAGATTACCGGAATCTTTAATGCCGTACACTCGTTTGTATGCAGATTGTACCAAATCGCCCAGTTGTCCCACAACTGCACATGACAAACCGATGCCGATGGCTTTGCCCCATGGCAGCAGTCCACCTGACAATCCAGCGAATACTAGAGCTATAACCAACGCTAAAACAATGCCGCCAATGGATCCTTCGACCGTTTTGTTTGGACTAATCGCAGGCCATAGTTTCGTCTTCCCTGCCATTTTGCCTACAAAATATGCCCCTGCATCACTTGCCCAAATACAAGCCAACAATAAAAAAGTCCATAACAGTCCATGTTCCATATGACGTGATTCCGCTATATACGAAAATCCAAACCCTATATAAACGGTACCAAGGAATAGTATAGCTACCATTTGAATTGGGATTTTATTTTTCGTTCCTACCGTGATGATCATAAAAGCTATCATTACCAGCCAAAGCATACTGGCAATGGGTAAGGGTGAGTGCAAACCAAAAGGTTCATATGGAAATACAAAAGCTAATATGCTTACGTATCCGAGTATTGCTGTACCTCCAAAAGGAGATACCTGCGTCATTCGTGCGAACTCATTAAATCCGATTAGGGCCATCGCCAATATAAGCAAATGGTAGGCCAAGCCGCCCCACAGGACCATCGCCAAAAAGAATATGCCTGCCAGAATACCGGTAATTAATCTCTGTCTCAACGGCTTTCATCCTCCATTTACTTCAGTCCGCCATACCGCCGTGTTCTTTGCTGATATTCGATCACTGCTTCGTATAAGTGTTCTTTCTTAAACTCAGGCCAATAAATATCAGTAAACCACAACTCACTGTAGGCAAGCTGCCAGAGCATAAAATTACTAAGTCTAAGCTCACCGCTTGTTCGAATCAGTAAATCAGGGTCTGGCATACCACTAGAAAGCAACGTATTACCGATCAGCTCAGATGTTATATCTTCTGTTTTAAGCTTCCCATCCGCAATTTGACGCCCCAATGTTTGCATGCATTCTGTGATTTCCAACCGACTTCCATAATTTAATGCGAAATTAAGAACAAGTCCGGTATTATTTTCAGTTCGTCGAGTCGCTTCAGTCAGTGCCTCAACGGTATGGGAAGGTAAATGTTCCTTGTTTCCCATCATACGCACCTGCACATTTTTTTCAATCAGCTCATCTAGCTCAATAGCCAAAAATTCCTGCGGTAAGCGCATTAGAAAATCAACTTCGTCCTTTGGACGCGTCCAATTTTCAGTTGAAAATGCAAACAAAGTCAAATACTTAATACCCAGTTCATCCGCCGCAATTGCTGTGCGTTTCACTGCCTTCATTCCATTTTGGTGCCCTACAATCCGCGGCATTCCAATCCGTTTGGCCCATCTGCCGTTCCCATCCATGATGACAGCAACATGCTGCGGAATATTGTCTTTTGAAATGGCCGGTGTTTGCTGTTTTTGTTCCCCGTTCCACCAAGACCGAACCCGTTTGATCATTCCAGTTCCTCCAGCATTCTCTGAAAATGTGCCTCAGGCTTGAAAAGAGACAAACCCCACCGTAAGGGAGGGGCTGCCAATCTTTTAAACTTCCATAATTTCTTTTTCTTTTGCAGCTAAAACTTTATCCACTTCAGCAATAAATTTATCAGTTGTTTTCTGGATATCTTCCTGATATTTACGAGATTCGTCCTCGGAAATATCACTTTTCTCCATTTTTTTGATGTCATCATTTGCATCACGACGAATGTTACGAATAGCGACCTTCGCTTCTTCACCGTTCTTTTTCGTCAACTTCACCAAGTCAGTTCTGCGCTCCTCCGTCAAAGCAGGAATGCTCAGACGAATGGTGTTGCCATCATTCGAAGGTGTCAAACCTAAATCGGATTTTTGTATAGCGCGCTCGATATCGGCCAAGGAAGATTTGTCCCAAGGCTGAATCATCAAGGTCCGGCTGTCAGGTGTATTGACATTCGCCAGCTGGTTGACTGGAGTCATTGCACCATAATACTCTACCTGCACACGGTCCAGTAAAGCTGGTGTCGCCCGTCCTGCACGCAAAGATGCAAGATCACGTTGCAATGCTTGGATTGCTTTTTGCATGCGCTCCTCAGCACTCTTTTTCACAGATTGTGGCATTAATTTACACTCCCTTTGACGATCGTACCAATTTTCTCACCCAGCACGACACGTTTAATGTTACCTTGCTCTGTAATAGCAAAGACAATCAACGGAATATTGTTATCCATGCACAACGAGGAAGCAGTAGAATCCATGACACCGAGATTTTTGTTGAGCACATCCAAATACGTAAGCTGCTCATATTTCTCAGCTGTGCTATCTTTAAACGGATCAGCAGAATATACGCCATCCACTTTATTTTTAGCCATCAGAATCACTTCCGCTTCAATCTCAGCGGCACGCAGTGCAGCTGTAGTATCAGTCGAGAAGAACGGATTACCTGTACCTGCTGCAAAAATTACAACCCGACCTTTTTCCAAATGACGGATAGCTCTACGGCGGATGTATGGTTCTGCAATCTGTTGCATCGCAATGGATGTTTGTACACGCGTAGGTACTTCAATCTGTTCCAAAGCATCCTGTAAGGCCAGTGAGTTCATCACTGTTGCCAGCATACCCATGTAATCTGCCGTGGCCCGGTCAATTCCGTTGGCACTTCCAGCAATACCACGCCAGATGTTACCGCCACCACACACGATAGCAACTTCTACTCCCAGTTCCACCACATCTTTGACTTGTTCAGCAATGGACGCAATCGTATCCGCATCAATACCGTAACCGTTAGGGCCTGACAGCGATTCACCACTAACTTTCAGGACAACACGCTTAAACACAGGTTTTTCCAAATGATCACCCTCCAATATCATTTATACTTTATGTAACAGGATAGGTGTCCTGTTGCAAGAAAAGGAACACTGATGTGTTCCATTTCCGTTTTTTTCATATGCAATTACCGTTCGTTGGTAATTATTGTTTCACTTGAGACATAACTTCTTCGTAGAAGTTGTCTTCTTTTTTCTCCAGACCTTCACCCAGTTCAAAACGAACAAAGCGACGCAGGGAGATGTTTTCGCCAATTGTACTGATTTTTTCGTTGATAAGCGTGGAGATTGTTTTGTCCGGATCTTTGATGAAAGATTGCTCCAGCAAACAGAACTCTTCATAGAACTTACCAATGCGGCCTTCAACCATTTTCTCAACGATTTTCTCTGGTTTACCTTCGTTCAGAGCTTGTGCTTTCAGGATTTCTTTTTCTTTTTCGATTTCTTCCTGTGGCACTTCTTCACGACGAACATAACGAGGGTTCGATGCAGCGATATGCATTGCAATGTCGCGTACAAAATCTCTGAACTGGTCTGTTTTAGCTACGAAGTCTGTTTCGCAGTTTACTTCTACCAGTACGCCGATACGGCCGCCAGCATGAATGTAGGATTCAACAACACCTTCAGTAGCAATACGACCAGCTTTGTTGGCTGCAGCTGCAAGTCCTTTTTCGCGCAGAACTTCAACCGCTTTTGTCAAATCACCGTTTGCTTCTTCAAGCGCTTTTTTACAATCCAGCATTCCTGCGCCTGTTTTTTCACGAAGCTCTTTTACTGCGCTAGCATTAACTGCCATATTATTTCCCTCCAAATTTGATTTTCAGTGGTATACCGTGCTTTATTCCTTAAAAAAAGGGTAGTGAGAGGTTATACACCTGCCAACCACCCTTTTCATTTAATTCATATAGGTATTTCCTAATGGAAATATTATGCTGTAGTTTCTTCGCCTTGGTTTGCTTCCATAACTGCATCAGCCATTTTACCTGTCAGCAATTTAACAGCGCGGATTGCGTCGTCATTACCTGGGATAACATAGTCGATTTCGTCTGGATCGCAGTTTGTATCAACGATACCAACGATTGGGATACCCAATTTGCGAGCTTCAGCAACCGCGATACGTTCTTTACGTGGATCAATGATGAACAGAGCACTTGGAAGGCCCTTCATGTTTTTGATACCGCCCAAGAATTTTTCAAGACGATCTTTTTCTTTGCGAAGAATGATAACTTCTTTTTTAGGAAGAACTGCGAATGTACCGTCTTCTTCCCAAGCTTCCAGTTGTTTCAAACGGTCAATACGTTTTTGAATCGTTTGGAAGTTAGTCAGCGTACCACCCAACCAACGTTGGTTAATGTAGAATTGACCAGCGCGTGCTGCTTCTTCTTTAACGGAATCTTGTGCTTGTTTCTTCGTGCCTACGAACAGAATTGTACCATTCTCAGCTGCAATGCTTTTTACGAAGTTGTAAGCTTCCTCAACCTTTTTCACTGTCTTTTGCAAGTCAATGATGTAAATACCGTTTCTTTCAGTGAAGATATAACGATCCATTTTCGGGTTCCAGCGACGTGTTTGGTGACCAAAGTGAACCCCAGCTTCCAAAAGCTGTTTCATGGAGATTACTGCCATCTTCACGCACCTCCTAAGTTTGGTTTTTTGTGTGTCCTCCGCCGACATCATTTTTCATAAAGACTTTCCATTAGAAAGCACCCTTTATAAAATTAACCGACGTGCGTTTTTAACACCGTCAATTAATATACCATAACACTTGCATCGTTGCAACCAACTTTTCGACAATAGTTGGAACAACGCAAAATGTGACGTTTTACGCCTCTCATCGAACTTGTCAGCAAGAATAAAAGCCGCCCACTTCCCAGTCTGGTCAGTTGGACGGCTTTTTCGTAATTTTAGTAATGATAGAACTGAAATCCTCACCCTTAGCAAACTGATAGGTACCAGTACGAATTTTGGTATTGATTTTTTGAGCCTTAGCTGCTGCCTCAAATGCACTAGCATCAGATACGACCCCTGCCCGTTGCAATCCTGATGCCACACTTCTCAAATTGCTTCCCGATGCAATGCTATACTGCACTTGTGGGGTGGCAGGCTGCTTGGGGATATTGGGAGTCGGTGTAGTGCCGGATCTTTGAGTTTGCGGCTTATTCGGACTTTGTGGAACCGATGTGCTAGTCGAAGGTTTAGACGCAGTCGAGGATGTGCTGTTTGCAGGTGCCTTTGGTGTTGCCGGCGTTTGAGCTGGTTTAGCCTTTTGGGGTGCAACCGGAGTTTTATTACCTTCCTTGATCACCTTATTACGCCATTCCTCTTCTGTCATTTTCGGATCAGAGCTGTCACTGATCTGAAGATTTAATTCGGCTGCTGCCTTTTCTAATTGCTCTCGCGTCATGTTTTTCGGGTCTGTGGAAGATTGCTGCGATTGTCCCTGACCGATCATTGCCAGTTGCAACAGCAATGCCCCCGTTATCAGACCAGTACCCATGCCTAGCATAAATGAACGGTTTTTGATCACGTTACATCCTCCCGCTCCGCGAGTTGCAATATGAGCTGTACTTCACCCCGTTGAATGCCTGATTGCTTGGCTATATAGTCCACTGACTTGCCTTGCTCATGCAGCGCAAACAACTCTTGATAACGATCACGGATGGACTCTGCTTCCTGCTCAGTTTCAGGGTCTTGTAATACCGTCTGCTCCTCCATAGTTATGAGGGGAGCTTCTGAACCAGAGTAGCCTTCCTGCACAGACATTCCAGGTTGCGGACTTTGAAATTGACCGTATGCAACCGCTGCCTGATGAGAAGTAGCTGTATGTTGTATTTCCTTAGATACAGGCTCGGTTTGCATAGAGACAGTAGCAAACATAGCCTGGTGCTCAAGCTCCACGATACGGCTCCGAAGCTCAGCTACTTGCTCCTGTAATGCCGCCTGTTTAACTGTATGCTCCTGCTTCATACCCGAAACGAGCTCAATCAACTCGTCATTATCGTTTTCAATATCGGCCATATATTGCTCCAATGTGGCCTCGACCTTTTGGACGACGGCCTCTTCTGTTCCCCGGCTTGGCTGACGCTTAGGCAGAAGCCAGGCGTAGACAACAGCTGCGGCGCCCAGCAGAACAATATAAATCCATGGTTGATCCACTGCCCATCGTCTCCTTTAATAACGCTTCTCCACCTGTCGGATCAGAGCGAAAAATCAATATGGTGTCCCTTGAACGGATGCTCTGCCGGATGCTCCTTAGGTAGCTCAGACTCATCTGAGCGGGAGCGGCTCTGCTGGGAAGAATCTCTGCTCTGCCCTCCTGTTTGCCGCTCACCGACGAATGTTTCCGCAGACTGGTCTACGGCACTGCTTCGCTGACGCATGTTTTCCGTCTCCAACGCGGCCTTTTGTCCAAGCAATGCTTGATCATTCATCGGCCGCTGCTGGGACTCACTTTGGTATTTTCCTGCTTCGCTGGTGCGAGGTACGGCAATTTGCAATTCAACAGCCTTCAAGCTCATTGGACCACACCCTTTCCGATTGGGCATCCGTTCCGTCTTCCAAGGAATACAATGTTGAATGTTGTTTTTCAGTGTGCCGAATTACACGTAGGAGGACATGCTGATGTCTCCTTCGTGATAATAAAACGCCATTCTTTCCACTGAATCTTTAATAAATTTTGTATATCTGCCGATAACTATTTTAGAGCCACCGTAAATCACATTTTTCACTTCTACCCGTGCGCGGCTTGTATCCTCTAATGTTCGTTCAATTTCAAGCATTCTGGACTTGGTTTCCAAAAGCTCCTGTTCATTAGACTTTTTAGTAGATGTCAGCTTGATTCGCATAGCCATTCTTTCAGGTGCAAGCTGTCCGGCGGCGGCAAGCTGATCCAATATGGTAAGAGCCTTATTCGTTTTATCCTGACTGTCTGTCTGCTGCTTCAAACGTGCGCGGAGTTCTGTCAGTTCATCGCGCAGTTCGGGAAGCACACCAACTTCGATAACAGTAGCTGTGGACATCGTATTACCGATGGTACGAGCCACTACCTTTTTACCAGCTTGTACACTGCCACCTACGATAAGCCCTTTGGTCCCCTCACAGAGTACATTTACACTCGCTTTAATCTGGGAATGCATGATGCTCTGGGATACAAGTATATCGCCTCCGGCAATCACGTTACCATCTTGTATGAATGAGCATTTGACATTTTGTGCAGCTTTCACGAACCCCTTATGGTATCCGATAATACCGCCACTGATTTCCACTGAACCTTCCGCCTCAATTTCAGCGCCTTCCACACCACCGATGACACGAATGTCGCCAGCCGCCCGAACACGAAAACCAGTCAAGACATTCCCACGAATGACGACGGTTCCAACAAAATCAATGTTACCGACACTATAATCGACGTCCCCGTTCACTTCATATACAGGGAATACATTAAGTTTGCCCTTTTCAGTCGTAGTCACCAGTCCGTCAATAGCCGCATACATCGCAACACCTTCTGGATGGATCACTACATTTTTTCCGACTTTAAAACGCGCCTCTTTACCTGGAAGAAAAGGAATTTCCTCTCCGGTTACAGCAATCCCCGGTACACCCGGCACAGGATCAACCCGTTCGGCAATCAGTTGACCACGTTTTACATTTCTTAAACGAGTTAATTCTTTATAATCCACCCGTCCATCCACGGTTTCAAGCGGCTTATGTGCATCTTCGCCAGTCACAATATCAGCCAGATTAATTTTTCCGTCTGTGCCATGGATCGGCTGCTTTCCCTGAGCAATCAGTAATTTTCCGAAGAAATGATCTTCCGGACTTGCCGCAAATACACGAATTGCATCGGTCATTAAACCGTAGGATATTTTTTGGTTGCTTAGAAAACGCTCTAATTCTTCCACAGAACAGGCAAAGCCTTCTTCACGTTTGGCAAACTCCAAGTAGGCGGTTTGTTTGTCAGGTGAGACAACCACTTTTAAAAACTGGTCCAAAGCATATTGCTTCTCCACAAGGGTGCTCCTTCCGTCTAACTGTTACTGTAACCTCCCGTACGTTAATCTTTACGCATTAGCAAATCCCGTTGTTTGTCCAATGTCGCTCTCAGACGTAATATTGCTTTGGAATGCAACTGTGAAATTCGCGATGGAGATAGCGACATGACCTCAGCGATTTCACTGAGTGACAAATCCTCGTAATACAATAAAGAAACAACGATACGTTCTTTTTCAGTCAATTTATCAATGCCTTGTGCAAGGGCATCACGAAGTGTAAATTCATTGACCTTATGATCCGGATTTTTCGCCTTCTCGTCCACCAAAAGGGAAAGCCGTGTTTCCGATTCCTCTTCGCGGATCGGGTCCTCCAGTGAGACAATCGACATAACGGCGACCTCCTGGATCATATTTTGAAACTCTTTCTCAGAAACGTCCAAATAATGACTCATCTCTTCGTCGCTTACCGTGCGTAGATATCTTTGTTCCAAATGCTGGTAGGCATCCTCGATTTTTTTCGCTTTTTCCCTAACTGAACGAGGAACCCAATCCCCTTGACGAAGACCATCCAAAATCGCTCCACGAACACGCCAAGAAGCATAGGTCTCAAACTGCAAGCCACGCTCATAGTCAAATTTCTCTAAAGCGTCAATCAAACCCATAACGCCATTACTCGCCAGGTCATCCTTGGATACATTTTTAGGCAATCCTACTGCAAGACGGCCTGACACATATTCCACAATATGGAGATACTTTTCAATTAACTGTTTTTTTGCTTCCTTGTCACCGTGTTCTTTCCATTGTTCCCATAGTTCGGAATGGTTTAAATGAGCGGCTTTTCGCTCGTTCATCGGCTTCACCCTCCTTATTTGTCTGTCAGGTGACGAACGGCCTTGGCCAATTCTTCAGGGTCCTTGTTGGAAACCAGCTTAGGTGGGTTTAAAGGTGCGAAACCATTATTCCCCTCGTCCGTCTGCTCTGGTTTCGGTTTCAGCAATTCATTCAGGTCTTCATTTTCGTCTGGTGTCGTCAGGTCCAGGTTACCCCCTACGCCATCTACCTGAGAGCTTGCCCGGCTTTGGGCATTCCCCAGATCTGGCCGCGCCACAACACCTAGTGTCCAGCGCAGCACAAATGCAAGTAGGAACCAAAAAACGAAGGCGATCAAGCCACGAATTAAGCTCGTGGTCAGCAGATTGCTGCCAACGGACAACACAAAAGTCAGAATAAATCCGACTACTCCAGACCAAAGATTAATGCGTAAGCTGCCAAATAACATGTTTATAATTCCTTTACACCTTTTTGTACGCTTCGAATATTCAAAACGCCAGTTTCAGAGTCCAACTCAATCGTTCGTCCATAATTGCCACCTGTGTCCTCCGCAATCAAAGGAATGCCGAGATCTACGAGCATTTCCTTGCATGATTCTACATTACGTGGACCAATCCGCATGGTGTCTCCACTACCAGCAAAGGCGAACATCTGCGCTCCCCCTGCCATTTTGGCAATCAGTCTGCGTCGTTCAGCACCCAATTTCAGCATCCGCTCAAATAACTCGGGCAGCGCCGTATCGGCGTATTTAGCAATATTCAGTTGCCCTTCACGTGCAATATCCGAGGATGGTAGCATCACATGTGCCATACCTGCCAATTTCAAATGAGGATCGTAGAGAGTCAATCCGACGCAGGAGCCAAGTCCTGTCGTGCGAATCGAGTTCGGGTTACTGGTAACATTTAAGTCAGCCATACCGACTTTAATGATGCTTTTATCCTCAATCATCGTTCATCGGGACTCCTAACGACCTAAAGATTTTCCCGAACGATTCTGGATCAGGAATCAGGAAAAATTGACCCTCTATCTGATTCTGCCCTTCCAGAAACGATGTGTCAATCAATAATGCAGCATCCCCCATCTGCCCAAACTGCAGCAGTCCATAGCTGAGAATTGCTCCTGCCATGTCCAACGCCAACGCAGGGACTGTTGGATACATAGATAAACGCGTAAAGTCTGCCAGCGAAGACAGGTATGAGCCCGCTAAAATGTTTCCGATCTCCGACAGGGCTGAGTGCTCCATTTCGTTAAAACTGTCCTCGTCATCTGAAGGAATATTCGCCAAACGGGAAAGTAAGCTTTTTGCCGCCTGAGGCTGCAATATGAAGAATAGATTCCCGGGGGCTTCCCCTTCTACCCTAAAAAATATTGCAACAACAAGTTGCTCATAGCCGCCGACTTTCTCGGCAATTTCCTCAAAGGGCAGCATTTGTACTTTGGGGACACCCATATCGACCGGTTTATTGAGAAGCCGGGAGAGCGCTGTAGCAGCGTTCCCCGAGCCAATGTTGCCGACTTCTTTCAACACATCCAACTTGAAGTCTTCAAGATTTCCGAGATTTTCCATATGTTAATCCTCTAAGCCTTCCAGTTGGTTCATCTCGCTACGATTCAGGACTTCGGACAAGTTCAGCATAATCAACAAGCGCTCTTCACCAATTTTAGCAACTCCGCGAAGGTATTTAGCCTTAACTCCGCCAATCACTTCCGGTGGTGTCTCGATATTGTCAGTATTCAGGTCAATAACGTCATTCGCTGAGTCAACGATAAAGCCGACTTGCATTTCACCCACTGCAACGATAATGATGCGAGTTTGATCGGTATATTCAGCTTCAGGCAATCCAAATCGGCCACGAAGATCAATAACCGGAATGACTACGCCTCTCATGTTGAATACGCCTTTAACAAAATCGTAGGTTCTTGGAACCCGTGTAATCGGCACCATGCGTTCAATAGATTGGACTTTTTCTACTTCAACACCGTATTCCTCTTCACCAAGCTTAAATACGATAACTTTAATTTCTTCTCCCATGTCTAAAAACCCTCCTTATTGATGTCAGCAACTTCACATTTCTTTCATTTCTGATGAAGACATTATTTAATGAAAACATTCGGGTCAATGATCAAAGCAACCTGACCGTCACCCAGAATCGTGGCGCCTGAAATTCCTTGGATGTTTGGAAGGTATTTGCCCAGATTTTTAAGGACAATTTCACTTTGCCCCAAAAAGTCCTGTACGGAAAGAGCTGCCAGACGGTCTCCCTTGCGGATGACCACGACCTCTGTCTCTTCTTCTTCATCTTCATTGAAGTCCGGTACCTCAAACAGCTGACTCAAGGAGATGAGCGGGATATGAGAATCGCGGAAAGCAATCATTTTATTGCCATGTACAGAACGAATTTGTGTCCGTTTGACGATCGCAGTTTCCACAATGGAGGACAATGGAATCGCATATTTTTCAGAACCGATCTGTATCATCATGGCTGCAATAATGGATAGGGTCAGCGGCAATTGCACAGAGAAATTAGTGCCTTGGCCCAGTGTAGAGTGAACCGTAACATTGCCACCCAAAGCGGTGATTTTGGATTTAACAACGTCCAAACCGACACCGCGTCCTGATACGTCTGAAATGACTGCAGCTGTGCTAAAGCCCGGAGCAAACAATACCTGATAGGCTTCCTCGTCGGTCATGACCGCTGCCTGCTCTGCCGTCAAAATCCCTTTAGAAATAGCACTGTTTAGTACCTTATCGCGATTAATACCATTTCCGTCATCTTCAATCTCGATGAATACGTTATTTCCGCTATGGAAAGCACGCAAGTTAACCGTTCCTGTCTCAGGTTTACCAGCTGCTATCCGATCGGCTACCGACTCAATGCCATGATCCACGGAGTTACGAAGCAAATGCACCAGAGGATCGCCAATTTCGTCGATAACAGTGCGGTCCATTTCAGTCTCTGCTCCAGTAATAACCAAATCAAGTTTTTTATCCAGCGATTTGGCCAGATCGCGCACCATACGCGGAAAACGATTGAAAACAGTATCTACTGGTACCATCCGCAATTTAAGAACGACGTTTTGCAAATCGCTGCTCACACGACTCATGTGCTCTACGGTTTCTGTCAGTGCTGGATTGGAAGCTTCACTTGCCAACTGCTCTAACCGCACACGGTCAATAAGCAACTCGCTAAATAAGTTCATAAGTACATCCAGACGTTCAATATCTACACGAATCGTACGGTTATGCGTAGGCGCAGCTGCCTTAGCTGCTGGCGCCTTACCTGCAGCTGGCTTAGCCACAGAGGCCGCAGCTGGAGACTGCGGCTGGGAAGGAGCAGGTGGTTGCACGGCAACAGGAGCTTCCTGTACTACAGCAGTCTCAGCCAGTCCAGCAGTAACTTCGCTCATTTGTTTAAGCGATTCCTGATCTAGTTGTACCACTGAGACAGTCTCAATTTCAGAGATACCCGCGATTTCCTTTTCCAGCTCCCCAACTTCTTTCTGCGTTATGTAATATAACGAGAAGCTTTGCTCGAATTTCTCCTGCTCAATATCCTGTACCGACGGATAGGCCTTGACGATTTCACCAGAGTTTTCCAGCGTATTGAACACCATAAAAGCACGTGCCGCCTTCAACTGGCTCTCTGAGCTGATTGTTACCTGTATATAGTGAACACGATGTCCTTCAGAAATAGATTGCTCCAGTACAGAATACTGGAACTGATCCAAGACAAGCCCAGCACTATCGTTTTTGTCCACTTTTTTAGATGGAGACTCCTCAGTGGCAGCATTTGCGCCAGACTTTTGGAAATCCCCGCTCACGATGGATTGTAGTGAAGATACAATAGAGGAGACATCCGCTTTTCCGTCGCCTCCCTCTGTAATGTGCTGCACCATGGACTCCAAAGCATCCAATCCTTTAAATAAGGTATCGAATATAAATTCATGCATCGCCAGCTTGTTGTTACGTACCAGATCAAGAACGTTTTCCATTTGGTGAGTGAGCGATGCTAGGTCTTCAAACCCCATCGTAGCAGCCATTCCCTTGAGGGTATGGGCAGAACGGAAAATCACCTGAACGATGCCTAGATCGGTTGGATTGCTTTCCAGTTGAAGCATTTTTTCGTTAAGAGATTGCAGATGATCATTCGACTCATCAATAAACATGTTTAAATATTGGTTCATGTCCATTGTGAGACACCTCCTCCATGAGTTACACTCCGATTATTTCACAACTTGTACAAGCTTGGGGGCGATCTCCTGCATTGGCAGAAGGTGACGCACACATTTTAACTCTACTGCTGAGCGGGGCATTCCGTACACTACACAAGTTTCCTCATTTTCAGCAAATGTGGATTGTACCCCAGCATCATAAAGCTTTTTCATCATTTTGGCCCCGTCGCTCCCCATTCCAGTGAGCAATACTAGATGCCGCTCCAACGAGGTTAACGAGAGCAACGATTCAAACATCGTATCTACGGAAGGACGGTGACCATTGCGAGCTTCCTCCATCTTCAGTGACACAGTGTATTTACCACCGGCTCCTGGCACAATTCTTAGTTGATATCCCCCTGGGGCAATGTAGGCCGTTCCAGTCTCCAGCGTCATTCCCTGCTCAGCCTCCACAACTCGGAGTGGACTTAACGTGTTTAAGCGTTGTGCCAGCGAACGAGTGAAGTTTGGCGGCATATGCTGAACGATAACGATTGGAGCAGGAAAATCACCAGGAATGCGTTCCAACAGCGTCTTGAGCGCCCGCGGACCGCCCGTAGAACATCCCACCGCCACCAGTTTGCGAAAGCTGGACGTGTGCACACCTTTTTTAAGAGAAAATCCCTTAGGTGTGGCAGGAACTGTAGGTGCAGTTACTGGAGGCGTAGCAGCCGCAGGAGTAGGCGTAGCTGATGAAATCACCGTCTTACGGGGCTCCGGCTTAACCAGCCCTGCTTTATCCTTACCATGCAGCGATTTGCCAGCGGCCGTATTAGAACTGTTTAGTTGCCCTGGTGTTCGTCCCATCCCCTTGGACAAGTCTTCCTTCTTCTGAACAGTAGGTGCTTGGACTGACTTGCTTGGCTGAGCACCTGGCTGTTCTATGCGCCCCGCTGTAACAGATGTTCCAGACTGTTGTCGTTTAGTTTCCTGCTTGGCTGTTGCCGGGACGGACTTGCCCGCATCACGCTTCGGCTGAGCTGATACAGCAGGTGAAGGAGCAAGCGGAACAACAGGAGGCTTGTCTGTCGAAGCTTGACTGCCTGTTCGTTTCTCAGTCACAGCCTGTCCTGGAGGCTTTTCCTGTGGCGTTTTCTCCGCTTGTTCCAATGCAGCTTTGCGCTCATTAGCTTCCTTGCGTTCCAGGCGGCTCCGCACTGCTTGCATAGCAGTGTGCATCTGTTCCAGCAGCGCCTTGCTCACTTGCTCAATATCTTGCGCATGAGCAATGGAAGGCTTTCTTATAAAATCGAAAGCTCCTGCCTCCAGAGCCATGATGGTCTCCTTCATACCTTGTTCATTAATGCCTGACAGCATAATAACAGGTAGCGGATGGGCTGCCATAATCAATGGCAATGCTTCAAGACCATTCATTTCAGGCATCTCGACATCCATGGTGACCAAATCGGGCTGCAATTCCTTCACTTTCTCTACAGCCTCTTTGCCATTGGCGGCTGTACCTACGATGTTGAACGACTCATCCCTTACAATTAAATCTGTAATAATTTTGCGCATAAAGGCCGAATCATCTACAACCAGCACCTGGTAAGCACACATGTTAAACACCTCTGTTTCCTCTCATCAAAATCAATGTACAGAACGCCGCAACCATTTTTGCATAAACCCTTTAATTCCACTCAATGCACCTGATTGCGGAATCTGTGGCATTGCTGCAAAACGGTGTGCCAGATTCAATACATCTCTTGAAGCCGCACATCCCGGAAAAGCAACCATAAAAGGTACTTGCCTTTTGACTGCTTGCATGACATGAGTATCATCACTGATATGTCCAAGCAACGGGATTTCGATCTCCAAAAAGCGTTTCGCAACCAGTGCGATCTTATCGGCAACTTGACGGGCCTCATTATCGTTATCGGCACGATTGACTATAATTTTGAATACCGTATCCTTTTGTAACCCGCTGACGACTTTAATTAGCGCATACGCATCTGTTAAGGACGTCGGTTCCGGTGTGGTTACGACCAGGCATTCGTCAGCTGAAGTGATGAATTTAAGGTTTTCTTTGGATAAACCTGCACCTGTATCAAATAGAATGTAATCCATATCTGCCGCCATTTTCTCTACTTCTTCGGCAAAATAATTCAGATCGTTATCCGATAACGTAAACAATTCGCTCAAGCCCGATCCTCCAGCAATATAAGGCAAACCACCTACACCCGTTTGAATAATTTCATCAATTGATTTCTCACGTTTTAGCAGGTGAAGAAGATTGTATTGTGAATTGGCTCCCATTAATACATCAATATTGGCCATACCTATATCAGCATCAAACACAAGTACCTTTCGACCAAAGGATTGCAGAGCCAGAGCAAAGTTCAGCGTGAAATTGGATTTGCCCACCCCGCCTTTACCACTGGTGATCGTTATAATTTTTGCTTGACGATTACGTGGGGGCAATCGATATTTATCCAAGGAAGAAGCCATTTGTCTAAGTGATTGGGCTTGGTCACTCATATGGAATCTCCGTTAACTCCTGTTGATGCTTTGGGTCCAAGCAGCATGCTTGTCACCATTTCTGTATCGGGATGAAGCAGGTCGTCAGGAACATTTTGTCCATTGGTAATATAGGCCAGCTGCATCGGAAAATGATGCAAAAGGTTAAACATCCCACCACAGCTACCTGTCTCGTCCATCTTAGTAAATACAACCTTACCAAGACCAAACTTGCTGAAATGTCCAGTTATATTGAGCATATCTTTACTTTTGGATGTCAGACTGAGTACCAGATACGTCTCACTTTCATTAATAGGCGAGAGCAGACTTTGCAGTTCCGAAACAAGTAATTCATTACGATAATTTCGTCCTGCGGTATCCATGAGGATCAGGTCACAATGTTCCAGACGTTGAATGGCTCTGTGGACGTCACCAGGAGATTGCACAACTTCAAGCGGTACATTCAAAATCGTAGCATATGTACGCAGTTGCTCGACGGCTGAAATCCGGTACGTGTCAGAAGTAATAAATCCAACTTTGCGATGATGCTTAAACAACTGCTCTGCTGCTAACTTGGCAATGGTTGTCGTTTTCCCTACTCCGGTAGGACCTGCCACATACACAATTTTGGTATCTTTAGAGATCCCTTTGTCCAGTCTTGTCTGAATAAAACTGGCCACTTCCTCACGAAAGGCTTGTTCCCAATCAAAAGTTTCAGGCGCAAAAGGGTGCTCACTCCGACGCACATATACCTGTTCGAGCCAATACTCCAGTAAATCACGTTCCACTTCCTGCTCCAGTACACGCTCACAAATCTCTTGCAACGGCTCCGGCCAAGTACTTTCCAATGAAGAATTTCGGGAAAACCGAGTCATCATGGCTTTCATTTCCCGCAATTCATTAAGCAGAGCCTGATTTTCTTCTACTCCGCTCTTATCTGGAGCACTTACTTCAATGGGCTGTTTAAACAGTTCACTGGATGATTTCATGTTCGAAAGCAATGCTTCATGATCAAGTGCTTGAGATATAGTCTCCAGATTATTTGCAGACCTAGATGACAAATGCTCAGTTGCTGAAGCAGCTTGTTCTTCATTAATCGTTAATTCAGCTTGTTCTTCTTTGGAACCACCCGTCATCTGCGTTACCCGTCGATAAGCTTCTGGAGCAGCTTGTCTGGGAACCACAGGCATAAATGATTTTTCTGGCTGTTCAGGAGCGTTCATTAGAGGTGAAGCCGCCTGGGCAAGTTCTTGTGAAGAGGGTCCAAACCGTCGTGGCTTTTGAGGTTGCTTCTCCTCTACCGCAGCAACCACTTCGATTTTCTTTTTACTGAACATTCCCATGAAACCGCCGACCTTCATTTCTTTTGTACTTAAAATGACGGCGTCTGTTCCTAAGTCACCCCTGATTTGCAGCATAGCTTCTGGCATGGTATCCACTACATATCGTTTCACTCTCATAAGTTCACCACCCCGACACTTTGAATTTCAACGTTCGGCTCCAGCTCACTGTACGACAGCACCGGGACATCCTGCATCGTCCGCTCCATCACTTGCCGCAAATACATACGAATTGTCGGTGACGTTAACACAATAGGCTGCTGTCCAGATTGAATAAGGCGGTTGATTTGCTCCATCATTCTTTGATACACCGTTTGCGTAGACACTGGATCAAGAGCCAAGTAGCTACCTTGCTCCGACTGTTGCACGCTTTCAGCAATTTTCTTCTCCAATCCTGGTCCCACTGTAATAACGCGTAACGTCTCCCCTTGTTGGGCAAATTGCTGCGTAATCTGGCGGGACAACGCCTGACGGACATATTCAGTCAGCACGTCGGGATCTTTTGTATAAGTGCCGTAGTCAGCTAATGTTTCGAAAATAGTCACCATATCGCGAATGGAGATTTTTTCTTTCAACAGCTTGGCCAGCACTTTTTGTACATCCCCAATCGCAAGCACAGAAGGAATAAGGTCGTCCACCAGCACTGGATAATTCTCTTTGAGATTGTCGACCAGCGACCGTGTTTCCTGTCTGCCAAGCAACTCATGAGCATGTTTCTTGATCGTCTCCGTAAGATGAGTAGCTACAACTGAAGGTGGATCAACTACGGTATAACCCGATAGTTCCGCAACATCCTTGGTGTTCTCATCAATCCAGAGCGCAGGCAATCCGAAGGCTGGTTCCGTCGTTTCGATTCCTGTAATAGAATCATCGTCGTATCCTGGACTCATAGCCAGGTAATGATTTAACAGAAGCTCTCCGCCGCCCACGGTATTACCTTTAATTTTAATTACATACTCGTTAGGCTTGAGCTGAATGTTGTCCCGAATACGAATGACCGGCACAACCAAACCCAGTTCCAAAGCACATTGACGACGGATCATAATAATCCGATCTAATAAATCCCCGCCCTGCTGTGTATCCGCCAGCGGAATTAACCCGTATCCAAATTCAAATTCAATTGGATCTACTTGAAGCAGATTAATGACACTTTCCGGACTACGGACTTCTTCAATTTGTTGCTCCTCTTCCAGCTGTTCATCGGCTATCTGCTTGCGCTCCATATTGCCCTGCATTCTTCGAGCCGCGAAAAACAGCAGTATCGCCAGTGGAAGAGTTGTAATGATATGAATAGGTGTGAAAAGTCCCAATAATGCAATTGTGGCTGCCACAATGTAGATCAGTTTTGGATAAGAAAAGAGCTGTCCAGTTAAATCCTCCGCCAAGTTGCCATCCGACGTAGCCCGCGTAACAATCAAGCCTGACGCCGTCGATATGAGCAGTGCGGGAATCTGGCTGACCAGTCCGTCACCGATGGTGAGGACAGAATAAGTCGACAGCGCCTCTTGAAATCCTTTTCCCTGAACGGCCATACCGATAATAAAGCCACCGACCAAGTTAATGATCAAAATGATAATACTAGCAATGGCATCACCTTTAACGAATTTACTCGCACCATCCATCGCTCCGTAAAAATCTGCTTCCCGTTCGATTTTACTGCGTCGTTCACGGGCTTGCTGCTCATTGATCAAACCTGCATTCAGATCAGCATCAATACTCATTTGTTTACCCGGCATCGCATCCAACGTAAAGCGTGCGCCTACCTCAGCAACCCGCTCAGATCCCTTGGTGATAACAATGAACTGTACGACCACGAGAATGAGAAAGACAACAAAACCGACGGCAATTTGCCCTCCTGCAATCCAACTACCAAACGTAGCAACTACTTCCCCTGCATGGCCCTCTCCTAAAATAAGTTTGGTTGTAGAAATATTAAGTGCCAATCGAAACAACGTTGTAATGAGCAACAATGAAGGGAAAATAGAGAACTGTAATGCTTCCTTCGTGTTCATAGAAACGAGTAGAATCATCAAAGCAATAGAAATATTAATGACGAGTAGGATATCCAGCAGCCATGATGGGATCGGGAGAATCATCATAAGAACGATACCGATGACGCCTGCAAGGACAGTTATTTCTTTTATTTTCACGGGTCTCTAGCCCTCCGATCCCTTTATTTCACTTTACCTTTTAATTTATATACATACGCCAGCACTTCGGCAACGGCCTGGAACAGATCAGCTGGTATCGCATCCCCGATTTCGGCTCGTTGAAACAGCGCCCGCGCCAGCGGCTTGTTTTCCATCGTTATTACGCCGTTTTGCTTGGCAATTTCTTTAATTCGGAGTGCAACGTAATCTTGCCCTTTCGCAATAATCTGCGGCGCTTCCATCTCCGAACCGTCATATTTCAATGCCACAGCAAAGTGCGTAGGGTTGGTGATGATGACATCTGCATTAGGAACCTCCTGCATCATACGCTGCATAGCCATACGGCGCTGACGCTCGCGAATTTTCCCCTTGATCAGCGGGTCACCCTCCATTTTCTTGTATTCATCCTTGATGTCCTGTTTGGACATTTTCAGGTTTTTCTCATGTTCGTAACGTTGATACATATAATCCAACACCGCTAAAACGAACAGCACCACACCAATTTTGAGCCCCAGTTCCATTGTTAATGAAGCTGTAAAGCTCAACATCTGATCGCCGGACATTTCAGCTAGTTTGGGTAGGTCAGCCTTTGTTTTCCAGAGTACGCTGTACACCAGATAACCAATTACGGTCATCTTTAAAACAGATTTCAGGAATTCAACCAATGACCTCATGGAAAAAATATTTTTGAATCCTTTAATCGGATCAATCTTGCTAAACTTGGGCGTAATGCCCTCTCCGGTTAATAAAAAACCGATCTGCATGTAATTTGCTACTATCCCGATGACAATAGCCCCAATAAAAATAGGTGCCAGCATAATCAAGATTTGCACGCCGTACTCACCCATCATCAGCAGCGTTGTGTTCGGCGTTACCTCCATAGAGAGCCGATTCACAAAAATATCTCGAAATAGTCGAACTGCATGATCCTTAAAATACCCGCCGAAAATCATGAGGCAAAAAAACGTAACCAGCAGGACACCAGCGGCGGGCAACTCCATGCTTTTGGCAACCTGCCCTTTTTGTCTTGCATCCTGTTTCTTTTTGGGTGTAGCTTTTTCCGTTTTTTCCCCTGAGAACAACTGCAGGTTCATAGCATATTTAAATGACAAACTACGTTCCTCCAGACCAGACATTAAGGACGATTACCCATAATATCCAACAAGTTGCGCATGGATTCGAACATCACAGAAAACAATCTTTCGAATATAAAAGCAAAACTTGGCATGAGAAGCAGTAACATGAACAGTCCCACAATAATTTTAAGAGGTACACCAATAACAAAAATGTTGAATTGTGGCGCTGTTTTAGCTAAAAAACCGAGTCCCACATCTGTTAAAAAGGTAGCCACTACAATGGGAGCAGCAATTTGAAAAGCAAGCATAAATGATTCCGCAAAAGAACGTACCAGGAATTCAGTTACACTGCCACCATACAGCTTTACAAAAAAATCATTTGTCAACGGTACCCAATCATAGCTGTATAAGATAGCATTTAGCAGATGATGGTGCCCATTTATACTTAAAAAGAACAATACAGCTATGGCAAACTTGAAATTCCCCGTTAAAGGCGTTGAAGCCCCTGTCATGGGATCAAACACACTCGCCATTCCGAAACCCACCTGTAGGTCTATAAAAGAACCTGCGGTTTGGATCGCTGTCATGAACAGATATGCAGTAAACCCCAATAACAACCCAATCAGCACTTCACGGCCCACTAAGAGCACATACGCTACATCAGTCGGTACCTGTTGATGCGTACCATATGTAAGATACACGACCAAAGCTAGAAATCCTGAAATTCCGACCTTAAAGATATTAGGTACCCCTCGGGTTGAAAAAATAGGCGCTACTACAAAAAATGAGGTAATCCGACAAAAAATCAGCAAAAAAACAGGAAAACTCTGTAACAATATGTTCATAACATTCAGCCTAACCTATATATTTGTACAAATTGTCCAGAATGTTATACGTAAAGTCCACTAATGTGGTCAATATCCAGGGCCCGAACAAAAGCAATGCCAGCAATACGGCGACAATCTTCGGAACAAAGGCCAGTGTTTGCTCCTGAATTTGGGTTGTCGCCTGAAAAATGCTGATAATCAAACCCACGACTAGCCCCAAAATCAGCATCGGAGCGCTCACCTTGAGTACAATGTACACCGCTTGCCCAGCCAGGGAAATAATAAACTCCGAAGTCATTGCCGTCCTCCTTGATTGCTGTCCTTGCATGAAGTATTCATGTGTTAAAACTCAGAAGCAATGATTTGACAACCAAATACCAACCATCTACAAGTACGAAAAGCAGTATCTTAAAAGGAAGTGAAATCATTACTGGTGGTAGCATCATCATCCCCATAGCCATGAGTGTACTCGACACCACAATGTCTATAACTAAAAACGGTATGAAAATCATAAAGCCCATCTGAAATGCCGTCTTCAACTCACTGATTGCATAAGCCGGAACCATCACCGTTAGTGGAATATCCTGATAATTCTTTGGTTTTTCCATCTTGGTGTATTTCATAAAGAGCAGTAGATCCTTCTCACGTGTATGAGAGAACATAAAGGTCTTGATCGGTACCGATGCCTTATCCAGCGCCTGAGACTGTGTTATATCCCCCTTGAGATACGGCTGAAGTGCAGTTTCATTCATAGCTGAGAACGTCGGTGCCATAATGAATAAAGTGAGAAACAAAGCCAGCCCGACAAGCACCTGATTAGGCGGCATCTGCTGGGTTCCCAGCGAAGTTCGCACAAAGCCAAGCACAATCACAATTCGCGTAAAACTTGTCATAAGTACAAGCAACGCCGGCGCTACACTAATGACAGTAATAAGTAAAATAATAGACAGCGAGGTGGCACCGGGCTGTCCTTTGTCCGAATTGCCGACTTGAATATCAATGTTCGGAATCGGTTCCGCAGAGGCCGCCGTCACCGAAATGAAGCTGAACAAGACAAGCAGCAAACATGCAAGTATAATCTTTTTTCTCATGAATCTCCCGACCGATCTGTAGTATTCTCCTCATTGCGCAGCTTTTCAAGTTTATCCTTGCGATTCGGCATTTGCCGAAGCTTGGATTCAAACATCTCGTGAAAAGATGTCTCCTCTTCAGGCTGCTGCTGTGCCGCGTTGTTCCGGCGAAGCTTATCCGCAATTTTAGCGAATAGCGGGGCAATCGGGCCGCGCTGCAGAGAAGCTTCTTGCTCCAGTGCGGCCAAAATTTGCTCCACTTCTTCAGGATCGGATACTTTGTCAACAAGCCGGATATCTTCTCCCACACCAATGAGGTACACACTGCTACCAACTTCAACAAGCTGAAGGGATTTATTGGGACCAAGTCCCACGCCTCCCAGTATGCGAACGGAGCGGTTGCTGAACCAGCTCTGATTTCTTTTACTCAAAAACCGTATCAAGTACACGATCAGTACGATGATAAAGATTAGCACGAAAAGGACCCAGGCAATGTTGCCTATATTGCTGGATGTACTCAATGCGTCAGAGGCACCCTGTTGTGTATCCATACTGGGTGCGCCTTACACACCCAGTGTTTTGTTGATGGCTTCGATAACCCGATCCGATTGGAAAGGCTTAACGATAAAATCTTTTGCGCCAGCTTGAATGGCATCAATAACCATTGCTTGCTGACCCATCGCGGAACACATGATAACCTTTGCGTTCGCGTCAATTTGTTTGATTTCCTTCAGAGCGGCAATGCCGTCCATTTCAGGCATCGTGATATCCATCGTAATCAGGTCCGGACGAAGCTCCTTGAATTTTTCAATGGCCTGTGATCCGTCCTGGGCCTCTCCTACTACTTCAAATCCATTTTTGGACAGGATGTCCCGAATCATCATTCTCATAAATGCAGCATCGTCCACGATCAAAATACGGTTTGCCATCTGAAATAAATCCTCCCTAAATTATGCTTTTATTGTAATTTTTGAATACGGTCCCATTGGCTTACAATATCTGTTACACGCACGCCAAAGTTCTCGTCGATTACGACAACCTCGCCCTTGGCAATCAGTTTGTTGTTAACCAAAATGTCCACCGGCTCCCCGGCAAGCTTGTCCAGTTCAATAATTGAACCTTGTGAGAGCTCCAGAATATCTTTAATTTGCTTTTGGGTCCTTCCTAATTCTACGGTGACTCTAAGGGGAATGTCCATCAATAAATTTAAATTGTTTTCATCCACTTGCGCAAATGCACCGGACTGCAAGTTAGAAAATTGTACAGGTTGTACATTTACATTACGTCCCGGTACTGCGCCGTAGTGATGAGGCGTTCCGTAAGGAGCTTGCGGCGGTACACCAGCTGGCATTCCATAACCCGGTGTTCCATAGCCTGGAGCGCCCTGCTGCCCATATCCCGGGTCTTGAGGATACATTGGCGGTTGTTGCCCATAGCCTGCGTCTTGCGGCGCCTGCGCGGCTGCAGGCGGCTGCTGATAGGCTGGTGCAGGCGGTTGCTGCGGAACGCTAGCTTGTTGCGGCGCTTCAGGAGCTGCTGTTGCAGCTACCTGCTGTGCGGACGCTTGCGGTTGTTCCTCATCCTCTCCGCCATTCATTAGGATGCTCACCATTTTTTTGGCGAAATTAACAGGTAACAGTTGCATCAGCGTAGAGTCAATAAGATCCCCGATCAATAAACGGAAGGATACTGTAATGAGCGTCTCTTCATCCGGCAGACTGGATACTCCATCACCGTGCATAGGATCCAAAATATCAATCCCCGGTGGAGAGATATTAACAAAACGATTAAACATGGTAGACATAGAGGTCGCCGACGACCCCATCATCTGGTTCATCGCTTCCTGCACGGCACTGATGTGGATTTCATTCAATTCTTCATCTACTGGGTTTCCTTCACCACCAAGCATTAAGTCAGCTATCACTTGTGCATCACGCTTTTTGATTACGAGTGAGTTAATACCCTCGAATCCATCAACATAATTTACATGTACAGCTACGTGTGGCTTTGGAAATGCAGTTTCAAATTCAGAACGGGTAATAATTGAAACTTTAGGTGTCGTAATATCCACCTTTTGACCGAGCAGTGTGGAAAGAGCCGTAGCTGCGCTGCCGAACGTTATATTACCGATTTCCCCGAGAGCATCCTGCTCCAGAGGAGTCAGAAAATCGTCAACGGTCTTGTTGGCGGGAGTAGAATCCGTCCCCGCTTCAGACTGTTTCAGCAAGGCATCGATTTCCTCCTGGGACAAATAGTCTTTACTCGTCAATTTCTTCAACTCCTTCGTTGACAATTTCATCAATTTGTACGGCAACACGATCTCTTACCATGCCGGGACTTCCCATAAACTTCAATTTCTCGCCTACCCGGATGGATAGTCCTTCTTTGACAGGCTTGTTCAATGAAATGACATCCCCTACCGAAAGACCCAGAAACTCGGCTACATTTATCCGGGATTCACCCAACTCCGCAATAATAGGGAGCTCTGCTTTGGTGACCCGTAATCTCAAGGCGTCGATCTCTTCGGGCGCCCTTGATTTCTTTTCGGATGTAAACCACTGGTGCGTGGACAGTCTGGCCATAATGGGTTCCAATACCACGTGCGGGATACAGAGGTTAATCATCCCTGTGGTATCACCAATTTTGGTGCTAAGCGAAATCAGAGCAATCGTTTCATTCGGCGAAACAATCTGCATGAACTGCGGATTTGTTTCCATCGCCTCTAGGCGCGGTTCAATGTCCAGTACCGTTTTCCAAGCCTCTTGCAGGCTATCAAAGGTACGACTGAAAATCCGCTCCATGATCGTCGTCTCGATTTCGGTCAACGCAGCAACCTTTGACGGTGCCGAACCTGTTCCTCCGAGAAGCCTGTCCAACATGGCATAAGCAACGTTCGGGTGAACCTCAAGCACCATACGGCCTTCCAGCGGTTCAGCTTCAAAAATGTTTAGAATGGTCATTTTCGGAATGGAGCGAATGAATTCATCATAAGGAAGCTGCTCCACCTGAACGACATTAATTTGGACAAAAGTACGAAGCTGCGCTGAAAAATATGTGGTCAGATACCGTGCAAAGTTCTCGTGTATCCGCGTCAGACTCCGTATATGATCCTTGGAAAACCTCAGCGCTCTTTTAAAATCATAAGCGCGAACTTTCTTTTGGGTATCTTCCTTTTTAAGTTCTTCCGCATCCATTTCACCGGACGAAAGAGCTGCTAAAAGGGCATCAATTTCCCCTTGTGACAGTACATCCACCAATGTTATTCACCCCCTTACGTGTTCCTGACAAGTTCACCTGGAATCAAATGGCTGCCAGCAAAAAGTCTGTAATTTTGGCGTTCCCCAGGTGACCTTCAGGGAGCGACTTGTTGATGAGATCCGTCAGCTTGTCACTGAACTGGTCCCGGCCTTTAGCCGTTCTGAGCTCATCAGGTTTGGTGTCTGCAAGTAATTGAATAACGATGGGCTTAATACTGATATCTTTGATTTTTTCAAAAGATTCTTTTGCTTTGGCATCGTTCAATTGAAAAGATAGGTTCATCTGGACAATGTAATCTGCGTCTGCCAAATTCGTTTTGATACCGGTAATTTCAGAGCTCACTTCCACCAATTCATCTGCTGACAATCTTGGAAGTTGTTCTGCTTGAGCAGCTTGCGCATTCGGTATGACTTCCGACTTCTTCCCGCTAAGCGCTGGTATAAGTACAAAGGCCGCGCCTGCAATCAAAGTAATCGCGAGTAAAATTGTAATGAGCCATGGCAGCATCTTCTTCATTCGTCTTCCTCCATTTGTTGCACTTTTATCGTGGCGGCATGCATGCCGATTTCACGGCTGTAACCCTTGATCAAGGAGACGACATCTGCCGCTTTTTCCAATACAATCAACCGTTTCCCCGTCACCAAAGTGACGTATGTATCCGGTGTTTCCTCCACAGTCTCAATGAGCAGCGCATTAAGCCACATAGGCGAGCCGTTCAGCCGCGTTAACGGGATCATCGTAACACCAACCTCCTGATAGGTGCGGAGGAGCCTCTACTCCTCCGCGTTTAAATGAGATTATCGTTTCAAGTTTACAACTTCCTGAAGCACTTCATCCGAGGTCGTAATGATACGCGAGTTCGCTTGGAATCCGCGCTGAGCTACGATCATTTCGGTAAATTCGCCTGTCAGATCAACGTTGGACATTTCCAGCTGACCCGCGATGATAGCTCCACGCCCCTCTGAGTTGGCTGCTCCAGGCTCAATTGCATCAATATTTGAGTTGACCGTAGTACGGTACAAGCTCCCACCGATTTTTTCTAAACCTTCTGGATTCGTGACTCTGGCTAATCCAATTTGTGTACCATTATCAACTGTTCCGTCATCCAATTGTTGTACAATTGTACCGTCCTGTGAGATAGAGACTGCCGTAACATTGTCAGCAAGTGTGATTGGATCTCCACCCAAATCTCCCACAAAAAATCCATCGGAAGTAACCAGATTCCGGTTTGCATCTATGTGGAAATCACCCGCACGAGTCAGATAAGGAACTTCCTGTGCATCATTCATTTTGACCAGGAAAAATCCGTCACCGTTAATACGTAAATCCGTTGGGTTGTTCGTAGTCATTGCACTACCTGGAAGATGCAGTGTATCAATTGAGCTGACCGATACCCCCAAACCTACCTGCTTGGCATTCTGCCCGGCGGTTGTTGTTCCGTCTGGTGCACTTGCGCCTGAACTCGTTTGGCTCAAGATATCCTTGAACATTACTCGGCTGGACTTGAAGCCTGTAGTATTTACGTTTGCAATGTTGTTACCGATAACGTCCAGCTTCGTTTGAAAGCCCTTCATGCCCGATACACCTGAATACATTGATCTCAACATTGAGTATAAATCCTCCTCTGATTGGTTGCTTAGTTGACCGCATCAGTCGATCCGCGGCTTTTTCATGGCTTTCCTATTCGGGCCAGCCACTTCGTATACATTTTTCATGAAATAATTACAGCACTATCTATCTGCGTAAATACGTTATCCTCCATGGATTTCTTATCCATCGCGGTAACAACTGTTCGATTAGGTACACTTACAATCAAAGCCATATCCTGCATTAAAATCAATGATTCTTTGGCGCCTTTGGCAGCTGCTTTATCCACAGCAGAGTTGATTTTCGCCATTTGGTCACTTCTCAACTCTATTCCCCGCTGCTCCAGACGCTTGGCTGCATGGTTGCTCAGCTTGAGCACCTGATCCTGCAACACCTGACCGAACGGTCTGGCATCCTTGGATACCGAATTCACTCGGTTTTGTGTGATTGCTGCCGGGGGCACGTTGGCGGGAAAAAGGCGTCCGACCGTTATCCTGTCATTCATGAGTTCTCACCGCTTCCAGTAGAGGAAGAAGATGAAGTATCCGATGTACCTGTAGCGGGAGTCGTTGTGTTAGCTTGGCTCACTGATGTTACATCTTTTAATGCCACCTCAGCCGCTCCCATTTTGGCATACTGCACACCGTCGCGAATAACGATGGAATCTACGATTCCACTTTTTACTGTACCCGCACCTGTTTCACCTGTAATGGAGTCTTTTTTACCTGCCTCAATCCAGCTGACTTCTTTTCCTATCAAACCGGAAGCCGTACCTAAAGACTGTCCCAATGCATTCAACTGCGTAGAAATGTTCATTAGTTGTTCTACCGAGGAAAACTGGGCCATTTGAGCGATAAATTCTTTATCCTCCAAAGGCTGCATCGGATCCTGATTTTGTAGCTGGGTGATCAAAATTTTCAGAAATTGATCTTTACCCATCGTTTTAGTATCCTTGGCACTTGCTGTTTTGACATTATTCACATTGTAATTCGGCCAGACGTTACTGGTGGATACATTGTTGTCTGTAGTCGTCATTGTGTTCTCACCTCCATCATTACGCTTGTGCTGTAAAGGAGCCTGTCCGATTCATATCATCTGCGCGTTGTTCTGCTGTCCAGTTACGAAGCTCTTCTGCCATTTCAGCTACCTTCATAGCATCCTCGCTCTCTTCTCTACCACGAGCTTTGGAACGTTGGTTGGATTGCTGCTGCTGATTAGCTCCAGATCCGCGTCCATCCTGATACATATGGGAGGAAAGCGACTCATTGTGCGTTACTTCTACCTTATCTACCTGGATACCTTGGCTCTGCAGGCTCGAACGCAGCTGCGACATTTGCTGTTCCAGCAAATCCTTCGCTCCGCTATGCTCAGTCATGAACTGGGCAACCAGATGACCATTTTGCATCGTCAGCTTAACCTCCAGCTGGCCCAGATGATCTGGACGAAGCATGATGGTCGCTTCCGTCAAACCAGTGCGTTTTACAATGTCAAGTTTCTGAACTACAAATTCGGTCATCTCCTTGGCAAATTGCCGTACATGTACGACTGGTTGAGCTGGAGCCGAAGGTGTTGTTCCTTGCGTTTGTACCGAAAGCTGTCCCGCAGTTGTGATCACTGGAGTCTGATTGTCAGTTGCTGTCGGATCCGCTTGCTCAGTTGCATCTACGAATGCACTCGCTTCATCCGCTCCAGTCGTCTTAACTGTAGACTGAACGAGAATATTAGTTGATGAACGTTGCCCTTCTGAACCTTGCTGATTAGTTTCGCCCTGACTTGCTTGCTGCTGAGAAACAACAACCTGTTTGTCTGTAGTAGCTGTAGCTACGGTCTGAGTACCATTTGCTCGATTTGCAGAAGGCTGAACCGCTTGTGAGTCCCCACCATCAGCAAGTTCCACAGCTTTCATTACACCATTCCACTGCTCATCGGAAATAGCTCCCGTCCCTGCCGTTGCGCTTTGGAGCGATTGTAGCAACTGTGCCACCTGGGACTTTTGGTCTCCAGAAGCCTGCTCTGCTACATTGGCAAGTTGTGACAAAGCGTCCTGCAATGCAAATCGAAGAGTAGCCGGGTTGGCTGCCAAGGCTGTTAAGCCTGTCGCCTCTGACGTTTCTCCACCGTTTAACTGTTGATTTGTTCCGTCGCCTTGCAAAAACTGTTGTACTTGCTGAATCCACGCTTGCAGAGAAGCAAGCAGAGCAGGATCGGCAGCTACCTGATCATCCAGCTTTTCGAGATTTTGCAGCAAAGGAGCCAGTGTTTCGACCAGCGGCTCGGTTGGAGCTTCCGTGGATTCTCCGGTTGCAATCAGCGGAAGTACCATAACTAATGGAGAACCGTTCGCATCTGTGCCTGCTGAGTCCGTTTGCCCGCCTGTCATCATTTGCGTAAGTGTTTGATTAAAAGCACCCGTGGTTGCTCCGGCAGCCGTGGCTGTACTCGTTGTTGAGGCTGTCGTACTGCTAGCTGTTTGACTGGAGCTGAGCGATACACTTTGAGAAATAAGGGTCATTTATTTTTCACCTCCCTTCATTTAAATTACTTACTGCCCATCAGTTTGTTCAAAATTTTTGCAGTCTGAGCCGCATCCTTGGCAGACATATTTTGTAGTAAAGAACCACGTGTCGAATCATCTACTGTATTTAATATGTTTAATGCCTTGTCTGGACTGATTTTGTAAGTTTGTAAAATAAGTTCGGCACCGCTCTTCTTGTCCATGGAAGCAAATGTGCTACTGATTTGAGTGCTTTGCAAACTCTTACTCGTCGTGCCAGCTGTGGTACCTTGATCCTTTTTCAGACGAGACTGCAACGCAGCAACTGACAAATCCGTAGATGGCGTTACGTTTTTCAGAGCCATAGTAATATCGGCTGCTTTTTTAGCGTCCATCTTTTGCAAAATCTTTGCACTGTTGGCAGGGTCCATGTAGCTTAGCAGCTGCACAGTCTCTTCCGTAGTCAGATTCTCCATAATCGGTGCCGCTTTACTAGCTGTCATTCCTTCATACATGCTAGCAAGATCTCTGGCCTGTTTTACATAAGGATCTTCATTTGTTGTTCCACCTGTAGTTTGCGTACCAGCCTGTCCCTGCTGACTGGCCTGTGGCTGCTGTTCCTGTTGCGTTTGCAGCGTATTGACCTGATTCTGCAGTTCAGTAACCTTTTTATCTTGTGTCGTCTTAGCAGCGGTAGCCTTTTTAAGCTCCTCCGTCTGCTTGGCTAAATCTGACTTTAACTGCTGAATGGTTGCTTCAGAACTTTCAGACTGTGCCTTCTGATCTGCCTCTTTCGTCTGGGTAGCCTTATCTTTCGGTTCAGGCACCCAATTTTTAACAACTGGTATTTTGTTCCCTAATGAAATCATTTCGCTTCTGAAGTCCATATTGAACAATGTAAGCAGGACCCCGACCAGAACGATTGTGAACACAATCGGAATCAGGAAAAACATAAACCGTTCAAATCCCCCGCCTGATTCTTTTCCTAAATCCATATCCAGTTCATTTTCTGCTAACTTCTGTGCCATCGTCTTCCTCCTCAGGCAGCTGATATGCGTATCCTATGACTTTCCGCTTACCGGGCTTTCATGGCAAATCGCACGGAAGCCATTTCATCCAGCTCGTTCTGCTCGCGCAGGAGCATTTCCTGTTGGAATTTCACGTTGGCCTTCTCTCTCGCTTTCAGCCAAACCTGTTCATCCAGCATTTTATCGGTCAAAACGGTTTGTTTGCTTTGCACATTTTGCTGCGCATATTGAACATCCCTATGCTTGCGTGTAATACATTGGTCCAGATGATTAACATAAGCCTGTAATTCCTGAATGGTAGAGAGTGGCGCGCAATCCTCGGCAGCCTTTTGAATGGCTGATATGACCCGATTCCTTTCGCCTACAAGCTGTGTTAATGTCTGCTCCTCAGCCTGCAATTGTCCAACAGCACTGGAAAGCAACCATTCGGCCTGTGACTTTTCGTTGGTTTTCAAGTCTACAACTTTCTGAAAGGAATACTGAAATCTCATCGTTCAACCTTCATCTCCTCATAAATTCAGAAATCAAACGCTCCCTTACCTCGTCCAGCTCAGCCTTTTCATCTGTTCTTTGTCTTGTAAAATCCCATATATCCCGTATACGCTCCATGGATTCGTCAATTTCTGCATTTGAACCCTGCTGATAGGCCCCGATATTAATCAGGTCCTCCGAATCTTTGTAAACGGCCATCAAGCGCTTAATGTTCTCGGCAGCGTCTATCTGATCTCGTGGTGCGATATCCTTCATAACCCGGCTAATACTCGCTAACACATCAATTGCGGGAAAATGTCCTTTGTTCGCAATCCCACGATTCAAGACAATGTGTCCATCCAAAATCCCGCGCACCGCATCCGCGATGGGCTCGTTCATATCATCACCATCGACCAGCACCGTATAAAAAGCGGTTATGGAGCCAGTAGGACCTGTCCCTGCACGTTCTAGAAGCTTAGGTAGACTAGCAAACACGGAAGGTGTGTACCCTCTCATTGCTGGCGGCTCCCCTACGGCTAGTCCCACTTCACGTTGGGCCATCGCATACCGGGTAACTGAATCCATCATCAGCATGACATTTAACCCGCGATCCCGAAAATATTCCGCGATCGTCGTTGCAATAAGTGCACCCTTAATACGGATTAACGCAGGCTGGTCGGAAGTTGCCACAATGACCACGGAACGTTCTAGTCCCTCCGGACCTAAATCCCGTTCAATAAAGTCCAGCACCTCGCGTCCACGTTCCCCGATCAAGGCAATTACATTCACATCAGCTTCCGTATTACGAGCAATCATTCCCATCAAGGTACTTTTACCTACACCCGAACCTGCAAAAATACCAACCCGTTGTCCTTTACCGATAGTAAGCAACCCGTCGATAGCGCGCACCCCGATACTGATTGGTTCCTGCACACGCGGACGATTCAGCGGATTGGACGGAATATTGAAGGTTGAATATCTCGCCATTCGAGAGGGAATCAATGAGCCATCCAGAGGCTGACCCAATCCGTCCAGCACTTTGCCTAACAGCTCCGACCCGACCTGCACATTCAACGGTTTCCCTGTTCCTACAACATCACAACCGGGACCAATGGATTGCAGTTCTCCAAGTGGCATCAGAAGCACTTTATTGTCCCTGAAGCCTACGACCTCCGCTTGCAAGGGCTTTGCCGTTTTACCCGGATAAATGTAACAAACATCCCCGATACTGGCGTCTGGACCTTCCGATTCAACCATCAAGCCGATAACCTGCGTAACCTTGCCATTTACCCGAACCGGGTCCAGCTGGCGCAAATGATCCATGTAGCGCTGCGCATTAAGCCCCTTCATGTCTTCGCTCCTCATTCTCATGTGCCAGACGCAATAATTCCTTTTTGATCTCAGCTAATTGTGTATCAATCCGCGCATCCACACTTCCAAAGGAAGAACGGATAACACAACCGCGATCTTTCACAGTACCATCAGGAATAATTTGCAGTTCTGCCTGCGAATCGACAGTTAATGACAATTCTTCTCGCGCACCTTGCACAAATGCGAAATGCTGAGGCGACACACACAATGTAATGGTTCCTTTTTCCCGCTTACGAGCCAAATTTTTACGAATTAATTCAATCGTGTATTCAGGCTCAAGGCTAAGCTGTTTCTCAATGACCTTCTCAGCAATAGCACTACTCAGTTCAACCAGGAAAGGCTCAGCTTCCTGAATCAGTTGTTCCTTGATCTCATAGGCCTGACGCAGAATATCCTGTGCTTCTTCCATCATCTGCTCTGATTTCGTCTGGAGCTCGGCCTCAGCCAGCTTCTGACCTTCTTCATATCCTTGCTGAAACCCATCAGCTTTTAACGACTGAGTTAACTGCTCGTCATGCTCGCGTCGTTCCTGCCACCAGGCTTCAATCTGCTGCTGTGCCTCCTGAAGCATCCGTTCCGCTTCTTCAGCTGCCTCGCGAACCTGACGTTCGGCAAAATCCTTAGCATCATTCAGCATTTCATCCCGTAGCCGTTCAGCCTCGTGATCTCGCTGAGGCTCCGGCTCCGTATATTCAGTTGTGATTTCTTCATCCGTCGTTTCTGGCGCATACGTATGTGCCACATCAATTGTTTTCAAAGCCTCTACAGGAACATATTGGAAAGATTTGATCAAGTTAGACAATGATGTCATCTCCTCCGCCGCGTGCGATTATAATCTCACCGGCCTCTTCCAATCTGCGGATTGTCGATACGATACGTGTCTGTGCTTCTTCCACATCACGCAACCGCACCGGTCCCATGTACTCCATTTCCTCTTTGAAGGTTTCTGCCATACGTTTCGACATATTTCGGAAAATCACATCGCGTACTTCTTCACTGGACACTTTAAGCGCCAATTGCAAATCTGCATTGTCGATATCGCGGATAATGCGCTGAATGGAACGGTTGTCCACATTGACGATATCCTCGAACACGAACATTCTTTTCTTGATTTCCTCAGCCAGTTCTGGATCTTGAATTTCAAGCGAGTCGAGAATCGTACGTTCGGTTCCGCGGTCTACGCCATTCAAAATCTGAACAATGGACTCGATACCACCCGCATTTGTATAATCCTGCGTTGCGGTTGCAGATAGCTTTTGCTCTAACACTCGTTCCACCTGGGAAATAACTTCCGGAGATGTACTGTCCATGACAGCGACACGCCGGGCCACATCTGCCTGTTTTTCCTGTGGCAGAGACGACAGAATTGCAGCCGCCTGCTCGAATTGCAAGTACGAAAGCACGAGAGCAATCGTTTGCGGATTCTCATTCTGTATAAAATTCAATATCTGGTTTGGATCAGCCTTGCGGGCAAAATCGAAGGGTCTTACCTGTAACGTCGCTGTTAGACGGTTAATGACCTCAACTGCTTTTTGCGACCCGAGTGCTTTTTCCAATATTTCTTTAGCGTAATTAATACCGCCTTGGGAAATGTACTCCTGAGCCAAACAAATTTGATGAAACTCGGCCATGATGGAGTCTTTCTCAATGGCATCGACCTTCCGCACATTGGCAATTTCCAATGTAAGTTGCTCGATCTCCTCATCACGCAAATGCTTGAATATTTGAGCAGATACCTCTGGTCCCATTGTGATGAGAAGTATAGCCGCCTTCTGTCTTCCCGTTAAACCTTGACTGCTTGCCTTTGCCAATGAACTCACCTCTATTCGTCAGCCAGCCATGTACGAAGCAGATTGACGAATTCGTCGGGTTTCTTTTTCGCCAGACTTTCAAGCTGTTTACGCACTTGACTTTCATTTGTCACACTTTCCATGGTAATAGACGGGAACTCCGTCGGCGTTGGCATGAGTTGCAATTCTTCATCCAACTCTTCTTCCTGATTACGACGACCGCGTACGATGAGGAAGATTACACCCGCCAGCAGCGCCAGAACAGCAGCTCCGATGCCCCATAGCCAAGGGTTGGAAGCTGAGAAGAATGTATTCGTGCTCGCAGGCGCCGGAACAGCTTGTGAGAACACTGAAACCTTCTTAGCCAAATCAGCGTCTGTAATAGTAGTACCAGAATTCGCTAACGACGCTCTTACAATATTAACCAAAATATTTTGAATTGCTGTCTGAGTTGCAGTATCCAACGTTTGCTGACCTGTTGGTGGTTCAACTGCTACATTAATGGTTAAATCTTTTACAGTGTACGGACTTTGGATAATATCCCTTGCAATTCGGTTAACTTCGTAGTTAATCGTACTTGAGCTCTTATCTGAGCTGGTATTGCCGGAATTAGCTCCTCCAGGGTAGCCTGGAACATCCTGTGTTCCTGTTCCTGCAACTCCTCCGGTTTGTCCACTACTGCCCGTATAGCTTTCCTGAATTTGTTGGGCGCTAATTTCAATACCCTTCATTTTCGTTTGATCAACAGGTGTGACCATTTGTTCCTTTGATGTTACTTTGTCGAAATTTAGCTGGGACATAACCAGCACATTTACCTTGTCGTCTCCAACAATTTTCGACAAAAATTGTTGAACATTATTCCTTACATCGCTCTCAAACTTCTTCTGTAGAGCCATGTTTTCCTGAACACCACTAGTGAGCCCACCTTGGCCGCCCTTGGCCGTTGGAATCAACTCATATTCCTTATTGGTGATCGTAATGTTTTCCACTGGCAGATTCGGTACGGCCGTTTTTACCAGATTAAAATATCCGTCGATCGCTTGCTGATTTGGAGTAAAGCCAGGCTCGAATTCCATTTGAATCGAAGCGGAGGCTTTGTCCTTTTCTTCAAGTCCGGCAAAAATGTTTTCCTTTGGCATATTAATGACAGCTTTGGAGCTTTGGACACCATCCATCCGTTCCAACAGTTGCTGTATTTCGCCGTTCAATGCATTATTGTACTTCACATTGAACTCGTTCTCCGTCATACCAATGGCAGAGGAGGACTGGTCAAAAGCACTCATGCCGATTGAACCCTTCTGAATCAGGCCTTGAGACCCAACATCTACCTTCGCCTTATCCGCATTAGCGGTTGGAACTGAGATTTGTGTCCCACCAGCATTAAGTTGATACGGTATACCCGCAGAATCGAGATATTTAATGACTCCGGCTGCATCGTTAGCATTTAAATCTCGGAAAGCCACTTCATACTCGGTTTTAGTAAACTGCATCGTTAGCACTACAACGGCGATAATGATGAATGCTAATGTCGAAACAAGTAATATCTTCTGTTTTTTGCTGAAATTATTCCAATACCCGGAAATCTTATCCCGATATTGGGCGATTCTCTCGTTCACTCCGTCACCCCATCCGAAACTTTGCTAAACCCTCTTTACATCTGTGTACGCATGATCTCCTGATAGGCTTCGATCGCTTTGTTTCGGACCTGTGTAGTAAGCTGCAGGGAAAGCAGCGCTTGTTGGGAAGTGATCATGACCTGATCTACATCAACTTTGCCTGCCATGAATTGGTCGGACATCTGGTGCGTAGCGGCTTCCTGCTGCCCTACTTCATTGAGAGCATCCTTTAGGAAGGAACCAAAATCCTTCAAGGATTCGGAAGGCGTCGCTTTCGTCAACTCATTGTTAGGCGATTGAATCTGCTGTATTACCGGTGTCTGTACATTAAACATGGCGTTCTGAATCATGTTTTACTCTCCCTATTAAGTAGTTAGTAGTCCTAGAACTTAGCGACCGATTTCAAGCGCTTTGGAAACCATAGCCTTTGATGCATTCAGAGCTGTTACATTGGCTTCGTATGAGCGTGTTGCGGAAATCATGTCGACCATTTCTTTCATAATGTCTACATTAGGCATATATACATAGCCATCTTTATCAGCGTCCGGGTGACCCGGATTGTACACAGGCTTCAAAGGTGACTGATCTTCCTGAATTTGCGAAACCTTAACGCCAGCAGCGTTTGTGCTACTACCTTCCATTTGAGCCTTTAAAACATCGGCAAAGCCAGATTGGTTCGGCTCCAAAACAACCGTTTTTCTCCGATATGGAACTGCTTGTCCATTCTCTACTTTCGCCCGAGTTGTCTCTGCGTTGGCAATGTTGCTAGATATAACGTCCATCCGCAACCGTTGGGCCGTAAGAGCAGATGCACTAATATCAAAGCCGTTGTTAATCTTCACCTAGTCCTATCTCCCTTCTACCGCTGTTCTCATCATTTTGATGCGCTCATTAATTTCTTGGATGTAGGTATTATATCTTAGTTGATTTTCAGCCATAAGACTCATTTCTCTGTCGATATCTACGTTGTTCATATTGTTATTCATGACTGAGTACCCATCTTTGGTGACCGTGGCATCTGGAATGGAGTTCACAGGTCCTATTTGAAAATGTCTTGAATTGGTTACTTTTCCACGTAGTGGTGTGACATCACCGTCCATTTGCTGCTGAAGCAGTTCTTCAAATGAAACCTCCGAACGCTTAAAATACGGGGTATCCGCATTGGATATATTGTCCGCCATCACACGTTGTCTCGTATTTGCCGCCTGTACACCTGCCTGAAGCTTTTGAAAGCTCATATCACCCAGCAGATTCATTTAGCTCCTCCCTCCCAGCGTCTACTCCAAAGTAAGATTCAATAAAACAAGATTTTTCACTTTTTTTCGACAATAAAATTTCATAATTATACATTTCTTTTAGGTCTTAAGTAGAAAATAATAACTTTCTGTCATATATTCTAAGTTTCGTAGAGTTGGGACCTAATTACAATAAGAAAAAAGCCCTATCTTTTTTAAAAAAGAGGGCTTTAGATGCATAAAATGTTAAATTTTTCAGGTTTATTTCAAGAAAATGAATGTTTTCTTAGCACTTTACACCTGTAAAAGATTATACGTCCTACTTTTGGAATAGACAGAAAAATCATCAACTTGACCATTATCTAGGTCTAAACGACGGTGCAAGATAGTGTTATTCTGGACCACACACCCTATTTTTAGAAACCCTATTCATAAAATATACTGACTAAGGTCCCTGTTTTGGGCAATATCTCCCAGCTTCTCACGTACATATTCCGGGGTAATGATCATACGATCCAATGTAAGCTCTGGTGCTTCAAACGACAGATCCTCCAGCAGCTTTTCTAGAATGGTATGCAAACGACGTGCGCCAATATTTTCGGTGTTGCGATTTACAGACTCAGCAATGCTGGCAATCTCACGGATCGCTTCCGCAGAAAATTCGACTTCAATCTCCTCAGTACGGAGTAGATCAGTGTATTGCTTGGTCAGCGCATTTTTAGGCTCCGTCAGTATCGACACAAACTCATCCAAAGTCAGGCTACTTAATTCCACACGGATTGGAAAACGGCCCTGAAGCTCAGGGATCAGGTCAGATGGTTTTGCAACATGAAAAGCTCCTGCAGCAATAAACAGAATGTAATCTGTTCTTACCGGACCGTATTTGGTCATGATGGTAGATCCCTCGACAATAGGTAAAATATCGCGCTGGACGCCTTCTCTCGACACATCGGGGCCGCTCCCCTTACCCTGGCTGGCAATCTTATCTATTTCATCAATAAAAATAATACCGGATTGCTCAGCACGCTTCACAGACTCCTGAATCACATCATCCATATCGATCAATTTGGCAGCTTCATCTTGAATTAGCACCTTGCGAGCTTCCTTGACTGGTAGCTTGCGCTTCTTCGTCCGCTTGGGCAGAAAACTTCCGAACATCTCCTGCATATTCATACCCATTTGTTCATTCCCTTGCCCAGCAAACATATCGAGCATATTGGGTGCAGTATCCTCCACATCAATCTCTATAACATCATCCTCAAGCTTACCAGACAACAGATCGAATTTAACCTTACGGCGCTTTTCTGCCAAAGATCCATCCTGTTGTGGTGGTTCTTCTTCTACCGAAGTTCCCGTGTTATTGCCAAATAGCATTTCAAAGGGATTACGTTGCGATTTGTTTGACTTTTCTGCAGGTACAAGGATGCTGACAATCCGTTCATTTGCCATGTCTTCCGCTTTGTCCTTCACATTCTCTGTTCGTTCCGTCTTAACGATGCGAATAGAGGTTTCCATCAGATCACGCACCATGGATTCCACATCACGACCGACGTAACCCACTTCTGTAAATTTGGTCGCCTCTACCTTGACAAAAGGAGCCCCCACGAGCCGTGCAAGTCTACGTGCAATTTCAGTTTTACCCACACCTGTTGGTCCGATCATCAAAATATTTTTAGGCACAATTTCATCCCGGATATCATCCGGTAGCTTACTACGCCGATAACGGTTACGCAAGGCAACAGCAACAGATTTTTTAGCTTCCTTTTGTCCGACAATATACTTATCCAGCTCGGATACCACTTGTCTGGGCGTCAACGATTGATTATTCATTTTGCACTCCTCCACCCTTGAATACTCAGAGCCGATTTACAGTTCTTCCACGATAATCTGATTGTTCGTATACACACATATTTCCGAAGCAACCTCTAGCGCTTCCCGTGCCATGTCCTTTGCTTCCATGCCAGAGCCATGGCGTTTGAAAGCACGGGCAGCCGCCAATGCAAAATTACCACCTGAGCCAATCGCAAGCACATCATCATCCGGCTCGATAATTTCGCCGCCTCCAGAAATGAGCAGCATTCCGGATGAGTCCATCACAATCATGAGCGCTTCCAGCTTGCGCAGAATACGATCCTGACGCCAGTCCTTGGCCAGTTCCACGGCTGCTCTTTGAAGATTTCCGTGGTGTTCCTCTAGCTTATTTTCGAACTTTTCAAATAACGTGATAGCATCTGCCACCGAACCCGCAAATCCCGCAACGACCTGACCACGATACAATCTGCGCACTTTTTTTGCCGTCTGCTTCATTACAACACTGTTGCCGAACGTTACCTGTCCATCACCCGCAATAGCTCCTTTGCCATTGTGGCGTACAGCGCAGATGGTGGTAGCATGAAAGGACATATCCATAACGCGCTCCTCCTTTTCCTTCATCCTTATGCCTGTACTTCAGCTGACATAACTCCCGTTTCGTTGATATAACCATGCAAACTTTCCAGCGCGCGATTAGCGAGAGCTTCATTTTTTTCCTTTTTGTTACGAATCCGTTTCTCCAACTTTGGAAGCAAACCAAAATTTGCATTCATCGGTTGAAAATGCTTAAAATCAGCGGTCGTAATATACCGCGCCATGCTGCCTAATGTCGTTTCTGCAGGAAATACAAACATTTCCTGTCCACGCGCTGCTCGTGCCGCATTCATCCCGGCCAGCAGACCAGAAGCCGCCGACTCCACATATCCCTCTACACCGGTCATTTGTCCGGCGAAGAATAGATTACTTCTTCCCTTGAACTGATAGGTTGGATGAAGTTGCTGCGGAGAATTAATAAAGGTATTGCGATGCATCACACCGTAACGAACAAACTCTGCCTCTTCAAGACCCGGAATCATTGAAAATACACGCTTTTGCTCCCCCCATTTGAGGTGAGTCTGGAAACCAACCAGATTATACAGCGTTCCTGCGGCGTTATCCTGCCGAAGCTGAACAACTGCGTGGGGCAGTTCACCTGTATGTGGATTTACGAGACCCACAGGTTTCATCGGTCCGAACAATGCCGTTTGTTTCCCACGTTGCATCATCACTTCGATGGGCATACAGCCTTCGAAATAAATTTCTTTTTCGAATTCCTTGACTTGCGCTACCTCAGCCGTAATCAGAGCCTCATAAAAAGCATCAAATTCCGCTTCGTTCATCGGACAATTCAAGTACGCTGCTTCTCCCTTATCATAACGGGAAGCCAGATAAACCTTGCTCATGTCGATAGAGTCCTTTTCTACAATCGGGGCTGCCGCATCGTAAAAATAAAAATACTCCTCTCCCATCAGCGATTTAATCTGTTCCGACAAAGCTGGAGAAGTTAAAGGCCCCGTCGCAATGACCACAATACCGTCCTGTGGGATTTCCTGAAGCTCTTCATTAACAACCTCGATCAAAGGGTGTTGATGAAGCGTATCAGTAATATGACCGGAAAATCCGTCACGATCCACTGCCAATGCACCGCCAGCCGGAACAGCATGACGATCTGCTGCACTCAGAATCAAGGAGTTCAGTATTCTCATCTCTTCCTTCAGTACGCCTACTGCATTCGTTAGGCCGTTTGCCCGCAAGGAATTACTGCATACCAGTTCGGCAAATTTATCTGTATGATGTGCTGGTGTTTTTACAACCGGCCTCATTTCATACAACTTAACTGGCACTCCACGGCTTGCAATTTGCCAGGCAGCTTCGCTGCCCGCCAAACCTGCTCCGATGACCGTTACCTTTTGTAGTTCACTCACGTTTAAATCCCCCTGCTATTGTTGTTCTTAAGAAGTCTCTACGCTCTCATCGCTCTCTTCCAGCATTTCGCTGTGATCGCAGACAGTACAGTTGAGCTTCGTTCCTTGTTTTGTACGTTTTTCGACCATTAGGCTACTGCAACTTGGGCAAGGCTTAATGGACGGTTTATCCCAGGAAACAAAATCACATTCCGGGTAGCGGTCACATCCATAGAAGACACGTCCCTTTTTACTCCGTCGTTCGACGACATGACCCTCACCGCATGTAGGACAATTAATCCCGATATCCTTAACAATTGGCTTTGTGTTACGGCAATCTGGAAAAGCAGAACAGGCCAGGAATTTACCAAATCGGCCAAGCTTATACACCATTTGGCTGCCACACTTATCACAAATGACATCGGATACTTCATCTTTTATTTCAATTTCTTTCATTTCTTCTTCAGCCACTTCAAGTCGCTTCTCGAATGACTCGTAAAAGTCACTCAACACCTTGACCCAATTACCTTCGCCTTCTTCGACGTGGTCAAGATCACCTTCCATATTAGCTGTAAACTCCACATTCAGAATCTCTGGGAAGAACTCCTCCATCTGTTCGATGACCAATTCGCCCAGCTCTGTAGGGAAAAACTTCTTCTCTTCAATAGCAACGTAACCACGTTTCTGAATGGTTTCCAGCGTTGGTGCATACGTACTTGGACGTCCTATACCCAGTTCTTCCAGCGTCTTCACCAGTCGCGCTTCCGTATAACGGGGAGGCGGTTGTGTAAAATGCTGCTTCGGCTCAACCGCTTCTTTTTTTAATTTATCGCCTGGTTGAAGTGGTGGCAGCAGTTTATCTTCTTCGGTTTTACCGTCGTCATTTCCCTCTACATACACTTTCATGAAACCTGGAAAACGAACCTTAGAACCTGCTGCCCGGAATATCGTCTCACCCGCTTCAATATCTACGGACAAAGTATCCATAATAGCAGAAGCCATCTGGCTGGCCATGAAACGTTCCCATACCAATTTGTACAAACGGAACTGATCCCGACTCATAAACGGCTTAACTGTTTCCGGATCGCGTAACGCAGAGGTTGGACGAATCGCTTCATGCGCATCCTGGGCGTTGGCCGCTTTTTTTGAATATTGACGAGGAGTTTCAGGTACAAAAGCTTCGCCATATTTTTGAATAATTAATTCTTTCGCTTCCTCTTGAGCTGAAGCGGCGATCCGTGTGGAATCCGTACGCATATACGTAATCAGACCCACGGTCCCTTCTTTACCTAAATCCACACCCTCATATAGCTGCTGAGCTACAGACATCGTTTTAGATGCACGGAAGTTGAGCTTCCGAGCCGCCTCCTGCTGCAAGGAACTTGTTGTGAATGGAGGAGAAGGATTGCGTAAACGCTCTTTCTCTTTAACATCGCGTACCTTGTAGGACGATTTTCCGATAGCTTCTAACACTTCTTGTACATCCGCTTCGCTAGAGAGTTCTTTCTTTTCACCGCGCAGCTTATGAAATTTCGCTTCAAAAGTACTGTCTTTAATAGCTAGTTTAGCTGTAATCGTCCAGTATTCTTCCGGTACAAACTCATTGATCTCGTTTTCCCGGTCCAAAATAATTTTCACCGCAACCGACTGCACACGCCCAGCGGATAGGCCCTTTTTTACCTTTTTCCAGAGCAACGGGCTGATTTTGTAGCCAACAAGTCGATCCAGTATCCGTCGTGCCTGCTGAGCATTGACCAAATCCATATTGATTTTACGGGGTGTTTTAAAAGCATCTTTGACAGCCTGCTTCGTAATTTCATTAAATACAACACGGCAATCTGCTGTATCGTCCAGTTCCAGCGCATGCGCCAGATGCCAGGCAATAGCTTCACCTTCGCGATCCGGGTCAGCCGCCAGATATACTTTTTTTACTTTTTTTCGGGCATCCTTTAATTCTTTTAGAATTGAGCCTTTACCTCGAATGGTAATGTATTTGGGATTAAAATCATTTTCGACCTCTACGCCGATCTGACTCTTCGGTAAATCCCTGATATGACCCATGGAAGCCTTGACGATATATTTGCTGCCTAAGTATTTGCCGATCGTCTTCGCCTTGGAAGGCGATTCCACGATGACGAGTGAATCCGCCATAGGCTCTTCCTCCTCTCAATTACACACATGAATATGATAGACTTCCTGAAATGTGGTGAGTTATGACGCGATAGAGAGCTTCACAGATTGGTCATTCTTCCGGATCGCTGAGATTCTTCAGAAAAATCCCATCTGCTCCGCTGCTGCGAGTCATAATGTCAACACATTTCAGGAAGTGGGGAAGGAGTAGGAATCCGCGACGCGGATGAATGCCATACTGCCCTCCACCTGATGTTTAAAATTGAATTTGTGCATTTACTAACTAAGGACTTTGCAAAAACAACTACTAAATAAGCTTGTATTTTGTGCCCGCTAGCTGGGCGATCCTTTTTTTTATGATTAACGATAACAGAACTGCGTGTAAAAGTCCAAAATCCCATGCCGTAGCATCAAGCAGTTCATCCAGTGTCATGGTTCCCTGTTCAAGCAACAGTATGACACGGTTTTCCTCAGAAGTCTCACTTTCTGGCACTTTGGAGACCTCCTTCAGATTAAGACTCTGCTCTCTATTGTATGAAGAAACCTCCCTTGTACGCAAATCTGCTTCATACTCCTCAATAATATCCGAAGCTTCAGTGACCGTTTTTGCCCCTTGCTTAATCAAGCTCAGCGTACCTCTACTCTTCGGTGACGTAATGGGTCCGGGAACAGCAAACACATCTCGATTTGCCTCCAGTGCAGCATCAGCGGTAATCAAGGAGCCGCTTCTTGCATCTGCTTCGACAACAAGCGTTCCCTTCGTTAGACCGGCTATAATCCGATTACGTTGTGGAAACATTCCTGGATGCGACCTCGTGCCTGGAGGATACTCTGATAAGATCAAGCCATTGCTAGCCATCTCTGCAAATAAAGACGCATTTTGGGGAGGATAAATTTGATCAATCGCTGTTCCCAGTACACCAATCGTGTTTCCTCCCCGGCGCAGGGCTGTTTCGTGACAAATACTGTCAATCCCTCTCGCCAATCCGCTAACGATTGTAATCCCTGCATTACATAATCCCTCTGTTAGTATCTCCGCTGCTCTACGTCCATAAGCGGTAGGAACGCGAGTTCCTACCATGGCTACAGAACATGTATGCAAAAGTGATTTATCCCCTTTTGTATACATTACCCAAGGTGGGTCAACTGTTTCCTTCATTAATAGGGGATAATCCTCGTCCACATAAGTTACCGTTCCAATATCACCGGATTGAACTCGCTGATATCTTTCATGCACCCATTCTTCATCATAACACTGAGCCGCAATGCGTGCCTGAGCAGGGCTTAACCCTATCTCGATCCACTTCTGTTCGCTAAAATGCAGTAGCTCATGCAATTGATAGTCACTCGACCAAATACGCTGAATTGTTTTTCTTCCGATTCCCTCTAACTCATGTAAACCTAACAAAAGCCATCTTTCTTCCAAACTATGGTTCCCCCATTCACGGAAGAGTGAACCCTCCCTTATTTTGTGGCACAATGAATCATTTTGCAAGCGTTTCCCTGACAAGCCTGTCTTAACGCAAAAAAAGCAACCTTTTCATCCCCTGTTTCAGAAGATAAAAAGGTTGCTTACCTTTCTTTCATTATACACTAGCCTGCGGCAAATTTCGATGCAGTTTTATGGCCTGTATATTAATGAAGAAACACGATTTAATGTGTCGTACACAAATTCAAAATACCACGTGCTTCCAGCACACTTACCAGTGTCGAGCCCATTTCGGAAGGAGTCGGTGCCACCTTGATCCCACAGGCTTCAAGCGTGGCAATTTTCTCTTTGGCCGTTCCTTTTCCACCAGAAATAATGGCACCTGCATGCCCCATCCGTTTGCCTGGAGGCGCAGTCACACCGCCGATAAAACCAACCACTGGCTTCGTCATATTGTCCCTGATCCACTCGGCAGCCTCTTCCTCGGCTGTACCACCAATTTCTCCGATCATAATGACAGCATGAGTGTTGGGGTCCTCATTGAAGCGTTGCAAAATATCAATGAATTCTGAACCTTTAACGGGGTCACCGCCAATACCAACCGCAGAAGATTGTCCTATACCTCGGGTCGTTAACTGATGCACTGCTTCATAGGTCAAAGTACCACTACGTGACACAACGCCTACATGACCTGGTAGATGAATGTAACCTGGCATAATACCGATTTTACATTCTCCTGGCGTAATAACGCCCGGGCAGTTAGGGCCAATCAGAACGGTCTTTTTACCTTCCATAAAACGTTTGACCCTGATCATATCAAGCACCGGAATGCCCTCCGTGATACAAATCACGAGATCTAATTCCGCATCTACAGCCTCCAAAATGGAATCTGCGGCAAAAGCTGGTGGCACGTAAATCACGCTCGCTGTTGCGCTAGTAGCTTCCTTGGCTTCGCTCACTGTATTAAACACCGGCAATTTGACCTGTTGTCCGTTCTCCAGTGTAATTTCTACCTCGGTGCCTCCCTTACCTGGAGAGGTGCCACCTACCATTTGTGTACCGTAATCAAGTGCACCCTTGGCATGAAACAACGCCGTTTTTCCCGTAATCCCCTGTGTAATCACCTTTGTATGCTTATCGACCAAAATACTCACGATCTTCACATCCCCTATCGTTTATTCGGCATATCGGAATGCAAACAGGCTATTGAACAAGTTCGACGATTTTTTGGGCGCCATCCGCCATGGAATCGGCTGCCACGATATTCAAACCGGATTCCGCTAAAATCTGTTTGCCGAGCTCAACATTCGTACCTTCAAGACGGACAACAAGCGGACGAGTCAGCCCCAACTGTTTGGCAGCCTCCACGACGCCGTTCGCAATGATGTCACACTGCATAATTCCGCCGAAAATGTTCACGAAAATACCTTCTACCTTCGGATCGGACAAAATGATTTTGAACGCTTCGGTTACCTTTTCCGTCGTCGCACCGCCCCCTACGTCTAGGAAGTTGGCCGGATCGCCACCGTAATATTTAATAATATCCATGGTTGCCATCGCCAAACCCGCACCATTGACCATACAGCCAATATTTCCGTCCAGAGCGATATAGCTTAGATCGTATTTAGATGCCTCAATTTCCTTCTCATCCTCTTCATCCAAATCACGCAATTCCAAAATATCCTTATGACGGAACAACGCATTAGAATCAAAATTCAGTTTGGCATCCAACGCCAGTACATTCCCATCACCCGTAACGACTAAGGGATTGATTTCTGCAATTGAACAGTCCTTGTCCACAAAAGCTTCGTATAGCGCCAGCATAAACTTGACCGCTTTGTTTACCAGCTCATTAGGAATATTAATGTCATACGCCAACTTACGTGCCTGATACACCTGAAGCCCAATCGCTGGATCAACAACCGCTTTAAAAATCTTCTCCGGAGTGGCTGCAGCCACCTCTTCGATTTCCGTACCGCCTTCTTCTGAGGCCATCATTACGATACGTCCAGTCGCACGATCTACGACAACGCCGACGTAATATTCTTTACGAATATCGCAGCCTTCCTCAACCAAAAGGCGTTTGACCTCTTTACCTTCAGGTCCGGTCTGATGCGTCACCAGCACCTTACCCAAAATTTCAGAAGCAAAAGTGCGCACCTCATCCAAACCTTTGGCAACTTTCACGCCACCCGCTTTACCGCGTCCACCAGCATGAATTTGTGCTTTTACCACCGTAATAGCGCTTCCAAGCGATTCTGCCGCAGCAACGGCTTCCTCCACCGTATAGGCAACCTTACCGTTCGGTACAGCCACTCCGTACTGCTTTAATACTTCTTTACCCTGATATTCATGGATATTCATTCTGGAATCCTCCTATCAACATGACTGCAACAAGGGCGGTTCACAAGGAAATCTATACTAAACCTACATCATTGTAACATGTTTTTAAAACGCTTTCCTTATAATTTAACCTCATGAATTACAGTATTTTGATATCATTATCATTCCCAAAATCGAATGCTTGGATATTATTGGATATTACGATTAATACAAATTCACACAAATAAAAGCACCTCTACAACACGGGATTACCTAATCCGCATTAAGAGGCACTTTATTTCTTCAAGCATTATTACTTTCAGCTGAGAACAACTCATGCCATAAGATTCGCAAGAGCAACTGAAAATATCTTATGATTTTTCAATTTGTACATTCGCTTGATGAACACGATCAAGCAGATCATTGAACTGGAGCAGAAGCGACCCAAATTGATCATGAGTCATACTTGTTTTTTCCTGGATGCATCCTGGTACAGATAGAGCTTTTTCCCGCAATGCGCTTCCCTCTGTCGTCAAAGAAATCAGCACCTTACGCTCATCCTGAGTGGAACGCTTTCGATCGATCAGCCCGGCGTTCTGCAATCTCTTCAATAGCGGAGTTAGTGTGCCGGAGTCCAAATATAGTGCCTCACCCAATTCCTTCACTGTACACTCTTCACGCTCCCAGAGCACGATAAGTACCAAATATTGCGAGTACGTCACACCGAGCTTTTCCAGATAAGGCTGGTATAGCTTCGTTATCTCTCTGGAGCATGCATATATGGCAAAGCATAACTGATTATCAAGTTTTAACGCTGTACCTTCATTAGGGTTGTTTTCCATGCTGTCTGATCACCTACTTTCGTCATTATTTTAGCACATTATATAATAAAATACATGCTAATTGCACAAAATACTTTACAAACGATAATTATTTTGATAAATTAAATTGTGTAAAATATAAATTGAGCGAGAGGCAGTGATTGGATTATGATGACCATTCAACAAAAAATGTATGAAACAACAGTAAAAGCGGTTGGTGGACGTAACGGTTATATCGAGTCTTCTTCCCCTGAACTTCGTTTAGATATTGATACCCCAAAAGAAATGGGCGGCGCAGGCGGTGCAGGTACGAATCCAGAGCAATTGTTCGCAGCAGGCTATTCCGCTTGCTTTGATAGTGCTTTAAATATGGTTGCTCGCATGCAACGTGTTAAGCATGAAGGTACTGAAGTAACAGCTACGGTCCATTTCGGCAAAGTGGAAGACGGCGGCTTCGGAATTGGAGTAAACCTCGATGTATTGGTAAAAGGCGTCGATCATGAAACTGCATTAAAACTGGTGGAAGGCGCACACGAACAATGTCCATACTCCCGCGCTACCCGCGGTAATATTGAAGTAAAACTGAACGTCTTGTAACTCAGATTTTCTTTAGCACATGTAGGGGGAATCTCCATCTCTCTTCATGGATTCAATAGTTTCGTTAGAATGAATTTCACAACAAGCCCCTCAACCGTTTTTTTGTCGAGGGGCTTATTATCCTTTCAGCTATCCCTTCGTTAAAGACTGTTTATTTTTTTCCATCAAGTAACATGGGAGATGATGCATAATCGTATATACGAAATTGATATACTCATAGTATAATCACTATTGTCATAATCTTATTTTTCTTCTCCAGATCTTTATTGTCTGGAGCTTTTTTTGTCCTTTTTTCCATTTTCTATTGTACATACCCTTTGGAAAAACTCTTTTATAAAAATGATCGTGTTATAACTACTAGTTTTATTGCTTTTTAACTTTCGGGAAAACTGGCATTTGCTCTATCCATATGGCGGTATTGAATAGCTTCAGCCACATGTGAAGTCAAAATTTTCTCTGAGTCATGTAAGTCTGCAATGGTACGCGAAAGCTTGAGAATTCGATCATACGCACGCATGCTTAAACCGAGTGCGTCCATTGTCTGATCAAGCAAGTCCGCTGCATTTTTTTCTAATACGGCATATTTACGAAGCATCTGACCAGACAGCTCACTATTCCATGAAAAGGGAAGCTTGCTGTATCTGTGGATTTGTATCGCTTGAGCAGCCAGCACCTGCCTTCGCATTTCAGCGGACGACAATGATTCTTTTTCCTCCCGCCAATCCTTTGGCTGCGATACTTCAAGCTGAAGATCGATCCGATCCAGCAGTGGACCAGAAATACGTGAACGGTAGCGGGCTACTGCTGCAGGTGAACAGGTACAGCGCTGATGTTCCGTATCATTTCCGAAAAAGCCACAGTGACACGGATTTAAAGAGGCAGCAAGTAAGAAATGCGCCGGATACTTAAAAACAGCACGTGAACGACTGATCGTAACATTGTGGTCTTCCAAAGGTTGACGCAGCACTTCTAGTACATGACGGCTAAACTCAGGCAACTCATCCAGAAATAAAATCCCCCGGTGTGCAAGACTGATTTCTCCTGGTTTGGGTATACCTCCCCCACCCACCAAACCAGCAGCAGAGATCGTATGATGAGGCGAACGGAAGGGACGAATATTCATCAGATGAGGCGATGACTCCTTCCACTTCCCGGCAGCGCTGTATACTTTGGTGACTTCAAGCGCCTCCTTTTCAGTCAAAGGCGGAAGGATAGATGGCAACCTGCGGATGAGCATTGTTTTCCCAGCCCCCGGCGGTCCCATGAGCAGGATATTATGCATTCCGGCTGCAGCGATGACTAACGCACGCTTGGCGTGCAGCTGACCCAGCACATCGCTGTAATCCTCCATGTTGCTAGTTATCTCTTCTTTCTCACACAACGGTATTTGCTCTGCCTGAGGTAAATGGTCATAGGAACAGATCATGACTTGTTTACTGGCAGTACAACTCTGATTTGTCGCTTGCCTATCAACACTCCCTTGTGCACGATCTTCAATCGGGATAAGATCTGCTAGATGACGTATAGCGTAAATACGTATACCCGTAATCAGACGAGCCTCGCTTGCGTTTTCCTGGGGAAGCAGCACGGAATTGAATCCTTCTCTCTTGGCCAGATCAACCATGGACAGCACCCCATTTACAGGGCGAATACTGCCATCCAGCGCCAGCTCTCCAATAAAAAGTGTCCGTTCTCCCACGGGTAAAACGACCTGTTCACTGGTTGTCAGCAACCCTAAAGCGATAGCAAGGTCAAAAGATGATCCTTCCTTACGCAAATCAGCAGGAGCTAAATTAATCGTGACACGCTGGGACGGATATTTAAAGCCACAGTTTTTAATTGCTGCTCTGACACGCTCCACTGCCTCTCGAATCGCCGAATCCGGCAATCCTATAATCGCTGTCTGAGGCAAGCCATTGGACAAATCAGTCTCAACTTCAATCAGAACGCCATCTATTCCATACAGACAAGCTCCGTGTAATTTTCCATACATATCAAAAAGCACCTCTCCTCATATTGGAATGCTCCCTCTCGGGAATCATTGCATATATGAAAAAAGGTGCTTCCAAATTTTCATTCTTTGCAAATGTGATGTTCGAAATTTTAGCTCCGAACTATGCTTTCAAAATTCTTGACTAAGTTTATCTGACGACAGATTATTTGTCAAACAAGGTCAGCTTATCGACTGCGGGAGTACGTGGTCTTGATTCCGGGATAACGTCAGGATAGCCTGCATATATCATTCCTATTACCTTCTCACCTGGTTGAATTCCCAAGTGCTCACGGAACTTAGGCGAATACAAAAATGGCTTTGTCACCCAAAACGTTCCGATTCCTTTGCTCCATGCGGCAAGCATAAAGTTTTGTACAAGCGCGCTGACCGCTGCAAAATCCTCATCCCAAACCGCTTGACGCGGGTCTTCTTCCAGCACTACTAAAAGCTGGATCGGGTTGTGCAAAATGCCGCTCTCAAACTTGTTGTCCTTACCGATATCGGCTGCAATTGCTTTTGCAAGCTTTTTCCGTCCTTCACCAGCAAACAACAGAAAACGCCACGGTTCACGCATTTTATGATTAGGAGCCCACACAGCGACGTCCAGCAATTCTTTGATCGTATCTACCGGAATAGAGTCGGATTTAAATCGTTTAATCGTCCGGCGTTCCTGAATTACATCTATGACATGTTCACTAAAGGTATGTTTTGTCACGTAAATCCTCCTTCACAGGTACAACTTCTCGATATTCATTTTCAGATGAAAATGATAACTATTCTCAATAAAATATACCTGTAGCTTTCCTTCCTGTCAACCTGTACATATGAATTCAGTCCCGCACTCTTAGCTTCGAAAAAGCTCTTACTCTTAAAATGCGCCTATTAAATGGTCTGTAACAACTGCCTTTTCGTCAGTTAATTGTACAGAAATCATGTCAAAGCGGATTGGAGCATCTCCAATCCCGTTCATATGCAAATATACAGCGGCTGTTTGGCGAACTTGGGCTATTTTACGCGCAGTAACTGATTCTGCTGGCGTTCCATATTTGGAGCTACTTCGACTACGTACCTCAATAAACACGAGTGTATGCTCCTGCTTGGCAATCAGATCTATTTCACCACTGCGGCATCGCCAATTACGCTCTATGATTCGGTAACCCAAGTTTTTTAAAAACAAAGCCGCTGCCTCTTCGCCCATCGCTCCTTTAGCTTTCCGTTGATCCTTGCCTCCAGCCTTCATTTCATTCCACATCACCAGTCATCCCTTGAAGCAAGCCGATCCATTTGATATATATAGGTAAGCACCTCTGCCACCAACTGATAGAGCTCAGCAGGGATTTGTTCGTCCAAATCAAGTTTGGATAGTACTTCAACCAGCGCAGCATCCTCCTGAACGGGAACACCATGTTCTTTGGCCTTTTCTAAAATGCTATCCGCAATACGGCCGCTCCCCTTGGCAACGACAATCGGTGCTTCGCTCTCACCAGGCGTATATTTAAGGGCGACCGCCTTCTTTATGGAAGGAGAAGGAGGTTCCAACGGCTCTTTCATATTTTAAGATCGACTCCTTTATACGGCTGAGGCACATAGCTTTGTACTTCAGAAGAGGCGAGGCTGTTCTGTTCAGTCCTTATGGGCATGGGCTCGGTACGAAGCGATAGAAGCTGGTATCCTAGTGACTCCAACGCTGTGTGAATGGACTCACGCCCACTGGTTAACAACGAAGCCGCCCATTCATGATCATTATGGAGCTTGACACTTACAATCCGATCTACAACCTGGACATCTACCAGGGTCGGTCCAAGTCCCTTCATGTCCAAATCAAACCAAAGACGACAGTTGGAGGCGTCCAGCTCTCCCCGTTTGCCGCGGCGGGATTGAATCTGGATCGTAGCTGTTTCGCGACCGTCCGGTCCAACGAATGGTATAAACATGTGTACTTGGGCAAAAGGCGCCGTTCGGTCTGTATTGAGCAGCAACTGCTGACCTGTCAGGTGCTGTACAACCTGCTGAGCCGCCTCTTTCAAAGCGGGCGGCAGGTCGTCACTGCTCATCAGCTGGAGCAGTGCCCCTTTTACGGTGTCTGCGTCTGCTGACACCGTGTCCCCAGACGCAGCCGCTAATCCCGGCAGCGTCTGGGGCATTCCCTCTGGCGGCTCCATACGTGCCGCCGCCCCTTGCGCGACCTGTGTAGTCGCGCGGTGCACTTGCTGCTCGTGCTCTGCACCGAGCAGCTTCAGTACGCGGCCTACCCACGGGTCTTCCGTGGGGGTGAGCTGCGGGCTGGACGCCACAGGCTGCGATGCAGCGGCGTCTGCGGCCCGCGAGGCGCCAGCCGCCCGCTGCGCCACTTCCGCTGCGGGCTGCTCTGGGGCAGCCGTGCTCAGTGCGGGCGGCACCGCCGCGCGTAGCTCTTGCAACAGCGTGCGCAGCCGCTGGAGCGGCACCTCTGGCGCAGCAGTGTTGCCTGCTGTGGATTGCGGCACAGGGGCACCAGCCTGCTGTGCCGAGAGACGGTCAGCCGTGGCTGAGGTTAAGGCGGGCTTGGCCCCCGCAGGCTCTGCCGTGGCAGCCGCTGGAGCGCCATCCGCATCCTTAAGCTGTGTGCTTGCCGCTGGAGCTTGCTGTGACTGTGACTGCTCCACTCTGGTGCGGGGACCATTTAATGCATCAGCACTCGATTCTGGCGCATTTACGCCAGCTTCCGATGCCACTGTCGCTCCGCGTCCATTGGCTGCCTCCGATTCTCCTGGAGCAGTCCCTTTGGCTGCAGATGTAGCCCCCGTCGCAGTATCTGAATCTGTTGCCAAAGCACTCGCTGCTGCAGCAAGGTTGGCTGCTTGAGTCCCTTTTAACAATTCCTTGCCGCCTGTGGTTTGTCCAGCTTCTGCCTGCTTTGCAGCGGTAGAAACATCCTTGGACAATAGAGGTGCTTGGCCTTCCTGCCCATCTACCACCACAGAAGAAGCACCTGTTGGACTAGCAGACATTCGGTCAGCGTTCTTTATAGCTGTCGATTCCCCCACTGAACGGTCAGTGGATATTCCCTGTGCTTGCTGTTTTAATACCGTTTCAAGCTCTTGCTCCAGCGAAGACAACAGATCATTTAAAGGAGGCCCAAACATCGCTTGACGCAATCCATTTATGCTTTCTGTCGTCAATGGAAGTCCACGCTGAAAGGCAACTGCCGCCGCCTGCACAAACGTTCCCAATTGTACATTGCCGCTTTGCTTCGCCATAGCTTCTCGCAAAGAAGCCGCATTTTCCGACGTCAACGGCACACCATTCTTTTGCATTGCCTGTATAAGCTCCCTGTTCTGAGCTGTATCCGGCAGTCCCACCGATTCCAATACATCTGTCAGCGCTACGGTTTGCTGTGGTGTATTGGCCACATCGTTCAGAGGCTTAAGCACCGTCATTCCGCTGGGGGAAGCCGGTTGAACCTGAAACGTTGTAGTCTGTCCAGGTTGAAGAGGGGTCTCCAGCTTTGCCCTGACCTGAGAACCTTGTATTTGCAACACAGCCTCACCGCCGTCCTCAGACACCTTTAGCACGACTCCTCGTACGACCTGACCTGGCTGCATATCAAGTTTTTTAGCCTCTCCAGCCTTCACATCTCCAAGTAATCCACGAAATACAGATCCGATGTTCATATCGCCCCTCCTCTCACTCTCCCCCATTCAAAGGGGCTTATGGTATTAGTTATACTTTATATCGGCATTGTCCCGATTCATAATAAGTAACTACAGATCAAACAGTGTCGGTTGCTCTGTCAACAAATTGCCCAGAAAGCTGCGTCTATGCATCTTTGTAGGTCCTAGCGCCAAAATTTGTTCCCTGTGCAACTTGGTAGCGTAACCTTTATGTATACCGATCCCATATTCCGGATACTTCGCATCCCATTCACCTTTACACAGCCGATCACGGGTTACCTTGGCGATGATAGAGGCCGCCGCAATGGACTGACTGTTCGCATCTCCTTTAATAATAGAGAGCTGAGGAATAGGCACATCTACCTTTTCTGCATCCACCAGTAAATAATCAGGAGATACATGTAAAGCCTCAATAGCCTGCTTCATAGCCAAACGAGCTGCCTGCTTAATATTGATATCATCAATCGTGTGCGCGTCTACATAGCCAACTCCTACAGCAATGGCCTTCTCCATAATCAGCTCGTAGTATGTTTCTCTCTTCTTATCCGTCAATTTTTTGGAATCATCCACACCTTCCAGTAACTCACCCACTGGTAAAATGACTGCTGCGGCCACAACATCACCAAACAGGCACCCACGACCTACCTCGTCAATACCTGCAATCCGCTCACAAGACTGCTCCCAGCATTTTTTTTCATAATGTAGCATGTCCTTTGCTACAATCTCTTTATTTTCCATATTCAATACCTGCCCATCTATATGTAGTTTAACGCGTCATTCATGCCGTAGCTCTAGCGATTGAATTCAGCTTACCACAGACCTTCACCGTCCAAAACCCTTTTCTAACTGCCTTCAAATACCAAAAAAAACCTTCCTCCTCTCCGGAGAGATGGGGAAGGTTCTTCCTTGCCACAAAATGCTATGTTCTGCATCGGTGTACCAGTAAAATCAGTAAGGAGCTTCCAAACTGAATCGTCCCAGCTTCCCTGCACGCAGCTCACGCAAAATGATTTTTGACGCCTTTTCGAGATCTACACGTCCGCCGCTAACAATACAGCCACGTTTACGTCCGATCGCTTCCATAACGTTGACAATTTCATCAGGATTTTCTGTATCTTCAGGACGTTCGGTGAGCTCAAAGCGCTCTGCCAGTGCATCCCAATAGTACTGAACTAAATATTTAGTCGCAAAAAAGGCAATATCCTCGACATTCAGAATTTCTTCCTTGATCGCACCTGTAACTGCCAGACGATAGCCTACATTCTGATCCTCAAATTTAGGCCATAGAATACCTGGTGTATCCAGCAATTCAATTTCTCCGATCTTGATCCACTGCTGTGCCTTCGTTACCCCTGGACGGTCACCCGTAGCTGCAATATTACGTCCCGCCATTCGGTTGATCAGTGTCGATTTACCAACATTCGGAATACCAACAATCAACCCACGCATAGGACGCGGGTTCATTCCCTTCCTAATCTGCCGATCTATCTTTTCCTTAAGCAGCAGCTTAGCCTGAATCGGAATTTCTTTTAGTCCCGTCCCAGTTGTGGCATCCACCGGAAGGGCCACATGCCCCTGCTCCTTAAAATAAGCAATCCATTGCTGTGATACTACCGGGTCCGCCAAATCTGCTTTATTCAAAATAATCATCCGCGGCTTGCCTTGCAAAATATCATCAATCATTGGATTTCGGCTGGAGAGCGGCAATCGAGCATCAATCAGCTCAATGACCAAATCAATTAACTTTAATTTTGCTTCAATTTGGCGGCGCGCTCTGGTCATATGACCAGGAAACCATTGAATCGTCACCGTCATCACCCCATTGATCGTAACTCCTACTTTTACCCTTAGGCTCTTAGTTAGGATTACGGCAGCTATGCTGCTTATTAGTTATTCTAGTGGTTAATCCACTGCATATCTTTTGCCGGCCAGAAAATAACGTCAGCCCGACCTACGACTTCCTTCAAATCAATATATCCAATCATCCGACTGTCTGTACTATTGGAACGGTTATCTCCCATTACAAAAATATGCCCTGCCGGAACTTTTCCATCCTTAAACTTCTCATTTGGAAAATTTGTAAACTTGTTGTAAAGCTCGCCATTCTGATGGGCTTCTTCTAAAGGAGCTTTCAAATAAGCTTCCTGAATCGGCTTACCATTTACTGTAATCGTGTCACCTTCTACCTTGACCGTATCTCCTTCAACGGCAATGACGCGTTTGATAAAGTCTCTTCCTTCCTCCGGCACATGAAACACGATCACTTCGCCTGGTTTAGGGGCACGGAAATCATACAAAATCTCATTTACAATGACGCGTTCTCCGGTATGAAAGTTAGGCTGCATCGACGGGCCATCCACAATAAACGGCTTAAAGAGAAGCCAGCGGATTAAAAAGACAAGCACTAACGCAATAATGATGGCCTTGAGCCACTCAAAAATCTCATTTTTTGGTTTACGCTTGGGCGTACCATCCTGATCAGTTGGCTGCTGTACAGCTCCTTGTCCTACTTCTTGCTCCATAGCTCACTGTCCTCTCTTTACGGTCAATAATCCACAGTTCCCTATGTACGTAGAAAAAACGAAAGGAGCTTGTAACCAAGCCCCTTTCGTTATTCGTTGTATTAACGACGAATTTCTTTAATTCTCGCTGCTTTACCGCGCAGTTCACGAAGATAATAAAGCTTCGCACGACGCACTTTACCACGGCGAGCCACGTCGATTTTATCGATTTTCGGGGAATGAAGCGGGAAAGTTCTTTCCACACCTACACCGTAAGAAATTTTACGAACTGTAAAAGTCTCACTGATTCCACCACCACGGCGTTTAATTACAACACCTTCAAACAACTGGATACGCTCACGAGTTCCCTCAATAACTTTCACGTGCACTTTCAAAGTGTCACCAGGACGAAAGTTAGGCAAATCTTTACGCAGTTGTTCTTCAGTGATCGCTTGGACGATATTCATCTATGACTCCCTCCTTCCGTACAGGTGTTCATGCTTCTTCTGGAAACACAACCGTTTCCTTCATCATCCACAGAGGACCACCGTATTACACACAACAGATGTATTGTATCATGGAGGATACCGCATTGCAACAACAAAAAGGGATTTGACCAAACATTATTTAATTGACTCCATTATAAAACAGGTCACCGCCTGCTTTCAAATCCACTCATGTCTAAGGCGCTTTATTGCTTATCCCCCAAACAGTCAGATTTGCGCTGCTCCTCAATCCACATGCGCTCCTTGCCTGTCAGTTCAGCCTGTTCCAACAGGTCTGGTCGGCGTTCCATCGTGCGACGTAACGCCTCTTGGCGTCTCCAAGAATCAATATTGACGTGATGCCCTGACAGGAGTACATCGGGTACTTTCCAGCCCCGAAACTCCGCAGGCCGGGTATAATGGGGGTACTCCAGCAGCCCCGTACTAAACGAGTCCGTTACCGCACTCGTTTCGTTCCCCAGCACTCCTGGTAGCAACCGTGTCACACTGTCAATGACGGTCATGGCTGGAAGCTCACCACCAGTCAATACATAATCTCCGATAGAAAGCTCATCCGTCACCAAATACTCTCGAATACGCTCATCATAACCCTCATAATGCCCACATATAAAAATAAGATGGTCCTCTTTGGCCAGCTCTTCCGCTTTCTTTTGCGTAAAAGTCTCGCCTTGTGGACACATCAAAATGATACGCGGAGATTTTATGTCTGTGTTACGTTCTACCCCTTCATGTTGGATAACTTCATCGGCTGTCTCTAATGTTGGTTGCTCTGATTTATCCAACAGCGCTTCCACAGCAGCAAAAATAGGGTCAGGCTTCAAAACCATGCCGCCCCCACCGCCATAGGGCGTATCATCCACTTGTCCATGCTTGTTGCCAGCATACTGACGAAAATTAACCGCTTGCAGTGATACAATTCCCTTATCCCTTGCTTTTCCCAGAATGCTTGCATTAAATACTCCATCAAACATCTCTGGAAACAGGGTCAGCACATCCACCCTCATTACAGCAGACCTTCCATTAACCGTACCGTAACCCGTTTTTCACGCACGTTTACATCCAAAATAACATCCTCTATATACGGCAATAGCAGTTCCTTGCCTTTAGGCATTTTGACTACCCATACATCATTGGCTCCCGGAGTCAAAATTTCTTTGACCACGCCGAGCTCATTTCCGTCTTCGGTCACCACTTCCATGCCGACTACTTCATGAAAATAGAATTCGTTTTCTTCCAATTCGCCTAACCGCTCAGCAGATACCTTCAACAATGTACCTTTATATTTTTCGACTTCATTAATATTGTGATATTCCTTAAATTTAGCGACAACCATATTTTTTTGAAAACGCGCTGTTTCAACAGTTACGGGGATCGGTGCTTTACCTTCCGCCGGAACAATCAAAAGCTCACTACCTTTAGCAAAACGATCTTCTGGGAAATCTGTCGTCGTTAATATTTTAAGCTCCCCACGGATTCCATGGGTGTTCACAATTTTTCCGACATTAAACAATTGTTGCATCGTGTTCCTCCTGCTTGTAATCGGTCCCGCTCCATATCATCTTCATCATGTACGAAAAAGGGTTAGGACATACATCCTAACCCACTTTCGTATATCTTTAAGATATGATGTCTACGGTAACCCGTTTATCCATCTTAACGGCTGCTGATGCAACCACAGTGCGAAGCGCCTTGGCGATACGACCCTGCTTACCAATGATTTTGCCTACATCCTCAGGATGCACACTAAGCTCATATACAACAAGCCGATCCTTCTCCAAGGTCTTCACGGTTACATCTTCCGGATGATCGACTAAAGCCTTAGCAATGATTATCACTAATTCTTCCATGGTTGACCCTCCGTATCAGCACCTTATTTCTGTAGTTTAGATTCATGAAACTTTTTCATTACGCCCGCTTTGCTAAGCAAGTTACGGACTGTGTCGGATGCTTGTGCACCATCTTGCAACCATTTCAGCGCTTTATCTTCATCAATTTTTACAACCGCTGGTACTGTGATTGGGTTGTAGTAACCGATTTCTTCGATAAAACGACCGTCACGCGGGGAACGAGAATCAGATACCACGACGCGATAGAAAGGAGCTTTATGTGCACCCATACGTTTCAGACGAATACGAACTGCCACGAAAATTCACCTCCTTCAAAAAGTAGACTGTATATTGTTATCCCATAATTCCAAGGGCCTAACGGCCTTAGCGGAAAGGAAACTTCATACCTTTACCCATACTCTTCAGCTGCTTCATAGCCTTGTTTTTGCCACCCTTAGGTCCCATCATATCTGAGAACTGCTTCATCATGCGACGCATTTCGTCAAATTGCTTTATCAGACGATTTACCTCAGCCAGTGATGTTCCACTGCCTACAGAAATACGTTTGCGTCGGCTATGATTAATCATGTCTGGGTTTTGCTTTTCCTGTGTGGTCATAGAATGAACGATAGCCTCAATCCGGCCCATCTGTTTGTCATCCACTTTGATATCTTTCATTTGCTTCATGTTGCCCATACCGGGAATCATATCAAGAATCTGGTCGATTGGGCCAAGCTTCTTAACTTGATCCATTTGCTCCAGAAAATCTTCAAAAGTAAACTCGGCATTACGCATTTTACGTTCCATTTCCTTCGCCTTATCGGCGTCGATATTGGACTGCGCTTTTTCAATCAGGGACAACATGTCACCCATGCCTAAAATCCGTGAAGCCATCCGTTCAGGATGAAACGGCTCCATCGCATCCAGCTTTTCACCCAATGTAGCAAACTTGATCGGGCATCCCGTCACAGCCTTAACTGATAATGCTGCACCACCACGAGTGTCACCATCCAGCTTCGTCAGTACAACTCCCGTCAATTCCAAGCTACTATTAAAGTGCTCTGCAACGTTAACCGCGTCCTGCCCCGTCATGCTATCTACAACCAGTAGAACTTCATCCGGGTTGACGTTGGTATGAATCTGGCGTAACTCTTCCATGAGTTCTTCATCAACATGAAGACGACCCGCAGTATCTATAATAACGTAGTCATTACCATTATCCTTAGCATGCTGCAAACCCTGTTTCGCAATTTCTACCGGGCTTGTCTGATCTCCCAGTGTAAATACAGGAGTATTAATCTGCTCCCCAAGAACCTGAAGTTGCTTGATCGCGGCTGGTCTATAAATATCACCAGCTACAAGCAATGGACGATGATTTTGCTTTTGCAACAATTTCGCCAGTTTACCAGACGTCGTCGTCTTACCTGCGCCCTGGAGACCCACCATCATAATGACCGTAGGCGGTTTGTTTGCTTTGGCAAGCTTGGCCTGACTGCCACCCATCAACTCGGTCAGTTCCTTGTTCACGATGTCGATGATGACCATGCCTGGCGTAAAGCTGTCCATCACTTCCTTACCAACGGATTTCTCCTTTACCTTGGCAATAAAGTCCTTTACAACCTTGAAGTTAACGTCCGCCTCAAGCAAAGCTAATCGTACTTCACGCATCGCCTGAGCTACATCATCCTCAGACACTTTTCCTTTGCCGCGCAGTTTACTGAATACATTTTGCAAGCGAGTCGATAATCCTTCAAATGCCATACTTTCGCACCTCCTTGTCTACCAGGGTTGTTTGTTCTTATATCTATATGTCCTACAATTCCTGCAGGCGATTTACAATTTGATGGACATGTTGCAGAGTGCCTTCATCGGACTCACCGATTTTACCGAATGCCTCATACAACGTCTTATTTAATTCTTCGAGATCTTGGATTCTACGCTCATACTTACTTAGCAAACCAAGCTTTTCCTCGTACATTTCCAATACCTGTTCAGCACGTTTAATATGTTCATACACTGCCTGACGGCTAATTTGAAATTCCGATGCAATTTCCCCTAAAGAAAAATCATCATGGAAGTAATATTTTAAAAACATCTGTTGCTTCTCTGTAAGCAGAGGTTCATAGAAGTCAAACAGTCGGTTAATCCGGTTTGTCTTTTCCAGCCGATTCTCCTGACTCATCTTGTATACCTCCATCGTCAAGGAAAAACACTTTACAGTTCTTTTCAACGTTCCTTATGATACATAAAAGAAAAGAAGATGTCAAGCGTTATCCCTTGTCATACAAAAAAAAGCCGATCCACTGCCCTTAAACGGAAGTACGGATCGGCTTTTTGCCCACTGTTACTTAAACCCTTACTGGAGTGAGATACAGCAGAACAGCCAGAAAATGAAGTATGCTGCCTGCCAAAACAAACAGATGCCAGATCGCATGGTGATATGGAAATGCCCGCCACACATAGAAAATCGTGCCCAACGTATACATTAGACCACCTACGAACAATAACGTCATCCCTCCGGCGGGAACAGTCGCAACAAGAGGATTCCAGGCAATGGTGATGAGCCAGCCCATCACAATGTAAAACACGGTAGACATAAACAGAAAGCGCTTGGTGAAAAACGCCTTGAACAACACACCAAACAGTGCAATCCCCCAAATCACTCCAAACAGCGTCCATCCCATAGTACCTCGCAGTGCAACGAGCATAAACGGGGTGTAGCTACCTGCAATGAACAGGTAAATGCAAGAATGATCGAATATTTCGAACAAATCTTTCATTTTCCCTTCACGCAGGCTATGAAGCAACGTTGAATTGGTGTACAACAGCAACATCGTAATCCCGTAAATCGTAAAGCTGACGACATGCCAAGTGGTTCCTTTCATGCTAGCAAAAACAATGAGCAACACAAGCGCTGCTACGCTTAAAACGGCTCCAATTCCATGTGTAATGGCGTTGGCTACTTCTTCCCGTCGGGAGTAGGTATAGGTGTTTGCCATCGGTTTTTCACCCGACTTCCTGATTTATATTTTACATACAAGATACATTACATATACGGCATCGACAGACTTCTTGCTTTCATTATACATCTGGGCGAACTTGAGCAGCAACAGGATGGCTACTTAGTCCCAAACGTAGCATGAAAGCCTACTTTAAACGTATCAGTTCTGTTCTTCCTCACCTGTAGCAGTTGCTTCGACCGTCTCTTCCTGAATCAACCCCGCAAACAACGCATGAACGAATTGCTCGGAATCAAACGGTTGAAGATCATTCACTTTTTCACCTAAGCCCACCAGCTTAACAGGCAAATTCAGCTCCTGACGGATGGCCACAACAATTCCGCCCTTCGCTGTACCATCCAACTTCGTTAGTACCAGCCCGGTTACACCGCTTTTCTCACCAAACAGCTTTGCTTGGTTAAGTGCATTTTGTCCAGTCGTCGCATCAAGTACCAACAACACTTCATGTGGAGCATCTGGAATTTCGCGTTGAATCACACGGAAAATTTTGTTCAGTTCCTCCATTAGATTGCTTTTATTCTGAAGACGTCCTGCGGTATCACACAACAAAACATCCACTTGACGCTGCTTGGCAGCCTGTACGGCATCAAACATAACCGCAGCCGGATCGGAACCGGATTGCTGCTTAATAACCTCTACACCTGCCCGTTCGCCCCATACCTCCAACTGTTCAATCGCACCCGCGCGGAACGTATCCCCAGCAGCCAACAATACTTTTTTGCCCTCTTGTTTAAAACGGTGAGCTAACTTGCCAATGGTTGTTGTTTTGCCGACGCCATTGACTCCCACGAATAAAATGACTGTAATCCCGTCAGGATTCATTTTGAGCTGACTATTGTCATTACCCCGCAGCAACTCAGACAGCTTTTCTGACAATACAGGCTGTAACTCGGATGCGTCCTCGATTTTGCGCTTTTTCACTTCTTCTCGCAGGTCTTCAATGAGGTTCATAACCGTGTTGACGCCTACGTCCGCTCCGATCAGAATTTCTTCCAGTTCCTCATAAAATTCCTCATCAATCTTTTTACGGCGAATCATCAAGTCTGTTACTTTTTCAACAAAACCTTTACGTGTTTTTTCCAAACCATCTTTGAACTGTTTTGTGACAGATTCAGTTTTGTTTGCAATGCTTTCCTTCAATTTCCTAAAGAAACTCATGGATTCCCTCCGTTGGTCTGAAAGTATGTTATTTAATGTCAGGCAATCTCAGCTTCATCGTTGTCCAGCTTGACAGATACGAGTTTGGAAACCCCGCCTTCCTCCATCGTAACCCCGTATAGCACATCTGATTCTTCCATTGTGCCCTTGCGGTGTGTGACTACAATGAACTGTGTCTGCTCCGAGAATTCTCGTAAATACTGGGCAAAACGCACCACGTTTGCTTCGTCCAATGCAGCCTCTACTTCATCGAGTACACAGAATGGAACAGGTTTAACGTGTAAAATGGCAAATAGTAACGCCATCGCTGTTAACGCACGCTCACCGCCCGACAGTAGCTGCAAGTTTTGCAGTTTTTTGCCCGGTGGTTGAGCTACGATGTCGATTCCCGTCTCCAGCAAGCGTTCCGGGTCAAGCAGCACGAGATCAGCACGTCCGCCTCCGAACAGCTTGGAGAATACCGTTCCAAATTCGCGCCGAATAGCATCGAATGTAGTCTTAAAGCGTTTGGACATTTCTTCATCCATTTCACGAATAACCTGATAAAGCGTTGTCTTGGCCTCCACCAAATCAGACTTTTGCTCATCAAGAAACGTATAACGCTCATGCACACGCTGGTATTCCTCAATGGCACCTAGATTCACCTCACCTAACGCGGAAATACCACGTTTGAGCCTTTCTACCTCACTCTGCGTACCTTCAATATCTTCAGGTATAGGGTAACGCTGCTTGGCTAACTCATAGCTGAGTTCATAATCATCACTTAATTTTTTCAGAACATTTTCCAGTTCCACATCAAGTCGATTTACTCCAATTTCCGTTTGACGAAGCAACTCCTCCACTGACTTGAGCTGAATTCGTTGTTCTTTCGTGTCGTTCTCAGCCACTTCCAGCTTTTTGGACAAGCTGCTGCGTGCAGCCCGCTTGAATTCCAGTTGCTGTGCGGCTTCTTCCTTTTTCAAACGGTATTGATTGAGATTTTCAATCTGTTTCACGGTCTCCTGCTCATTGGTCAGCAAATCTGCTTCGATGGAAGCAAGCAAGGTCTTGTTTTGTCTCGAATCCTTACCAAGAGTATCATAATCCCCACGCAATCTGCGCAGCTGCTCTTCCAATGAAAAGCGCTCCTGGTCCAGCTTTCCTTCTCTTACCTTGAGATTCGTGAGCTCTCCCTGCAGCTGCTCTTTGGCAGATTCGTTGGCTTTACGGGCGAATTCGGCAGCGTGAATGGCCTGATGCGTTTTCTTCTCTTCTTCCTCCAGCGCAGCCAACTTTATCAACGCTTCTTCACGGGAAGTTTCCAGCTCCTTGATTTCCTGATCAAAGCCCTTTTTCTCCTGACCAGACGCAGCGACCTGCTCCAGAACATGACGAAGTTCATGCTCCAGTTGCTTGAGCTCCATTGCCATCTGCTGCTCTTCACCGCGCTTCACATCGCCGCCCTGACGCAACTCGTCCAGACGGGTCTGTGTCTCCTCCAGCTGGCGTTTGGTATCTATTGCACTCTGGCGCAACCTTGCAATTTGCTGCTCCGTATCTACAATGTCTTGATCCAACTGATCCAGCTGACGCTTACGTCCAAGCAGATTAGCATTTTTCTTGAACTGGCTTCCCCCAGTCATGGAACCCCCTGCATTGACAACATCGCCTTCCAAAGTGACCACGCGGTATCTATATTGGCAACGGGCCGCAATACGGTTTGCATCTTCCAACGTACGGGCAATGACCACATTCCCCAAGAGACTGCCTACAATTCCGGCATATCGATCATCATACTGAACAAGATCTGCACCGATCCCGACAAAGCCTTCAGCGCCTTCTGCAATTTGGCGTTCTCCTGCGCTGATTTGACGCGGGCGGATAACATCCATAGGCAAAAATGTCGCTCTGCCCAGTTGACGTTGCTTTAGAAAACTGATCGCCTGTCTGGATACGGATTCATTTTCCATCACGATATGCTGAACTGAAGCACCCAAAGCGGTTTCCATCGCCTGCTCTAAATGCTCAGGCACCCGAATCAGCTCCGCTACCGCTCCATGCACACCGTGCAAAGTTTCTTTTCGTGCAGCCTTCAATACCTCTTTAACTCCAAGCATGAAGCCGTCAAAGTCATCCTGCATTTCCTTCATTGTATCTCGCCGTGAAATTTGAGCCTCACGCTTTTGTTCCCATTTACGAACCGTACCCTGGTTTTCTTCCAGTAGTTTTTGCAGGGCCTGGTACTTTTCACTTCCCTGAATATAGCCACTACGCAAACTACTGATTTCCTGCCCCAGCTTCTGAACCGCAGCTTCCAATCCCTTTTTGCGCTGTTCAAGTTGTACTTTCTGGGCTTCCCATTTGCCGGATTCGTCACTTACGCGAGTCACACGCCGTTCCAATGCTTCCTTCTGTTGGTCTGTATAACGAATTTCGTTACGCGCCTGCGCCATCTGATTCATCAGCTCCAGCAGACCACCCTTTAGGCTTTCTTCCTGCTCCTGGCTGATTCCGCCTGTAACACCAATCAGTTTGGCCTCTTCGTCAGACAGCCGCCCACGCAACTCGTCAAGCTCTACATTCAGTGCAGACAGCTTTTCGTTCAGTTGATCCAGTTCACTCCTGCGCTCGGAATGCCGTGATTCGCTTGTGCTAAGTGATAAGATCAATTGTTCCCGATTAGCCTCCAGATTGCGTGTGCGCTCTTTGAGCAATTCGCCGTAGCCTTCACTTTTCTCCGTCGCTTCACTGTATTGCAGCAGATCCCTTTGCAACCGCTCTACTTGCTCCTCCAGCTGGCGTAATTCGTTGCGGTCGCTTTCCAGCATCGCATCGTGGCTGGACACCACCGTAGACAACTGAAGTTGCTCCTGCTGCAGCAAAGCTAGTTTGGAAGTCGCATCGCTCCACGAAGTATGAATTTGTTCAATTTGATGGACGTACATTGAAATTTCTTTGGATTTCAATTCACCGCGTAGCTCTTTAAAATGAATCGCCTTTTCAGACTGCTCCTTAAGCGGTCCAATCTGATCCTCCAGTTCACTAACCAAATCGTGAATACGCAGTAAATTTTGCTCCGTTTCATCCAGCTTGCGAACCGCATCTTTTTTACGCGATTTATATTTTACGATACCCGAAGCTTCCTCAAAAATACCTCGACGATCCTCAGATCGGGTACTCAGAATTTCTTCAATGCGTCCCTGTCCAATAATTGAATAAGCTTCTTTACCAATCCCTGTATCCATAAACAGCTCTGTAATATCTCGGAGTCTGCATGATTGCCGATTAATGAAATATTCACTATCTCCACTTCGATGTACACGTCGTGTTACCGTGACTTCACCAAAATCCAGAGGCAACGCCTGATCTTCATTATCCAACGTAAGCGATACTTCACCGTAATTAACAGCCTTACGAGCATCACTACCCGCAAAAATAATGTCCTCCATTTTGCCGCCACGCAGTGATTTGGCACTCTGTTCGCCAAGCACCCAACGAATCCCGTCGGAAATATTACTTTTTCCGCTTCCGTTGGGTCCGACGACTGCCGTAATGCCGCGGACAAATTCCATTTCCGTTTTATCTGCAAACGATTTGAAGCCCGCCAGCTCAATGCGCTTTAAAAACATGCTCAATCTCACCTCTAACATTTCAAATATGCTTGTACAACACCGTACACCTGATTGATATGAATTATCCCTATTGTAGCATAAACTAGCTTGTATAAAGCACAGTACCGACACTCACATTACACCAGCAAAGCCACGAAAAAAGAGCAAAACGCAGTCCATTCGCCATTACGGGCCGGGACTCCCCGCGGACTGCCCTTTGCTCTTACTTTGTGTCCCCTGCTTGCGTAACCCGTCCGGGCTGCTCAGGTACCGATTACGATTCTGCCAGCTTCAAACGGTTTAAAGCTACTGCCGCCGCTTGCTGCTCAGCTTCTTTTTTGGAGCGTCCCGTACCTGCCCCTAGCCGTTCGCTGTCCATATATACCTCAGCTACAAACTCGCGCTCATGGGCTGGTCCGCGCTCCTCTACAATCTTGTATTCAAGCATCCCCATGTTATGATGCTGCGTCAGTTCCTGAAGCTCTGTTTTGAAATCACTCATCTGAAGCTTACCGTTTAATACAATTTGAGGAAAAATATAACGTTCCAGAAACGACCGGACGGCCTCCAGACCCTGATCCAAATAAAGCGCACCTACGAACGCTTCGAATACATCAGCCAACAGAGCCGGACGAGTACGTCCACCTGTCAACTCTTCACCTTTTCCAAGCAGTACATATTGCCCAAACTCAAGCCCGACAGCAAACTTCACCAGAGAAGGCTCACAGACAATAGCTGCACGTAGCTTGGTGAGTTCGCCTTCGGGTCGATTAGGGTACTGATTGTACAATTGCTCGGACACCGTCAGTTCCAGAACAGCGTCACCTAAAAATTCAAGACGCTCATTGTCTGCATGCTGACTGAACCGATGTTCGTTTACGTAGGAAGCGTGCGTAAAGGCCTGCTTCAGAAGCTGCCGATTGTTGAATTGAATATGAAGTTTCTGCTGTAATTGCTTCAAGTCTCCACTCAACGAACTGACCCCTTATGCTTCATATTTTTTTAGAATAACCGTAGCATTGTGACCGCCAAAACCAAAGGAATTGGACATAACCACATTCAGTTCCGCTTTTCTCGGCTTATTAGGTACATAATCAAGATCGCATGCTGGGTCTTGATTATCCAAATTAATCGTTGGCGGAATCGTCTGATGCTGAAGGGCGAGACCACAGATCACGGCTTCAACGCCGCCCGCTGCACCCAATAAATGCCCTGTCATCGACTTAGTTGAGCTGATCGCTACCTTATAGGCATGCTCTCCCAGCGTTTTCTTGACTGCTTCCGTTTCGGATTTATCACCGACTGGCGTAGATGTACCATGTGCATTGATATAATCAATCTCTTCAGGATTCAATCCAGCATCACGGATCGCCATTCTAATGCAGCGTGCTGCTCCCTCTGGATCAGGCTCCGTCATATGATGGGCATCGCCAGAAAGACCGTAGCCAATCACTTCACCGTAAATACGCGCACCACGCTTCAAAGCATGATCCAACGATTCTAGAATAAGAACACCAGAGCCTTCGCCCATAACAAACCCGTCTCTTTCGGTATCAAAAGGACGGCTTGCCTTTTCAGGCTCGTCGTTACGCGTGGACATTGCTCGCATGGAACAAAATCCAGCCATACCAATCGGACGAATAGTCGCCTCAGCTCCTCCGCAAATCATGGCGTCTGCGTCACCACGCTGAATCATGCGGAAGGAATCACCAATAGCATGACTGCCCGTGGCACAAGCCGTAACTGGTGATGTATTGGGGCCTTTAGCACCGAGTGAAATCGACACTTGACCGGAACCCATATTAGCAATCATCATCGGGATGAAGAAAGGGCTTACGCGTTTAGGTCCTTTTTCAATCAGTGCGTTGTGCTGATCCTCCCAAGTTCCCAATCCGCCAATACCGGAACCGACAGATACACCAACACGCTCAGCATCCGCATTTTCTCCGATTACAAGTCCGCTGTCCTCAAGCGCCAATTTACTAGCAGCAACCGCAAACTGCACAAAGCGGTCCATTTTACGCGCATCCTTACGTTCAATATAATCCTCTGGATTAAAATCTTTAATGGAAGCGGCTATTTTCGTAGTGTACTCACTTGTATCGAAAGCTTCGATTTCACTGACGCCGGATTTTCCAGCCATCAGATTATCCCATAGTGTGTTCAAATCCTGTCCCAGCGAAGTGATTACACCCATTCCTGTTATGACAACACGTTGTTTCAAAGATAATCACCTCTATGTCTACTGCATATTGTATTTTAAGACCGCACACTCTTGTGCGTAAAAATAATATAGAATCAACTAAAGTTAGTAATGCCGCATACTTCTCAGCCTTTGACTAAGTGAAGCTGAGCCAGACTCAAAAACACACGGCAATTCCGTCTTTAGTTCAATCTGTATAATTAGGAGAAAGTCCCGCCTGTAACAGAACGGGACTTTTGATGACATGAATTAGGTATGAGATTGTATGTACTTCACAACTTCACCTACAGTTGTAATTTTCTCTGCATCTTCATCAGAGATTTCCATATCAAACTCATCTTCCAATTCCATTACCAATTCAACTACATCGAGAGAATCAGCGCCTAAATCATCTTTAAAAGATGCTTCAAGTGTAACTTCGGCTTCGTCGGCTCCCAAACGGTCAACGACAATGCGTTTTACGCGCTCCAATACATCGGACATCCGGCTCACCTCCTCTTAGGTATTATACGAAAATTACAATTAAAATGCCATAGAAGAGAGTATTCATTGACAACTCTTCATCGGGGCATGCGGATTGGCAACATGCTACTACATATACATGCCGCCATCCACATGCAAAGTCTGGCCCGTCATATATGAGGAAGCATCCGAGGCCAAGAACAGCACCACGTCAGCAATTTCCTCAGGCCGTCCAAGACGGGCCAGCGGAATACCGCTCAGCATATTGTCACGCAAATCATCAGCCAGCACCTGCGTCATCTCAGTATCGATGAATCCAGGAGCCACACAGTTCACTGTAATACCTCTCGAAGCAAGCTCTCGAGCAGAGGATTTGGTAAGACCAATTACCCCTGCTTTAGCAGCAACGTAGTTGGCTTGTCCTGCGTTGCCAAGTACACCGACCACGGATGAGATATTGATAATTCGGCCAGAACGCTGCTTCATCATTGGACGTGTTGCCGCCTTAAGACAATTAAACACACCCTTCAGATTCGTTTCGATCACCTGATCGAATTCCTCTTCCTTCATGCGCATGATTAAATTATCTCTTGTTATGCCGGCATTATTCACCAGGATGTCAATCTTGCCCCAAGCGCCAATCACATCCTTGATCAACTGATCCGCTTCATCAGCGCGACCGACATTAGCCTGAACTGTAATAGCCTCTACACCTTTGGCACGAATCTGCTCTGCTACCTCAGTCGCAGCCGCCTCACTACCAGCATAGTTTACCGCCACATTAGCACCTGCTTCAGCCAGCGCCAACGCAATACTACGGCCAATTCCGCGCGACGCTCCTGTAACGAGCGCCGTTTTTCCACTCAATGGCTTAGACATCATAGTCCCCCCTTGCAAGTATATAACCCGTTAAGGCAATGATTATACTTTTAACGGGCCTCCAAGGCTTCCGTTACAGAAGCAAACGACTCCAGGCTGCTTATATTATACAGCTTAACCGTTTTGTCGATTTTTTTAACCAGTCCAGTCAATACACTTCCCGGTCCAAACTCAACAAAGGTGTCAACACCTTGTTCTAGTAGCCATGCTACACTGTCTTCCCACAGTACCGGAGAATAGACCTGATCCACCAACAGTTGGCGAACTTCGCTCCCCTCACGTACAGGTTTAGCTGTTACATTGGCAACAACCGGAACCTGAGCTTTGGAGAAAGTTACAGCCTCCAACTTGCCGGAGAGCTTGGTCGCTGCTTCCTTCATCAATGACGAGTGGAAAGGACCGCTAACCTCCAGAGTAATAGCGCGCTTGCCTCCTGCTTCCTTCACACGTTCAGCGACAGCAGCTACGCCCTCCTTCGTACCAGATACAACAATTTGTCCAGGACAATTGATGTTGGCTAGTTCGACCAGTTGACCAGACTCCGTAATATCACGGCACAATGCTGCCAATGCTTCACGATCAGCTCCCAACACAGCAGCCATCCCGCCTTGCCCATCAGGAATGGCCTGCTCCATGAACTCGCCACGTGTACGAACGATTTCAACCGCATCCTCAAATGCGAGAACACCGGAAGCGACTAGCGCGCTGTATTCTCCTAGACTGTGTCCAGCCACATAATCGGGATGAATGCCCATTTCTTCCTTGAACGCTTCATACAACGCAATGCTCGCCGTTAACAGTGCAGGCTGCGTATTGGATGTTTGCTTCAAAGCTGTGTCCGGCCCTTCAAAAATCAGTGTGCTTAGTGCGAACCCTAACCGTTCGTCCGCTTGGCGAAATACTTCTGTTGCAGCTGGAACTGCTTCATAAGCATCTTTAGCCATACCTACAGCTTGTGAACCCTGACCGGGAAAAATAAATGCCGTTTTGCCCATCGTGTATGCACCTCTCTGTATCCAATGCTTGTCCTGTAAAACACTACACAAATTCAATATTATATCAAAACTTCCATCTTATTACCAGACAAGAACCGACGCTCCCCAGGTCAAGCCACCGCCAAAGCCCACCATTAATACACGGTCGCCTTCCTTCATGCGGCCTTCCTCAGCTGCTTCCACAAGAGCGAGAGGGATTGATGCTGCCGATGTATTCGCATATTTATGAACATTAACAACTACCTTTTCCTCTGGTAAATCCAGACGTTGCATCGCCGATTGGATGATGCGAACATTGGCTTGATGCGGAACGAACAGATCAATATCATCTTTGGACAGCCCTGCTTTTTCCAACACATCGACCGTTGCCGTTCCCATAACACGAACCGCGAACTTGAACACTTCGCGTCCGTTCATGTAAATATAGTGCTGTTTATTTTCCAGTGTGTCTGCACTCGCAGGCAAACGCGAGCCTCCTGCTTCCAACTTGAGTAAGCTGCCTCCGGCACCCTCAGCCCCGAGATCAAAGGATTGGAATCCTCTACCTTCAGGCACTTCGCCAATCACTACAGCTCCTGCACCATCTCCGAATAGAACACAGGTATTGCGGTCGGTATAATCTGTAATCCGAGAAAGACAGTCTGCCCCAATGATTAATGCATTATTATAGATACCTGTCTTAATGAAGCTCGTTGCCGTAGCCAGTCCGTATACAAAACCCGAGCATGCCGCAGACAAATCGAAAGCTGCTGCGCCTTTGGCTCCCAATTTGTCCTGAAGAATGCAGGCAGTTGACGGAAACGCCATATCCGGTGTAACCGTAGCTACAATAATTAAATCCAGATCCTGTGCCGTCATACCCGCGGACTCCAACGCCTTAATTGCTGCTTCATAAGCTAAATCAGATGTAGCCTGCTCTGGAGCCGCAATATGGCGCTCCTGAATCCCTGTACGGCTGACAATCCATTCATCACTTGTTTCTACGATTGCTTCCAAATCTTTATTGGTCAGAATTTTCTCAGGTACGTATTTCCCTGTTCCGATAACACCAACCGGCCGTAATTTATTCATATCGTCACTCACTTCCTGCTGATTTCCTTGGATATACTTTCTACCAATCGGTTTTGCAAGGCCGTACGAGCCTGCCTTACCGCATTTTTGACGGCAACGCCGTCAGACGAACCGTGACTTTTCAGGACGAGTCCACTCAAACCCAGCAAAGGAGCCCCGCCATGCTCTTTATAATCCAATTTACCTTTCAGACTGCGAAGCTCAGGCATAATCAAGGCTGCCGCAAGCTTGGTCTTCAAGGATTTGGTGAATTGCTCTTTTAAGAGAGAAAATATGGCTCCGGCTGTACCCTCTAGCGATTTTAGCATGATATTTCCAGCAAATCCATCACACACCAGTACATCGCAATTCCCGGTTAACACATCTCTCGATTCAACATTACCCACAAAATTGACAGGTAACTGCTCAATAAGTGGATATGCCAACTTCGTCAGTTCATTGCCCTTCCCAGCTTCGGTCCCCACATTTAGCAGACCCACCCTTGGAGAAGACACACCGTGAACTTTCTGACGATACAAGCTCCCCATCAGTGCATACTGGGCAAGATGCTCAGGCTTGGCATCCATATTGGCTCCCAAGTCCAGCGCTAGAATACCCTGATCATCTATCGTTGGTATCATCGGCGCGAGAGCCGGACGTTCAATGCCCTCCATTCTTCCAACCACCAGCAACCCTGTGGTCATTAGCGCGCCTGTATTACCTGCGGATATCATGGCATCCGCTTCGCCTTCTCTGACCATTCGACCAGCTACGACCATCGAGGCATCCTTTTTACGGCGCACTGCCTTTACAGGCTCGTCCTGCGCATCTATCATTTCGGATGCATGGCGAATGCTGAGGTTCGTCGGCAACGCCCTACCGTTCAGAACCGATTCAATTCGTTCCAGGTCACCAACCAGCGTAATGTCCGTATCCTTCCATTCCGCTGCCGCAGATAGCGCGCCCTCTACTGTCGCCTCAGGAGCATTATCTCCCCCCATGGCATCAATGGCGATCCGCATGCTGACTTCCTCCTTCGCTATACTCTTCCTCCGTGGAGCGATAAATGACAAAGTTGCCTTGGAACACCATTTCTTCTCCTACGTAGGCAAAGACTTCCACTTTAGCCTTCCCTTTTTGTTCTGGATTTGAGCGTACATATGCCTTGGCAATGCACTTCTCACCTAAATGAACCGGGCGGACAAAGCGTATATCCGCTGATGCAGTCAATGCTATCTCATCATTAATCACGGCAACGGCCAATGAATTGGCCTGAGCAAATACATAATGCCCCCGCGCAATGCCAGTACGCGAAAAAATATGTTCCTCTTTAATCTCAAAAATCGAAATACCGCTTCGATCCAACTGTAGATCAACGATATCCCCGATCACTTCATGCAAAGGCAAGGAACGAACCTGGTCGTAGGAGCGCTCAGCCATCAGCTTTAGCCGTTCCCGCAATTCTGGGATTCCCAGTTCCATCCGGTCCAGCCGAATAGTCTGAATACTTACCTTCAGCTGTCTTGTCAATTCCTGATCCGTTACGAACGGATTATCATCAATTAATTGAGTCAGCCGCTGCTGTCTCTGTCTCTTCGGCAAACGTTCGATGTCAGTGACGCCTCCTTTCCCTACAATAAACTGTCGTTCAGACGACAGTTCGGGTTACTTTACTTCACTTTCTAACGGCGAAACTTCAAGCCGATTTGTCTTCTTGTATGTATAAAGGAACCTCTTCGGCCCTTCTTTCTTAGAACCTGGTACTAAAACAGTATATAGCATGCTGACGTAAAAAGGAAGCATGCAGACAAAAAAAAAGTAGCGCCTCACTGAAGTGAAGCGCTACTCTTCCTGCGAAGATTCCAAAGAATCCGCTTATCGGACATTATTGAGAGATGATCTCTCTAGCTTTGTACGTTCCGCAAACTTTGCACACATGGTGAGCAAGTTTCAATTCGCCGCATTCGGAGCATTTCACCATACCTGGTACTGCCAGTTTAAAGTGAGTACGACGTTTGTCGCGACGAGTTTTGGATGTTCTCCGTTGAGGTACTGCCATTATTCCCACCTCCTTAACCAGATCACCCCCGCATAGCGGGTATGACTTCTTATCTCATTCAAGACTGAAAGAAAATGCCAGAAGCAATTATCTTACAGCCGGTGAATCAAGCCTGCAACATCCACGCATCGGTTCAGTAACTCTCCGGCACAAGCGGATGATGATTTTTCAGAATTGAACTCAATTCTCATTTAAAAAAATCCTTAAGCCCTGCCAGACGCGGATCAATCTTTTCCGTATCGCCATCGTTACTGTCATCGGAGCCAATACTCCAGTTTTGTCCGGTCTTTGGTGCGATTCCCTGACAATCCTCACTGCACAAAGGCGCAAACGGCACATGCAGTACAAACAGTTCTTCACAATACGGTGCAATGTCGAAGGAGTCCTCCGTCACTGCGATAAAATCGCCATCTTCATCCTCCTCTTCAACACTCGAAGAGGTTTGCTTGAACCGTTCACGGAATTCAATCTTTAAATCCTCGTGCATCGGGCTTAAACAGCGTGAGCATAGCATGTCCAGACCTGCGGTCAACGTGCCTTCTACGCTCATCAAGCCTTGACCCAGACTAACGGCGACCAAGTCGGTCTCCAGCGGGGAAACGGCCGTAACATCAGCACGATCATCCACCAATTCACTCACATTAAGAGATTCACGGATAGGAAAAGGACCGTCACTTGTTGCTACTTTGCGAAAAAATAGTTGCATCACTATCACTCCAAACAAACAAAAATTATTATACCGACTGATCGAGTCGTTTGTCAACACCTTTCACTTTACACCACTCACAAATCCACCGGTTTTCCAATGGTTCGACAAGTTTTATGCAGAAGCAAAAATGCATTGTGCTAAACATGTACCGATGAGTATTCGTACCCCCGCCACTCTTCGTGTACAATAATGCGAGTATAAAGCTTTTTCGTCCAGGTCTCAATGGTCTTGTTCATGTCGACGATGAAAAACAGTATAGCTGCCCTGAAAACAATCATTCACGGGTACTTAACCATTATTATCAAAATAGTTACCCAATAAGTTACTTTAAGAAAGGAGCTGACATACGGTCTTGAAAACACTCGGTATGGTTGTAGAGTACAACCCCCTGCATAACGGACATGTCCATCACTGGGAGGAGTCTCTTCGCATCACTGGTGCACAGCGCACAGTGGCTGTGATGAGTGGCCCTTTCCTTCAGCGGGGTGAACCCGCGATTACAGACAAATGGTCCCGCACCGAAATGGCACTCGCCATGGGTGTGGACCTGGTTCTGGAGCTGCCTGTGGCCTATGCCGTCCAGCCTGCAGAATGGTTTGCCCGCGGAGCGGTCGCCCTGCTCCATGCGACGGGCATCGTCGATGCGCTCTGCTTCGGTAGCGAGAGCGGAGACATCGCCCCGCTGCGCGCGCTGGCCCGCGTGCTGGCGGCAGAGTCGGCCGAGCTCAAGGCCGGCATCGCGCAGCGCCTAAGCAGCGGCGCGAGCTATCCCGCTGCCTACGCGGGAGCCGCAGCCGCGCTGGCGGCCGAAGGAGAGGACGGCGCTGCGCTCGCCGCCCTCATGCAGCAGCCCAACAATACGTTGGGGCTGCATTACTTGATTGCGCTGGAAAGGCTGGGCAGCACAATCAAGCCCTTCACGGTAGCCCGCACGGGATCGGGCTACCATGAAGCCGTGGCTCCTGCGGACGGAGTCATCGCCAGCGCCACGGCCATCCGCCGTCTGCTGCTGGACGGCGGGCCGGAGGCCGCGTCGCCGTACATACCTGCGGCGACACTGGAGATTTTGCGGCGCGAGTGGCAAACCGAACGCGCGCCGCTGCATTGGGAAGCGTTCAGCCAGCCGCTGCTGAACGCCCTGATCACACGTAGCCCGCAGCAGCTGGCGGAGCTGCACGAGGTCACCGAAGGGCTGGAGCATCGTCTGCGGCAATCGCTGTACACGCTCCCCCAGCCTTCTGTGGAGGCCCTGCTCGCCGCTATCAAGACAAGGCGCTATACTCGTACGAAGCTTCAGCGGATGTGTACACATATTTTGCTGAATCATTCCAAAGCCGATATGACTCCTGCTGAGCTGGCGAAAGGTCCGGGCTATATCCGCGTGCTCGGCTTTAACAGGGCTGGACGCAAGCTGCTGGCACGTATGAAGCAGACAGCCACCCTTCCGGTATGGGTCAAGCTGTCTGCCAGATCACATCCTCAGCTGGACTGGGATACAGCCGCAGCCACCATACACGCAGCCGGGATGCCACGTCCCGCCATCCGCGACATGTATGCTGATTACTTGCGACCGCCCATTATGGTTTGATGGGCAGTTTTTCCATATAATTCAGCGCATCGCCAAGCTTGCGAACCGGAACAAGCTTCATCCGGGTTCCAATTTGCTCAGCTTTGGCCTTCGCCTCTTTATAATTATCTGCAGGGACGAAAAACAAATCCGCATCCTGACGGTCAGCAGCAACTATTTTATACTTTGCACCACCAATCGCTCCAACCTGACCGTCCTTATCAATAGTACCCGTACCGGCTGCACGATATCCCTTACTCAGATCACCTGGTGTCAGTTGGTTATAGATTTCCATGGTAAACATCAAACCTGCCGAAGGACCGCCAACATCCGTAGATGTAAAATGAATCGTTTTACGTCCATCCTTCGGCTGTACCTTCTGTACCGTGGCAATACTGACGCCAAATCCAGAACGTTGCTTGCCCGTCTCACTGTCCTTGATGGTCGTTAAGGGAGCTTGCACGGTCAGCAACTTTCCATCACGCTTTAGCTTCACTTTAGCCATTGTTCCCGGTTTTTCGTCCTCCAAAGTCTTCCGAATGGAACGATTATCGGTCACCCTCACTCCGTTCAGCTCCAATATTTCATCTCCAGGCTCGAACACGCTGTTCGAGCCCGGGACCTTAAATACATACACGTAATCTGGCACAATCCGATAGGGGACATGGGCACGGGTGTAGGCAGCCTCCATTGCGGAAGATTGGGAATCCCCCATATACCATACCTGTTCTGCCGCATATTCGTCTTCACTTCTTCCATGCAGACGATCCTCTTTGCGTTGAATCTCCGAATTGCGGTCCAACTTGGACAGGCCCAACATGATAACATTGGCATAACGCGCCGATACCGTCGTCATCATAAAAGTCCCCCGTTCGACGCTGTCACCCTCCTGGACTCTAACCATCGGTTTGATCTCGTTTGCCCCACCTGGTCCATAGATCAGATAAGGGGTTGGCATATAGACCAGCACATAGACCATTGCAGCCAGCGTTAAGACATAACCGGTTGTAAAAAAAGCTCTTTTCCGGTTTATTCGTTTCATTGCTTCTCCCCCTTGCAGCCTAACTTCTCCTATCTTACCCAAGTGCCTCTATGCCACCTGTTCTCAAGCCTTCCGAAAAAGCATACATTGTTTACGACAACGTATACGAACAACCTATCCCAAGACAACGAACGTGAATAAACGCTGGAGACAGCATCCTACTCTCCTTAGTATATTTATGAGAGGTGAATTCTTTGATGCAAAAGGAAGCCCATTCCGCTCCTTATTGGACAACCGTACTGCTTGGCCTTGGAGCCATTTTACTTGTACTGGCTGTTGTCGCCTCACCAGAAAAAGTATTTCAAGCCTCTACTCAAGGCCTTAAGCTATGGTGGAGTATTATTTTCCCGGCCATGTTGCCTTTTTTGATGCTGTCCGAAATGCTCATCGCCTTTGGTCTAGTACATGGACTAGGTGTCCTGCTGGAGCCGTTTATGCGATTCTGGTTCCGTCTACCCGGGCGAAGCGGCTGGGTGTTGGCCCTCGGCCTGACCGCAGGATTCCCGGCTGCTGCGGAAGCAGTGCGCCAATGGGCACAACAGGAGGATATGACCGCGTTTCAGCTTCGACGTCTAACCGCTATCGCTCATTTCTGCAATCCGATTACCATCCTGCTCGTCATCGGGACAGGGCTACTGCACAATGCTGCCGCAGGTGTGATGTTACTTGCCGTTCACTGGATTTCCGGGCTGCTGGCAGGCTGGATCACAGCCAGACTACCTGTACCGTCCAAAGAATTGCAAAAACGGGAAACGCCAGCTGCCCTCCGGCGCACCTCAGTTTCCCGTACTTCTCCCTCCCTGATCCGATCCGCATGGGAAGCTACCCGCTCTGCCAGAGAACGGGACGGCCGCAGTTTCGGAAAACTGTTGGGCGAAACCGTATCCCATGCTGTACAGACGCTGATGGTGACAGGTGGATTCATTATTTTCTTTTCCGTACTGATTCGACTGCTGTCCATATATACAGGCCAAGGATCGCTTTCTTTCATATGGCCTGCCTGGATGGAAATCCATCTGGGTTCCTATGAAATCAGCCGTCTGCCCTTTGATCTCCGTACACAAGCAGCCCTGATCAGTGCTGTGTTGGGCTGGGGTGGCCTGTGCGGCTGGCTTCAAATTACCGCCGTCACCAGGCCTTCCGACAAGGGCATCACCTTCACCCTGTCACGAGTGCTCCATGGGATCATTGCTTTTGGACTTACCTTGGCGACATGGGTCCCGCTTAGCCGCATCTTCAGCAATACAACTCCCGCTTACGTCAGTCGCAGTTCTGTGTCTTCTTTTGCGGAAAGCGTAAATGAATCCGCCACGCATCCTGTCATGGCCGGAGCCAGCGGCTTATTAACACAAATTGAAGGAACATCTATGTACCCCTGGCAACTAACCGTACTGTCCATTGCACTGCTAGGTACAATTATAGTTACCCTGCTGGCCTTTTCCTTTATGACTTCATGGTGGAGCCGCCACGATTCGCGTTGACCTTCGCACGCAGTGCGTCTTCCACCTCCGGTGCCACCAGATCTACAACCTTGCCATCAAAATGCGCAATTTCCTTCACCATACTGGAACTCAGATATGAATAAGCTGGATTGGTCATCATAAAGATCGTTTCCGCATCCGGGTTCAGCTTATGATTTGTAGAGGCTAATTGTAGCTCATATTCAAAATCAGTCACCGACCGAATTCCTCTGACAATAACCTGGGCCCCTTTTTGACGTACATAATTAGCTGTCAGATCACGGAAGCTGTCCACTTCAACGTTCGGGATATCGCGAGTTACCGTTCGCAGTAACTCCATTCGTTCCTCAAGTGAAAACAGCGGATTTTTACTAATATTGTTAAGAACCGCGACAATCAATAGATCAAACTGTCTGGCTGCTCTTTGAATAATATCCTGATGCCCCATCGTCACGGGATCAAAAGTTCCCGGATATACAGCAATACGTGGTTTGTGCTCAATCATGATGGTCCTCCCCGTCTGATTCGCTGATGCCGAATTTGACCCCTCCGGCTTCTGTATGTTCTACGACATCCGACAAAACATCGGCTGCAAAATGATAAATAGATAACGCCGTTTCACCATAAACTGCTTTTCTGACCTGTTCGAACGGCCCGAAGCTTTCCGGATATTCATGTCCCGATTCATACTCCAGCACGATGATTGCATCTGAACGAAGCAAGTTCAACTCAGCCATACGGCTCATTAATTCATCTCCGTGTTTGAGACGATAGGGTGGGTCCAGAAAAACAGCATCAAAAAGAGCTCCACGTTTTGCCAGCACCTTGAGCGCTCGTCCGGCATCATTGCGGAACACTTCAGCCTGTCCTTCCAATCCAGTTTTTCGCAAATTTTCTTTAATGACATCAATGCTTTTGGATTCCATATCAATAAAAACAGCCTTGTCCATTCCCCGGCTAAGCGCCTCTATACCCAGGCCACCACTGCCAGCAAACAGATCAAGTGCGACTCCCCCATCAAAATAAGGACCTATCATGCTAAATAGCGCTTCCTTGACCTTATCCGTGGTCGGCCGCGTCCCTGTGCCGGGAACTGCCTTTAACGGCCTTCCTTTGGCACTACCCGATACCACTCTCACGCTGAAACTCACCTATTTTCTATATGTGTTCATAACCATATAAGATTATGACGCTATCGTACCACATGCACCGCCGTTTGAAAAACTTAGGATGAGGCAGGTATAAAAAACCATTCCCTGGGCATCCTTAGGATATCGGCATTCAACCAATGTCGTAGACAACCGCGGAGAAGACTTACGTTTCCCCATAAGCTCTTCGTCCGGTTTCTCCTCTCCCATTCGGGCGCTCTTTAATGGAGCGCCTGATTTTTTTTGCATAAAAAGAAGCTGCTTAATAGCAGCTCTATGTATCATTTTTCTATTTCGGCATTTTGTTTATTTCAGCAGTTCCTCGGGTGTATCCCCTTGATAAACATACACGTAACTCGCCACTGATACAGCAAATGTTGCAAACATAGACAACGATGTAGCTAATCCATATACCATTTTCCTCATCATTCCACTCACCTCCTTCCCCGGATCAATGTTAGGCTTTGGACCAAAAAAGCAATAGCCACTACAGAGGAACCGATTACAAAATTAGTACATACAAGCAAGGAGGATAACAGTCGCAAGAGGGGATAAAATTGTACTGGAATGCGCGACTGCTTTTCAATTCTGGACGGGGCAAAACATAAAACGAGAATGAGAGCTATTCCGGTAAACAGGTTTGTCCACCAACTATTTAAGGCAATGCAGGATATGTAAGTAAAAGCTGCTGAGGTCACCAACACACATGCCATGCCCGTTTTCAAATGAATGCCTCCTGATATTTGGCGCAGTAGGGCGAAAGCGACGAGAATCATTACAGCCTCTACCATCCGCCCCGTGAAGATTGAGGCGAATAGTGTTAACACGATGATCATGGACGCATTCAGAATGAGAGCAAGTGCGTATTTAAGCACCGCGACAGAGGCCGGATGATCAGGCACAGTACGTTTGATCTGGTTAGCAAGTTTGAAAGCCATCGCTTCAATCATCCCGGTATTCCTTTCCGATTGCATAATAGATGAAAAATCCCGAAACCAGTGCAAAAAATATCATATTTAACCATACCTCGTTATAGTAGAGCACAATAGAAGTTGAAATGAGCGACAGGATAATCAGCGTGATGACAATTCCATATTCCTCTTTGAACTTTAGCTTCTTGAAATTAGGGGAAAAGCCGATCCCTTTTCGATACAACATCAATGAAATAAGCAGTCCTACTGCCGCGCTTACCACTTGTAGCAGATAGCCCTTCAAGGACCCATCCTGCAGCTCAGAAACCGGAAGGTTGCCGAACATGACTTTTAGGAATACCGACTGAACAACGGCATATGCAAAATAACCTGTAACCGTCATAATACCGGACCACACAATCGGAATCTTCACGACCGTAGCAAGTAAAAAAATAAAAAGCAGCATATTTACGACGGGCACCAAATACGAAAAGGAAAACTCCTCTCGGAGCATATAACTTTGCAAATTCATAATCAGGTTAACAAAAATGGCCTGCCATAGATAAGGGGTCATTTTAACTTTAAAAATACTCAAAATCAGCGCAAAAACAGCTACTCCCTCAAGCGTGGAGAAAAGCAAAAAGCCGATTGGCTTCAAAAGCATGCGTGCATCTCCTTTACAATTCCAACAAACCTCATCGGTGTATTCAAAAACTTGGATGTACATCGAATATAAAGGGCTGGGAGCTACTTTTCAAGAGGTCTTTTCAATTATTTCATAGATTTATTCAAGCACTTCAACCAAATGTTATCGGATGCTGCTTCAAGTTGCAGCTTAGGCAACACTTTCTTTGACCGAATCTCCCTGCTTGTGCACAGGCTTCATACGTGATATAAGCTTTTTCCCCCAACGGATGCCGGGCTGTTCAATCCACGAGTAGGTAAACCAGGATAGTCCGATGGTGAATAGCAACGTCATGATAAACATAAGTGTGAGGCTGACTTGGGGAGCAAAAGGTAGTTTAACCTGTACGATTAGTCCCAGAACCAGCATATGCGTCAAATACATGCTGTAGCTAAGGCGGCCGATCCATGACCACACCCGATTAAGCAGCCAGATCGGCTGCCAGTGATACAAAGCATACGCTCCCAGCAGCAACCCGACACCTATGAGATAATCGGTCATGCCTCCAAAAAACGCAAATAGCACAGAAACCAGCAGCCAACCTCCACTGACCCGGTCTATACTTTTCCAATGCCGCTCGTCTTTCCAAATGAAAAACAACAATATACCTAGCCCAAAGACAGGCAATTGATTCGGAAACCATAAATACAGATAGTGCCCCCATAAAGAGTGATCATTAACCCATGGATATTGAACAAATACCGTATTTAGCCCGAAGCTTACCACAAGTGCCATCACAACAAACCAGGTCGCATGGCGGACTGATCGGATCAGCTTAAATAATAGGGGGATAAACAGATAAAACATACATTCCACCGCAATGGACCATTCCACACCAATAATGCTGTTGATCCAGTACGGATTCAGACCATTCAAAAACAGGAAATGAGCAGTGATATTGGTGGCAGTGACTCCCTCCTGATCTCCAAGCCAAAATCGTGGACCTGTCCCGTTCACAACCAAATAGATTCCTAACATCACGTAATACAAAGGAGCAATTCGAAAAAAACGACGCAACAGGTAAGCTGAAGTTCTTTCCCTCTTGTCACCTGAACGTCTGCTCAAGGACAGAAATAGTGTAAAAGCGCTGGCCATATAAAATAAAGCGACTCCTTTAGCTCCTATACTCAAGCCTTTTTGCAACCATCCGTTTAATCCGTCTACATGCTGGCTGACATGCACAAGTAAAACTCCAATAATAGCCAGCGCCCTCAGCGTATCTACAAATTGCAGCTTGTCATCTTCCATTTTCCCCTTGGCTTCGGGCATCGTATCCCTCCATAACAGTCTCGAATGATACATTTCGTATCTATAATACACAAAATGTATCACCAAAGTAAATATCTCCGTTATGCAAAAAAAAACACCCTCCGACCGCAAAGAAATGCGGCCAAAAGATGTTCATTTTGTCCTTGCTATAGTCAGTTCACGCAAATGAGTTGGGCTAATTGGCAGTGACTTTATTTCAGGATTTTGCAAAATTCGATTCCAGTCGCTCCGAAGTGCAAGATATAGATGAACTAAAGCATTTCGATCTATATCCTGTTCATCGGAAGTCGCTTATGGGATTTTTGCAAAATCCTCATTTGTTTAAATGAAAAGGTACGGTCGTTACGATCACGTCTTTGTAATTAATCAAATAAGCTCTCATCAGTAAGCTGGTCTGATTGTGTAGAATATTTTCCCACCAGTGCTTGGTGATGAATTGTGGAATGAGAACAGTGATATGGTCCTCGTCTGCTTTTTTCCACTCTACTGTATCGATGAACTTGCGGAGCGGATTAATGATGCTGCGATAACGGGATCTCAGCACTACTAAACGTATGCCCACGTCCCACTCTTCCCACTTCTGTTCCATTTTTTGAATCGCCTCATCATCCACACCCACATATACGGCAACCACATTATCCGACAAGGTTTTGGCATAGCTGATCGTATTCATAACGACTCGCGTAATACCTGCCACCGGAATAATAATCGTATTGCCTTTCACCATAGGTTTATCCTTGGTAATATCAATGCGCAGTTGTTCAGCCGTATTTTTGTAATGCCTGTTGATCTTCATAAAGAAATACAGAACCAAAGGCAGAAAGATAAAGATTACCCACACCTGGCTAAATTTGGTGAAAATAAAGATGAGCGTAATCGACAGCGTGGTCAGCATCCCAACCGTATTAATAGCAAGTTTGACGATCCAGCCTGGCGGTTTGAGCTTGATCCAGCGAATCATCATGCCAAGTTGCGAGAGCGTGAACGGAATAAATACCCCTACGGCATAAAGCGGGATCAGATTTTCTGTGTTGCCGCCAAATACGATAACCAGCAATGCCGAGAAGATACTCAGAAACAGGATACCATTAGAGTATCCAAGCCGATCTCCACGAACCATGAACATGTGCGGCATGTATTTGTCCTTCGCGAGCATAAAAGCAAGCAATGGAAAGGCCGAATAGGCTGTATTCGCCGCCAAAAACAAGATGAGCGCCGTTACGCCCTGAATGATGTAATACATCACACCGCGCCCGAAAGTGGCGTTCGCAATTTGCGAAATGACCGTTTCATGCGGATTAGGACGAACACCGTACCAATAAGCCAGCAAACTAATTCCGATAAACATACACCCGAGAATCAAACCCATCATCATTAGTGTAGTTGCTGCATTTTTGGCAGCTGGCTTGCGGAAGTTCGGAATGGCATTCGAGACAGCCTCTACCCCAGTTAACGCCGAGCAACCCGAGCTGAACGCCTTCAGTAGCAGGAACAGGCTGACGTTGGATACCGTAGCTCCAAATTGCGGTGCTGCAGCATGAGCTCCCCCTGCCACGTAATGAATGATACCGCTAATAATCAAAACAAAAATAGCAACAACAAATAAGTAAATCGGTACAGCCAGCACCGAGGCAGATTCTGTCACCCCGCGCAAGTTCATAATAGTCAAAAAGATAATCATAATCAGAGCAATGGCGATCCGATGATCATGTAACGACGGGAACGCAGATGTAATGGCATCTGTACCTGCTGATGAGCTAACTGCTACCGTCAGAATATAATCGACCAGCAAAGAACCACCTGCAATCAGACTCGGACTCTTTCCCAAATTGTCCTGTGCAACAATGTACGCTCCGCCACCACCAGGATAGGAAAATATGGTCTGTCTATAGGACAGGATCAGAATGATCAGCAAACCCAATACCGCAATGGATATAGGAATGGAATACCATAGGGCAGCGAAGCCAGCTGTAATTAAAACCAGCAGAATTTGCTCCGTTCCGTAAGCTACAGAGGACAAGGCATCTGAGGACAGAATGGCCAGTGCCTTGAGCTTATTCAGTTTCTCATCTTCAAGGGCCGTCGACTTTCGCGGACGACCGATTAATAATCTTTTGACTTTACTCAGCATTTCGTTGACTCCTTCTTTGGATGAGGGTTTTGCAAAAGAACTATGGATCTTATGTTTATTATGTCACCTGCACATCAGTTTGATGAAACAAATGAACTATTATTTTATACTCCCTCATCCTGAAAAAAACAATAAGGAATGCTCCCTAAAAAGAGCATTCCCGAGTAAGAAAGAGTATTTCGATAAAATACCCTTATGTATACAGTAATTTGAACCTTTCCGGGGTAATTCCTTCAGCTCGGCGGAAAGTTGCCACAAAATGACTGGCATCTCGGAATCCTACTCGCTCCGAAATCTCCTTTACTGTTAATTGCGGATATTCCGTCATCATTTCCTTGGCCTTCCGCAGCCGAATTACAATCAGATAAGCATAAGAAGTCACACCAAACGCTTGCTTAAATAATGTATTTAAATGACGGGAGCTGACATTCATCATAACTGCCATATCACCTAGGCCCACATCTGGACTGGCATAATTTTGCTCCATAAAGGCCAGTACAGGGGTTAAACGTTCCACATTATGGGATAGGGAAGGCATCGAGCTATGTTGTCCATGTTTACGCAGTAGAGTCAGAAAACGATACATATTGGCCGAAGCATCTAATCCAGACAAATCACGTTCACTAACCATGGAATGGAGCATAGTTTCCCCAAAGCTGTGCAGCTCGCTATCCGGGTCCCAATGATACCCACGCGTATGCTTCAATCCCAGTGCAGTCAATACAGCAGCGGCGATGGGGCCGTCAAATGTAATGTATAACGTTCGCCATACCTTGGTCGCCCGTCTGTATGCATGGGATTCCCCGGGCAGCAACAGAACCCCGGACTGCTCTCCCAGACGGAAGGTCCCCCCTTTAAATGTAAACATCCCTTCACCAGACACCGTCTGAATCCAGTGAAAGCACGGATAACCCTCTGGACGGGACACATCCTCCTGCCTGCTGTTAAATCCGATACTTTCAATAAAAAGGGGTAAAGAGTGCTCACGTGTAGTCAGGAAAAATCTTAAATGATGGGGAGTTAAAATCATAAAAAGCACCTCCGGCGTATGCGGGTATGTATTCTTCATGTAGATCCATATTGTTATATACATGTTCATTTTATTATATTTAAAAGCAGTTATTTGTATTATAAGATAGAATTATTCTTATATACAGAGGTGATTGGCATGATAAGCAGCAAACTTCCTAAAGTATTTTACGGTGGAGATTATAATCCTGAGCAATGGGATGATGCCACGCATCAGGAAGATTTACGGATGTTCAGGCAAGCAGGGATTGATATCGCCACGGTCAACGTATTCTCATGGGCCAAAATTCAGTCCGACGAAATCACATATCATTTTGAATGGCTGGATCAATTGATTGACAGTCTTTATGAAAGCGATATCTTCGTTTGTCTAGCTACTAGCACGGCAGCGCACCCTGCTTGGATGGCTACCCGCTACCCCGACGTTCTCCGGGTAGACGCTGACGGACGGAAGCGGAAATTCGGTGGCCGCCACAACTCCTGTCCGAACAGTCCAACGTATCGAAAATACGCGGAGCAGATGGCTGACCGAATTGCAGAACGATACAAAAACCATCCCGCGATCCTCGTGTGGCACGTGTCCAATGAGTACGGCGGGGATTGCTATTGTGATAACTGCGCGGCCGCATTCCGGGTGTGGCTCAAGCAAAAATACGGATCACTGGAAGAGCTAAACCGGGTGTGGAATACTTCCTTCTGGGGTCACACCTTCTATGATTGGGATGAAATTGTACCGCCAAATAATCTGAGCGAGCATTGGGGAGAAAATCACTCCTGCTTTCAGGGCATATCCCTCGATTATGCGCGCTTCAATTCAGACAGTATGCTGGATTGCTACCTATTGGAATATAACGCGATTAAAAAACATGTTCCCGATGCCGTGGTAACAACCAATCTGATGGGCTTTTTTAAGCAACTGGACTATTTTAAATGGGCTAAGTACATGGATATTGTATCTTGGGACAGCTATCCTGGGGCCAATACTCCGATAAGCTATACGGCGATGGCGCACGATCTGATGCGCGGCTTGAAGGATGGGCAACCCTTTATGCTGATGGAGCAAACACCGAGCCAGCAGAACTGGCAGGCGTATAATTCGCTTAAACGGCCCGGCGTTATGCGGTTATGGAGTTATCAGGCAGTCGCGCATGGCGCGGACACGGTCATGTTCTTCCAGCTTCGCCGCTCGATCGGCGCTTGTGAGAAATTCCACGGGGCCGTCATTGAGCATGCCGGGCATGAGAACACACGTGTATTTCGCGAGGTGGCACAGCTTGGCAGTGAGCTTGGCGCATTAGGCAACACACTACTTGACGCGACCGTTAATGCCAAAGTAGCCATTTTATTCGATTGGGATAATTGGTGGGCTTTGGAAAAATCAAGCGGCCCTTCTGTCGCCTTGAAATATATGGATCAGGTACACAAGTATTATGCTCCCCTCTTCCGGCGGAATGTACAGGTAGACCTGGTTTCTGTTGATGCAGATTTCCAGAAATATGATCTCATTATCGCGCCTGTACTCTACATGGTCAAGCCGGGTACCGCCGAGAAGCTGGAACAATTCACAGAGCATGGCGGCACCTTCGTAACGACCTTTTTCAGTGGCATTGTAAATGAAAACGATCTGGTCACAACCGGAGGATATCCTGGTAAACTGCGTAACTTGCTCGGGATCTGGGTGGAAGAAATTGACGCGCTTCTGCCGGAATCACACAATCGCATTGTATTGAAAGAAAAGGTGGGCGTATTACAAGGTGAATATAAATGCGGTCTACTCTGTGACTTGTTGCATAGCGAAGGTGCCGAAGTACTGGCCGAATACGGCGATGATTTCTATCAGAGCATGCCAGTGCTGACACGCAATGGTTTCGGTCAAGGTGAGGCATGGTACGTTGCTTCAGACCCTGAAGAAGCTTTCCTTGATGGCCTGCTGGGCTACATTTGTGAGCAAAAAGGGATTCCATCCCTGCTGCGCGCTCCTGCGGGTGTAGAAGCCACTGTACGGACCAAAAATGGAAAATCATATCTATTCGTTCTGAACCATAACGCCCAGACGCAGCAATATCATCTGGATGATCAGAAAGGGAATGAGCTGATCAGCGGTAAATACCTGGAAGGAGAAATTTCTATTGAAGGCTACGGCTTTCATGTACTGGAGCTATCATAATCACTCAGATTTGACTCATGCAGTTTAGCTTGCCGCATGAGTCAAATCTAGGTATCAAAGGAGTTCATCATGAAACGACTGCTATGGATCGGCAGCTTATCTTATTTTTTAATCGGCCTGGCACACGTGGTTGTAGGCTCCCTACTGCCTGTGTTGTTAGAGCATTACGGTAGAAACTATACGGATGGCGGAAGTCTAATCTTCGCTCAATTTTCCGGTTTTCTGGCTGGAGTCCTGCTGTCGCCGTGGCTTGCCCGGAGTTTCGGCAAACGCCGAAGTCTGGTATTCGCCCTGCTCCTGCTATGCGCGGCGGAAGTGCTGTACTCATTGCTGCCGCCTTGGGGTTGGCTATATGCCGTCGGGGCAGCAGCCGGGTTTGGCTTCGGCATGGTAGAAACACTCATTGGCACTATTATTATCAGCGGTATTACTCAAGGAACGGGCGCGGCGATGAGCCGTCTGGAAGTCTTCTTTGGGATCGGTGCTTTGGCTATGCCCGCTATCGCCAGCCAGCTCATTGCACTCGGTTGGTGGCGATTGGCCTTTCCCATCATTTCCATGTTTGCAGCCGTCACCATTATAGCTTGGCTGCGCGGGTCCTTCGGCACGCTGGACGCTGTATTAGACCAACAGGAACACCAAGGTGACAACCATACGCGTTCCACTAACTCACCCAAATCCCCCACGGTGGAGGCTTCTAAGGGTAGCCCTATAGGCAATTGGAAGCTACTTGCACTATTTATCGTCTTTTTCTTTATCTATGTAGGGACAGAGATGAGCCTGGCTAATTTCCTGCCCTCCATGTTCATCGAACGGCTGGGTCTCACACAAGCCGAAGCAGCACTTAGTGTCACCTGCTTCTGGTTAGCAATGGCTACCGGCCGGTTATTCACAGGCTACATTGCCGATCGATACGGCTACGGTGTCTTTGTCGCCCTGAGCTCACTGGCAGCGACCGTGCTGCTGTGCGTGTTCCCGCTGATCAAAGGGACTGAAGGCGCCTTTATCCTTATTGTACTGCTGGGGCTGGGCATGTCCGGCATCTTCTCCATCGCACTTGTTTTTGCCAGCAAAATGATGCCGGGTACAGAAGAATCTACCACTAGCCTGCTTATCGGCGCAGGTGGAGTTGGGGGAGCTCTGCTGCCTTTATGGCTCGGAAATAGCATGGATCGTGGTGGAGCAGTCTCTTCGGCGTGGTTGCTGGCAGGCTTCGCCTGTATCCTGTGCCTGCTTGGGGGCATCTTGTACGCCCTATATGTGCGCAAAAAACGGCTTCAAACCGCTTCATCATGAGACACGTCTCTACCGGCACCTTTGTCTGTTCCTTGGTTGTCATCCAAGTGCACATTCAAAGGTGCTTTTTTACATACTAGACGAATGCACCTTGTACAGCAGCCCGTTTTTAGTCAAAATAGATCGTTTCCTATGAATCACAGGACAGATATCCATGCCTCCTCTAGATGAATGGAGTAGTATACAACAAACCATATGGAGGTGTTTGTATTGGGTCATCCTGAATTAAAACGAAAAAAAGGCCGTAAAAAAAATGTTTTTGTCCGTGCCTGGTTTGATAAGTTAGAAAAAAAGTTTGAGGAGAAGCCCCCAAAGAGAAAAGTCCGCTCGAAACGGAAAGGGGTTGGAAAAGATATCATCGTCAAAAAGCAACTTGTAAGTGTGAATATTAATCATGGCACTTTAGGGCCTGATGGGGATCCTGGAACCATAGGTGATTTAGCGCAGTTCGGTTATATTTATAATGTGAAGCCCCAAGTTGTTCCGATTGAAGGGGATGTCATTTTGGATACGAACGGTATACTTACACCTGGAATTGCTCATGTTCCAGGAACTACACAGATTGCTGTATCCGATGCTGGAAAATATGAAGTTCACTTTTCGGTGTCCGGTGTGGAACCTAACCAATTCGCCATCTTTATTAATGGCGCACTGGCTGTGGGAACTGTATACGGCTCAGGAGCCGGGACACAACAGAACACAGGGCAAGCTATCCTCGCTCTGGCATGCGGTGACGTCCTTACTCTGCGAAACCATAGCTCTACTACTGCTGTTACCCTGCAAACACAAGCCGGAGGAACTCAAGCCAGTATAAACGCTTCTGTCCTCATTAAAAAATTGAGATAGGCTTGAACTCCCGCAAAGTCTCAGTGTACTAAAAAGGGTTTATCCATACAGCGAGGATAAACCCTGAATATTTTTAAAAAGCCATAATGATCCCTTTGTCATTGGCATACATTGAACTAATCCCTCTGGTGGACACAATATGAATATCTTTAAATTGATAGCGTTTCTTCAGCGCATTCATTAATTTTTCCGCCAGCCCAGGATTATTGCAGTGAGTAATGACGATGCTTTCTCCTTCGGTAGCCCGGCCACTTTTTTCAATAGTATCTGCCAGCTTTTCGATAATTTGATTCTGACCGCGTGCTTGAGTAAAAAATGCGATATTCCCGTCACCATCCGAGCCTAAAATAGGCCTGATATGCAAGAGTGAAAGTATTTTTCCTGTGATTTTATTCATCCGTCCGTTCTTAACCAAATTATCCAGATTTTCTAAAACAAAGTACGTTTTCATCTTGCTGATAAAGCTCTCCAAGGAAGAAATAATTTCGCTTTTATGATAGCCCTCGTCGATTAGCTTGCGTAGTTTTAGAGCTAACAAGAGCTGTCCAGCCGAAGCGCTTTTCGAATCAAATACATGAACATCCGCCCCCTCTTCTTCCGCCATATCTTTTCCTACCAATGCACTGGAATAAGAACTGGACAGGTTGCTGGATAATGTAATGGCAAAAGAAGTATGCGTACCTTGAAAGGCTTCCTTATACAGCATAGGTGACGGTGATGCGGATCCAATTTTGGTTGTACAGGCTTTCATTTCTTCCATAAACTGAGGCAAGTCCAATGTGTCATCATCTACGAAGCATTTATCTCCCAGCGTCATATTTAACGGAATTGTAGTAACTTGCATCTCTTCTCTAAGCTCTCTCGTTAAATCACAGCAGCTGTCTGCTATTATTTTATATCTCACCCGGTACACCCTCACATTATGTTATTTTTCAATAGAACCCGCATTCATAATACTCAAAGAAAGCTCAATTAACCGTATAAAATCCTTCACATTCTTCTCACCCAAACCTACTACAAGCGCTTCAAAATAACCCTCAATTCTCTGTTGCTTCTGTTTGATCAACGATTCACCATCTACTGTGAGCCTTACACACATTCGTCGTCTGTCATGCTCAGACATTTCCATAGTCACATAGCCTTTTTTCCTTAATCCCGTAAGCGCTGCCGTAATTCTTGATCTGGATACATGCAGATGATCGCTGAGCAAGGAAGGATTAATTTCATCATCCCGATGCTGAACTAAATATTGAAGCACATGGTTTTCCCCCTGAACAAGCTCCGTCAGGCTACTGAATAATTCCATGTCATAAATCCGGTTAACGGATTCTCTCAATTCGTCCCTTAGTTCATAATCTTTCATAGTGAACCTCCGCAAAACACATAATACATACAGTTAACTATTAATACTATGTACTATAATGAATTGCCCACGATAATAACAATGAAATATTTGTGAATTTTAATACAAGGGTTAATGAGCTCAGCGTCGAATAAGAAAAAATACGCTTGATCACCTCTTGCCAGTTTACGGTAAAGGAGTTGTTACATAAGATGAAACGGTTTACTCTTCGCCAATCCCACAATTCGGATATTGAAAGCATTGCTAATTTACGGGCGATTGTACTGCGGAACGATTTAACCAGATTAGGAAGGTTTGATGAAGAGAAAGTTCGTCAACGCTTTCGTGATGCATTCGATTCTGTCCATACCTGGATCATTGAGGAAGACTCTTCTTTTGTGGGCTGCATAGCTTTTAAACCGAGATTAGACGGTTATTTATTGGAGCATTTTTATATTCATCCCAGTTACCAAGGTAAAGGAGTCGGCAGTCAAATATTAAAAAATCTGCTAGAACAAAATCATGTAAAAGGAAAACATGTAACCTTAAATGTTCTGCAAGGAAGCTCAGCCAGACGTCTTTATGAACGGTTTGGTTTTAAAATTGAACGTGAGGACCCTATTGACGTTTACATGTACTTAATCGTAGAGGGACATTCCAAAACCGTCGAAAGATCATAGAGTCATGCTTCAACCACCCTTGAATGTCCAGTTATATCTGCCCCAAGATGCTATTACAAATTCAAAAGATCTATGAACCGGGATGTTGGAGATATATAAGCACTATAAGAAAAGGCCAACCACTAAGTACGGGTTGACCTCATCATTTAAAGAATGTCTTACGTTTCTAAGAGAACATAAACTGACTTTACAGCACCGTTTTAACCGTGTCTTGGACTTGCTTCAGCAGTCCTTTATAACCATCTTCATCAAGGTAACCAATACTTCCAAGCAGCAAGTGACCGACGGATTCAATTCCAACGAAATCAAAAATTCCCGTATCTGATGTGATCTTCAATCCTGCGGTCATACCGATTTCATCGTAGATCGCGTTGGGAGTACCATGTGTATTCACGATAAAACCTTTTTTACCTGTAAGCAGCTTATTAATCCCTTCCGCACCAGCCGTATATGCAAATCCGTATGCAAATACACGGTCAACGTAACCTTTCAGGATGGCAGGAAGACCTGTCCACCAGATGGGAGAAATAAAAGTAATTGTATCCGATTGTGAGATGTATTCCTGCTCCACTTTGATATCAGCCGGAGTTTGCCCTGCTCTCATAGCGGCAGTATCCTCAGGTTTTAATACAGGTTGAAAATCAAGGGCATATAGATCACGTACAACGACTTCGTCACCTTTTTCTTTCAGAGTATTTACAACCGTTTCGAGTATCGCGTGATTAAAGCTTTCTGCGTTAGAGTGAGCATAGATAATAAGATGTTTCATTTTAATAACCTCCAGATGTTTTATTGTTATTTTGATATTAATATAGATATCTATACATTTACTTAAAAAAATTTATAATCTGTTTTTAACATGCTCCAGCAAATATTCCAGCTGTTCTTTTTCCTCGTCTTTCAGACCACCATAGATGGTTTCTTGTAATCTATTGGAGATCATCTCAAATACAGGCTCTATCTCTCTTCCCTTATCGGTCAGAAATATCAAGGTAACCCGACTATCCTCCCTTTCTTTTTTTCTTTCGACATACCCCAACTTCACTAGCTTGTCGATCAAAACAGTGACAGTGGGTTGCTGACGAGAAATTTTTTGCGTCAATTCCTTAATGGAAAGCCCGTCCTTTTGATAAAGGAACATTAGAATTCCACCATGAGTAGGAACAATTCCTTCAATTCCATTTGATTCGAGCTCAGACACAATCAATTTATTGATCGAGTCTCTAATGGTTCCTATCAGTGCAGCTGCATTATTTTTTAACATACAAGCATTATTACATAGACATCTATATATATCAAGTGTTGGTTTCAGTCTGATCTGGTTTTAGCATATGAATGATTCAAAGAACTAGGATTAAGTTTGTTATAATGGGATCTAAAATAGATAGGAGCTTATTAAATGGAGCAGCTTTTAAAGAAAATTCAATACTTGAGTACCCAAGAAAACTTTAAAGCAAATATGACTTAATCTAAAATGGTTCATGGTGGACTACTATTGCAGACGCATAAAAAAGCCAAAATACCAAAGTTCCTTACCTGACTTTGAGTATTTTGGCTTACACTGTTTATTTAAAGAGATATTGGAAGTATGATATGTTTTAGTTGAGCGTTTGAAGTACCTCAGGTGTAAAGGTTTGAAGATCATGAATTCGGCCTTCACGTATTTTTGTAGCCCATGCAGGATCACCCAGAAGCGCACGCCCAACAGCTACCAGATCAAATTCATTGTTGTCCAGCCGTTCCAGAAGTTCATTAATATCTTGGTGTCCTGCCCCTTTCCCTTCCGTATAACTTACAAAATCCTCATCCAGACCTACAGAGCCAACCGTAATCGTGGTTTTTCCAGTCAGCTTCTTCACCCATCCGGCAAAGCTCAAATCGGAGCCTTCAAATTCAGGTACCCAAAAGCGACGTGTCGAGCAATGGAAGATGTCCACGCCCGCTTGTACTAACACATTCAGGAGTTGCCCCAGTTTATCCGGTGTATCGAACGGCTTTGCGTTGTAATCATTCATTTTCCATTGGGATAGGCGCATGGCAATAGGGTAATCAGGGCCAACCTCAGCACGAATAGCTTCCACAAGCTCAATGGCGAATTGTGCACGTTTTATGATATCGCCACCATAGCGATCCGTACGTTGGTTCGTTCTCTCCCAAAAGAATTGATCAACCAGATAGCCGTGCGCTCCGTGAATTTCAACGCCGTCAAAGCCCAATCGTTTTGCATTCGCAGCTGCATCGACATAGGCCCCAATGACCTTGACGATTTCTTCTTCTGTCATCGGCTCGGTCACTTTTTTCCCTTCCAGATCCAGCCCTGATGGACCAATCGACAGCGCTTCTGGGTTCGGCTGAGATCCCAAAGGGCGAGCCATCCCCATATGCCAAAGCTGTGGAAAAATTTTACTACCGGCTTCATGAACCTGTCTGACCACTTCAGCCCAACCGTTTAAAGCCGCTTCTCCATAAAAATTAGGTATCCTCGGCTCACTTGTTCCAGCAGGATGGTCAATTACTGCACCTTCAGTAATAATAAGACCTACACCATTCTCTGCGCGACGGCGATAATAAGCGGCTACATCCGGTCCTGGCACACCATTTGGTGAAAAAGCGCGGCCCATTGCCGGCATTACAATACGAGTCTGTAGGGTCAGATTATGAATGGTATAAGGTTGAAATAAAGCTTCTGTTGAATGGACATTTTGCGGTTGATTACTCAAGGATTGTACCTCCCCATTTTCTTTTATCGTTTTTAGCGATATATAAAAAGCTCGTGCACCATCAAACGGGGTGCAAGTGAAATGTTAGCAATGTTTAATTTATCATTCAACCGACAAAATGTTCATTCTGTTGCTTAACCAAAAGGGTTATAAAATTGTTGTATATCTAAACTCACTTGTTGACAAAACAACACATGTTTATAATGGGGGAATCATTTAATTTACCTGAAAGGAGTGTCTTGAGGATGCCTGGTGTAACCTCACCCAACCCAAACGATCCGCGCGTCATTCGAACACGTAGATTAATTCTCGACGCATTCGTTGACCAATTAAATAAGAAAGACTTCTACACGATTACGATCAATGACATTACCCAAAAAGCCACCATTAACCGTGCCACGTTCTATGCACATTTTCAAGATAAATATGCACTGCTTGAAACCCTTTTGTCAGACGCATTTTTGGAGTATGTTATCAAGAGGATTGATGCTGAGGCACGTTTGTCGGAGGAGATCATTCAGAAACTTATTCTTTCGTTATGTGACTATCACGACTCAAGTAACCAATGCGTTCATAAATATAATTCAGTGGCACCGATCCTGGAAGAACATATTAAGAATCAATTAGAGCAATTCATACTTCAACTCATAACAAGAGAAGCCAATAATACAGACCAAAGAACGTTAGAACTTGCCGCGACCATTTTAAGCTGGTCCATTTATGGTGTAACCTTTCGCTGGAATGTGGAAGGAAAAAAAGAGTCTCCTACAGATTTAGCCGAGAGAGCTGTGCCTTTAATCTTCAATGGGGTTGTCTTATCTCTAGTCTCACAAATCTCTTAGCAGAAAATGCGAATAAAAAGGGCCGTTCCCAGTATACTTCGATCAGTTCCTGGGACAGCCCTTATAGTATTTAGTAAAATAATTGCATCTTTTATTTAAAGAATTTTCTTAAACATCTCGATAACTTGTTCTTTGCTAGGTATGAACGGATTGCCCGGAGCGCAAGCATCCTTCATTGAGTTCTCGGCAAGCAGATCCAAATCCACTTCATTTACACCCAGTTCAGAAAGTTTGGAAGGAATCCCTACTTCCTTCGACAGGTCTTTGATTCTTTGGATTACATAGTCTGCGCATTCCTTATCCGTTTTCCCCTTATCTTCAAAACCGATGACCTTAGCGATGGCACGAAACTTCTCTGGTACATGCTTGGCATTCTCCTCCTCCACAATCGGCAGCAGCATGGCATTACAAACACCATGAGGCAAATCGTATACGCCGCCAAGCTGATGCGCCATCGCATGAACGTAACCCAATCCGGCATTATTAAATGCAAGTCCTCCCAAGAAAATAGCGTATACCATTTGCTCACGTGCTTCTATATCATGACCGTTGCTCACTGTACGAGCCAAATGATTAAAAATAATCTTTACTGCTGCCAACGCAGTCGCATTCGTTACAGGATAGGAACCTGGCGTAACCAAAGCTTCAATAGCATGGGTCAAAGCATCTAGTCCTGTAGCTGCCGTTAACGCGGCGGGTTTGTCTACCATCAGTTCAGGGTCGTTGACCGAAATCGTAGCTACACTATTCTTATCAACCATAACCATCTTGACCTTGCGCTCTTCGTCCGTAATGACATAATTGATCGTGATTTCAGCCGATGTTCCTGCTGTGGTATTAATAGCTACAATAGGAAGCGATTTATGCTTGGATTTATGAACGCCCTCATACTCGGTTATATGTCCCCCGTTGGTAGCAATAATGCCGATTCCCTTAGCCGTATCCTGTGGTGATCCTCCGCCAATCGAAATTAAAAAGTCACATCCGTTTTCTTGCAGAAACTGAACACCATCATGTACATTTTTACAGGTCGGATTTGGTTTTACTTCATCGTATACCGCATAGTTCAATCCAATATCATCTAGCAAAGATGTAACCTTGCCTGCAATGCCACTCTTCATCAAAAATTTATCCGTAACGACTAGAGCTTTGTTTAAATTCAGTTCTTTTATATACGGCCCAACTTCATGCAAACAGCCTGTTCCCATAAGATTGATAGATGGTACAAAAAATACATGTGCACTCATATAAAATCGGCCTCCTAAAGAATTCACTTCTTGTTGCCTCGCTAAATATAGAATTATTCTCTAAAGTGAAATATTTCACATTTATAATTTTATCTTTATTTTATTTTGATGTCAATAATGAAACACAGATATTTATTGGTTTTATTTTTGTTTGTTTTGTTTTTTAAACGAATCCAATATTTGGTACACAACTAATCGGAGGAAGCCTCGTACAACTTAGATGAACACATTAACAACGAGGTGATGACAGCATGACAATCAACAAGGGAGTATTGCTGGCTCTGCTGGCAGTATCGCTGCTCCAAGCAAACCCGTCTTATGCGAAGTCGGTACCGCTGACTCCAGTGACGACCGTTTATGTGGATGACCACCCGCTTCAGCTTGCCGCCGAGCCGCTGCTGCTAGACGGGACAACGCTCGTCCCCATGCGTCAGTTGTTTGAGGCGCAAGGAGCTGTGCTTTCCTGGAACGGATTCAGCAAAACCGTAACAGCAACCAAAACCGACACGGTGCTGACCTACCACATCGGGGAACTCGTTGCTACCCTAAACGGCAAAACGCTGTCCCTGAATGTTCCGGGACAGATCGTTGAGGGCAACACGATGATTCCACTGCGTTTTGTGAGCGAAGCACTTGGGAGCACAGTGAAGTGGGATGCCCTTACCCGGACAATCCGGATTGCCTCCAGGGACGATTTTTTCACAACAGTTCTTTCCAGGGTCAACCTGCGCAGCGAACCGGATTCATCGGGAGCTTCCCCTTCCCTGCGGCTTATTCCAGCCAGCGAAAAGGTTCACGTCATCCGCGAGGTCAATGCTCTCTGGCTGGAAGTGCGCACTAAAGACAACCTGACCGGATACATATCGGCAAAACCAAAATACAGCGACTATTCCAGCCCATCCCTGGCGGAACGGCAGGGAGATGAACTCATCGCCTACGGAGAGAAATTTCTCGGTACCCCTTATGAATTCGGCGCAGCAAACGGACAGACATCGACCTTTGATTGTTCTTCTTTTGTGGGGGAAGTGTTCCAGCATACGCTCTCTATCGACCTCCCCCGTGTCTCTTATGATCAGGCTAAAGAAGGGCGGGAGGTCGGGCTGAACGAGCTGCGCAAAGGCGACCTGCTGTTTTTCAGCGCACGCGGGCTAGAGATCGGCCATGTGGCTATCTATGCAGGGAACAACAAATTGCTGCATACCTTCTCCAAAGAACGCGGCGTTCATTTTGACACGCTTGACGATAAATGGCAGAAACGTTTCGTAACAGCGCGCAGGCTGTTTTAGGACGAACCAGATAGCCAGTAACAGTAGGCTATTCCAGTCCACATTCATTATCTTCTAATTGCCTTTTGCCGGACGCTCCCTTGCGGATTGCGTTCAGGCGGCAAAAGGTCTGGATTCATTGTAAAATGGAGGTCATAACGTTTAAAGACTACGTTCGCTTAAAAAATTGGATTGAGGTATTAATCGTTTTGAAATACTAGGTAGAGTCTTTTGACTATAGACAGGAGGAATAAATAATTATGCAGTTTGAGACAAACCGGCTCATCATTCGTGATATTTTCAGATCTGATTGGGAAAGTATACATACGTACACGTCATTGCCTGAAGTTACTAGATATACAGCCTGGGGACCGAATACAGAAGAAGATACAAAGGCATATATAGAACAAGTTTTAGCTTCGCAGCAGGAACAGCCACGACAAGACTACGAACTAGCCGTTTGTCTGAAAAATAATGGAATCCTGATCGGCGGTATGGGTATTCATGTCAAAGATACTAATGCAGAATTGGGTTACGTTTTGAATCCAGATTATCAAGGGAAGGGTTATGCAGCAGAGGCAGCACGAGCGTTACTAGACTTTGGATTTAGCACACTTGCTGTCCACCGTATTTATGCAACATGTCGTCCAGAAAACAAGGCTTCTGAGAAGGTTATGCAACAGATCGGAATGCAACGTGAAGGTTTGATGCGTGAACACTGGTACTACAAAGGTGAGTTTCATGATTCATGTTTGTACTCTATTCTTGCTGAGGAATATAACAGGACATAAAAGGTGTTTTTTATATCTAAATATATTTTTGATTATTCAACAGACAATTATTCCTTGAGAAACATGTTGCTGCGATAAAATGATAGTTAAACCATTTAATCACAAATATGTTTGAGGAATTTTTCTGAACGATATAATTTTTAATTAAGGAGGGAACAACATGGAAGCTTTTGCAGAATATTTAGAGCATATTGATAACCCCCAACATCGGGCCCGAACGCAAGAGGTTTTGGCTTGGGTAACCAAGAAGTTTCCAAATTTAATGGAAAAAATTGCGTGGAATCAACCTATGTTTACGGATCACGGCACATTTATTATTGGCTTTAGCGTAGCCAAACATCATTTGGCCGTTGCCCCTGAAAAGGCAGGGATTAATCATTTTTCTGAGTTAATTGTGCAGGCTGGCTATGATCACACCAAGCAGTTGGTACGTATCCAGTGGGATAGTCCCGTTGATTTCTCATTACTTGAGAAAATGATCGAGTTTAATATTTTGGATAAGGCAGACTGTTCAACCTTTTGGCGGAAATAAAAAAAGGTTCCTTTTCTCGTAAAACTATACATCGAGCATCACAAATAAGTATTTCTCTTCTCGCCCCCTCTACCATCCTTCCAAATCTCATCATGCTAATGACCCTTAAAGTGACCCTATGCTATAATGTGGAAAGTATGGATTGTTACATGCACAGGAGGATTGGAGCAGAATGATTGGGAAATTTTTAATTTTCTCTCTACTATGGAGTTTGCTCGGCAACCCGTTTTTGGCAATGCTCGTACTCCTAATCGTGATCTATATATTAGATCGCAGCTTTGTGGGTGTATTGCCCAGCATCAGCAAACCATGGAAAAGAAGACGCAATGCCGCTCAATTGCGCCAACAGATTACGCTAAACGCCAACGATGTGGCTGCCAAGTTCGATTTGGCACGTATCTGGATCGAAAGCAAGAAATATCCGCAGGCTTTGGAGCTGTTATTGGAAATTGAATCCCGTTATGAAGAATCAGCAGACTATTGGAACGCACGGGGAACGGCTGAAGTACACACAAACCATCTGGAGGTTGGAGAACAGCATTTATTGAAAGCACTGGATATTAACCCGCGGGTGCAATACGGTGAGCCTTATTTGCATTTAGCCGCTGCTTTCAAGGAACGTGACGTCAATAAGTCGCTTCATTATCTGCAGCAGTTTCAGGAGATTCAGTCTTCTTCCAGTGAGGGCTATTATCTGACAGGCTTGATGTACCGTATGCTGGGACGCAAGGATGAGGCCATTGTAGCCTTTAACCAGTCCATTGCCGTCTATCGCTCTCTGCCCAAATACCGTAAACGAAGTGAGCGCAAGTGGGCTGTACGTAGCTTATTCCGTAAATTAATCGGCTAAACAGCTATATTTATTTTCTTAACGACCTTTCTCTTCTTTTGAGAAAGGTCGTTTTTACGTTTGTCTACCATGTACTTCCACGGACCTGAATCGGCTCCCTTTCGCATCCTGAATTTGAGGCATTTTTTTGTAATCAGTTGTTGACATGCCACAAATCAGGTCATATAATCCGTTTATGAACTGATGAGTTTATACATAAACTTTAAAGTACAAAAAAGACAGAAAGGATGATCATCTTGTTAAAACCCAGTCTCTACATATCTGCTATATTCATTCTTCTGTTCACCTCAGCTTGCTCATCTACAGGATCGAGTGATCAAGAAGCAGCAGAACAACAAAATCAAAAGGTAGAAGCGATGGTTGTTAAAAAAGAACCGCTGTCTGCTTCTTTTGACCTTTCAAGCACGCTACAGCCCTATGAGGATACCTCCGTATCTTTTGAGTTATCCGGACTGATTCGCGACACAGTTGTCAATGTGGGAGACTCCGTATCCCAGGGGCAGATCTTGACGATGCTTGATTCATCCAGCTACCAGCTACAACTGGAGCAGGCTAGTACAGCTATCCTTGAAGCACAGGCAGGTATCAAAAATGCTACAGCTGCCATTTCAAGTGCAGATGCCTCCATTCAATCCGCCGACGCGCAAAAGGCAGCAGCTCAAGCTGGAGTTAACAAAGTGAACAAGGGTGCCCGTGAGCAGGAAAGGGCACAGGTCCGTACCAAAGTGCAAAGAGCACAGTCCGCTTTGACTAAAGCACAGGCTACCGCTGAACGCACCAAGCTTTTATATGATCAGGGAGCTGCAACCAAAAACGATTATGAAAATGCACAGCTTGCTTTAACCAACGCCTCCAGGGACCTGGAGGATGCACAAGATGCCCTCTCCTTAATACAGGAGGGAGCGACAATAGAAGATCGGCAATCGGCAGCATCCAGCTTGCACCAAGCCCAAGCCGGGAAAGAGTCTGCCATCGCCGCGAAGGAACAGGCAGTAGCCACTAAAGATAACGCTACTGCAGCATATCAGCAAGCGGTCATTGCCAAAAAGCAAGCCGAACTTTCCCTCTCCAAGACAGCTTTAAAAGCCCCCATTTCCGGCGTTATTCTGGAGAAAAAAGCAACGGTGGGACAATTGGCGAGCGCTGGACAGCCGGTATATCGTATCGGACAAATCGACAAGCTCAAGGTGCTGCTCCCTGTTCCCGATCATGAAATCACGAACTGGAAGCAAGGTCAGACCGTCCAGCTTCAACTGTACGATGAGAACAGAGAAGGAACGGTCAGCAAAATTTATCCGGCCACCAACACCAATACGGGCAGTATCAACGTGGAAGTGATTGTTCCTAACACCCAGCATGATTGGGCCCCGGGACAAGTCGTAAAGGCAGGCCGCCAATTGACCCAAAGTGAGCAAATTTTGCTCCCAGCCAAGGCTGTCATTAATAACGGTACAGATACTTTTGTCTATAAAGTGGTGAACAACAAAGCGGTCAAGACGGTCGTGAATGTCGGTCAGATGTCCAACAATAAGCTCGAAATTACCAAGGGGCTGAATGTCGGGGATCGTATCGTTACCACCGGAGTAAACCTGATCTACGATGGGCTGCTCGTTCAGATCATGGGGGGAACGAGCAAATGATTGCATATTTTATCAAAAAGAAAAAACTGACCCTCTTTATTTTTATCATGTCGATTGTTGCCGGGCTGTATAGTGTCTCTCAGCTTCCCCGGCAGGAAACGCCGGATATTATCAAGAAAACCGCTGTGGTCACGACCCTCTACCCTGGAGCTACACCCCAAAAGGTAGAACAAACGGTCACAAAGCCTCTGGAACAAAAAATGAAAGAAATCAATCATATTAAAAAGATTTCTTCTACATCCGAAAATGGACTTTCGACGATTATCATTGAGACAGAAGGCAACGCCAATGCCACAGAAGCCTGGGATACATTACGCAAAAAAATGAACGATGCCCAATTTTTTCTGCCCACAGATGCTCAAAAGCCTGTCGTTAACGATGATTTGAATAAAGTATTTATCCATTCCTACGCCATCACGGGGGACTCTGTGGAGCAATTGTATCAACTAAATGATATGGTGATATCATGGAAGGATCAATTAAAAACCATTCCCGGTGTATCGGAAGTAACAATCAAGGGATTACCGGATCAAGAGGTTCAGATTCAGATTGATGCTCAAAAGCTCCAGCAGTACCATATCAGTTGGGAACAGCTCATGAGTGCAGTGCAGAAGGAAAATGAGCAATATCCGATAGGCAATCTGGATTACAATGAACGTACCTACCGAATGAATGTGACGCAGTCCAAGAATGCTCAGGATTTGAGTAAAGTCATTATTTCCAAAACTGAAAGTGGCGCTCCTGTGTATCTCAGTGATGTGGGCACCGTATTGCTTACACATAACACCAGCAGCTATATGGCCTTTTTTAACGGTAAACCAGCTATTACGCTGACGATTAACGGTAATACCGGCTCTGACGTAGACACGATTTATAGCAAAGTAAATAAAGAAATGCAGTTGTTAAAACCAGATCTGCCTAATACGTTTCAACTGAATACGTTATTTTCACAGACCGAGCGGATTGATCATATTTTTCATGGCTTGACCCGTGAATTGCTGTTTGCCATTGCGGCGGTTGTGATCGTATGTACATTGGGCTTGAATCTGATTACATCCTCTTTTGTGGCACTGGCTATTCCTATTTCAATCGCCATAGGTCTCATTATTCTCCCTATGCTCGGAATAACATTGAATCAGGTTACGGTCATTGGCTTAATTATTGTAATGGGGATTCTAGTCGATGATGCTGTGGTGGTTAATGATAATATTGAACGCAGAATGATGACCTTGGGCGAGAGTCCCAAGATAGCAGCATTAAATGGAACGAAAGAAGTTTCCATTTCCATTTTGACCGCAACCCTGGCAACTGTAGCCTCCTTTGCCCCGCTGTTCTTTTTATCAGGCGATGCAGGCTCCCTTATCAAACCATTACCGTTTGCTGTTATCTTTACGTTATTGGCTTCCATGTTCATGTCCTTTACCGTCATCCCAATCTTTAGAGAATGGTATGGACAACGAAATCAAAAAACGCCCAACTCCACCATGAAGCCGTCGGGACTGCTGGGAAAACAAATTGATGCTCTTCGTAACGTATATACCAGCAAGCTGATTCCGAGAGTCATTAAGCAACCTGGATTATATGCTGCATTAGGATTATTGATCAGTACCACGCTGTACGGCATACTTGCTCTGATTCCGATCGACCTGTTCCCCAGAACCAACGATCCGGAATTAAGCATTAATGTGCGTATGCCTACAGGTACTTCTATAGAAGAAACCAAGCGGGTCACCGTGGATATTGCCAAATGGGTGAAGCAGCAACCTCATGTGGAAACGATCAGTTATGCGGCTGGCGGCGATGCTCCCCGGTTGTTTCAAGATATGACCGCTGACGCCAAAACAGGCACAACCGTGGGTCAAATTGCTATTATTGGGGAAGAAGGTGCATTTGATCCCGATGAAATGGCAGACAAATGGCCCTCCATCTTAAAGGATCGTTATCCGGGTCAATCCATTTCCTTGAAAATAGCCAAAGTGGGGGTGCCTCTCGGTAAGCCGATCTCCATTCGGATTTTAGGCAATGATGTAGATCAGTTGCGTTCGTTGTCACAGCAGTTAAAAGAAGGCATTATGGCTACCAGAGGAACACAGGACATACAAGACAATATGGAAAATGAAGGCTATACGTTGGATTTCCAAATCAACAAACAAGCGATGGATCAATATCAGGTAAGCAATAATGATCTGACACGTACACTCTTGTTAATGGGTAATGGCGTGAGCTTTAGCCGATTTGATACGGGGAAAGATTTGATAAATATTAAGCTGAAGCTAAGCCAAACCGATCAAAATCCTGAAATTTTGTTTCAGCAATTGAATGTGACCAATGCCAATGGTGTTCAAATCCCTTTATCTCAATTGGCTGAGTTGAAGCCATCCTTTGCAACACAAAAAATTAACCATTATAATTTAAAGCGTTCGATTACTGTTGAAGCTGAAGTTCACGGGCGTACAGCTTCCGAAGTCATGAAGGACGTCAAGCTTAAATTGCAGGACATTAAATTTCCTCCAGGCTACACTTGGGAAATTGGCGGCGAGATTTCAGGACAAGATGACATTTTATCAGAAATAGGATGGTTATATGTTGTCGTCATACTATTAATCTTCATGCTGATCTTTTTGCAATTTTATTCTTTCTCGACTCCACTCATCATATTGACTACCGTGTATATGGCAGCAGCAGGCGGATTTCTTGGCTTGTTCATTCTAAATACGCCGGTTAGTTTTATGGGCGTGTTGGGCTTAATGACCTTGGCAGGTATTGTCGTACGTAACGGCATTGTGCTGATTGAGTTTATTGAGGATGCAAGACGTGAAGGGATCGAACTGAAGGAGGCGGTTATTGCAGCGACCAAAGCGCGTTTCCGTCCCATATTGCTTACTTCACTGACAGCCATTGTCGGTCTGATTCCGATTGCGCTTATTGGAGAGCTTATGTTTAGACCGCTGGCGTATACCATTATGTTTGGATTGATGTACTCGACCATTCTTACGATGTTTGTGGTTCCGTCCCTGTATATGGTTATTGCCCGCTGGAAATTAAAAAGTCAGAGCAAAAAATTGGGGGTACAATGAAAAAAATAACGAGTGAAGATATTATCTATGCCGCCCTTTCCCTGTTTTCTGAAAAAGGGTACGATGCCACCTCGGTGGATGAAATTGCCCGCAAAAGCGGGATGGTCAAGGCTTCCTTTTATAAATACTTTCAAAGTAAAGAAGAGTTGCTGCTGGGGACAATCGTCCTGATTGAAAAACTTCTTGATGCAGATATTAAAGAACTTTATTTGAAGCACCAGCTACCTTCCCGTGAAAAGTTGAGACAACTGTATTTGATTGCGCTGGGCCGGATTTATAAGAATAAAGTTCATTTGCTGGTATACTCCGTCCCTTTAATCGGTTCTAAGGAAGAAAAAATCGCACAAGCCATTGATCGTGTTGAACATTATTTGTCTAACGTGATGGTTGATTTCTTAATTGATGCTTATGGACAATCTATACGTGACTATGCGCACGATATCAATTTTGTCATCAAAAGTATCATTATTAATTCCTTCCGAATGAGCGATTCAGAACTGTCCTCAACGGAGCATCAAACACTGGCTGAATTTATTGTCAGCATTACGGATATACTGGCACAAGGAATGTTGAGCCCTGATGTTCAACATCAAATCATGTGGGGCCGCGATTCCGTATTCTATGAAGATTCTGATCAAATCTGGACCAAAGGAAAACAAATCTCCTATGCACTGCAACGTATAGATACGGTTCTGAAACAAACTAAATTAAATGAAGCTACCCGGAATGAATATGTGCAAATCCTAAGCAGATTACAGCGTGAGATCTCGGAAGAAAACGTGGAAATAGCTCACGTGAAAGCCCTTCTTCTATTTTTGGGGCAGCTGCCCGAGTTGCTGGAAGACTGTACCAAGCTGAAGGCTGTATTGGAGATTTAGCACGCCGAAATGCATAAAAAGAGGTTCATGATGGTCAGTTTCTACTGCCATCATGAACCTCTTTCTTTAATATACTTTGTCCGATCCAAAGCATCCTCTCACGCTCACCGTAACGGTGCATAACCAAGCCGATTCAGCTCTTCTGCAATCACGCGATAACCACGACTGTTCGGATGCACCCGGTCTAACGAAAGTAGTGCCCGTTCATAGCCCTCAAATGCGGGATAAATGTTCGCCACCCGGTAATTGGGTCCGCCCAATGTGTAGAGAAACGAGTTGTACTGGCGCACATACACTCCCGCCTCCCTTACCCCTGGAAAAGGATTATATAATCCCACCATTCGGATGATAAATGGCTCACGCTGACCGGACTTTATCTGATACAGGGCATGTACAATTTGGCGCACATGTTCTTTTGTGTGATTCAGTGCTTGCGGAATGGAGGAACCCGACAAGCCGGAATCTCCAGCAAGGGCGCTGATGTATGGGCGCAGATCATTCCCGCCGATCGTTACCGTTATAAGTTCAGCCCGGCTGAGCGCCGATCGAAAAAGCGGATTGTTGCGGACCATTGACAGCAACTCCTGCGATGTCAGCCCGTTAATTCCCAGATTCTCGTAACTGACTGGCGTACGGAGATGTCTTTCTGCCATTCGCCGATAGATAGGTACAAATCCGCCGCTCAGCAACGTCCCCGCACCTGTTGTTAAAGAATCTCCAATCGCTGTATAGTGGTACGCCAATGAAACCCACCTCCCTCTTTCTACATAACATATCTTATGTAGAAAGAGGAACGCGGGACCCGGAGATTCGCTTATTCTTCGTCTATTTCATATACACAATGGAATTGCCCACCATCCGGCAAATCCTCTGATCCATATACGGCAAAGCCCACATTGCGGAAGAAATCTGCCCCCTCCGCATCCGTGTCCACAGTAAGCCGTTTCGGATTACGCTCCTGAATAAGCGTAAGCAGCATACCTCTGGCATATCCTCTATGACGGTTTTCAGGCAACACGGCCAGATGGCGAATTACGGTTGTTCCATCCTCCTGCTCCTCAAAGCCAACAATACCTACAATAAGTCCTTCATCTTCTACACCGAACAGCTTCCAGTCATTCGAGGCTTGATAGGTACGTAAAGCTGCTTCTCCGCGTTCAGGATGATCCAGCACAGCGTAGGTTAACAGCTCCAGAACCTCCTCACGATCTGAATCTGTTTTTATATTTTTAAACATTGTTTGTCGTCTCTCCTTAATATCCTGAAATTAGGATTACCTCTAATTCTCCATAATAAGCAACGGCCAGTTATCAAGCCACTGCTTCTCAAATACACGCTGACGAAAAGCCGTTGTGTGACTAAACAAAGGGCTTTGCCGTACCCGCATATCCAGCAGATCTTCCAATCCATGCGGACAAATGACCTCTATTTGATCCTTGTCATTCAATCTAACCGCCACAGCCGTTGCCGTCTCTGGCCAGCGGCTCATCGCATCCTCTATCGAGGAATAAGGAGCCTCCCCGTTGCGAATATGCATCCGAGCCTGATTTTTGACAGACCAGTTACGTCCGGCCTGCTTACGGTTCAAGGACAATTCTAGATACTCATCTCGTTCCTCTAGCGTATTTCTCGGGTCAAAGTAAATAACATCAATATCGTTTAAAGGTGTAGCAGTTGTATAGCCATGGAGCTTGTCCCAAACCCGGTTACGTACATAGCCTGCGGCAATACATCCTTGCGGCAACTTCAGCTCTCGCACATATCGCAAGTCTTGCAGTACCTGCGGATCATTCATATATTGTATGATTCGTAGCACATTTTCTTCCGACTTCATCCTGCACTCAACTCCCTTTTTATGATGACAGTTGCTGCACCGATTCTCCTCCTTGAGCCGCGATCCGTGCTGTACGCTGCGCCAGACGGCGGCGTGCGACCAGAAGAAACGGAATGCCAATCACAACCGACAGGGCAACCGGAACAAAAACGGCAAGCGGCGCCGTTTGACCATAGATATCCAGCAACCAGCCACCAAATAAAGGAGCCAGCACGCTTCCCAAATTATTAAAGCCGATTGTACCGAAGTAGGTCCCTTTATATTGAGCATCTGCAATTTGGTCAATCAGTACGTCCAACATCGTGAACAATAACACTTCACCAACCGTAAACAGCACCATATCCAGTATAAACATCCAGCCTGAGTTTAGCATACCGCACAGCAACAGGCTGACCGCAATACATATATTCCCTGCAATCAAGGAATTCACCGGGGAAAATCGACTTGCCAATCGCACCAGCGGATATTGAAATGCCAATACACAAACCGCGTTGACCGTCAGCATGTATGTAAACCATCGGGTTCCTTCTGCGAAGGATAAGGACAAGAATTGAGGCATTGTGGAATTGGAATGAGCATAGCCCATCACACAAAATACCGTTCCCAGCAAAATCGGCATAAACACCGGATCACGGCTGGCTGTACGGAATGCCTCGCCCATCCGCAGTGGAGCCTCTCCCGCCGTTGTACCTATATGCAGATCCGATGCATACCGGGCAAATTGGATCAACAACAGTACCCCGTACAATGCGTACACACCAGCAGCTACCATAAACGGCGTCCCCGTGGATGCAGATCCTAACATTAAACCAAGCAACGGCCCTGCCACCACCCCAACATTAATGGCTGCATATCTCATATTGTAGATAAGCAGTCTTTTCTCCTTCGGGGTTACATCTGATAACAGTGCCCGTGAGGTTGGCTCGAACAAGGATCTGCACAGTCCATTCAGAGCATTAATGACAAAAAAGGCCCAGGCCGCTTCCGCCAACGCAAAAGCAACGAATACAAGCGCCCAGCTCGCAATGGACACCAGCATCACCTTTCGCCGTCCGATTCGATCTGAAATATATCCACCGTAAAAGCTGGCAAAAATGCCGACCAACGAGCTGACCGATACGATCACCCCCGTATGAAAGGGGGACACCCCTAGACGGGTGGTAAGGTAAATAGACAAAAACGGGATACTCATGGATGTCGCCATCCGTCCAAAAATTGTACCGACAATAATCGTCCAGGCCAGCGGGTGAATGGAACGTAACTGTTCTTTCATATATGTCTCTTACGTCCTCCTTCCGTATGCAAGTCTAACAAGGGGGAAACCTGTCTAGCACTGGTGAATATAGCGTTCCAGCTCTAAACACGTTGCTTGATAGACAGATTGGAGCGCAGACAACTTCGCTTTCGCATTCTCAAGTCGGTTCTCCCGTGCAAGCTGTTCAATATCGGACAGCAACGAGGACAAACGCCCGACACCCAGACTCACGCTGCCTGATTTCAACTCATGAGCAGCCTCTACTACTTTTGTGGCTTCGCCCGCAGCAGCCAGTTCTCTTAACCTATTGATTTTAGCAGGTGTATCACTAGTATACATTTCGACCAATGACTCCAGTAGTCCCGTGCTGCCATCCTCGTCCAGCATCATAATTTCACGTATAACTTCCTCATCCAAAATCGGCTCGGTTTCCGGCTTTGGAAGCCATTTGACAAGCTTTTCAGAGAGCCTTTCAATCGTTACTGGCTTCATCAAGTAATCGTTCACTCCAACCTCCTGGCCCCGTGCCTGATCCTCCTCGGACACATTTCCGGTCAAAGAAATGATTGGCACAGGTGGTTGCTGGTTTTCTGCTTCCCGCTGGCGGATCGCTTTCGCCGCATCATGACCATTCAGCAGAGGCATATGATGATCCATTAGAATACAAGCGTAGGATCGTTCGGAGGCCGCTCTTACAGCAGCTTGTCCATCCTCAGCAAAATCAATATGCTGGAATCCCAAGTGGTTAAGCTGTAATTGCACCACCTGACGATTTACCCGATTATCCTCAGCCACCAAAATAGTTTGAGAATGACTGTGCTCACGCAGCAACTCGCTAAACACCTTCAAATCACCAGTTTCATGCTTCTCCATTTCGTCTGCCTGCTCCGATCCTTTCATGAAGGGAATTTCAAACCAGAACGTAGAGCCTTGGCCTTCTTCACTGACGACCCCAATTTCTCCCTGCATGAGTTCCACAAATGAACTGCATATCCATAGCCCCAGACCCGTTCCTCCATATTGGGAGGCGCTTCCTTCACCGGCCTGTACATAGGGCTGAAACAGCTTATTCTGATCCTCCGGTGAAATCCCAATACCCGAATCCTGCACCTCAAACCGAACACGTTGGGAATCTTTTGTTTCCTCCACTAATTTTGTTCGAACGATGAGCAATCCCTCACTCGTAAATTTATTCGCATTGTTCAACAGATTGAGCAAAATCTGCATGATCCTTGCCGAATCTCCCTCCAGATGCTCTGCCACACTGGTATCGGTCTCTATACTCAACCGGTTACCCATCTGATAGATTTGCGGCTCCAACAACTGGGCAACGTGACTCATAATCGCCTGAACTCTGACATTTCCGATCTCCAGTTCCATCTGTCCTGCTTCCACTTTGGATATATCAAGCAGATTATTAATCATGTTCAACAACAGAGAGGCTGACTCACGTATCACACCGATGGCCTGCCGTTGATCTGGGGAAAGTTTGGATGAACCTAACATTTCGATCATTCCAAGTATTCCATTCATTGGCGTTCTGAATTCATGACTAACCACAGCCAGAAAAGTGCTCTTTAGGTCATTAGCCCGTACGGCTTCTTCCTTCGTCCGTGTTAATTCCGCATTACTTTTGGCAAGCTGACGCTGCAGATTGACCAGTTCGTTGTTCATTGATGAAAATTCATTCAGCAGCTTTTCTTCCTCAGCCTTGCTTTTCACAATCTCATCCGTTAATTGTTCGACCGTTTTCCGCAGGACAGCCATTTCTGCTGTCGGTTCCTTCATATTAAAAGGCCCCCTTTACAAAATGACTAACAGGTTCACAAAACTAACCTTATTTCCTGAGCGAAAGTAAGTCACCTGCAACCTCCAGTGCTTCCTCCGCACCTGGTGCGTATCCGTCCGCCCCTACTTCCTGCCACAAGTGGGAATCGAGATTAAAAGGCAAGCCTCCGACCATAATTTTCACATGGCTAGTAGTTGGGTCTTGCCGAATGAGAGCAATCAACTCTTTCACTAGATGGACATGGTAAGCCATGGTAGCTGAGATAGCCACCACATCCGCCTTGTAACTCACAATGGCCTGAAGCAGACTCCGGTTAGGTACATTGGCACCTAAATAATACGTATCCCAACCATCCATTTCAAATATATCAGCCAGCATACGCAGACCAAATTCATGCTGCTCGCTGCCTACACACGCCGCCACGAGGCAGCGTTCCTTACTTCCACTTCCCATCCATCTGGGGTACAGGCTGGAAATAATAAATTGAGTCGCGGCAGTGCAAAAATGCTCTTGACCGACGGTGATTTTGCCTTCATGCCATAGACGGCCTATTTCATATTGCGAAATTCGAAAAATATATTTATACGTATGTTGAATAGAGATACCCTCATCCAGCAAACGGACGATCCAATCCAAAGCCTGTCTGCGATTACCTGAGAGTAAATATTCCAAATATTGAGCCGCATTAGCAGCATAAGGATTATCATCTGTAATAAAAGAGGCATACTCCTCTTTCTTCCCAATTTGCTGTATCCCCAAATCCAGATGCTCCAGCACCATGGTTTTATCCGTATGATCGAAGTGCTCTATCAACGTCTCCTGGATTAATCTGAAATTGATGCTCAAATCTTCTTGGGTTATGCCGAAACCCTCCAGAAGCTTTTTTAACCAGGAAACATACTGTGTAAATAAAATAGGGCTGTTCATGATTACACTTTCAGCTAAATAGTTCAAACTATATATAGAATCCTGTTTTGTCTTTATTTTACCGTTATCCCCAAAACGCTGCAAAAGATCGGGCTGTAATTCGTATTGCTTATGGGTAACTAATTCAGCCAAAGCTCCTGCTTGCATCAATAGCGATTCACCTGCGGTATATTGCTGTATACTCATGTACAGCTCCTTCCCCGACAAGGTATTGTATTCGAAACAGATACTGGGGATTTGTTCCAGACGTGACTATTAGACAATTATACCTGATTTGCGTCTCTACATTAACCCTACTCCCCAAAATACGACAAAAAAATAAAATACCGAGAAGTCGGTATTTTATCTAAAAGCAGATTTAACCTGCACATGCACAATTTATGATCCGTTACTCTTCTGCCCCTCAGCCGTTAGTCCAAGCTTTTTTAACAGATGAATAGCCTGCTCTTTCTCTTCCACAGATAAGCCATCTACGGTCTCCATAATGACACGATGATGCTGCGGGAATATTTGCTCAAAGAAATGACGTCCATCATCAGTCAATTCTGCATAAATCACACGCCGATCATCTTGTGATGCACGACGGGTAAGCAAGTTTTTTTTCTGAAGTTTATCTACCACGTACGTAATATTCCCACTAGAGATTAGTACCTTTTCACCAATCTTCTGCAAAGGCTGTGGTCCCCGATAATACAGCAGATCAAGCACTCCAAATTCTGTTGTATTTAATCCATGACTATGAATGTCCCGATTCGTACGGGACGTGACCGAATTATAAGCACGAGCCAGAACAACGAACAAATTAAGTGCTAAGTCCTGATCATCTGGTTTTACAGACATATTAACAGCCTCCGTTACTCATATCTTTATTCCAAGATATCTTAATTGTGCACTTTTGTCAAGTTTAAGCGTTCCTTTCCCTGCTCTTACGGCCTATAAATGGAGGAATTACCGTCTATTATGAGAAGGTTACAGTTCATTATGTAAAAAAAGCCCGCTCTCAGCCAGTCTTAAAGCACTGATCCAGAGAGCGGGACGATTATGTTGTTATCCCTAACTTCTTACGTACAAATACGTAGGCAACACGGCCGCATAATACTCCCAGAACATTCAGTATGATGTCATCTACATCCATTGTACCTGCGCCCAGCAGCATTTGGGACACCTCAAGAATGACCAGTGCGATCACTATCGTTAACAACAGACTGCCTATACTTCGCATGGACACCCAAATGATAGGCACAAGGATACCGAAGGGAATAAATACGCCAATATTACCGAGCAAATTAACACCCCATACCCGAAAAGGAAACGACTCCATTGCCCGCCAGTATTGCCTAATCGTATCAAACGGAACAATATTATACGAATACGGGGGTCCTGGTCGTAATGTACGACCAAAACCGAGAAACATCCAATATAATAGAAGCCCTGTATATAAAATCAATAACATCAATGCCACATGATGAAGCAGGCGGGTCCTAGACATTACTTGTTACGGACGTCGATCTGTCCATTGGCCCGTGCGATAATAACCTGGTCCGCCATATTAATGAACAGTCCGTTATCGACTACACCCGGAATTTGATTCAAGCGGATTTCCAATTCCTGCGGATTCTCGATCGTACCATAGCGACAATCGGCAATATAATTACCATTATCCGTAAGGAAGCGCTCGCCGTCTTTCATACGCCATTCTGCTTTACAGCCCGTCCCCCGCAAAGCCTCCAACGTCCACTCACTGGCAAAGGGTACGACCTCAACGGGTAAAGGAAATGCACCCAGCACCTTCACATCCTTGGACTCATCGACAATAATGATTAATCGGTCGCTATTGCTTTCCACAATTTTCTCTCTCAGCAGGGCTCCGCCTCCACCTTTCACCAGTACCAGTTGCTCGTTCACCTCATCTGCACCGTCGATGGTAACGTCAAGCCTTCCAATCTGATCAAACGGAATGATGGGAATTCCCAGCTCCCTGGCCTGATCCTCCGAGGCTTGGGATGTAGCTACAGCCTGTATATGTAATCCTTGTGCTACACGCTCACCGATTTTTTGAATAGCCCAAAAGGCTGTCGAGCCTGTACCAAGTCCTACTTTCATGCCGTCCTGAATCGCCTCAACTGCTTTTTCGGCCGCTTTTTGCTTCAAATTCATTATCATCTCTCCCGCTATATAGGCTAGTATTGATCATCATCCATTTTATAAGAGAACGCTTTATAATAACAGAGACAGCTTTTTACCATAACAAAGGCTGTTTTCATCGTGTTCATACTCCCCAAACCGTTCAATAGGTTCGTATCCCCGCTTGGTATAGAGAGCAATCGCTTCAGGTTGAGCCGCTCCGGTCTCCAGTTTAATTCTTACAACTCCTCGTTTGCTGGCTTCCTCTTCCAAAAAAGATAATAGACTCACCGCAATTCCTTGTCTGCGATAAGAGGAATCGACATAAAACCTTTTGAGCTCCATTTCTTCCGCATCTATAGGCCTAAGCCCTCCACAAGCCACCGGTTTTTCGTCCACATACACAACAGCGAAAACCATTTTTTTAACTTTCGGATTGGAAAAATCGACCAAATAAATTTCGTCGGCAGGATACCTTTCCAGCAAGTCCTCATCCAGCCTTTGGATCAACTTATGCAGATCCTCATGATTACTCTCAACCTTTAAAATCGTAAGCTTGGACATTCTTCTTATCCCTCTTCTCTTTACATGGATATAAGGACTCATTTCGCAAACAATTCACAAAAACCGCGCTAAATCAAGCATTTTTAACGTCAAATATGAAAAATGTCCCAAATTGATAAGTGCATTTGACTCTATTATAAAGTATGATGGTTTCTGTTGAATAGTTGCTTATGGACTGTAATGAAGTCGAATTTCAAGTAGAAGTATAAATTGGAATATACTGAAACACAGACAGCGTTTACCTATTAAAAATTAATTTTTTATTGTGTAAGGTATTCATTTCAAGGGCTTTTCGTACGACATATATATAGGGATATCATACTTGTCTATAAAAGGACTTAAGACCTATTACTTAAAATTCAAGGGTCTATGATCTCGATTAATATGTTTGTAAGGGGGACTTGATTATCTCATTCGATAAGCGGTTCAACACCATATACAAAAATACAACCAGGGAGTGGAACATTTTGAAAAAGTGGAGTAGCTTATCATTCTTCACCAAAAACTTATTATTATCCTTCTTCAACATCGTATTGATTGGGCTAGTCCTTATTGTGTCCAGTTATTTGATCCAACGTACGATTTTGATAGACCAATTGCATGGGCAAGTGGAAAAAATCACATTGAAGTGGGCCCAGGGCATTAATTCCGATGAAGTAACCCAAGCGGTTCAAGAGAAAAATTATGATGGACCCGTTCAAACCAAACTCCGCGCGTATCTAGATAACATCATGGCGACGAATCCGAATATCTCTCATGCTTATATTTTCGGGACGGAGCTCGAAAATGGCAATCTAACATCTATTGTGGCGATGCCAACGGATCTCAGAGAAGCATTTGAAAAAGATAAGCTGCTCGTTGGCTCCATGTACGAGCAACCCAATGTCGTAGCAGTAGGCGTAACCGGTATGCTGGACAGTGGCAAACCAACATTCACCAGCTTCTACGATGATTCTTTTGGTACATGGACGACTTTGATGACTCCGATTAAAGATCCAAGTGGCAAAATCTTTGCATATTTTGCAGTTGATGCAGATGCCGGTGCCGTACCTGCAGGATTGACCAAGCTGCTCATTAGCGGCGCTACCATTTTAGTGATTTTCCTACTGATCTGCCTGGCGCTTCAATATTGGGTTGTGAAGCGCACGCTGTCCCCGATTAAGCAACTGATGTATGGTATCAGTGAAGTAAGCAGAGGAAATCTGGATGTTCAAATTCATGCAGGTCATGATGATTTGGGGCTCGTGAATCAGAACTTCAACAATATGGTAAGTCATATTAACAGCATTATGACCAAAGTGAAGCAGACAACGGATGAAGTCAATGAATCTGCCAAGGAATTACTCGCAATCTGCGAGCAAAACGGAATCAATTCCAACATCATCAATCAAAACATCAGTGAAATCACGGAGAATATCCGTTCGCAGGAAAAAGCAACAGGTGATAGTGCACGTGCCATGGCTGAAATGGCTTCGGTAATTCAAAATATTGCCACTAGTTCTTCCAATGTTGCGGAGGAAGCCAATTCGGTAGAGAAACGTTCTAATGAAGGCAACGAGATTGTAGGTAAGGTATCATCCCAAATGCACTTGATTACCGATACAGTAACCAATACTTCTCGTATCATCAAGTTGCTGGACAGTCGTTCGCAGGAAATTGGCAATATCATCAGTACCATTTCAGGCATCTCCAGTCAAACCAACCTGCTCGCTCTGAACGCTTCTATTGAAGCTGCGCGCGTTGGCGAAGAAGGTAAAGGCTTTGCCGTTGTTGCCAGTGAAGTACGTAAGCTGGCAGAACAATCTGCGGATGCAACCAAACAAATTACATCCCTGATTGAAGAAATTCAAAGTGAAATCGGACAAGCTGTGAAGTCAATGGAGCAAGGAAACGTTGAAGTTCAAAACGGAATCGTCGTTGCCGGACAAGCAGGCGTGCTGTTCAATGATATTCTTCAAGCAACTAAAAATGTAGCATGGCAAATCCAAGAAGTATCCAGTGCTACTGAGCAAATATCTGCGGGTACACAGGAAATGACAGCGACAGCAGACGATCTTTCTTCCACCGTAACCAAAACAGCCAATAACAGTGTTCACATTGTGCGAACGGTGGAGGAACAAAAAGCTTCTTTAGATTCGATCATTGATTCATCCCATAAATTGACATCCATGTCTGAAGAGCTTCAAGAAATTACATCTTATTTCAAAATTGCAGACACCAACCGTACCAAATCATAATAACCATTTATCGACTCCAAAATTTATTTCATAAGTAAATCATTCGGTAATGCCTCCCTCCTGTTCATGCATTTGAAGGGATCGGAGGCATTTGCTGAATTTACCATTTATATTAAGACATCATACATTCAGGAGGTTAGCGTAATGGCTTCATTACTACAAAACAGCACACAGACAACCCCATCCCCATTCCTAGTTCCCTTGGATTGTGCACGTATACAACGCAAGCATACATCCTCTACTTATCAAGTAGAGTTAGAAGCGTCCATCTCGGAACAATTAAATCAGCAAAAAACTGCGGAAGACAAACAAGCGTTGCTCTTATCAGCATATACTGCATGGGTATATCGCCTATCCGCAGAAGAAGAAGTTTCTTTTTCTACTTTTGTGCTGCAAACCGGTCTGCTTACAGCTTCGCTGACTGTCGAAAAGGAAACGACTTTTCACGAACTAGCAGGCTTATTTCAGGAGATGCTCCGTGAGCCTAATGCATACCTTGCGGAACCACAAGCCGATACTTCATTTTCGGCAAATCTGCCTACGGACAGCGGTGTAGAATCCCGTATTATGGACTGGGCTGTTAGTGAACACAATGGCGCTTATCAAATACAGATACGTTATGATCAATCACTCTTGCTGGAAACAACGGTTGTCCGATACGCAGAATACTTTGAAACCCTTTTGCGTGGCGCGCTAACCAACAGCCATGCACTTGTGAATTCCATTGATATATTATCGGATGCGGATCGAGCTGCTCACGAAGCTTTAAATAATACAGTTGTGAAATATCCTGAGCACCAAACTATTCATGGAATGTTTGAGGAGGCGGCTTCACAATACCCTGATCGTCCGGCTATTGCTTCACACACTGGAGAGTACACGTACCGTGAGTTGAACGAACGTGCTAACCAAGTCGCACGTGTCTTGTTATCCAAAGGTCTTACCAAAGGTGAATTCGTGACTATCTTCATGGAACGGAGCTTAGAGACCGTCATTTCACTGCTTGGTATCCTGAAAGCCGGAGGCGTATATGTACCTGTTGATCCCGCCCACCCCGCTGACCGGAGTAGCTACATTGTCGAAGACACGCGTTCTCCTTTTGTCTTAACAACTTCCGCACTCATGGAACAAGCGACTGAACTGTGCGGTTCGATTGAGACGGTAAAAGAAATTTTAGCGATTAACGGGCCACTGGCAGGCTATGCTGCAAGCAATCCGAACGTTAATGTAAGTCCGGATGATCTAGCTTATGTCATCTATACATCCGGCTCTACAGGCAAACCGAAAGGTGCCCTGATCGCTCACCGTGGTGTCGTTAACCTAGGAGCTGTCGTGCAACGCGATTGCGACATTACACCTCAGGATGTATTGACCCAATTTGCGACCTACAGCTTCGATGCATCCGTTTGGGATACAATTGGAGCCTTGTTTTACGGTGCAAAATTGTACTTGCTGTCTTCCGAAGAACGTGTATCTGTTGAAGAATTCGCTGAAGCCATTGCACGTACAGGCACGACGATTATTACTATTTTGCCGACCGTATTCTTTAATCAGCTATCTACGTACTTGTCAGACGAAGGCTATCGCAAACTCGCTAAGGTACGGATTGTTACTGTGGCAGGCGAAGCGCTGTACGGCTCACAAGTTCGAGCGTTCCAAAGCAAATTCGGTACAGATACCGACATCGTAAACGTATACGGACCGACAGAATGCACCGTAGCGACGACGACCCATCGGGTCCGTGGTGCCGTGCCTGAGCATGTCGTCAATATTCCGATCGGCAAGCCGATTTACAATTACAAAGTGTATATCGTTAACGATGATAACAAGCTTTGCCCTGTCAATATTCCGGGTGAAGTATGCATTGCTACTCCTGCATTGGCCCATGGCTATCTCCATCAGCCAGAACGTACAGCCCAATCATTCGTGGACAATCCTTTTGTTCCGGGTGAAAAAATGTACCGCTCGGGTGATATCGCCAAGCTGCTGCCAGATGGTACGATTGAATACGTAAGCCGCAAGGATTCACAACTCAAAATTCGGGGGAATCGGATTGAAATTGGAGAAATTGAAGACCATTTTTCCAAACATCCAGGTGTTCAGGACGTCGCTGTAGTAGCCGTCAAAGATCACACAGATCAGAACATGTTAGTTGGCTATTTTACCACTTCGGATGGACAATCCATTCCACAAGACGTTATTCAGTCTTATATTGGGGGCAAGCTGCCTTCTTATTTTGTACCAAGCCATGTCGTTCATCTGGAAGCCATGCCAATTTCACCAACTGGCAAGATCGATCGCAAAAAGTTGGCCCTGCGACCACTTCCGGAAGCGTCTGATCTTTCATTTGGCGGGGAACCTCTCCGAGAAGGAACCGAAACACTTATTGCCGAAGCATGGACTCAAGTGCTTGGTAAAAATAACATTGGCGCTACCGATGATTTCTTCCTGATTGGGGGCGATTCGCTTCGTGTCATTCATGTGCTGGCTATTCTAAAGCCGCGCTATGGCGCGCTGCGCATCGGAGATTTTTTCCGCTACAAAACCGTTCGCGAGCTTGCTGAATATGTGGAACAATTAGGTACGGAACAAACGCCGCAACGCAAGCCACTTGCGATTTCTCAAGAAAAAATGGACTTGAATGAGCATCCTATTGAGTTGTCTGGTGCTTCTGACTTAGCTGAAGTCCGCGACTTGCGCGTGATCTTGTTGACCGGTGCTACAGGCTATCTGGGCTCGCACATTCTGTATGACCTGCTTCAACGGACAGAAGCCAAAGTATACGCGATGGTACGCCCTTCTCAGGACGGTCCATCCGGTATCGAGCGTATTCAGTCCGTATTGACGGGATATTTTGGACAAGATATCTCCAGCTTGATCGAAGGACGGGTAAAAGCTGTCTATGGGGATCTGGAGCAAGCTGATCTTGGTCTCTCTTCCGTCGACCGCCATATGCTGGAGCACCAAATCGACGGCATCATTCACAGCGCCGCTGATGTTCGCCATTTTGGTGATTTGGCAGCCTTCGATCGCACGAATGTGACCGGAACACTGGAACTGCTGAAAATCGCTCAAGCCAAGCCAGGAGTATCCTTCCATCATGTCTCCACTATGGGAATACCAGAGGATCTTGCTAACGAAGGAAAATGGGAGTCGGCATTGGAGCTTTCTGCCTTCCCAGAAGAACTGAACGTGGACAACCTGTACACGAACAGTAAACTCGCGGCGGAGAAGCTGTTGTTCCAAGCAGCTCAAGCGGGTACGCCTGTCTCGATCTATCGCGCGGGCAATTTGACAGCCCATTCGGCCAACGGACGCTTCCAGCGAAATATCGACAGCAATGCTTATTATCGTATGATGAAGGCGATGCTGCTGCTGGGCAAAGCGCCACAAGCCGATTGGCATACGGACTTCACACCGATTGATTACGCCAGCCGTGCTATCGTAGAGCTGTCCGTTCATCAAAAAAGCGCAAACCGCATTTTCCATATCTGCAATCCGAACCCACTGCCATATGATGAACTGATCGCTATGGTAAACCAACTCGGTTACGCAGTAGAAACCCTGCCTTTTGACGATTACAGCGCTTGGCTGCTGAATCCGTCTTCCGGCATTCAGGAGGGTGCACTTCACCTTGCTATGGGACAACTGGAAGGTGACGGAGCCAAGGATTCAGCTTACCGTTACGGATGCTCTGTAACCGCAGCTCTGCTGGAACAAGCTGGCGTTCAATGCCCGGCAACCGACCTTAACTTTATTCGGAACATGATCCAGCATGCCGTCGAGATCGGTTACTTCCCGACCTCTTCATCGGTATCTGTAAAAGCAACACAGAGGTAACAAAGTTGTGATATTTCCCCCGCATGTTTTCGGTATGATAGACTAGATTTTGCTAGTTTCATATTTAGTATAAACCTCTATACTTTCAGAATTTTTTTGCATGCGGGGGATGTCATTCAATGAAACACACTTTTTTTAAAAGAACGTTGCTAATCATAAGTTTGTTGGCTATTTTAGGGATTTTGGTGTATGAAGCACGTAGCATATACCACACACCTACAGTTAAAGGGACTCATCGTACACGTACAGCTCATGCAGATCGACTGGTACGCCATTTATTCTCACTGACGCCTACACCAGATAAAGTATATTACCAAAACAAAGTCATTGTCCTGATGTATCATGAGGTGACCAAGACTCCACCTGATCCCGGCGCTCTCAAGCTTAGTAATTTAACGAGGCAGTTGGACGAAATGAAAGCTAACGGCTTCCACTGGATCACGATGAAAGAGTATACCAACTTTATTTTACATAAAGCCAAGGTTCCTGATAATGCGGTACTCATGACATTCGACGACGGCTATGAGTCCTTTTACACGGACACTTTTCCCGTGTTGAAAAAGTACCAGGTACCGGCAACCAATTTTCTCATCACGTCCACGATCAGCAATCCCAAGCACATTGGTATTCCAAAGCTCACATGGGATCAAATTCATCAGATGCATGCCGAAGGCATTGATTTCTACAATCACACCAATGACCAGCATGCTTACGGATACTCCAACACAGCCCGCACCAAACAAAAGCCGCTTCTGATGGGCCCGGTGTATTCGAAAAAGCTGGGGCGAATGGAAACAGAGAATGAGTTCAAACAGCGGGTTTATACCGACTTGGACATGGCTGACAAGAAGCTGTTCAAGCATCTACACAATGTTCAGAATGTACTTGCCTTCCCTTATGGTGGGTATACCAAGGAGACGTTGGAAATTTGCCGTTCCTTGGGAATTGACGTTACATTCACGGTAAAACGGGGGATTAACTCGCCTGGGCAAATGAACGGCTATCGCGTCAATGCAGGTGGAATACACAATATTCCAGAAGTATTGGTGCAATACATGAAGGAAGGTGCTCCCCTTCGCCCACTTCCTTTTGCCCAAGGTCCTAACAAGGTATCCTAAACGTTAGCTAGCTTATTCAAGGATAAAAAAGAACCTTTAAAACCATTTATGTCGTGGTTTTAAAGGTTCTTTTGTTGTATGAGATGTAGATTAGGGCCAGATGCGAATTGCCGCGATAACAGCCAGATGTACCGGGTAAAAGCTGCGCCACAACCAACGCGGTACCCGACTATAAAATCCGCTCTCTCCCGTTGCAAAACATACGATCAGAATGCTGGACAGCAGACTAAAGTGTTGGAGATTTGCGTGGTGCACCATATCATACACAACGTTCAAAGCAAAATGGGCTGCAATCATCATATATGAGCGAGTGTATCGATAAATGAGAACCAGCAGTAGACCATAGGCCCCGTAATCCATCTGGCTGAACTCCATGACCAGAGCTGTAAGGACGTACAGACCCGTTACAGCCGCCCAATGCTTCAAGCGGGATGCAGCAGCCAGCGCGAGCAACGAGGCCAGTAGCGTCCAGATTACATTCGGTCTGTATACATCAAACGCCAGCATATAGGGCACCTGAGAAATCAGAGCCAGCCCGAGTAGACGGAGCATATAGCTCCGCATATCTCGGGTACGGGTATACCCCATATACAGCGCGTAGGCATAGATTGGAAAAGCAAGTCTGCCGGCAATTCTCCAAGCCGGATCCGTCGGAAAAAACACAAGTCCGACATGGTCAATCAGCATCGTCAGCATGGCCAACCAATACATACAAGGCCCCCTTATTCATCTTTTACGTTTTTTCTTCTGTCAAGCTCAGAATGGCGTTCATGATGTCCGTTTTCGTAACCCGCCCTACCAACCCTTGAATTGGAGTTGAGGAGCTACATTGCTCGTCCAAAACTGGAAGACAATTGACCTGATGCCGAATCAGTCTCGATATCGCTTCCAGTAAAGAGTCTTCTGGAGCAAGCGTCGTCATTTGGGCCCGGCGCGTCATTGCCATGGTCACCGGGACGGTGTGAAGATCGGTATGCCCCAGCATGACCTTCAGCAAATCCTTGCGCGTAACAATTCCAATGAGCTCCTGCTCCTCCCCTGTGACCATCAGCGTGCCTGTATTTTGCTGAAACAGCATCAGCACCGCATCATAGGCGGTCGTTTCACCGGAAATCAAAATCGGATCACTAAGTATATCCGCCACAGTCAGCTTTTTGAGCATGTTGCCGATATGACTATCATATTTGGGGTAACGTCCTGGCAAGTAGCCTACCTTCGGCTTGGCATCCACCAGCCCGAGCATAACGAGCAGAGCAAGATCAGAACGGAGAGTCGGACGCGTCAGTCCCAGTGTTTCAGCAATTTTATCCCCCGTAACAGGTGCCAGACGCTGGACAATATCAACAATTTCCCGCTGTCTTTCAGACAGTTGAATAATGATTACCTCCTTATGAAGTGGGGTAGTATATATTATAAATGAGCATAGATCGGTAAATTTCAGCATCTTCCGACAATTCATCAAATTTTAATCATAGACAGCTTGTTTTCAAATTTAAAATGTGTCACAATTAAGGATGTAATACATACTAATTATAAGTTTAACGTGTGCAATATGCTACATTTAAATGAGCTAGTGTACATCGCATGTGATATGTATTATGAATTATATAAACCTGAGGAGGAAATCAAATGAAATTTTTCTTGGATACTGGTAACATTGAAGAAATCAAACGTATTGAACGTTTGGGTCTGGTTGATGGTGTAACAACGAACCCTTCACTGATCGCTAAAGAAGGTCGAGTGTTCAAGGAAGTCATTCAGGAGATTTGCAGTATCGTTGAAGGTCCCGTAAGTGCTGAGGTTATTGGCCTGAAGGCTGAAGATATGCTCAAAGAAGCTTATGATATCGCCAAGTGGGCACCGAACGTGGTTATCAAGCTTCCTATGACCGAAGACGGCTTGTACGCTTGTAACGAGCTGACCAAAAACGGAATCAAAACGAATGTAACACTGATTTTCTCCGCGGCTCAAGGTTTGATGGCAGCCAAAGCTGGCGCTACTTTTATCAGCCCGTTCGTAGGACGTCTGGATGATATCGCTGTTGATGGTATGAAGCTGATTCGTGAACTGAGACAAATTTTGGACATTCATGGTCTGAAATCCGAAATCATCGCCGCATCCATCCGCAACATTAAGCATGTAGAAGATGCTGCTCTGTCTGGTGCACATATTGCCACCATTCCAGGTTCCTTGCTCCCTTCTCTGTGGAAACACCCGCTGACAGACAGTGGTATCGAACGCTTCCTGAAGGACTGGGAAACTGTACCTAAAGCTTAATTCGCCAGTCATGGCAAACGATATTATATCAACCTAAACAGCCCGTATTTTATGGGCTGTTTTTTTGTTTTGTTTTGTGATGGCAGAAATAAAAACGCCGAACAACTTTTTTTGACAAAATAACTTGTTGTTCATATAATTGTTATAACAACTAATTGATTTCAAAGTAATTTATGTACGGGAAACAGAAAGGAGTACCTTATGAATAACTTGCCTCCCGATTGTTCCATTGGGATGTTGCTCGGGATTACTCACCGCAAAATGAGTCAGCAGCTCTTGCAGCGTCTCAAGCCTTATGATATTTCCCCAGAGCAATGGTCGGTTCTGTACCAAATCTATCAGGCTGAGGGTTTAAATCAGAAAGAAATTGCAGCTAAGGCCGTGAAGGACCAGCCGACCACGACTCGAATTATTGATTTATTAGACAAGAAGGGCTGGGTACGGCGTGTGAATAGCCCTCAGGATCGTCGAGCCTATTTACTTCATTTGACTGAAGCAGGCCGACAGCTTGTAAAAGAGATTCTTCCTATTGAATATGATGCCAATCACGATTTTGTAAGAAGAATTTCCTCAGCCGATCTGGAGCAATTCCGCCAGACTCTTTTACAAATTCACGCCAACATGACCGAATCAGAAAAACAAGGAGATAACGATTAATATGCAACAAAGCAAGCAACCTCTTTGGACCAAGGAATTTATTGTTCTTACGGTTTCCAATTTATTTTTGTTTTTGGAATTACAGATGATTCTATCCTCTATTCCTTCTTATGTGAAAAATACATTCCACGCTAGTTCCGTTCAGGTTAGTCTCGTTACCACTTTATTTGCTTTAAGTGCGATTGCGGCACGGCTCTTTTCCGCCCGTATGCTGGAAAAAGGGCATCGCAGCACTCTGATCTTCGTGGGGCTGCTGTTTGCATTGGCAGGAACGCTGGGGTACAGTGTTTCGCCGACGATTACAGTGCTGCTGCTCATGCGGATGTTATTCGGGATCGGCTTCGGTATGAGCAGTACGGCTTTTCCAACGATGGCCTCTGACGTCATCCCGTCCAAGCGCCTTGGTGAAGGAATGGGGTATTTTAGTTTATCCACCAGTCTAGCGATGTCGATTGGGCCGACCATTGGCATCTCAATGCTGCAATACGGGAGCTTTAACCTGCTCGCCTATACGACAGCAGCTGTCATTATTGTTATATTCCCTTTGGCTCACTGGCTCATTCGTACATTACCTAAGGGGCACATCGAACCCCCTATGGTTCCTTTGGAAGAGGGGCGAAAACCGGCATTTAACCGTAAACTGTGGATTCCCGCCTTACTGAACATGCTGATGTCTATTACATATGGCGGATTACTCAGCTTTATGGCGCTTTACGGAAATGAAGCAAATCTGGCGCACCCGGCCTATTTTTTCCTGTTTAATGCGGTTTCCGTGCTGATTGTGCGTCCCTTCTCGGGCCGTATTTATGATAAAAAAGGAGCAAAAGCACTGCTCATCCCCGGCTCCCTCTTTTTAATTGGCGGTCTGCTCCTGCTTTCCTACGCGCACAGTGATGATTTCATGTATGTGTCGGCTCTTTGCTACGGTATCGGATTTGGTGTGATGCAGCCAACCCTGCAAACCTGGATGATTCAGATTGTATCTCCTAAACAAAGAGGCATGGCAAATGGTATGTTTCTCAATTCCCTCGATTTCGGGGTTGCAGCCGGTGCGCTTATACTTGGCATTATTGCCAAAGCAAGTGATTATGCGTGGATGTACCGCCTTTCCTCGCTGTTTATTGTACTGTTTTTGCTGATCTATGTTATACAAATCATCGCAAGCCGTAAGCCTAAATCGCATGTTTCTCTCAATGGGTAAAGCTATTGTTTTCAAATACATTTAGTTTATAACTGCTTATAATCAAAAGCACCCGTTGCCATGGTTGTGTGAACAACGGGTGCTTTTTCATTTATTTCGCAGGAGTTTTGCGTTTTAGCTTGGAAGAAAGAGGCTTTTCTCGGGCCACCCCTGTTAGCTCCTCATTTACACTCATACGGTCACTGGATTTGTCATCTGTTGGTTCATCCTGCTTGGGTTTGACCGCAAATAGCATCAGCAGAGCTGCAATGCCTCCCACTGCGGCCATCACGCCAAAGAGCAGACCATGTCCACTGCGACCCAGCAGCAAGGAAACAACCGGAGGGCCTAGCGATACCCCGACAAAGCGCATGCTGCTGTACAACGAAGTAATGGTTCCGCGCTCCTCTTTTTCAATTCCCTTCGTAATCAGGGCATCCAAACAAGGCAATGCGAGCCCAATTCCGCCTCCCCCTAACGTAAACAACCCAATCACCGCATAAATATGTTGAAGAAATCCGAGAATGGCAAAGCTGATCGTCAATATGGCCAAACCGCTGAAACCGATCCATTTCATGCGCTTTTTGTGCTTGCCGATAATCTTGCCTCCTACATAAGAGCACAGACAGAGGGAAATAAGCGGAATGGCCAGCACAAAACCTTTCCAGACTCCACGGAGGTTGTAACGACTTTCTAGTATGTCGGATAAGTAAAACAAGACGCCAAAAATGACAAACATGCAAATACCGCCCATAGCGAAAATAGCATAGAGCCAGCGTCCTTTTTCAGCAAGCACCCGCTTCACATTTCCCACAAACTCTCGAAACATAATCGGTTGGTTCTTACGTTTGGGCACATGGATCAGCCAAAGCACCAAAATGAGCGAAATCAGACAGAGTCCTGGAATTACTGCCAATGGCAAAAACCATAGAACTGCTCCCAACGCGGCACCGAGGATCGGACTTAACACTTTACCGAATGTGTTGTAGGTCTCGACGACGCCCAGGTTCTTGCTGGCCTCATCCTCGTTTTCGTACAAATCACCTACAAGCGGAATGACAATAGGAAAAGCCCCTGCCGCTCCCGCACCCTGAAGTAGACGGCCTCCAATAATGGTCCAGTATGCTGCCGAATCGTGAAGCAGCCATGCTCCCGCCGCAGAAATCCCCCCTCCAATCACAGTCAGAATCAGACAGGGAACAATCACCGCCTTACGGCCAAATCGGTCGGAGAGATAGCCCGCAATCGGTATCAGTAAAATGGCCACTACCGCATATACTGTAATCAACATGCTAATCCGAAAAGAGCTTACATGTAGCTTACGTCCGATTTCCGGTAAAACAGGAATCAGCATGGAATTACCCAGCGTCATCATCAGCGGGATGGAACCTAACGCAAGCAGATTCCCTTTATTTTGTTGCATCCCGTTACCACCTTTGCAAAAGTAATAACACAGCTGTTCTGATTCGTTCAACAGATGTTATTGTGTTTACATTGGTGGGGATTTATGCGGTTACACTTTAAATCCACCGACCCTTGCATTCAGCAGTTGCGACATATCCGCCAGTGTATGAATAGATGATGCAATTTCCTCCATGGAAGCCAGCTGCTCTTCAGCTGCCGCACTGACGCTCTGGGTTCCCCCTGCCGACTGCTCTGCTACTTCACGTATGCGTTCCACCGCTTCCACCATTCGCTCGGAACCGCCGGACATCTGTTCTACAGACCGATTTACACTGTGAATCTGTTCGCTGACCAGTTGAATGGAACTTCCAATCTGACGAAATGCGGTTTCTGCGGATTGCATAACCTTTACGCCAGACTGCACTTCAACCGTCCCTGTCTGCATACTGGAAGCCACATTTCCAACATGCTCCTGAATATTTTGCACAAATTGTGTGATTTCTGCTGCTGAAACCGATACCTGCTCGGCCAATCTTCTTACCTCAGAGGCTACAACTGCAAATCCTTTGCCCTGCTCTCCGGCTCTTGCCGCTTCAATCGACGCGTTGAGCGCCAGCATTCCTGTCTGTTTGGCTATCCCAGTAATAACAGCTCCGATCATGCCAATCTGTTCGGCCTGTTCACTAAGTGAACGTACAGCACGTGCAGAGCTGTCTACACTTTCGCTTACCTTCTCCATCTGAAGCATAGCCTGACCTATAGATTGTTCTCCTGCTTCTGCATCTTTAGCGGCTGTATCAGACAACTCATACACCTGCTGGCTCGTAGCTGCAATATGCTCCAGTTCGTGGGCTAGCTCTTTTACGGTATCTGTAGTTTGTGTAATATCATCGACCTGATGCTCCATACCAGCCGCTAGCTCTTCCATTACACCGGAAGTATGACGATTGGCCTGATTCATTTCCTCTGTACTTACGCTAACCCGCTCTGCGGTTACGGTTAATGTACGCGCCGTATCCTGAGCATCCACTATAATACTGCGGAACCCCTCAATAAGCTTGTTGTAGGAGCTTGCAATCATACCGATTTCGTCTTTGGACGTAATATCCAGTCGGCTACGCAAATCTCCCCCACCTTCAGACATTTCCAACAGCTGCTCATTCATATGGTGTAATGGACGAATTGAACGAATCAAAACGATGGATTGAACAATACTGTAAATGATAACTAGAAGTCCTACAATACTCGTAATCAAGGATGTATTCGTCATCGTTTGGTGCGCTTGCTGTACTTTCACCGTTACCCTATCTTCTTGAGCTTTGACAAAGGCTACTACCTTGGTATCAAGTTGCTTACGCAACACCCGTTCGTTTTCAAAATCATCGAGCAAATCAGAAAATGGCGGGAAAGCATCGTCTCTTGTACTCTGATACCCCGCTGTAGTCAGTAAACGATGAACTTGATTCATGTAAGTATTAATCCCCGTCTTGAGATCAGTCATTTTTTTCTTAGAATCCTCATTACCTGTATTAAGCAGAGCTTCTGTCTCCTGTAGCAACTTTGCAACTTCACTTTGCTTGTTTCCGATCTCTCGCCCGTACTGTTCATCACGAGTTAGCAAATATGCCCGCTCATCATTAGATATGCCGTTTAACAAAAATTGAAGAGACTTCGAGTTATACGCAATAGCCTCTTCACGATTCATAATATCCTTGTACTCATTCTCACTATGTACGCTTAAAATGTAATTGGTCAGCAGCATAGCTGCAATCACACTCGGAATCAGTATCGCGCTAAGAATCATTTTGGCCTTAATTGTTAAATTCATGAATCGGTCCCCCAGTTATTTCTGAATAAAATGTCCAACTTACTATATATCGTTTTATTCGATTGTTTTTTTGAATGAAACAGAAAAAGTGTATAGATTTTTAAATATACTTGTGTCTATTCAGTGAACATATATATCTTTTTTAATATCAAAGAACAAAAAAATTCAAAATTAGTAAATGAACTGTTTTCAGTTTGTACTCTTCGAATTTCGGACTATTAAAATGATATACTATGTATTGCTATGCCATAAGCCTCAAGGAGGATCTGCATGAAAAGTCTGGAACTAAAACCGCTTATTCACGTGCTTAACGAATTGGAAACCCGCAGCTGCCTTATTGAGCAGCAGGGTAACATGATCATGAATTACTATCGTGAACCTCAAATTGCTAATGAACTCTATAAAATAAATTCCTGTACCAAAAGCGTGATTTCCGCATTAGTTAGTATCGCTATGGACCAGCAACGGGGACCGAAACCGGAGACGCCGATCCTCGAATTCTTTCCCCAGTTGGCCACAGATAGTGATTCTCGTAAGCGTGATATTACGATTGAACATCTGCTGACGATGTCCGCAGGCTTTAACTGGACGGAATTTGGCGGACAAAATTCTTTTCCTACCATGAGCAAAACGTCAGACTGGGTGCAATTTGTGCTTTCACAGCCATTATCGGATGTGCCAGGTACGCGGATGGAATACAGTTCTGGCTGTTCTCAACTTTTGGCCACCATACTACGTAATGTTTCTGGACAAACAGTTGCTGAATTTGCCGAGCAGCAATTATTCCAACCGCTCGGTATCGAAAGCTATCATTGGGAAACCGATCCTCAGGGTACTCATACGGGTGGATTCGGACTGCATCTCAGGCCGATGGACATGCTCAAATTCGGGCGGCTTTATCTGAACCAAGGAGGCTGGGAAGGACGGCACATCATCCAAACAGAGACAGTCCGATATTCAACCCGTCCGTTTCTTCCTGCTGCCAAACCACAAAAGGCATTTTACGGCTGGCACTGGTGGACTTCTTCCTTTTCAGATGAAACAGAGATAGGAACTGAAACGGACTATTTTTACGCTCTCGGCTTTGGTGGGCAATATATTGTTGTCGTCCCGTCGTATGACATGGTTGTTGTCGTTACCGCTGATAGATTTAAAAAGAAAAGGACTCCTGTAGATATTTTCCGGCAGTATATTGTACCGCTGCTACTCCAGCAGAATAAATAGAAATAAATACCAAAGCTAAAAGTTGCAACTGGTCTCTATCAAAAATCTGCATCAAAAAAGGCTTGCCTATTGGATCAGGCAAGCCTTTTTTTGCATATAATCGCTACATTATGACATACTTCATCCACTTTCTAGCGCCTTACCTAGCCCAAGTGAATCGTAAGCTCTTGCTGTCCGCTGGAAGCTGGTGTAATGATTACACCCTGTTCTCCCGACTGGCTGCTGCCTTCCTCCACTTGAACAGCCTCGTGGATACCGCGCAGGACTATCGACCATGGTTTAACAGCACCTTCTGCCTTCACCGTAATGACAGAATTCTTGCGGCTAGCAGTAACCGTTAGCTCTTCTTCACCTGACGTATTCACGATAATCGTTCGAGCCTGTTGCCCCTCACCAAGTTCAAACAAATGAAGCGCCACTTGATCAGCATAATCATAATCCGGACGACTGTTCTCATGACCGATTGCCAAAAGTGTGTTCGGCTTCACGAGCACAGGCAAAGTTGTAAAATCATGATGCTCGTTAACCCAACGACCACCTAACACGCTCTCATTCGTAAGTAAATTTGTCCACTTACCCTCTGGTACATAATACTGCACATTGCCTTCTTTATTAAAGATCGGGGCTACCAAAATGGAATCCCCCAGCATGTATTGCAGATCCAGCGTTGCACAGGTTGGGTCCTGCGGGAATTCCAATACCATAGCCCGCATCATCGGCAGTCCCTTTACTGAGGATTCCACAGCAGAAGGATACAGGTATGGCATTAGCGAGCATTTGAGTTTTGTAAAGCTGCGCACCACGTCGACTGATTCTTCATCAAACAGCCAAGGCACGCGATAGGATTCGTTTCCGTGCAAACGGCTATGAGAGGACAGAAGCCCGAATTGTACCCACCGTTTGTACACGTCCGGCGCAGCCGTTAACTCAAAGCCGCTAATATCATGGCTCCAGAAGCCGAAGCCGCTCAAACCAAGCGACAAACCGCCTCGCAAGGATTCCGCCATCGACTCATACGTCGACGAGCAGTCTCCGCCCCAGTGAACCGGGAACTGTTGCCCCCCGGCTGTAGCGGAACGCGCAAATAACGCGGCTTCATTTTTACCCAGCTTTTCCTCCAGCACATCAAATACAGCCTTGTTGTACAAATGCGTATAATAATTATGCATCTTCATTGGATCAGAGCCGTCATGATATACCACATGGGTAGGGATGCGCTCGCCAAAATCAGTTTTAAAGCAATCCACCCCCTGATCTACCAACACCTTGAGCTTATCCTGGTACCATGCGACTGCAGCTGGATTCGTGAAGTCAACCAGCCCCATCCCCGCCTGCCACATATCCCATTGCCACACGCTGCCATCGGCGGTTTTGACCAGATAACCATTCTCCATACCTTCATCGAACAAAATGGATTTTTCCGCAATATACGGATTGATCCATGCACAAATTTTGAGGCCCTTTGCTTTCAATCTCTGCAGCATGCCTTCCGGGTCTGGGAACATATCTTGATCCCACTGGAAATCGCACCATTGGTATTCCTTCATCCAGAAGCAGTCAAAATGGAATACCGAGAGTGGCAGATCTCGCTCAGCCATCCCGTCCACAAAATGGTTCACTGTCGCTTCATCATAATCTGTCGTGAACGAAGTGGTCAGCCACAAACCAAAGGTCCAGGCTGGTGGTAATGCAGGCTTACCCGTCAGCTTGGTGTAATTGTCCAGTACCTCTTTAGGGTTAGCTCCACCAATAATAAAATACTCTAACGATTCGCCGGAGACGCTAAACTGAACCTTTGATACATTTTCCGATGCAATCTCATAGGATACCTTTTCTGGATGGTTGACGAACACACCATACCCTTTATTAGATAGATAGAATGGAATGTTTTTATATGCCTGCTCACTGCTAGTCCCGCCATCTTCATTCCAGATATCAACTACCTGGCCATTTTTTACGAATGGAGTGAAACGCTCTCCAAGTCCGTATACGTACTCACCAATGCCCAGCTCCAGCTGTTCCCGGAAAAAAGGCTGATCCTGCAGGTCTGTAATATAGCCTGGTCCCCGATGTCCGCTGCCTGTGACTTTGCGATCTTCGACATAAAAGCCTACATCCCAGCTCTTCCCACGGCCGACTCGCACACTCAGATCGCCGCTTTTCAGTACCGCTACGTCCTCATCCACCGTAATGTCTACCTCTGTTGGCAAGGTGTGAATTTCAAAATTCGGTCCCTGATGCACCCGTCCCTTATGGTGGTTCAGACGCACCTGAATGACATTCGGCATAGGCGAGCTGTAGGTCGCTTTCAGCAACGCTCCGTTCAGTGTATCTCCTTTATGCTCGATCCGGTGGGTGGCTGCATATACCGTCATGGAAGCATCGTCCGTCACAATATCACGGATTTCAGCAGGATTTTGTATTTCATAGCCCTTGCGAACCATCCAATAGCCATCAGTAAATTTCATCTGTTTCTTCCTCCGCTTCAATCTTTATTTTCTTAATCCCAAATCGCTTGTTGGATTTTTTCGAAATCCTTACTATAATAATATTGATTTATGTAAGGGTTTACTTCTTTTATTTTGACGTATTGTATCAATATTTTGATGTTTTATATATAAATCAGTTTGCGGAAAAGGAGTCATAGAAATGCAAAGAGAAATGTTGCGGGAAAATCGAATTCACGGCAATCCCATGTATCCGGTCAGCGTATATCCGAGCGTAGAGCAGCTAAATGGAAATAGTGTACTGGAGTCCCATTGGCATGAGGAGATGGAGTTTATCGTAGTGGAACAGGGGAGCGCCATATTTCAGACGGATATGGTCTATACGGAGGTGAACGAAGGTGAAGCTCTTTTTGTCAACAGCGGCGAGCTTCACGCAGGTTATTTACAAAAAAGCGCTCGTTGCGTATTTTCTGCGGTGGTGTTTCACCCCGACATGCTGCACAGCCGCACGCAGGATACGGTGCAAACGCAGTTTATTGACCCATTTATCAGTAAAAAGCTTGTCCCTCCCCCTCACATTCGTGGCGTGCAGCCCTGGGAGCAAGAGGTGCTGGCTGCATTGCGACACATTATCACCAGCCATGAGCAGAATGCGCCTGCCCGTGAACTGGCGACCAAGGCGCAGCTCTATAGCATGATCGCCTGTCTGTACCCACACATGACCCCCGCTAACGGAGAGGATGTGATTATGGCAGGGCAACGCAATAAAGTTGAACGGATCAAAAAAGCGCTGGTGTATATTAACAGTCATGCTCATGAGCCTATACGTTTACGGGAGATCGCAGATGAGATTGGAATGAGTGAGGGGCATTTTTGCCGTTTTTTTAAGCAGATGGTTCAGAAAAGCCCGGTAGAATATATTAACTATCATCGGATTCAAAAGGCTTGCAGGTTGCTGGAGCAAAGTGATCGCAAAGTGGTTGATATTGCGCTGGATGTTGGTTTTGACAATCTAAGCTATTTTATTGCGACCTTTAAAAAATGGAACGGCCTGACCCCTTCGCAGTACCGTAAGCAGCACGAAGCAGATCAGGCGCTTGCTGTCCCTTATATAACAGACTAATATGCATAGGATAAATCATTTATTTTTTTTGGGCTTCATAAGTACTAAAATTATTTTTCTTCCTCTTAACTTAGTAAATATGTAGCCAGCTACGCCTCCTAAAACAGAGGGAATTAACCACCCTAACCCTACATTATATAATGGAAGAAGATGAGTGAAAAAATCATTAATTACATTAATTTTTATTCCAGCAGCATTCAAGCCATCAAATAAACTAATGATAAAAGTTAATATCAAACTGCCTTGATATACTTCTGACCTTCCTTTAAATACGGGATGTAAAAAAGTTAAAAATATCAGAGAAATAGCAATAGGATATATTGCCATTAATACTGGCGTTGAAACCTTAATGAGCTGAGTTAAACCTATGTTAGCTACAAGGGTACTAAATATAGATAACATGAGAGCAACTCTTTTATAAGAGACTTTTGGAAATAATCCATGAAAAAAGGAAGAGCAGGAAGTGATAAGCCCCACACTTGTCGTTAAACACGCTACTGTAATCATTAAGCCTAATAGAATAGAACCATAAGATCCAAAATAATAGGAGGAAACCTTAGCTAACACCTCAGCCCCATTTCCTAAAACACCCAATTTTTCAACGCTAGAAGCTCCCATGTATGAAAGAGACGTATAGATAAAAGCTAAGAGTATAACCGCAATTGCTATCGCTTTGGCACAAATGATCATCAACTCTTTTTTGGAAGTAACTCCTCTATCCTTAATTGCATTCACAATGATAATTCCAAAAATAAAGGCTACAAGAGCGTCCAATGTTAAATAACCCTCTTGAAAGCCTTTGAAAAAGACATTCGATGTATAACCCTCCGCAGGTTCTTGGAACTTTCCTATTGGGTGAATAATAGCTACAATCACAAGTAATCCAATGAATGTCAATTTAATGGGTGTTAAAAACTTTCCGATTACATCAATAATTTTTGTAGGATTAAGTGATAACAAACATGCAACTGCAAAAAAAAGGATAGTAAATACAAAAAGTGCGACAGGATGATCTGCATTGTTTGAAAAAAAAGGTTTTACTCCAATTTCAAATGACACACTACCGGTTCTAGGAATTGCATATAAAGGCCCGATGGCTAGATAAAGAATAGTTGTAAAGACAATGCCGAATACAGGATGTACACGACTCGCTAAAGTTTGCAAATTGCTTTTGCCCGAAAAAACAAAGGCTGTGACGGCTAGTAATGGTAAGCCAACTCCAGTAACCAAGAAACCTGCATTGGCTATCCATACATTCTTTCCAGCCATTTGCCCAAGCATAGGTGGAAAGATTAGATTCCCTGCACCAAAAAATAAGGCAAATAGCATTGATCCTATAATGATAATAAAGGACGAAGAAACACTTTTCGACATAATAAATCCTCCAACTACGAATTCACAACATTTTGTTTTTATTCGTTTTCTCTTTAATTTGTATAATATATGTTAATAGGGACGTAGCCCATGTTGCATCCAAAGAACGGTATCTGATTGCCTAGAGTATGTAATCTGGTGCTTTTCACAAATAATGCTCAGTTCGATCTAAATGCCATCACCAATCAGGGACAGCCATCCGCTCCCCCCTTCTGACTAGTGTAGGGTGATAACCTGTGCCTTTAGGGTGAGTGGGTTTCGTCTTAACTCGTCGTTACACAATACTCTATATACGATCACTGTTTCAAGTAACTTTGTACTTGCAAAATGAATCACTTCATCCCCTTGCTTTTACAATTATGATGCTACCCTATGTTTCTCCTCCTACTTAGTGAGCTTAATGAACTATAAGGGAATTTTACACTTAGGACTTATTTCTTACAAGACGTAGATGTAGTTACACACACCTGGTAGGTCTCGTAAAAGTTTTTAATTAGTTCAAACACCCATGTAACAGCATATTCTCATGTTACCGTCATATCGCTTACATCAAGAGCTGCCTGGTTGCTTTTGGATAAAGAAAGTGAGTTAACTCTCAAGCGTTCGCTATGTTAGATTTCTTTAAAATCATACGCATTCTTCATCTCTGTTCGAAAGAGTAATACATAATCTGTTTTGTATATTTTACCATATTTAATCCATATCAGGATCGGCTGTTTTATTCGAATTATCAACTGATTGTAATAAGCACAGGAAATCTTGGGAAAATGCCCTATGGAAGCATCTGAATAATCCTTACAATTAATAGTACAGACAATGCATACTGACGTTGTATACAATTTGAGCCGCTACAATTTAAAGGGGTGCTTAAACATGATGAATTTGGCAAAACGCAACTATTGGTCTTTGAGTATTTTTAACTTCGCTTATCTGTTTACATGGTCTGCCGCCATGTCTTTTTTTGTCATTTGGCTGGGACAAAGCCTGGGAATTTCACAAACCTACACGGGATTTCTATACGCGGCTAATTCAATCGTCGCCTTGATCATGCAGCCCCTGTTCGGTTACTTATCTGACAAGCTGGGCTTGAGAAAACATCTGCTGTACATACTCTTTACAATCCTTTTGCTCGTCGGACCCTTTTTTATCTATGTGTACGGTCCATTGCTTCAAACGCAGTTCGTCATTGGTGCCATTGTTGGTGCGCTATTTATCGGCCTGGTGTTTAATGCAGGTAACGGTGTCGTCGATTCGTATATGGACAAAGTTTCGCGTAAATATGGCTTTGAATACGGACGGGTTCGTATGTGGGGTTCGCTCGGATGGGCGGCGGCTACTTTTGTTGCTGGACGGGTCATCAATATCAATGTAAATCTGACCTTCTGGATCGCCTCGGTATCTGCCATTGTTGCCATGATCTGCATCTTCCTGACCAAAGTCGAAATTTCCGGACAGGAGCAGCAGAAAACAGAATCGTTGAAGCTAATTGATGTACTGCATCTCGTACGTACCAAAAAGTTCTGGTTTCTTATGCTATTCATGGTTGGCGTGACCCAAATTTATGAGGTATATGACCAACAGTTTGCCACATACTTCGTATCGCAGTTCAGTTCCAAAGCGGAAGGAAATCAATTCCTTGGCGATTTGAGCGCTGTGCAAGTTTTCCTGGAATTTGTGTTCCTTTTCGTTACCCCTTGGTTTGTAAACAAAACGACCGCCAAATGGGCATTAATTATTGCCGGGTCGATTATGTCTTTGCGTATTATCGGCTCTTCGTTGCCATTCGGTTCCATATGGGTCGCTGCAATGAAGATGATTCACTCCCTGGAGAAACCGCTTATTCTGGTAGCCATCTTCAAATATATTACCGTTAACTTTGACCAGCGCCTGTCCTCCACCATGTACCTGCTGTATTTGTTTATGGGCTCCCTGGTGGTTTCCATTTTCTCGCCCATTGTGGGGCATATGTATGAAGTATTAAATTTCCCGATTACCTATGTAATTCTGGGTTCCATTGCAGGCCTGTTCACCATCATATCCTGCTTTACACTGACAGCAGACAAGAAGAATGGGGAACGGTATCTGGAGGAACGCCGTAAACAAGATTTGAAAAGAGCAAACAAAAAAGCTGAAGCAGTTCATTCGTAATCTAATGGTTTGAGCTTAACAGAACAGCGGCAGTCTAGGACTTGTTTTTCTCGTCCAAGGCTGCCGCTCTTAACTCCAGTTAATTTGAAGCTTATTTTAAATCTTGAATACCGACACCGTCTGATTCATCTCTTCCGCCCGCTTGGCAAGCATGTTAGCACCTGCAGACACTTCCTGCATGGAAGCGGTAGTTTCCTCGACCACGCTTGCGACTGTTTGAGTAGAATCGGCTGCACGTTCGGAGATTTCAGCAATTTTTCTCATAGATTCCACCATAGAAACGGTTCCTTCATTTACAGATCTTGCTTCTACAGCCGCAGTGTCCACCTCACCGCTCACTTCTTCAACGGCACCTACAATCTCAGAAAAGACGTTACCGACACCTTCGACAAGCATCATACCTTCATTTAGAGATTGAACACCTTCGTTCATTGAAAGCACGACTTCGTTTGTTCTTAAGGTAATTTCGTTGACCAGAGAAGAGATCTTGGCTGTTGCTTCACTTGCTTGTGCCGACAAATTGCGTACTTCAAAAGCAACAACCGCAAACCCTTTCCCCTGCTCTCCCGCTCTTGCAGCTTCTATACTCGCATTTAGTGAAAGCAAGTTGGTTCGGGCTGCTATATCACTGATCATAGCTGTGATCTGTTTAATCTCCGCCGACTTTTCACCTAGAATATTTACCACTTCAGCGGATTGAGTTACCTTGGTATGCACATCTCTTATTTGGGAGACAGTCGAAGACATTCGGGTTTTCCCGTTGTTTGCTTTTTCTTGTGCTTGGGTTGTGAGATTAGCCACATGAACAAAGCGATTGGTTATGTTGTCTACACTTTTAGAAACGTCTACCGTGTAATTCAGCGTTTCAGCTATATCTGCAAGCTGTGTCTGAGATCCCTCTGCGACTTGAGTGGCACTTATAGCTATCTGCTCGGTAGCGATGCTTGTCTGTTCCGCACTGGCCATTAACTGTTCTGCTGTAGAGGCAACCAGTAGAGAGTTATCCACGACTTCTTTTAAAAGGTTACGCAGTGAATCGCACATTTCATTAAAATCGGATGCCAGTTCCCCGACCTCATCTTTTGATCGGATACTAAGGGGTTCCACTTGCAGGTTCCCCCTCGTTACCAGCTTTATCTGTTCCGCTATCTTTAATATGGGCTTAGTGAACGATTGAGCCAGTAAAAAAGAACCAATGATTCCAAGTATCGTACATATGATCGTCAGAGAAATCATTAAAATTCTACCTGAATGGTAAGATTGACTCGATTGATTAGCGGCATCAGTAGCGTACTGCTCATTAAGTAGCTTCAGTTTATTTACATCGTCTAATGCTGCCTTATAAATAGAAGAATTTCCATGAATGATCATGTAGGCCATCACTTTGTCGTTTTCTTCCATGGCAGCGGAAACCACTTTGAGATGGCGAAGATACATTGCCCACTGACCATAAAAGTTGGTGAACAGTTCTTTTTCCTCTGCCGTAGAGGCTAAACTTTGATATTCATTTACACTCTTATCCATTGAAGCAGTAGCTTTGGTTAGTTCTTCTTGATAAGTGCTGCGAACAGCCGCATCCTCTTCAAGTATCAATCGAACGGTGAGTCTATCGATTTCTGTAATCTGCTTATCCATACCCTGAAGAAGAATAACCGCGGGTAAAGACCTGTTATTTACCTTGTCAGAAGCCTCTCCCATTTCCGACATCTTAATGACGCCTATAACACTTGAAAGGGAAAGTACGATAACCAGTATGAGCGCTGCACTAATTATTTTTTTCTTTAACGTTAATTTAAACATCTTTATCTTCCTCCCGTGACTGGTCTCGTGTCATCACTGCTGAGCTTTCCAATATATGCGTATTTGGCGCAACAGCTCAGCCTTATCTATCTTTCCACTGATGTAGCTTTGGATAGATGCTCCTGTGATGGCCCCATGATCAGGTGGAAGGGTTGACATAAACGGCAGCGTCTTTCCGCTCGAGATATACGACTTGATTGATCTTCCCAAAGGATCGGCAGGCTCTAAATCAATATTTTTGAACGCGGGTACCGTATTAGCCTTGTTTACAAGAAAATCTTGTCCGGACTTGTCGTATACCAGCCAGTTCAGAAACTTCTTTGCTTCCTCTTGCTCCTGAGGTGTGGTAGCTGTGGAGTCAATGAAAATATACTTTGTTACACCGACTGTAATCTTAGCATTGTTAGGGTCATCCGTATTATCGCTTAACGGAAGGGGCAAAAAACCGTATTCCTCATTTGCTGTATCATTGCTCTTAATCCCCGCCCAAGCCCAGTTGCCCATAAACCAAAGCCCCACTTTTCCCTCTCCTAATGCTTTAGCTCCATCGTCATACGTGCTGTCCAAAGGCGAATGCTTATTGATGCTGTTATCCTTGAGTAGGTCTAAAGTTTGTACCCATCCAGACATCACACTGTTTTGGGACATGTCTATGGAGTTATCCTGCATACCTTTAACAAACTCCGGAAAACCCCCAGGCTGAACAGAATAAGACAAAGCTAAAAGATGAGAGCCGAGAGACCAGTCCATTGGTGAAAGCATGACCGGTGCTACTCCCGTCTTCTGAATCTTAGCCATTAATGAGTTCAGGTTGCTTCTACTTTTTACCGAGGAAGCATCAAAAGCCCCACCTGTTGCTTTGTCCAGCACTTTCTTATTGTAAATTAATCCGTAGCCTTCCACTGCAAATGGAAACCCCAGCACAGCATCACTTTTCTTAACGGCGTCAAGTCCATTTTCTATCGTATCAGCTACCCACTTTTCTTTGCTTAAATCAACGGCTTTATCCAGAAATTGCTGAGCATCCCCAGGATCCAGCATCGACATGGTAGCGGGACTTCCTGAGCCGTACATCGACATCAGCTTTTGATATGCAGACGTCCCCTCAGGAGCGGTAATAATCTCCAAAGATACTCCGGGGTGCTCTTGATTGTATTGTTTTGCTACTTCTTCTAATTGAGTTTTTATTTCACTTTTGGAATTCAAAAGTGTAATCTTGGTTGTCTGCTGTGATACTGGTGAGGCTGAACAACCTATAAACATCATTAAACATGCTAGAGAAATCGCAACTTTTAGCTGTATTCTCATTAACTTTCCCCCTAAGGATTTACTTTGATAAAATTTATGAATAATATTCAATGTTATCGACATAATTCCCCGGGAAGGTTAGAAATTTTCCATTGGTAAATGAAGGAAGTTAATTGAATAGTACAAACTGGTTGTTACGTTAAGTTAACAGACAGGACAGCGCAACGATCTTTATCCAGTTGCGTCTTAATATGGGGTAAAATTGCTCGCAACAAATTAAACCAAGAAAGGAGCAATCATTTATGAAAAAAGCTTTCTTTGGGGCTTTTCTTACAATTTTTTTATTTATTTCATCGTCCACTACTTATGCAGCAGAAAATCAAATCAAAGTTGACGGTGTGACTACTACATCCGATGTGAAGCCCGAAATGAAGAACAAACGCACAATGGTACCTCTACGTGTTATTAGTGAAAGTTTGGGGGCTAGCGTCGAGTGGTCCAATTCCGAGGTTATTCTCGCTAAAAGCGATATGAAAGTGAAATTAGCAATAAATAGAAACACCGCGAAAAAAAACGGAGAAAAGATACTGCTTGATGTAAAACCATACACGAAAAATAATCGCATATATGTTCCACTTCGTTTTATTGCAGAGACGTTTGGCTGTAATGTCAATTACAACAACTTTGCAGTGACTGTTGATACTAAACCATTGTTCATAGACGGTGTACAAGTAAAAGCATTGCAATATGAATACCATATGTTTATGGGCGGCGTAGTTCAGCAAATTAATGTAAATGCATTTAATGAAACCATTTATAATATTTTTGCAAAAAACATAGGTGAAAAGGTTGAAGCACCTGCAAACTACTCTTGGAGCTTCACTATTGACACATTTGGGTCTTATTATAAAAATGCACAATATGATTTCTTAGACCAAAAAGGGAAAAGCTTAGTTCGTTTTGATATTTATTCTTTAATTAGTCCTGTTCCATCTGAACTTTCAACAGAATATCCAGAGATTTTAGTTCATGACGTATCGAAAGATGAGTGGTATTTGTTTAACGATACCGCAAGAAAATCCATTAATCAGTTAATGTTTACCGCTGGGAAGAACGGTTTTCTGAAGATTATAAGTAACACAACTGTATAATGTGATTTTTTCTAATTACACTTTTTTCGTCTCCAAAAGATAAAAGGCGAATTCCCTGCTGAATATGCTTCACATGGGTTTGCTCTACAAACCTGTTCCAATCCTGCTCTATAATCGAGGCATGATGAGCCATCTTTTCTAATGAACGATAATAGGGATGCATCTGCTCACCTCTCCTTGACTTTTATAAAGGAATCGAAGATAACTTTTTTGGCTTCGTATATGAAAAACAGGGGTTATCCCTCAGGTCTGGTCAGACCTGCAGGACAACCCCCAGCGACGTGTTCTATCAGACTTCCGCAGCATCCTCTTCCACGAAAAGAGATACCTTGCGGATGCCATCCGCTCCGATCACGACAAGCCCCTGATCCGACAGACGGATTTCAGGGATAACGACCAGTGCGAGCAGTGACAGTGTCATCAGCGCGTTGTTCAGCATGCAGCCGGATTGCTGAAGCGCCCGGCTGATACTTTCGGACTGCGCAGCCACCTCTGCAAACGGAGCTGGGGACATCAGCCCGGCGATAGGCAGCGGGAAGCGCGTCTCACCCGAGGCGGATACGACGACCACGCCACCACGCAGGGCAACAGCCTGCTTCGCCGCCTGGGTCATGAGCTCGTCATCATTACCAATGACGAGCAGGTTGTGGCTATCATGCGCGACGGTCATGGCAATCGCAGCCGGCTCGGTGAAGCCTACACCTGTTACAAGTGCAACCGCGTGACTGCCACTGGCATGATGGCGCTCGAAAACGGCTATTTTGCACAAATCCTGTGCAGAATCTGCCGTGACTTCTCCATTACGGACCGGAACGGTCATCCGCACTTCCTTCGTGTCCACGTGATTTTCCGTAACACGAATCACTCGTACAGGTACATCCCCCTCCTGTACTGGAGCCGCAATGCGGAAATCTGCAGCACTCAGCTCTCGCCCCAGATGGACGGTGTCCATCACTTCCGCAGGATAATCGAAGCCGTCCCAATCGGCGACCATTTGACCGTGCTCGGCCACCAGCTGGCCCGCTGCGATGGTAGCCGTCACATTCACTTCGGCCAATCGGCCATCAAGCAAAATAATGTCGGCAATCGCACCCGGAATGATCGCTCCGATATCCCGTGCCACGCCGAAGCGCTCTGCCGTATTCAGCGTGGCCATCTGAAACGCGGTTACGGGCTTGACGCCCTGTGCAATGGCATGACGCACGACGAAATCCATCTGTCCTTCATGGAGCAAGGATTCTGCGCTGCGGTCATCCGTTACCAGCATCATGCGGCGCGTGTCGAGACCCATTTCCGTGCTGGCTCGGATCGTCTCGGCCACATCATGCCATGCGGAGCCTTGCCGCATCTTGGCATACATGCCGAGTCGGATACGCTCGGCTACATCCTCGGGCGTGACACACTCGTGGTCGCCCGTAATTCCCGCGGCTGCATAGACCGGCAGACGCCAATCATCGGAGGCCCATGTAAAATGGCCATCCGCCACCTTGCCCGCGCGCAGCGTGGCCTGAATTTCCCCGATCATCACATCGTCTCCATAGACGACACCAGGGAAATTCATGACTTCGCCCAGCCCGATCATATCCGGGCCCCAGCTTAACGCCTCTGCGACTTCCGCCGGGCCGAAGGAGGCACCCGTCGTTTCCAGTTCCGGACCTGTGGACGGCACGCAAGAAGCCACCTGCATGTAAGCAGCCAGCGGTGTCGTACGTGCTTCGTCCAGCATCAGACGAAGCCCTTTTAGACCCAGTACATTGGAAATTTCATGCGGGTCAAAAAAACCACCCGTCACTCCCAGCGGCAGTACAGCCTTAGCGAACTCAGTTACGGTCAGCTGTGTGCTTTCGATGTGACAATGTCCGTCCAGTAACCCCGGTGCCATATAGCGGCCTTCGGCTTCAATGATTATGGTGTCTTCTCCAATCGTATGACTGACGTCCCTACCGACGTAAGCGATACGAGAACCTTGCACAGCAATAGACATGCCTGGCAGCAATTCGCCCGATACCACATTGACCAGCGTTCCTCCGCGGATCACCAGCGATGCCTTGCGCTCCCCTCTAGCTGTAGCCACCAGCTCGGGTACACAGTCCGCCAGCGGCGGGCGTTGAAATACACTCTTCATGTCCATTACGTTTGTAACCTCCGTTTATGCTTCTTACCTGTTTTTCTTATTTGCTTATGTTACTGGAATACGCTCCATAATGCCAGCCAACTCTACATCTATTCAAGCATCGCATGGGTTTCTAAGGTATTTGCCCCCAGCTGATTGCCAATGTCCTCTCTATAGAACACGATCACTTTCTTCCACTTTGCGAGTATACGTATCCGAATCCCGTAAACTCACGAATGGCGTAATCTCCCCTATGCTATAAATATGCAGCAGATGCATCGCTCGCGTACAGGCGGTGTAGAATAACTTACGCTCACTCTCACGCTGGTATTGTTTCGCTGATCCGTCATAAATCAGGACCGCATCGAATTCCACGCCTTTTGCCAGGTAGGCCGGAATGATATGAATCCCCTTTTCAAAAGCGGGAGTTGTTTTCTTAATTAATTTTGGCTTCACTGACAGCTTTCCTTCCAGCGCTTCGTAGGCTGCCGCGCTTTCGTCAGCATTTTTACAAATCACCGCAATGGATTCATACCCTTCTGCCAACAATTCTGTGACATTCCCAGCTATCTGTTGATGCAACTTTTCACGCGAATGCACCTCGGTTACAAGAGGCTTCTCACCCTTACGATTAAACGGCACAATGTGCTCTCCCCCAGCGACCATTTCCCGGGTAAATTCCACAATCTCCTGTGTTGAGCGATAGCTTCGTGTCAGGGAAATCATTTCGGTCTGATCTGCACCATACAAGTCATACAATGGCTCTGCATCCTGAAGCACCGAGGCATGGGCATAGATAGCCTGATTAAAATCACCCAGTGCCGTCATTTTAGCCTGTGGAAATAAGCGCTTGAAGAAAGCCAGTTGGAATGGGGAATAGTCCTGTGCCTCATCAATAAACACGTGACGGATGTTGCTATTAGAACGGAAACCCAGCATCAACTCACGCAAATATAAAAAGGGTGTCACATCCTCATACGCTAACTCCCCAGCCTGAATTCGTTCCAGGGTTTGTCGACTAATTTCACCCCAGCTGACGGGCAGCTCTGCATGATTCGCCAGTTGGCTCAGCAGCGTCTCGTTCATAAACAGCTCGCTGTAGAGCCGGGTCGTATCTACGAAGCGAAGCGCCTTAATCCATTTGCGCAGGGGCTTTAAGCGGTCACTGACCACCATACGCGCCAATATTTCTCTTTCACGCGTAAAATCGTCGAAGGTATCGCCCTTATTCTTGGATTTACGGCGCATGCGGTTATAGGCACGCTGATAATCCTCCGGCTCCATCAGATCCATCTGTTGATCCACCCATGGGGCGGAGCATTCTTCCTTACCAAAGCGGGCCAGCTCTTTGAGCATCCAATCCCGCAGCAGTTCCAATCGGTTCGCCAGCCGCACCGTAGAGTCGAATTCATAAAACTTGCGTGCCATTTGCTCTACTGAAACCACCTCACGTCCCTGAAAGCGGATGGGTTTAAAACGCATTCCCTCCTTTTCCAAATACGTCTTGTAGCCTGTAATCACATGTAAGAATGTCTTGGACGACTTAAAGCGGATACCCTCCAGCCTGGCTTCATACCCAAGCTGTAACGACGCTGAAAGCACATATTCCAGCTGTTCAAATGGATCTTCTAACTGAAACTCCCGGCCCAAACGCCGCTCCAAATATTCCTGAAACGTGGCCTGAAGCATATTTTCCTCACCCAATTCAGGCAATACTGTCGATACGTAACTGTTGAACATCGGGTTAGGCGAAAATAACACGACCTGATCCGCTCGTAAGCGATCCCGGTACTTATACAGTAAATACGCTACTCTCTGAAGCGCAGCAGAGGTTTTGCCACTTCCCGCCGCCCCCTGAACAATGAGCATCCGACTTCGATCATCACGGATGATGCGATTCTGCTCCTTTTGGATGGTAGCGACAATACTTTTCATTTGAGCATCCGAGCTGCGGCTCAATACTGCTTGAAGAAGTTCGTCTCCAATCGTCACCCCTGTATCGAACATAAAACGGATCTGTCCATCACGGATCGAGAATTGGCGCTTAAGCGTGAGTTCCCCTTCCATCTCCCCTGCCGGGGTCTTATATGAAGCGGGCCCCGGCATGTTATCGTAATAAAGATTGGAAATAGGCGCGCGCCAGTCGTATATCAGAAACTCCTCATCTTGATTATCCAGCAGGGAGGCAATCCCCAGATAAACACGTTCCGCAGTCTGCCCTTCCTCAGCAAAATCAATGCGTGCAAAATACGGTGAATCAAGTAACTTTTTCAAACGACCTAACGCCTCTGTAGAATGCTTGTGTCTTCGTTCCCGCTCAGACAAAATCTCAGACTGCTGACGCAAACTGGTGGACGTCTCGCCCACATCATCCGCCTCACTGAAATTGATCGTTACCTCATCCCAGAAGTCTTTACGCATATCGACGACATCTCCGCGCACAGAACCAACCTCTGTCTCTAGCTTCCGAATACGCCCGCTAATTACTGCGGTCACATCTTCTACTCTTCGTTGTTCTTCATTCCATTGCTGTTCAGTAGTCACTGACATCGCTCCTGTTCCGTTTCCTCCTGCTCCACGCAGGGCTCCCTTGCGTACAAACTATGCTCTATTATGGACCCGGGCATACTCGCGGCATCCCCCTGATCCGGGAAAATTGACTAATCCTTTGAAGCATGCTATAATATAACAAGAAGTGTAATTCACAACTTATGCATATGGTTTCACCATAAAACAGAGCATCCTCTATTGTATCAAGTTCAGTCCCTGTTCGCAACCAGCGGGCTTTTTTTGTGCGTTCTGGCAACCTTCTATTAACCTGTTCTTACATAATTGAATTCATTACATAAAAAAGCGACCAGCCATCTGATTGATGAATGCGGTCGCTTTTCTTTTAGGAAATTCGCCTATCTGCTCTCTTCCACAGGATGAATATGATCGGCCAGTCTGCTCAGCCTCTCCAGCTGATGACCATAGTCGTACATCGCCGCAGCTACAATGGAAAGCCGCAGCATTCCCTCCTGACAATGGTCAAAACGTGTAATCGCATGCTTCATAAATTCGCCGTTGGCTTGCTGAAACAATTCACTTTCGTCCTCATTCGGTTTTAGCTTATTTTCGAATTTCAGTAGAGCATGCTCGTGAAAACGAATCAGTAGCTCCAGATGACTGTCAAAAAAAGCATCCGTTCCCTTTGGCCTTAAAGACTGGAAGTAGTGCCTTTCCACTGCATCCAGTACCTCATATCCTTTGTGCAAACTTCCGAGCATTTGTTTGTATACTACCATTTGTCTCGTTTGACTAAACTTAGAGCGCTTGAGTTTCTTCTGCTCTTCCTCGAACAAATGATATTTGTCCGACAGCGATTTAATAGCTCCCTCCAGATTTCCTTTTTCCTCTTTAAAGACAGACTCCTTAATCTCATCGGAAATGGCAGTACGCAGCAACAAAGACATGCTGTTAAATACATTTTGAATCTGATTAATAAACTGCCTTTTCGGTTTCGGGGGAAAAACGCTAACATTGATGACAAAAGCAGACACAATCCCAATCAAAGTGAGTGCAAAGCGGGTCACCGCAAATTTCCAGTCTCCTGAGGCTTCCATTACAGAAACAACGGTCACAAGTGTCAATCCAACCGTATCAGCCATATTTATTTTCAGACATATCATAAGTACCAATACACATACCAGCCCGACTGCAATCGGCTCATTCGAAAATACCATTCCGCCCAGCAACGCCATGATTGCACCTAGTGTGCTTGTTTGGAGTTGATCCAGAAAATAACGCCACGACCTATATATCGACGGTTGCATGGCAAAAATAGCGGCTATCGCTGCCCCCACAGGCGAATGGGTGTTCAAAAGCGTGCTCAGAAAAAGGGCGAGCGTCACTGCGATTCCCGTTTTTAACACCCGTGCTCCAAAAGCCAAAGCCATCCCTCCTGCTTACCTTTCAAATTTATTCATACCGAATTACTATAATGAAAATTCAATGTAAAGTCCATGCTTTATTATTACCCAAAACAATCGGAGATCAGGAATATTTATGAAATGTACAGTTCCTGATAGAATACATATCAACAGAATTAACTTATTTGCAACAACGTCACAGGAGGAACTCATCGTGTCATGGATTAGCAAAATGTTAGAAGAGCCCCGAAAGTGGCCGCGTAATATCCGATTGTTTTTTATGGCCAATCTGCTGTACCAGATGGGTACGGGAATGTTTTCTGTGCTGTACAACCTGTATATCCAAAAGCTTGGCTTTGACGATGATATGAACGGCCAAGTGGTCAGCATGCAGGCGCTAGCGACGGCGTTGCTGTTCATTCCGGTCGGATTTTGGGGCGATCGGACGAGCCGCAAAAATATGCTGGTCATCGGCGCGTTATTCAGCGGCCTGGCCTTTCTCGCCCGTACCTTTACAGATACCAGTGGAAGCATGTTGGTATTTGCCGTAATCTCAGGTGTATTCGCCGCCTTTATTCAGGTGCTGGCTGTGCCTTTCTTAGCGGAAAGCATAAGTAAAGCCCAACGCTTAAAAATATTCAGCTATTACTCAGCTCTTGTACTGGCAGCCCAAGTCCTAGGCAGCTTCGGGGGTGGTGTACTCGCAGATGGGCTGCAGACGTGGGGAATCACACCGCTATCCAGTCTGCGGGTTGCTCTGTTCCTTGGAGGAATGGCAACATTGACCGCTTTTATTCCTCTATTATTCATCACAAAAACTACGGCAACCTTAGAAGCACCAGCTCCTGCCGAATCTTCACCCCAAACAGAACAAGTACATACGCCGCACAGTACATCCGATATACCTGACTCGGAGACGCCTGCTGCTGCTTCTGATCGCCGGGTTATTGGACAATTTGTTCTGGCCCAGTTTTTTCTTGGGTTAGGTTCAGGTCTGGTCATCCCGTATCTTAATTTGTATTTTACGAACCGCTTCTCCGTATCACTCAGCGCAATGAGTTTACTGATTGCACTCGGCCAGCTCATGACCATCCTCTCCATGTTGATCGGACCTACCCTCGGTAGCCGAATAGGACTGGTCAGAGCTGTAGTTGGCTTCCAACTGCTTTCGCTACCGTTCCTTCTCATTACAGGCTTTACGAACGTGCTATGGATCGCTTCCATCAGCTTTCTATTCAGGCAAGCGCTAATGAATGCAGCCAATCCGCTGCAAACCGCCATTCTCGTCGAACGTGTGTCAGATAAAAATCGTGGCATTGCCAACTCCATTCTCCAGACGACCTGGATGCTAGGCACCGCAGGTATGGGACCTGTACAAGCCTATTTGGTTACAACTTATGGCAACTACTGGGGCTATGCCATCACATTTAGCATGACAGGTGTTTTCTATATTTTGTCTTCCCTCGTCTATTACAGAATGTTCCGAGAAAAGCGCCCGTCCGCGGGCCAGCTTTTACAAAACCCGGCAAGCCCGTAAACAAAATCATGACACAATAAAAGCCGGAGCCTCCAAGCGGACTCCCCTGGAACGTCATAGGATAAATGAGAATGGCGGAGGAGGAATGAAGGCATGCTTCGAGTTGCATTATTTACGGACACGTATACGCCTGACGTGAATGGCGCTGCTCTGACCCTGGAACGATGGATTGGCTATCTGGAGACACATGGAGTATCTACGCTCGTCTTCGCACCGGAGGCAGACCATCATCTGCCCTCTGGGCCGGGTGTGGAGCGATTTCGGAGTATTCCCTTTTTATTGTACCGGGAATGCAGACTTGCGATCCCCAACGCCAAACAGATCAACGAGCGTCTGTCAGCCTTTTCCCCGCATTTGATTCATGTCGCTACTCCGTTTAACCTTGGCCTGTATGGAACAAGCTACGCAGCCAAACACCATATTCCACTCGTCGCCTCATATCACACCCACTTTGATAAATACCTCGAATATTACAAGCTTCGCTGGCTTGAACCTGCGTTATGGAAATACATGCTCTGGTTTCACAGACATTGCGAAAGGGTGTATGTCCCTTCTCAATCAACCATGGAATTGTTGCGCAATAAAGGAATGGGGCAGCTCGAAATCTGGAGTAGAGGCATTGATACTGACCGATTTCAACCAAAGGTGGACCGTAATGCAGTATGGAGGAAATGGGGCGTTCATGCAGATGCATTTGTTATTTTGTATGTGGGCAGGCTTGCACCGGAAAAGGGGATAGACACGTTACTGGATTCCTATCTCCAGTTACCCGACGACGTCCGCGCAGCCTCTGTGCTGGTCATTGCAGGAGATGGTCCATTGTATAAGGTCAAAACTACAGCGGATATAGGGGTACCGGAGCATGCAGTCCACTGGCTTGGTTTTGTGAAAGGGCCGGAATTAGCTGAACTCTACGCCGCAGCCGACGTATTTCTCTTCCCTTCCACCACGGAAACCTTCGGCAACGTTGTACTGGAGGCTATGGCGAGCGGTACACCTGTGGTCGGTGCCAATGAAGGCGGGGTAAAAGATAATCTAATCCATGGAAAAACAGGACTATTGTGTCCTGCTGGGGACGCCGCTGCCTTTGCCAAAGCTGTACACCTGTTGTACGAGGATGCCTCACTTCGCGATTCTATGTCCAGAGCGGGTAGAGCCTACAGCCTGAAGCAGACGTGGGACCGTATTTTTGAACGGCTACTGGACAGCTACATGGACGCAGCAACCCTACACCTCGACAGCCGTCCCATGACGCGAATGTAGCCTTCAAAAACAGCGAAATTCCAGATAGCATGATAAAAGCGAGGTAAATAAATTCTGCTAATACCTTAATTGTTTCAGCAGCTTGTTATGTACCCCACTCAACAAAATCACTGCGGTCAAGGCACCGATGAACGCAAGAAGCATATCCCATTGGGTATCCCATACATCTCCCTGTGTGCCCAAAAAGGCTTCTGCTGCCGTTCCGGTTGCCTTGGCTACAGCAAACTCAATCAGCTCGTACACAGCGCTGATCGCAAGACACACACTAACCGTGAGGAAAGTGAGCCAGCTCCCGCTTCCCAAGGCCGTTTTACGCAACAGCACTTCCCTGACAATGAGTGCAGGTACAAAACCTTGTACAAAATGCCCAAGTCGATCATAATAATTGCGCTCCAGTCCGAACGTATCCCGGATCCAGTTGAACAGTGGCATTTCGGCATAGGTATAATGTCCACCGACAATCAAGATCAATGCGTGCAGCCAGATTAGGGTGTATACCAGATTGGTAAACCGAAATCTACGGTACAAAGCCGTCAGCAGCACAGCTCCCAAAACCGCGGGTAGAACTTCCAGTACCCATGTAAAATAATCCACCGGGCGAATCAAGGACCAAATGAGGGCAAGCGCCAGCAATACAAGTAAAACAAGCGGGTAGCGATCATTTTTAGACCATGCCGTTGCCTGGTTCATCTTCATTCCTCCTCAGCCCAAAGCTCTAGCCTTCGTTCGTTACGATATGTTTGACACGCCCAACCTGTCCGTCTGCCAAACGCACTTTGATTCCATGCGGATGACGCGGGGAATTGGTCAAAATATCTTTCACCGTTCCTCGCGTCAGCTTACCGGTAGGCTGATCCTTTTTAAGTACAATATCTACCTGAAGACCAGCGCGGATATCGGATCGATTCTGTCCGTTCATTGTAGCTATTCCTCCTTTGTTTTTACATTTTTTGATGATATCCAGCCACTCAGCTGCAATCAAATCACCAGCGACGCCATTCGTCCTGGCGGTTGTTCCCCATCCAGACTACGCACATCGTGGATACATAGCTGACGAGCAAAATGACGAATACCATCCCACTAAACTCCACAAAATGAGTACGTTGCAAGGAGTCTGCCCATATGGAAGATACTTGTGCATACAGTTGAGAGGGCGCAGAAACAATATCCCATGTGTTCCCTCGAAAGAAACGGCCAATGTAAATACCCAGGCTACTCAACAAGAGTACCGCCAGCATAAACAGCCAACTAACAAGCCCACCACGTGCACGCTGTACCAATTGTCGTACGGATTCGAGCGATACAAAACCCATTGTCAGGCCAAGTACGGCTACCAGCAGCATTCCCAGTACATGATTCCAAAAGTACGGATTTCCCCAGAAGCGTTGCTCCCCGAGAAATGGATATCTGGCGAATACATGCAGCAAATCTGTGATCAAATAGGGTGTATTGGGATAAAAGAAAAGCCATGCCGCCCCCGTAATCCAGAGTAAAAATGTCCTCGTTCCCCGCCTCCACGAGCTGTACATTACATCAAGCAGTAGCGTCAACACCATAGGAATCCAGGCCAACATCATATTCCACCAAATAAAAAGATAAGGGCGGCCCCCTGAGGGCAGTCGCACGTTAATGATCCACAATGTACTGATTACGGAGCATAAGGCCAGTGCTAAAAAAACATAGAGTTTTAGTGGATAATTTAACGATCTTAAACGGGCATACATATGTGTCTTTCCCTCCTTGTAACCGTCTTGCCTTCCTGACGTTCCAATTTACACCTGTTCTGGACAGTGTACACCACAATGGCTTCAAGCTCAATGGAAGCGCTCTACCCTGGCATAAATGAACATAAAAAAACATCCGTTCTCCGGGAATGGACTTCATCCCCGAAAAATAGATGCTTACTGTGTTTTAGACTTCACTCACAGGTAAAGGCGACATACGAATGCGGATCGTATGATCAAACGGAGTCACCCAATTAACCAGCAATGTATGGCAATCCATGGGGAGAGTGGCTCCCCTTACCGAATTAGCCTTATGCTCTACGGTTGTTCCCAGCAGCTCAAACCACGCATTCCCAGATTCATAGCGCGCCATACCGCCAGTCCAACATTGAACCGTTTCGTTAACCAGCCTGTATTCCCCGCAAGTGAAGCGTCCTTCGCGCCCAAAAATAAATCGAATCTGTGTCATGCAATCTACTGGACCCTCTGAGCGAAAACGAAGCGTCCACATATCGCTCTGACGATCCACATCGACCCGAATTTCATGCTTTTGTTCATGGGTTAATGGCCGTTTGTGATGCGGAAGCAAGTACCACGGACTGACTTCCTCCTGCGAGGTAGGCGGCAGATCTAAGGTCGCTACAGGGCCATAATAACCTTTGACCTGTGTGCCCGACAGAGTCCAACCATGTTCGTGAGCTGTCAGCTTCTGCATGGGTACAAAACCAGGCGAGAAATACGATGCAACCTGAACCGCCAATAATCGTGCATCTCCGTGCCGCAACGATAGGAACGATGAAGCCTCGGTCATCAGTGTGGCACTGGTATCCTCCTGCCGATATCGAACGACTGGCGCGCCAAAGTCCGTATGCAGTCGGCTATGATAAATCTGCTGGTGATGGCCTGCCTCATCCATTCGACTCAGATAGTCAGCCCTTGGGAAGTCTCCGTTCAGTAACTGGTTGTAGGTGACAGGTAATGTAGCTGGCAATACTTGACGAGTTTGCAAACGCGGATCTAGTAAAAAGCGCACAGCCGCATTGATAGGAGCACCACCCGGATGATCCATGACTTGAATAGCGGCGACAGCCATCGCTTCAAATATAGCGTCCTCATCCTCTGTAGCCAGCATGGCATATGGTAGAAGATAAGAAGATAAGTTCATGATCACCCCAAAATCCTGTCTCCCTGAATACTCTGTGACCACTTCACCATCAGGATGGACAAGGTACACCATCATGCGTAAATTACGACGCACCGACTCTAGTAGCTCCGGCAGTTTTAATAATCGGGCAGCATGAATCAGCATAATATCGCTAACGGCATTATAAATTCCGTTGCTGCGCTCCGTCCATTCGCCATCTGGCGTCCCGTCCAGCCCTTCGGCTAGCCAAGCCTCAGCCCGCACGAGCGCCTCGGGCAGATCAAACAGCTCATGTAGAAATCCCAGCGCAGCACACAAAACCCAACGGTGATTTGGCGTATGGCAACCTCCGGTCAGCATGACCGGAATCGTCCGCTCCAGAAACAAGTAGATCGCATCAGTCACCCGACGCAGCTCCAGCCAGTCGTCACCAACCAGCAGCTGATAGACCTGGGCGTAGCCTACCACCACGAACGCTGTATCCGGTGGCGAGTGAAAATTGGTCCAGCCCGGTGAAATAGAACCGTCCTCATGCTGCACACGTAGCATGTACTGCGCAGCCAGCTCCAGTCGGATGAGTACATCCTCATTCCGATAATATGCAGAATCCGGATTGACGAGCGCTGCCGCCCAGATCGCCATTGCGGCAGGAGTACCAACCGAATGATTAGGCCAGGCGATTCCATTCTCATCATCAGTCACTCCGCCGTAATAACGGCTGTCAGCATCCAGTACCTGATGGTCCATACCTGGTTTTACCCAGGCATCGTTGATCGCTACGATTTTACTATACATTCCTCTCAACCCCTGTAATATCCATAATCGTTTATCATCCTTGCGGCTGAAGCTTCGCTATCTTACTTGTCAGCAACTCATGGCTACGTTCAATATCCTCCGGCTGACAAGCTGCTTTCAGCTCATAAACCTTAATAGGGGCCTGCCGGATAATATTCACAAAACGATCGAAGAACTCCAGATCACCACTATGAATATAAGGGCACCAGTGATCGGATAAACCAATGGTTTCATGAATATGAACACCGAGAATATAGTCGATCATTTCATTGGCTTCCTTGGCGTTGTCGTACAGTCCCATTCGGTCCATAATCATACCGTGTCCAATGTCATACCACAGATAGACAGGTGCACCCTTCAAACGATCTATAATCGTCTTTGCCTCCTGCAACGTAGGCATCTGATAGCAACGTGAACGCGTTTCAATGCCAATGGCTACATCATATCCCTTGGATGCGATGCGGTCACACACCTCTTCCAGACTATCACGGATGCGTTGTACATAGTGCCCACTCAGTGAATTCCGACGCTCCAGCATTTGGCCCCACAACGTTTGATAAGCAGCAGAATCCCTGCCCTGCTCATTGAAAATATCCTCTAGTTCCTCACTGATATCATATGGAAATGGAACCTCTCCGGGATGCACAACTACCGCTTTTGCACCATAACGATGCGCATATTCCGCAGATTGCACCAACAGCTCTATCGCACGTTGTCGCTTGCTTTCATCGTCAAACCCGAGCAGAACGGAATCCGTGCCGTAATCCGGGTCTGGTGTATGAGGAAATGTATTATGCACACTCGATATGCCGATTTCTCCCCGCTCAATCATAGGCTCAATCGTCGTCAGCATTTCCCGGGTAATGTTATAGTTCAACTCCACCCTGCTAAAGCCCAACTGACGGATTTCCTCTACAAGTTCTCGGCCGACCGTATGCTTTTTAATATTCCAACAGGTGGAAAAGGAATATTCCCCCTTCGCCTTCATTATCATCACCCTTTCACCGCTCCCACCATCACGCCGCTGACAAAATATCTTTGCAGCCACGGATACACTAGCAGAATTGGAACCGTTGCAAAAATGACACTTGCTGCCTTCAACCCTTCAGGCGTAATTCTCGCGCCACTGGCTCCTTCCAGCCTGGTTAGCTCGGATACCATATTATTTTGAATCATTTGATACAGCTTGAGCTGTAACGGGAACAAGTCGGGGTTTTGAATATACATCAGCGTATCCTGAAATCCGTTCCAACGGCCTACACCGTAAAACAGGCTTAATGTCGCCAGCACAGGCAGGGACAGCGGCAGTACAATCCGAAGCAAAGTGCCGAACTGGCTGCTGCCATCGATTTCTGCTGCTTCTCCCAAGCTTTCTGGAATCCCATTAAAAAAGGAAATCAAAATAATCAGATAAAACGGGCTGATCAGCCCTGGTAAAATAAGGGACCACATATTATTCAACAAATGTAAGTCGCGCACCAGAATGTATTCAGGAATGATGCCGCCGCTGAAAAACATCGTTACTACAATAATGAACATAATCGTTTTACGACCTCTTAGGTGTTTCTTTGTTAATGGATATGCTGCGATAATTGTCATTAACATACTCAGCACTGTCGTGATCAGCGTCAGCATAACTGTAAACCCGAGCGAACGGATCATGCTCATATCAGAAAAGACCTTTCCGTATGCCTTCAAATTGAACTCTACTGGGAACAAAGTAACTTCCCCGGATGTAATGGCCCGGTTCGAGCTAAAGGAAATAGACAAAATGTGAATAAACGGGGCCAAGCACAGTAGTACAGCCACAGCCACTAACACGGTGGTTACGATATCAAAGGTGCGATTTGCAGTACGTTCACTCATCAGATGTCAGCTCCTTTCCCCTTACATAATACTTTCATCTGTCAGTTTCTTGGAGGCATAGTTAGCTCCTAATACGAAGATGAGACCAACCACAGCTTGGAACAGGCCTACCACCGTTGCCAGCGTATATTGCCCGGATTCCATCCCGATGCGATACACGAACGTGCTAAGTACATCGGAATAATCTCGAACCGCCACATTTCCAATTACATAAGGACGATCAAAGCCAATGGTGATCATATTACCCAAATTAATGATAAGAAGCGTAGCAATAGTCGTTTTCATGCCAGGGATCGTAATGTACCAAATTCTTTTCATGCGTCCTGCACCATCTACCTCGGCAGCTTCGAACAATTCCCGGTTAATCCCGGTCAAGGCAGCGAGGTACAAAATCGTTCCCCAGCCTGCACTTTGCCACACTCCTGTCAGCAGGTAGGTGAGTACCCAGTCATTTTTATCTGTCAAAAATGGAATCGCCTGAAAGCCGAGCGAAGTAAGCACATTGTTGATCATGCCGGACTGCGTACCAAACACCTGGTACACAATCCCGCCAATAATCACCCACGAAATAAAATGGGGAACATACAAAATCGTTTGTGACAGCTTTTTAAACCAGACTACTTTCATTTCATAGAGCAAAATCGCCAAGATTAAAGGTGCTGGAAAAGATACCAGCAAATCAAGCAGGTTTAGCACGATGGTATTGCGCAGCGTTCGATAAAAATCATCCATACGAAACACTTCTCTAAACGCATCGAACCCGATCCACTCACTCCCTGTAATTCCCTGAAAGAAGTTGAAATCCTTAAACGCGATCTGTACTCCCCACATCGGACCATATTTGAACACAATGAAGTAGGCCAGGGGCAGCACAAGCAACGCGTATAATTGCCAATATCTGCGGAAGTAAACGTTCCCTTTCATGCGCTGTCTCCTCCTTTACTTTCCGCCTTCTTACTTGCCTGTCATGGCCTTATAAGCTTCGGTACGCTCATCCAATATCGCTTGACCACCGCTCACCATATAATCCTTCAACGCCGCTTCGAATGTTGCATCAAACTGCGCCGGAGGCACCATCACGGATTTAACGACCATTTCGTCAAACTTATCCAGCAATGAGTTACTGTATTTGGACTCGGCTTTAATCGGATGGTCAAATTTCACTGGTGAAATTGTGTCCGTGTTGGAAATATCCATCGCCTTGCGAACATCCTCTTGGAATTGGGACGGCATGCCCAAAACAAAGGCTTCCTTGTTTTTGTTATCGTCTCCTGCAATCTTGCCATTCGCAATAATGACCACATCACCCTGATTATAGATACGATCCTGCGCTTCTTGTGTCGGTTTCTCCTTGGCAACTGGAATTCCGTCTTTCAAGGTATAGTTCTCGCCTTCCACACCATTTTGCATATCAAGCAGCACCTTCTCGGAAGACATCCAGTCGAGATACTTGATCGCCTCAATCGCATGCTCACTGGATTTAGGTACCATAATGTAGAGTCCATTGGATGCAAATTCTGGCTTGGCGTGCTTACCCTCACTGTTGGTATAAGGGTCCATTGGAGTCAGCTTCGCTGCGGACTGGTTAGCCAACAGATTCGGATAGGCGGAGTCGTTATAATAGATGTTGTCGTAATCTTCACTGAAAAAACCGGTATTTCCGCTTTGAATATCCTGAGTCAGCTGTTTTTTGTCCTTATCCAGACCAAAGTCCTTGCTGATCAGATTCTCATTGTAAAGCTTGTTCATAAACTGAACTCCATCCTTGAATCCAGGTAGCAGGATTGGATAGTCACGGGAACCCAGCTCTTGGGTTAGCGTATATTTCTGCTCATCTGTCACTGGCTTAATAAAAGACCACAACAGCGGATCATATTGCCCCGGCTCCATCGTCATCCCCAGCGGAACGACCTTACCGCCGGTCTTACCGGGGTCTTTTTCCTTGAACGCTTTTAGCGTGTTGTATAGTTCATCTGTCGTTTTAGGAACAGGCATATTCAGCGTATCGAGCCAATCCTGGCGAATAAAAGAGGAATATTTTCCTAAGATGGTACGTTTGCCGGGAATGGCGAACTGCTTGCCCCCCACCTGACCGTAGCTGAGCGTATCTTCACCGAGGAATTTTTTAAGATTTGGGCCGTACTCATTCAGCAGAGGGGTCAAGTCTGTCAGTCCACCCTGCTCCGCATACCGTTCAAAGGTTCCGGAATCATAAGTGAACACGATATCAGGTACATCACCACCGCTAGCCATCAGAACATTCAGCTTGGTAACTTCTTCGGAGCGCTGAACGGGCACGTACGTCAGATCAATATCGTTGGGTTTGCCAAAGTTTTCTTTTGCATATCGGGTTAAATAGCTGTCAGTAATGGTATAGCCCTGAGGTGTATTGCCTCTGTCAAAAATTTCAACCTTCAATGAACCACCCTTGTTTCCGGTAGCGGTCGAAGCCTTGTCCGCCTCACCCGACGAGCATCCGCTCAATACAACCGACAGTGCAACCGTAGCTGCAAGCAGCAGACGAAGCTTCTTCAATGTTCCTCCAGCCTTATTCCCACTCATTCCTGAACACCCCTTTGTCTGCTTTTCCCGTTCGTCGCCTCTTCTGAGGAGGAGGTTATGACATTTCATGCATCGGCATGAGTCTGTCCCTTTTGGTCCGGGATGTGCCTTAGTATGACATGACCGCAGGAAAACTGACAATAAACTAGTTTCCCAATCATAAACCGGTTGATTGAAAGCGATTACTGAACATGATGAAGCGCTTACTCTTATTAAAAATCACTATTTTCCTGTGAATAAACCATTTTCTTTGTTCGTTTTGTGTGAGATATAGTTCCATATCACGTGATTTAAAAGTTTTTCGCACGAAAAAAAAGAGCATCCTCACCCTCATCAGGGATTCGATGCTCACAATCAATGAAATACTAACGTCACTGCTCCTACTGTGAAGTCTCTGAAGGGAGGCTCATGGATAGCTTGCGTACCTTCCCTGTTTTCCCATCCTTACGGCTACGTGATACATAAACCATCATTAATGCCCCCAAGGTTGCGCTGATCAGACACGCCAGGTTCATTAATTGCGGCCCTCCAGCGTGAAGAAGAAAGCCATTTAACAAATTACCTACAATCCCTGCCAGCCCGGCAAATACCATATTGAACACGCTTTGTCCGGTCGCTTGCATATCCTTTTCAGTTACATGTGAAACATACTCGACCGCTGCGATGTAGAAAAAACCAAATGACAATCCGTGCAGCACCTGCACAGCAATCATAACGGTAGGGTCGGGAAAAGCTAATTGAATTCCCCATCGAATCATATAAGCGACTGCCCCTAGCAAAAGAGTTCTCTCTAACCCAATCTTTCGAATCACTCGTGAAGCGAGCAGCATGGAGGGGACATTCGTAATGGACGCAATCAGCAGAGCAACCCCGACCAAGCTCGTAAGTCCTCCCGACATCTTAAAGGCCAATACAAAATAGGTGTTGAATGCAGTTAACGTCTGATTTACTAAAAAACTGCCCCCCAAAAATATTAAAAATGTCCTGTTGCGTATCAATTGACCAATGCCGTCCGAAAACGATTTGCGCAGCACGAGATCCTCCTCCGTATTTTTCGGCAACGCCAGCGCCGTCAGGGCCGCAAGACTGTTCAGCACCAAAAAAGGTACCCACATCATAGTCACAGATAACAGCGATACAAATAGCCCCCCGGCGTAACCGCCCACCGCATTGCCTATACTCGCCATAAATCGTATACTGCCATAGGTCGTTCCTGCCTTCTTGGCCGCCACAATCGCATAGGAATCCGCAATCGGCGCCTGCGTTGCCGTAAATATTGCCATAGTGGAATACACAAGCGCCATCAGAACAAAACGCTCCGACTGATAACATACAGCCATAATTCCCGGAACCGCTACACTCAAAATGAGCACCAGCCGCATTTGACGATATTGATCCACAATAATTCCCCATATCGGCTGAACCAAAATGGATACCAGCGTACCAATTGCCATCAGAACACCGACACTGCTGCTCGTCAATCCATTCTGAACCAGCAGTAGTGTCAAATATGGATTAAACATGCCCCCTGCCAAGCCAATAAACAAATAGAAGCTTCGTAGCTTCAGCATTTGTGAGCCTACCATCTGGAAACCTCCCTGTTGTTTAGCGTACCGAGTTGTCCAGAATCGTAGCCAATGCTCCGATGGCCCCGGCTTCATTCCCCAGACCAGCAGGTACAATAGTACAAGGAATATCCGTCCATAAGGCTACTCTTTGCCGAATTTCATCCAAATAATACGTGTTACCTTCTGCTACACCGCCACCTACAACGATCATTTCCGGGTTCAGCAGGCTGATCACATTCGTCAAAGCCATCGCCATATGCACTAGTGCAGGCTCTAAAATCATCTGTGCTTCTACATCCCCTTCGGACGCCGCTTGCAATACATGTCTCGCCCCTACCTCGTCCCTGTTTCCTCCTGCTAGCCGGATCATGTGTGTACCTGGTATGCCAGAGGCGAGTGCTGATTTTACACTGCGCGTTATTGCCGTCCCCGATGTTAAAGATTCGAACACACCGAACTCATCCGTCCCTTTCTGTTTTGCTGCTTGCCGTGCCTGTTCCTCGCCTGCAATCCAATAAGCCATTTCACCTGCTCCGCCTGCGGCTCCCTTATACATCTCTCCATTTAAAATAAGGCCACAACCGATACCTGTTCCCACCGTTATCATCATCACATGCCGTAATCCCCGAGCTGCCCCTAACCATTGTTCTCCCAAAGCAGCCATATTCACATCATTATCCAGCACTAAGCGACCACTGTATCGGTGTGCAACGATAGATCGTATACTTTCATGCGCATTACCGCCATGCGTACTGTCGCCATGTATACGATCTTGAACACTCCATGGAATTGCCGGGGCGTGGGTAATCGTTCCGCTATCGTTATCCACCACACCAGGGAAACCGATACCTATGCCTTTTAACTGTGCCAGCGACAAGCCTTCCTGCTTCAGACAATGGTCCAGCTCCTCAAACAGACTCTCAAAGAAAAAATGGGCATCCTTCGTATGAACTGTCGGAAATTTATGCCTCACCACTACTTGCCGCTCCGCTGTGCCGATACAGATCAGCGTCTTCGTCCCGCCAACATCAATGCCTGCGGCCCAGCCGGAAGCCTTCGGCTCATCCCTGTGTTGCTTTTGTACATACATGTCCGCCATAGCCATCCTCCGTCATTCCGGTTCGCCATCATGCCTGCCAATACATCGGCTGTTGACGCCCTGTAGGTTCAAGATATGGACATAAGTATCGCATTTGAACACCTGTGCCGCAATAAACTAAATTCCGCCCCATAAACTGACGCGCTTTACTCCCCTTTTTAATGAAAAAAACAAAAAAGGCGAGCGCCTATAGCGCTCCCCCTGTTAATGAATCCTCCGGTTTTAATCTCAGCTTGCGATAATCTCCCGGCGTTACGCCGACTACCCGCTTAAATACCCGCCCAAAGGTAATCGAATTGGCATAACCAACCTGAGTCGCAATATGCTGAACCGTCTCGGTCGTGTTACACAGCATTTGCTGGGCATGATTCATACGGAGCCGGGTCAAAAAATCGACGAATTTCATATCAAATTCTGTTTTAAATAGATGACTAGCATATTTAGGTGACACATCAAAACGTTCACTCAAATGATTTAACGATAAATCCGGATTCGTATAGTGCTCTTCAATATATTGCTTCATTTCGCTAACCATAGCCCGGTAGCTTTTGGTTTCACTGGCGGCAACGTAAGTCCGATACACAGTGGTCATGTGCTCCAGCATTAGCGTATGCATCACAGCCAATGAAGAAGCAGACTCGACCTCACATTTCCATCTTTCTGCTTCCGGTCCGTTAAAATAACGATCCAGCGCCCCCGATACATCCTTCATCTCACGCATTTCCCGTTGCAGCAGTTCTTGCATCCACTGCATTACCGTTAAAATATCCCCATCCTTCAGCTTGTCTGTTTCCATTGCCCCAAATAGTCCTTCCAGCTGTACACGCCAATCGTGGCTCGCCAGCCGAAAAGAACGAATCGTCTCCGAAATCAGCGGCAAATAAGAGTATAATGGAATGTCATCAGCCTGCGGAACCTGTTCACTGGTTACAATATCACGCACTCCAAGCGTTAACCGGTACCGCAGAGCAGAAATGGCGGACCGATAGGAATCCTGAACATGCGCCAACTCATGAATCTGGCCGCCTATCCCAATCGTGAGCTGTACACCCAGATGCCCATGCAGCCACTCACAGCCTGTTTGTGCCATTTCTTGCAGCTTCACACCCAGTAAGCCTTCCCCATCATCTACCTCTTTCCGCAATAAAATGGAAATTCTTTTACGACTCATCCATTCTGCCCAGCCCTGCCATCCATAGGTAGCTGCTAGTTCCTGTACCACACCAAGCAACGACAGGCTTAAACGCTGATCTTCGCCCCCATGATCCTCTAAACGTCTGCTACCGTCTGCTGTCTGTGGCAGATCCAGATCGTGCAACTCTACCACCATGACAGCATAAACCAGAGTAACACCTCTCTTCCCGCCATCCGCAAAAGGAGAAAGATCATTCAGCCGAAGCTCTACCGTTTCGGTGCCTGTACCTTCCATAAGATCAAGGAACAGCTGCCGCCGCCGAATGAGTATATTCGCATGCTCCTGCTGTTCATAATCAATCGTTTGCCGAATCAGACTTTGCAACGCATGATCAATCATCCACAGCTCGTCCTTGTTGTTTTCCTCACCCGGACGGCTGGGCAGTTGTTGAATACGCTGCATCATCAGCTGAATTGGCCTGTAATTTCTGCGGGTCACATAAATAATGTAGATCACCGCTAATATAACAACAGCCAATCCAACTACAATCCAGACGTAAGAGATAACAGACACCCACTCGAACAACTGTCCGGCACGAATACCACTTTCAAAACTCCATCCCAGCCGGGGGGACATCAGATGAGTCAGTTGCTGCCCGTCCTCTGCTTTTACAGCATCTTTTGTACCGGATGCAGCTGGATAAATGGTTTGACCGCTAGCATCATTAATCACCAGATAGGAAACTGTCGGATTCGTCATTTGACCAATCATTTGCTGCAACGGATACACACCGATATTGATTACCAGCAGCCCTTGTCCTCCAAAAGGCAACGGGAGGCGCTTATGCATCGAAATCACACGTTCTGACGTATGTGTTCCCGGCTCCGTCCATTCCCGCACAGGTGACCACTGCCGATCCTCCGACCGAAGAGCCTGCTCAATATACGGATAATCACCGAATGTCGAAGCATCCTGAAGTCCACTTCTCGTTAACACCGTGTGATCCTTCGTTCGATAAATATAAACGGAATGTACCAGTTCATGATTATCCTTAAGCGCGCGTAGGCTTCCAACCAGCCCATACAGCATCGTGCTGCCACTTTGCGCCTGCCCATTCAGAAAAGAACTGTAGCTCTTGTTCGTCTCCGCCTCGCTTAATACGTCCATTTCTACCTTTGTCAGCGACTTCTCCACACTGTCCAGCACAAATCCGGTTGTAATCCGATTCGCCTTTCCAGTTTCATTGCGCGATATCTCGTTTACAATCAGGAAGGATAAAAAAATGAGGATCGACACCGTTAACATAAAAATCGGGAAATAGGAAAAAAGCAATCTCCTGTACCAGCTCTTTCGCATCATGTCCTCCCCCTGCCGCCTAATGCTTTCATGACCCTCTCTATAGGGCTTCGCTCAACACTAAGCATACTCGTGATGTCAGTTTTAATGCGGATTTGATTATACTTTGAACCTATTCTACCAAAATTAGATGCTAAATAGATAGATTTCTTACAAATGATCTGTTATCACTTAAGTCGAAAACCCTCTTTTGTTATGTATATTAACATTATGAAAACGCTTTACATATCATAAAATAAATTTATATTATAAAAAAAGCCTATCCATCATCTACTTAAAGACGGATAAGCTTTTACTGTTGTCTAACCTTGTATCCAATTGACCAATGAATGTACTGTCAATGTACCCGGCGCAGCTGTCACAAATGCTGATGAACCGTTGCGCAAGGCCAAGAATTCCACTGTTTTTGGAATACCGGGAGCCAGATCCAGATGGTTGTCACTGAAAACACCTTCCTGCTCTGCCGATAGCCACACGTGTCTAGCAAGTACATCCGAACACAGCATGAATCTGCTGCCTCCACTTCCCTGAATCTCTGTCACTTCAATTTTTGCCTGCGGTAAATCCATCTCTTTTGTGTCTGCAAAATAAATTTCACCAGAGGCCACCTGTTCACCATTCTGCGTCAGACGCGCGACCAGCATATGCTCCGCCCGCTTCAGGCCACTCAGCCATTTGTCGATAGGCAGTATATGTACAATTCCTGCACCGCCTGCTGGTTGATTTACCTTAACGTTTTCTTCACGAATAGCCTGGCTGCTACGGATATGCAAAAGCGTCAGCCGCAGCGTTCCTGATATCGGCTCTAGTGTATCGTTGACCAGATGCAGGGCCTTATTCCCCTGTCCTGTATCTGTTGCACTCAACAGCACATCGGCAAAGCTGCGCTTAGCCGTATATTGGAGCGCTTTCCAACGACCAAAATAGTCCATACTCGACCAGGAGGCAACGGGCCAGCAGTCATTCATTTGCCAGTATAATGTTCCCATGCAATAAGGCTTGTGACGACGATGCGCCTCTATAGCTACTTTCATTGCTTCTGCCTGTAAAATTTGGCTCATGGGAAGAAAACTTGTAAAATCCTTTGGCTCTCGCATGTACCGCTCCATATATTCTTTAATCAGACGATTGCCTGCGCTGTTCTTCTGATGTGCCAGCATCACCGCAGATTCCAGCTCCAAATCCTTTTCTTCCGCATAAGTACGAACGGACTTGTATTCTGGAAAGGACTGAAAACCATATTCACTCATAAAACGACCCACATGGACATGGTAATTCTCAAACGGCTCAGACGCGTGCCATACACCCCAATAATGAATATCACCTGCAGCTGAAGACCGATGGGCATGCTGGTTCCGATCTCTCGTCAGGTCAATCAGTGGGGAGGAGGGCCAATATGCTGTCTGCGCAGACCAAGTGTGTACCGCCTCCGGTAGAATCCGATGAAAGAGCGTTTCATAATCATCCCACAGGCGCTCCCGTTGCTCAGGTGTGTAGTCCTTTTTCCACCCCCAGCCTCCGTTCTCTTCATAATGCGCCCATGCAGAATCGATCTCATTGTTGCCGCACCATAAGGCAATGCAGGGATGATGACGCAGCCGCTTGATATTGTCCTCGGCTTCCTGTGCCACATTGTCCATAAAATCCTCATCCCCTGGGTACATGCTGCAGGCGAACATAAAATCTTGCCACACGAGCAAACCGTATTCATCACAAAGCTCATAAAATACGTCTTGTTCATAAATACCGCCACCCCACACCCGCAACATATTCATATTCGAGGCTGCTGCACTGGCAATTTCATACCGATATCGTTCCATCGTAACTTCAGTGACAAAGCTGTCATTCGGAATATGGTTAGCCCCTTTTGCAAACACTGGAATTCCGTTCAGCTCAAAATAAAAGCTCTCTCCTGCTGCATCCCGTTCACGTACAAGACGGATGGAACGCAGCCCCGTTTTTACTGATTTTTCCGCGATTACAGCTCCTTGTTCTTGTTCCACCAATTCGGCCACAAACGTATATAGATGCGGCTCCCCCAGCCCACGGCACCACCACAGCTTCGGCTTCTTCATCTCCAGCTCCAGCTCCACCGTCTGCTTCCCCTTCAGCAGCCGAACTGGCTTGGACCACACCTTCCCGTCAGCGGAAATACGCAACTCGGCATCTCTAATCTCATCTGCATTTTCGATCTCTACCACTGCCATGAGTTTAGCCCCTACCGAGTTCACCTCGTCCTGTCGAATAAACAAGTCTCTCACGATCAGACCAGACCACGCTTCGATCCGGACCTCTCTCCAGATACCGCTCGTCACCAGCCTCGGTCCCCAATCCCAACCATAGTGGTAGGGAGCCTTACGTGCGAAAACGCTTACCTTTTTGTCGGACAAACCACCTATCTCGGACTGATCATTGGGTGCAGGGAGTCCATAACCTAAGCTTTCCAGCTTGGGTACATCTTCAGCAATCGGAGAACGAAAACTGATTTCCAGCCGATTTCCCCCTTGCTGAACAAATGCCTTCACATCTTGTCTCCATACCTGAAACATATTATTGGCTGACAAGACAGATTGACCATTCACTTTTACATCCGCGTATGTGTCCAGACCTTCCAACACCAACTCTACACATTGACATTGAAGCTGATCTGCATTTATCTCAAAATGGGCTTCATATACCCAATCCTGCTTATCAATCCACTGTACCTCCATCTCGTTCATACCGATAAACGGATCAGGAATTTTGCCATGTCGTAAAAGATCGGTATGCACACAACCCGGCACTTTCGCGCTGAGCCACTCATCACTTTGTGCTTCCCTAAACCTCCAGCCATCCAACCCTATCACATTAACCATCGTCACAAGCCTCCCTATAAGCATGATTGGGAACATCTGGATTCATCAGTAACATAACAAAAATAACATTAAGCTAACAAAGTAGTCAATTGTTTTTTGGAACAAATGACAAAATACAAAATAAAAGTCGCCCTCTGCCCCTAAACAGGCTAAAAGCGACCTCCTTCGTCTCCACGGTGTATGGTGTCATAACACGTACCTGGACATTAACTATATGTGATTGTGCTGATGGAACGCTCACGGTCATCATTTTCCCGACTGATCCGGGGTGCATGAACTTCCCGTACGAATAGCTCAGCATGTAGCAATTTTTTCTCGACAGGCGAGTCCGGGTTCGTTATGCGCCACAACAACTGGTCCACTGCACGCATTCCCAGCAATTCCTTATCCACTCTCACCGTGGCATAAATCGGCATTTGTTCATTCGTATCGTCAAACCCGGTCACTCCGCAACGCCTCGGAACGTCAATCCCCTTTTCTTTCAGCACATCCACGACTTGCGCAGCAGTCACATCATTAGCACATACAAAAACCTCAGGCAGTTCGTCCTCAGACAACTTGTCCATTTCCTCAGCAAGCGCCTGCGCTCCTCCGTGAAGAAGGGCTTTATTCTGCCGCAATTCTACTCCGCTCATTTCCAGTGTGGAACGACAAGCTTCCCAGCGTTCGTAGAAACTGTGAGCGTCATCAATATGACCCACAAACTGAAAGCGGGTATAGCCCCTGCACAGCAAGTCCTTCATTAATTCACTCATGCATGTGCGATTATCTGTAAACACCGTATCACTTAAAAATGCAGAATCCCAATGATCTACCATAACGACCGGAATACCCATCCGATAAATGTTCAGCAACAACGAAGTTGAAATCGTTCCTACTGTGATAATCCCTTTAATCGCCTCCGGGTTCAGTAGAGAAAACGTATCTTCAGTCGAGGGCTCCGTTAACGTGATCATATCCATACCCTTACGGTTCAGACGCTCGGAAATCCCTTCAAATACAGGCCCCCAGTACCTGGATTCCCTGTTCTGGTACCTAATATTCGGAAATAACACTAGCACGGTACCCGACCATTCTCTGGGATCTGTGTCCCGAGGCTCTACCCCTGTCATTTTGGGATGACTGCGAAAATAGCCCATCTGGGCAGCAAGCTTGACCAGAACCGCCCTTGTCTCTTCACTTACACCGGGTTTGCCTGACAGTGCACGCGAAACAGCGAACTTTGAAACGCCCGCCGCATCCGCAATTTCTTGCAACGTTACTTTTCCACGCATCTTCTCACCCAACCCTATTCGGAATCTTTTTCTACCTTAGCCTTTCTAATACACGGGTGTACCTATAAACTGGTACCATCGTAGCATACTTTGTTTTAGATCATCAAATGATAGATTTGTACAATTCCACACCCTCCACCAAAATATGTTTGCTTAATAAAAAAACAAACCGCATAACAAACAATCATAAATAACTTGACGTGAGGTTTTTTATTTCCTACAATTTACTATTGAAAGCACTTACATTGTGTAAATCATACTTATTAAGGGGGATTTGCAAATGTTCATGAACAGGTCGGTACGTCAGAGCTCCATCCTGCTCCTGTCTTTGCTGCTGCTCGTTACAACGGGCTGTGCGAACGGAACAAGCAGTAAGGCAGAAAAGGAAGATCCTAATGACACCAGCCCTATTACATTTACTTTCTTTGGCGGTGATTCCAGCTCTAACTGGAACAACATGAAGGATGCTGTCGGGCAGGAAATTATCAAGAAAACGGGCGTTACGCTAAATGCTGAACATGCTGTCAATGGCCGAGGCGAGGAAAAGTTTGCTTTAATGGCAGCGAGCGGAGAGTATCCAGATCTCGTGTACCCCAAATCAGACATTGGCAAGCTGGTCGATGCCGGAGCACTCATTGACCTAACCGACCTCATTGACAAATACGGCCCTAACATTAAGAAAGTGTATGGAGACTATTTTAATCGTATTAAATATAGTAGTGAAGATCCAGCCATCTACACGATCCCGACTAATTTGGGTGTGGATCACATCGCGTTTGATGCACAAGCCGGCTTCGAAATCCAGCATCAGGCACTTAAGAAGCTTGGATATCCTAAAATCCGCACCGTTCAAGATTTTGAAAAAGCACTTAAAGATTATGTCGCCAAATACCCTACTACCAATGGCCAGCGAACCATCCCCCTATCACTTGATGCCGAAGACTGGAAAATTCAAATTACAGTGACTAACCCGGCTGTTACTGCTACAGGTGGACCCGACGATGGCGAATATTATATTGATCCTAAAACACACAAAGCCATTCTTCACTACAAGCGCCCAGAAGAACGTGAATATTTCCGTTGGTTGAACCATATGTACAATGAAGGACTGTTGGATAAGGATACTTTTGTGCAAAAAAGTGATCAGTATAAGTCCAAAATCGCCGCAGGCCGTGTCATCGGACTCATTGATCAGGAATGGAACTATCAAGATGCCGAAAATGCGCTCAAGGCAGCAGGTAAGGATGAATTCACTTACGCCCATTTTCCAGTCACTTTAAATGAGAAATACGAGGATCATTCCCTCCAGCCCATTGGCTTCGATACCGCATCCGGGATCGGAATTACAACCTCATGTGAAAATCCGGTGCGAGCTATCAAATTTCTGGATTTTCTGGCCTCCGACGAAGGACAAATTTTACGCAATTGGGGAATTGAAGGCCAGCATTACAACGTAGAGAACGGCAAACGAGTCATTCCGGCGGATGTGCAACAACGTAAAAACACCGATAATGCTTCTTTTAGTAGAGAGTCAGGAATCGGTTTGTACTGGATATGGGGGCCACATTACGGCGATAGCGTAAAGGACCCTTCTGGCAACTATTACACAACCAATTATCCGGAGATGATTACCGAAAATTATAGTCAAGCCGAAAAAGAGTCCCTTCAGGCATACAAAGCCCATACGTGGAAAGACCTGTTCCCGAACGAAAAGGATTTTCCGGTAAAAGAATGGGGGGCTGCCTACAACATGCCCGTTCCGACTAATACGAATTACAATGTTATTTATCAGAAGTCACAGGACATTGTACGCAAACGGATTCCTGAGGCCGTACTCGCCAAGCCAGATCAGTTCGACGCTGTGTATGACCGCATGCTCCAAGAGCTGGATCAGGCGGGTGTGCCAAAAGCTGAAGAAATCTACACTGGCCTAATCCAAAATCGCCTGAAACTGTGGTACGGCGAAAAATAGGGTTTGCTTTTTAAAGAAATATTATAGGGCTGACAGACAATGCTGTTCAGCCCTTCTACATTAACTTTTATATTAAACATTCTGTTTGGTTTCTTTTTCTTTCCAAGAATTACTTTTGCCTGAAACACGATTGACGTGAAACAATAAAATGATAGGAATCAACGCAATCCCGCCACACATCACCCAAGATATTTGAATAGGTGTTTGATCGGAAGACAAATCCGTAAAATTACGACTGATGATACCTGTCACGATTAAACCTACGCACATGCCTAATTGTGAAATCGCAGAATCCAGAGATAGTAGTGTAGAACGATACTCATTAGAGATTCTTTTGTTCAGAAAAATTTGTTTGGCAACCGGATACATGCCGCGCCCAATTTCATAGATCAAAAAGGTAAGCAGTACAGGATAAAATGTGTTGAACGCACCGGCTAAAATGAGCCATATCCCAATCATACCGCAAGCATACATGAGTATATGTACATCACTGTATCGTGCGCCTAGCTTTCGAACCAGGTAACTTCCCAAAGTCATACATAGTGAATACCCTGCCTTGATAAACCCCATAATCCAAATCCCTTGTTCAGAAAGGCCAACCAGACGTGGCTGTTGAAATGTATTCCCCGCCGAGTTCGAAAAGCTGATAAATAAGCCAATCATAAACACAATCCAGATAGACTTATTTTCAAAACCGATACGGACGCTTTCTCCGATAATCGTTTTAATGCGAGTAGTAGACGTCTTTCGATGAGCAACATTCTCCTCATCCATATAAAAGGAGCATAGAAAAATGCATACAATAATAGATAAAATGCTAGCCGCCCATGGAAGTGAATAGTTAAAAGTTGCGAGGAAGGCCCCCAACAGACCACAAATAAATCCCGAAATGTACTGTATACTGTTAGAGGTTGTAAAAAGAACTTCCATGGGCTTATCACTATTTTCCACAACCCATGATTCCAACGAACCTGATTGTAAACATATAGCCAGACCCCCAAAGACTTGCGCAAACACAAGCACCCCGATATGATCTGTCCAAACGAACAACACACTATAGAGTAGAAAACAACAAAGTCCCAAAATAACAGAAATTTTTCTTCCATACTTATCTGCAATAGCCCCTGTGGGTATCTCAAACAAAAAAATACTTACAAAGAATACAACTAGTAAGAAGTTTGCACTCTGCAAAGAAAGTCCTTTAGCTAATAGAAAAAGGATGAGCGTAGTCCCCGTGATTTCACTCATAAAAAATTGAAGAAAGCTGACGGAGTAAAATAGCTTATGAGATTGCACTCTTAGGATTCCGTCGCTTGCTCTGCAGCCTCGTATTCGCTTCGCAAAATCCCCATCTGAATAATGTCATAGTATTGCCCTTCCCTGAATAGCTTTTCCCGTAGCCGCCCTTCCTCCTTGAAGCCGCATGCCAAATAGCAACGGTGTGCACGTTCATTGAACGCATAGACCTCCAGCTCCAGCCGATGCAGATTCAGTGTATGAAATGCAAATTTTTGTAACAGCCGGATCGCTTCCCGTCCGTAGCCTTTGCCCAAGTCACCGTCACGCCCGATCACAACACCAAGGGTGGCGTGCCGATTTACCCAGTTGATTTTAAATAAATCCAGTTGTCCGATATAGTCCAGTGTGTCTTTATGCGCAATGACAAAACCTTTGATCTCGGGGTTGCCGTCAATCATCATCTGCAAAAAGGATTCGCTATTCACCTGTGAATGCGGGTAGATAAACACGTCGCTTAAACCACGTGTGATTTCCGGGTCATTGACCCATTTTCGGATAGCTGGTACATCTTCTTGACGGTATTCTCTCAATACAATTCGTTTTCCAATGATATGCGGCATCGTAATCTTCCCTCCAATTATGTATTTGTTTTGGCAATACTAACTCCCCGCCAACACCTTTATGCTTCCATTACTCTTACAAACTCCAGAAAACGTGTACCTTTATAATGAAGCTCCCCACGATCCCCGATCACAATCATACCAAAGTCCGTATCCTTCACCTCCAGCTCCATACGCTCACCCCCGTCAAACTCAAAGGTGATATAATAATATGTCGAAGCTGAAAAATCGCCTGATCCCCCACGCACTCTCGTCCGTTTATCCACAACCTTACATGAACGTTGTATCCGTTCGGCTGCTTGATTGGACAGGCCCGCTCCTATCGTTTTGACAATTCCCATAATCATTACAATAGCAATGAGTCCAAATACGATAAAAAAGATCATATTAAACGATTGAAATTCCATAAAATCATTTCCCATCTGCTTCATCCTTTCTACAGTAAAATGTAAATTTTCCATTCTATTGCCCATTGACAAATCGTACATCTTCACCCTCAAAAACTCCAATACTTTTTTAACATACTTACGAAAAAAAAGTTCTTTCGCTCTTTTCCGTACCCCGCTTGGACTTATACCCGATCTGGGTCCGCTGATCCCCTCTAGACCGATTGACAAAACTATATATAGATATAAAATAGAGAATGTACTCTAAATATAGTGTAAAAAACGTATTTATGCCCGATATCTTGAAGATACAGGTATGAAAATACATGTAAATATAGAGTCAAAAATTTTAAATGGCACAGCCAGCAAGGGTTTCCAGCTATGATGGATCTCGGGCAATGCCGTTTTCTTTTTTCGTTAATTGTTTAAGGAGGTTGCATACCATGCTGATTGCATATGATTCCAAGACCGGCAATGTAAAAAGATTTATAAACAAGCTCAAGCTTCCAGCGGTTCAGATCGAGGAGCAAATGACTATAGAAGAACCTTACGTACTTATTACATATACAACCGGGTTTGGGCAGATACCTGAGAGGGTATCTTCCTTTTTGAAAAAAAATGCACAAAACCTTGTTGGTGTAGCTGCAAGCGGCAATCGTAACTGGGGTGAGAAATTTGCCAAAAGTGCGGATTTGATTGCCGACCACTATAATGTCCCCGTAATTAGTAAATTTGAATTATCTGGAACGTTCGGAGATGTAGAGCGTTTTAAACAGGAGGTGAGCCGAGTTGCGGCATATTGAATTGAACAACATGTTGATGAAACGCGATACAGACGGCTTTTTCCAATTGGAAAAGGACCAAGAGGCTGTAGCAGAATTTATGAAGGAAGTTCAGGAACGGAGTTTGAAGTTTGCTGACACAGCCGCTCAAGTGCTGTATATGATTGAGAATGATTATTACGAAAATTTCTATAACAGCTACACGGCTGACGAAATTAATGATATTTTCCATATCACTCATAGCTATAATTTTAAATTCCCTTCCTATATGGCAGCATCCAAGTTTTATACCGACTATGCAATGAAGAGTAACGACCGTAAAGTCTATCTGGAACATTACCCTGACCGGGTTGCTGCTGTCGCGCTGCATTTAGGACGCGGTAACGCCGATACGGCACGCCTGTTGTCCCGCTCGATGATGGAGCAACGTCTCCAGCCAGCGACACCAACCTTCCTGAATGCAGGCAAAAGCCGCCGTGGGGAATTGGTTTCCTGCTTCCTGCTCGAAATGGACGACTCCCTGAACTCAATCAACTATGTGCTGAACACCTGCATGCAGTTGTCCAAAATCGGGGGCGGTGTTGCGGTCAACCTGTCGAAACTGCGGGCACGCGGTGAAGCAATTAAGGGTGTAGAAGGCGCAGCAAAAGGCATAATGCCTGTGCTGAAGCTGATGGAAGACGGCTTCTCCTACGCAGATCAAATGGGACAACGTAAAGGTTCTGGCGCAGCCTATTACAACATTTTCGGATGGGACGTGCTTGAGTTCCTGGATAGCAAAAAAATCAATGCTGACGAAAGAGTACGTCTCAAGACACTTTCTATTGGATTACTGGTGCCAAACCGCTTTTACAAGCTGGCTCAAGATAATGAACCGCTGCATGTATTTGCTCCTTACAGTGTGTTCAAAGCCTATGGAACGCATCTGGACGACATGGATTTGGATGAAATGTACGACACGCTGCTTGCTGACGATCGGGTGAAGAAAAAAATAGCGATGAGCGCACGTGACATGCTGACGAAAATTGCCATGATTCAGTTGGAGTCTGGTTATCCATATATCATGAACAAAAGTAACGCGAACCAGGCACATGCTCTTAAAAACGTGGGTCAAGTCAAGATGTCGAACCTATGCACGGAAATCTTCCAGTTGCAGGAAACTTCCGAAATTACAGATTACGGACAACAGGATACTATCCGCCGGGACGTGAGCTGTAATCTGGCTTCTCTGAACATTGTAAATGTGATGGAACATGGTAAAATTCGCGAATCTGTTCATGAGGGTATGATCGCGCTCACTTCAGTCAGCGATATGACCCAAGTAGCTAATGCACCAGGTGTTGCGAAAGCGAACCGTGAAATGCACTCCGTCGGTCTGGGTGTTATGAATCTGCACGGCTACTTTGCCAAAAACAAAATTGCGTATGAAAGCAATGAAGCAAAAGACTTTGTCCGTACCTTCTTCATGACGATGAACTATCATTCCATCGAAAAGAGTATGGAAATCGCGAAAGCAGCTGGACAAAGCTTTTATGGATTTGAGGAATCGGATTATGCGACAGGCGTATATTTTGACCGATACCTGAACACAGATTATCGTCCGACAACTGCACGTGTGCAAGAACTGTTCAAAGGCATCTATGTTCCGACTTCAGCGGACTGGGACAAATTAAAAGCAAATGTGATGAAAAATGGCCTGTACCACGCCTATCGTATGGCAATTGCGCCGACTGCTAGCATTTCGTACATTCAAAATGCAACATCCAGCGTCATGCCGATTGTTGAGCAGATTGAAACCCGTACCTATGCCAATTCGACGACCTACTATCCAATGCCTTATTTGCAAAAGGATAACGTGTTCTTCTATAAATCCGCTTATCAAATGGATCAGTTCAAAGTGCTTGATCTGATTGCAGAAATCCAGCCGCACGTGGACCAAGGGATTTCGACCGTGCTTCATGTGAATAGTGACGTGACTACGCGTCAGTTAGCACGTTGCTATCTGTACGCCGCACACAAAGGACTTAAATCGTTATACTACACACGCACCAAAAAGCTGTCTGTGGAAGAGTGCCTCACCTGCTCCATCTAAAACATAAATGGTAACAAACTGTAGTATAAAAATTAGATTTTGAATAGATATGGATGCTTTGCATTAGAAGCTGTATCCAGCGTGTGGTTCAGACCTTTTACGGGACTGGACAAGACCCTCGCGGATACAGCTTCCGTATGTCAAGCATACGATGATTCGCCTGCACTATTTCAATATGTGTTTCCAGGGAATCTCGCAAGCTGAAGGGAGAATGCTAACAATGACAGGTATACAAGCTGTAAACTGGAATCGCTCGGACGATGATTTCACACTGATGTTCTGGAACCAGAACATTATGCAATTTTGGACGGATGATGAAATCCCGTTGTCTGACGATAAAATGTCCTGGGTAACCCTCAGTGATATCGAAAAAGAAGCCTACATGAAGGTGCTGGGCGGATTGACGCTACTGGATACCATTCAAGGCGGCGTGGGTATGCCGCAAATTATGGAGCATGTGGACGGACTGCAACGCAAAGCCGTACTAAGCTTTATGGCGATGATGGAACAAATTCATGCCAAGTCGTACAGTAGCATCTTTACAACGCTAGCTTCCACGGAAGAAATTGACGGTGTGTTCCGCTGGGTGGAAGAAAATCCACATCTCCAAACCAAGGCAGAAACCATTCGTCAGTATTATATGAATATCCACACACCCAAAGACCTGTATCTCGCTATGGCAGCGTCGGTGCTGTTAGAAAGCTATTTATTTTATAGCGGCTTCTTCTACCCTCTTTATTTGGCGGGCCAGGGCAAGCTGACATGCAGTGGAGAAATTATCGATTTGATCCTGCGGGATGAAAGTATTCACGGTGTGTACGTAGGTGTACTGGCACAGGAGATTTATGCAGAATTGGCCGAGGAAGAACAACGTGATCTTTACCAGACGCTGGTAGGCTTGCTCCGCTACTTGCACAATAACGAGGAACAATACACCGAGCAAATTTACACTCCTATTGGACTCGTAGACGATGTGAAAGTCTTTTTGCGCTACAACGCCAACAAGGCCATGATGAACTTGGGCTTTGATCCACTGTTTGAAGAAGAAGAAGTTAATCCCATTGTATTCAACGGTATCAGCACCCACACTAAGCAGCATGATTTCTTTTCTAAAAAAGGAAACGGCTATGTGCGGGCGATGAATGTAGAGCCGCTGACAGATGATGATTTTAATTTTAGCGTATAAGTACAAATACGTGAAATTAATTTAGCAAGGTGATACTATGAAGAGCCATCCGCATGCGGTTGGCTCAGACTGTAAACAAAGTAGATAGTTTACATATTTCAGGATTTTGCAAAATTCGATTCCAGTCGCTCCGAAGTGCAAGATATAGACGAACTATACCATTTCGATCTATATCTTGTTCATTGGAAGTCGCTTATGGGATTTTTGCAAAATCCTCATTTACTTGCGTTCGCTTATATAAAACTGGTATTGCCGCTGCTATAAGGATCATACCCATAAAAGCGGGTGCGGCATGACCAAGTGACACATAGATTTGACCTCCAATGATAGGCCCAATCATTCTTGCTAAAGCCTGAATAGATTGACTACCTCCTTGAATCCTTCCTTGTTCACTAGAATCGACAGACTTGGAGAGCATCCCATTGAATGAAGGCCCAAAGATCGAATCACCAAAACCAAATATAAACATTCCAGCGATAAAAAGAGGATAGAATGAGAACAAAGTAGATAGCGCAATAAGACTGTAGCCTATAATCTCCGAAACCATTCCAAGAATTGCTATCTGTTTATCATTAAGTTTTATCAAAAGCTTTGGCATGATGAAACCTTGTGAAATGATGTCTTGGAAGCCCATAATTGAAAACATAAGTCCGATTAGTGCAGGCTTCCAACCGAAGGTATCCATTGTAAATTGTGAAAAAACGGCCTGTAAAGATCCGTTGGGTATCCAAAGTAAGAACGCCGAGACAAGTAGCCTTTTTAAGCTTTTCATGGAAAGTATGTTTGCAAGCTGTGTAAGTGGATTCAGTCTTACAAAGGTAATCTCTTTCAGTCTATTATTCTTGGCAAGGCTCTCTGGCATAAAAAAGAATCCATAAACAACATTCAATAAAGTTATGATTGCTCCAAAATAAATAGGTACAGAATAACCAAACTTGGCAAGTAATCCGCCTAGAGTTGGGCCAATGACAGTGCCTACACCTACAACCGCACTCACCCATCCAAAGTATTTGGTTCTCTGTTCTGGAGGAATGATGTCTGCAAAATATGCGAAGATCGTGCTTATGCTCCCACCTGTTATCCCCTCTATTATGCGTCCCGCAAATAGTACCCATAGAGCTCCTCCTATGCCAAAAACCAAGTACCCGATTGCGGAACCCAAAAGGCATACTAAGAGCAATGTACGACGGCCATATTTGTCACTCAGAGCTCCAAGTACGGGGGCCGCAAAAAACACGCAGAAGGCATAAACAGAGGTCAGCAGCGTGACAACGATAGCTTGTTGTCCCGGATTGCTTATATAAGGCTGTACTAAGAATGGGACGACAGGTGCTATGATACTGAAGCCTATTCCGCAAAGAAACACAGAGATAAGACCGAATATTAAAGCGTGTTTATCTACGGTTTGTTCTGTGTTCTGTTCATGGTGTGATCTAAATTTGAACATTAAATTCTCCCCTCAAAAATTGTTATTTCGCTTCCTCGGAAGCAAAAATATCGTATCACAGTTTTGCTTCCTCGGCAACAAAACAGTAGCAAAAAAAATGCAGCCCGTTCTCAATAGAACCCAGCTGCCTGTGGTTTGATTTTCATTATTCAAATTTATTCCGACTTAATATCTACACCCTGTTTCTTTATTTCTGCATCCAAATGCCTACTATACTTTTCCAGGAAGCTAATCATACTGTCAAATTGCTCCTCAGTTACCTGCTCAAATACAGCTTTATCCCGCTCTTGAAACTCTTTGTGCAGTTCCTCATGGATTTTATAGATTACTTTCCCTTGCTCCGTAAGCCTAAAATAGATTTCTTTCTTGTTATCCGGCTTCTGGTAGCTTTCGATAATGCCTCTTTTTATGAGCTTCTTAGTTATTTTACTTATGGCACCGCTAGTCATATAAAGGGACTCCGCAAGTTTTGTCACGTTGGAATCTACATTTCTTTCAATGTATTCGATGCAATGTACTTCAGAAGACTTATAACCCTTAAGACTGTCTTCCATCTTATCCTTATTAAGCCAAACCATCTTGTTATATAAGTCCCTGAAGCCCATTATGACCTGTTCTTCTTTGTTCATGGCCTGTCCTCCCACCCGTTGGTGCATTAACAACATAATATAATATATTTTTGTTTCTATTTCAACAATATTAAAATCATTATTTATTCTAGGAATTGAACTATACGTAAAAAAAACGGCCAGATCGCTAAAGTAGCGGAATCGAGCCGTTTTCCATTTCTTAAGACCGAGCCTCTGTGAACATTTGAAAGGTGACACCAAACTTGTCTGTTACATTCCCATAAGCGGGACTAAAATGGGTTTCCTGCAAAGGCATTCCCACCTGTCCTCCTTGCTGTAGAGCATCAAACATTTTTTGAGCTTGCTCCACACTATCGGTTGTAATACAGATACTCACCTGATTCCCGCTGCTAAACGGTGATCCGGGAAAGGTATCAGAAAACATGAGCTCTGTCTCACCCACTTTAAGGGTAGCATGTCCCACACGTTCCTTGACCTCTGCGGGAATGGGAAAATCGGGGTTTTCCGGCATTTCCCCAAAGGTTTGAATAAAAAGCAGTTGAGCATCCAATGCCTCTTCATAAAATTCGATTGCTTCTTTTGCATTTCCATTCATCGTGATGTAAGGAATCAAACGTTTGGACATCTTCAACACAGCTCCTTTAATTCGAGGTGATTACCCAGCCATTTCTCCTGTATTATATACAAAACTTGTCAAGAAAAACAAATCTGTATTCTTAGCTTTCATGCACCTGAACGCCAAGCTGCTTTAGCTCCTTTATCGCTTCCGTAACGTTACGCTGTGGATGAAGCGCAGAGATCATCTGTGCAGTGACCGGAACGCCGTTGAAAATCTGGCTTACCACCCCTAGAGAAATCGGCAACTCATAGTAACTTTCAGCCCAATCCTGATATTCCTCCGGTGTAACTATAATTTTCCCCAGCAAAAAGGATGAGCCATCGTCATACGCCTCGGGAATGTTCGCATTGCCCATACGCCACTCCTTATCTTCCGCTTCCCTCCACATACAAAAGGTAACGTCCTCCTTCTCCAGCGCTTCGTCTTCCAAGAGCTCCATCATATCATCAGGCACACCGTCGTACATGCCCGGCCAGACCTCATATTCGTCTCTCGCATGAGGACTTACAGGGGATTCGTGGTCAAAACCCTTCAACAGCACACCTCCACGCGTCCATAGCATATGAATCGTATCTCCAGCGCCGTTGTTCACCTCACCCAGGCATACATCACCAGACCATTCAGATTGCATACGATACGTGCGTAACCAATCTTCTGGGGACAATATAATGTCCAGCGCTGACAGCAGCATCATTCTGTCTTTTAAACCATTCGGCGTTACCTGTGCATCAAGCATCATATTCTTCATCATTCCTCCACCTTGTCCATGCGTACTAAGAATTCATCTGTCCCTGCCTATATCTTTCAAGCTTCGCCCGCTCAATCACCTTCCGAATGAATGGTCCTTTGGCTTCGGAATACGCTGCACGGTCATATTTGAATTGGTACGCCAAATCTTTTTTTAAAGTATCATACGCTCGCAGGCTATCAGGATGCGCTTTTAAGTAATCTCTGAACAATAGATGGTTTTCCCAATGCTCACCTTTATACTTGTAAATATGCAAGTGATGAGTCCCAGCTCCCCATTCTCCACGGCGAAAGAAAGCTCTCTCTGGAAAATCAGGCTTATGTACATATTCATATTGAAACCCTTGTAGACGCTCTCGATGTTCGGATTGAAGACTTGCCAACTCTTCTACTCCAACCATAATATCAATAATAGGCTTGGCTCCCAGATTAGGAACGGACGTACTACCGATATGCTCTATGCCGACACATACATCTTTGAGAGCCTCTACAATTTTCCTTTGCTCTCGCATATACTCTTCAGCCCACTGCGGGTCATACCCGGATATTTCCACCTGCGAGGACATACATGAACACACCTCCACTAGCTTTCTAAAAAATGCCTTCCAATCGTGCTTGGCACAAATCAGAAGGCATTCTCTTGTTCAAATTAAAAATCATTCAGCAATTCCAGCCCTATTATTCGGCTTCTCAATCACGATCAGACAGGTACTGTCTGGCAAAGGAACCCGCTGGCCCTGCTCATCCATGAACTCAACACGGCTGGACAGCGCCTCGGCATAGCCCTCCTGTAAATAATGGCGGCTCACCCGGATAATCGCTTGTGATCCAAGTGTGTTATGGATACACTCTTCATACTGTGACGGGGTAAAATAACCAAACTGCTCCTGCACTTCATGCACATAGGCTTCCGCCCCCCATGTATAGGTATATAGAAATTCCATCGCATCGTTCACTGGCAAAACAGCCTCATGCTCACCCACACGCTCTATTTCAATGTGGCGGCCTGCAAAATCTTGCGCATACCGCATCAGCCATTCCATTCCGTCCGGCTCCAAGAATCGAATTCGTCTGCGCTGCTCTACTGGTTCGGTCATAATACCGTCACGAATGATGATACGCCCGCCGGGTGCAAGCACACGATAGGCACTCTGCAAAGCAGCCTCCACCGTTTGTGGATTGAACCGAATTCCATCTCGTTCGATGTAGGAATAGAGCTCGTGAAGAATCGAAGAGAAGATGACCGTGTCCATGCTCCCCGTTTCCACATATTCCTCCAACCGAAGCGCATCTCCTTTGATGACATCCCAACGATGGCGCTCCAATTGCTTTTTACGTTTAAGTGCCTCAATGACATTCACAGAAATATCAAGACCTAATGGCTTCGCATCTGGTCTTTCCTGTTCGATCAGATCCAGCAGCACGCCCCCGCCGGGTCCAATATCCAGTATGCGGGTTCCCGTCACGTAATCCAAAATGACCCTTTTGTAATCTACGGTCTGGTTCATATCTGTAAGATACGTTTCCTCATTGTGAAAGCGATCATAAGCATCACGCCGTAATCCGAACAGATCGAACAGCAGCAGGACTGCTTTGTCATACAGAGGCGTTTTTTCTGCTTCAATACAAAAATCGATTAGTTTCTCAGCCGCAGATGAAAATACAAAATTAAAAAATACAGTACTCGGCAGCTCCTCTTTATGCTCCACGATCACACTCAAATGAGGATTATGCTTCCGTTTCCCTTTTGAGATGTCCTGCCAGGACAGTGCACTTAAATATTTTTCTATCATTCGTTTTTTATATACGTTAATTTTCTTGACACCACGATAGTCATAATACATCGTATTCATAAGCGATTCGAAGCTGATATGGCGAACGGTCGCAGGCTGTTCCTGCCCCGTCCCATCCCTTAATGTGAGTAAGAATACCTTTACCAGTTCTTGAAGTGAAAAATCCTGCAAAGCTGATTCTACATACCAAAGTGTCCGATTCTCCAACGGAGCCAGCGCCTTCTCTACATTCAACTCCTGCTCTAGTTCTGTGTAAGCCTGCTCGAACGGCTCTCCTTCATGAATCGAAACCGACCGTAATCTCTCCAGTCGCTCCTTTACACTCCAGACTACAGGAGCGTTATCCCATGCAATCCAGCCGATCAGCTGCTCTACTTCACTGCGTACTTGGTCCCATAATGCAGGTTCTACCCCGGCGATAATACACTCGTTCAGGGCCCGTAAAACAAGCTCCAGTTCCTCAGAGCTCAGCCAGCCCTTACGAGTAATTTCAAGCAGCAGTCGATTTTCCGCAAAAGGAATTTCTCCCCGTATATATTGCCCGATCAATCCATGCGTCTCAATCAGAATTCGGGTCATGCTATTGCGCGGGTACGCAGGGGACTCCGCTTGGGCCTGTCTGACATACAGTTGGGAGGAGCCGATGTTATGTACAAATAAATTAATGCCCTCATGCTGCCAGCGTAGCCGTTCGCGGACTGTACCTCCTTTGGCTGTCTCAGACCACACCAATACATCCTCCAGCAGCTCTTTAACCCAGAATGACAATGGAAGTCCGTCCAAAATAAGCAACGTACGCTCCACGTAATCCAGTACAGGATTGGCATCCTTTAACTCACCTATAGATCGAATGCGTTCCAAATTTACAATACGCTCCTCAGCCGAAACAAGCAGCTTTAACCAAGTCGGTGTATCCCAGGCCAGATCATTTTCTTTCCTGTAATTAGCAATGGCTTTTAACGATTGCAGCATTTTTCTCACCTCGTGTGATTCGGATTCGGTATGCACAGGAGACTTTGGATAGGACATTTGGATAAAACCTTGTATATATTACACTTTACCATACATTTGTAGCTTCCATCTCGTGGAAAATATTAAACATTTGTATCAATCAACCGCTTGACATACTTGCCAAACGCATACATAACCCCCAAATGTACTTTGGCCTGTGTATATTTATAAATAAACCAAGGCAGCGATGGCACATAATCATGAATGGCTACGACACAAATATTTGTACCGGGAATTTGCAGGAACTCAAGCCTGCCGCGATGGTCTTCCTTTACAGTGGCAAAAGTACCTCCTGTGATTCGATAGAGTGCAAACTCAGAGGTGCTCTGCGCACGGTCATAAATCATTTCTAACAACGGCTTTCGACTACCCAAGAGATACAACTGATAGGTATCCGGGCCCCGTGTCTCGACACGCACCCAAGGTTTTGCAAAGACCGGAAGCCAGGCCAAATAGCGTTCCCCGGCCCATGTTGCATCCTTACCAGGCGGGAGTTTGATCCGTTGCACCGAGCGTACATCAGATTTTAATGATCGAATTGCTGACTTTAACGGCTTTTTGGACTTGCTATGGGAATTCTTCTTATGCCGATATTCTTCTTCCTGCTCGAGTGAGGTTCGAGCTGCTTTGTCAAAGGAAATCTTCCCATCGCTGATGCCTTGAACCTTATGTTTCCGTTGCGCCACCATCGGATGAGCCAAGCTTTCAATCAGCGGATAAGCCATCTCTTTGGAGGCTCCAGTCACTAGGGTAACCCAAAGGCGGGACAGTTTGATCGTCAGCAACGGCACATTAAAAAAGCGACGCTTTTTATCCATTATTTCCGCTGTTCTTTGCATCATTTCTCTATATGTCATAACCTCCGGCCCGCCTACGTCTATAATTTGTTCATCAAGAGTACGGTTGCCGATGCTCCGATCCAGCGCATTCAAAATATCCTCCAATGCAATCGGGTGGGTCTTGGTTCGGGTCCAACGAGGCAGAATCATGACTGGTAATCTGCGAACGAGCTTGACCAAAATTGGAAACGATGAACCCTGTGGGCCGACGATCAAGCCTGCACGAATTGTGGTTACAGGTACTCCAAAAGACTTCAATACACGCTCAACCTCCAGACGGCTGCGTAAATGTCGGGATAGTTCATCCTCACTTGTATGCTCGGGAAGGATACCGCTCAAGTATACAATCTGCTTCACCCCGTTATTACGCGCTGCCCGGGCAAAATGCTCTGCCAAAATCACATCCATATCCTCAAATGTTCCTTGTGTCAGCTTCGCTGAGGGCAGCATGGAATGAATGAGATATACGGCATAATCCGCTCCATGTAATCCTTGATTTGCATCCTCCATGGAAAAAAAATCACACGAGCGCCATTCCACGTGCTCTGTATTTTTACGCTGATCTCCACTGCGGGATAAGGCAATGACATCTGCATGCTCAGTCAGCCTCTGCAGCAGATTATGCCCGATATAACCACTGGCGCCTGTCAGTGCAATTCGGGATCTGCCTTTTGGATACAATGCTCCAAGCTCCCGCTCTACTTGTCTTATCTCAGGTTCCGGTCGATACTGCTCATCTACACGCCTTTGTCTGTCATTACGTTGCTGCTCATTCACTACACACCGCTCCCCACTCGTTATCACGCTCTGTGTTTCACATACCCTGATTTACAGTGCCCGTAACAAGCCTCATGACAAGACATGGAAACGTAAACTAGACAGTGCCACCCCAGACAAAACAAATGACCGTAACCTCCATATAAGGAGTTACGGTCAGTCTGTTTACTTCCATATATAGTTTAACGGGACGACTCCCACTACCTCCATCTTCCGAACTTATCATTCTGCACTTCGTTAACCTGTCCAAAAAATACCTGCTGGATCTATTTCTACCTGTTCGAGCTGTTCTTCAAAGCACGGATTAGGTGCAATCTCTTTTACGCGCTGCCAGCTTTCAGCCTCTTGCCGGGCATATACATGCCAATGATTTTCCTCCCAGCGAAATTGGACAATGTCCGTGCGATCCCACGACTCAGTTTCATTAGAAGGCCTTTCCTCCGTCAAGATCAAACAGTTATCCTCTATTTGATAAATGAGCCGCACGTCAGAACGCACGTAGCCTGGCACCTTTAGCGCAATATAGCCATTCAGCAGGTATTCAACCTTTTTAACGGTAAACGGATCAATCCGCTTGTTCACGAGATTTCCACCCCTTGATCAATTCGTAAATATTACGATTTAAATATAGCAGAAATCGAAGTTTTTGAAAAGAGTCCTCCTTGCCGTCCCAAAAGCAAAAAGATATCCTCCAGCCTGAAGGCTCAGAAGATATCTTATTACTCTTGTTATACGCATCCAAATCATAATTCCCTATGATTTCTAGAAAGTTACAGTGCCACTGTGTAACACGTCAACCATCTATAATAGATTTCGATTATTTATCAACGGAAACGCCATCTGGTACTGGAATACCAAAATCAGGTGTTCCATCTTCCTTCCAGTTGAACGGCTGAACACGTGTATGACGATTCGGATCATACAGCGGGTCTCCAGTAATTTCCTTGTAGTTTCGGGCGTGATATACGATTACATCGCTACCGTCAGCAGCAACCGTAAAACTGTTATGACCTGGCCCGAATTGTCCTGTTTCCTCATTGGTGCAGAATACCGGCTCAGGTGATTTCGTCCATGATTTCGGATCAAGTAAATCCGCATTCTCATCTGCTGTCAACAGGCCCATGCAATAATTGTGGTCTGTGGCGCTAGCTGAATAACTGATAAAGATCCGCCCGTTCCGTTTCAGAACCGCTGCTCCTTCATTCACCTTAAAACCGATGATTTCCCAATCATATTCAGGAGTAGAGATCATGATCTGCTCACCGCGCAGCGTCCACGGATTGCTCATTTCAGAAATATACAGATTGGAATTACCGACGATGTCCGGGTCCTTCTGAGCCCACACATAATACAGAACTCCATTATGCTGGAAGGTTGTCGCATCAAGGGCGAACGTCTCCCAACGGGTTTTGATCTGTCCTTTTTCCACCCATTCCCCTTCCAGAGGATTAGCTGAATCATTTTCCAGCACGAACATCCGATGGTCGAACAGGCCTTCCTTCGTCTCCGTTGTACGAGCTGCTGCAAAATAAATGTACCACTTGTCGTTAATATAATGAATTTCCGGTGCCCAAATGTTCGCACTTAACGGGCCCGTTTCATATTTGTGCCACACTGCGACAGGCTCTGCTGTACTCAAGCCTTGAATAGTACTTGCTCGTCGAACCTCAATGCGGTCATACTCTGGCACAGATCCGGTGAAATAATAGTATCCGTCACTATGCTTGTAAATCCAAGGGTCTGCCCGTTGCTCAATGACCGGATTATTAAAGGGTACAGATTGATTCATGGTTTTTCTCTCCTCTATGTGTAGTATGTAGTTCATACAATTAATCGCTGATACGTTTTCCCCAGATGGAAATTCCCTTTTCATTCATACCTGTGAAAATTAGAGTATGGCGACCGAGCTCCCAGTCCCATGAAGGAAGCAATAACAGTTCTTCCTTTGTTCCTTCGGATGTATTGCTCCAATCCATTGTTAGAGTACGCTTGCCATCAAAGCTCCAGTGACCTTCAAGAGAACCACTGGTTGCCCGCCCTCCATCTTCAAGACGGAGCGGTTCAGCTTCCACCTGACCATCTACTTCCTGCCTTATCACGATGCGCTCCCAGTTGCCGGATAATAGCCTTTTGGGTATATCCTGCTCCTTTTCCCCCGCATAGCGCTCCGGAGAGACGACCGGCCAGCCCTCTGCCGTCCATAATATTTTGCGTACATGCAGGTACGGCCAGCTCTTGTCCGTTTCTCCCCGCGCATGATGTACAATATAATAATCCGCACCGTCCTTCAGGACAGAATTGTGACCTGGCGCAACCCAGCCTTCTCCTTCGCTGAACCGATAACCGCCCAATACCTTGTTTCCAATCTCGTATTGAGGCAAATAGCTGGTATCTGCCATGTCATGTCCATTCATGTCCACATAAGGCCCTGTGATAGAATCTGAGCGAGCAACGCGAACATTGTAGTCCTCGAACAAAGAATCATACGAGACGAACAAGTAGTATTTACGGAACATTGGATTGTACACAATGTAAGGCCCTTCTACAGCACCGTCCTCAGTTGCCCGATCTCTGGCAGCGATATTTTTGCCATAGCCGGACTCTTTAAGCTTTCCAGTCAGGGGATCAAGCGGCGTAATGTAAATACCGCCGAAAAAAGAGCCGTATACCATCCATGGATTTCCCTCTGCATCCAGCACCGGATTGGCATCAATCGCATTCAGCTTGTCATGCTCTCTCGTTTTAACGACCAGCCCTTCATCCTTCCAAGGGCCTTCCGGGGAGCTGGATGTCTGCAATCCGATCGCAGACCGTGTGCTGCCAAAGGTAGAAGCGGAGTAATACATCCGATAGGTATCACCCATCTTGATGATGTCCGGTGCCCACAGATTGGTTGCTGATGACCACGCCTCCGCTTCCTTTGGAATGCCGGGGAGTGCATACTGAACCCAGTTCCAGTGAATCAGATCAGTCGATTTGCGTACCATAACACCAGGTCTCAATTCTCCACCTGTCTTTACATCCGTTGAGTAGACATAATAGCCTTGATCTGTTTTGATAATCGCCGGGTCATGTGCATTGTTAATGGTCCAGCGCTGTTCATCGTTAATCGTACTTTGATCATACAAGTGATCGGGAGGCGGAGCCTGCGGATACACAGGGTCCGGAGTGTTATCCCCACAGCCGGATAGACCCAGCATGAGCAGCATAACCATAACTGTTATTCTCCTCCTTCCTTTACCCATTACATATTGTGACTGCCTTACATCATTCATCCATACCCTCCAAGTGTCAATTAGCCTTTGACACCCGAAATGGCAACCGATTCAATAATTTGTTTCTGGAAGATCAAGAATATAATCAGTACAGGTAACAAGGCTATAATTGATGCTGCCATGATAAGCGGATAGTCCGTCTGAATGGCGTAAGTCGCATTAAAATTCGCGATAACCAGCTGCAGTGTCTGCGTTTCTGGTGAGTTCAAGTAAATAATCGGTGCCAAATAATCGTTCCAAATCCCCATGAACCATAAAATAAGTTGTGCCGCAACTGCTGGCTTAATGAGCGGGAACGTAATCGACGAGTAGAGTCGGAAATAAGAACTTCCGTCAATTTTAGCAGCTTCGATAATGGCATCTGGTACACTAAGCAAGTACTGCCGCAGGAAAAAGATCATAACTACATTTCCGAACAAACCTGGAACAATCAGAGGCAAAAGTGTATCGACCCAGCCAAGTTTGGAAAACATCATAAACTGTGGAATCATAACCGTTGGGTATGGAATCATCATAGATGCGATGAGTGCCAGAAACAGTTTATTTTTATGAGGGAATCTCAGCTTTGCAAATGCAAAAGCGGCTACACTGGATGTAAAGGTACCTATAACGGTAACACTTACAGCCACAATCACACTGTTCTTGATCCCGCTTAACAAAGGTCCTGCTTCCCAAATTTCCTTATACTTACCAAACTGGAATACCTCTGGTATCCATACTGGTGGAAGAGCAAAGACATCCTGCTTTTCTTTCACCGAAGTGGACAGCATCCAAAGCAGCGGCGCGATCATCACAATCGCTCCAATCGCTAGTACAATAAAGATAATGGTATTGGTAACTTTCGTTTTTTGACTATGGGACATAATCAGACTCACTCCTTTCCGCGAAAATCAATCCCCATCAAAGGACGATTTTTCATTCATTTTGAATTGAATCAAAGTTACGATAAAAATGAAGATGCCGAGAATCATAGCCATCGCGGAGGCATATCCCATTTGCAGGTTTTTAAATGCCTTATCCCAAATATAAAAGACGATTGAGGCGGACGAGTATTCCGGACCCCCTGTAGGTGTCATAATGTTCATTTCAGTAAAGATTTGCGAACCACCAATGATATTAGTTACGACCAGGAAGAAGGTTACTGGTTTCACCATTGGCCATGTAATATTGCGGAACATCTGGAATCCGCTCGCTCCATCTAGCTCTGCTGCTTCATAATAAGAGCGAGACACGCTTTGCAGGGCTGCCAAATATAGCAGCATCGTATATCCGAGACCCTTCCAGACGGTCATGAGAATCAAGGCCGGTTTGACCGTATCCTTATCCATCAGCCAGTTAGGACCCTTAATACCGAATATTTCGAGGAATTGGTTCACCAAACCATAGTCTCCGTTGTATGCCCAGTTCCACATAATAGAAACGGCAGCCAACGAAGAAATAACCGGGATATAGTAAATCACACGAAATGTTGTCGTACCTGGAATCTTGCGATTCAAACCTAGTGCCAGCAGTAAAGCTAGTACAAGACCGATTGGAATACCCAGCATTAAGAAAAGAGTATTGTACATCGATTTATAAAAGAGCTCATCGCTAAATAAATCTTTAAAATTGTCGAAACCAATAAAATTCATTTGTCCCAATCCGTCCCAGTCTGTAAAAGAGCCGTATAACGAATAGACAAACGGGAATAACGTAAAGATTAGCAGACCGAGAATAGGTGGAAGAATAAATAAGTATCCATATATCTTCTCTTTGCGGTAGAGATTAGATTTGGTTATCACAGGGCTCACCTCTGTTTCTAATTTGGAATGAAGATGATGTTAGCAGCATGATATTTAGCCACTAACATCATCCTTTTTTCCTCTATTTACGCATTATTTCTGTGATTTTTTCTCTTGCTCCACCGCTTTATCCAGCAGTTTCTGCATTTTCGGTTGTTCTTGCTTCAGATAATCTGCCGCCGTAATTTTGCCGTCCAGTACAGGCTGAATATCTGTGAAGAAAATATCATACCATTCTGCATTATACGTATAGTTGCCTGGTAATGAGCGTCCATAGTCATTTACGATATCAATAAATTCCTGTTTATTGTTAGGCTTGGTTTTCGTATCTTTGGACCATTCATCAGCCATGTCCAGCAGATTCGGAATTTGTACCTTGGCATCTACCAGCTGCTTCATTCCTTCTTTGGAAGTGGTCAGGTAATTAACCAGTTCTACAGCTTCATCTGGATATTTTGTTTTAGAGGAAACACCGATACCCAGGGAACCAATCCATGTTGCCGATTTTCCAGTCGATCCGGCTGGGAACGGCAGCAAATCATATTCGAATGGCAGTTTTTCAAATGTACTCATATCCCAAGGACCTACCGGGAAGAATGCCATTTCGCCCTTCATCCAACGTTGGTATGTGTCCAATGTTTGCGATTGTTCAATACCAGGTGTGATTTTATATTTGTTTTGCATGTCAGCAAAGTACTGAAGCGCTTCCGCAAATTTCGGATCATCAACCGTTACTTTGGTTTTGCTCTCATCCAGCCAATCCGCCCCATTGCTCCATACAAAGGCTTGTAATGCCCACTGAACGTTAAAGCCTGTACCGTACTGATCTGGCTTGCCGTCACCATTCGTATCTTTGGTTAACTCTTGGTTGACCTTGATGAACTCATCCCATGTATACGGTTTGTCTTTATCAGGCAAAGGCACGCCCGCTTTTTCGAACATCGTTTTGTTGTAGCCAAGTGCGAATGGACCCAAGTCCTTCGGCATACCGTAAATATCTCCTTGACCGGCCATTTTACCGTCATAGCGATATAAATCCACACCGTATTTCCAAATGTTATCTAGGTTTATATCCTTATTCTTCTCAATGTAAGGGGTGAGGTTCTTCAGTACACCACTGTTTACATAAGCTTTCACATCTCCAGGGTTAAAATAAAAAACATCTGGAAGATTATTTCCTGTGATCGCAGCTCTAAGCTTTGTAGCATATTGGTCCGCTGCTGTCACGACCATTTTAACCTTTACGCCAGGATGTTCCGCTTCAAATTTCTTAATTACTTCCTTATAAGCCTTTTGCTCATCTGTTCCACCACGGAACATGAATGTCAGTTCCTTGCTTCCATCACTACTGGAACTTCCCCCGCCACAACCAGTCAATGCAGCCATCATTAACAACAGAACAACCATTGCTATTGCAAAACCTTTTTTCTTTATCAACGCGACCCCTCCTAAATTTAAATGAAACCGCATACATTTGGTGTTAAAATAACTTCATACCACTCGGCCTAATCTTTAACTGTGCGGTACACAACCCGTTGTTGATTGACGCTGTGATTATCATCCCTCTCATGTACCATATAATTAACATTTTACTTTATCAATAATGAATTCGTTTACAAACAAAATATAGCATGCCCTTCCTCAGTTCGTCAATGTATTTTTCAATCTTTTTAAATAATTATAAAACATAGATTAGAGTAATATGAAAAGCAAAATTAAATCGTATTTAAGTTAATTTTTGTCTAAAAAACTAGAAATAAAACTTAAATACGATTCATTTATGAAATAATCTCTAATTTGGAGTCTAATTCACTCCCCTCTTTATTTAGTAAAAAAAATTTACAAAAAAGCAGTTTACTTCTTTTTGATTTTATTTTAACATAAATCAAAGTAAAAAATATAAGCGCTTACATCACAATTTTTATAGATAAGGATGGTCTATAGATATGATTTATATTAAGGACTTAATGTCAGGGTTAGATATTTTTAAAGCACTGGGGTCAGAAATCCGCATTCAAATTCTCGAGCTACTTGCTTATCAGGGCCAAAGTATGAATGACATTGCCAACAAACTTAATTTGAGCAACGGTACCATTACAATGCATATTCGAAAGTTGGAAGAATGCGGCCTTGTGGAGATCAATACCGTGAGCGGCAAGCACGGTACCCGAAAAATGTGTTATTTGAACAAGGATAAGCTGATGGTAGATTTGCGCAGCAGAGAACAAAAAAATGTGTATGAGGTTGAGATTCGCGTAGGTCATTATAGTAACTACCAAGCGTCCCCCACTTGTGGATTGGTGACCCGAGACAGCATAATCGGCGATTTTGATGATCCACGCTATTTTGCAGATCCCGGGCGGCTGGAGTCGGAAATGATCTGGATGGCCGAAGGTTTTTTGGAATACCGCATCCCCAACTATCTGAAAGCGAATCAATCCTTTAAGGAAATTCAATTCTCCGCAGAACTGGGCTCAGAAGCACCCTGCTATTGTGAGGAATATCCCTCTGACATTTGTTTTCATATTAACGGTATCCCTATTGGGCACTGGACCAGCGCCGGAGATTTTGGAGAAGTGCCGGGGGTTCTGAATCCAGATTGGTGGCCACCGCATTTGAATCAATATGGTATGCTCAAATTAATTCGCATCAATCAGCATGGCAGCTTCATTGACGGGTGCCGCATATCCGAAGTCACAATAGACGATATTAACCTTAACTATAAAAGCGACATTACACTCCGTTTATCCGTAACCGATCAATCGGAAAACAAAGGTGGGCTCACTATTTTTGGCAAAAGATTCGGGAATTTCAGTCAGGATCTGCTTGTGCGCGTGCTTTACGATGTGCACGGGGAGGACAGCACCAACTCCTGACACGCCACATGTAAAAATAGGCCGAAGCCTGTATTCATTGAATACATGTCCTCGGCCTAAACATCCTGATCCTCACTTAAAGAGATATAGATCAATAAATAAAAAATGACTGCTATCCCAAACACCAGCCAGCAAAAGGACAGCAAATGAAGCCTTGGTCCTGCATGTACTCCCCATCTCCAAATATCCGCAAGGAGCACCAGTGGCTGCAATAATACATCCCAGCTATTCCAGCGAGCAAATCTGCCAATATATACGCCTATGCTGGCCAGCCACAACAACACAAAAACTACAGCCCATGCGAGTCCACCTGAACAAATCCTCCTCAGCATATGGTGGATCACCAATACACAAAGGGATGTAAGAAAAAGGCCCAGCCCTGCTGCTGAAAAAGACGTAAATAAGATAAACCAAAATTGTGTGTTCAACCAAAAACGTGTATCAGGATTCACATCGTAAAAACGAAACGCATGAAGTAACTCAGTCACCAAATAAAGAGCATTCGGCAGAAAAAACAACCATACAATTGAAGAGAAAAATAAAAGAATACTTCTCACTTTTGTACTTTGCAGTCTGAATAAAGCCATCATTCCCAGAGTGATAAAGACCGGAACCCAGGCCAGGAATATATCCCAGTACAGAAATTGATACATCCTTGTTCCGCTTGTGGACTGTAAATACATAATGAGTCCGAAACAGCCCAACGTAGCTACAAGCAGCACTCCCAACAAACTGAGCAGCTTGTAGCCCTTCCTTCTTAACAGCAAGTTTCCATCTACCTCCTGCCTGAGTATGCGTATATACGTCTTTTCAAGCCCTATTTTATAGCGCTTTCATACTTAGAGAGAAAGCCTTTGTCTATTTACTCCACGTTTCGTATGTCCTCGGATACATGGTTTGTTATCGTCAAGGCATCAAAGGTAACAGCACAGCCCTCCCCCACCGGGGATTGAGCAACAACTCCAACTTTTAGCTGGTTAGGAACATTCATACCAAAATATCTCGCCAGCTTCCAATGCTGACCGTCTGATGAATAATGGAATGCAAAGCAATTTCCAGCTCGTGCCACTCGTAAATACGGATTGGACACGTCCATCGCCCCAGAGATACAATCATCGGATGTATCCCGAGTGACCACACTAAGAATAGATGGAGTGCTTTCAAAATATTCAAAACACAGCTTAGCCCAGTGGGTATCATCCGCCATCATCATCAAGCATCCTGAATCATAAGGCTGCTTCATATCAACACGGACCCTCGTCCATATTGTAAAATCACCTTGAAGCGTTGTATGCAAAAAGGGTGCGGACGATTTAGTCGCTGCGCCAGACGGATCCCTAAAGAAATCTGCCTGTGAAGGTGCAGAAATTTGCAAAGACTTGGAATCATCGAATCTCCACTCAGCCGGCTCATTGATCCAGCTCCAATCCGCCGGCAAAACTTCACTGCTAAAGCGTTCAAATACGTTCATATGGATACCATTCCTCTCTGGCAATATAGTCATATAACACATTGAAATCTGGGGCACAATCCCCTTGATACCACTATATACGTTATTTTCCAGTCGTCAATGATGATGATGTGTCTTTAAAGTTTATAAAAAAAAGACTTGCCATCCTGAAATGTTGTGCTTATAATTACACCTAACTTGATACGGTAACAAATTTCAATGACGAGAACGAGTAAGCTATACAGCGGATTTGCAGAGAGTTGGGGCAGGTGAAAGCCAACATTCCGAGGGTAGCCGAACGCCATCTCTGAGAAGCGGGCTGAACCTGAAGTAAGCTCTGCCGCCTTTCCAGCGTTAACCGGAACACGTATTGATGGATACGTGAACAGAGTGTCATTTCCTATGGAATGAAACTAGGGTGGTAACACGGGTATAAACTCGTCCCTTTTACAGGGGCGGGTTTTTTTGTTTTTTAAAAAGGAGGAAATCATCATGACAAATGTATCGACAGCAGTATCAATAACCGATTTTTTGACTCCAGCTGTACGGGAAATGCCACCTTCAGGCATCCGTAAGTTTTTCGAATATAGTACAGGCAGAAAAGATATTGTATCGCTTGGTGTCGGTGAACCTGACTTTGTAACCCCTCAACATGTCAGAAAGGCCTGTATCACAGCACTGGAAAATGGTAAAACATCATACACACCGAATGCTGGTCTTCCCGAGCTTCGTGAGGAGATTGCCGGATATCTGGAGAGCAGCTTCAGCACATCCTACAACCCGACAGATGAAATCATGGTTACCATTGGCAGCAGTGAAGCACTGGATTTGGCACTACGCGCCCTGATCACCGCACACGATGAAATACTCATTCCGGCTCCATGTTATATTTCGTATTCACCCATCACGTTTCTGAACGGAGGACATACTGTAACGGTTGAAACCTCTGCGGATCAGCAGTTCAAGCTGACAGCTGAGGCACTCCAAGCCAAGCTGACTCCACGATCCAAAGTGCTTATTCTCTGTTATCCGAATAATCCGACGGGTGGGGTGATGACCTATGAGGATTGGCTACCGATTGCCCGCCTGGTTGAGGAGCATAATCTTGTCGTCATATCAGACGAAATTTATGCTGAACTGACCTATGGACAGAAGCATGTAAGCTTCGCTGCTCTGCCGGGAATGAAAGAGCGCACCCTGCTCATCAGCGGCTTTTCCAAAGCATTTGCGATGACAGGCTGGAGGGTCGGCTACGTGTGCGGCCCAAGAGAGTTGATTTCAGCTATGCTGAAGATTCATCAATATACCGCCATGTGCGCTCCTATTATCGGGCAAATTGCCGCAATTGAATCCCTGCGTAACGGGCTGGAGGAAAAAGATCGTATGATGGAATCCTACAATCTGCGTAGAAAATGGTTCGTTGAAGGCCTATGTCAGACAGGACTGCCATGTCACGAACCAAACGGTGCCTTCTATGCTTTTCCCTCCATTATGCACACAGGGTTAAGCTCAGAGCAGTTTGCCAAGCGGTTGCTGGAAGAAGAAGGAGTCATTACTGTACCCGGTTCCGCATTTGGCCCAGGCGGCGAGGGCTTTATCCGCTGCTCGTATGCATCATCACGAGAACAGTTGGAAATGGCTTTGGAACGCATCAGCGTATTCTTGAAACGTCTATAAATACGATTTTTCCTATCATGAAATGAACATGAGTACTGGATGAAAGTTACTTTAGCAGCTTCTGAATAAGCTTTTTCTGGTGTGCTGGCAAGCCTTCCGGCCATTCCCCTACACGGCAATCACAAATGTCGGAGATTTCGGCGCTTGGTCGGAAAGTATCCAGGAGTCCGGTCGTCCTAATCTTTAGGATGTCCGGTATTCAGAACGTTTTGCACAAAATCAGTCTTGGCCTCCGTGTATGCTTCACGATCATGCTGATTTTCCATCGCCAGCCGTCTTTTTAATACATCATATTGCTGAATCAGCTCAGGCTGTTCACGAAGTCGATTCCGAAACAATAGCTGCTGATCCCAATGCTCATCAGATTTCAGCATGAGATGCAGATGTCCCTTTCTTTGATCCTGTTCCACTTTAACCAAAAATCTTCTCCATTCCCGACCGTCCAATTCAGGTGGAACATAGTTCCAGCCTGCTGGTTGTAAAGCAGATACGACCTGTTCCAGTTGATCCCAAGATTCTAATTTTGCCATAATATCAATAATGGGCTTAGCGGAAAGATTGGGAATTGCCGTGCTTCCTATATGTTCGATTTCCGTCACCTTAAACGGCAGTAATAACTCCCGCAACTGGTGAATGACCTTTAAGCCCTGCTCTGACCAGGCAGGATCAGCATTCACTATTTTTACAGGCTCCGTAGCCCACACCGGCCAATGTTCCTGGTTTTGCTCCTCATGCATTCATGATCCCCCCTAATTTCCACGCATGTATTCTCTCATTCAGCTGATGTTCGGAAAGGCAATGCTTCGTGCATTCAGTTCTAAAGCTAATTGGAGTGCATTATGGTAGCATTTCGCCAATAGCTCCTCTTCCCGATGGTCGCCACCATTCCACACAGGACCGACAGTATGAATAACATATTCAGCATACAGTCACGTTTAATAGTTCAATTTGGGTATCCATTGATCCTGCTCCTCTTCTAAAAATCAACCGTTTATATAGTCATCTTATAGTCTCCACAGGCAATTTCTACTATATCGTCATAGGTTTTCAGCATAAGGTGCTTTAGATTTTTCCCCCGTGCACTTGCTATTGTAGCCAATAACGGCGTATCTGTAAGCTCATCAAAGCTGCTGCCCTGCGTATATTCCCGATCAGACAGGTGCAAAGCAACGTCCAGTTCAATCATGTTGAAGTAGTAGACTTCTGTGAATATCAGTTCGTAGGGCACAAAACCATCTGTTGCTTCCGCTGCCAGCCCCCCATTAATCTCTCCCTTCAAAACTAGCTCCTTCTTCGAATAATTCATATGCACATGGTCCAAATAGATCGCATCTCGTCCATACAATGCTCCAATCGGGGTTTGAACGGCCTTTATCTGTGGCATCCCTGCTTCTTCCCTTCATCTCTATTTCCCATCCAGTAATATAAGTAAAGTCGCAACCGCCTGATCTACAAAAGAGCGCGCTGGACGTGATTTCATCATCACGGTAATCCCGATTAACAAAGAGACCATCGTATGGGCCAGAGCTCGTGCGTCCATGCTAGCCTCCAGCTCTCCTGATCGTATACCGCGCTCAAGGGTTTCCTGAAAGACGGCAGAAAGATACATCTGATGTTCTCTGGTTAAAATTTCAAATCTTTCATCATGAGGGGCTAATTCTACCATCGTATTGATACAAAAGCATCCCCTATTAGGCCCATCCTCGTACTCTTCTGCCACGATTCCTCCAAAAAAATTGTAAAACGCTTCTTTTACAGAAGAATTGCTTTGTAGTCTAGAGCGTACATAAGCAGCGTGGGATTGCGTATATTTGCGCAGCGCGGCTTCGAATAATTGCTTCTTGTCTCCAAAAGCAGCGTAAATGCTAGGGCGCTGAATTCCCATTTTGGAGGTTAAATCGCTTAAAGATGTAGCCTCGAATCCTTTTTCCCAAAAAATTTGCATCGCTGCATTCAACGCTTGATCTTCATCAAATTCCCGTGGTCGAACCATAAGCAGCTCCTTCTTTTCATATCGTTCAGTATATTAAGATTGTATGATCAGGAAAAGAAACTGTCAAATATGTACATGATAAACTCTTGACATTTTATATTTGCACGAGTTATATTGACCTAAATTCATTACATACCAATCGGTATATTATACTCAACGGTATGTAAATTACAGAAAGCGACGTGGTATGTGAAAATGAAGACGTCAGAAGAAAAAGCGGTACTCCTCCCTCATCAAAAGGTAGCAAATGCTGCCGAAACAGCCCCCATTCCCTCCTTGTCCCGATCTGTGGCACTCTTGTTTGCCATAGCCTGCGGGCTGGCTGTCGCTAACATTTACTATGCACAGCCATTGCTGGATGCGCTGGCAAACGAATTTGGCATTACGCACTCATCGGTAGGCATGGTCATTACCATCACGCAAATTTGTTATGCGTTGGGATTATTGCTGCTCGTCCCGCTTGGCGATCTTTTGAATCGACGACGACTGATTACAGGGCAAATGCTGCTATCCGTGCTGGCACTAATCGTGGTTAGCTTTGCTCCTACCCGTACAATACTGCTTATGGGAATGGCAATGATTGGACTGCTGGCTGTAGTCACTCAAACACTCGTGGCTTTCGCCTCTACCTTGGCTAATCCGACTGAACGTGGGCGTATCGTAGGTCTGGTGACCAGTGGAGTCGTTATCGGCATTCTGCTGGCACGAACCGTGGCCGGTGTATTAACTGATCTGGCAGGCTGGCGTTCAGTTTACCTTGTTTCTGCTATACTTACGCTGTTTATGGCTGTAGCTCTGTTGCGGGTGTTGCCAAAGAACGAACCCACAAGTGTGACACTTTCCTATCCGCAACTGCTCCGCTCGGTTATCGTACTGTTCGTGCAAGAACGAATTCTGCGTATTCGTGCTGTCCTTGCGCTGCTCATTTTTACGGCGTTCAGCATATTGTGGACTTCGCTTGTGTTACCTCTCAGTGCCCCGCCTCTATCTCTTTCACATACAGCCATCGGAGCCTTTGGCCTGGCTGGAGTCGCCGGGGCATTAGCAGCAGCACGAGCAGGGCGTCTTGCCGATCAGGGCTTGGGACAACGGACGACGGGTATCGCACTAGTTGTATTGCTGCTATCCTGGTTACCTATCCGCTACACCGAGCATTCTCTGTTCGCTTTAGTTCTTGGCGTAATACTTTTGGATTTGGCCGTACAGGCTGTACATGTCACCAACCAAAGCCTGATTTTCAATGTTCGCCCTGAGGCACGGAGCCGACTTACTGCAGGCTACATGATATTTTATTCCATCGGTAGCGCCACCGGGGCCATTGCTTCCACTCATATGTACATCTATGCCGGATGGAACGGGGTGTGTCTATTAGGAGCTGGTGTCAGTGCTCTGGCTCTCATCTTTTGGGCTGTAACTCGACGTTCAACTTGATGGGGAGACTGCTATTGATTGAATCAGAAAAAACCGCTTGGTCCACAATAATGGCCAGGCGGTTCTCTTCTGTCACGACAAAATCATCACTTGATTGCAATATAAATCAAAACAGGTTCATCTGGACTGCCATACACTTCAAAATCACCTGTGTATGTCCGCTCCCCTTGTCCCATGGCAGCCCACTCCCAAATCGTCTGCCATACACGGAAGACAGAAGAAGGTTCCTGAGTTGCCTGAAAAATAGCATAGCGTGCAGCCGGAATGACAAGTTCTTCAAGATCGTCAGGAGTCTGGAAATCAACAGCCACTTCCTTCCCGATAAAAAATGTATACTCGCCCAAAGCTCCATTTTCATAGTCAGTATAGCAACCATAGACAGAAGCATGTCCTGCTTTTTCCTTTATCCGACCAGGCACGTCCTCACTCCAAAAACGTTCCCACATGTTTGGAATGATCCCGTGAGATGTTTGTTCATTCTGATTACTTGTACGTGCTTTCAACCCAATCAAACGGATCTCACCTCGATATTCTTCCCGAATGGGTCCATCCAGTGTAAGCCCCGTATCCTCTGAGGACCGCCATCGTTTCAAAAACGGCAGGTAATTACGCAGCATCGAAGTCGCTTCTTCTTCCTGCATCCCCTTCTCTACCAGGAAAGGCACAGACTGCTGAATCATTCCCTCCATAGTCAATTCAGGCTGTACAAATTCGCCTTCCTTGTAACAATACTTGCAATACTCATCCGTTTTATGATGTTGTGCATCCGTTCCATATTGGTCCTCATGCTCCAACGGCATCCCGCAACTTTGACAAGCTTTATCCATCCTCGTAAATCCCCTTTCGCTAACTGATATCAGGTATGCCACCAGTATAACGAAACAAACCTGACAACTATGGGTCAGGTTTGTTTTACTTAATCTAAGATGATTCCCGAACTTCTTCATAATTAGACGCAATACTCAGCGCCATCTTATGAATCTTGTCTCGCAAATGGGCTGGTTCCTTGACAACCACATCCGGTCCCAGGCTTAAAATAAATCCGTACGCCCATGCATCCTCGGGAAACGGGACCGAAACCGTGTAGATCCCTTCCTCCTGCTCGGTCAATGCTTCTACGCCAAACCAGTCCTCCGCCAAATGCCTTGAATTACGGTTAAATTGTAGCGTAAATGGTTGTACGGCTCTGGATGCCTCCATCCGTCCCTCATTCCACGGCAGCACTTCATAAGAAAGGTCCCTGCGAGCAAAAACTGTCTCTGTAACCACAGGGTCACTCATGCGGGAGAGTTTGAATAGACGAAACTGCTCCCTATCGGGACAATACGCATATACAAACCATTGTTGTCCTTTCAGAACGAGCGTATGCGGTTCAACATTCCGTTCCGTTATGGCTCCTTCCGCATTTCGATAGGTAAAAGCGACAGTACGCGCTTGGCTCATTGCTTCTTTCACCTTTTTCAATTTGCCTTCCTGTGCAGCTTGATTTCCCCATCCCGAATGATCGACGATAAACTGTGTGGTACGGACACTAAATCGCTCTTTCCCGGACTCCGGTATAATACTTTCAAATTTATGAAGTAACCGCGACACATTGGGGCTGCCCAACGTCGAGGACAAACTCTGCAGCCCCATCACAATGTCCTTGACATCGTTATCCGTCAGCATACTGCGATCCAAACGGTATCCTTCCATCAGACCGATTCCCCCATTGGCTCCCTGATAAGTCACCACCGGAATACCTGCCATACTAATCGCTTCAATATCTCTATAGATCGTCCGGATCGAAACCTCATATAAATCAGCCAGTTCCTTCGCTTGTACTCTATTTTTCTTTAGCAGCAAAATGACGATAGAAAGCAATCGGTCAATTTTCATTTTTTCAAAACCTTTCACCCTTAGTAAAAATAAGCCATGAGTTCCTCATTATATTCCTGTCCGTGATATTCTAAAGCATTCTTTTCTATACCATAGGTTTCAAATCCCAACTTCCTATACAGCTTAACAGCAGCTTGATTGGTAGTTACCACACTCAGGTTAATTTGCTTCAAACCTTCCAATTTTCTACCTTGGCTGATGACTTCCAATAAAAGTTTTTTAGCGATCCCCTGACCTCGGTAGGTCGATGGTACATAAACTCCCCAAATCGTTCCTTTATGCTGCGTTTTTATTTTTTGTTCTCTTCTAAACCCAGTCATACCAGCCAGCTGATGATCCTTTGTAAATGCACCAAGTATGTAATGATCTCGTTTATTTTGTATCTGCTTCACCACATCAGATAATGGAACTCGTGCAGCTTCCTCATAGGAGGTTCCAAAAGCTTCAGGGTTCATTTGCAGGGCTTCCAGTCTCAAATTCCAATACGTTTCAGCGTCTGCTGGTTGTATGTTCCTGATTAAAATCATGGTTTCCCGTCCCTCCAAATGTTTTCCTTCATCTTACTCTATCTCTTCTCTAAAATGAATCTGTTATTCTTCGATTAAAATAACCTCAGGTGCTCTATCCAGCCGGATAGAATGCCTGAGGTTTCAATAACTCCTTACAAATTATGACTCGTAGCGCTTCAGCACAATAACCGCATTATGACCACCGAAGCCGAAAGAATTAGATAGCCCAATATTTAGTGGAACCTTGCGCGCTTCGTGAGGCACATAATCCAGATCGCAAGCAGGGTCTGGATTATCCAGATGCATGGTTGGAGGAATGATACCTTCTCGCAGGCTTTGCACAAGTGCAATCGCTTCAACACCGCCCGCAGCCCCCAGCATATGACCCAGCATGGACTTATTCGCAGTAACCGGAATCTGATAGGCATAATCACCAAAAAGCTTGTGGATTGCAAGGGTCTCAGCGACATCCCCGACAGACGTACTCGTCGCGTGGGCGCTAATCACGTCCACTTCTTCAGGGGAGATGTGAGCCGAACGAAGGGCCGCTTTCATCGCCAAGTAAGCTCCGGTTCCTTCGGGATGCGGTGCAACCATGTGATAAGCATCCGAACTGGCTCCATAACCGATGACCTCACCATAGATTTCCGCACCACGTCGGATAGCGTGTTCCAGTGACTCCAGTACCAGAATACCTGCACCTTCGCTCATGACAAAGCCGTCCCGATTCTGATCAAAAGGTCGACTTGCTATAGAAGGCTCCTCGTTACGTGTGGACAAGGCAGTCGCATTAGCGAAACTCGCCAAGGCCAATCTAGTCACCGCCGCTTCAGCCCCACCAGCAAAAATGACATCCGCATCTCCTGTACGAATCGTCCGAAACGCCTCTCCAATTGCTGTATTCCCAATAGAGCAAGCCGTCACGGGTGAAAGCGTAGGTCCCATCGCTCCAAACGCGATACTAATTTGAGCAGCAGCCATATTCGAGATCATCATAGGTACCAGCGTTGGGCTAACTCTACCCGGTCCACGATGTAGCAGCACATCTACATTGTCCACCAACGTATCCAAACCGCCGACTCCCGATCCCACATAAACACCGACACGCTCCAAATCGGTGTGATCCAGTTCCAGACCGGAATCCTTAAGCGCTTGTTCTGCTGCATATAATGCAAACTGAGTAAACCGATCCATTCGTCTAGCATCTTTACGTCCCCATTGTTTTTCTGCATCAAAATCCTGTACCAGTCCAGCAATTTGTGCTTTCAAATCGGACACATCGAATGTATCAATTTTACGTATACCTGAATTGCCTTCCAGCAAATTCTTCCACAACGTGTCCACTTCATTACCCAGTGGGGAAACGACACCCATACCTGTTATCACTACTCTTTGCATAAGCTATTCATTCCTCCTGCTCGGTGACTTACTTATAATCCTCATTTTACCCTCGTCTTATCCTATTACAAGTGTTTGTTTATCCTGGTATAATGAACACTACTATAGTAAACGCCTTATTTGCTCACTTCGGATATACCCATTGAATGGAGAGAAAATACCTATGAAAACGGAAGCACGTCTGGAAGCACTGTCTGTTTTTCTAAAAACAAAAAGAGCCCGCCTACACCCACATATGGTCGGTCTCCCCCAAGGATCACGTCGCAGAACACCAGGCTTGCGCAGAGAAGAAGTCGCTCAGCTGGCAGGTGTCAGTACGACTTGGTATACCTGGCTGGAGCAAGGACGAGATATTAAGGTGTCCGCCTCTGTGTTGGATGCTATTGCTGCCGCATTGCAGTTGAACACAGACGAGCGCAAATATTTGTATGATTTGGCGATCGAAGCCGGGTCTCACAGCCTTCCTGCTCCTGCAGAGCAAGCCGTCATTTCCCCCTCTCTGCAAAAGATCGTACAAGAGCTCCACTACTGCCCTGCTATTATTTCAGATCGGCGCTGTCATATTGTCGGCTGGAACGCCGCTGCTGCTCATGTTTTTATGGATTTTGCCGAGCTACCCCATGAGCAACGCAATATGATTGAACTGCTATTCACCAAAAAGGAGTTTAAAAGTCTAGCCGTGAACTGGGAACACTTTGTAAAGGGGTTCCTTGCTATTTTCCGCGCTTATTACGGGCAATACGTGACAGACCCCTGGTATGCACAATTTATACAAAATATGAGCCAGGCCTACCCAGAGTTTAACGAGCTTTGGAATCAGAGTGAAGTAAGCTCCGCACCGGAGGTGCTCATTGAATTTCGTCATGCCAAGGCTGGCAAAATGCTATTTGACCTGACTTCTCTTCAGGTACAAGGCAGTGTTGATCTCCGTTGTAGCATTTACACCCCCAATGCGCAAACCTCTACGGAAAGTAAACTCCAAAAGTTAATGGAAGGCAGCTAAAGGATTTCATCCCTCCTGTTATGAAGATATCTTTTTCCGTCCATACTACATCTACGATCTGTGCTAAATAGATGCCACATATGTGACAGAACCAAGAGCTTCAACTGTGCTACTACCAGGAGGGAGGGAATCATCATGAAAGCCAAATCGACAAGTTCCCCGCATATACACAATCAAGCGCCACTGCCTGTTCCGGTGCAATTTGATCGAAGCTGGCAGGATGAGCTGGACCAACGCCTACACAAAGGTGGCCCTTGGGGAGATTGGAATCTGTATCAGCTGGCCATTGAGGCTGAAAAAGCCAAGCTGGTGCCGAGCTTCGATGAGCTTCAATGTCTACAGCATTTGCAAGACCTCACTCCACTACCCCATCAGCTGGATACCGCTCGGAAGGTACTGTTTCAAATGTCCGGACGTGCCATTCTTGCCGATGAAGTCGGCCTAGGCAAAACGATCGAAGCTGGAATGATCCTAAAAGAATATCTGGTTCGCGGGCTGGCTTCCAAAGTGCTTATTCTTGTACCCGCATCCCTGGTCCTACAATGGGTGCGTGAGCTGAACAGCAAATTCGGTATTCCCGCTGTCGCCCAGAAGAAAGCGTATTCTTGGTCTTCAGAGGTCGTCGTGGCCTCTATGGATACCGCCAAGCGGGAGCCCCATAGTAACATCCTGCTAGATACCGATTATGACCTGCTCATTATAGACGAGGCTCATAAGCTGAAAAATGAAAAGACATCCAACTACCAGTTTATTATGAAGCTGCGTAAAAAATATTGTTTGCTCCTGACAGCAACACCTGTACAAAACGATCTGTCTGAGCTGTTTAACCTGATTACACTGCTCAAGCCCGGTCAATTGGGAAGACATGGCGATTTTTCAGCCAACTTTGTTGTAGATAAGCGTCTGCCTAAAAATGAAGATCAGCTCAAGGATGAGCTGTCTAAAGTCATGATCCGCAATCGTCGCGGAGAAGGCCCGGTTCAATTCACCAAACGAAATGTTTCCAACATTCACTTGGAACTTTCGCCGGAAGAGCAAGCGCTGTACGATGGGGTGACCTCTTTTGTCAAAGAGCAATACCAGGCGAATGGCGGAAATTTAAGTAGCATGCTGTCTCTCGTCACCCTTCAACGGGAAGTGTGCAGCAGCCGGGACGCTGTGTTCGTGACTCTGGTCAATTTGTCTAAAAAGATGGCTCCAGACTCTCCTCTACGCGATCGTGTCTGGGATTTGGTTGCACACATTAAAGCGATCAAGGCCAATTCCAAAGCAGAAAAAGCGCTTGAGCTTATCCGTCAGATGAACGAAAAAGTGATCATTTTTACAGAATACCGAGCCACACAGGAGTATTTGCTGAACTATTTCCGTGACCGTGGCCTATCTGCTGTTCCTTACCGAGGCGGCATGAACCGTGGACGCAAGGATTGGATGATGGATCTGTTCCGTGGGCGCATTCAGGTCATGATTGCCACCGAAGCGGGTGGTGAAGGCATTAACCTGCAATTTTGTCACCATATGATTAACTTCGATTTACCGTGGAATCCCATGCGCGTGGAGCAGCGGATCGGACGGGTACATCGACTTGGACAGACGCATGATGTTAATATTTTTAACTTGTCCACAACTGGAACGATTGAGGAGCATATCCTGCATCTGCTGCATGAAAAGATAAATATGTTTGAGATGGTCATTGGCGGATTGGACGTTATTCTGGAGAAGTTTGAGAAGAAAGAATCCATTGAAAAAAGTTTGTATAAAATTATGCTTGAATCCAGTAGCGATGATGAAATTCGCAAAAAAATGCAAAATCTGGGTCACTCGCTGGATTCCATCAAACAGGAAATGGAACAACTGCGCACAGACCAGCCAAACACCGAGGATTTATTAGGCTTAGCAGGCAATACGGTTCCTCCGGGCAAAGCTCGACGCAGTGTGAAAGGAGGTCGCTAGTTTGACCATGAATGCACAGCAAGTCCAGCGCTTTGTCCACACCTATCTGGAAGCTACCGGATGTAGTGTCATCGAGAGGTCGCCCCACCATGTAACCGTCAAGCTTTCTCCAGAAGCGGATAAAGCCCTAACAAACCGCCCCTACTATTGGGGATACGTAGAGCGTACTGGCGTTCCAGCGCAGACGATGTCCTTCACTTTCATCTTTGATGGGGAAGCCTATCGCACAGAACAGGAACGTTTAGCCGATCATACGCCACCAACTCCAGCATCAGGCAACGCAGCACAGGATCAGGTCATGGGGCGTTACTTCGGTCATGTACCGACGTTACCACAATTAGGACCTGGACGTATTTTGCAGGAGGAGCTTCGATATGGAAGCCGTCGGCTGCATCAAATTTTTGAAGCCGCACGGGATGGAGGGAAATATGTTTATTTGTTTGAGCAGCCTGATGCCCGTCAGCTGTCTGCCCGCTCTCCCGTAGTCTATGAAGCTTGGCTCAGCATTTGCTATAAGATTGAATTCGCCTGCGATTTGAAGCGTGAGGAACTTCAGTGGCTAGGTATTTCGCTCAAAAGCGGCACCATTGTAACCGATTTTGGCGCCATGCTCGAAACCCGACAGCTCAGCCCGCTGCTGGCGGGCAATATGCATGTACAGCCTGCCAAGCTGTCTGTCCCTGAAGCTTCCACCTCGCTTGAAAGCTATCTTACCGAACAGCTCCGTCAGCAAGATTATGATTGGGCTGAGCAGGCGAGGGAACGATTGCGTGAGGAATTGGAGGTTATTGACCATTACTACGATGATCTAATCAAGGAGCAGAAAGAGGAAGAGGATAAAAAAGAGGCCATTTCAGAGCAGTATCAAGCCCGCCGTAAAGAAATGGTATGGCAATATGAGCCAAAGGTACTCGTATCCGCCATTAACTGCGGGATATTTCATCTGCGGTAACCGATATCTCTCGCTCCTTCGCAGGAAAGTTGCAGAGGTATCGTCAGCTTGTAACATCTTGCTTCAGCCTACATCAGTTTCCGCTGCTGTAACCACAAGTTTGGTTAAACATGTCTCCTATGTATCGACAGCAAAAAACGAACCTGGATACGACATTTATGCCGACAAGGTGCAGCAGTCTTTTTATCGGACAGGCTGTATGCTGGATAAAAAAGAATGCCTCCGTCGGGCAATCAAGCCGACAGAAAGGTGGATTACATTGAATAAGAGTCATTCCGGGCACTATAGCATAGGTATGATCGCAGCTGTTCTGATCGGCCTGTCCGCAGTCTGTCCGTTCACTTCCATTCATGCGGCTCCCTCAGCCGCACAAGGCAACAATTTAAACTCGGTGTCTCTCTACAACGAAAGCTCGTGGGTTCCTCCATTGAATTCCACGAGTCCTATTCCCCCTTCCCCAGGTGACGTTTCAGCAAGTTTTCCTACTGAGGAGCAAGGCGTGCCCGCAGACGTAAAACAGACTGCGGACAACACGGTACAATCCCTATCATCGCAGCCCCCTTTTGCCTCGTGGAAAGATGCTGAGCTTAGCTATCATCCGCTCGGACCTGGAACCCATAGTTGGCTTGTTCAAGTAAACCGTGCGGGAGAATACATCGGCTACCTGATTATCGGCTCAGACTCCAATGGCGCATATCAACTCAACGAATACGGGAATGGTCCGGGCGGGCCTTATAGTATGGCTGTACTTCGTCAATCCCTGGTGTCGCTCACAGATACTGATCTTTCATCTATCGACAAGCTGCAAATCACACCTATGTATGAGGAACCGCTACTAGCCTACTGGCTGGTGCGTTCCTCTACAGGCAGCGAAATATGTATTGATGCTGTGACTGGCGATCCGTTACCTGTAGAAGTGGCAGATGGGAGTTGGAAACATAAGCTCCAGAACAACGCATTCTCTTTATCTGTACCCTTTTTGAAAACAAAGGCGCAAGCGGTTACGGTCTCGTCTGCTCCTTTTGATCCCTATGACGATCTGGGTTGGCTTCAACCCAAGCAAAAACTTTCTGTCCGTAACACAGCCCAATTTATGGATACACTGAGTATTTCACCGCGTATTATATTTTCTGCCACAGGTATCAATTTTGCCTTTGGAGGTCCCTTATCCATTAGTGGGTATCAGTCCTGGATATCCCCAGATCATCCGTCCCAACCCAATTTATATGCGTTAACCTACCATCATGGACTGTCCCGATTTGTACCATTAAAACAGTTATTGTCAGCTGGTGAATTTTTTCGTTTGGACTCTTAGTTATTAAGAAACACGCAAAATGATTCGGAATGATCCCTACAACACAAAAAGAGACCTCAAATGGCATCCCCTATGCCTCTTGTGGTCTCTTTGGCGAGTTTAATGTCGCTCTCTTCGTTCTCTGCGTGTGGATTTCATCCACATTTTCAGAGCCAGAGGCAACATGCCAAACCATTTGCTCACCCACGGCTCTCTGGCTTGTTTTTGACTGCGTCGAACATCACGCGGTGTTTCCATATAGCGAACAATTCGCTGCGTAATATACGTCACCAGTTCGTCACTCTTCGCCATCCTCCATGACCTCCTCTATTCTGCCCCTATCATGTCCATTCACATTGCTTGGAAATATCGGATTTACACGTTAGGTGCAGATACAACTAGCTTGCTCATTTTCCAAAAGGTCTAACCCCTGTGGGAATAACTATGCATGGTTTCCCTTAAATGGAACATACTATCTTCAATCAGTAAATAATCAATTCGTCCACTGGAGGAATAGAACGTGCGAAAAAAAAAGTTAAACAAGATATGGCTGAAAGGGCTGGGGTTGAGTCTATGCATCCTTTGCAGTGCTGTATTTGCCCCATTTACCTATATAGCTGCTCAGCCCAACGAGAAAAGTAGCGAACCGAACAAGTATACAGAGGGTCCATCCAACGTACATTCGTCCTATCACGCTTTTGCCAAGCCCGTTGTCCTGATTGATGTAGGCCATGGCGGCGTGGATGGTGGAACAAGTCACAAAGGGCTTTTGGAAAAAGATATCAATCTCGCCATTGCTCAAAAGCTGTACTTGATCTTACGCTCCCAGGGTTACCCTGCTGTCCTGAATCGGGACAAGGACTACGCACTGAGTGACGATAACCGTTGGTTGCAGTCCAAATCCCGGCACCTTAAAGACCTGGCTCAACGTAAAAGTCTAACAGAACAACTGCCCACCGCTTTGGTTGTAAGCCTGCATGTCAATTGGACCAAACGTACCGAAAAACGTGGACCCATTGTGCTGTATCAGGATGAAGGCAGCAGCTATCTGTTGGCTGAACGGATTCAGCATTCATTAAACCGCTTATTTTGCATGAATAGAGAAACAGTGTACGGAAAACCCTTTTATCTTCTGAATAAAATCCAGCATCCCGCTGTAATTGTGGAAACCGGATTTATCAGTAACGAACAGGACAGAGCCATGCTTTCCGGGGATCGCGGTCAAAAAAGCATTGCTGAAGCTGTTGCCGAAGGCATTATTGCGCATCTGACGGCATGGTAGTGTTGGTGGCTGGGTCTCCAGTCCATCCCCATACAGCACGCACCAAATCGCTAATACCCACAAATTTGGCGTGCTCCTTTAGCTTGGGAACCGATGAATGAAGAGCCGAGGATGTATACATGCCAGACATGCCAACGTGCCCAATCGTTACGCATGTATCGTGCTCGTCCAGCCACTCAACCACTTTTGTAAGTTGCCGATTCACATGAGCGAGTGTATGGACATCATCCAGGAAAACATCATTGCGTACCGGTGGCATTCCCTTTTTAGCGGCAAGTTCAGGTACCACTGACCAATAATTAGTACGGCTGTCGACAAAAAATAGTCCATGCTCCTTACAAACATCAAGAACAATAGACATAATGCGTTTATCCGAAGTGACCTTGGAACCCATGTGGTTGTTCATTCCTATCGCATAAGGAACATCCTTTATGGCTGCTGTCACCTTAGCGCGTACTTCTTCATCCGTCATATTTGCCTTAATTGCTCCGGGTCCAAGCCATTCGGGCTTTCCCTGCTTTGGTTCCATTGGAAGATGGACGATGACATCATGACCACGCTTATGCGCTTCCATAGCGTCCTGCTTGGTTGTAGGCAGGAAAGGCATCACAGCAACGGTAATCTTAACGGGTAAATTTAAAATTTGCTCAGTCCCTTTCATATTATTTCCCAGATCGTCGATAATGACGGCAACCATCTTTTGCGGCACGTCCTGTTTGTCTAATGCTTTTGCAACACCAGTACTACAGACCATGAATAACATGCATACCGAAATACAGAGTACTACGGTTCTCCGTATTTTAGAGCTTGAATGGAATACAGGTACATAAGCTGGCTCTTTCCGGCCGCGAGATGCCTTTAAAGCCTTTTTTATTATGTTTCTCATGTGTAGCTTCCGTCGTGTACTCATTGCGGGTCAGCCTCCTTCTCTGTCCCTTCATTGTGTGAGTAACCTCGTCTAAATATGTATAAGGCAGATCCATGGAATACTCCCTGATCTGCCTTATCGTGCGTAGAAACGTATATTAAAGCCGCTTACCAGTTCTTATCAATAAATTCATCACGGCCTGATTGGGCCCGATCTTCCTTATAGTGCTTCACGTTTTTCTTGTGGTAATCCTGATGATAATCCTCTGCCGGATAAAAAATAGAAGCAGGAAGAATCTCCGTTACAATTGGCTTATCAAAACGTCCACTTTGTACCAACTGCTCCTTGGACTGTTGCGCAAGCTCACGTTGCTGCTCTGTATGATAAAAAATTGCGGGTTTATACTGTGTACCCCGGTCCTGGAATTGACCTTCCCCGTCGGTAGGATCTGTTTGCGGCCAATATAATTCGAGCAGCTTTTCATAAGGAAACAGCTCAGGCTCAAAAGTAATCTGCACCACCTCGTAGTGACCTGTAGTTCCTGTTTTAACCTGCTCGTAGGTCGGATCGGGAATCGTTCCTCCAGTGTATCCTGACACAATGCCATGAATGCCCGGCTGCTCCTCAAACGGAGTCACCATACACCAGAAGCATCCACCTGCAAAAGTTGCTTTCTCCATATTTCATCCAACCTTTCAATAGCTTCAATCATAAAGTGCGTTATTTTTTATCATATCTTAAAAGATAACCTTATAAAAGAAATTTTCTCCCTTTACAAACCTCAACCGATATCCGTATTACATAGTCGTCTGGATTTTTTTCTGCGAAATAGTTGAGCAAATCCACTGCGTACGCACTCCCGCACACAGTCATCCCTTTACTCGCTATATACTCTTTTATAACGGAGTACGCTTCAGACATTGTTTCATATGATCCTCTGTGATTTAAGACAGCATAGAGGCCTTTGGGTTTGGTAACTATTCTCTCTCCCACAGTCGGAGCCTTTAGCTTATTGGCAATATAATCGGAATAATAATCCCCTGACTCAAACCGATCCTTGGATAAAATGGTCCAGATCGGAAACTCATAATCAGTAAAGTGATTTTCGCAATAATCTCGATGTTCACTTAATTTGTGAGCAAACTCCTTATCACCATCACCCTGTTCCAGTAGTGTGGCAATGAAATATTCCTCTTCACATTCTTCTATCGACGGTCCATCGTGTAACTCTCCCTTGGCTTGCTCCGTCATTTCAATGGCATCTTTCAATAGGCTTTGCATCCGTTTTATTCTAATCCGTTCCACTTCAAGGTCATGCAGTTTCTGTTTGAATAGCTCTATGAGCAGAGGCGTATTCTGATTCTCAATAAATTCCTTGATTTCCTGTAGTGAGCTTCCCGCCTTCTTTAGCACATTAATAATATCAAGCGCGTAGCATTGCTGAATGGAGTAAAAACGATAGCCTTTTGAGTTTGTGAATTCTGGTTTCAAGAGCCCGATCTCATCATAATGGAACAGGGTATGTTTGGTGACTCCGCAAGTCTTGGCCAGCTCACTGGTAGTAAAGTATGGGCTGTGACTTTTTGACATAACTCATTCCTCCGTTATGTTTTAGAAGTTTAGTATGTCTATTTTATCCCGAGAATTAGCACTTGACTATAGGGTAACCCTATAGATTAAGGTTTTAAATTGTAATAACTTAAATTTATATTCACGGAGGAACAACATGTCTAAATTCAAACGCTGGTTGGTTCTGGCTATCGTATCAAGCGCTCTTTTGCTTATTGTGATGGATATGACCATCCTGTATACCGCATTGCCGAGCTTAACCCATGACCTCGGTGCATCAGCGTCAGAAAAATTATGGATTCTCAATGGCTACTCGCTCGTTATGGCGGGTCTGCTGCCAGCAATGGGAACGCTTGGGGACCGCTTGGGTTATAAAAAAATCTTTACCCTCGGGTTGCTTGTATTTGCTGCTGCTTCGCTTACTGCCGCCTTTTCCCCCGTGCCCTTTGTATTGGTGGCGTCTCGGGTTCTTCTTGCAGTCGGAGCGTCTATGATGATGCCCGCTACCTTGTCAATCATTAGGGTTACATTTACAGATGAACGCGAGCGTGGATTCGCGATCGGCATTTGGGGCTCCGTTTCTGCAGGAGGAGCAGGACTAGGTCCTATCGTCGGCGGGCTTCTTTTAGAGCATTTTTGGTGGGGTTCTGTATTTTTGATTAATTTGCCGATTGCGATCATTGCTTTTGCATTAACTCTGATTTATGTTCCAAAACATGCGGGCAATACAGAGAAAAAATGGGATCTTACCGGCTCCATCCAAATCATGATCGCCATGGTGGGACTCATCTATTCCATCAAAGAGTTTACCCGTCGTGACGGGTCTCCAATATTAGCCGTAATAGGTGCAGTTATCGGCGTCTTGGCACTTATCATCTTTATCCGTCGTCAAAATAAAAGCGCTAGCCCTCTTATTGATCTTACTTTATTTAAAATTACAAGGTTCAGCACCGGATTTATAACAGCCTTGGTGGGTGCATTTACACAGATGGGGATTCAATATATTGTAACCCAGCGTCTTCAACTGGTGGAAGGTCTGTCGCCTCTCCAAGCAGGACTGTACACGATTAGCATACCAATTGCATCTCTCATTGCCGGCCCCTTAACCGGGTCCATATTGCATCGCTATGACGTTATCCATATTAAAAGCTTCTCTCTTCTGATTGCCGGTCTGGGAATGGGCATCTATCTCACGCAATTTAATTCAGGCATGGCCGGGCAGATTCTTGGATTGGCTTTACTTGGTGTGGGTTTGGGAGCAGGTATGACAGCAGCATCTCACTCCATTATGAACTATGCCCCGGCACACAAAGCAGGCATGGCTGCATCGATTGAAGAAGTTGCCTATGAAATGGGGGGAGCATCAGGGATTGCTATCATCGGAAGCATGTCAACTCTTGCGTATTCCCTAGCTATGAAAGTCCCTACAGGACTCCACGTTCCAGCGAATGTGAAAGACAGCCTGGATGAAGCGCTCATAGCTGCAGAGGGTTTGCCTGCCCAGGCTGCAGAAGCACTGAAAGATGCGGGCCGTTCTGCTTTTGATCAATCCTTTTTTGTTATCCTTGTGGGAGTAACTGCAATTTTGGTGGTAGCTTCGCTAGTTGTCCGTTTGGCAGGGGCGCGCTCCAAGAAAAAAAGAGATGTTGAGTTTTGATACAGTTAATTCCATGTAGTTAATTCTAAACAACTGCCGCTACATCTCACGAGCGGCAGTTGTTTTATTTGTTATTTTTTAATCGCCTCCAAAAGTCTCGTATTTAGTAGATTCAATTAGGAAAAATCCACCGGAATGCGCTTATAAGGTCATTCCAACAGTAGACTTATTATCCTGTTCTCATAGCTTCGGAGAGATTTCTTCGACACAGGTCTTGGGTAACAACTTAAATTTTTTAAGCATACAAAAAGGTCCGCAAACTGCTATAAAAGCAATTCACAAACCTGTATATTATAAGATGATGCGGTCGAGAGGACTCGAACCTCCACGGGGGTTAGCCCACACGGACCTGAACCGTGCGCGTCTGCCAATTCCGCCACGACCGCATATATGTTGTCATATACCTCGAAAGATCTATCTTTCTTAGCGACAAGATAGATCATACCATGCTCATATCAAGATGTCAAACCTTTTATGTTTGTTAATTTCCCCTTGATAAAAAAGGAATAATAAGCTAAAATAAGAACATAAGTTCTCAGGAACGAAGGTTCTTTTTTTCAATCGGTTATGAATTATCATCACATTTTCCTAAGGCGGTGAATGGTAATGACTTCTTTAGATACTACTCAGCATGAATGGTCTCTTGTGAAAAGTTATCTGCTCCTTACCTTTATTCAAAAAGTATTTGAGCGGGACAGCCTAATTCTTGAAGAAAGCGGTATGCTGAAAACCCCTGATCTTTATGTCGAAATGGTTAACGCAGGTGTAGATCGTACCGGAATCCTGCTATCTGAAATAAAACATGAATTTAATAAATATCACATTCATGTTCTAGACATACAACAAAACCACTCCGGCGTTCACGCCACCTATATAAGTAAAGGAAATAAAGAGCAGTTCAATATGGCTATGCCAGCATTCCGTAAAGAAATGTATGAGCGGATGCGAGCATATCTGGGGCTCTCGACCTCCATGCCTCATACAGCCGCCCTTCCTTTACTAGAGAAACATCGCCCCGAATTACCAAACAATTCAACTTCCAAACCCCTACGCATCGTTGAACGAAGTTTGGTTACATCCTCTTTGGCCTATAAGCGTAAAACGTCTCGCCCTGCTGCTTTTGCCGCAAGCAGAAGAGCATAATCCCCGCACAACAAACACGCAAAAGAAAGAAGCTTCCGCAGACACCAACTGTGCTCGGAAGCTCCTTTCCATAACCATCATATATCAAAATCGATCTATATTCGCTATCACGAAGTATAAGCATATCTATTAATGATTTGCTTTATTGCAACGCCTTCTGTACACGCGTAACCCCTTGACTTAGAGCATGTCCTCCACCTACTGCTGCGGCCACAGCAATGGTCTCCATAATTTCCTGATCACTGGCTCCTTTGGACCGCGCCTCGTCCACGTGATAAAACGTGCATACTTCATTGTTGGCAAATAAGCCAATGCCTAGCGCAATCAGTTGCTTGGTTTTCTCATCTAAGCTGCCGGCTTGAAAGCACTCTCCGGTAAAGCGATGATATGCATGAACTACCTCGGGCAACTGATCTTCCAAATGGCTGATTTGATCCTTGTATGCATGTACTTTTTCGTCCATAACCGTCATTGACACAGCACGTCCTCTCTGTTGGATTTCCCTTCATTACTGTGTCCGATTTAGAGTTTCTGTATGCCTAATGAATCGCTCAGTTATTTTTATCCAACACCCATTTGGAACCCCTTCCTAACCCAGATCTATCGGATTGTGACGCGGCTCGCCGAACGGCTGGTATGTATAACTGCGATCCAACTTGACCACACGTCGATTCTGGCGGCGAATAAGCACCTGTTCATCATCCCATGCCAGTACAATGCCAACAACATCGTTGGACTCCAATCCATCGCGTACGACACGCACCTTTTCACCGGAGAGTCGATAAGCATCCAATTCTTCGTCCATAATCATCCTTGTCCCCTCCTTATTCACTTTTTTAACACAGCAACCATGATTCTATATACATGAAAAAAGTTTAAAAAGAGACCTAAACAATCATTTAGGTCTCTTCTCTCTTACTACTTATATGGATTGCCAACAGAGCGACAAATTATCCCGACTGGTTTACACTGTGATCATGTTCTTTTGTATCGTTCTTCTCGTACCAGAAGTCCAGCACTTGTGCAGACAACACTCGCTGATCTACATACTCCACTTGGTGAGCAGTAAATTCTTCTTTCCAAGAGAAGGACAATTCTTCGCATAGGTTAACCAACGTCAACAACTCAGACCAGGCCACATAGCGTTTATACCAAAAAAACTGAGGATGTTCAATCATATAGGGATACAAATCGTCGAATTCCGTATGCTTACAATCCAAGGCACGCTCAAAGTGTACTTTAGCCGCTGCCAGTTTTTCCAGAAAAAACTGTTCGGTCAATTGTTCTTTCCCCATGTTGCTGCCTCCTCTCCAAAACCTTATCTATATTATAAGCGAAATTGAAGCTCATGCAAAGGTTATTATTAGAAATAAGGATCAGGAGTTTTGAATTGTTACTATTCAGCAAACTCAATCTTGCCGTCAGCTAACGACGAAATTTTGACCAATGACTCTACACGAATACCCTGCTCACGGATGGTTCTCGCTCCGGCCTGAAAGCTTTTTTCCACCGCGACACCAAATCCAACCAACTCCGCTCCAGAGCGTTGAATGATTTTAACCATACCTCGCGCCGCATCACCATTAGCAATAATATCATCAATGAACAGAACACGGTCATCTTCGTGAATAAATTGACGAGACAGCATAATATCCGTAACAATACCTTTTGTAAACGAAGGTACGCGTTCACACAGCGCGTCTGGATCAGCTAATAGGGTCTTTTTACGACGAGCAAATACCAACGGTACACCCAATTCCAATGCTGTCGCAAACCCGATGGCAATGCCTGAGGACTCCACGGTCACTACTCTGGTAATCTTCTCTTCTCGGAAACGTGCTGCGAACTCTCGTCCCATTGCCATTGTCAGTTCTGGATCAACCTGGTGATTAAGCAAACCATCCAGCTTCAGCACCTGATCTGATGCAATCACGCCTTCATTTAAAATTCGTTTCTTTAATACTTCCATTACATGACCTCCCACGGCAATCCTATGCGGTAAAAGTACCATACTTCACCCGCCGCTTTCAAGCTATAGCTGCTTTCCATGCGGTCATGTGACATTTTTTTTACGCTTGTTCCAGAACCATGCGGTGATTCCTCCCACAACGATTAAAAGAATAACAACCAGCCCTACCCGATGCGTTACCTTCTCCATTAGCTTCGCCACCTGCTCCCAATGCATGCCCACCGCATGTCCAATCCCCAAAAATGTACCGCACCACAGCAAAGCTCCTGCTGATGCATAACTGATATAGCGAAAAACGCCTAGACGGGTTGTACCTGCTAGATATGAGGATACATGTCTCAAGCCGGGGACAAAATATCCGAACAGGATTCCCCAGGTACCATAGCGCCCAAACCAATTTTCAGAAGAGGCAATCCTAGAAGGCGTAAGCCTCACCCATTTTCCGTATCGATGCAAAAGTGGTTTGCCCAACAGACGCCCCAATGTGTAGCTAAGCATCATACCCGTCATACTACCGAAAAATGTGACTGCCAGTGCAGCAATGAAGTTGTAGTGCCCTTGAGACACGAGCCCGCCGAAGGCGATCATTAGCACTTCGTCGGGTATCGGCATACCCGCTACTCCAAGTGCAAGCAAGCCGAACATTGCCAAATATCCGTATTCAAGTATCCATGCAAGGATTTGACCCATAAATTACGCTCCCGTCAAGCTATTCATTAATTCACTTTAATTATTTTCAGTCTCATCCAGTCATGTCCTATTTCAGTTGAACATAGTTTGTATTATATGCTCGCTGCAGCGTTATTCAAGCAGGCAAGGAGGGACTGGGGATGAAACGTAATATTCATGTTTTTCAAATTGCTTTTACATACATCGGTACAATCGTCGGTGCCGGATTTGCTACCGGACAAGAAATTCTGCAATTTTTTACGCAGTATGGTCGTTGGGCTACACTCACTATTATGCTATCCACAATCATATTTGTATGGTTGGGTACGAAAATGATGCTGATCGCTCATGATATTTCAGCCAAATCCTACGAGGACCTGAACAAACATCTTTTTGGCGCCAATGCCGGGAAATGGATTAGCTGGTTCACACTCATCGTGCTGATTGGCGTAAACAGCGTCATGCTGGCAGGAGCCGGCTCTGTTTTTGTAGAGCACCTTCACCTGCATTACCAAACCGGATTGCTTATTACACTGATTGGAACTTATTTGCTGCTAAGTAAAGGCATTAAAGCCATCTTGCATATGAACACCGTGGTTGTCCCTTTGATGATCATCATGTCTCTTCTGCTCGTTCACAGCACGCTCTCCATGCCTAATCCTCAGAGTTTTATTACGAATACGACAGATCACAGTACATTTCGAACCTTGCTGTCTCCACTGCTGTACACGTCCTTTAACCTAACTATGGCCCAAGCCGTGCTTGTACCCCTTGGCAGTCAAACCTTCTCCCGAAGAACCATCCGCTGGGGCGGAGTTTTGGGCGGAGTTGGTGTCGGATTTATGCTAATGGCTGCACACTTTGCCATGTCAGCACATATGCCGGGTATTCAGCAATTTGAAATCCCTATGGGAAGCATTGCTTACCGTCTGGGTGCCTTTGTCGAAATCATATACATTCTACTCATTTTCATGGAAATCTTCAGTACCTTTGTAGCCGACATTTATGGAGTCAGTCTGCAAATTCGTCAGCATGTCCAAATTTCGCCCAAGCTCATCACACTATTCATTATGCTCACCTGTTTTTTAATCAGTCAGTTCGGCTTCAGTTCACTGTTATCTGTCCTTTATCCTATTTTCGGAATGCTCAGTCTGATGTGGGTTAGCAAACTGATCATAGCAGGACGCAGGAGACCTTTCCGTTCCTCACGTCCTCGCTCCAGCTTTCGGCATTCCGATTCCAAACCAGGTGGTACTCGTCATGGTTAATGTGGGAATTTCAAATACATTTTCTTCAACTCGTTAACCGCCCGACTTAAAGAATAGCTTGATTTAGCTTTATCGCAGGCAGATCTAGCCAGCTCATAACGATAGGCAGGGTCAGCAATGACCTTTTCTAATGCGTCTGCCAGTGCCCTCGGATTGTCGGGTGGCACGAGCAGACCATTTACCCCATCTTCAATCTGCTCCGGTATTCCTCCCACTTCTGTACCTACCAATGCCAGGCAACTCAACGCTGCTTCCGCAAATACCGAACCAAAGGCCTCCGCCCGAGAAGGCAAAACAAATACATCAAAGAAAGGCATAAACTCTTCTGGATGAAGGGTATATCCATAAAAAATCGTCTCATGGTATATATCGAGCTGTCGTGCCATCTCTTCCAGCTCAGGGCGAACCGGACCGTCTCCAATAATATGAAGCACAAATTCCAGATTTCTTTTTTTAAGTTCAGCACAGGCCCGCAATAAAATATCCAGTCCTTTCGCCGGAACAAGGCGGCAAACGGTTATGAGCTGTGTCACTTCATTTTCGTGTGGAATGGGCTTGAAGCGCTTCTCATCATATCCGTTCGGAATGACTGCAATGTCTTGCGGATTCTGAACGTAAGGAGTTAAGTAATGCTGAAAAGAATGAGATACCGCTATCAAGCGATCCGCCTTCTGCTCCATTTCCCCATACAGTGACACCAAGAATTGGTGTTCAGGCCCGTTCTCCTCTATTTTCCCGTTTAGAATTAACTCCTTCTCATAGGAAGAGTGAATCGTCTGTACGAGCGGAATGTCAGGAAAAACAGTTTTCATGGCGATTCCGGCAATAGGATGATGGGCATGAATGAGGTCATAGGGCTTCTGAATACGAAGCCGTGTCCACCACAAATAGTCACGGTACGTCTGAATATATTTTTGGACGATTGGATATTGTTCATATCTCGTCCAGTCAAAGGTATCAAAAGTTACTTCGTCCCTACCCTTGTTGCGAATCCGTTTAGGGATTGAAAATAGCTCCATTTCCCAACGGGGGGATGTAAATCGCTCTTGCAGATATGGAATCATGGATGAAACGCCTCCCGGTTGCTCGGGTGGGAAAAAGAGAGCCTGTAGCAATTTCATGACGTGCTTCCCCTTTCAAGCATTAAACTGCCCGGATCACAGATTGTATGTATAGGTTTCCGGATTTTCTGAAAGATGATATATTGAGAATAAATGTTAGTCACAAAAGAAAATTATAACATTTTAAATGGGATAAATCCTGTCTATTGTATCGGAACGGTATCATCCGTTCAATAGATTGACTACTTTTGCAAATGGAGTCGGTGATGTTGACGTTGTTGTCCTTATCGGGAACCTTGGGTTTCCCATCTCTGGCCGGGGCCGTAAGTGCAGCCTGCGGTTTGTATATTATACTCATGATGGCACTGATGTGCGTGATCATATATAGCAGACAACGAAAAAGAGCCTATATCCTTTTTTCGGTTGCCGCTATTATTATTATGACATATGAAGCCATGAATCTCTATTCAGCAGGCGGAGGCAAGATGCAACTTCAAGGAATCGTGTGGAAAAATGCGCTGGAGGCGTCTGCCTTCGTGCTCATCAATGCCGCCGTATTTCAACTCTACCGGAAGCTGAAACGTGTGCAGACATGGACCTTGATGCTGCTGGGTGCGTTATTGATTTTGCCGGTTATTGCCTGGACTGCAGGTTTGTTACCCGCTTGGATCAGCACAGCGAAACTAGTTGGATTCACTCTGTTTTATCGAGTACTGGTACTTATACTGAGCCTTGTGTTCATAACCCCACGAATCGGACAGCCAAAGAAGTATGTAGCGGGCTTATTCATGTATTTGCTCTGGCTCGGCTATTTGTGGCTGCGAAATGACATCCCTGAAGAAGCAGGCAGGTCAAACGCAGTCCTATATATGTCATTTTTACCATTGCTGTACTACACTACGTTATTCATTATCCTATTTGAACGGATTGTGGAGCTGCTCCAAAGGATTTACCGTTCTTCCATCACCGATGGCCTGACAGGGCTATATAACCGTAAATATTTTTCGGGACGACTACGGCGATATATGGATCAAGGAATCCGCGTGTCGGTCATTTTTTGCGATATTGACAATTTCAAAAAGCTGAATGATACGCAGGGCCATGCTCGTGCGGATGAAGTACTCAAACAGGTCGCACAGATTATGGAGGATGAACTGGATGAAATCGGACTGACCGGACGATACGGTGGCGAGGAACTGGTCGCAATGGTTGTGGATCGACGTGCCATGGTTGGACATGTCGCAGAACGTATCCGCGAGCGGGTCGCGGAAGAAAGCATTGTCACGATCAGTGTCGGATACAGTACAGTGAGGAAAGAAATGAACCCGGATGAACTGGTCAAGCAGGCCGATCAAGCAATGTACATATCCAAAACGACAGGTAAAAACAAGGTTACAGCTTATAAAGCAGCCGAAGTGAAAAAAAGCCGGGCAGCACGCGCACAATAATTCGTAAACTGCGATTCAGTGTTGAACGTTGAGTTTGAATAATTCTCTGTCAGGTTGTCTATATCATAAAATGACGCACAGGAATCTCATAAGAGCCTGTGCGTCATTTATATTTAATCTGCCTATCAAACTTCTGACGTTGCAGATGCTATATCCCGGCCGATCCATTCCAATTCTTCGCTAGTCAGCTCTCGATAGCTGCCCAGTGGAAGCTGTTCATCCAGCTTCAATGGCCCCATGGCCGTTCTTTTCAAATAGGTCACCTTTTTACCAACCGCCTCGAACATACGCTTCACTTGATGAAACTTACCCTCATGGATTACAAGCGAAATATAGGAAATGACTTCTCCATCTGCCTGGTACGGATGTTCGTGACGAAGAATGGTCAACTGCGCGGGAAGGGTAACATACCCATCATCCAGTTCCACTCCTGCTGTAAATTGATGAATATCCTCCTCCGTGACATGACCCGACACGGTAGCCTCATACGTTTTAGGGACATGCCGCCGTGGAGAAAGTAGTTCGTGCGCTAGCTTACCGTCGTTGGTCAACAACAATAGTCCTTCTGTATCTTTATCTAAGCGTCCTACTGGAAAGGGCTCAAAATGTCGTTCTTCCGCACTCAGCAAATCCAACACCGTCCGCTCCCTCGTATCTTCAGTTGCAGATATGACGCCCGGTGGCTTGTGCAGCATGATGTAAATATACTCCCGAAAAACAACAAGTTCCCCGTTCACTTCAATCTGATCCTGGTAGGGATGAACCTGTAAGCCGCTATCCTTGGTGGTTCTCCCGTTTACCGTGATCATCCCTTGCTTCACCTGTCTCTTGATATCACTACGGGAGCCATATCCCATATGGGTTAAAACTTTGTCCAAACGTTGCGTTTGTCTTCCTTTTCCACTCATACCGATGTCCACCTCCAGCCTGTAGGGTATTCATTTTTGAGCATGCCGTCCTGCCATTTGCCCCACCCAGCCGAATAACCATCAATGCACACGAGAGTATAGCCTTTGGGCTGGACTTCGTTCCGCAGTGCCATTCTCTCAACGGGGATGGACAAGGTCTCACCTTTTAAATACCGGATGGCCTCAGCATCTGAACTGGAGAGATTGATGCTTCTAACCGCCTCTGAAGGGCGTAATGCCACCGCCAGCGGATGTGAAGGCACAAAGCGACCATTCTTGTCGGTACCCATAAACCAGCCTGGTCGCACCACCTTCAGGCCGTCCAAACGATGTGATGCCAGTGGCGACTGATAAATGCGATCTCCGTAAACCACCGTATAGCCTGTTAAGCACACCTCCAGCTGCTCCTTCACAAATTGGTGATAGGACTCCAGCACATCCTGTGGGGAGCGTGCAGCGGATTTTACATTTTCTTTGCCAGAACGGGACTTATTGCCACCCAAGCCGCGCGCGGACTTTCCTTTACCGGACTTCCCATCCATTCCTTTACCACTTCGTTTAGGCTCACCAGTCGCATGTCTTCCTTGACCGCTTGGCGTCAACGCTTCCTTGACGGACAAAAACTGCTTCTTCCGTGGATACACTGCATCTATGTTCAACGCCCTGTCATTCTTGTCCTCAAATGGAGTCAAATCCTCTGATTCAGTGTGATCTTCTGTCCCAGTGACACGACCACCCTGATGTTGCAACACAGCGATAAAATGGCCTTCTCCCTCTACGAGATGCGGCCAAAGGCGTGCTGTTCCCCGCAGTTCGGGGTGTGCTGCCGCGACCTCTTCACTCATCCATTCCGGATGACCTGGTGCAAAGCCTGCTTCCGATAGAACTGGGACTACGTCAAAATCGGGATGGGCCTCCAGAAATTCTGCGATCATTCCTTCATTTTCTTCTGGCGCAAAGGTGCAGGTCGAATAGACAATTCTCCCTCCTGCGCTCAGCATTGAGGCCGCTACACGCAAAATGTCCCGTTGCATGACTACACATTTATCCACCGAATGCGTCTCCCATTGTTTTGCCATATCCTCATCCTTGCGGAACATACCTTCTCCCGAGCAAGGTGCGTCAATTAGTATCTTGTCAAAAAAATGTGGAAAGGCAGCGGCGATTCGATCCGGGCTTTCATTCAGTACCACGGCATTACGCACACCGTACAATTCCACATTTTTAGCCAACGCTTTGGTTCGGTCCGCGCTAATATCATTTGTCACCAATACGCCGCTTCCTTGTAGTTTGGCAGCTATTTGGGTCGATTTCCCGCCCGGTGCAGCGCACAAGTCCAATACAGCTTCGTCCTGAGCTACATTGAGTAGCTCAACTGGAGACATTGCACTCGGTTCCTGTACATAGTACAGCCCCGCATGGTAGTAAGGATGTAACCCCGGCTTTGTACCGTGCGGAATGTAGAAACCCGTGGCACACCACGGAATCGGCCGCAGTTCGAACGGAGAACGTTCCTTAAAGTCCTCCATCGGAATTTTTAACGTATTGACGCGAATCCCGGCATGGGGCGTGTGGTCATAGGCGGTCATAAATGCTTCAAATTCGTCGCCGAGCAATTGCTCCATGCGCTTTACAAATGCTGTGGGGAGCTGTACACCCATAATCGTAATCATCCTGTCCTTTTAAAATAAATTTTATTGTACCATATTCAACCTGTTATCCTGCAATATCGGTGTGATTTACAAACTTTCACTACAAGCTGTAATGTTGTATAATAATGAGATTCATAGCTACATATTTTGAATTTTGATAGGAGAGATTGCATTGAACGCACAAAAATCCAACAAAAAAAAGCTTATACCTGTCATCGGCTTTTTTGTTGTGCTGGTCATTTTGCTTGGAGTGCTACTCGCTTTAAATTCAGGCACTAAGAACAAGCTGTATGGCGTTTCCACAGCCTCGTTAAATCCTGCTACTCAAGAGTTGCTGAATGACCCGAACTATCAGCAAATTATTAAGCCGGAAGATCTACAGAGCAAAATTGATAAAAAGGAAAACTTTTTCGTCTATCATTTCGCGTCCGACTGTGTGCATTGCCGCGCCACTACTCCCAAGCTCTTGCCTTTGAGCAAGCAGGAGAACATCACGATGCACGAATTTAACCTGCGTGAGTATGAGGATGGCTGGGACAAGTATAAGATTGAGTATACCCCTACGCTCATTTATTACGAAAAAGGCGTGGAAAAGGAACGTATGGTAGGCGGGTTGAAGGAAAGTCCTTCGGACAATGGGTACACACTCGACGATTTCAAAGCCTTCTTTGAGAAATATAAAAAGAACGTAACCTCCTAGTCAAACGTTCACACACCTGAAACGATAAAGCAGCCCGATCCCCATGAAACGGATCGGGCTGCTTGCTTACCATGTGCATGTGCTTCAAACTCAAGGCGCATCCTTCGTTTCCACCGAGACAAAGCCCGATCCGCCAGCGGCCTGTCTTCGCCTAATTGAAGCTTCCAGCGCCTGCTGACGCTGCTCATGCTTTTCCCCACGCCGAGGACCTCTCTGCTGCGGGATGTTGACTGGAATGGACGACGATGCCTTCTCCACGGCACGGCGCAACCCGGGCTCGACGATTTCAATCGTCAAATCCCGATAAACCGGCGGTTGGTGCTGAAGCTCTTCCGTGCAGGTCATAACAGCTTCAGCAAGCTGACGGGCGCAAACGCGCGCCTCGTCCACCAGTTTCGCCATATTAATGCCCAGCGCCTGCGAAGGAGCATGCTCCAGCCGGTGGACCGCACTATCCAGCATCATATGTCCACCACGATAGTTACCATTCCGAAAATGATACAGTCCTACAGCAACTTGCAGCAAACCTTTATATACAGGGTCACGGTCCAGCTTAAGCCACAGCTCTTCCAGTACCTCATGACATTCAAAGTAATCCCGATCCCGATTGAAGTATACCAAATAAGTCACGTACAGCGGTTCGTAGGAAAGGTTTGCCATTTAATATTCATCCCTGTCTTCTTCCTTGGTAGAGGCTTCTAGCATCTCTTTAACCTCATCGTGAAGCAGCTTGATTCCTTCCATGTCGTGCCGTTCCCACAGTTCATTAAATCTGCGCTGCGCATCAATCGTTTCACTGATCTTATGGTAGAAATACAGCCGATGCATACCTGTTAGCACTTTGGATACGATATTGGCTTCATCCTCGAACTTTTTCTGCGCTTCCAATATTTCAAGACGCATGGAAGACATCTCATTATCCAATACAAAGGCTGCCTCAGCTGCCTTTTTCAACCGTGTGCGCATATTATCAGGCAAGCTTTCACGATACTTATAGCTAAGAGAATGCTCAATAGTTGCCCAAAAATTCATAGCCAACGTACGGATTTGAATCTCTGCCAGCACGATTTTCAACCCCACTGCTGTCTGAACCGGATACTCCACAATCATATGAAAGCTGCGATAGCCGCTGTCTTTATAATTGGTGATATAGTCCTTTTCATACAGTACGGTCAAATCCTTACGTCTTCTGATGTATTCGGCCACCCGCCGAATATCCTCTACAAATTGACACATAATGCGAATGCCTGCAATATCCTCGATTCCCGTCTCCAGCTGATCAGAAGGAACTTGTAATCTCTTCGCCTTATCGAGGATGCTTGATATTTTTTTAACCCGTCCGGTTACGAATTCGATAGGAGCGTATTCCTCGCGCTTTTTCAGCTCCGCACGCATTGTTTTGAACTTGACCTTAAGCTCTTCCACCGCCTGATCGTATGGCAGTAAAAATGTTCCCCAGTCTCTTCCGTCCATCCCCGTACCTCCTGTCTCTTCCGACAACACTTTTTTATCTGTGATCTGCACCAACAGCCTCGTTAATGTGTCTAAAGCCGTCCTTTCGAAGCAGCTCACGCAGGCCAGCATGTATAGCCCTATTTACTTCCGGCCCTTCGTAGATCAATGCTGTATAAATTTCAATCAGGCTTGCGCCTGCTTTAATTTTGTCATAGGCATCACGACTCGTGAAGATGCCGCCTGATCCGATAATAGGCAGCTTACCTTCCGTCTGGCGGTACACCCGTCCGATGACCTCTGTGGAACGGTCACGCAGCGGCTTACCACTCAGCCCTCCTGTTTCACTCGCATTTCGGTGCGTCAGACCAGCTCTGGATATCGTTGTATTGGTCGCAATAATGCCGTCTACTCCACTGGCAGCAATCGCATCTGTCATATATTCCAATTCCTCATCCGATACATCCGGCGCAATTTTAACTAGTACAGACTTGGCATTGCCGTACTTTTTCGCCTGGACTCCCATCTCTGCCCGAACCGCTTCCAATAGCGACTTCAGTTCATGACCATGCTGGAGCTTTCGTAAATCCGGCGTATTCGGCGAGCTAATATTCACTACAAAGAAGTCCGCATACGGATACAGTGCGGAAATACACTTTTCATAGTCCTTATGAGCATCCTCATTGGGCGTGATTTTATTTTTACCGATATTAACTGCGACCGGAACAGGTCGATGTTTGAGTGCAGCCAGACGTTTGGCCATGCTCTCAGCACCCAGATTGTTAAAGCCCATCCGATTGACTAACGCCTCATCGGGAGGCAGTCGGAACAAACGAGGTCGATCATTGCCGGGCTGTCCCACAGGTGTCACCGTTCCCACTTCCATAAATCCAAACCCGATAGAAGAAAAACCAGTAACCGCTTCTGCATTTTTATCCAGTCCTGCAGCCAGTCCAATCGGGTTGGGAAAATGAATGCCAAACAGATCAACGGCAAGATCCTCCGTTTCCTTGACTCCGTACATCCCTCGCAGTGTCGCTGCTCCACCAGGGAGTGAACCCGCATGTTTTAAGCCGTCAATGACTACATGATGGGCCGTCTCTGGACTCATTTTAAAAAAAACAGGTTTCGCAATCCTTCGATACAACACGATTCATCCACTCCGTTCTATGCCCTTGCACAATCCTAAAAAAACATCTCTACAAAATAGTTTAGCTTTTTCCATACCAAAAAGAAAGTAATTTGCGAGGTGTAGTATCAGAACAATTCAGTTGTCATGGAGATGTCATTGAAAATGTATAATCAAACCATTTACAATGGACATAGTAAGACAAGACCTTAGCCCGTTAGAAAAGAGGGATTGCTGATATGAAGACCAAGCGCAAGCCGCCCAGTCTGCAAAAGAAAAAGGATGAGGTGAACAAGAAAGCGATTGTATGGACCGCCGTCAGCTTTGTTCTCCTCATCATTGTGATTATTCTGGTCATTGTTTTAGCACAAGCAGGAAATCGTTAAACACCAAGTAGCAATAGCATCAAAACGTTAATTTAGCCAGTGATAGGTTTTGCGGGGATTCGTCTGGTCATGCTGCGGCTCACTTGTAAATCGAGAACCAGGCACAAGCACTTGATCAGGCAATCCCCCGTTACCAATGACCACCTCCGTACCCGAAGGTACGAGTGCAAACAATTCCTCCACATCCTCTTTACCCATTCGGACGCAACCCAACGACTCATTTTTGCCAATGCTGTCCGGCTCGTTCGTGCCATGAATGGCATAATTCGTTGCAGACAGTTGCATTCCACGACTACCAAACTCACCGTTGGATTTACCGTTCGGATTTACTACTTTATCGGTAATCACAAATTTCCCTTCTGGTGTTCTTTCTCCACCCAAACCGATAGGATAATTTCGAATAAGTACATTGCCACTTACCAGGGCGAGCCTGTGCTTAGATTTGTCCACCACAATTCGCAGCGGTTGCCCCAGAAAAGGTCGTCCGTGCAATGACGATGCCAGTAATGGACTGCTTTCGGCCGACGAGTCAGCGTCTAAATCTACTGCCTTCCCTGTTCCCTGTCCAGGTGAAGCAAGTAAATTACGCATAGGTGTAAAAGCCTTCTTCATCCCGTCTGTCGTACCGTACATCGTGTTAGCGGGAAAGTCTCGAGTCAGTTCATCAAGACTCTGGGGAAGACGTTGATGCTGTGAGCGAAAAGCACGCATGGAGCTATTCAACACAGCTAATTCCTCCTGTCCAGCAGCCCATTTTAGACCTGCTTTGCGAAGATTTTCACTGTCTGACGGCTTGCAAGCACACGCAGCGGCGTCGTAAGACTGAACAGCTAATCCGCCGTTTCCTTTGTTCTGTACACTAAGTAATGGCTTCATGCCCTCTCTCCAGAGCAGCCACGAGCCCCCTTGCTCCATGCCCAACACCGTAGTCTTGGACGGCAATCGGCTAGTCTTAGCCAACATATCAGTAAGCCCCGTTCCAGCTCCACTCCCTTTTCGAGCTTGAGCCGTAAACACACCACCAACCACACCGATCTGGGCCATCTCCTTCGGATCAGCAGCGGCCACTTTCGTAACTTCAATATTATCAATTGCTGCCTGCTCAGTTCCGGATGGAACAGATGTATTTTCATTTGAGGGTCTCGGTGAATTGGCTGAAGGAACCCATATGAGCAGTAGTACCATTAACGCAGTTAACAGGTGGCGTGTTCGAGCCGTCCTTCGCTCCTTCTCCTTGGACATCTGAACCAGTTTATCCTGATATTCCATCCATACGTCTGCCGGAATCTGTTTATGCTCGAAGGCTTCGAACACTTCTCCTGCGCGATTGAAGCAATAATTTGCTTTGCCCTCCTGACCGCTGCTCTCATACTCTTTGCCGAGTAAATACCAGGCCATTTTATTATCAGGGTGTTTTTTTACATACGATTTAAGATGAGGCGAATGGTTCATCGGATCCTCCTGATCGTGTAATCTTGCATACTTCCTATTATGTATATCGGTAAAAATAGACTCGATGGACAGCACATAAAAAAAACGTCTATCGATGGACTTTCACGGAAGCCAGACCGCGTTTGGCAGAAGTTTTTTTAGATTATAGAATGGCTCAGCTCCGCTGAACTATTCTATAATCTAAAAAAACAGCACCGACAGCTTACTTTCACCGTTATACGGCGAAGGGAGCTGTCGGTGCTGTGCCTATCAAAGAAGCCTACGCTTAACCTTCTTTATTGAACGGCTCGTCTGCTACTTTAATGGAATCTGTAGGGCAACCGTCACAAGCATCCTGCATATCATCAAACAAATCATCCGAGATTGCCTTGATGCCTTGGTTTGCATCCCCTTCAAAGATCACTTCAGCCAAACCTTCATCATCATAATCATAAATGTCAGGTGCTGTAGCGCCACAGGCTCCGCAAGCAATGCATGTATCTTTTTCTACCCAAGTGTATTTAGCCATAACTTTTCTCTTCCTCCTATACAATCAAACAAACCAGCTTTTACATTCTATTCACATATTAATACAAACCCAATATTATTACAAATTATTTTCCTTTATCCTTCGTGTAAAAAATGCTTATAACGTAAGCTTCTGATGCTTGCAATAATCTATCCAAAAGCTCACTCCGGAGTTGGTAGATTGTCTTTTTGCAGCGAAGTTCCGCGCAGCTTGGAGTTGCGCAGAAGTACCGAAGGATCATCTCCCAGCATCCCAGCGGTCAAAATTGCATTTTCACCAAACTTATCGCGCAGTGCATCCATCGTCTTCAATAAGCTTTCTTTCTTAGGCTGATCCTGGTATTCAAATAGATCCATTTGAACGGCCGCTTCCTCCTTTGGAATGAGCTGCTGTAACGTAATCCCCAGTAAGCGTACAGGCTTATCTTCTCCCCAATGGCGACGATACAACGCACAAGCTTCCTTATATATGTCCTCTGCACTTTCCGTAGGAGTGTTCCTGACTTGAGAACGCGTAAAGGTCTTCATATCCGGCGTCCGAATCGTCAATTGTATACCTCCTGCCAGCATACCGTGTCGTCGAAGCCGCCGGGCCACCTGATCACTAATGTTAAGAAGTACCCGTTGGGCTTCTTCCAGCTTTACCACATCCATAGGCAGGGTAGTCGTGTGACCAATGGACTTGTTTGGCTCCCGTTCAGTGCTGACTGGTGAATGGTTAATTCCGTTAGCGGCCAATTTTAACCACGAACCCGTCACACCAAATACGCCAACCAGCATATGCTCATCGGCCTTAGCCAGTTGCCCAATGGTACGAATATTCATTTGTAGAAGCTTATCTGCCGTTTTGCGGCCCACACCAAACAATTGACCACAAGGAAGGTTCCACAAAATATTGGGTACATCACGCAAACGTAGAATAGATATCCCGCGTGGTTTTTTCAGATCAGAAGCCATTTTGGCCAGCAACTTGTTAGGAGCAACTCCAATTGAACAGGGCAGGCCCAGCTCGTCTTCTACTCTGCGCTGGATTTCCTCAGCAATTTCCATAGGTGTTCCAAACTGTTTGGAGCCAGAAATATCCAGATAGCACTCATCAATTGAAGTCGCTTCAAGCATAGGCGTATACGAATATGCAATGCTCATAAATGCTTTGGAATAACGACGATACAAGTGAAAATCAGGCTGTATTACAATGAGCTGTGGACAGATCCGGCGAGCCTGCTGAACGACCATCCCTGTTGAAATACCCAATCGTCGGGCTTCATAAGAGCAGGTTACAATTACACCTTTGCGCAGCTCACTACTGCCTGCCACCGCGGTAGGCAGTCCCTTATATTTCTCCGGCTCCTCCGCTGCATGAACGGAACAATAAAATGCATTCATATCCACATGCAGAATAACTCGCCCACCAGCCGGATAATAAGCACTGACATCTTTCATGCTCAACCCTTCTTTTTAACTGTAAATTCACCCATCATCGCGGGAATATGTGTTTTGATTTTATACTTGAGACACTTTTAAATGCTATTTCTATTTTACATAAAAATAATGGTTTTGCGGCTAAAAATGATAATTATATATTACAATTGAAGTCATAAGTTGATATAATCGACTAACATACGAACACGACAAACTAACGCTTTCCTGTTTTTAAGCGTTAAACAACTAAATTAATGTGCTTAAAAAAGCAGAGCATCACCAATCTGAGCAATCCGCAAAGGAGGAGTCCCTCATGTCCACCGCTATTTCTATCTTTGACACAACGCTGCGAGACGGCACTCAAGGAGAAGGAATTAGCTTGTCTGCTGATGACAAATTGAAAATCGCCAAAAAACTCGATGATCTCGGTGTTCATTATATTGAAGGCGGGATTCCCGGAAGCAACAGCAAGGATATCGAATTTTTCAAACGGGTACAAGAGCTGGGCCTTCAGGCAAAGATTGTCGCCTTCGGCAGCACGCGACGCAAAGATAGCATCGCAGCACAGGATGTCAATCTGCAACGAATTCTGGAATCCGGCGCTCAGGCTGCTACACTTGTGGGTAAATCATGGGATTTTCATGTACACACCGCCTTACAGACGACACTGGAGGAAAATCTGTCTATGATTTACGACTCCATCGCCTTTTTAAAGCAAGGGGGCATGGAGGTTATTTTTGATGCCGAACATTTTTTCGACGGATATAAAAATAATCCCGAGTATGCAATGGCCGTTATGAAAAAAGCTGAAGAAGCAGGCGCGGATTGGCTCGTGATGTGCGATACAAACGGCGGTACCCTACCGCATGAGATTCGGGAAATTGTCACTATGCTGCAAAGCCAGATAACGAGGTCACAGTTGGGTATTCATACACACAATGACTGCGAATTGGCAGTAGCGAACTCTCTAAGTGCTGTACAAGCAGGCGCAAGGCAGGTTCAGGGTACCATCAACGGCTACGGTGAACGGTGTGGTAACGCTAACCTGTGCTCCGTCATTCCTAATTTGCAGCTCAAGCTGGGCTACGACTGTCTAGATATTGAAAAGTTAAATCAACTCCACAATACAGCCCGCTTTGTGAGCGAAGTCGCCAACGTCAATATGCCTGTGAACCAGCCTTATGTTGGCAATGCAGCTTTTGCCCATAAGGGGGGCATCCACGTGTCAGCCATTCTACGCGACTCGCGAACTTATGAGCACATCGCTCCTGAACTCGTGGGGAACAAGCAGCGGGTTTTGGTCTCCGAACTGGCCGGGCAAAGCAACGTGGTATCCAAAGCGCAAGAGCTGGGCATCACCCTTGACCCATCCAGTGATGAGGCACGTGGCGTAATTAGCCGCATCAAGGAACTGGAGCATCAGGGATACCAGTTTGAAGGCGCGGATGCTTCGCTGGAACTGCTCATTCGTGAAGCAGGCGGTGAAGTGAAGGAAATGTTCTCTTTTGAGTCCTTTAAAGTGCTGGTAGAGAAAACAGCCGGCCGCCCGGTCGTATCCGAGGCATTCTTGAAGCTGAATGTCGCAGGGACGAGTGTCTATACCGCAGCTGAAGGCAACGGTCCTGTCAACGCGCTCGATAACGCACTCCGCAAGGCTCTTTCTCAATATTTCCCTGCCTTGCGGGACATGCATTTGGCTGACTACAAGGTACGTGTGCTTGACGAAAAGGATGCCACCGCCGCCAAGGTACGTGTGCTCATTGAGTCTAAAAATTACGAGGACGTCTGGAGTAATGTAGGTGTATCCGAAAATGTAATTGAAGCCAGCTGGGAAGCTCTCTTGGACAGTTTCCGTTACGCATTGTTGGAAGCACCAACTCCAAAAAACGATCAGGCAGAGCTTACTCATCATGGATTAGTTAATCACTAATCAGGTGCTCGCATGAGCTATAAGGTGCCTTTGGCGGTCTACTCGGCTCCCAAAGACACCTTCTTTTTTTGAAGAGTTTTTATTTTGCGTTCCAACTCCTGCTCACTGAGCATGCCGATTATGATTTCGCGGACCTGTCCATGATGATCAACCAGTACATGGGTCGGAAAAGCCACCCCTCCAAATCGTTCAAACAATGCTCCTTGCTCATCAAGTAAAATGGGAAATTGGAGATCCAAAGAGCGGGAAAACTTCTGTACATCCTCCAATCGATCATAGCGAGTTACATTGATACCATAAACATCCACATCATCTTTGTACTTACTATACAACTCATTCAACATAGGCGCTTCTAATCGGCACGGGTCGCACCACGAAGCCCAAAAGCTAATAACCAAAGCTTTATTGCGCGTGGCCCCTACATCGTAGGACTTGCCATTTAACCCCTTTAAAATCAAAGAAGGAAGCCGTTGACCAGGCTTTATCTTTTTCATTACCTCTACCGCATGTGCTTCAGCCTCTACCTCTTTCTCAGCTTCAACTCTTTCTCTACCATATTCCTCTTTTAATGGTACATTTTTTATGGACAGGCTTGCTGCATAAGTTGTGTTTGCAATAACTCCCCATGAAGCCCCAATCACAACCAGCATAACCATCGCTCTGATGAAAAGAAATCTTTTCACGTCTTATCACCTGTCTTTCATCTAAATGACCCTTACCTTCTCCATAGGATGCCCATACTGTTCCCACCTCTAACCTTCTAAATCTGAACAGGACGCAAAAAAAACAGCAAACCCACGAAATCGCGAACTTGCTGTTTTTATGTGTATATGAATGCTATGCCTTGTACTGAATCAGGCATGACTTAAATGCGCGTAGACATCTGCCAAATTGGTCACGTTACGCTTCAGCATTTCCTGAACATACGCAACCCACAGCTTAGCCGTCATTTTCGCATCCTCTAACGCATGGTGCCGCCCTTCAATCGGAATGGATTGGTAGGCCAACAATTCATCCAAACTGTAGGTTTGATGTTGCTGTGGCTCGAGCCATTTGGCAAGCATCATCGTATCCAGAACACGATGAGTCAATTGGACTTTAGATGTTTTCCATAACGCAGCATTCAAAAAGGCCTTATCATGAGCGCTAGCATGTGCTACAAGTACTCGCCCACCTACAAAGGACATAAAGTCGTGCAGTCCATTCATAAGTGGTGGAGCTTGATCCGTCATTTCCCGGGTAATCCCAGTTAGCTCGGTAATGTGCTCAGGAATCACAGTCCGTGGATTAACAAGCGTATAAAACTGCTCTTTTTCCATAATCATGTCCCCGACAACCCGAATCGCCCCGAACGATAAAATCTCATCTCCATGCTGTGCTGAAAATCCCGTTGTCTCCAGATCAAAAACTACCGTCTCCAAACGATCCAGCGGGGTCCGCAATACTTCAGAGCGCCGTTGCTCCCGGGTTAAGGAGCGAATAAACGCCATCTGCTGAGCCGTAGGAGCCCCCATTACAGATGCGATCGCAGACGGTACTCCTCCTCTGCGGAGAGCGCTCCAGAAGCCACTTCCCTGCGCCGGTTCCTTCATGACCTTCTCCCTTCCATAAATCGCAACTGCCTTTGCAACGCACGATGCAGCCGTCGTACCGTCGAAAGCGCCTCGCGCAACTCATGCCAGCCTTTACCTTGTTTCAGCGGCTTTACAGCCAGGTAGCCATTGCTGACCAGCAATCCATCATTCTCTTTCACTGGCGTAGCCATTCGTAGCTGAAGCGCAATCCGAAAGGCTCGCTCGCAAGCATCGAGTAAAGGCAACGGTGCCGCTTCCAGTGATGCGAGACGACTGAGCCTTTTGAAGGTGGAGGTTTCCTCTACACCATGTTGCAACGCCAAAAAACGAACTGCGTTCACCAGCGGAATGTACAATCCGTATTTCACATCAAAATCGCCCGCATGCTCACCGAAGCGCTCGGTAACGATCTGACCTAAAATATTAAGTGTCGCTTTATGCCTCACTGTGTTCCTAAGTACCGCCGAGGGTAAATCAGGATGTTTTCGGAACAACTCATAAAAACTTCGTTTCCAGTTTGCAGATAGTCGCTCATCTCCAGCGATATGCCTCATATCAGACGAGATAATCAGATAACGGATCGGCTCCCAAGCAAAATCATCCGACCATTTCGTTAGCTGTTTTTGCCATCCAGACAATGTTTGACGCCACAACGGCTCCGAGCACATTACTTTCCCTTCACATTTGGGATATCCCAAATACTCTAACATCGCAGACATTCTGCGACCAAACTCTCTAAAATACAATTCTTTGTCAGCAGATATTGTGTCACTGATAATCATACCGTTATCCTGGTCACTCCACAGCGTCGATTCCGAGCGCCCCATGCTTCCGAAGGCTATAAATGCGTAAGGGACGGGAGGAGGGCCGAAGCCATCCTCAACCATCCCTTTTTCGCACATTTGTACAGCTCTGGCCGCGATGCGGTCATGCATTTCATTCGCCGTTCGTAACCAGTCTGATAACGGAGCGGAGGCTTGGGAAGCCAGCAGCCATTTTTGAGAGTCGACCCTGGCCTGCCTTAGCGATTCAGGTGTATCTGCATGATCTATCGCTTCGGCGGAACTCACCCAAGGGGCCATATTTTGCAGTTCCATACTTCCATCTCCTCCGCTCATCCATACTGGTTCTTTATATTTTACATATTAGTTCACAATTCCAGAACGCTTTTCAGCCTCAGCAACCAACTTCATTTGCTCAGGATAGCCGTACGTACCGTGTTCACTGATATCCAGTCCCATCGTTTCTTCCTCTTCCGTAACGCGAATACCCATAATCGCTTTCATCGCACCCAGAATAATGAAGGAAATGACGAACACGAAAGCCAAGGTGCCAATCAGTCCAAGCAGCTGTACTCCTAATTGAGTAAATCCACCACCATAGAACAGACCCGCTTGACCTACACCTGTTATTTTTACAAGCTCAGGAGTAGCGAACAACCCTGTGGACACTGCGCCCCACATCCCTGCAACACCATGCACGGAGAAAGCATATACCGGGTCATCTACTTTTGCACGCTCAAACCATTGCGCTGTGAAGAAAGTGACGATCCCTGCAACTGCACCAATGACCAGTGCCGCCCAAGGTGCTACAAAGGCACAAGAACCAGTAATGGCAACCAAAGCTGCCAGCACACCGTTTAACATAGCAGGAATATCTGCCTTTCCGTATACCATCCAGGATACGAGCAAAGCGAAAACTCCACCTGCCGCAGCAGCAATATTGGTAGTCAAGGCCACATATCCAAAGAATCCGTCGTTCATAGCCGATACAGCACTACCTGGGTTAAATCCAAACCAACCAAACCAGAGAATAATAACACCCAAGATAGAGTACACCTGATTATGACCAGGGATAATGTTCGGCTTGCCATCTTTATTGAACTTGCCCAGACGCGGTTTGAGCAGCAGTGTAGCGACGAGTGCCGCCGTAGCGCCTGTCAAATGGACTACCGTCGAACCGGCATAATCCTGCATTCCCAACTTACCAAGCCATCCGCCGCCCCACACCCAGTGAGCTACAACCGGATAGATTACGATGGAGAATAAAATACCGAAGATAATGTATACACTTAATTTTGCACGCTCTGCCATCCCCCCGCATGCGATAGAAAGTGATACCGCAGCGAAAGCAAAGTGGAACAAAAACATAATTGTAATCGGAACATCCAGACCTGAAAGAGCATCAAACGATACTGCAGCATCCGTACCACTCATGAAGAAACCCGTCAGTCCCATAAATCCGTTGCCGCCATCATTACCAAAGCCGAATCCAAATCCAAGTGCCCAGAAGGACAAAGCCGCAACACCCGTGGTGAGAATCGTTTTACCAGCGACATGGCCCGCATTCTTCATTCGTGTCGAGCCTGCCTCCAGCAATGCAAATCCCGCTTGCATAAAAAATACAAGTATAAATGCCAAGAACGTAAAGGCCGTGTTTAACCCAGCTTGAAGTTGAATATTTGTCGGACCGTCAGCAGCAAACGCACCTACCGGAAAAGCTAATACTGTCAGCATGGCCAATAATACAACTAACCACTTTTTTCTCATGAAGCCCACTCCCTCGAATGTTAAGTTTCTTTACATTTCGTGAAATTCTTATTGTCATTATAATCAGAATACATGAAAGTTGACAAGATTTTTTTTATTATGTTAAAAAAAGATGGTCCCAAACAATCCATGTCACATTTACTAACTATAAAAGTAGCTTGTTTCTTCCGAAAAAAAGCATGACGTTTGACTGTATGGTTGGGAATCATGTAAAATATTCTTTATAAACACTCCGTTTGCAAATGCTAATATTGAAGGTTGAACGAAGAGCGCGAGGTGAAGACAGATGGGGATATGAAGCTGTATCGAATTGGTGAGCTAGCCAAGGCGGCTGGTGTCAGCGAACGAACTATTGATTATTACACAAAGCTTGGTTTGATCACACCTGAAGAACGATCATTGAAAAATTATCGGCTTTATAATGATGAAACCTTAAACAGGCTTGAACGTATTAACCAAATGAAACAAGAGAAATATAGCCTCGAGGAAATCAGACAGACACTGATTAAATGGAACTCGGTCGCGGGGGAAGAGCACGTCACGGACAAATTAACGAGTCTAGAAATGCACATGCAGCGTCTGGAACGTGAAGTCAATGAACTACAGCCTCTTCTGGGGCAGCTCAAGCCCGTTCAAGCGCGCAAGTTGCTTACTGGTCTACTACCACAAAGCGCCGCTTGTATCGAAGCTCTGAAGTATCTGCTGGAGCATAGTTCTATGATGTAGATGCCCGGGCTAGTGATGAACAATAATGGAGGGTTGCTTTATGATGGGTATGTATATATTGATTATTCTTGCGTTCGGATTATCCTTATGGGCGCAATTCCGTGTAAAAGGTACTTTTAATAAATGGTCTGATGTCCCAAATGAAAATGGGTTGACCGGTTATGATGCTGCTCGGCATATGCTGGATCGCAATGGTTTGCATGATGTGCCTATTGAACCAGTACCTGGTGCGTTGTCTGACCATTATGATCCAATGCAAAGAGTCGTACGGCTGTCCGAGCCCGTTTATTATGAAAAATCCATTTCTGCAGTTGCCGTAGCTTGTCACGAGGTCGGTCATGCCATTCAGCATAAAGAGCATTATCCCATGCTGGCACTCCGTCACCGGATCTTTCCGATCGTAAACTTCGCTTCCGGGATTGCACCGTTTCTGCTGATTGCCGGTTTCTTATTCAGCTACACGAACCTGATTGGCTTGGGTATCATCTTTTTCTCGGCTACTGTCGCTTTTCAATTAATTACATTACCGGTTGAATTCAATGCTTCCAACCGCGCCCGAGAAATTATGGTTTCCGAAGGGTTTATCCGTAGTGATGAAGAACGGGGTATAGCCAAAGTATTAAATGCTGCTGCATTAACTTATGTGGCTGCAGCTCTCGTTTCCTTGCTGGAACTAATCCGCTTAATCGGTATCTTTAACAGCCGGGATTAATTGCTTGTATTACAAAAAAGGTTGTTCCTCCACCAAGAGGAACAACCTTTTTCCTTTATCTAAAACCAATCAGCTATACTCACTGCCCTAAATCCGCTTTAGCACTTCCATTCGGAGTAGCAGCACTACCTTTAAGGCCAAAATATTGCAACAAAAAAGTTCGGAATGACTTTGCAACTAAGGGTAGTTTGTCATCTCTGCGATGAATCAAGCCAATAGTTCGCGTGACCTCTGGATCAACAATCGACACTCTTGCAGGTTGAAGCGGGTTGGTCTGAAACAACGCCATTTCAGGCAAAAGACTGACTCCCATACCAGCCGCAACTAATCCGCGAATCGTATCTGTCTCTTCACCTTCAAAAGCGATATCCGGCGTAAACCCTGCCTCCAGACAAGCCTGCCAGACAATCGGACGTAACGAATATCCATCTCTGAACAGGATGAATTTTTCTCCTTTAAGCTGACTCAGCGTAATGTGTTTGGCCGTAGCTAAAGGATGATTGGGCGGGAGAACAGCAAACAACTCCTCGGTCAGCACCACATCCCCCTCTACATGATCATGACGATCCGGAAAAGGAGATACAAAAGCCAAATCCACCTCACCCGCTAACACATCACGAATTAAACTCGGGTACATCCCCTGTTTAAATCTGAATTTAACATTGGGATACCGCTTTCGGAATTCAGCCACCACTGTAGGAATAAGATGAATCCCCAAACTGTGCGGAAAACCGATGCGGATTTCGCCCCCCTCAGGATCCAAAAACTCATGTACTTCCAAAACAGCTCGCTCTAGATCTTTTATAATCGTCTCAACCCGTTTGCAAAATAGTTGTCCCACTGGCGTAAGCTGCAAATTGCGACCCTTTTGCATAAAAAGATTGACTCCCAGCTCCTCTTCAAGCTGATGAATTTGCCGACTTACCGCAGATTGCGCCACATGTAGCTCCTCGGCTGCCTGAGTGACATGTTCTTTTTGCGCTACCTTCATGAAGTATTGCAACTGTCGTAATTCCACTCCGATATTCGCTCCAATCTGTTTTTCAACATCCGGAAGAAGACGTCAATCGAACATCATCCTCTTTCTTCCCCTGCTAACTTACGGTAAAACTGTCTTTAGTGACGTTTGCGTTGGCCAGTCAATCTGATCATTAATCCATAAAGGAAAAACCCACTGAGCAATCCCCCGAAGTGAGCGGTCCAGTTAATGTTCGCTACAGCGAAAGAAAACAGGATACCAAACCCAAGCAGCGTGTACAGCGTTTTACGCGAGGCGTCATCCATCAGTGACCGCTGGAACAGGGCAACGTATAGGAATGCTCCATAGATGCCATAAATCGCTCCTGAAGCTCCTACAGAGACTGTCGTTTCCGTCATCATATTGTAATGCGCGATGGACAGTATGTTCCCTACAATGCCCGTGACCAGATACAATAACACATAGCGGAAGGACCCCAGCAAACGCTCCAGCGGAGGAGCGAAGACGAGTATGGCGAAGGAATTGAACAGAAGATGATCAAACCCTGCATGTAAAAACATAGCTGATACATATCGCCACAGTTGATCAGTGAATGGCGCTTCATTAATCAAAGCTCCATATCGGATCAACGTCAAACTATTTTCCGATCCACCCTGTACGGTGAGTACAATAAACATCACAATATTAATGAGCAAAATCAGACAGGTTACTGGGTAAAACCGCAAATAACTTTTCCAGTTCTCATAACGTAAAAAAATCAAGGCAATCCTTCCTTCATGGGTGTCTCCACCTTATTCAAATTGGACAATGTCTTTTATAAAAGATTATAATAGATTTCGGCAACGATAACCAATGCTAAAAACCAAGGAGGCTATTACATATGGCACAAGAACGTACAGGAGCTGCTACTTTTAAAGGCAATCCTTTGACACTCTTAGGTCCTGAACTGAAGGTTGGAGATCAGGCACCTGATTTCAAATTACAGAAAAACCTGCTAGAAGCAGCTACGCTCCAAGACTTTGCAGGCAAAGTCAAATTGATCAGTGTTGTTCCTTCTTTAGATACAGGCGTGTGTGACGCACAGACTCGACGTTTTAACCAGGAAGCTGATTCCCTTGGGGATCAAGTCGTAGTGCTGACTGTCAGCGTCGATCTGCCTTTCGCTCAAGCTCGTTGGTGCGGTGCTGCCGGTATCGACCGCGTATTGACACTGTCCGACTATAAGGATCATTCCTTCGGCGAAGCTTATGGTGTGTTCATCAAGGAATTCCATTTGGATCATAGAGCTATTTTTGTGATTGATCAAAATGACAAAATCGCTTACGTAGAATACTTGAGCGAAATGTCCGAACATCCTGACTACGACCAAGCGATTGCAGCAGTGAAAAAACTCGTCTAAATCAAGACTGAATATTAAAAAAGCGAGTGAAGGGTTGCCTTCCTCGCTTTTTTTGACGTTTGGCTGCCACAACACTGCTCACACATCTACAATCACTGCACGACCTTATGAGCGGACAGCTTCTTGTCAATCACAGCGAACAATTGCAAAATGATGCGGTAATTCGCGCCCAAGTCCCCTAGCGATCCGCGTGAAGCAGAATAAATATCCACCGCACTCCGAACTGGCGAGACGGACAATATAGAAACGGTAATGTCGACGGTTCTACCGAACGCCGTTCGCTTCTCTAACGTAATCTCACCTACAGATGCTACCTCATGGAGTACCTTGTAGCCAGGAATTTTTTTCAAAATAGATGATACTTCTTCCCAAGCCTTGTCTCTCGATAAGTTATAATAGCGTGTCTTCATTTGGGGGTCCTTGACCCGGTCGCTTGTACCTTCTTGGCTGCGCACAATCCCTACCAGAGTCCTCTTCAACGACAAGACATTTCCTCCTTCACGATAATCGTTGCCATAATGCAGCACATCGGTTTTTTTGCTGCAAGCGCTTTATAAAAACGTTAAACAACAAAAATTTAACCGACCATACCTGTGGTATGCGACCTTAGTACCTCATGTCTTAGTTTAACATTGTTACATACAAAAAACACCCTGTTTCTGCACGAAGCATGAACAGAGTGTATTCATTATCTTTGGAGTACCCGCCGATGCCGTCCGACCATAGCGTCTTCTGAACCTGCTTTAGCAGGTGGGTGACCGCAGAATAAACTTTTGAAGTCCCCTTGTCAGGAATTGACAGGGCTTTTCAGCTGTTCATCCGTATAGATCTCCCTAGACATTGTCATTGGTTCAAAACAACAAATGACCGTAACGTGCATCGCAGGATGTGACCTTATTATAGCGCTTCTCACTCAGAAAGTAAATGCTAGGAGAAATATGTTTTATTTTTAGAGGTTATCACTTTTCTTGTCTTCAATGGTTGCCGTACCTTCATCTTTCTGCTTCATCTTTTCCATTTGATCTTGCATTTTGAGGAATGTTCCATAAAAATTAAAGAAAGCGAACCAGGCAACCACGCTGCCGATGAAGAATAGGAAAAGCACAGGATATTTGACTCCAATAAATATAACAACGGCGCTGCCGAGCATGGTGGAAAATACACGGAATGGTCGAATCAGCGTCAATAAAACCGCATTTTTAATAATTTGTCCGGTAGACATATGATAATGAGCCACCATCGAAAAGAAGTTAAACATAGACACAAGCAAAATAATGATAAGAATAAGCATAATTACGCCCACGATTTGCAAGTTGCTGAGTTGTGTCATATATACGGTATAATCCACATACATGATGACAAACAGCAATGTGTAAAAGATACCCCCGATCAGACTCTGCTTATAATTCTCTTTATACCCTTTAAAAAAGGTACGAAACACGCCCGTATCGGTATCACCCATTACCCATTTGCGAACCACTGTGAACATAGCCGATGTGGCTGGAAATAAAGTAAGCGGTGCCAAAATAGCCATCGCCCAGTTCATTTGTAAAGACTCATTAGCCAAATTCTGATTCATTACAAGTAGTTTCAGTATGAGGCAGAATACAAAAGGCGACGAACATAACACCCATAACAAATTTGTAGCCGCCAGTCGGGTAATCCACTCGGTCAGGCGGTAAATACCACCCATAGCTCCTTTAAACTCCAATGTCAGTCTCTCCCTCCGCAAGCCTTGGCAGTTCCAAGACTCATGTTGCTATGCCTATAAATTCCGGCTCTTGACTATATCATACCGTATTTCAGCCCTAATACGCCAGAGAAATCAATACGTGACCCATTAAAGCAGATCGCTAAAAGGTTCATTCATACTGATCAATCATAACAAAAAAGCCGAAGCTTCATCTGCTTCGACTTTTCATTATTTCATTTCTTATTCGGAAGAGGAATCTTCACGTCTTGCAGGACGACGAGTTTCTCCATTGCTGCTCGGGCGTGGTTTACGATCTCCACTGTAGCGGCTTCCGGAATCACGGTTGTAGCCACCGCCTTCTTTGCCACGGTTGTAACCGCCATATCCACCTTTACTTCCACTACCGCCGGTACCGCCAGAACGGTTGGAATTGTAACCACCGTTGCTGCGACCGCTATAGTTGGAAGGCTTGCGACCGCCAGAACGCACGTCTGGTTTACGACGTTTTGCACGGATCGGATCTTCTGGAGTCAACTCAATCGATGCTTCTCTTTTCTCACCAGTCATCAGTTTCAGAGCTGCGGAGAGAAGTTGTACAGAATCATATTGCTCCAGCATTTGAATAGCCAAACCTTTGTACTCGTTCAGCTCACCGCTTTCTACAGCCTCTAGGAGACGTTCAGCAATGATACGTTGTTTGCCTTCCAGAGCTTCAGCCAACGTTGGAAGCGGCTTGCGTGGAATGCGGTGACGAGTTACACGTTCGATAAAGTGCAAATGGTCAATTTCACGAGGCGTTACGAAAGACCAAGCTTCCCCTTCTTTACCTGCACGTCCAGTACGTCCAATACGGTGAACATAGCTTTCTGGATCTTGCGGAAGGTCAAAGTTCACAACGTGAGTTACGCCGGAAACGTCCAAACCACGGGCAGCTACGTCAGTCGCTACGAGCACATCGATGCTTCCGTCACGGAATTTACGCATTACAGCATCACGTTGGTTTTGAGACAAGTCACCATGCAAACCGTCTGCAGAATATCCGCGTTTTTGCAGAGCTTCAGCCAGCTCGTCTACCCGACGCTTGGTACGACCAAATACGATAGCAAGTTCTGGGGATTCCATGTCGATCAAGCGGCTCAATGCTTCGAATTTTTGACGCTCAGGAACTTCGATATAGGCCTGATCAATCAGTGGAGCACTAACTTGTTTAGGAATAACTGAAACATGCTCAGGATTTTTGAGGAATTGCTCAGCCAATCTTTTAATATTAGGAGGCATTGTAGCCGAGAAAAGCATCGTTTGGCGCTCGTCTGGAACTTGCTTCAGAATGGATTGAATATCTTCCATGAAGCCCATATCCAACATTTCATCTGCTTCATCCAAAACAACTGTGTTTACATCTTCCAGCTTGATGGTTTTGCGATTAATATGGTCAAGCAAGCGTCCTGGCGTACCAATAATAATTTGAGGTTTCTTTTTCAAAGCACGAATCTGGCGTACGATATCTTGTCCACCATAGATTGGCAAAGTACGAAGACCTTTGAAACGGGAGAGTTTTTCGATTTCTTCAGCTACCTGGATAGCAAGCTCACGTGTTGGTGCCATGATCAGGGCTCTGATTTTTTCGTCGCTTCTAGAAATTTTGTTGATCAGCGGAATACCAAACGCAGCAGTTTTACCAGTACCTGTTTGGGCTTGGCCAATCATGTCTCTGCCTTGCAGTGCAATCGGGATGGATTGGGATTGAATTGGTGTTGCTTCTTCAAAACCCAGTTCTGTAATCGCCTGAATTACTTTCGGTTCAAGATCAAATTCTGCAAATGTCGTCAAATTTATTCAAACTCCTTCATAATGGTGGATGTGGTGGACAATCCACAATGTTGTCTGTATTCTTAAGTAGCGATATTATTGTATAAGTTTTCCCCAATACAGTGACAGTTTATTTAGACCTATAACTGCATCTTTCTGTAATGAATTTGGGGAACCTATCCGATACATCTTAAACGAATTTATCCTTTTTAAAACAGTTTAAATTTTAAGTGTTTCTCTGGACATAGGTCCCTACTCAAGAATATCCACATCGCATTATAGCACAGAACAATTCATGAATACCAGCAAGTTGCTTCCCGTATAATTTAAATGAGGTGAAATTAAGTTGTTAAAAATAGTGTTAAACTGCTTAACTGTCATTTTTGGAGCCGCTGCCATTGCATGCGGTTTTAATCTGTTTCTCGTGCCACACCACTTGCTGAGCGGAGGAGTAGCCGGGCTTTCCATGTTAATCGGCTACTTCACAAAATTTGATATCAGCGCGATGTATTTTATTATCAATATCCCGATGCTTATTGCAGGCTGGTTTATTTTAGGCAAGCGTTTTATTAGCCTGAGCATTTTATCCGTTGTCGTTACAACGTGGATTTTGGCGTGGGTGCCGGTGCAATCTGTCGTGTCGGACCCCCTGCTGGCCTCCGTTTTTGGTGGGGTAATGATCGGCGTTGGAGCAGGAATTTCCTTTCGGGTAGGAGGGTCCACGGGCGGTTTTGACATTATCGGTTCCATCGTCACTCGTTATCGTGACTTCCCCGTAGGAACTGTACTTGTTGGCATGAATGGACTGGTCATTCTTGCAGCAGGATATTTGAACGATGATTGGAATATTGCACTTGCGTCGATGCTATCTATTTTTGTGACTGGCAAGGTATTGGATCAAATCTATGTCAGTCACACGAAGATTACCGTCTACATTATTACAGAGCACACCGACAAGCTACTGGAGCGGATGTTGACCACACCACGCGGTGTTAGCAAAATAAAAATTGAAGGCGCATTTTCACATACCGAAAAGGACATGCTGATGACTGTCACGACACGCTACGAGCTAGTTGAATTAAAACGCATCATTAAAGAAGTGGACCCATCTGCTTTTGTCAATATTGTGGAAACGGTTGGGGTGATGGGTTCATTTCGCCGAAGATAAGCACAAACCTAAGTGTCAAAATACAGTTTCTGTGGTACACTATATGTGCGCTGTTCCCATAGTATATAAAGACCAGCTTTACCTGCTATTTCACAGGCACTTTGCTTTTCCGAATCGTATTGAATGATTCTTTTGGAATGATTCCGAGCAGGAAAGGGTGATTTTTGTGGAAATGGAAACGGTAAAACTGTCCGACATTGTCTTAAGGTGGTACCCGGAAATGCTCCCTTCTCTCAAAAAGGATGAGCTTAACTCGATGATTGTGCTTCGGGACGGGATGGCCATACTCAAGCCAACGGATGCGCTAGAAATTATTCAGTACAGTATTTGCGAGCATCAAGACAATAATTATCTTCAATAAATTTCTTTACCAAGTGCCGCTTCTTCCGGTTGCATCTACGACCGCGAAGAGAGCGGCATTATTTATGCATTTTTATGGATTCAATGAACACCGGTTGGGTTAATCATGTAAGACTGTGCCTGATGATTCCAGTATTGGTTACAAGCGTGTTGTTTTTCGATACATAACTTTACGTATAATCAGGTAAGCGACATACATAAGGGAGAGAGTTAGGAAATGAATATGATTTGGGCAATTATGCTATTGGCGATGGGGATAGGCGGAAACGGGGATCAGTCAGCCAACGCTCCAAATGTAAAAGATACGGTGGCAACAACAATTAGCAGCGCCATGATTCAGGCTCAGCACAATAATATGAAGGTGGATGCCTCCAATCCTCCGGTTAAAATTGACCCACAACCGACGACTCCTGCTATCAAGGGCATCTATGTCACGGCTTATAGCGCAGGCGGTTCGCGTATGACCCAGCTGCTTGAACTGCTTGACAAGACAGAGCTCAATTCCATGGTTATTGATATTAAAGACGATGCAGGTTACATCACTTATCCAACGACCACTCCCGAGCTGCTCAAATTGGGCAAGCCGCAAAAATTCATTCGGGATATTTCCGGTTTGATGGACCGATTGAAAAAGCATAATGTTTACCCGATTGCTCGTATTGTCGTATTTAAAGATACTGTACTGGCCAACAAAAATCCCGAGATGTCTTTCCGTAACCCTGACGGCTCTGTCTGGAAAAACGGCAAAGGAGACGGGTTCGTTAATCCCTATAATAAAGAAGTATGGGATTATAATATCGCCATCGCTAAGGAAGCAGCCAAACTTGGTTTTAAGGAAATTCAATTTGACTATGTACGTTTCCCCGAAGGCTTTGAGAAAAGAGCAGACAAGCTGAAATATACCAAATCAGATCAATCCCGCTCGGATGCAGTCGCTGAATTCGTACAATATGCCCGCAAAGAGCTAGCTCCATTAGGTGTACGAGTATCGGTAGATATTTTCGGATATGCCGCATCCGTTCCTGCTGCGGAGGGGATCGGACAGGATTTCACTAAAATCTCCGAAAATGTGGATGTCATTTCGCCCATGGTTTATCCAAGTCACTACACCACAGGCTGGTTCGGTGTAAAAGATCCCGATAAGAATCCTTACCAGACGATTAAAGGCTCCATGGCCGATACCCACAAAAAGCTCGATCCGACGGGCAAGCTAAAGCCAATTATCCGTCCTTGGATCCAGGATTTTACCGCAAGTTGGTTGGGGAGCGGACATTATGCCAAGTATGGGAAAACTCAAGTAGAGGATCAAATTCGCGCGCTTAAGGATATGAAAGTGGATGAATATTTACTCTGGAATGCCACAAACCGCTATACAAGTGGAGTAACTTACAAATAATTTATCCCTCCGGACTTCTCGTTCTCTTATACAAGATTTAGAAATTATATAATTATTTCGAAGGCTGTCCCGTTGTTTGGCGAACGGGTGCAGTCTTTTTTATTACTGTTCAAATGTAGCGGTATCCCTTACAATAAATACTTACATGTTATGATATATACAAATAATCAATCCCTAGTAAATGAGGAAAACAAAAATGCAATTGACACTAACAACGGGGCAGAAATGGAAGCAGCTTTTCTACATTTTGCTCCCTATCCTGATTACCCAGCTTGCACTATCTGCCATGACTTTTTTCGATACGAATATGTCAGGGCACTTTTCCCCTGCCGATCTGGCTGGAGTAGCCATTGGAGTAAGCCTATGGGTTCCTGTACAAACAGGCCTTAATGGAATACTTATGGCTATCACGCCCATTGTATCTCAATTGGTAGGAGCACAGCGCAAAGATAAAGTCTCCTACTATGTCATTCAAGCACTTTGGCTCTCTCTCGCCCTGTCTATGGTCGTTTTGATTGCTGGCATTATTTTGGTCAAACCTATTTTGAACGGTATGAATTTGGAACTGAGAGTTCATAATGTGGCCCTATACTACCTTTGTGCCATGGCCTTCGGGATTGTTCCTCTATTTGCCTACACTGTGCTCCGAAGCTTTATGGATGCATTGGGACAAACCCGCTTTACGATGTTAATCACGCTCATGTCATTACCCATCAATGTATTGTTAAATTATCTACTTATTTATGGAAACTGGGGTTTTCCGCGTCTGGGGGGTGTGGGTTCCGGGGTAGCGACGGCGACCACCTACTGGATCATCATGCTGGTTGCCGGTATCACTGCGCATCGTGGAAAAATATTTGCCGAATACCGAATCTTTAACAAAATATACGGGATTGCTGCTGGTGCTTTGAAAGAGCTCATCAAGATTGGAGTACCGATTGGATTTGCTATATTTTTTGAGACTGCCGTCTTTTCAGCCGTCACCCTCTTCATGAGCAGTTATAATACAGCTACCATAGCCGCACATCAGGCCGCCATGAACTTTGCATCTACGCTGTATATGATTCCACTCAGCATTTGCATGGCACTTACGATTCTGGTTGGCTATGAAACAGGAGCTACTCGCCCGCGGGATGCCAAAGCTTATAGTGTAATGGGTATCAGCAGCGCAGTAGGTCTATCACTGATTACAGCTATTGTACTGCTTATCTGGGGTGAACAGGTTGCTCGACTTTACTCCACCGATCCGCAGGTCATTCAATTGGCACAGCATTTTCTAATCTATGCGATTTTCTTTCAGATATCTGATGCTGTCGCTACACCTACACAAGGAGCGCTACGCGGGTATAAAGACGTCAATCCAGCCTTTTTGCTCACATTCCTCGCCTATTGGGTCATTGGGCTTCCTGTAGGATATATACTGGCACGCTGGACTTCATTGGGGCCCTACGGCTATTGGATCGGTTTGATTACAGGATTGGCAGTAGGCGCTATTTTACTTCTCTGGCGTCTGGTGAAAGTACAACGTCGTTTCTCCGAAAAAAAACAACACGCAGAGGCTATCTAGCCTTTGCGTGTCTCGATTACATATGCTGCGCCTAAAGTTATTCGTTTTTTCTCCACAATCGCCACTTCGTTCAGCTTGGGAGGAAATAGAAAGTGTCTCTCCACATGTTGTTCAATCTCCTCAAATGCCTGTTCTTCATTTTCAGCGGCGAGAATAACGGTCAGCGCTCCTTCCGAACTGTCCACTTCGATTTTGAATAGGTACATGTATGACTACCTCCTGATAGGACTCAAAGCTAAAAAAATAGCGGATGACTCGGGTCATCCGCATAATTTTGATCTTTTCCAATATCAGAGCCGATCTATTTTACATAAAGGCTCTTATTATTGGGACAAACGCAAGGCCAGCTCATAAAGCTCCATATTGAAATCTTTTTTGGTATTTACAACCTTGTCAATATCTGTAGCTACCAACTTACCGTCGATCGTTCCGCAAGCCTTGTCAGATATGCCCTCAATCAATTGGCGAACAGCAAAGTCACCCAAACGGCTCGCCAGGTTGCGGTCAAACGCTGTTGGTGTGCCTCCACGTTGGATGTGTCCAAGCACTGTAACACGAGGCTCATAATCCGGACAGTTTTCTTGGATAACCTGTGCTACTGTTTCGCCTTTGCCTACACCCTCAGCAACAATAATGATACTGTGGCGTTTGCCATGCTTAAAGTTTTGTTTCATCCGATCGGATACTTCATTCAGATCAAATTCTACCTCAGGCACCAAAATCGTTTCTGCGCCAGAAGCCAGACCTGCATGGAGAGCAATATCGCCACAATGACGTCCCATAACTTCCACGATGGAAGAACGTTCATGGGATGACATCGTATCACGCAGCTTGTTGATTGCGTCCACTACGATACTAACCGCTGTATCAAAACCAATAGTGTAGTCCGTGAAAGAAATGTCATTGTCGATCGTACCCGGAAGACACATGGTTTTAATGCCTTGCTTGGTCAGTTTATTAGCTCCTTGATAGGAACCGTCTCCACCAATCACGACTACGCCGTCAATTCCACGGTTACGCAAAATTTGAGCGCCTTTTTTCTGTCCTTCTTCAGTCGTAAATTCCAGACATCTTGCAGATTGAAGTACAGTACCCCCACGTTGGATAATATCTCCAACGCTTCTCAGATCCATTGGAAAAATATCATCGTTCAAAAGGCCTTGATAACCGCGTTGAATCCCGAATACTTCCAGTCCAAAATACAATCCGCTACGTACGACGGCGCGAACTGCCGCGTTCATCCCTTGTGAATCTCCACCACTTGTTAATACTGCAATTTTCTTAACTGCTGTCATGATTTATGACCTCCTCAAAATAATCATATAAGCCTTCTTATCCATCGACTGTTTAATAAGAAAAACAAACGCATGAGCGGACTATTTTTCATTAAACGTCTCGAAACAGCGCGAACGTCCTGCTGCTCGCTAACTTTAGGGTCGGATAAATATAAAGCCAGCAATCCCTCGATAATCATCCGGTGAAAGGAGCTGGCAGGGACATCTGCAATATCAGCCCGCGCCCGATTCACAACGTAGGCGATCCGGTCTAGCATCATGTCGGTATCTTCATAATAATTGCAAAAGTTAAGATCTCCGCCCTTCCGGTCTTCGTCTTGATCGATTAGATAATCCAGCAAAATATGAAGACTGCACACATGTGGAAAATACGATGCATGTATTGAGGCAGCCCCTGCATCGGTCAGATGCTGGTCGCTGGCAGCAAGAAACAGCATAAAGACCCCCAGAGTTGAACCGGTAGCCGCAGCAAACTCATTCCAGCGCAACTCTGGTGTACGGTCTTTATGAAGCGACCACCAGTCCAAAAGCGCTTGTTCCCGCAGCTCGGGTTTAATATGCTTGTATACTTGCAAATCCGTGTATAATCGCGCCAAATCCTGAACGTAAGGCATTGCCGCCTCATAGCCCGGAAGCCTGCTTACACAAGACTGACAGGTTGTCACCAGCCCGGTCAAATAACCGCCATCCTCCTGCTCACGACGCAACTCATAATAATTCACTGGCCTAGCCGTCGGATTAACCGCATCCAGCATAGCCTGATGCAACAGCCTGAAATCATCCGGGTCCATGGACGTACTGCGATCACACAGGTTGTCCAGATAATCACTAATGGTCTGATACGCTACGATCAGCGGAATTAGCGTCTGCCGGGCAGACATATTGGCTGCGGCATAAACCGCCCCACCCACGCAGTGAAACGTCTTATCCGCTATGCTCGCAAGCGCCTGGCTTCGCAGCTCAGGGTCCGGAATTTGTTCGGCCTTGCTCTTCCAGTTACTCAATTCTAGTTTCGTTTCAGGGAGAATGTGCTTGTACATTCGGCTCATTAGACCTATGGGGCCTCTCGGTACTTGATAACGTCCTTGCTCAACATAACTCAAATGACGGTGCCTCCACATTGTTGTCTACGTAATTATACCTATCCAAACCATATCCATTATAATATGTTCGTCCTTTTAGCACAAATGAACAACCTCACTTTTTTCTTTAAAATTCAAGAAAAATGAGCTATTCTCACAAAAAGACTTTATACCTGTAATGTTTTATTAGTCAAAAATAGGAGTTACACAAAATCTATCCTTATAAGACTTTAATCGCAAATAGTATAAATGGCCTACCTATCCCTTGTCCTCTGCTGGCTTCACCCCTTGGATTCCCTCTCCCATGCTTGCCTGCTTCCATTTCCCGAAAGCATAATAGAAAATGACTGCTACGGCAGAGATAGCAAAACCAACAGGAAAACTCCACCATACAGCATCTAGACCATACTCATCGACAAATGCATAGGCCAAAGGTATACGAATGCCCCATAATGAAATAATGGTAATTAAAAGCGGTATCATTACGGAACCCGTTGATCGAACAACACCTGTAATGACATTGGTAACACCGAATATAACAAAAGACCACAAAGTGATCAGATTAATCCGCATGCCCAATTCCAATGCACCCCCCGTAGAAGGAAGGAACATGAGCAAGGCCTGACGGTTAAACATGTAAATTAATACCACAGCTCCACCAGTCAACACAAAATTATACACAATCCCAATCCAGGTTGTCATGCGCACTCGATCCCAACGTCCGGCTCCGATATTTTGAGCGGCAAAGGAAGATACGGCTGCACCTAACGCCATTGCCGGCATCTGCACATAGCTGGACAAATTATTGGCTGCTGTATAAGCTGCTGCTGCCACTGTTCCGTAGCCATTAATCAGATTCATTAAAGCAATCGCGCTGGTGGAGACAGCAATCATTTGCAACCCCATCGGCACTCCCTTACGGATTAGGGTCCAAATAATCTTCCAATCAAATCTGAGTAAATGAAGCTCTGAAGAAGTAATGCGCAAAAAATATTTTACTCGATATAGGTAAATGAGGATCAACACAAAGCTAATCCCTTGAGCGATCAGGGTAGCAGTAGCGGAGCCTCCAATGCCCATAGCAGGAATCGGTCCCCATCCGAATATTAACAGCGGGTTAAGTAGTACATCTAGTACGACGGAAACAATTAGAAAATAAAATGGTGTTTTGGAATCTCCAGCGCCTCTCATTACGGTCATTATGTAGTTATAGCCGTACAAAAAGGGCATGCCCGCAAAAATAATACGCGTATATGTGATCGCCATATCCACTGATTCGGCAGGTGTATTGAGTACATGAAGAATCCAAGGCGCACTCAAAAATCCGATAATACCTATAGCAAAAGCAAGCACCAGAAAAAAGACTGCACTTGTACCTACTACACGCTTGGTTTCAGCTACGTCTCCTGCTCCGATATTTTGTCCGATCATAATAGTGGCAGCCATGGTGACGCCAAAAATCGAACTGATAAGAAAAAACATTATAATATTTCCATTGGAAGCGGCAGTCAATGCGGCTTCTCCCAGAAACTTTCCAACCCAGATCGAGTTGATCGTTCCATTCAGGGATTGCAGAATGTTTCCGAACAGCATCGGCAAAGAGAACATAAACAGCGTTTTGGCAATAGGACCTTCAATCAGGGAAGGCCTACGACTAGCCTCTGCTGCACTCATTTTCTCAACTCCTTCAATTTAAGATGTCTTCTGCTTAGTTTTATTACGTATAATACCCTATTCCTGCTCAATCTTCTCATATCATAAACGTATTTACGCAAAAAAGCGCAGTCCCTTAAATTTAAGGAACTGCGCTCTCAATTCATAGTTTAACCGTAATATATAAGACATCCGTAGAAACGGAACCATTCTTACAATTCAGTTACACTTACAGTTTGATTACGTTAGCTGCTTGGGGTCCACGGTTACCTTCAGTAATTTCGAATTCAACCGCTTGACCTTCTTCCAAAGTTTTAAAGCCGTCGCCTTGGATTGCGGAGAAATGTACGAATACGTCCTCGCCACCATCCATTTGAATGAAGCCATAACCTTTTTCTGCGTTAAACCATTTAACTGTACCTTTCAAGTGAACAACCTCCTAAAAATACCGCCATCTATGGCGAATATCCATATTATACTTCATGCTTTTTCACAATGCAATTGATGTTTTCCCTGGTTTTTCGGGCTGGAATGATTTGCTTTTGCGGCGGAAACTGCGGTATCATGAACCAAAACATCTATAAAATCGGAGACATGCATATGATGAAAAAACACGAAATATACAAAAAAGACAATTGGAACATGATGACTGTCGAGGTGCAGGGCCGTTACATCGTTCTACGGGAAATATCCGATGATTGGGGCGAGGAAGCCCACACGTTTTTAAGCCGTCCGGCGCTGATGCATTGGGCTCAAAATCGGTTTCCCAAGCAGTCCTTTCAAGATAATGAGGAAGAGTGGCAGCGGATCATGAACGCTTTCAAACAGGTCTAGCCTATTCATGGTGTCCAACAGCTATCTCATCTTCATTATTCTGGCCTTCACGCTGGGCGGAGTGCTGATCATGAAGCGTGATACGATACCGACTCCTCTCAAAAAGTGGATGGCCCTCACTGCTGTAATCATGGTTTGCCTTGCCTTTTATCTTATTGTATACAGCTTATTAAATATAGGTTCCAACCCACAGTAAGGAAAATTATACTTTCGGGCGTAAGAGGTCATACTATGGCATAACAAGCCATGGTATAAGGAGGATCTGCCGTTACATGCATCCTGTAAAACCTCTTGCCCTGCTGCTTACGGTAAGCGTGGCGGTTTCTTCGTTTTGGCATCCGTCCCTTACTGCCGCAGCCCTACCCCACATTACGTTCGATCAGAGGAGGCTCTCCATGAGTGAAATTGTAAAACGCGCTGATGCGCCAGTGGAAAATACATGGAAACTGGAAGATTTGTTTCCTAACCGCAAAGCATGGGATCAAGAATACGAAGAAGTCAAACAACTAGCCAAAAAGGCTGAACAATTCCAAGGCAAGCTCAATTCAGCAGAGTCGATTGGCAGCTGTTTTAAATTGGAAGATGAATTGTCGCTTAAAACCGAGCGTGTATATGTGTACGCACATCTGCATCATGATGAGGATACAGCTGAACCTACATACCAGGGTCTTTCGCAAAAAGCCAAAAAATTAGGCGTTGAGGTTAGCGAGTCTCTTTCTTTTGTGACGCCTGAAATTTTGGCACTGCCGGATCAACAGCTTGATGCCTTCATTGAAGATCCGAAGCTTGCAGATTATCGGTTTACACTTCAAGAAATGAAGCGGGAAAAAGCACATATTTTGGGCAAGACAGAAGAAGCGCTGCTCGCTCAGGTTGGCAATCTGGCTCAAGCCCCACAAACGATTTTTGGCATGCTCAACAACGCTGATCTGAAGTTTCCAAAAATTAAGGATGAGAACGGCAAAGAGGTTGAACTGACTCATGGCAGCTACATTCAATTCCTCGAAAGTCCACACCGCGAAGTACGCGAACGTGCTTTTAAAGCGGTATATGACACATATGCCAAAAATAAAAATACAATTGCTTCTACACTAAGTGCCAATGTAAACAAGAATATTTTTTATTCTCGTGTTCGCAAATACCCTTCTGTACTGGAAATGTCACTGTACGGTGACAATATTCCGAAGGAAGTGTACACGAATCTCATTGACACCATTCATGAAAGCTTACCCCTGCTCCATCGTTACATCAAACTGCGTAAAAAGTTGTTAGGTGTGGATGAGCTCCATATGTATGATTTGTTCGCTCCGCTTGTGGACGAATACAAGATGGACATTACGTATGAAGACGCCAAAAAGCAAACAAAGGAAGGCCTTAAGCCACTTGGCGCGGACTATCTGGCTTCGTTGCAAAAAGGCTATGATGAGCGCTGGATTGATGTATACGAAAATGAAAACAAACGCACTGGTGCATACAGTTGGGGAGCTTATGGTACCCACCCATATGTGCTGCTGAATCATAAAGACAACCTGAACAGCATGTTCACACTTGCTCATGAAATGGGGCATGCGTTGCATTCGTACTATTCAGACAACGCATTGAAGTATAGAGATGCACAGTACACCATTTTCCTGGCTGAAGTGGCATCCACAACCAATGAAGCGTTGCTAATGGACTACTTGCTGAACAAATCAACCGATCCGAAAGAGAAAATGTACCTTCTCACCTACTATGCAGATCAATTCCGCACAACGGTATTCCGTCAAACCATGTTTGCGGAATTTGAGAAAATTGTACATGAACGCGCTGAACAGGGGGAATCCCTTACACCGCAGCTTTTATCGGAGATTTACTATGATCTGAATGTGAAATATCACGGGCCTGGCATGAAGGTAGACAAAGACATTGAAATGGAATGGGCACGGATCCCTCATTTTTATAACAGTTTTTATGTCTACAAATATGCTACTGGCTTCTCGGCAGCAACTAGTTTCTCGAAACAGATTCTGGAAGAAGGCCAACCAGCCGTTGATCGTTACTTGGGCTTCTTAAAGAGCGGTGGCAGTGATTATTCAATTAATATTTTGAAAAAAGCTGGTGTTGACATGTCCTCTCCGCAGCCGATTCGCGAAGCGATGAGCGTATTCGAAGAAGTCATTACAGAAATGGAAAAGCTAACTGAAGGAAAGTAAAACCGTGCGCACTTAAAATCCAGCATTGAAATGATGCACGGATAAATCCCTTGTCCATGGCGGGCAAGGGATTTTATAATGTAACGGGAGGAGGTGGCATTTTGAAAACACAATGGTCTTTGATCGCAGCTCTTGTTATTGCTCTGTTAACAGCTGTATTTGCTGTTATTAATGTGAATTCGGTTCAAGTGAACCTTCTATTCAGTATGGTTAGCATTCCTTTGATTCTGCTTATTCTTGGTTGCACTCTTCTAGGTGGACTTATTGTCGGTTCTTTCGGTATTTTCCGCCAATATAGGCTTCAGAGAGAGATTAAACGTCTGACTACTCAGCTTCATACATTACAAGAAGAGCACACATCCACGGTGGAAGCAAACGCGGATGTGACCTATGACACGACTGGGTCTTCCAGCACAGGGTCTACTTTCGACCAAGATATAGAGCAACCGTCCTCTAACCCTGATCGGTTGTCCAAATGAGGAGGAGCAACAAATGACGATTCAATTAAATGAAGATTATATGATGAACTTTTTAAATCAGCTACTGAACACGCCCAGTCCCAGTGGGTACACACACCATGTGATGGAGCTGATTCATAAGGAAGCTGAGAGCCTCGGGGTACCCATCGAATGGAATGCAAAAGGCGGTGCCATCTTGACTCTGGAAGGTCAGGAAACGGACCGTACGGTGGCGCTGAGCGCACATGTGGATACATTGGGCGCGATGGTACGTTCGATTACAGCACAAGGCACCCTACGTCTGACATCCGTCGGCGGTTTCATGATGAACAGCATTGAGAACGAATACTGCCTTATTCATACCCGAAGCGGACAAACGTATACGGGTACTATTCTGTCCAGCCATCCATCCGTGCACGTCTATGATGATGCACGAAGCTTTGAGCGCAAGGAGAGCCACATGGAGGTTCGGATTGACGAGCTTGTTGAGTCAAAAGAAGACGTGCTTCAGCTCGGTATTGCGGTGGGCGATTTTATTTCGTTCGATGCGCGTCCAGTCGTAACACCGAGTGGATTTATCAAGTCACGGCATCTGGATGATAAAGCTAGTGTAGCTGCACTGTTTGGTCTACTGGAATCTGCTGTACATGGAAACTGGAAGCCTCGACATACCGTTAAATTGCTCATTTCTAACTATGAGGAAGTGGGGCACGGAGCGGCTTACATACCTGAAGGAATCAGTGAGATGATAGCTGTCGATATGGGCTGTATGGGTGAAGATCTGAGCTGCAAGGAAACGGATGTTTCTATCTGTGCCAAAGATTCCTCCGGGCCTTACGACTATAATATGACGACCCGTCTGATTGAGCTGGCCAAAGAGCTGAATATTCCGTATGCTGTAGATATTTATCCGCACTACGGTTCGGACGCTTCGGCTGCACTAAGAGCAGGTAATAACATCCGTGCTGCTTTGATCGGCCCTGGCGTACACGCCTCCCATGCAATGGAGCGCACGCACAAGCAGGCCGTGGTGAACACTGCACGTCTGCTTGCAGCTTATGTGACAGTTTAATTCGAACGATAAAAACCGACCTGTTCCACTGGAGAATAGGTCGGTGAAGGCTTAGTGAAAGGAAATCACAGCTATGGATCTGAAAAAACTACGTTACTTTATCGCAGTAGCGGAAGAACTGCATTTTAACCGTGCTGCGAAAAAACTGAATATCACCCAACCTCCCTTGAGCCAACAAATTCAAAGCCTTGAAGAAGAGCTTGGTGTGAAGCTTTTGGAACGAACCAAAAGACAAGTTCGACTTACGTCAGCAGGAGCGATATTTTTAGAAGAATCCAGAAATATGGTTGCTCAATTGGAAAGATCTATTAAGATCACACAGCTTGCAAGTCAGGGGAAATTCGGACAATTATCCATCGCTTTTGTAGATTCAGCCTCTGGCAGTCTGATGGTTAATGCCTTGAAGAAATTCCGAGAGCGCTTCCCAGATGTGAAGCTTACGTTATTTGAAATGACATCTGCCCAACAACTAAAAGCCATACACGATGGCAAAGTTCATGTGGGCTTCCTGCGCAGTGCAGATCCATCTATACATATCACTTCTCGTCTTTACGCCAACGAATCACTCATGGCCGTTCTTCCTCAGACACATCCGTTAGCCCACCATTCAACCTTGTCTTTACGTTCTTTAGCGGACGAATCTTTTATCCTGTCTCCGCCTCATATGGGAGCTTCTTTTCATAATCTCATACTCGACTTTTGCGGACAACATGGATTTCAGCCTCAAATCGTACAGGAAGCCGTTCAAATGTATACGATCGTTAACTTGGTAGCGGCGGGTATAGGTATCTCCATTGTCCCTTCTTCCGTATCTGTCTTTCAACGCAGTGATGTCGTATTTCGTTCATTTCAAGAAGAGTCTCCGTCCATCCCACTTTATGCTGCATGGAAAACAGGTGCACATGAAACTGTTCTGACTCATTTTCTGGAAGTGGTTGAAGAAACAGCTTGTAACGAAGAGTTAGACATGTAAATCTCCTTGATCGTATATCTTAACCTGTTTTTCTCGGATCACGTTCAACAATACCATTTAAAATGCTATCCAATTGTCTCATGACCTGCCCATCTAGACGGACACCCGCAGCTTTTACGTTCTCTTTAACCTGCTCGGGCTTGGAAGCACCGATAATAGCTGAGGACACTTGCGGGTTTTGTAAAACCCATGCGACTGCAAGCTGGGGCAGCGTCAGTCCGCATTCTTCTGCAATCGGCTGAATCTTCTTTACTGCCAAAAGGACTTCTTTACGTAACCATTGTCCAGCCAAACGTTCAAAAAATGGTGACCCTGCTGTCGTAGAAGCTCGTGAACCCTCGGGTAACGGCTTGTCTGCTGCATATTTACCAGAAAGGATACCTTGTGCCAGAGGTGACCAAACCACCTGCCCAATCCCTTCCTGCTCACAAGCGGGAATCACTTCAGCTTCAATGACACGCCATAGCATGGAATATTGGGGCTGACTTGCCACGAAAGGGACCCTTAATTCCCTAGCCAGAGCAGCTCCTTGCTTTATCTGCTCTGCTGTCCACTCGCTTACTCCTACATACAAAACCTTCCCTTGCCGCACCAAGTCGGATAAGGCCAAAAAAGTTTCTTCAAGCGATACGGTTGGATCAAAACGGTGTGCATAATATACATCAATATAATCCGTTTGTAGGCGTCGAAGAGAAGCATGGCAGGCCTCCATGATATGTTTACGAGACAGCCCTTTATCATTCTGTCCGGTACCTGTGGGATGAAAAACCTTAGTACATAATTCAATACTTTCACGGCGTATTCCCTTTAAAGAATGACCCAAAACCGTTTCCGCCAGGGTATCCGAATACACATCAGCGGTATCAAACGTGGTAATCCCTGAGTCTAGTGCAGCCTTTACACAGGCTTGCGCTATGGTATCATCCACTTGGGCACCGTGGGTGATCCAGTTCCCCAATGCAATCTCACTTACCATCAAACCACTTTTTCCAAGTTTACGATATTCCATTTTCAATTCCTCCCCTCCATCTGCAATCCATTATACCCACTGTAATTTAATATTAGAAATATATAATTCACTCGCTTTTAATATGAAAAACGTATTAATAATTCGATAAAAAAAGCAAGCCCCCACTCTGAATGGTGACTTGCTTCTGTATTTTTAAGATTTACTTTGTTCAATCTGCTCGGCTAGCTCATTCAGGTAGGTCCAGCGTTCCATTTGGTGCTCCAGATGCTGTTCGGCCTTTGCTTGCTCAGCCATGAGCTCCTGTAATCGTGCTGAATCACTGAAAGAATCTTCCATCTGTCGCTGAATGTCGGCCAACTTCTGTTCGGCTTGTTCAATCAGCTCATCAATTTGCTCATATTCCCGCTGTTCCTTGAAGGTGAATTTAAGCTTGGTTTTACTTGTCTCCTTGACTGAATCAGAAGGACCCGCAGACTTAGGCGCGGAAGAGCGATTCGAGGAAGCCGTACTCGTCGAGACAGACGTATTCACAGAAGATTGAGCATTTTTACTGATCCATTCTGCATACTCACTATAGTCGCCTACATGTACTCGTACCTGTCCATCCCCTTCAAACGCCAGTATTTTGTCCACTGTCCGATCCAGGAAATAGCGATCATGAGAAACAATAAACACCACGCCCGGGAATTCATCCAGATAGTCTTCCAAAACGGAAAGGGTCTGAATATCCAGATCATTTGTTGGTTCATCCAGCAATAGCACATTCGGTGCTGACATCAGAACACGAAGCAGATACAAGCGCCGTTTTTCACCCCCGGACAGCCTGGAAATAACCGTCCATTGCGCGCTTGGTGCAAACAGGAAACGCTCCAGCATTTGTGCAGCTGTAATCGTCGAACCGTCTGCTGTACGAATCACTTCGGCTTCTTCCTTAATATATTCAATGACACGTAATGATTCGTTCATTTCCTGATGTTCCTGAGTAAAATAGCCAAGCTTCACCGTCGGTCCCAGCACAACGTTGCCGGAATCCGGTTCTATGTGCTGGGCAATCATTTGGAGCAGAGTGGATTTCCCACTACCGTTAGGACCTAGGATACCAACACGATCACCAGGAACCGCAATGTAGCTCAAGTCCTGTATCAGCTTACGGGAATCTACCGATTTGGACAGATGCTCGATCTCCAATATCTTTTTACCCAGACGTGTGGAGGCGACAGACATATCTACAGATCCAGAACGAGCTTCCGGTTGCTGATCCCTAAGCTGCTCATATCGATCAATACGCGCTTTCTGCTTGGTGGAACGAGCCTTTGCTCCACGACGAATCCAGGCCAGCTCATTACGCAGCAAGTTCTTCCTTTTTTGTTCCGTAGACGCTTCCCGCTCCTCACGTTCTGCCTTCAACTCCAGAAAACGGGTATAGTTAGCCTCATAACGGAAAAGGCGGCCATGATCCAGCTCCAGCATGACATTTGCAACTCTATCCAGAAAATAGCGATCATGCGTGATCATTAACAACGCACCACGTCTTTTTTGCAAATACTGCTCCAACCATTCAACAGACTCATTATCAATATGGTTTGTAGGCTCGTCCAGAATGAGCAACTCGCAGGGTTGGATTAAAGCCGCCGCCAAAGCCACCCGCTTACGCTGCCCGCCGGATAGAACGCCCATACGAGACTCAAACTGGGTGATCCCCAGTCGGGTAAGTATATTTTTGGCCTCGCTCTCCAGCTGCCATGCCTGGAACGTATCCATTTGCTGACTTGCTCGCAATAGACGGTTTTGAAGCTCCTCGCTACCCGGATTTAACTCCAACAACTCCATGATTTCCGTATATTCACGGACCGCTTTCATCTCAGGCTGGTTGCCATGAAAAATATGCTGGAGCACCTTCATTTCGGGATCAAACTCCGGATTTTGTGCTAGATACTGAATTCGCACATCGTTGTTCACTGCAATGTTGCCATCATCTGGCGGCTCTAAGCCGGAAATTACCCGTAAAAACGTTGATTTGCCGGTACCATTTACACCGACGACCCCTATTTTGTCACGTTCATCCATACCAAAGGAAGCATCCTCAAACAACATTTTCTCGCCATAGCTTTTCGTTATATGTTCAACGGTCATAATATTCATACGGATTCCCTACTCTTCCCCTATTTTGTGATGCATCCTGTTTATTTTAACACAGACACAGCCAATGATTAAAAAAACCGTTACCTGAACGAAGTCAGTACGGTTTTTTAGCAACAAGATGTCAGGATTTTTGTACCCCGGCTTTACAGCCATGCATAAATAAGTTCGCCGCTAATTCAGCCGTCTGATCTACGTCACATTCGCGGAAATCTTTATTCAATAAAATATCCATTTTTAGGCGTTCCAACATACCAATGAATGCCTTCGCATGAAACTCAGACTGCTGTACACCCTCTGACGCCAGTTTATTTTTGACCAAATCAGTATAGTCCTGGATAAATCCCCACATAAACTCCATTAGGTCGGGGTCACTGTTGGGGGTCATAAAAAATAATTTAGTATGCTGCTTGCGCTTGAAATAGTAGTGCAGATGCAAATTTGCCATCCGCAGCAGTCCTTCTCCTAAAGTACGATTGATTAATGCGCCTTGCATTTCGGCTAGGTATTGCTCGCAATCTCTACGTGTGACTGCTGTAAATAGCTGCTCTTTGCTTTTAAAGTACAAGTATACTGTGCCTTTGGCAACTCCCGCTTGTTCTGCAATCTCGGAAATTTTGCTTTCATAAAAGCCTTTGGTGCCAAAGACGGTGTAAGCGGCGTCCAAAATAGCTTCATATTTATCTCCTTGTATATCGCCCATCTTAGCACCTCCTTATACAAGGATTGAAACACGGTCAATTCTTATAACAATTTTTTCCTTGTAATGATCTCCAGCTCCGTGTTCAAAGTATAAAAAAAATACCTGCAAGAGCGACCAATCCTCCGAAAATAGAACTAATGCTATTCACCCGATCATTGCTCATCCAACGCCAGCCTCGTACATAGACCGTCGTTTGTCCACAATGTGAGTCTACTTCTACTTCCCGTCCGCAAACCGTGCAGGAACGCATCATTTGCACCGTAGCACCTAGATAGGAATCAGCAAAGGCCCCGGCGCTACCGGATATACCTCCAACCAGTGCCCACAGCCATAACGGCAAGCTCGGCGTTCCTATGGCGTGTCCAAAGCCCCATGCACCTATGCCGATCAGTACACCCCCAGCCAAGGCCGCAGCCGTTCCCAATACAGATACTCCACCTGAGGTTCCGGGTGCCAGCACCTTCCCGTTAAGCACCGAACGGGGTGGCCTACGACTCAGGCTGCCAAATTCCGTTGCCCACGTATCGGATGTTACCGTAGCCATGACACCGACAAAAGCCAGTTGCCACGTAACATGGGGCCATATCGCATAGCCCAGGCATAACAGCATACCTAATCCCCCATTGGCCCATACTTGGCCTGCATCCCGGTTTCCGGTTTTGGCATACGATTTTTCCAGCTCAGCCTTGCGCTCCTTTTTGAACCTCGACAGGAGGGTCGACGTGATAAAGAACAAGAGCAATGTGCCGAACCAGAACAGGTTACCCGCCCCATAATATACGGTTCCCATCAGTACAGCCGTGGCAAAGCCAGATAAGGTTAAGGATTTTTTATAAAATGCAGCTCCCGCCACCACAGCAGCACAAAGCAATCCGATGATCCAGTCCATGATATACCCCCGCTTTTGAAATGAATCTCCGTTTTTCTTTTTTCGTTCTGTATATTATTGTACAATGCTCTACACTTATATAAAAGCCGTGTCCCATGCTTTGGCACAGGACACGGCCTTCACAATGCTTTTCTAAGGGAATCGCTCTTTATTTCCCAACTACCAAGAACATTCCCTTTTTTAATCCTCATCCATGAATGCCGTTCACAAGTTTATGCGATGGTGAAGCTCCCCTGACGATCACTCCCCCAGAAAAGCTCAAAGCGATCCCCGCTTGCTGTAGGCCCTACTCCTGCTGGAGTACCTGTAAAAATAATATCTCCTTCACCCAGCCCATAATGAGTCGCTATATATTCGACGATGTGCTGGATAGAAAAAATCATATCTTTAACATGTCCACGCTGGACTTCCTGTCCATTTTTGAGCAAGGAAAAATCCTGCTGCTCCAGCATGTCCAATTTTTCTAAAGGCAGGAATGGTGTCACGGGAGCAGACGATTTAAAGCCTTTGGCGGCGGTCCATGGATGGCCTTTTTTCTTGAGAACACTTTGTACATCACGCAGGGTAAAATCAATGCCGAATGCAAATGCGTTCAGACACGTATCTGCAGACATGCCTGGTTCGTATTTACGTCCTACAGCCACGACCAGCTCAGTCTCAAAATGAATATCTCCCTGCCCCTGAGGAAGCTCCAGCGTGGCGCCATCCAGCGGCACAACCGCATGAGACGGCTTCAAAAAAATCATCGGTTCTGCGGGAACCTCATTACCCAGCTCCTCCGCATGCAGCTTATAATTGCGTCCGACACAATAAACATTACGAATTTCCACGTTCATTACGATCCGTCACCCTTCCCGCGTATGTAGTCCAATTGATTAACGAATAAGTTTACGTATATAGTGCCACATCCGGTGCTTGGAAAGCAAAAAAACCTGTTCCCAGCGATCCGGCCAATTAGTGCAAATCATCAATTCAGGATGTAATGAGGACAATTTCCGCATTATACGGCGGTCATCCACCGTCCACGCCATGACAGTAATACCGCGGCCAGTGAGATCTTTCATCAGGTTTCGATCCAAACGCGGATAGCCTATGGATAAAAAAGTGCATTGTAGCTGCTCCAGTTGCGTTGCCAAATCATCTGGACGCGCATCGATAATCAATCCGGTACGGATCTCAGGAGACAGCTCCTTAGCCCGGCGTACTGCGGCACGCTCAAAAGAGGTTAATACCACCTCTCCCTCCATCCCTCTCATCACAATTTCACGGAGTACGGCTTTCTCCAGTCCCGGATACATATCTCCCGCTGTTTTAAGCTCAATATTGAGTGATACGCGGCCACGACATAAATCCAGTACCTGTGCGAGGGAAGGGATCATTTCTCCACGGTATTCTGCACTTTTCCAGCTACCAGCATCAAGTTGTTGCAATGCTTTCCAGTCTGAATCCTTTACTTTCCCTATACCATTCGTCGTGCGCTCCAGCGTAAAATCATGAATTACCACCGGAACACCGTCCTTTGACAGCTGTACATCCAGCTCAATCCAGTGTACAAATGGCTGCTTCAACGCAAGCTTAAAGGCTGCCATCGTGTTCTCGGGAGCAATCCCCGAAAAACCGCGGTGAGCCACGCACAAATGATTCATCTTGTTATGACCTCCATCCACAAAGGAGTCCTTCATACGATCGTTCCGTCAATTCCCATATAAAAAATTTCTTTTCGAGCTTCTATTGAGCGCTTACTGTACCATCCGTCCCTATAGAGACATTTCCCGGTGACAGTGCCGCCACTCTCTGCAAAATTTTGCTGGCCTCCGTATCCTTCAATGGAATCGGTTGACCTAGCTCCGCCCGGTAAGGGGTCAGCTTCATTTCGCAAGCCCCTTTTCGGGTGCAGGTTGCCTGAAATATGGCTGTATCCCAAGTGGCTGGCACCGTTGATTTAGAAAAAATAAAATTGCCTGTGCTGTATGCGATCCATTTACCTTTATATTGCTCCATCCCTTGAAGCACATGTGGATGACCGCCAATGACAAGATCAGCTCCAGCATCAATAAAAGCATGCGATAACTCGGTCTGATGGGGCTCAAGTGCAGTAGCGCGCTCCTTCCCCCAATGGGCAATGACAATCACCAGATCGGCCTGCATTCGTGCCTCACGGATGGACTTTACGATAGCGGACGAATCATAGGCTCCTGCTACACCGGGCAGTTTGGCGCCCGCATTCCAGTTGGCTTCAGGCATGACACGTGTAGTCCCCAACAACGCAATTTTGATCCCTTTACGTTCAAAATAATGCGGCGCATACGCTTCTTTTGCATTACGTCCGGCTCCAGCATGGGCTATACCTTTTTCATCCAGATACTTCAGTGTATCCAGTAATCCGCCTGTGCCCTGATCCAAAATGTGATTGTTGGCCAAATTGACAGCATCTATCCCTGCCGCAGCCAACGCAGTTAACGCCTTGGGCGAAGATTTATACACATACGTTTTATTTAACGCACCCACACCATTCGTTGTCACGGGCGTTTCCAGATTGGCAATCGTCAGATCGTCTTTATGAAACAAGTTTCCGAGATATTGATACGGAAACTCAAACCCATTCTGTTCCAATCGCTGCTCAACTTTACCGGAAAATTGCACATCCCCTACAAAGTGAAGCGTGACTGTCGGAGAATCTGCACCGTCTGTTTTGGATCTTTTTACATCCTCCGTTCCTCCCTTATCCGCGGATGGATTACCGTCGTATTCCTTATTGGACGTATCGTTCCCTGCTTGCCCGTCTTTCCCCGAGGATAATTTTGCTCCTGAAGAGCTGCCTTCGGGAGCATTTGTGTCAGACGTTGTCGCGGGACGATGGCTTGTGTCTGAAGCAGCAGATTGCTTCGTTTCATCGTCAGCAAATTGCTTATCTGCATGGGAGCCTTCGTCCAGCTGTTTATTTGACAAGTCTGTAACATTTTCACTGACCGAGGGAGTAGACCGCTCTTCACTAGCAGATTCCGTTTGGATTTTCTTCTCCGTTTGCGAATACCCGGCATTTTCCGCAAGAGAGGCACTGTTGTCGTGTTCAAATATGTAATAATAACCGAAAAGACCTACGATCATAAGCAGCAGGACCAGATTCGTAATAATCCAAGCCTTGCCTATTTTTGGTTTTCTTGCTTTCTTGCGACCTTCATTTCTCTGTGATCTGGGAGGGTACATTCTTCACTCCTTCTATGCTATTGCATATGCATAACTTCTTTATTAGCTGGCGAATTTTACACCTTCTCCATTATATATCAAATTTCAATATAAATAGAACCCCTCGCCTGGATCGCGAAGGGTTCATCATTGAACATTTACACCTGTACCTGGACCGCTTCCTGCTGTGTCGTTTGGACGGCATGGGAGGCCCATTCCTTAGCCTGACGGATGCAATCCGGTAAACCAATCGCATCATAGCCAGCACCCAACACATACACTCCCGGCATGGCAGTGCGTAACTCTTCCCGCAAATCAGCTATAGCCTGCGGATGCCCTACCGGATATTGCGGCATGGAATTGCGAAGACGTGTAATTTCCGTGAACAGCGGAGTTGCTGTAACTCCCATCATCTCTTTCAAATCCTTACGTACCAGTGCAATCAGCTCATCATCCGGTAACTCTACAGTGTCTTCAGCTCCTGCTCGCCCTACATAACAGCGCAACAGCACCTTATCATCCGGGCTAGTATGTAGCCACTTGGCAGACGTCCATGTGCAAGCGGTCACGCTGCGTCCTTCTTTGCGAGGGACCAGAAAACCAGAACCGTCAAAGACATTCTCAATATCATTTTTATCGAAGGCCATGACCACGTTTGCTACGGAGACATAATTAACGGCTTCCAGTGCAGCCACATTGACATGATCTCGCAATAGCGGCGCAGCAGCAAAGTTGGGAGTCGTTACAAAAATATCATCCGCCTCCAGCGTCTCTCCATTATCCAGCATAACGCGATATGGGCTGTCTCCACTTTCCGTGGTCTTTGTGAATTCTGTAACAGCCATTCCGGTGCGTAAATCACAGTCATACAAATCATTCAGCAACGCATGCACCAAACTTTGCAAGCCTTGACGGAAGGTCAAAAAGGCGCTTTTTTTCGTACCTGTATGTGTTTCAGCTGGTTTTCGGCCTGTCATCATCCCGTGAATGAGGCTTCCGTACTGCTGCTCTACCTCAGCAAATTGTGGGAAGGTCGCCTGCAAACTTAGCGTCTTCATGTTGGCAGCATAAATCCCCGCCAGCAGTGGCTCGGTTACATTTTCCAGCACTTCTTTGCCCAGTCGGCGTTCAATAAAATCACCCAACGCCTCATCTCCCGGTACACGGCGAGGCGGAATGACAAAATCCATCATAGCCCGCATTTTCCCGCCTAGAGAGATCAAGCCGCTGCGCAAAAAAGGTTTCAGCTCTGTTGGAATCCCCAGCACCAGCCCAGGAGGCATCGGATGAAGCTGTCCTTCATGCAAAATGTATGTCTTTTTAGCCTCAGGATTTGTGCTCACCAGTTCATGATCCAACTCCAGCTCTTTTGCCAGGTCTATCATGGCCGTTTTACGGGCCAGAAAGGAATCTGGCCCCTTTTCAATTACAAAACCATCTTTATGCAGCGTTTCAATTTTCCCGCCCAGCACGGAAGCTTTCTCCACCAACGTAATTCGAGGTGTATAGCCAGCTTCTTTGTACATTTTTCGTGTATAAAAAGCAGTGCTAAGCCCGGTCAAGCCTCCGCCTACAATTACAATATTACGTAACTTTTGCTCCATTATGTCCTCATCCCTTTTTCCATTGGTCTATGATGACATCACTAAGCGTCTCCATATACAGTGGATCACTGTTGAGTGAATCAATACGCTGAAAACGCATATCCAATTCCTTCGCTAACGCCTGTGCTTCAATATCCAGATCGTATAACACCTCTAAGTGATCAGAAACAAAGCCAACTGGCGCAGCCAGCACATACTCCACTTGCTCCTCTTTAAGACTGTGCATGGTATCCAAAATGTCTGGCCCCAGCCATGGCTCTGCTGTACGACCGGCGCTTTGCCACGTAAACTGCCAGTTGGTAATTCCCGCCTTGTCCGCAACAGCCTGCGATGTAGCCATTAATTGCTCAACATAAGGATCACCCATAGCCAAAATCCGTTCAGGCAAGCTGTGCGCACTAAACAGAACACGAACCTCATCCCGCTTGGCTCCAGCTTCTTCAAAAAGCGCCAGTTTGGCGTTTACACGCTCAGTCAGCGTCTTAATCAGCTTTGGATGAAGATAATAGCTCTCCACAAATGATATGGCTAGATCCAGTTCCTGTGCCTTAGCCTGTGCGCGCTTAATATAAGTGCCTACACTCATAACGGAATAGTGAGGAGCCAGCACGACACCCACCGCTGTACGAATGCCATCATGCACCATAGCTTCCACACCGTCTTCAATAAACGGTTTGGCATGTTTGAGTCCCTGATAACAGACAAATTCAATGTCCGGGTTGCGGTTTTCCCGATTTAAGGTTTCCTGCAAGTTTTGAACCTGCCGATCCGTGTTCTGCCGCAGCGGAAACACACCGCCTACAATAGCTTCATAACGATCCTTTAATTCTTTTAACTGCTCCGGCGAGGGAGCATTGCCGCGACGAATATGTGTATAATAGGCTTCCACCTGATCCAGACTCTCCGGCGTCCCGTAGGACATGACCAGTACACCCACTTTTGTTTTCATTAACAGATCACCTCTTAACATTTCTAATGTATTCATTTTTTGACAAAACCGAGCGGGAATACTCATGTACATAATTAGTAAGCTCTCTTAGCTTATCTAGCGAGGCCTCAGGAAATAAACCATGACCGAGATTGAAAATGTAACCCGGCTCCAAAATGCCTTCATCTACAATGGTTTTCGCATACTGCTTGATAACATCGATTGGCGCAGTAAGCACATAAGGATCCAGGTTTCCCTGTACACCAAAACCGTTCCCCAAGCGACGACGTCCTTCAGGTATACTTACCCGCCAGTCCAGTCCAATCACATCGGCTTTTAACCCATTCAAGTGTGGGAGCAATTCACCAGAGCTTACGCCCGGAAAATAAATTTTAGGTACATCCAGATCAGATAGTTCATGGAAAATACGTGTGATAGTCGGCAGCACAAAAGTTTGAAAATCATAAGGCGAGAGCGCACCTACCCAGCTATCAAACAATTGAAAAGCCTTACCGCCATTAGCGATATGGGCTCGCACGTATGTAATAACCATGTCTCCTAGCTTATCCATCAGGCGATGCCACAGCTCAGGCTCTCCATACATCATCGCTTTGGTGCGAATATATCCTTTCGAAGGCCTTCCTTCTATTAAATAGCTTGCAATGGTAAAAGGCGCTCCAGCGAACGTAATCAATGGCACGTTTAGTTCACGGTCCAAAATACGGATCGTTTCCAAAATATGACCCAAATCGCGTTCCACATCAATTGGACGCAACTTATCTACGTCTGCAGCTGACCGGATTGGATTATCAATAACCGGGCCAATATTTTTGACAATATCAAAATCAACCCCTAGCGAGGCTACCGGATTCATAATATCAGAATATAAAATTGCAGCGTCCACCCCAAGCTTGCGCACGGGCATCAAGGTCACTTCTGCGGCCAACTCGGGCTGGCGGCATATTTCAAGCAATGTGTATTTTTCTTTAATTTTGCGATACTCAGGGTCATACCTTCCGGCCTGCCGCATGTACCATACGGGAATATGATCCACAGCTTGCTTGCGGCAAGCGCGGATAAAAGTATCATTGTAGGTCATGACTTCAGCCTCCAGTTCGAATCATAAATACTATATTTTATTATGCCCTTTTTCAAGAGTCGTAACAACCGCAGCTCTCGAACAAACCATGACAAACCCATGACATTTGGATAAAGTTTCAATGAAGTGTGCTATACTAGAGAAATGGCTTTTTTAAAGCTCCGGAGAAGTTATGCTTTGATAAGTAGGATTTACAACAGGATGAGAATGGGCAGAAAGGAAGTGAAAGCACATTGAAAACGTGGGAGACGTGGAAAATCAATCTCATTGTGCTTTGGTTCGGTCAGTTTCTGGTCAATGCGGGTATCACGATGATTACTCCGTTCCTCGCCCTGTATCTGGCTCAGGACCTTCATGTGAAGGGAGAGCACGATATTGGTCTATGGGCCGGAGTTATTTTTGCCGCTAACTTTTTGACCTCATTTATGTTCCAGCCTTTGTGGGGCAAGCTGGCTGACCGATATGGACGTAAAGTCATGCTGCTTCGCTCAGGCTTTGGTATGGCTTTGGTCATCGGATGTATGGGTTTGGTCACCCACCCGTGGCAACTGCTGGCGCTTCGCCTGCTGAACGGTACGATTTCGGGTTTCAATCCGGCATCGATTTCCCTAGTGTCGGGTACCACTCCCAAAGAGCGAACCGGATTCGCTATGGGGATTATGCAATCCGGTCAGATGGCTGGCACGATTCTCGGCCCTCTGCTAGGCGGATTTTTGGCTGACTGGGTCGGATTCAGACCGATCTTTTATATTACAGGCGCTCTAATTTTTATAGCCTCGCTCATCGCAATGTTTCTGGTTAAAGAAAATTTCAGCAAAACGGAAGCCGCACGCATACCGCAAATTTCGGTTCTTGCCGGATTAAAGGAGCTAAGCCATACGCCCCAGCTTCCGGCTTTGTTCACCGTAACGTTTCTGCTCCAGTTTGCCATGATCAGTACGGTATCTCTGCTGCCATTATATGTGCAAAAGCTGTATGGGTCGGCAGAAGGAATTGCGCTGATTGCCGGGTTCGTTACGGCTATTACAGGCGTATCCAATATGGTTGCTGCACCGCTCCTTGGAAGATTGAGTGACAAGATAGGGGCGCACAAGATCTTGACCATTGCACTGCTCGGAACGGCGGTTATGCTCATTCCGCAGGCTTTTGTCAATGAAGTATGGCAACTTGTCATTATCCGTTTTTTCATGGGTGTATTTATGGGCGGTCTGCTACCAAGCGTAAATGCGTTGATTCGCACGTATACACCGGAAGGAATGGAAAGCCGTTCTTTCGGCTTCAATACCAGTTCGCTAGCGCTCGGAAATATGCTGGGTGCTGTCATTGGCGGGGTGCTATCCGGGTTTATTGGCATCGAAGGACTGTTTATCATGTCAGGTGTCCTGTTAATCGTCAACATATTCTGGGTACGCATGAAGCTTTTTGATCGTAAGGCTACGCCTGATTTCAGGTAAGATAACCTTCGGGTAAGACAAGCCTGCCTTAACAGACAAGAACCACCTTATTCACGCTGCCGTGGACAAGGTGGTTCTTTCTTTATATGTGGCTATACATGGGGAATGAACGCTATTTAACTCGAGCTAGCGCCAATCCATCGTACGCTGGCAAAAGCGTGCTGACCAGCCGTGGATCTGTTGCTATCGTTTCGTTAAAACGTCTCACGGCCTGGACGGCAGGGCCATTCTTATCCGTATTCAGCGTCCGTCCGCGAAGGAAACAGTTGTCTCCCGCAATAATGGCACCCGGATTCGCCAGAGCAATCGCATATTCCAGATACACTGGGTAATTTTCCTTATCTGCATCAATGAAGAAAAAATCGAAAGTTCTTCCCTCTTCCTGAAGTTCCTTCAAGCTGTCCGCTGCGGGTCCGATACGATATTCGACACGGTCACCGTATCCGTTGTTTTCCATATGTCGATGTGCCAGCGCTGCGTACGCTTCTTTCAGCTCCAGTGACACAATGCGGCCCTTTTCTCCCAGCCCACGAGCCAGACATAATCCACTGTAGCCGCCTAATGCGCCGATTTCCAGTACATGCTGTGCGCCAGATACTTCAATTAGAAAGGTCAACAGTTTTCCGTAAGGATGAGCAACGGATACTTCCGGCATACCTTCTTTAACGATAGCCTCCCTAATACTGCGCAGTGCTTCATCTTCTTGTACCAGCTGGTCTACATATTGTTCAGGGGTCATATTTGGTGTAATTTCCACGGTTCATCTCTCCTTCTTGCTTAATCATAGCGCAGGTTGGACGTGATGTCCTTCGTAAATTTTTTACCTTAATGATTTGTCTCTTCGAGTACAATGACCTATACTATAGGGATTGAACCAAGCTTACATGATTATGGGGACGGAGTGAATACGTTTAATGACTCAACTGCAACTAATTGCAACTGCGCCAATGGGACTTGAAGCCGTCGTGGCCCGGGAACTCAGAGAACTCGGGTACGAAGATCTGACCGTTGAAAATGGCCGCGTCGTTTTTACCGGAGATTATATGGATATATGCCGGTGTAACCTGTGGCTTCGCACATCAGACCGCGTGCTTATAAAAATGGGTGAATTTGCTGCAACTACCTTCGACGAGCTGTTCGAGGGTACCAAAGCATTGCCTTGGCAGGATTGGATTCCTGTAGATGGTGAATTTCCCGTAGAGGGACGTTCGCACAAATCACAGCTTAGTAGCGTACCAGCCAGTCAGGGAATCGTCAAGAAGGCGATTGTAGAGAAGCTCAAGGAAACCTACCACACAGATTGGTTTGCTGAAGATGGCCCTCGTTACGTCATTGAGGTCATTCTATTGAATGATCGTGCGTTGCTGACACTTGATACGACCGGTCCAGGACTGCACAAACGCGGCTATCGTAAGCTCGTTACAGAGGCGCCTCTCAAAGAAACGATGGCTTCTGCTCTTATTCAGCTTAGTCGCTGGAGCCCTGACCGACCATTCTATGACCCATGCTGCGGTTCCGGTACTTTATTGGTCGAAGCTGCCATGCAAGCCTGGAACATTGCGCCAGGCCTGAGACGTACCTTTAACTCGGAAGACTGGCCTGTCATTGGCAGAGAATTATGGGATCAGGCTCGCGACGAAGCGATGGATTTGACCCGCGATGACATTCCTTTTGAGATTGCAGGTAGCGATATCGACCCAAATGCCATACAAGTTGCTGAGGCAGCTGTAAAAGCAGCAGGCTTTGCTAAAGACATCCCTCTTAAGGTAATGCCTGTAACTAAAGTCAGACTCGAAGGACAATATGGTGTGATGATTACAAACCCACCTTATGGCGAGAGACTGAGCGAGCAATCCGAGGTGGAAAAGCTGATCCGTTCACTCGCACGCACGGCAGCCGAAATGAAGACTTGGTCCTTCTTTGCCATCAGCTCCACCAAGCAATTTGAGCATTATTGGGGCCGTAAAGCAGACAAGCGCCGGAAGTTGTTTAACGGCCGTATTGAATGCCAATACTATCAGTATCTAGGCCCTCTGCCTCCGCGCCGCAAAGATACTTCGCCGTTGCAGCCTTAAATATGATGAAGTTTAGGCCAGGAAACGAACCCTCTGTTCGTTCTTCTGGCCTGATTTGTGCTGTATTTTCTTTACTTAATCATTGAAATGCGCGAGATGAGCGCTATAATAATTAAAGGCATTTCGGTTTTAACATTACGTTAATATGTAGTTTATACTAGCCGAACATTTCTGCCGGAGGGGGTAAAGTGTTGGTTATTCGCACGTCCAGTGCAAGTCGCACTGGTAACACGTTCAGCAGAGTGCTGCTGTCTCGATATTTTGGATTAGGTCTGTTTTTTGTACTTATGATCGGCAAGCTCGTACTGATTCACTATAACTTGCATGCCCAAAATATTGACATGAATCCGCTGGATTATGTCATCGCTATTGGTTCTCTTTTACTTGTGAGCTTCTGGACCTTATGGCTACCACGTCGCGGACGTTTGATTGCTCTTGTGGTGCTCGATGTTTTACTCACCGCGCTCATTTATTCCGACATGGTTTATTATCGTTATTTCCAGGATTTCATTACGATTCCCGTCTTGCTTCAAGCCGGACAAGTTGATTCTCTGGGCGGGAGTATCGCATCCCTTATGTACTGGTGGGACATTTTCTTTTTTGCAGACTGGATTCTATTCATTCCGTATGTCATATTTGTGGCTTCGTTACGACGTCGACTTACAACGAATGATACTTATTTAGAAGCATCCCGAAGCTCGTTCACAAGGAGGTTCCTGCTTCGCTTCTCCAAAGGGGCATTGGCCTTCCTGATTGGCTATGTATTGACATTTGGGCCGATCAAATATTATACCTCCACATGGGCAACTGGCATATTTGTCGGCAACTGGTGGTCAATGGCCTTGTACAACGTAACCGGATTGATCGGATTTCATGGATATGACATCTACCGTTATGGTCAAGATCACCTTGGTCCCCAGCCAACATTGGCTCAAGCGGAATCTGATAAGGATAAGGAATGGTTTAATCAGCACCAAAAGTTGCTTCAGGTTAAAAATGATCTATCTGGCAAGTATAAGGGCAAAAACGTGATGGTCATACAAGCTGAAGCGTTCATGAACTTTTTTATCGGCAAACAGATCAACGGTCAAGCGATTACGCCTAATTTTGACAAACTGACGAAGGAAAGCATGTATTTCAACAATTATTTTCACCAGACTGCGCAGGGTCGTACTTCGGACGCGGACTTCTCTACACATGCTTCGCTGCATCCGCTCCCTACTGGCTCGGTATTTATCCGTTATGCGGACCATAAATTCGATACGTTACCTTCCATTTTGAAGGATACTGGGTATAGTCCCAATGCGTTTCACGTGTACGATAGCAGCTTCTGGAACCGTTACACCATGTATAAGGCAATGAACTATGACAAGTTCTACAGTAAAAAAGATTTTAAAATAGATGAGCCACTCGGTTGGTCCCTAGGAGATAAATCCTTTTTCCGTCAAACGCTCAATGATCTCACCACCGAAGTTAAGCAGCCGTTCTACGCCTATATGGTCGGTATCTCCAGCCATCATCCGTACAACCTGTCACCTGACGCGGTAGATTTGGACGTTGGCGAGTTTGAAGGTACCATGTTCGGAGACTATCTGAAATCTGTCCATTATGTAGATGAAGCACTGGGCGAATTGGTAGATCAGATGAAGAAAGACGGACTGTGGGATGATACGATCCTGATGTTTTATGGGGATCATGACAATTCTATTAAAGACAAAGCACTGTATGAGAAGTTTTTAGGCAAGCCACTTACGGATCTGGACATGCAGAAAATCATGAATCAAGTGCCATTGCTTGTGCATCTTCCTGACGGAAGTCAGGCGGGCACGTATACGGAACCGGCAGGTCAGTTGGATCTGACGCCTTCCGTAATGCACCTACTTGGGATTTCTACAAAACCATATCATTTTATGGGAAACGATCTGTTTAGCGGGAAGCCTCGTATGGTTGTACTGCGTACTGGTGCTTTCACCGATGGACGAGTGTACTACATTCCATCTGAGGACGGTACATTCTCCAAAGGGACCTGTTACAACCTGAGTACAGGCCAGCCTACAGATGTTAACGCCTGCGGACCGGGCTATACCGAAGCTCTCAATCGGTTGAACATATCCGATCAGGTTATCACATACGATCTTATTCGCGAATGGGAACCACAAACAAAGAAGTAACTCCTTCTTTATCTAATAGACTTTCTGTGGGAGGTTGCTAACATAGCATCCTCCCCGAACTCTTTTAAGGATGCCGATCGCATACCCACCCTGTATATAACAAAAAAGCACGATCCATCAGCTTGTAAGTGCTGTGGATCGTGCTTTTTTATATGGATTGTCACTCGACTGCGCTAGGAACGCAACGTTTTTTTAGCTTGTTCAAGCCGTTGTACCTCTTCACCAAGCATGTCCTCTGCAACTTCTACTGAGTCGTCACCAAGGCTATCCTTTGCCTGCTGTATGGCATGTTCCGCATGAGTGCGAGATTGCTCCGCCTGTTCAATCAGTTGCTCAGCCGGATGTGACAATGCCTGAGAGACGGCATTGTGTAGCCTGTCCACCGAGTTTTGTGTTTGAGCTTCAACACTGTGATTGTCGAGATTAGAATCATATTGGGCCATGAGTCACTCCTCCTTCTGGGCAGTGGTCTACATCCATTAGCATGGATCAGAAGAAGGAGAACTATTCAAAAATTGCGAATGCTGCGTACTGGAACTATTTGATAAAGCGCGCAGCCTTCTCCAATACTTCATCCTCTGTGGCCGCACTCACATAACGTCCGTTCACATACACAAACGCCCGTTTCCCACAAGGACCGCAATACGATTTGCAACCGATTTTGATCTCGGCATCCGGTGCCATCTTTTGCAACTTGGGCAAGATCGTTTTCAAGCGGATATGATTGCATTCATCACATACGCGAATATCATTGGCCATCTGTCATCCCTCCGAGCTCCGGCTTAGTGGTCGCCGTGATTACCTTGGGAAGGGTTAGTAATGACAAATCCTTCTTCGGGGAAGTACAAGTAATCAATTTTTACACCATCCAGCAGCGGCTGGCCGTTTTCCAAAATTACGTCAATGCCTTTATCTGTAGATACGACAGTATCTGTTTCTTTAGGCGTGTCCAAATCCAGCCCGTAATGAGCATGATCTCCATGAGCATGAGTAATAACAACGCGCAGGCTCTTCCCTTGGTTCTCTTCCTTATCCAGTTCAAGTTTCAATACTTTAGCTGCGTTACGAGTAATTTTGCAGTTCATCAAACTTCATCTCCTTCATATTCATTAAATGAAATGTGGTTCATTGGATACCTATCCACACCACACAACCTAGCGGGTAAAATCAACAACTCAAATAATTAGCCTCTATCCCAGAGGGAAAGAGGTACTATGGCAGCATAGCTGCGTCTGAAACATCATCATGAGCCAATAGATCACAATTATATTCAGCATAGCAAAAGGCAATATTCCTATTGTAAAGAAAATCGTGAAAAATCGCAATCACGAAATTCATAAGCTTATCTACCGAACACGTACATGCTGCTTTTCAAGCACATCTGGATATTTTCGTTCGGCACGGGTGACAAACCAATTCATAAGCAATAGCGTCACACCAATATCGTCGATGGGCATAAATGGCATGACATCAGGTAATACCCAATAGAGCAATACAGGCACCGCAAAGAGTAACTTTTCTCCCAGCGGAATCCTTGATGAAGTAATAAATCGGGGCATACGACGAAATACATGTGACCATTGACGGAGAGATAGTAATCTTTTCCACTTCATAGTTGTTCACTCCATTTCCAATGCTCCTAAGTATATATACCCCATTGAAGGGACATGTAAAGAGGAACACTTATAAAAAACGTGTTCCTCCTAATACGTGCAAATGATTCGATACGTTTCAGTAGGCCGAATTTTTCACCATGACAGCACTGTTGCCATTAACATGCCCACTTCTGCTGCAATATCATCGTAATCACGCATGGGCAGCGGATTTACACCTAGACCGACTTCAACGGTAAACCCTGGTTTACCAAATCGCTGTATAAACCAATCCTTGTACCCTGCATCGCTCCCACCCAGCTTTACCGCCCGGTACCCTGTTGTGGCAGCTAGCCGTAAGGCCCAATCTCGGCTCTCCTTAGGCTCTAGATCCCGATAATTCCAATAGATCTCCTGTCCCTGACTGTGTATGGATAACACCATGTCGAACTGTTCGCGCTCCGTCAGATCGGCAAGCGCCTTGGACTCTGGTTCAGACAAAGGTGCAGGTCCTGCATAGTCTCGTCGAGACGGACCTATTTTACCGCGTCTGCGTACCTCTTCTTCCCAATATGCCGGAAATTGATCGTTGAGGTCGACACCACGAATATTGGCCTTCCAACCGCGATAATCAGCACGTCCTTCATTCCACTTTTTGAGATCATGATACAACGGATGAGTTGGGAGTACACCTTGTTGCACCAGCTCTACCCCATCCGGGTTGACCATCGGAACCACCCATAGGGATGTATGCTCCAGCAAATCCTGCGGAGAACCTCCATACACCCATTGAGAGGTCCCTATATGTTCTTCAGTCCCATCGATCCCTTGTGCATATTGCTCTATAAAACGCAGCAAACAAGGCGTCGTCAGCCATTCATTAGCATGAACAGAAGCATTGGCATGAATTTTACGGGTTCCCTGCCCAATACGTACATAAGGAATATCCTTCCCCATGACACTGGTGCCAATGCTGCCAACTTCAATAAACGGATATCTGAGGGCCAAGGCCGCTAGGTCTTCCTTTAAATCTTCATATCCATACTCTCCACGTAATCGTACAATCTGATCCTGATGGTCTTCAGGAATAACAATAGTTTTTCCTTCCGTAAAATCATGCTCCGCAAGTCCTGGATTGGCTAGCCGTAACTCATCAAGCTCCACACCAAACTGCTTGGCAATCTGTCTTGCATACTCACCAGGCTGAATAACGTATTTACGATCCGTAGACGGACGAATATATAACACTTGACCACTAATCAGATAGGGTTGCGTGGCGGCCCACGGATTATCTACGATCAAAGTATCCGCCGATATTTTAAAAGCCGAGGCGACCCGGTGCAATGTATCTCCTTTTTGAACGATATATTCCCTCATCTTACTACGCCCCTTCCATCTGCCTTACTGCATGTTATGCAGACGCGGCGTGTCTTGATGTAGCGAAAAGCAAAACAACCGACTTCTTTTGTCCAATGACAAAAAAAGTCGGCTGTCTCGTTAATCCAAATTGGTGACTTGCCAGACGACAGGCGTTTGGCGAATTTGCTCCCCGAGCCACTGTGCGGCAATGCGCTGGAACAATTCAGGATCGCCGGAACAAAAAAGCTGATGTACCGGCGTTTCGTCCCCAGCTTCCAACTTGCCTTTGTTATACAAAATGGTACTCGTCTCACGCGCCGTTTCATCTGCCGAGCTAATGAGCTTTACTGCAGGCCCCATGACTTCTTGAATCGTTTCCTTCAAAAAAGGATAATGCGTACAACCAAGAATCAGACAATCAATCGGATACGTTTGAATAGGTCTTAATGTCTCCTCCACAACCTGCGATGTCGTCTTGGAGCGGAATAACCCTTGTTCCACCAATGGAACAAGCGCAGGACAAGCATGGCTCACCACGTCTACATAAGGAGACAATTGCTTGAGCGCAGCTGTATACGCTCCGCTTCGAATCGTACCGACAGTCCCAATCACCCCGACATGCCCGGTAGCCGTCGCGCTAATCGCAGCACGAGCCCCAGGGTGAATGACTCCGATCACCGGAATGGATACCTTTTGGCTTATATAGTCCAATGCCGCGGCAGTAGCCGTGTTACAAGCAATAATAATGACTTTCGGATCAAATTGAATCAGAAAATCAACCATTTGCTCTGTAAATTTTTTAACCTCTTCCGATGGTCGGGGGCCATACGGAGTGCGCGCAGTGTCTCCAAAATAAATGATTTTTTCCCGTGGAAGCTGACGCATGACTTCTTTTACAACCGTCAAACCTCCTACACCGGAATCCAATATTGCAATCGCTTGCTGCACGTACACACCGCTTCCTTTTTTGTTCAAATATGAGTTGTTTCATCTCGGAAAGCTATCCGTTGCTACATACCTTATGTTGTATTAATGTAAAAGGTACCCCAAAAGATTACCCTAAAACAAGGAAGTGATCAATAAAAAGGCTCCACCCCAACGGGAGAAGCCACGAATTCAAACCGTATTCAGTGTTTCACCTACGTTTTACAGACCGTTACAGAGCATCTTTTTCCGTATCTTCTTGAACAGTCGCTGATGAAATACTAACCTCAGGAATCATTTCACTCTTTTTACGCCATTGCCCGATTTCATGAATGACGGCTGAGGCTGTTTCCTTAATTTTGTCAGTATACTCAATTGAGGTGTCTGAAATTCTCACCGCTAGCTCCTGTCCCTTATCACTTACGTTGCGCGCCTGATCTGTAATATTCTGACGCAGCTCACGACCTGACTTAGGGGCAAATAACAAAGCAGCAACCGAACCAACAATGCTGCCTGCCAACGCGCCTCGGATAAAACTTTTGCAGTTCTCCTTCATCATCATCTCTCCCTTGTGCCCGGGCGAATGCCCATCTGTTAGTGCATTATAAGCATGGGGAGCTTGTCATGATACAGGAAACAAGCCTGAAAAGTTTTACTTTTTTTTAGAGCGGATACGATACAGGCAGCAACGGCCCCCATCCGCCAAACAATCCTCACGAACAACCTCGGCATCAAGCAGCTCCTCAAACATTTGCTGCTCGCATTCACAAGCCTTGCGGTAACGGCCTGCAATTTGAGAGATAGGACAATTGTATTCCACAATAGAGTAGCTACCATCCTCTTCCTCGTGCCACTCTGCCATATATCCGGAAGCATTCTGGATGCCCGAAAGCTTTTCCACACGTGAGGCCAGTGTAGTCTTCCCCTCCATGTGAGGGGCGTAGCGCTTCATCATTTTACGTTTTCTACCATCAAACAGCGAGTAAACAGCTTCCATTCCCTGTTCTTCATCCAGCTCCTCTAACAGTTCCAGTAACAGATGATCATAATTACGAGGAAACTGCTCGCTTCCCTGCTCGCTCAGACTGTATAAAAACGTCGGGCGTCCCATCGCCTGTCTCACGATCGTAGCCACGATCAGACCATCCTGCTCCATCAATTTGAGATGCCTGCGCACTCCCATTTCGGTAATGCCCAATTGAGCTGCCAAGCTTCCGACGCCCACAGGTCCCTGGGTTTTCAATAATGTCATGATCATGCGCCTAGTGGGCATTTCGGGTACGATATACTTATCCGTCACTTTTGCCTTTACACTCCCTCGGGCTGGGGACCCAATTCCTTATTTAAATAATCATGCACGTTAGATGCAAAAAGCTCCAGCAACCCAGGCAGCTTTGGTGTAAGCGGGTGAAGGCTTGTCCGGTCCCAATGGAAGTACTCCTGTACTAGGGGTTTACGTAAGCCTACCAGCTCTACTAGCGAATGAAATACGGTATCATCCAGTACACCTTCCTCATGAATGATACCGATAATATCCTCATAGCTACTAGCGTCACGCATAATAAATCCGTCGATGATATAGCTTCCTACGTCCGTTACCGTCTCAATTGCCAGATGAAGACAGCGCTCCTGCACTAGCCCCTGCAACAGATCGCCGTTCCAGGCAGCAGAAGTCTGGCGAAGTCCGGCGACAATGTCGGGAACAGCCCCTAGTCGAAGCTCAATTTGTTCCCGGTTGACATAATACAAGGTCCTGCACCTCCAGTAATCGCTTTAGATTTCATAATCAACTGCGATAGATACATCCTTTACTTCATTCATGTGTACAATAATTTCCTGATGGACAGGGTGTACCTGATACGTTTGCAAATCCTCCAGTGTTTCGACAACTGCGGTAAGGGAAATATCATAAGAACGTTCCGAACGAATCACATCCGTACCTACTTCGAGTGACAGCAGCTCTTTGATTTTGCCGTTCATGCTGCGCAAGATGGATGCTGTGTGCTCAATGCTTTCGGGGGAGCGGTCTTTCAATTTGAACAAAACAATATGTTTAATCATGCGTATAGGCTCCTTATCTTAAAATGTTCTCTTGAAAATTTTATCATAACGCCCCACATACGGAAAGAAACTTTGTAATTCTAGCGATCTTTTCCGCCATTTTTACCATCAGACTCCTTGTCCTTTAATAGGGCAAAAAAATTCTTGAGCTTCGGTGGAAGCGGCAGCCCCATTCGTGAACAGTTTTCCGTAATAGAGATTAATTCATTGGATAAATAAAAATACGTCGCTGCCCCTTTCATGATTTCGGTACCCATCAGGAGATCCACGTGATGCGCCAAAGAAATCACCATTAGCATTAAAGCCTTTCTCGCCAGCCCCCAAAAGCCGGCTTTACTGCTTAAACCTTGCCCAGTCTTAATTGCTGCGGCGACTCCAGTCACATAATCAACAGCCATTGCAACCGTGAATAGCACCATTAGCTGATTCCAGCCGCCAAAGGCAAACGTAATAAGGGCTCCTGCGGTAGCGCAAATCATACTAAACATATTCGGATTAATATTCATACCTCTCCTCCTCTCGGGGCGGTTACTGTAATATATGCAGCGACGTGGTAACCCGTAAAGTCATATGACCTGTGCATAGACATGAATTCATAGATTCATATAAAGCATGCTGCAAACTTCACAATTCCGAGCGAATACAACAAAAAGACACCTTTTCAACCACTATAAATGGTTGAAAAGGTGCCTTTTCTTTCATGCTATTCAATTAACGATGATCATTCCAAAAATTAAGCGGAGTCAGGTTATCATTCAACGGCTCGAACGAATATCCTTCTTTCTGCAAAGCGGCCATGATTTGTGGAAGAACCTTGATCGTAGATGGCTTATCATGCATAAGAACGACTGGTGTTCTGCCTTGCTTTTTCAATCTTCTAATATCACTTAGGACAGTCTGTACAAAATGCTCTGGATTTTTAGTATAACGCCAATCATTGGAATCGATATTCCAGTCCCAAATATGATAGCCTGCACCTGTCAGTTGATCGCGGTATGCTTTCTTCAAATATGGTTTGCTGCCATAAGGTGTACGAATCAAAGAAGTGCGTTTTCCTGTAGCCTTAAATAAAATTTCATTATCCTGATTCATCTCTGCCAATGCTGCTGCCGGGGATGCATAGATTTTCTTCACCTGATGCGTCATCCCATGCAGGCCCAAACCATGACCCGCCTCTACCATTCTTTTCATCACTGCGCTATGTTGACGAATTTCAGGTCCCAGCATGAAGAAAGTAGCCTTCGCATTATATTTATCTAAAATATCCAGCAGCTGCGACGTATGCGCCGTAGGACCATCATCGAAGCTCAAATAAATCGTACGGCTGGATGATGAGGCAGTTCCCTTGTTGCCTGAATTGCTGGCTTTGCCCGGTTTGACAGCTGCATACTGTTTAATTTCTGTTGCGAATGTATTCAAAAACTGAGCATCAGACAAACTAGCATTTGCGTTCTGAATTCGATATAGATTACTTGTTGGAAGCGTAATAGTGAAGCCGAACGCATCGGTCAAAGTGCGAATTGGCACCATTGTACGATCTCCACGCTCGAACACATCCCCCTTGTTCAAATCCAGCGTAAAGCTGCGATTATGTCCAGTCAGTACCAATGTGTTGCCGTTGGCCGAAGTAGAAATCCCCATCTTTTGCCCTAATGTAACGATAGGAACATACAACTTATCATTTTTCATTACGGGCTGAATGGTATTCGAATCTAGCAACACATCATTGACCCCCAGCAAAGGAGCCTTCGCTTGTGCACTCGCTGTATTCGTATGTATACCTAGCAAACCCAAACAACAGATTGCCATCAAGCATACAGCCATCCATTTTACTTTTAAAAGCTTCATTCATTACACCATCCTGTGCTGTATTTTATAATGTGCGGGAGCTATCTCTAGCTTGTCTATGAAGTTATACAGACATGACGATATAGACATGGCAATATAGACATTCACTCAACATATAGAACATAAACGCATATGAACCGACTGAACCGGACGTCTTTTCGTTCCCCCTATATATATTAATAGATTACCAGACTATAGTAGGTAAATATAGTAAAACAATTTGAAAACAATCTCGCAACCCCCCTACCAGAGAAGGTTACAAAGTTGTGAATAAATCAGTTTAGAAGTACAAGTGGGTAGTAGATTCTTTTAATGGAATTAGAAACTACCGAAAAAAAATGGAGGTAAGGTACTTGGAGCAAGATACAGTGGTATCTGAAGATTTTGGGTTTCTAATAGACTATGGGATTGTCAAAAGGAGTATCATTCAACCCATTTACTTAATACTAGGTGTTGATGTAAAGAAAGACCTTGAGGATTGCCGCCCCCAAGATCTTTCCATTTGCCTATTCTATTAATGATACCTCGAACCTCTTTTTAACTTCATCCAGATAATTAGCAAGAAACAAATCCTTATTTGTAAATCCTAAATAATATTCGTAGTCTTCCTCATCAATAGACGAATAATATTCCTGATGGAATAAAACATTGAAATGTTGTTTAAAATCTGAACCCTTCTTAATGACAATACATCTAAATAAATTATCAATTTCAATTGCTTTAATAATTTCTTCTTTTTTCACCGCCGAAAACCACATTATTTTCGGCGGTGTCTGATTCGGTTCATCCCAATGAGGTATAGATTCCCCCCATGGCAATACCCACTCAGAATTCACAAAAACACACCTCTCTAAGATGAATTCCTGTGTATTCACATCAAATAAATCCATATTCCTTTCGTAAAAGGAAAATAATACAATTGAATCATTTTCAATAAATAAGCTTATCAAGTCAGCAATGTTCTCTGTTGACATATTATGCTTAATCACACCATAAGGCTGTTTAAAATTTATTTTCAAATCCATCATCCTATTCATTCGAAATAATAGTAATCCAATGTGGTTCTACGTGTCTTCGGGTCAATGTATTAAAAATGCATTGGAACATATTGATCAGGATCATAGATTTATTATCAGTCATGAAGTTTTAATAAAAAAGACCACAACACGAAACTATCTGGTAATTGTGTACAGGCATATTAGAGGAATATTATACGGGAGCAATGAGGGTTAAGTTCGTTTGGACTTAGCCGCCCAATTCATTCGACACTGGGTAGGAGTAAAGTAAGACCTTGAGAGGATTTACTCGTCTCAAGACCGTAAACTACAGTGGGTTCTAGGTCAAATAATACTATTTAGAAATATCCACATTGATTCTTTTTAGCTGTATTGCCAAGTTCCAATTCAAAGGTTTGGTCTTTGATGAGCTAAACCAGTTAGCCCCCTCACTTAGCCACCTAATCCTATATTCTTCGATTGACTCTGGAATGTCCTTTGCATCATCATCAAATCCAGACTCAAATCCACAACAATTACATATTTCGTGAGTTGGAAAACCATGTTTATCCCATTGAGGATAATTCAACTCATTATAACCACAGACTGCACAAATATATTTACTCATGATGACACCCTCATACTCTTTATTGATTGGCTGTTGTAATTCCTCATGAAATAATTGTAACCGCATTTTGGTCACTACTTCCAAATTTAGGTTTATAAAGACTCCCTATGTGGTTAAATAATTCAAAATTCTACTTCAATACTTGTGCATTTCCAGCCTCTACATCATTAAAAAAAACTCTAGCATCCATACCCTACCTACCGTTGTTATTTTCATCCAATGTTAGACAACTCATATTGATTCGGTACTTTTGTCGGTTTTAAAATCTCCAATCCCAGCCATCGCTACCTCCACCGGTTGACACATTTTTCAAATGCAATTGTTCCCGACTGTTCCTCTGAAAAGGATTGATTAAGTCAATACGATATTCATATCCACTCTTTCTCCCTGAATAAAATCAAACTGTACAATTCAATTCTGCTATTAACAATATAAAGCAACTACTATGCCACCAACTTATCCAAAAACTATTTATAAAAATAATAAAAATTACAATATAAAACCATATAGTAAAACAATATCCATTAGTCTTTACGAGAGTTGATTTGAGTCTTGTATTAGTATCACCGGATTAATCGAGTAGATTTTACCAGTAATGTTTCAAGAAAAAATATAATAAATTTAGTGATTTTAGTACATGGCTCGCAAATATTGAAGTTCTGTGGTGCTGTCCCATAGCTCACCCGAGTAATGAAATGGATTGGATAACTTCTCCAGTGAAGAAGTTATATCTCGCCAAATATCATAGTTATGTTACTAGATTTATAGAATTATACTGGGACGAAAAAAAGCACTTGAAATCACCACAAGGAATTTCAAGTGCTTTATAATTTAGTTTTAAGTTACTCGTATAGTCGTCCTTTGCAGCTTTGATAATGACATAATATACACGCGTTGAAAACTGGTTATTGCTAAACAAGCGAGGATTAGTCTCGTTTGTGGTCTAATAAAGCCCCTTCTCGAAAAAAGGAATTTTTCATCTTCCTCATTATTTGGCTTCAGGAAAATTATCCTTGATTGGTGGGGTAGAGTCCCAGCTTATCAGTTTAATATGGTACTTATCAAGTAATTCATTTGAATTGGAAAATTGAGTATTAATAGTCCTTCCATCATTTTCAAAAACCCTTCCATCTTTTTTAATGATAAAGCCTTCTTGTTCAATAAATATAGAGTCAGCAACAGTTTGCTTATACTCGTCAGTACTATCCAAATCCCCCATATAGTACTCTGCAATACCTGGATGATAGGATACTTCTATTTTGACATTTTTTTCTATTAAAGGTAGTAATATATATCAGATGGATAATCTTTCTTTCCACTTACGATATTTGCCGTGAGCTTCATTTGAACCAATGCCATCATATTCACATATTAACGTATCTTGAATAACCTTTCGTTGCCCGTTAATTTCATATTCCAAACGAAATGGAAATTTCCCATATGTGATTTCAGGATGTGAAGAATTCGGTTCTAATTGAATCCCTATGAATATTAGAAGCCAAGGTAAAGCAATGAACGCTATGATTGCAAATGCCAACAACAACGGAATGCTTAGTAATAATAATGTTTTTTTCACTTTCATTTATACCTCTTCTCCTTCAAAGCATTTTTTACTGAGTCCATTTTATGGTTTCTGACCATTTGCCAAGCCTTATATGCTTTAGAGTGCCACCACTTAATTTTATACTGCGTAGGTAAGTAAACCGTTGTTCCAGTGCCTACTTCACCTAAAGTCTTGTTCAGAATTTCGTCCTTAACTACATAATTCGTTACTCTTGCAGTATAGTTCCTATCACTTAAACCATATTTACCTAGTGAAGGTACTGCAGGATTAATTGTAATGACATTTTTATTAGTCACTATAATTCTTACAATCGTAAGAGAAGAACATATTACCTCCATTTCCATTAATAATGTCACATTTTAATATATCGACACCTTAAACTTCCATTTTTATAGGCCAAATGGACCTTATTTTCCATAAACCGGTTAAGCCCATGGGATTAAAAGAAAATCAGGAGAGGAGTCACTTGCAAACCCCCCTTCGGGTATAGTAGTATGTGGTTAAAAAAAATCGGAGGGTATATGCCTAAACAACAAGATAAACATTCCATTCAGGCGTGGTCTCTGATCAATCGCAAATATTTGGGAAAAGGTGTGCGTGTCAAACGTTTTCGTAAACCAACACGCTGTCAAGTGCGCAATCGCGTTTTGCTTGCCGTTTTGATGGCTAATGACATTAAACTGTCCCAACTTGCCGAGGAGCTTTCCATTTCCTCCCGTAGTGTCAGTGCGTGGGTATATGAAGGTCGCATTCCCGGCAACACTAATCTGGAAAAGACGTGTAATACACTTGGTTATCCGCACCATATTCTATTTAATGAAGAGGTTGTCCGGCGTTCACCACTCATCTGTCAACCAGCGCCGTCCCGTTTTATGAAACGGACTGTGACTCGTTCTCCGGTTAAAAATCGGATCTTGGCGGGTCTATGCATGGTACATGATATTTCGGTGACCGATGTGAGTCATTGGATTGGTGTTCACCCCGGTACATTTCGGAAATGGTTGCATCAGGGTACCGTTCCTTCGCAAACCTTCCAGGATCAGGCGGAACAGTTTTTCCGTATTCCAAAATCCATTTTGTTTGCTGATGCCATGCTGAAAAAGTAAAAATGTCCGTAAAAGAGAAATGGTTGTGATTTTCATGAAAGTCTTTGAAAGGAACGCATTACCATCTTTCATCCGCTGAGACTTTCACATCATGTAATTCACAGAATATAAAAATGCAAAAAAGCACAGTCTGCCGATTCCTCGGCGCACTGTGCTTTTTAGATAACAGACCTTTAAATACTTCTTGCTTATATTTTGTCAGCTTTTTAAGAATGAATGCTTGCCGTTTCAGTTGAACGTTTGGCTTCTTCCTTGATGGACTTTAGCTTTTTCATCATCGGATTGCCTCCACGTCCAAAGTAGTCGTGAAGACGGCTGTATTCCTCGTACAGCTTATCATACACGGCCGCGTTCTCAGGGATCGGCTTGAAGCTCTCGTCCCGTACACGCGCCATATGACGCGCTGCTACGACGATATCGTCGTACCCTCCAGCTTCAGCTCCCGCAGCCACTGCTGCGAACATGGCTGCACCCAACGCAGGAGTTTGGGTAGAAGCAGCGACCTTAATTTCCCGTCCGGTTACGTCAGCATAAATTTGCATCAAAAGACGATTTTTCTGCGGCAATCCACCGCACGCATACAATACGTCTACTGGCACGCCGTTATGATGGAATGCATCGATAATTTTACGTGTTCCGAACGCAGTTGCTTCCAGCAATGTACGATACACTTCCTCTGGCTTCGTCAGCAACGTATATCCGACAATCAGCCCCGTCAGGTTGGTGTCAACCAACAAAGAACGGTTACCGTTCCACCAGTCGAGTGCCAGCAATCCGGTTTCGCCCGGTTTATATTCAGCCGCTTTACGCTCCAGCCATACATGGACGTTCACACCTTCCGCAGCTGCCTGCTCCTTCAATTCGCCCGGAACAGCATGTTCCACAAACCATGCGAAAATGTCTCCTACCGCCGATTGTCCAGCCTCATACCCGTAATAGCCCGGAATAATTCCGTTCTCTACAACGCCACACATACCTTCTACTTCTTTTTCTTCCTCACCGAGGAGCATATGGCAAATGGAAGTTCCCATCGCCATCACCAGCTTGCCTGGTGTGACGACGCCTACTGCCGGAACAGCCGCATGTGCATCCACATTGCCTACCGCTACTGCCGTTCCCGGGTTCAGTCCGAGTTTTGCAGCCATATCCTCTGTTAATCCACCCGCACGGGCACCCAATTCATAAATCTCACCGCGCAGCTTCGTATCCGTCAAATTTTCTAGACGCGGATCGAGCGCTTTGAAAAATTCACGATCCGGATAACCATCGCGATGATGGTAAATAGACTTGTAGCCAGCTGTACACTGATTACGTTTCAGTTCCCCGCTGAGCTGGGAAATTACCCAGTCGGTCGCTTCTACAAAGCGGTCTGTTTGATTATAAATGTCCGGTGCCTCGTTCAGAATTTGCCAAATTTTTGCGATCATCCATTCGGAAGAAATTTTCCCTCCATAGCGGGGCTGAAACGCCTCTCCGCGCTGCGAGGCAATGTCATTTAAACGGTCCGCTTCCTCCTGTGCTGCATGGTGCTTCCACAGTTTCACCCAACCATGCGGGTCATCTTTCAGGTTCTCGTCAAAGCACAACGGTTGTCCCTGCGCGTCAATCGGCAGCATCGTACATGCTGTGAAATCGATTCCGATCCCGATGATATCGTCTGGAGAAATCCCTGTCTCCTTCATAACAGCAGGTACGGAAGTAGTCAGGACTTCAATATAATCAGCCGGATGTTCCAGCGCCCAATCCATATCCAATTTGCGTCCGCTACCAGGCAATACTTCATCAATAACTCCATGACGGTAAAGTGTTACATGTGTAGCAATTTCAGCTCCGTCAGACAGGTCAACAATGACCGCACGGCCAGACTCCGTTCCATAATCGACACCAATTGTATACTTGCTCATTTGTGTGCCTCCTCCTTTATCGTTGACCATCATAAGCGTTCGCCCCATGCTTGCGCAGAAAATGCTTACCCAGCAGTGCCAGATCCATTGAGGTGAATTCTGGATTCCGAACGAAAGAACGGTACAATGCCAGATGTGTATGCGTATCTGACGAAGAGCGAACGCAAATAAACGCCTTGTAGATTCAGCACAATCAGTTGCTCCGCTTTCAGTTCTTCATAGTCCACGCCCTTGGAAGAGCCAAATTGGCCTCCCATACTTCCTTTTTCAATTGTTCTACTATGTATAAGGCACACCTTTTACTATCATTTCTGAAATCTGCAATGGAGGAGGTAACTGAAACTAGCCTCAAATGGAAAATTACAGGAAGGTCGTAACGACCCTTTATTCTTGGTTTCGCTTTCATTATATGCTTGTACGTACAACCTAGCTAGTCTTTTTTATGTATTTTTTCGATAGATTTATGTACTCATTTTCAGAAAAAACATAGCAAAAACAGTCTATTTCTGCAATCCAGAAAACAGACTGTTCGGTATGGCGAGTAACATGCCCATCAAATATTAAACGTTGAAGCTGTACACTTACTAACTTGTCCTGACATGTTAAGACTGATCTCCCTGCCTAGTGTTCTCCAGGCATTACCTGGACAGGCCCCGTAGATTCACGAACTATGAGCTCAGGCGGTAGAATTAACTGACGATCTTCTTCATGGTACCCCTTCTCTTCAATCATCGACAGCATGGTATCGGCAGCACGTAACCCCAATTCTTCCTTTGGATGCCGAATTGTCGTTAGCTTGATTTCCGTTGCTGTCGCCAAAAATGAATCATCGAACCCAACCAGCGATAGATCATTGGGAATGTTCAGGCCCGCCGAACGTACAATATCAAGGAGTCGAACAGCCAACTCATCATTATAGGTCACCCATCCAGTAGGACGCTCTCCCGCCTCCATCGCCAGCAGCCTCGACGCACGTTGTAGCGGAATCTCATTTTTTTCTTCTGTCCGGTAAGTCGTTACTGCGTTCGGGTGTAATGTCACTCCATATTTGCGGTGAGCAGCCACAAATCCTTTCATACGAAGAATTCCTTGCATATCATCGGTTTTGAAAAATCCGGCCAAGCGTCGGTGTCCCAGCTTAATCAGATGTTCGGCCGCCAAAAAACCACCCTTTTCATCATCTACTCGCAGACATGGCGCATCCATTTCCTCATAACGTGCATTGATCATCAAATAAGGGATTTGGCGATTTTCCACGGTTAAATAATAGTTCAGATTGGGGTTACGCTCTCCACTTTTAGTCGGTTCAATAATAATTCCGCTCAGCGGTTGACTTAACAGCATTTCCAGGCACTGACTTTCTTGCTCAGGGTCATTACCTGTGCTTGACAGCAGCATCTTGTATCCCTGGCGACTCAATTTGGATTCAATTCCCTGTACAATGGATGGGAAAATATAATCCGATATATAGGTTGTAACGACTCCAATCGTCTTTGGATCTTCGGGCTGCTTGCTGTCCCGTGTCGCGACAAAGGTTCCCTTGCCCTGCATCCGAAACAGCCAGCCTTCCTGCACCAGCTCACCCAGCGCCTGACGCACCGTTTGCCGACTAACGGCAAATTGTTCAGACATTTCATGCTCAGATGGAAGCTGGCTTTGTGGTTCCAGTTTAGATGAATGAATCCAGGACAAAATTTCTTGTTTAACTTGTATATATTTGGGCGCCATAATTTCCTCCGTACTTGCAATATCGTGTACCTGTTCATATTCCACGATTATAGCATACCGTTCATTTGTACATACAAATGTTACAGGAGCAGGATATCGTCGTATTGCTGCGGAGGTGTAAACCCATTCACTTATCCCTTCCTTGCCACACATAACTGGCCGAATATCTAAGGACAATTTGTGTAGATGTTGCACATTACGAACGAAGCAATTGATGTTCATTCATATACTTGAGTCCAGTATAGCGATCACGCAAGGTATGAGCCGTGCGCAATGCACGAGCAAGTTGTTCCTCCGTAACCCCCAGCTCGGCAATGGTAGATGGGCCTCCAACCTGAGACAGCCATGCACGCATCTGCTCCGACGTAGGCAAAGCCCGATACACCTTAAAAGCCTCTACATCCTGACTGGCTGCTAAATCCCTGTACAGGTCAGAAAGCAATGCGGATGCTACGCCTACTTTGGCACCATGCAAAACTTGCTTGCGTCCCTCTGAAATAAAATCCATTTCAATTCGGTGGGAAATATGGTGCTCTCCCCCTGACGCTGGACGAGAATGATCTATCATCAGCATCGAAATACCGGATGCAATCAACGCATTCATCAATACCTCAACACCAGCCTTGCTGCCTGCCGCAATCTCGTCGACATGCTCTACACAGTCACGCAGAGCCTCCTCAGTAATGCGATTAGCCACAGGTGAATATGGCTCGTTTCCCAAATCTCTGGAAACATGCCAGTCCGCTAGTGAGGTGAACTTACCGAGCATATCGCCAAAACCGGCCGCAGTCATCGTCTGTGGCGCATTTGCCAGCACGGACAAATCAGCAAAGATCGCCTCTGGCGGAACTGCTTGGAATGTCTGCTTGCTGCCATCCACAATTAGTGGTGCGCCTGCGGAGGTAAAACCATCCACCGAAGCAGCCGTTGGTACTGACAAGAACGGACGATTCATTTTATAACATACGAAGCGAACCAGATCATGAATCGTGCCAGAGCCTACAGCAAGTACAGCCTGACTCTTATCCGCCACACCCAGCAGCACTTTCATAATGTAGGTCTCATCAGCAATCACATCCCCTACAGCATTCGGAGGTAAGCGGACGACATCAACTGTCAAACCAGCCTCACGGATCAGCACAGCCACTTTTTTTCCTGCCGCCGCCGAAGTATGCTCATCTTCTACCAAAGTTACATGACGATAATCCAGTTGGTTCAAATAAGGAACAACAGACTCCAGTGCTCCATCTCGTACCTCGATACACAATTCAACCTTTCGGTGAGGATGGTCAGCGTTACTAGCCTGCGCCTCTTCGTTCCACAGCTTGATCTGTTCATTCATATTCATTTCATCAGCCTCCTGAAAAGGAATAATTTGCACAAGAATGATCCATAATAATTAATAGATTCCGTTTGAAAACGATTACTATTTAATTGTACGCACAAGTGTGTGTCCAAGTCCAGAGAAAAAGTACAAGTTACTTTTTAATTTATATATTCGAAAGGAACATGTTTATGAAATTTGGAACGGATATTGCCTGTGCACTTGGGTTACTGGCAGGTACAACGTTTGGCAGTGGTATTGCTTTTTTGTTCGGCTGGCAAGCTTATCGGGCCCTAACTTCTGTTGCAGTCTTTGGCGTTGCGGGGATTATCATAACCATTGTCGTTTTTCGCTTGCTGCACCGTAAGTCACTTTCCACGTCTAATTCTCGATAAATGCTGTTAGTGAAACGAGTGCAACTTGTTTTTTTGCCAATATACATAAAAAACGGGTCTCTTAAGCAATTGCATCGCTTGAGAGTACCCGTTTTTGTTTTACAAATATTCACTTATAAAGTTGTATCAACCTCTGGATTAACATCTAATTCATAATCAATTTCATCAAACCCGAATCCAAATAATTGAAGGAAATCCAGACGGTATTGTTCGAGATCGCCTAATTCAGATACATTTTCTGTAGTGATTTCGGACCAAGCTGCTTTGACAGCCTGCTGCACATCGTCTCTCATTTCCCAGTTATCCAGACGGATGCGTCCTTCTTCATCCGTTTCCACAGTCGACCCACTGTATAGCGTCTCGAACAGACGTTGTGCCTGCTCAATACATCCCTCGTGCAGTCCCTTTTCTTTCATGACCTTAAACAGCAAAGAAATATACAAAGGCACGACTGGAATAGCCGAACTGGATTGTGTAACCAAAGCTTTATTCACAGAAACATAGGCTTTTCCATGATAACGTTCCAGTTGCTTTGTTAGAGTATGTGCTGTAGCTTCCAAATCATTTTTAGCTTGGCCAATGGTTCCTTTACGATAGATAGCCTCCGTAATTTCGGGACCAATATACGAGTAAGCCAGTGTGGTTACTCCTTCAGCCAGCAGATCAGCTTCTTCCAACGCTTTTAGCCACAAGGACCAATCTTCGCCACCCATTACCGTGATGGTGTTCTCAATTTCCTCCTGCGTAGCCGGTTCTAGCGTAATTTCTGATACGACACCTGTATTGGTATTCACTGTTTTATTAGAAAAAGACTGTCCGATAGGCTTGAGAACGGAATTAAAGGTCTCACCCGTATCGGGATGTGTCCGTCGCGGTGAAGCGACACTATACACAATCAGGTCTACCTTGCCCAGCTTTTCCTTTACCAGCTTCAACGTCTCCTGCTTAATTTCATGAGAAAAAGCATCTCCATTAATGCTTTCTGCTATGTAGCCAGCTGCTCTGGCCGCTCTTTCAAAGGCTACCGTATTATACCAGCCTGCTGAAGCCGTGCGCCCCTCTGATGCAGGACGTTCATAGGATACCCCTATGGTGTCCGCTCCCAGACCGAAGCTCGCAGCAATACGAGAAGCCAGCCCGTATCCAGTAGATGCTCCGATCACAAGCACCTTTTTAGCTCCTTGTATTGATGTGCTTTCTTTGATGTAGTTGATCTGACGGTTAACATGAGCCGCGCATCCTGCAGGATGTGCAGTCGTACATATGAAACCACGAATTTTCGGTTTAATAATCATTGCAAGGGTCCCCCTACTTTAGCATTCATTTAATATGGATGTAATGGTTGTCCAGTCATAACTATATAGCAAATCAGCTTGCGGCTCAACACATAACCTAGCACTTGAAGGCAGCCGAAGAAAACCGTCGTAAACATCATAGTCTGCAACGCTTTTTTACTCCACTATTCATTTTGAATCATTTTCTAACAACATCACATCTTCTCCTTGCTGTTGTCTTATTTGGATATTAGCCCTTCCCCAAGAACACATTAAGTCAATAATTTCATTTGCTGTAATTCCATATTCCGTTATATAATACTCCACTTTTGGAGGCATTTGATTATACACATGTCTACCTATGATACCATCCTTTTCAAGTTCGCGAAGTTGCTGTATAAGAACCTTTTGAGAAATGCCCGGAATACTACGCTGTAATTCACTTGTCCTTTTTCTACCAGACATTAATAAACAAATGATTAATGATTTCCATTTACCTCCGATGATCTCAAGTGTTGCTTCTATGCCTAAATTATATTGTTTCATAGTACCACCTCTTCAACGCTAAAAATAACAAAGTTTATCTAATTAATTTTATAATTGCGTATCTTCATTCTAAGTCCAATGCACACTTTCAAGTAACTATCTTACTTTATTGTGTGTATTTACTTTTTTTGAAGCATACAGAATAATAATAGAGCATCTACAAAGGCAAATATGTTACGTAAGAAAGGTGATTTATGATGAAAACTCTTGTGATTTTAGCTCATCCCCATATCGAAGATTCTAGAGTAAATAACAGATGGAAACGAGAAATACTTCAATATACCAATGAAATTACAATCCACGAAATTTATAAAGAGTATCCAAACTGGAGCATTGATGTTTTGAAAGAACAACAGCTACTTGAAGCACATAGTAATATTATATTTCAATTCCCTTTATATTGGTATAGTTACCCACCTTTATTAAAAAAGTGGTTGGATGATGTTTTTACTCATGGATGGGCTTATGGTTCACAAGGTGATAAGCTAAAAGGAAAGAAGCTAGGGATAGCCATGTCCATCGGCGATAAAAAAGAAAATTACTCACCTACTGGTTCCGTTTCTTTTACTGTAGATGAAGTTATAGCACCTTTTAAAGCAAGCGCAGTGCATGTTGGCGCGATAACATTACCCTATTTCGCTGTCTTCGGAGCCTCATTTCAAGCAAGCGACGAAGACATTAATCAGAGTGCAAAGGACTATATTAAATATATATTTCAGTATAAATAAAATAGTTATAATGGTACACGCATCTTAACCATATAAAAACAGGCTCTTGGTGGCATCCAGCCAATCCAAGAACCTGTAAATGTTAGGCTATGATGCGGTCGAGAGGACTCGAACCTCCACGGGGGTTAGCCCACACGGACCTGAACCGTGCGCGTCTGCCAATTCCGCCACGACCGCATATTATGTACTCACACCGATGTTTTTCAGTCACCGTAATTAAGATTATATCTTCCATAGAACATAAAATCAAGCCATTTTTATTTTGTATTTTCTATGAATCATTTCCGCAAATATAAGAAAATCACTGGATATCACAATCCATATATGGTAAAATGGGTCCATCAGGAAAGGAGGTGCGTCAACATCAATAATCACATGTTGAGCGTATCCCTTACCCGGTCCGTTATTCTCTAATTTACAGAGTTGACGGAGGCGCGGGATACGGATCAAAGCTTTAATTAAGCGTCACGGGTAGAAAGACCGTCCTCGGACGGTCTTTTTTATTTCAACATCATCTATAAGATTACATACTGCACTGTGAAAAGAGGAGATACGATGTCGATTAGACCCGCAAATGTGGAAGAGCTCAACGAGTTGGCAGCCATCTGGCTAGATGCTTCCATAGAAGCCCATCATTTTATTGCTCCGCAGTATTGGGCATCACAAGTTACCGAGATGGAAAACAGGTACCTTCCCCTCGCTCAAAACTACGTTATCATACAAGATGATCATAGCATTGGCGGCTTCGTCTCCATGTTGGATGGATACTTGGCGGCTCTGTTTATACGTGTTGATTCTCAAAGAAAAGGCTATGGCAAGTTACTACTAGATTGGATCAAGAAGCAACATGATGAGATTCAATTAAAAGTATACCAGTCGAACACGAAAGCATTTAACTTCTATACCAAAAATGGATTTACCATTCAAGCGGAATCTGTTGATGCCGAAACTGACGAGAAAGAATTTGTGATGGCATGGACAAAACATGAACGATAATGAAGCATCTTTAACTATATAGTCTTCTTATTTAACCTATAGACCTCGGTATATAAAATCTCTTTAAACGGAGCAAAATCCTGTTCAGCCAGCGCACCTGGATAGCTCATAATTTGAAGCCGCAGATCAGCCTGTCCTTCTCTTAAAGGGGGCTGTACATAGTCAAAATGGTTCAGATGAAACCCCAAACGTTCATAAAAACCAATTCTTCTCTGAGTCCATTCATCCACTGGTGGCTCAACCTCCAGTACTACCGGTTTACCGGACTGTGAAATAAACTTGCTCATAAGCTCTTTACCTAACCCGCCACCTCGTATAGCCGAATCTACGGCAATATGCTCTACAAACCGAAAATCTGTAAACTCCCATCCCGCCAAAAAAGCAATTATTTGCCCTTGTTCGTCCTTTTTGGTAAGTAAACGATAACATGGATGATGAAGCAGAGCCCTTTGTGACTCGGATGTTCTGCATTCCGTTTCAGGAAAAGAAGCCTCCATAATCGCATATACTTGAGAGAATTCTAGTTCATTCATTTATACTTTCAACTCCTCTAACGTTAACTTGTTGGTCTACTAATGTCATTTACATTAGGTCCCTAACCCTTTAGACCTTGTTTAATTCCATAAGCGTCAGCAATATGTGTTCCAACAGCTCTGGAATGTCTTCCATCTGATCTTCGTTAATTTGTCTGGAAAATCGGAGTTCAATCCTGTTTTGGTATATAGACGTCTTCTCTCCGTAAATCTGACTAAGGGTTTGTACCGGTCTAAGATCGGGCTTCCAAATTTCGGCCAGTATATTTTCAATCCGGCTGCATTGTGACTCAATCTCACGAATTTCCATGTAAAAACTCAGCAACAAGACACATCCCGGAACTTGATCTTTGATTTCCAAAATTTCCGCAGCCAAGTTGTTTAAATCCGCCTTTAGTTGAATCTCTGCTGTCACACTCGGGTGTTCTCTCAGTCTGAATTGGACAGCAAATTCACGTGACATCACGGACATTTCCAATCTGTCGATCCGCTGTGTAATGTCAATACGTGAATCCAAATTATCCAGATCGTAAACCGTATTTTCCATAGCCACTTTTAAATTATCAAAAACCGTAGGGTCGAACATGTACAATTCACCTCTGCCTATCGTTACAATTTATTATCCAACTCATGTCGAAGTTTGTTCTTAATCCAATGAGTATACCATATATATTTTCCTCCAAGAAACCTAACCTTTAAACAGAAGCCCTAGAAAAAACCTGTAAACAAGCGAAATGCAATTCCGTAACAAAATGTTCTATTATATTTATTTTATTGATAAATATCCCTTTTTATTATTCCAATTCCCTGGTTAATGATATACAATAAACTCGAGCGTAATTACTAATATATTCATATAAATGAATATAAATCACAAAAAAGGAAGGAAGTTTATCAATGAAAAAAATGTTGTTAACTTCATTAGGCCTGACACTTATGTTAAGTACTTCTGCCAGTGTCGCTTTAGCCGAAGAAGCAAATTCTGTACCAGTAGCAAAGGAATCAACTCTAACCTCTGTACTTGAATATAATGAACAGGAGCCAAATGATAGTTTTGAACAAGCTAACTATTTTTTTATAGGTGATGCTGTCATCGGTACCCTTGGTAAAGAGGTTCAAGGAGGCTGGGAAGCCTACGATGTATTTAAAATTAAGGTTTTTAGATCGAACGAAGTTCAGTTTATAATTGAAGGCGACCAATACCCTGATTCTTGGATGGAACTAACTCTTTACGATAGTAATGGTAAACGAATTAAACGTTCAAAAAACGCCCAATATTCTTTAAATGCTGATCTTGAAAAAGGTAAGGAATACTACCTAGCTGTCGATGTACCAGGACTTCAACCTGGAGGAAAGGTATTCGACTATAAAATCTCTACTGAAGTTATAAGGTAGCCTAAATAAATTTATGTAACTTTCCAAATAGTTAAATTATTATTTACTGCCTGCTGTTGTGTTGGATACATACAAAAGGCGCGTACAAAAATCAAAAAACTCTAACTACACCAAGAGCCTAGCCCCTTTTTTAAGGGGCTAGGCTCTTTTTAAAGATCATGCAATTGGTACACTCTGTTATTTCACATTACCCTTGTCTTACGACAAACGTGAGCTAAAGTCCTCGTAGGAGAACTGACGGATTACCTTGATGCCTTCTTCGTCGTTGTAGCTGGCGATGGCTGGCAGGTTGACTCCGTTGAACATGTGGTTTTTGACCATCGTGTAATGGGCCATGTCGCAGAATACAAGCTTGTCTCCCGGCTTCAATGGCTCTTTAAAGGAATAGTCTCCAATCACATCTCCAGCCAAGCACGTAAGTCCACCAAGTCTGTAGGTGTAAGCATACTCACCAGGCTTGCCTGCATCAATGATATTCGGACGATATGGCATAGCCAGCACATCAGGCATATGACATTCAGCCGAAGTATCCAGAATGGCAATATCCATTCCGTTTTTCATCGTATCCAATACGGTAGCCACCAGATATCCAGTATTCAAAGCAATAGCTTCGCCTGGCTCCAGATAAACCTGCACACCATATTTATCCTGAAAATATTGAATACAGCGTACCAGCGTGTCCAGATCATAGTCTTCTCTGGTAATATGGTGACCGCCGCCGAAATTGAGCCATTTCATATTCTTAATGTATGGCCCGAATTTCTCATCCACGACTTTAATGGTGCGCTCCAGCGTATCTGAATTCTGTTCACACATCGTATGAAAATGAATACCATCCACGCCATCCAGATCCTCAGGTCTAAAGTTAGCCAGGGTCACACCCATTCTGGAGTTGTTGTAGCAAGGATCATACAGCGGCGTTTCGATTTCCGAATATTCCGGATTAACCCGAATGCCGATGTCGATTTTTTTGGAAGTTACGCCTTGCACTCTGCTTTTGTAGCGTTTCAGTTGATCAAAGGAGTTGAAAACAATATGGTCAACATACTTCAATAGCTCATCAAATTCACTGTCAACATAAGCAGGTGCGTATACGTGAACCTCCTTGTCCATTTTTTCGCGACCAAGTCGTGCCTCGAACAACGAACTGGAGGTTACGCCTTTTAAGTATTTGCCAACCAGAGGAAAGGTCGAAAACATCGAAAATCCCTTAAGAGCGAGCAAAATGCTGCAGCCTGTCCGCTCTTGGACGGAATTTAAAACCTCAAGGTTTTTGACAAGAAGTCTTTCGTCAACAAGATAACAAGGTGATGGAAGTCCTGTAATATCAATATTCATCACAGACCTCAATCAAGCAACGTTGGCGTAAAGTTCTCTTGCCATGGCAATCCGTGTTTATTTAGTGCTTCCATAAATGGATCTGGATCAAATTCCTCAACGTTGTAAACGCCTGGTTTTTTCCAGATACCTTTGATAATAAGCATTGCGCCGATCATGGCAGGAACACCAGTTGTGTAAGAAATGGCTTGGGAGCCAACCTCTGCATAACATTCCTCATGATCACAAACATTGTAAACATAATACGTTTTTGGTTTTCCATCTTTCACACCTTGGATGATGCAACCAATGTTCGTTTTGCCTTTTGTTCTTGGTCCCAGAGAAGCCGGGTCTGGCAAAATAGCTTTCAGGAATTGCAGTGGAATGATTTGTTGTCCTTCGTAATCAATAGGCTCGATAGAAGTCATGCCTACGTTTTGAAGTACATTCAAATGATTCAGATAATTGTCCGAGAACGTCATCCAGAAGCGGATTTTTTTCACGCCTTTAATATTCACTGCAAGAGATTCCAGTTCTTCATGGTACAAAAGATATATATTTTTCGGTCCAATTTCAGGAAGGTCGTATACCTTTTTCTCAGAAAGTGGCTCAGTTTCAATCCATTCTCCGTTTTCAAAGTAACGGCCCTTCGCCGTAATTTCACGAATATTGATTTCCGGATTAAAATTAGTTGCAAAAGGATATCCGTGGTCCCCTGCATTCGCATCCACAATATCAATCGTATGAATTTCATCAAAGTAGTGCTTTTGAGCATAAGCCGTAAATACTCCAGTTACGCCTGGATCAAAACCGCTGCCCAGCAGAGCTGTAATTCCTGCTTTTTCGAATCTTTCTTTGTAGGCCCATTGCCAGCTGTATTCAAACTTCGGCGTATCCGGCGGTTCATAGTTCGCCGTATCAACGTAATGAACACCTGTCTCAAGGCAAGCATCCATTATCGTCAAATCCTGATAAGGGAGAGCCACATTGATAACTACATCCGGTTGAAAGCTTCGAATCAAGTCAATGACCATGTCGGTGTTGTCAGCATCAAGCTGAGCCGTTTGTATCTTCGTACGACCTCCACCCAGCTTCTCTTTAAGCGCATCGCATTTCTCAACAGTTCTGCTTGCGATACAAATTTCTTCAAATACATCTGGGTTTTGGCAACATTTATGCACCACAACGCTGGCCACGCCACCGGCGCCAATAATCAATGCTTTTCCCAAAATAAATAACCTCCTTATTCCATACGCTAATCGCTAATCATTCTTGCAAACAAAATGATTATAAAGACATCCCACCAAATAATCAAGAAAAACGACAATTTGCTGTATCAAAATTCACAGGAGCATGTCACAAAAACTTTACAAATCCCAAAATTAGGAATAAAAACTTCGTAAAGTGAGCAGAAAACAAACATTACCCCGTACACTCCAGGGAAGTCAGCACACGTTTAACGGAAGTTTTTTTGAATCTAATGCTCATAGCCCTAAAGAGTTAATACTATCTTATTTCTAAACAAAAGACCACCCCTCCGCATCCTATGAAGAAGATTCATGTGGGGGTAAAATTATGGGCTGATAGCGTAATGCCTCATCTACGATCTCTGCCGCACTCAAATCACGATCATCCCAGTAGATCAAATTACTGATCCCCGGATGGGGCGTATTTTGCATCACTATGGTCAGCATGCTGTCGATTTCCTCTTCTGTTCCCTCATCTCTGATGATTTTTTCCACCAACTGTATAAGCTCACTTCGGTTTAAATTTTGGAGTTCCTCGCTGGCTCGATCCAGACTCATGTAATCGCCCTCCTTTGTATTGAGTATGATCGGCATTGTGTGGCCCATCCCTTTTTCTGTAAGCGCTATATGACCTATTATGGAGCTTTAAGAAGCGTTTATGATAAATAAAGCCGCCCCCAGTATGGGAACGGCTCTATACAGTAAAGCTTTTTAAACCATGATTTTGCAAATATCATTCGTGAATTCAACCGGATCTTGCAGCGGCAAGCCTTCGATCAGCAAAGCCTGATTATACAGTAATGCCGTATAGAGGTTTACTTTCTCCTTATCCTCGGCAAAAGCTTCTTTCAAAGAGTTGAACACCGCATGGTTTATGTTGATTTCCAGCACTTTATTCGCTTTGACATCGGCGTTATTAGGCATAGCGTTCAAGATTTTCTCCATCTCAATCGTCACTTCGCCGTCTGCGGACAGACATACCGGATGTGTCTTCAAGCGCTTGGAGGCTTTAACACTGGATACCTTGCCTTCCAGCAAGCCCTTCATGTACTCGAACAGCTCTTTGTTGTCGTTTTGTTCTGCTTCTGTTTCTTTCTCGTTTTCGTCAGGCTCAATGCCCAGATCGCCGCTAGACACAGATTTGAATTCTTTCTCTTTGTAGCTTAAGAGCATTTTAATAGCGAACTCATCAATATCATCGGTGAAGTACAGAATTTCGTAGCCTTTATCGGCCACCATTTCGGTTTGCGGCAGTTTTTCAATACGCTCGTTGGACTCGCCGGAAGCATAATAAATATACTTCTGATCCTCTGACATACGTGATACGTATTCGTCCAAAGTAACCTGCTTTTTCTCTGTAGAAGAGTAGAACATGAGCAGATCCTTGAGAGTTTCTTTATGTCTGCCGTAATCGTTGTAAACACCAAATTTCAATTGTCTGCCAAATGATTTGTAGAATTGATCATACTTCTCCCGGTCATTTTTGAGCAAGGTCAGCAATTGGCCTTTGATTTTGCTTTCGATATTTTTGGCAATCAGCTTCAGCTGACGGTCATGCTGCAGCATTTCTCTGGAAATGTTGAGTGACAGGCTTTCGGAGTCAACCATACCTTTGACAAAGCTAAAATAATCCGGCAGCAGGTCAGGAGATTTTTCCATAATCAGCACACCGTTGGCATACAACTCCAGCCCTTTTTCATATTCCTTGGAGTAGAAATCAAACGGGATATTTTCAGGAATAAACAGAATAGCTTGGTACACTACCGCGCCATCCGCGCTGACGTGGATATGCTGGAGCGGCTTGTCGTAGCCATAGCGTTTTTCCGCATAGAAATTTTGATAATCCTCGTCGGTCAGCTCGCTTTTGTTTTTTCTCCAGATAGGAACCATGCTGTTGATACGCTGTTCTTCTTCGTAATCCTCGAACTCGTTGTCGCTTCCCTCTTTCAGACGCTTGCCTGTAATATCCATTTTAATCGGATAGCGGATAAAGTCGGAGTATTTTTTAATCAGTGCTTTTAATCGGTACTCGTCCAAATATTCGTCGTAGGACTCATCTTCGGTGTTTGCTTTGATTTTCAGAACAATCTCGGTTCCGACCTCGTCCTTCTCAGCTGCTTCAATGGTATACCCGTCTGCACCTGTGGATTCCCATTTATAAGCAGTATCACTTTCCAAAGCCTTGGTAGTCACTGTAACCACATCGGCTACCATAAAAGCTGAATAGAAGCCGACGCCGAATTGACCGATGATGTCATGACCATCCTTGGATTCATTTTCATTTTTGAATGCCAGTGAGCCGCTTTTAGCAATAACACCCAGGTTATTTTCTAGTTCTTCCTTGGTCATACCAATCCCGGTATCACGCAGGGTTAGCGTTCTGTTATCCTTATCGGCAGTTACTTTGATATAATAATTTTCTTTGTCAAAGACCAGTTGATCATCCGTCAATGCTTTGTAATAAATTTTGTCAATCGCATCACTTGCATTGGAGATCAGCTCTCTTAGGAAAATTTCCTTTTGCGTGTAAATCGAGTTAATCATCATTTCTAGCAGACGCTTGGACTCAGCCTGAAACTGTTTTTTCTCCATTCGGATATCTCCTTTCAGATATGAACCTATGTAAGGCCAGCAGATATGAGCTATGCAAACGATTCAACTTTGTTAGCACTCCCATCATTCGAGTGCTAGCCTACCTTTTTTATAACATTCCTCATTTTTTATGTCAATATCTCGGTTGGCTGAGCAGTAAAATTACATTTTAGGAAATCGCTAGTGTCTAATGTGCTTAAACATCACGTTAAACATTTCGACAGAAGATGGAAACAGCCCCTGTACATGGGGAAGCAGATTACTCCTGATTCGTAGCTCATCCTCATTCAAATGCTGTAGGTCCTCATGAAAGAACCAAACAATAGGATAATCGCCGTCCTTATGTCTGCTGCCTGCATTTAAACAAACGGGGCCCTGGTCGTCCTCTGCTATTGCAAAAGGAATGTAGCCTGCTGATAGCAGAGGTGACCATTGATCAATCAAATCATAAAATGCCTTTAAGCCTTGACCTACAGGCAGACGTGGAAACTCAACAAACGTACAATCGCTCCAGTATACTCCCGGAATGGATTCATTATCGAATTGTAAAGATACATAATGGTAGGCCATGATAAAACTCCTCAGCAGGGGCGGCAGCTCAAAATGGTATTTTTCCTCCATCTCCCGAACTTCCTGTTCAGTAATCTGTGAAGGGAGAGGCTTCCATTTGATCCATCCCTCCTCGTCGACATTCCCATCACGCATTTCAATCGGTACATTTTCTTCCACATCCATAAAAAAGGCTTCATCCATTTGAGCAAATAGTTCCTTCATGGATGTACGAATATCCGCTTTCTTGTCCATGTCCTCACACCTCTTTCCTCTCTATTCACATTTTGCATCATGGGTTAATGCCAAATGCCCTCTATCTGAAAATAGCATTGTAATCATGTGTTACTACACTTTTTAAGTTCAGCTTATCAGAACTTGCTTTTATCACCATTTGCGGAATATTAGTATTACCAGCGCAATGGCTCATAGTTCCGCCAGATCACCCAACGCGCTGTCTCGTGAATTGGCGCGGTGCCAATGCTATATTCGTCCTTCGTGCCGCTCTGCAAATCAATCAAATGAAGCATACCTCCATACGTTCCAACCGCCAACATACCTTTATCAGGTGTAACTGCCAGCCCGGATATCGTACTGCCGACAAAATAGCGCCAAAGTTCACGACCCTTCCTGTCAATCAGACGGAGATAACCGTAGGCATCACCCAAAATAGATCCTTGTGTCAGCGCTGTTGCGGCGTATACTCGCATTTCTTCATTGATTATCGGCCATTCTTCCTTATTCTGAGCAAGACCCTGCTCCACCTCAGCAATCGATACTTGAATGGTGGCACCGTTATAGAAATGACAGGCATTGTACCAGACGTCCAGATCATCTTTGGAAAATAGGGCATAATGCGGATAACTAGAACTTGGCTCCAATGTATGCACCGTCTTATCGGACAGATCCATAAGCATATGCTCACTCATCTGGCTGCCGTATGCGATCCAGCGTCCATCCCTCGACACAGCTCCATGTGCCATATCCACAATCGTATCTTCCAGCTCTAGTTCTCTTCGTTCAGACGCCTTAGGATGGATCAAATCCACCTGATCACCAGCCAGCAAATAAACGCCGTAACCACAAACCAGCAGAAGTCGCTGTCCGTCGCCAAACGGAATCACTTCATCTAATATATCCTCAGGATGATCCTCATCTCCCAAGCACTCCAGATCAGGAATGGATGCTTTTAAGCGTCCTTGTATATCCTTCCACTGAAAATGTGCTGTCTCTTCTCCTTGCAGATTTCGGTCCGGTTGACGAACAATACGAATCCCCTGTCCATCCACCAACGCAAAATAAGTCCCGTCCGGCGAACAGCCTACTCGATGCAGTCCGGGGATTTGCAAGATTCCATCTTTTCCCGTCACATAGATCGTCCCACGTTCCCGAGGATTGCCCGCATGTACAATGATTTCATTGCCTCCATTCACAAAAGCTATCGGCCTAACGGCTTGCAAAGCCTCCTCGAACGCTGGTGTAAGCGGCCAAGACGCGGCTGGAATTTCTCGACGTAACTGCTCCATTTCACCAGCCTGATTTGCCTCCTGAATCATACGAAAAATATCTTTAGCCATCTTGGGGCGTTCGTCCTGCTTTGGCTCTGATTGCTCCTGCTGCCATTCACTTTCCATGCCGACTCTGATAAATTCATTCACATCTGCGGCATACCTTTTTCCTTCCTGTCGCCACTTTGCTGCCATTTCATGATTCAACCAACTCATTTGCTTCCCCCATCCAGTGTATGTATGCCCCGTTTGTTCTACAGGCTTTGTTCATTCTGTTAGGTGGTTTCTCACCTTTGTCAGCACAGACCACAGGTCTGTCACTGCCTTCACCTCTTCATAGTCCAGAAAGGCATCTCGTTTGTCATAGTATTTTACCGCCATAATCACCATCTGAAGCGTCACTGGCTGTCCGGCAGCCTTAAGGACTTCCACAATACTTTCGAAGGTCGCCAACTCAAACCAGGTTTGAACCTGACGATCCGGCACCCACTTGGGAATATACTCGTCCTGTTCGTTGGTTACGGCTGTACCCTCCTCTGCACATTCCTCTAGCCAATGCTCATCCCAATAATAAATCGGTGTGTAAACAGGGTCCTGATCCCATTGATCCACATTCACATATAACCAGTTATTATGCAGTTGCCCCACGCTACGCACCAATTCCTGTAATCCTTCAAATACACGATAAGACGGGCGCTCTCTGCGACGGTAATCCTCAAGTCTTGTCTCATACCTGCTCATCTCCAACCTCCCGCTTCCTATATCAGCTAAACACTCAAAATTCGCATAACATACATTTACAACTTATAAAACCCGATATAATTACAAGCACCTCGTAAAGTGTCAAGACTACATAAGGAGATTGATCTATTCATGAAAAGAATCACCGCACTTGTTATCCTGTCCTTGCTATTACTTGTATCCCCGATCTACGCTGCTGCCCCAGCACCTATGCTGGTCTATGTGGACCAGAGTAACCACTCCTTCATCCCGCTTCGTCTCCTGAACAGCTATGAAGGGATCACACTCAACATGACGGCAGCGGACAAAAAAATAGAAATTGCGCAAGGCAATACTCGGATTACCCTATTTGCCGGAAAATCTACTGCCAAAGTGAACGATCAAACGGTCCGTTTGCAAAATGCTCCTTTTACCGATAATGGTTCGACCTATGTACCCTTGCAGTTCATCAGCCAATATCTAAACCTGCAAGTCTCATGGCAAAAGGAAACCTCAGCTGTACGCATTAAGCAGGGTACAACGTCCGTCACGCTTCCGGTACTTACCGGTAAGCTACCCGGAAATACTACACCCATTACGACGGCTCATAAAAGCTTCAAGGTCGGATCTCGTACCTTTTCCGCTAAGGTGGTCACCATCTCTATGCTCCATCCCAAGGTAAGCCTGGATGTGGCTCTGGCAGGCAATACTATCGGCAAAGTGGAAGACTTAAGCAGTCTCGCCAAACGTAATCAAGCGGTTGTAGCCATAAATGGTACATTCTTTGACGCCTATACCAAAAGCTCCTACAAAACGCCTTACGGCTACCTGGTCAGTCACGGAAAGATGTTGAAAAAAAGCTCCGGCGACCAACGGACGGTCTTCACCTACGATGCTAACCATTTAGCTGAACTGGTGTCAGGTTCTGCCTTTGAACAAAGATTAAGCCAAGGTAACATCGAAGGTGCCCTGCAAGCTGGGCCTCGTCTGGTCACGAACGGACAGGTTTCCCTAAATGTCAAAGCCGAAGGCTTCAAGGACCCTAAAATATTAACAGGCGGCGGCGCCCGCAGCGCACTCGGAATGAGTCGGGATCATAAGCTGATCCTCCTGACCACAAGCGGAGCGACTATACCGCAGCTCGCCCAAATGATGAAACAGGCCGGAGCTTATCAGGCCATGAATCTGGACGGCGGTGCTTCCAGCGGGCTGTATTACAACGGCTCCTACCTCACCACACCCGGCCGCCAAATCAGCAATGCCATTATTGTAAAGTATCAATAGACGGATAAAGGGCTGTCTTCACGGATGTGTAAGCCGTGGGGATAGCCCTTTTTCCATTTTCCCCGGTTCCGGTTGTTCCTGCTTCCACCTGTTCAGGTGGCTTGTATGGGCCATTACGGGTTGATCCTGCAACCTACAATCGAATCAGCCCCGTAAAGCTATTGGTGCCTTCGCTTCCTTTTTTTAAAGAAAGATAAATACGATTGTCTTCTCTGCTCGCCAAGCATTCATAAATTCCGGGTTGCACAGAAAGGAACGTCCCTCCCCATACACATTCAGGCTCCAGTCCACCACTTGTGGCTTCCTCCCCCGCTCCAATAAACAGGTTGCCTGAGGGAACCTTCAAAAACAGCCGTACAGCAGGCTTGTCAATATGATCTGTCATCACAACCTCATAGGTCCCGTCGGCTCCCAGATTCAAAAAAGCTACATTTCCTTTGTTCAACTCGCCCAGCTCGTCCTCTTCAATGGACCACCAATCCGGATCATCGTCCAAACGATGCTTAAGAGCTTGCGTATCAAATAGGCAAAGAGTCGCCGTATCTGTTGTAAATTGAAATGGACTGCTTGCCGTATTCATCATGTGATCCTCCTGATTTTGGTCAGCCAATTTCTGTTTTCCCACGTCTTACGCTATCCGTATTGCCATATACTTGAGGGAAAATCTCCCTGTATGTAAAGTATAACAATGCTTGTAGGGCCAGACAACATGTTGGGCTAACACCCATTCTGCATAAAAAAGCCCTCCCTCACGATGTCGTGAAAGAAGGCCGATTTGTGGATTTAAGCGATGCTAACCTGCTGTTAGATCAGAAAAGACTTAGTAATAATCACCAACAAAATGAACAATACCAAAATCGCTCCTGTGGATGTCCATGCTCCACCGTAACCTACTTCACCCATGTCTGAATCCCTCCTTGCGTTAAAGCTTACTCTTATCGTATGAAGAAAAGCGGATAACGACAGGGCGAATCGGCAAGTTTATTTGCCATGGAAGGACTACTCAGAAAATGGACTGATACGTTTGAGATAGATCGCTAATGACTCTGGATGACAACTGGCAGAGAAGTCGTCCGTTCTTCGCAGTAACCTGCTCACATCCTTGTACTTCATTTTTTGAAGGAGCGGGGTTTCTAACTGGGATGAAAGAAATTGAGTGGTGCCTATAAATACAACAACATCCAATCCCGGGTTGGTTTCGGTATGTAATAAGTGCAGCAGATCAGTCATAGACAGGAATCCGGGAGGGAAAAGGCTGTTGTTTTCTTTCATATATAGTGCTTGTACAGGATTTGGGCTAGTTTCATGTGGTATTGGGATAGAGTGTGAAAATCCGTTATTGAATTATGTAGGTGTTGTGAGGGTCTGGACGGTTGAGTGGAACTTGGAATAAAGGTAGAAGGAGCTTCTTTCATATCCTATTCCTCCAGAGAATTTCAATATTAGTCTTATTATACTCTGAAATAATACTTATAGATATAATAAATGCTAAATATACGATTCTTAATCTCATGTTTACCCAAGAAAATCTTGTCTACACTTTTTAGTATGAAGGGGTGTAGACAAATGCAGGACAAAGAAGTATTAAAGCTAGTTGGGGCTAGAATTAGAGTGTTACGCAAAGAAAGAGGCCTCTCACAAGAAGCTCTTGGAGAAAAAGGTGGATTTCATTTTACATACATTGGACAGATCGAACGTGGAGAAAAGAATGTTTCTTTAATAAATGTAGCTAAGATCGCAAAAGCACTAGACGTAAACTTAATTCAGTTATTTTCATATGTAAGCGAGGACTCTAAAATTGTGGAGTCTGATGAAGATATTATACAAATTATTACGATGCTCAAAAAATCGAGTCCAGAGAAAGTACGTTTGGCGAGGAATGTGATAAGGGAAATTACAAATTAAAAAAGATTTTTTTTGTTTTCAAAATTATGAAAATCAAATAAACCCACCCGTTTCTTAAATACAGGTGGGTTCTTCGACTATGGTTGTCTCCACACTCCAATATGATGAGAGACCAAATATTACTGCACCTTATAGCGAGGCCTTTCTCCAGTGTATCTTCCCGTATATTACTACCACGCACTCCACGTGTGTCGAGACTATGGTAAGGATATACTTCCTCCCCTATATCTACTTCCAAAAATACACATAGTAAACACCCCAACCAATGGGCCATTTTGTAAACTAACTCTCTCTTTTAACCAATAAATACATATGATGGCTTGTTTATTAAATATCACCTCTCGTCCCTTTATAGCGTACAAACCTTGTAATACATATCTATCTTGACAGATAGTTGTACTCATCTGCGGTTTGTGTAACCAGAAGCGAATTTTAGATGACGTGCTTCACTTGGAAATACCCATCGCATCTAGAAAGGAGTCATGAACTCACTTGAGCGTATTATCAGATGGGATCGGATATGAAAGCCTACGCTTTTATGGTCCCTTTCAGCCACAATACATCGAACAACTTCAAATAACACGTGCCATTAACGATCATGCCTATTTACATATCAGTGGGTTACTCTCCGAAGAACAAGGAGCTGCATGCATCAGACAGGATATGGAGCAAGAGCCAATTGTGATTCGTCCGTTGAATGATCAGGGACAATCGCTGAGAAGATTGTTCCATGGGATTGTTACGCGTATGTCCGTACATTGTGTACGAGGCGTGTATACGTTTGAACTGGAGGCCGCTTCCCATTCGTACCAGATGGATATTAAGCGTAAAAGGCGCTCCTATCAGGATATTCACCGTACCTATGATGATCTGGTCACTGCGCTGGTTCGAAAATATCAATACGGAGACGCCATTGATACCGTAACTAATTATGCCAAGCTGGATACATTTGTTTTACAATATGAGGAGACGGATTGGGCGTTTTTAAAACGTCTCGCCTCTCGCTTTGGCTCCGTACTTGTGCCAGAGGTAAGCGCAGCCTCGCCCAAGGTTTTCTTCGGGATGCTAGAAGGCAAGCAACATAAGGTAAAGCAGGATGTATTTTATCGTGTACGAAAAACATTTCATGAGCTGGATGTAAAAAAGCCGGGAGAACGTGCTGGCTCGTATGTCACCTACATGATCGAAAGTCTGCAATACTATGCGCTGGGCGACCTCATCACCTTACAATTGGACAAGGCAAAGAACTGGTCGTGGTTCGAGCAGTGACGACCTTAGCGGATGGCTTACTAACTAGGAAAACAATCCCTTCAATATAAGGCCGGCATATTGACCGATCTGATCACTAGAGCATGGAGGCCTCGATGTTTTCCCTTATTTGATTTTTCATAATAAAAATTCACTACATAAAAAGTCCAACGACGACCAGTAAAACGGTCTTCCGTTCATTGCTTACTATTTTTCTTACGAATCATGCCAAATAAAAAAATCAATAATAAAACAGAGAACAAAAATGTATAACCTATTAGCAAGGGTTTTAGATTAGATTCTCCTGTATTGGTATATATTCTTCCTCCTAGAATAAGAAGCATAATTAATGATAGCCCAAAATTTTCACGGTTATATTTCCTTGTCTTATATTTAATAATTCTATAAATCAGAAAAAATAGTAGTAAGAAAGATACTATCGAGATAATAACGAAAACCATATTTGCATGTCCCCCTTTAAAATAAAATTAGCAAAGGTTTAATATCACCTTTGCTAATTTTATTACTCTTCATTCGAAAATTACATACGTTGAATATAATTATATGCTTGTTTAAGACTAGATCTAGCTTGTGAACGATCATTAACCACTCCAGCCGCTGATGCTGCTCCAGTAAGTCCAGAGCCGACTAATTCTACAACTGTTTCCCATGTCAAGTTGGCCAGATTGGTTTCAAGAAGCATTACGCCACCTATGATTTTGTTAGTCCAATATTTCATCTATGCTCATTCCACATTTCAAGGTAAAAACAAAATGCACTGGTGAGAGAATCGTGATCTTCTCCACCAACGCATTAATTAGGTTATCAACAAATTGTTCTAGTATAGCTTGCCGATTGTTTGAAATTTGAATAATCTCATCTACACGCTCCTTGATCTTCGCTTGCTAATCCTCTATCTCTTCTATCCTTTAATATCAGAGTCTGTTGTCGTAGCTCGTTGAGTTCACTGGAAAGCTATATTAACTCCCTATTTACCCTTACTTCCAAATCTCGTCCGCAATCTCTTTAATGAAAGCAAGCTTCTTCCACTGCTGCTCTTCTGTCAGAACATTGCCCTCTTCTGTCGAAGCAAAACCGCATTGTGGGCTGAGGCAGATGTGGTTGATGTCGACGAATTGAGTCGCTTCCTTAATACGATTAATGACCGTCTGCTTGTCTTCCAGTTCACCTGTTTTGGAGGAAACGAGGCCCAGTACGACCTGCTTTTGATCTTTCAGATGCTTAAGCGGTGTGAAATCACCTGCACGGTCGGTATCGAATTCGAGGTAGTAGCCGTCGATGTTGTCGATGCCGAACAGAGTTTCGGCTACAGGCTCATAGCCGCCAGAGGATGCCCAGGTGGAATGGTAGTTACCACGGCATACGTGGGTCGTAACGACCAAATCGGCTGGGAGATCATTCACCGTTTCCTGATTCACGCGAGCGAACAGCTTTTTGGTATCTTCCACATTCTCACCCGCATGCTGTCTAGCTTCCCAATAGTTTTTATCACAGAGCATACCCCATGTGCAATCATCCAGCTGTAAGCTGCGGCAACCCTCATTGTACAACGCTTGAATCACGGATTTGTAAGCTTTGGCGATATCCGTCACCAGTTCATCCAGATTGCTGTAATACGTGTCGGTTGTTTCTTTATTTTCGCCACGCAACAGCTCAGCCAGAAATTGCGCAGGTGCCGGGATCGTTTGGCGCGCGATCGCATCCTCACCTGCTACTTGCTTCAGGAATTTGAAATCTTCAATGAAAGGATGACGGGAATGTCCGATTTTACCGGACAAGCGCGCGGTTTCCGCTCTTGTTTCCACACCTTGGAATTGGTAGCCGTTCGAAAGCTGTACCTTTTCCACGCCGTCCAGCCCCCACATAAAATCAAGATGCCACCAAGAGCGCCTGAATTCACCGTCCGTCACGGCTTGAAGTCCTACGGATTTTTGCTTTTCTACTAGCTTGATAATTTCGTTATCTTCAATCTTTCTCAGCTCGTCCGCAGAGATTTCATTATTTTGAAATTGAATTCTGGCGTCTTTAATCGCTTGCGGGCGCAAAAAGCTTCCGACCATATCATGTCTAAAAGGGGTCACTTTACGTTGGGATGCATTGTCAAGGATGCTGCTCATTAGGGTTATCTCCTTTTTCGCTTCTGTAGTGAAGTTCTTGTAAGAAAGATAACATACATTTTCAGTTATAAGGTAACTCCAATAAACTATAGCTAGTTATAGCCTAAGGCTATATCCAACCTTTTATTCCCCTATCGCCTCATGCAGCGCTTCTACATAGACGGTAGCCAGCTTGGAGAGCGCAGCGTTTTTATGGCAAATCCATCCCACATTAATAGACTCATCACATTCCAGAGGGACGGAAATAATGTCGTTACCGTTCAGATCCGCACTGATCACCCCGGTAGAAATCGTATAGCCGTTCAAGCCAATGAGCAAATTAAAAAGGGTCGCCCGGTCATGGACACGAATGCTTTTGGGATGCGATAACGTACTGAGAATTTCCTCGGAAAAGTGAAAAGAATTGTACTCCCCTTGCTCAAAGGACAGATACGGATAGGGATGAAGCTGATCAATGGTCACGATAGACTGTCGGGAGAGCGGATTATTGGCACTGATAAAAATATGCGGCTTGGCCGTAAACAGGCTATTGAATTGCAAATTCGCATCTTTTAACAGCTTGTTAATGACCTTGGCATTAAATTCGTTCAGATACAGGATTCCGATCTCACTGCGCAGGCTTTTGACATCCTGTATGATTTCATGGGTTTTGGTCTCCCGCAAAGCCAGTTCATACTCATCTTGACCATATTGATTTACCAGATTTACGAATGCATTTACAGCAAATGCGTAATGCTGCGTGGACACAGCAAAATGCTGTGGTGAAGGCTTGGCATCCAGATAGCGACTTTCCAGCAGCTCCGCCTGCTCAACGACCTGACGTGCATAACCGAGGAATTCCACACCTTCCTTGGACAAAGAAATTCCCTTATTGGTACGCTCAAAAATGGTGATATGAATTTCTTCCTCCAAATCACGAATCGCGTTCGACAGGCTGGGCTGGGAAATGAACAACCGCTTCGCCGCCTCATTCATGGAGCCGCGATTGGCAACCTCAATGACATATTTTAATTGTTGTAAGGTCAATGCATGATGTCCTTTCCGTTTGTGTTTCTTCTATTATATAATACATAATCACACTTCTGGAAAAGGGATAGTTGTTGCTTAAATGAAATCAGCCTCTCCCCCTAAGGTTTAAAAAATATAAACACCTCCCTAAATGGAAATCTTCCATTTCAAGGAGGTGCTTTTTCACGGCTGCTTTAATTAACGAATTTCACCGTTTGTGGAGATCAGCTTTTGATACCAATAGAAGCTTTGTTTACGAATACGACGCAGATCCTTGAGATCAAACTCCTCACGATCCACATAGATAAACCCGTAACGCTTACTGGAGCCTTGATGGGTACTAACAAGATCAATCGCAGACCACGGACAGAAGCCGAATACTTCTACACCGTCTGTAATAGCCAGTTGAATCTGCTCGATATGTTTCTTGAAAAAGTCAATGCGGTAAGGATCATTCACTACATCCCCTTCTTCAAGCTTGTCAAAAGCGCCCAAGCCGTTCTCTGTCACGATTAAAGGCAAGTGGTAGCGAGAATAAATTTGGCGTAATGTGGTTCTAAAGCCGACCGGATCAATCTCCCAACCAAACTCCGTCGTTTGCAGGTTGGGGTTGATGGAACCTCGGTACGCTCCGGGTTCACCCACAATTTCATGCTGATCTCCTGTATGTGAAAAATCATTTCCGTCATCTAAACTTTCTCCTACGGTTTGAGAGGTATAATAATTAAATGCGATAAAGTCCGGGTTCCCCTTCGCTAAAATGTCCATATCCCCTTCTTCAATGACAGGCTCATAGCCTTTCTCGACCAAATAGCTCCACGCAATGTGATTGTAACGGCCAAATACAGCCATATCCAGATAGAGCCAGTTGCGAATGGCTGCATAGTTATCAGCCGCCAGTGTATCTTCCGGCTTGGAACTGGCTGGATAGATAACCCCGATATTCGGCGCAGGTCCAATTTTCGCGTCAGGTAGCATTTCATGGCACAATACCATTGCTTTCGCCTGCGCGACTAACATATGATGATTTTGTTGATACAGTACCCTTTGTGGATTTTCGAGACTTGTATCTAATGTGCCAATAGAACCGGGATGGAGAATCAGCATGTTCTGCTCATTAATGGTTAACCAATATTTCACCCTGTCTCCAAAGTTCTCAAACAATGTTTTGGCATACTGTTCGAAGGCATCAATCGTCTCCCTCTTCGACCAACCGCCTTGTTTTTCAAGAGCATAAGGCAGATCAAAATGATACATAGTAACAATCGGTTCAATCCCGTATTTAATTAGTTCATCAATTAATGAGCTGTAAAACGCGATTCCCTTCTGATTAACTTCACCTGCGCCCTGGGGATAAATACGTGTCCAAGCAATAGAGAAACGATATGCTTTAAAGCCCATTTCAGCCATCAGAGCTACGTCTTCTTTGAACATATGGTAATGATCACTGGTTACCTTAAAATCAGTGACCCCTTCGACGTGATTAGCCATGTCAATGACAGAAGGTCCTTTTCCATCTTCGTCCCATGCACCCTCTACTTGATAAGCGGAAGTGGAAGCTCCCCAGAAAAAATTTTCAGGAAATGCCTTCAATTGATTATGTTTCATGATCTAGTCCCTCCAGTTATAGTTATATCCTTCTGATGTTCGCAATTCGTGTATGTGATGATGCTTGCCAGTATCACACAACCAAAGTTAACAATACTTCATTTTTTTGAATCTGCTCCTGATTTGTCTCAAATACGTCCACTTTATGTTGCGTAAGTGTGACGATGACAGGCGTCACGATTTCGTATCCTGCTTCAATAATCTGCTCCCTGTCAAATTGGATTAACAAATCGCCCTGTTTCACGCCGTCGCCCTCTTTAACCACTGGATTAAAATGCTTCCCTTTCAGCGCAACGGTGTTAATTCCGATATGAATTAATATCTCTGTACCTGCACTGGAAGTCAATCCTATGGCATGTCCTGTGGGGAACAGCGAGGTTACAACTCCATCTATTGGCGCTACAACCTCGCCGACAGACGGTTCAATGGCTAACCCTTTTCCCATGGCCCCTGTAGAAAATGCAGAATCATTCACTTGACTCAGTGGTGTGGTCCTGCCTGTGATCGGGCTGTAGATTGTTTCTTTCTTGATATCAACGGCCTTGGTTGCTGTAACAACAGGCTCTGGTTCTGCTGTTTTCACGGATTCAACTGTTTCTGGGGCCTCCCCCTTTACCTTGCTTTCATATCCAAAAATAAGGATCAGCATCGTTGCAGCTATAAATGAACATGCAATGGCGATAACATAAATTAAGGTTGGCGTATATACTGGAATTGCAAAAATGTTGTGAAAAACATAAGCCGTCATTTTCACTCCAAAATGTCCATTGATAGCTCCGCCTAGAGCGCCTGCGATAATGACAATCGGAATGACACGTTTATAACGAAGCACCAGACCATACACAATCGGCTCTGTCACACCAGCCAGCAATCCTGTAATACTCGTGGAACCGGCAAGAGTTCTAAGTGTTTTATCTTTTCTCGCCTTCAGGAAGATACCAAATGCGACACCAATTTGAGCAAATACAGCTGCTGCAGCCATCGCCTCAATCGGATCACCGCCAACACCGATATTTTGAATCGTAATGGGTGTAAAACCCCAGTGAAGTCCGAAGACGACCATAAAGGTCATAAAACCGCCAAGAACAATCCCTGACAAAATGCCACTTACACCGATTAACCATGTCACACCTGAAGAAATCCAATCTCCTACCCCTGTACCGAAAGGTCCGAAAGCCATCGCAGATAGCGGAACCATAATCATCAAAGCCAGCATCGGAACTAAAAATAGTTGTAAATCCTTAAGAATGATCTTCTTCAAAAACTTATCCACCAACGCATATATGCTAATGGATATGAAAATCGGGAAAATACTGGCGGAGTAGTTCATCATGACTACCGGTATTCCTAAAAACGATACATCAGACCCTTTGTCCATCAGTCCCGTAAAGTTGGGTTCCATGAGAGCCGCACCGATCACACCAGCTACATAAGGATTCGCCTTCAGCTTTATACCAAGCGTGATCCCAAGCAAAATCGGCAAAAAGTAAAACACAGCATTCCCTGCAGCAGACAGGATCATATAAGTATCACTTGTTGCAGACATCCATCCCAGCAGAGTCAGAACCGTCAGGAGTGCTTTTATCATTCCTGAGCCCGCCATCGCCGGAATCAACGGGGAGAAACTGCCCGAAATGACTTCAAAGATTGTGGATATGACCGATGTTTTTTTACCACTAGATTCACTGGCTGTAGAGGAATTCGATTCAAAATTCCTGTTTTTCATGATCTCCGCATATACATAGGCAACATGGCTGCCAATAACAACTTGAAATTGTCCTCCGCTTTCAACAACTGTAATGATCCCCTCGTGCTTCTCAAGCGCTTCTCTTTCGGCTTTTCGTGAATCCTTCAGGTCAAATCGGAGTCGTGTAGCACAATGGACAAGCCCATTGATATTTTCTTCTCCTCCAACGAGACGTACGATGTCTTCGCCCATTTTCTTATGGTCCATGTTCATTCTCCTCTTGGGCAGATTGCCTGAAAACAAAAAAATACCTAAACGAAAGGCCTGTATGATCAAAGAACATGATCACTGCCATTCATTTAGGTATCGCCTGCTTAACCAGTAACAATCCTTATATTTAAGTTGTGAGCCTACTATAAATCACTTAGAAATCGTTTGCAAGCTTTTTTTTCTAAGAAGTAGCCATATCGTTTCTGGAGGTTACACGCTGTATATGAATCGTCAAATACACTTTTTCGTCAATCGACATAGCACTTTCATGCTTTAATTCCAAATATTGATTGATTAATTGGGTGCATTGAAAAGCCCTCTCGTATTTATCTTTGACTTGGTCATACAAGAAATTATCCCCTGAAGCTAGTTGTTCTTGTTCATTGCTCAGCAATCGTTGGGCAAAGTACTGCAAATGAGTAATAAACCGGGAATAATTGAACGAAGTTTCATCCAGTGTAATCTGATAGTAATCGGTTACAATGTTGAAAATGTCATCAATGACCTCGGTAATCTCAACCGTTTGTTTCATTCCCTGACCGTCTTGTCTTGCATTTACAAAATGCATAGCAATAAAGCTGGCTTCATGCTCATCCATTTGGATGCCAAATTGAGCATGGATAATGTCCAAAGCATTCATTCCGATCATAAATTCTTTTTTGTAAAATTTTTTAATTTGCCATAAGAGTGAATTTTTAAGTCCCACGGATTTTCTGTATCGAGAGATGGCAAATTGAATATGGTCAATCAGAGAAATATAGATGTTATCACTAAAAATATCTCCCATTTCCTTTTTTGCGCCGCCTACAATTTCATCCGCCACCTTTAAATACTCTACAGATGTTTCCCCAATAAGATCTATTAATTTTTGTGGAATTTTATCAGACTTTAATACAAAGGTTTTTTCTATTTTTTCCTCATCGACCCTCTGGCCATTTTTCTTTTTAAAGCCCAGGCCATTCCCTATGACAACAAATTCATGACCCACCTGATTTTCGACTCGGATGACATTGTTGTTAAAAATTTGCCGGATGATCATTTATCTGCTCACCTCATTGATGTAATGACAAAGTTTGTAATAACAAAAAAAACCAAATAACGACTAAATCAATTAGTCATTATTTGGGTATCGCCTGCTTACCAGTAACAATCCCGAAGGGCACTTCACCCCTCATTCAATTACCCTTACTATACCGCTTTCAATGCAGAATAACAATACAAACATGTTGAAAAGCCTTCTGGAAAGATAGTTTTGACCAAATCAGATAAAAATACTGAGTATCATCACGATGCCAAAAGCACTGAACCCGAGAATGGTTTCCATGACTGTCCACGTTTTCAGGGTTTGAGGTACGGACAGGTTCATGTATTCTTTAACAATCCAGAAGCCGGAGTCATTCACGTGGGACAAAATGATCGAGCCTGCTCCGGTAGCCAACACCAGTAGCTCCGGGCTCACCCCCGGCATCGTGACTGCAATCGGAGCGACAATACCTGCCGCCGTCGTCATGGCTACCGTGGCGGAACCAACGGCGGCCCGGATAAGACCTGCAATCACAAAGGCCAATACAAGCGGAGACAAATGTGCATGCTGGGCAAAACCTGCAATCGCATCTCCTACACCGCTGGCAGTCAGAATCTTGTTGAAACCACCGCCTGCACCGATCAGCAGGATGATAGAAGCAACCGGACCCAAGCAATCGTTCGTAAACTTCAATAGCTGCTTGCTATCGAAGTTGCGTGCATAACCAAAAGAGTAAAGCGAGAACAGCAAAGCAATCAGCAACGCAATAATCGGACTGCCGATGAAATCAATGACCTGTCTGAAGACGTTGGCTTCTGGCAAAATCAGATCGACAATCGTCGCCAGCAGCATCAGGATAACGGGAAGCATAATGGTGAAGAGTGTAATACCAAAGCCCGGCAATTCTCTTTCTTTCGTTTCTGTAAATTGTTCCATCAATTCACTCGAAGTCTCCACCTTGATACGTTTGGAAATCCAGCTTCCGTAGATCGGACCCGCAATCGCTGCGGACGGCAATGCTACGATAAGCGCAAGGAAGATCGTTTTACCAATATTCGCGTTAAAGATACCTACTGCCAGCATCGCTGCCGGATGCGGAGGGATAAGACTATGCACAACCGCCAATCCAGCCACGAGAGAAATTCCGATTTTGATCAGCGAAGTTCCGGTATGCTTGGCGATTACGAATACGAGCGGAAACAACAGTACGATACCTACCTGAATGAATACCGGGATACCACAAATAACAGCGACCACCATCATGGCCCAGTGAACATTTTTCTCACCGAACACCCGCACCATGGTCTTGGCAATCTGCTCCGCACCACCAGACTCAGCCATCAGCTTACCCAGCATCGTACCCAGACCAAGAACAATGGCGATAAAACCGAGCACACTGGCCACACCTTCTTGATAAGCTGTCACAATACTTTTCAGCGGCATACCTGCAATTAGACCCATGAATACAGCACCGACGATGAGCGCGACAAATGGGTTCATTTTGACTTTAGCGATCAGCACAATCAGTCCAATAATAGAAATAAGTGCATACAATAACAAACTTGCATCATGACTGAGTCCGAATACGGAATACATGTTATAACCCCCTCATTAAGTAAGCGCTCTCTAAGTTTGTTGAAAAACAGGGGTTAACCCTGCTCGTTTTCAATTTTCTCTACGGTTTCCAGCAATGTTCGTTCTCCGCCCACATTACCAGGGAACACAATATACGGAATGCCGCTGAATTTGGCTTCGTTTCCGGTCAGCCACACAGGGATGCCTGCCGCAACCTGGCCGAGTACACGTGCTTTTCGGATAGCAAGACCTTTGGTTGCCACATCACTGGAAGTAATGCCGCCTTTGGCGATGATAAACTTAGGCACCGTCTCAAGCGACTGTACGATTTCGACCAGTGCACCGGATACCGTTTGACTAATTTTGAAATTATCAGCTTTATTATCTACCGCAATGAGTTTGCGGCTACTGTATACCACCACATTGTTGCCCGCAGCCAGTTGTGTATTGGCTTCTGCGATAACACGGCTTAATTCCTGTGTGTAGCCCTCAGAATCCAACACCCGTTCCACATCAATTTCAAGACCCACAATTTCCGGGTACGTAAGTAACTGCTCCAGCTGTTTTGTTGTTTTTTGAACATAGGAACCGACGACCACAATACCACCGTGACCTTCCTGTCCACTTGCAATCAGTCGTTCCTTTGGCAAATATTCCTGGTCAGATATCCCGGCATACGATTTCACAAAAGAAGCAGCTGTGCGGAAAATAAACGTTTTCCCTTGCTCTTCTGCTTTCAGCAGCCCCAGTGATACTACATCCATATCCGCATACGAAAGCACGTTGACGATGATTGGTACGTTATCCTTCGCTTGTAGCAATACTTCTTGCACAGCGTCTGGTCCCTTGCGAATCTGTTCCAGTGAAATAACAAGACATTCCGAGGCATGAATACGGCCTTCTGTCTTTTCTTCCACCCAAGCGGTTAAATCGCCGTTTTCATAGCCAAATACCTTATCCTTGGCAAACTCCGACTCATGTACGGGGATTAGCGTATCATCCTCCACCATATAGTGGGTGTTGCCTCCGGTTACTCGTCCAGCTTCGAAAAAGGCTGGAATGATCAAATGACCGTCGTAGCTCCGTCCACTTTGACGCGATCCTTCTTCTGCCAGTACGTCCGTTTCCAGCGGGTAATACCCACGCAACATGGAATCACTACGGCTGACAAAGGTAAATGATTTTCCCTTTTCGGTGGCGACAGCCTGTACGTTGCGAGAAATCTCGCGGTTAATCCGTTCTGCGGTTTGCGCATCAAGTCCGCGTGTATTGGTCAGGATATAAAAAAGCGTTTCCGGTGAGTCGAATGCTTCACGAAGCAATGCTTCATCCCACTGCGTCAAAACATCAATATCATGAACGGTTTGTACCCCGGTCGGATCATCGTCTAATACGATAATTTTCCGTCCTCTGGCGTCATTAATCCGGCGAATTTCCTGACGCAATCCTTTGCTGTCCCATTCAGGAGGCAATTCTGCTTGAAGAGCTAACAACGAAGTATATCCTGCATTTACATTCATGTGATCTCCACCTTATTCAAATTCTTGATTAGCATGCTCTACTACTCTGCTTTTACCTGTACGCCTGCGAGTTTTTCAAAATATTGCACGATTCCGCCGTGATCATCCGCCGCTTTACCATCCACTTTGAGTGCGTGGAATATTTCCAGCAGTTGGCTACTAAGTGGCAACGGTACACCGATGTCATGCGCGGTTTCCATAACGTTCGTGATGTCCTTGAGGTTAATATCAATCCGACCCCCAGCTACAAAATTCCGTTGCAAGATCAGAGGAACTTTAGCATCCAGTACCGCACTGCCTGCCAATCCACCGCGAATCGCTTGCACCATTTTTTCAATATTAATTCCCGCCTTGGCTGCAAATACAAGCGCTTCGGACATGGCCGCGATATTCAGGTTCACCATGATCTGGTTAGCCAGCTTTGCCGTTGTGCCGCAGCCGTTATCACCAACCAAGGTGACATCCTGACCCAGCACATGCAGAACATCCAAGACATGCTCAAACACTGATTCTTTGCCACCAACCATAATCGCCAATGTCCCATCAATTGCTTTCGGTTCGCCACCACTGACAGGGGCATCCAGCATGTGCAGACCAGCCTCAACGGCTTTCACCGACAGCTCTTTGGAGACGACTGGAGAAATCGAGCTCATATCTACGATAACGCTTCCAATACTAGCCCCTTTTAAAATCCCGTTCTCGCCCAAAATGACTTCTTTCACATGATTGGAATTCGGCAACATCGTAAAAATGATTTCACTGCGCTCTGCAACTTCCTTCGGGGATGCCGCTGCATGTGCGCCTGACGCAACCAAAGCAGTGACGGTTTCCTGATTAATATCAAATACGGCCAGCTCATAATCCGCTTTCAAAAGATTTAACGACATCGGACGACCCATAATACCTAATCCAATAAATCCAATTTTCTTTGTCATGTTAAAGTCCCTCCATAGCTTTTCGAATTCGATTTCCTATTCAGAATTTTAGATAAATCCATTTGTAAACGCTTTTTATCACATGTAAGCGCTATTAATTCGTCTTTATATTTGCGATTGTACACAATAAATTCATTTTTGTATACAAAAATTTAAAATTTGTATCAATTTTATCGATTATATAGGATAGACATTGTTTAACCTCCATCTTTTCGCTAAAGTAGACGTAGAGGTGAATGACATGCAGTACAGCAGCAATAACTCTCGAACGGCGCACCAGCAATCTTATGAAACACTGCGTGATATGATACTGAACGGAACCATCCCTCAAGGAACCAAGTTGGTTGAGGAAAAGCTTGCCACGCAGCTCGGTGTAAGCCGCACGCCTATCCGTGAATCCATCCGCAAATTGGAGCAGGAAGGGCTTATCGTCAATAAACGTGTAGTCAAGCTATCTGAAACCGACCTGCGCAATACCTTTGAGCTACGGATGCTGCTTGAAGGACATGCGGCGCGCAGCGCGGCTGCCTACTTGTCCGAGACAGAGCTACTGGCTTTGGAGCAATGTGTGGACATCGGGCGTTCCGGCTCGCTGGATGAGGTGATGCATGCGAACAAAGAGTTTCATGAGATCATTATGAAAGCCAGCAATAATTCGATGATGATTGATTTGTTTGATCGGATGCAATCCGTTATTTATTTATTCCGTCATACGGTCGTCTACTATCATCGTCCCTTTCTGATTGATGAGCACCAGCATATTTGTGAGGCTATCCGCGCACATGACGGCGATACAGCAGAACGGCTGATGAAGGAGCATCTGCAGGCTGATCTGGACTTTTGCCTGCATCTGATCAGATAGTCCTTCGCTTCTCCATTTGTATGCCATACCAAAAAACCGCCAAACACTCGGAATCCCTTGTGCTTAGCGGTTTTTTTAGGTTCATGCTTAACTCTCTTTTTCTTTACAAAATACCTCTTTGGCAACCTGAATAGCTGAGGCTGCCCGAGGCCATCCTACATAAAAGGCAAGCTGTGTAATGACCTCAACCAGTTCTTCCTCCGAAATCCCGTTCTCCTTGGCCAGTTTCAGGTGATAAGGGAGTTGATTTACATGCTCACCCGCTACCAATGCGGAGACGGTGATGAGACTCCGTTCTCTGAGAGATAGCTCACTTCTTCTCCATACATCTCCAAAAAGAACATCCTCCGTATAACCTACAAAAGCGGGAGCAAAATCACCGATCGTTACCCGAACACTCGATCTGATCAATTTATGCTTCATACAATCATCTGGGCAAGTCCGTTGCCAAAGGACCAATCCTCTAATTCAGTCTCTACCAGTGTTACAAATACATCCTCCGGTCTAACCTTACATTCAATAGATAAGAGTTCCGCTAACTTTTGGTAGAAACTCTTTTTTTGTTCCGTAGTTCTACCCGTTCCCATTGTAATTTGGATATACAGCAGCTTATCTGTTCTGGGTACATTCAAATAATCGGGACTATAATAAAACTCGCTTTGCTTATGAGCATGAAAAACCTGAAAGTAATCTTTTTCCGGAACCTGAAAATGTTCGATCAAAGCATTCATGATACAACGACTAATCCAAGGTAACTCTTGCTCTGTGTATTGCTGCTCCATGTAGCCAACTCGTACAAATGGCATGTTCATCTCTCCTATCCGTTGGGATAAGATAATTGTACTCCCCTTACTTTCATCTGTATAATTGAAAATAATCATAAATATATTCAATTTCACCGATGGAGATGAGCATGCGTGGATCTGAAAGAATTAACTACATTTCGTACCATAATCGAAGAAGGAACGTTTTCAAAAGCTGCTGCCAAATTAAACTACGCTCAGTCTACAGTCACGAGCCAAATCCAGAGGTTAGAGAAAGAGCTGGGATTTCAGCTTTTTAAAAGGGGTTGGGATGCGGAGTTAACGTCCCCAGGCAAACTATATGCCGAGGAGATAGACGGGCTTATTCAGCATTGGAATTTTGTAATGGACCAGGCGAAGTCTCTGAAAAAGGAGGAGATTGGCACGCTTCATATCGGTGTGATTGAAACGGTGGCGGCTACCGTACTGCCCTTGGTTCTACAGCAGTTTCGAGAGCATAAACCGAATATTACGTGCCATTTTACAGTTGGAAACACGGATGCACTCGCAAATGCTTTGGTGGACGGTAAGCTGGATTTTGCAATCTCTGGGGAACCTCACTCGATTCCTTCCTTACACTTTGAACCCATATATCACGAACACATCGCCTTTATTGTGTCCCGTAATCACCCTTTTGCGGTAAAAAGTGAGCTTCATCTCGAAGATCTGTACGAGTACCCGCTTATCGTCGGAGGTAAGAACTGCTTGTACCATATACGACTGGAAAAAGAACTTTCCCGCTTCCCGTCGATGCCGTTTTTTTATACTGTCAGTCAAATCTCGTCGATCCCCACATTTGTAAAAACGATTCCTTCAGTTGGAGTGGTTCTATCGTCAATGCCTTTGCGGGAGGAGCTGGTCACCGTCCCCCTCCAGTTAATAGACCCGAATATTCCTATTGGACTATTACAAAACAACCATCACCAGCAGTATATGTCTTCGGCCCGAAAGCTGTTTATACAGCTGGTTAAGGAGCTTTGTAGGCTATAGCTCCAATGCAATAACTACTAATAAGCTATATAGGCAAAGCCGACACCTTTGCATAAAGAAAAAGCCGCCAAACACTCAGAAACCTGGTGTTTAGCGGCTTTACTATTTTGAAGGCCTAAGGAAATGTGACCCTCTTTTTATTTTTTCACTCCTGTGATACCCGTTATTTCGCTTCGAGCGGTTTTTTCCACAATCCCAGAATGAGCGCGGAAATCACGGAACCAATCGCCACTGCAAGCAAGAACAACAAAGCATGATTGGCAAGAGCTGCTACAAAAATTCCGCCATGTGGAGCTGGAAGATTGATTTGCCAGAACTGCGTCAGACCACCAGCAATCGCTGAACCTACAATACAAGAGGTCAGGACACGCAGAGGATCAGCAGCTGCGAATGGAATGGCTCCTTCCGTAATGAAGGACAATCCAAGTACATAGTTCGTCAAGCCAGACTTGCGCTCTTGCTCAGTAAACTTATTTTTGAAGAACGTCGAAGCTAATGCGATCGCCAACGGAGGTACCATACCACCTGCCATAACAGCCGCCATCATAGCTCCGTTCGTGTTACCACTGGAAGTAAAGACACCGATCGAAAATGCGTAAGCTGCTTTGTTAAAAGGTCCACCCATGTCGATCGACATCATTCCGCCCAGAATCAGACCCAAAATAACTGCATTACCTGTTCCCAAATTGTTCAGAACATTGACAAGCCACGTATTAATACCACCGAAAATCGGATCGAACAGGTAGAACATAATCGCGCCTGAAATTAGGAGTCCAAATACAGGGTATAACAAGATTGGTTTTAAACCATCCAGCGCTTTCGGCAGACCTGCAAAAGCTTTACGCAGGAAGATCACCACATAACCAGCCATGAAACCAGCTGCCAGACCGCCAAGGAAACCTGCATTAGAGTTTACAGCCATCAGACCCCCAACCATACCTGGCATCAGTGCCGGGCGGTCTCCAATGCTCATCGCGATAAATCCGGCCAGTATCGGAATCAGGAAGTGGAACGCACCTGTTCCACCGCCAATTGTCTGCAACAGTTGGAACAATACATTGTCTTCTCCTGCCACTTGTTCAATCAAGAAGGAAATTGCTAACAAAATCCCCCCGCCTACAACGAATGGCAGCATATGAGAAATACCGTTCATTAAATCCTTGTAGATTTTGCTGCCCACGCTGCTCTTCTCCGCTTTCGACTCATCAGCGCTGCCTTTACCTTCACTACGATAAATTGGGGCATCGCCATTCAGCGCTTTGCGGATCAGTTCCTCAGATTTACGGATACCGTCGCTTACCGGTCTTTGCAATACAGGTTTACCGTCAAATCTGGCCATTTCAACCTTCTTGTCAGCTGCAACGATTACACCTTTGGCACGGCGAATTTCATCCGCTGTCAGTACGTTTTGTGCGCCTTCCGAGCCGTTCGTCTCTACACGGATATTTACACCCATTTCTTTCGCTTTCTTAATGAGAGCATCTTCTGCCATAAACGTGTGTGCAATGCCTGTAGGACAAGCGGTCACTGCAACCACAAATTCGTCAGAATTCGGATTGCCAACGATAACGTCTGGCGTTTGCTGTGCTTTGGCATCCTCTTTCTTAGCCTCTTTTGCTTTCTTGGCAGCTTCTTCTTCCGCCTGCTTGGTATCAAACAGCATAGATACTTCATCCGGTGTTTGCGTTTTCATAAGGCTCCCGATAAAATCGGTATCAATCAACAGCCGGGAAAGGGCAGCCAATGTGCGAAGATGCGTATTTGCTGCTCCCTCCGGAGCCGCAATCATAAAGAATACTTTCGCCGGCTCACCGTCCAACGATTCGAATTCTACGCCTTTACTGCTTTTGGCGAAAACGACGGTCGCTTCATTCACGGCTTTGGTCTTGGCATGCGGCATCGCAATGCCGCCGCCAATTCCAGTGCTGGATTCTGCTTCGCGTTTGTAAATCATTTCTTTAAACAACGCCCGGTCATTAATACGTCCACTTGCTTCGAGACTAGCGATGAGCTCCTCAATCGCCTCGTCTTTTGTCGTCGCCTGCAGGTCCATGATCATCGTTTCTTTAATCATCAGGTCTGTTATTCTCATTTTTCACACTCTCCTAAGTTCGATCAGCGTGTTGACACACGCATAATAAGCTCATGATGCAGCTGGATTACTGTTTTGAAATCGTGACTTGCGGCCGTAATTGTTCAATCTTCTCTCTAGTAGCCAGATCATCGGAGAACGCAGTTGCGCTTCCGGATGCCACCCCTGCACGGAATGCTTCGATCGGATCGCCATGAAGAGCCAGCGTACCCACGAATCCAGCAATCATTGAATCACCTGCGCCTACAGAATTTTTCACCGTTCCTGCTGGTACATTTGCGTGATACACTTCATCTGCCGTAATGAACAAAGCCCCTTCTCCTGCCATGGAAATCAGTACATTTTTTGCACCTGCTTCCAGCAGCTTACGACCGTAAGTGACGATCTCCTCCTTTGAATGAATAGTTACGCCAAACAACTCAGCCAGCTCATGGTGATTCGGCTTGATGAGCAGCGGTTTATGAACCAGTGCCTTCATCAGCGCCTCACCTGTGGTGTCGATGACGAATTCAGCTCCAGTTTGCTGGCATACGCTAATCAGCCGATCATAGAAGTCTCCTCCAAGTGACGGCGGGATACTTCCCGACAAGACGACAATGTCATTTTTCTGGAGTCCCGCCAGCTTTTGCACCAACGCATCGGCCTCTTGCTCACGAATCGCAGGTCCCAAACCGTTAATTTCCGTTTCATTGCCATGCTTGAGCTTAATGTTAATCCGTGTGTCATCTTCGATAATTACAAAATCAGTTTTAATGGATTCTTCCCGCAATGTATCGTCGATAAACCTGCCTGTGAATCCTCCGAGAAAACCAATCGCCGTGCTATCTGCTCCCAACTGGTTCAGTACACGTGATACATTAATTCCCTTACCACCTGGCAGTTTTAAATCACGTTTCATCCGGTTCAAATCACCAAGCTTCAAATCATCAACTTCCACGATATAATCAATGGAAGGGTTCAGCGTTACTGTATATATCATTGTTATCCCTCGATTATCTTAGTTTTCTGAGCGATGGATCGGCGTGACCGTTCTGGCATCGATTCGGTAATAAGTATAGCTTCCTTGAGCTCGAACAGTTTGGCGAAGGTTACTTCTCCAATTTTGCTGGAATCGGCTAACACATACGTTTTGCCAGACAGCTGGTGGGCACGCCGCTTGATCAGCGCCTCTTCAGGATCAGGAGTCGTATACCCCATTTCCATATCCACCCCGTTCGTTCCTAGAAAGCACTTGTCGAATCGAAAATTGTCCAAATTTTGTAGGGCAATACTCCCGATTACGGCTTTGGTATGAATTTTCATCATCCCTCCCAGTAGATAGCTTCTGATTCTTTTGCTTACCAGTGCTTCTACGTGGGATAGTCCATTCGTCACGACCGTCACGTCTTTAGCTTCAATGTAAGGAATCATCGCCATCGTTGTTGTTCCCGCATCCAGATAAATACATTCGCCATCCAAAATTTCTTTGGCTGCTATACGGGCCACTGCATTTTTTTCTTGAACGTTTTTGAATGTTTTTTCTTCCATGCCAGGTTCCTGACTTTTCTGATTCAGCAAGGTTGCCCCGCCATGAATCCGCTTGAGCAACTGACGGCCCTCAAGATCTATCAAATCACGCCGAATCGTTGACTCAGAAGCTCCCAACAGATCAGCCAATTCTTGCAACTTTACAACACCACATTCTTGTAAGCGCTGTATTATTAACTTGTATCTTTCTTCCGTCAGCATCATCATTCCCCCAACTGTTCATATCGTACCACAAACTTGACAAAAAACAATCATTTTTCTTCAAAAAGATTCAAAAAAATTCATTTCTAATTCATTTTTTTACAAAATGGTGAATTCCTGATCCAATCATTATGATTGCGTTTACATTTTAAAGAAAATCCATCTACTTTTATGTAAATTCATTCTTCTTACATAGGAATTCAGCAGTAAACGTTCAAAAACGTTCTAAGGCTTCCATCAGTACTATTTTACCATTATGCGCACAATTCGTCCCCATCTTCTCTACTCAGAAAAAAGCTAAACACGAGGACTGATCCCCTTTGTGTTTAGCCAATCGAGACGCTTAGCGTTCAGCCCTTAACGATTCCAATGACGAAACCGTCATACCCCTTGCTCCCCACGGTTTGGATAGCTGTAGCTGTAATTCTTGATTCTTCAGCCAGCATATCATAAAACTTTCTTACTCCCTGCACCTGAGGGTCTGTGCTCAACTTCCTCCTCTTTCATCTGTGCTAACTGCTCCAAAGCTTCTCCCTCCCGAAGTTCCACCATTCCATCCAACTGAGCCAGCGATATATTCGACCGGGCAATTTTAGCATGGATCGGGTTGGCTTCCAGCGTAACTATTTTTCCATCCTTCGGCAACGCCCTTCCCAACCAGACTGTACTGTAGCCTCCCAAAGTACCGATCTCTAGCACGCGTCGCGCTCCCTGCATTTAAGCAAGGATATTTAATAGCTTTCCCTGATTGGGCGATACATCATGCGGAGGTAGTCCCGCCTTTTGGTTAGTAGCCAATACTTGTTCCAAGACAGCATCATGCGGAATGAGACTCTCCGAGATATACTGGTCTACTTGATCCCAAGTGTTCGTTTGATTGCTCCACTCTCCTTTGGATTAACTTACAATTTGATTGTAAATGAATTATTAGGGAGTGTGACACGTGCCTCTGAACTTATAAATATTAGCCAACCTGCGGTTACCGCCCAGATTAAAAAATTCGAAAAAGAAATCTCTCTCTCACTGCTCATGCCGCTAGGAAGGGATTGCCTTAACGGATGCTGGTGAAAAACTTGCTGTACTCGCCAAACGGCTCTTTGTCGTCGAACAGCAAATCGAACAATTATCTCAAGATTATCGTGATGGAGCCCATGGTCATATCCGGCTAGCAGCTACTTATTTACCGGCTCATTATCTCATTCCGGCCTGGATTGCAAAATTCAAACAAGAATATGAATATGTAGAACGCGGCGAGCTGTGCCGGGTATATGTAGAAGACATCCAGCTTCTCAATTCAATCGCCATCTGTACCCGCAAGAACGAACCCCTATCTACCGCTACCCTAAATCTCATTCAGCTCATACGTAACCATTCCTGATGAGCATTAGGCATCTGTGTACACTAGCGCTGTATTTTAAAATAACAAGAGCCATGACTGCGTGCATACCGCATTCATGGCTCACCTCGTTATGATAAATATTCACCCTCAATAATCTTCTCCAGATAATCTTCCGGCTGTGCAAGAAACTCGGCAAAGCTGCACACATCCGCATATTCCTGATGCTCCTCGTCATAATAACCCAGGCACTTCTGCTTCGGATTCCACACCAATATAATATCCGAGTAATTATCTACTTTTAGAGACAGACGCAACAGCTTTTGCCGACCCACCTTCATCTCAACCGTATCTATGAATGAGAAGAAATCAACAAATTGAATATCAAGATCATTTTCTGGCAGGTCCACACGGAGCTGATCCCCCGTCAGAAAGGCTATAAGATCCTTCGGAAGCTTGTAGCTTTTCAAAGCATGTCGTTTATTTTCCAGATTATGAAATGCTGGAGGCTCTAAGGACTTTAAATACTCAGCCATTTCCACGTTTTTATTACTTAGTGCAATTGTATATGCCCGTTCTCCATCTTTTTCTGCCAGCGTCACATCAGCGCCTTGCTGAACCAAATACTTCACCATCGCAAAATCATTGTTGCGTGCCGCCACTGTCAAAGGCGTGGCTTTATAAGGATATACCATATTTGGGGCATTGAAATTAATATCTACGCCATGTTCCAATAGTAATGCTACTGTTTTCAGGTCATGCTTACTAACTGCGTTGCGGAGTGTTGCTCCAGCATGCTGCTTCATATCGAGGCCCAACTCATGGATAAGCAGCATATTGCTTTTGTTACCGTAGTAGGCTTGCTCATAGGCACCGGATTTGACATGATTTTTCCCGTCCAGCTTGGCGCCATGGGCGACCACATAACGGACAATCTCTTCGGTACCATAGCGAACAGCCGTCAGGAATGCGGGATTATCCTTCACATTAAGTTGAACCCCCTCATCGACCAGTAGCTTCAAGACTTCCATTTGCTCAGTGATGAGTGTAATATCCAATGGACTTAATGTCGTATATTTACTGAGTACGATCCCTTGTTCTATATCCCAGCCTTCGGTCAGAGCTTGGCGTAAAGCGGATATATTGCCTTGAACGATATGCATCGCTATCTCAGGAAGAACCTCGAAATTGCCTACATCTTTTAATTTAATCATCGTTATTACCTCACTCTTTATGTATCTACTATCAAACATGCATATCTATTTTATACCAACCTCCCCTTTACATAAATCCGACAGATTCCCCAAAATTCATTATTCACTCTAGCGCAAACAAGTGAGTAATAGAGGTCAAAATACCTCAGAGAAGCTATAATTGTATTATGATTCTGTATACCCTGTGCAACGAAAAGGAGAACATATGAATAGCATTCAATACCTGTCCCAATTTAATTTGCTTCATAGTCTCTCATTAGAAGATTTAATTGAAATGGACCAAATGACCTCCATTACGACTATAGCGAAAAAAAACTTTATACAAACCCCAGAGACCTTTTCCGAGGGACTTTATTTTGTGAAAAAGGGAAAAGTACGTCTGTATAAGCTAAACGCTGACGGAAAGCAATTTACTTTGGATATCCTCAGCGAAGGAAATGTATTTGGTGAAATGGATATGATTTCACTGGGGACAAGGGATATGTATATAGAAACGATAGAAGAATGCGATATCTGCCGGATGGACAAAGACCGATTCGAGCATTTTTTAATAGAACATCCCCGGTTCATGATGAACATGATCAAGGTGTTAAGTGACCGAATCTCAGGAATGAGCAGTCTGGCCCAGCATTTAGCTTTGGGAAATTTACAGGATAAAATTTTGTATGTTCTTCTGAAATTGTCCGATCAGTTCGCCCTCCAAAGCCGTGAAGAGTATTGCAAAATCAATTTTCCTCTCTCCCATCAGGAAATTGCGAATCTGGTCGGGGCCACCCGTGAGGCTGTAACAACTGCTCTTCAGGAGCTTGTCAAAGAAAAGGTCATTAAAACCGGCTTTAAGACGATTTACATCCATCGCGAAAAGCTAATGAAGTTGTAAACTACATTACATCTATACTCCTACCCAAAAAAGTATCGTATACCTATCAGACAATTTACGATATGGAGTGAATGAAATGTTACACCGAAAAGGGGCCCGCAAAGGGTCAGATATTCCTAATGATGTGCTTCAGCTGCTACAGCAGGGGCGGCTTGAGACGGTGAATCTCACCGAATGGCTGGCTGTCGATCATGTTGTACTATTGCAAAATACTCTTGATGAATTTGGCTTGCAGCGATCATCCGATGTCTTCATGACCGAATTGAATCAGCTGAAGGAAAAGAAGATCATGAAAATGATACCCGCAATCGCGCGAGCGTGGCTTCATGTGTTTGAGCAACAAGCGATAGAAGAACGTATTCGCATCTTTGATGCGATGGCCTCCCATCTTTCAGACAGCATTCGCTGCTGGGCTGCCTACATCATCGGGATTGATCCCCGTTTAAGTGTAAAGGAAAAATTGGCTGGCATTCGCCCCTTTGCAGCCGATTCCCATTTCGGAGTACGTGAAATAGCCTGGATGGCCGTGAGAGAATCCATATCCTTGCAACTGCTTGAAGGGCTTGCCCTGTTAGACAGTTGGGTGCGAGATGAGGATGCTAACATACGTCGTTTTGCCATTGAATTAATCCGGCCACAAGGCGTTTGGGCCAAGCACATCCCTGAACTAAAAGAACATCCCGAGCTGGCTCTTCCTCTCTTGGAGGCTGTTCAGTCCGATCCGGCCAAATATGTCCAGGACTCCGTTGGTAATTGGTTGAATGACGCCAGCAAAACCAACCCAGAATGGGTTCTTCAAGTTTGTAATGCATGGCTGATGATTTCGGATACCAAAGAAACGAAGCGAATAGTAACCCGGGCCCAAAGAAGCTTGAACAAAGAGAAATAATTGGAAGACTCCTCCCCCATCCAATCCATATCTAGAATATTCACATAAACTATAATATTTATCTGGAATATTAGGAATGGAGGAATTCCTATGTCTATTATTCGAATCTATCTGGAAGCAGACAGTATCGTATCTGGAAACATTGCTATTACAACAAGTATCAATGTCACTCCAGTGGTTAATCGTTACACAGCTATTGTCGTGCTTGGTAATATATTAGGTGGAGTGACCACTATCCCGGCACAAAATTTCACAAATGATAGTGGTACTTCAGTCGCGGCAAACAGTCTTGTTGTTCCGACCAGTAGCGGATACTACAATGTATTTGTAAATGGGACGTTGCAGCGAGGCGGCTTAACAACGCTTTCTGCTACAAATCTAATTATAAATACAGGCCTGATTGTTGGTGCAACAGTAGTCGTTGAGGTTGTTAATTTCAACTCTAGTGCTTCCTCAACCTCTGTCAACAATGTCACAGTAACGACTACCATAAGCGACTGAGAGAATGCCTTCGTAAAATTACTATAAAAAACCGCCAAACACAGGGTTTATCCTCGTCTTTAGCGGTTTATTTCTCTTTGAACCTCGAATATTTAAATCTTGAAGTTCTCTACAAGCACCTGAAGCTTCTCGGCCAGTGATGAGAGGAGCGCTGCGGAGGATTCCACTTCTTGCATGGCAGCAAGCTGTTGCTCCGAAGAGGCGGACAGGGACTCTGCCCCTTTAACCGTATGGTTAGAGACCATTACGGTATTCTGAATGGCTTCAACGAGCTCTTCAGAGATCAGCGCCAGATCCCGAACTGTGGCTGATATTTGCTCGCTTTGGGAAGACATGTCGGAGATGGAGACTTCAATCTCGGAGAAGGAGCGCCCGGCTGATATGATCAACTCCTTGCCCTGCATCATTTCGTTCGTGGAACGCTTCATAGTTTCTCCTGCCTTGTCCATTTGGGCGATAATCAGACTGATCAGTTCGCTGATTTGTGTGGCAGAATTGGCAGAACGTTCGGCCAATTTGCGGACAGAGCCAGCGACAACGGCAAAGCCCTGACCTTCTTCTCCGGCGCGCGCAGCTTCTATCGCTGCATTCAAAGACAGCAAGTTGGTCTCCTCGGCGATGCTGGCAATGGTGCCGACAATGTTCTCAATCTCCTTGGAGTGGCTGCCAAGCGTATGAATAATGCTTGAGAGATCGCCGATGCTTTCGCTGACAACTCCCATTTGGGAGGTGGTGGAATCCATTGATTCCCGGCCAAGGCGTGCTTTCTGGACATTATCCGCGGCCTTGTTCATTGCGATGTCCGCATTGCCAGCAATATCGCTGATGAAGCGGGACATATCCTGAATAGCTTTATAGCTTCCTTCCAGGTTTTGCAATTGGGTATGCGCCCCATCAGCCAACTCAATCGTAACATTCACGCTATGCTCTCCAGCACGGTTCGTTGCCTGTGCGCTGGCAGACAGCTCTTGAGAGGAAGAAGCGACCAGCATAGAGGTGTCATTGACCTGGGTAATCAGGTTGCGCAGGTTCATTGTCATATCGTTGAAGTCGCGGGCCAGCGTCCCGATTTCATCCTTGTTTTTGAAGAGAAGCGGTTCATGGGTAAGGTCGCCCTTGGTAATGGTGTTCACAGAGGCTGACAGCTTGGTAAGCGGACTTACCATATGGCGAATCAACAGGTAAACAACAAGGATAGCCACCATGAAAATGGAGCCGCCAATAATAAAGGGCTGAACAATAATATCCAACGTCCGTTCCTGAATTAACGAGCCGTCAAAATTGATGGCCATCAGTGCAACAATGGGCTTGGTGGGATCATGGTCCTGATAAATGGGGCCGTATCCAGTTTTGAGCGAGGTTCCTTCATATGTATAAACCTTGGAATATGCTGAATGCTTCATGGTAGTTATCATTTCTTTGTCTTCGTCTGTAAAATAGAAGGAATCGCCAGCTTGATAGCCTCTTTGCTTAAAGTTGGCATCGGCGGCCAAAATTTTTCCATCCAAAGAGATAATAAAAGCCTCCTTAAAAATAGGCTTATGTGCTACAATCCAGCCGATCCGGTCTTCAATGGCAGCAAGTTTGCTGTTATCTCCACTGACCAGAGCCGATATATCCGCAGGATCTATAAGGCCAGTCGTAATATTGGCGCAACCCACCAGCTCGATTCCAGCAGCTTCATCCACTTGATGGTAAGCGGTACGATATCCGAAGTATCCAATGGAGGAGCCTACGAGAAGCAATATGATGAGCATCATCCAAGTTAATTTTGTTGCCAGCTTCATTATTTGAACCACCAATCCTGACTCTAATAAATTTTTGTGAAAATCCGTTTTCACTGCTACGATTATAGCCTATCAACACTTACTATAATATGGCATTCCAGTGTCGGAAGATGTCGTTTTTTGTGAGAATAGTCACTGTTTTTTGTAAACGGGGACGTTGCAGCGAACGGCAGTCATTAATGGCGTAGTGACGACTACAATAAGCGACTGAGGTGAGTGCCTCTGTTGAATTACGACAAAAAAACTGCTAAACACAGAGGTTTACCCTCGTTTTAGCAGTTTTTTTGTCTATGAATCAAGTGTTTCATCGGTAAGTATTTTCGATTTTTATAGCTGTATTCAGCTTTATTTTTTGTGGGCTAATAAGAGATTAACTATGGTATCCAATTGAAGCTCCAATGAATAAGGGTCTTCCATCACAAACTCATCCCCTTTATCGCTGAATGAACCGTACATATAAACCTGTCCTTTTTTTACAGCCGGAAGGCCTTTCCATAGCTCACTATGCAGAATCTGATTAGCCCCTTCATCTTCTGAACCGTATACAAAGATGTGATCTCCCATATACTCGGGTAAAACTTCAAGCGAAATATTTTCAAATCCTTCTTTCATGTTCAATGCCTTTTTAGTAGGTGGCAGCTTTAGCATCTGATAAATGGTCGGACTTCCGTAATTGCCGCCTTTTGCTGCCAAAATATATATCGATTTATTGGCGACTTGTACAATTGAAACCGTCTCTCCGTTTTTAACGATACCTTGAATTTTCGTTCTGGCCTCTGCAGCTTTCTTCTCGTATTCAGTAATCCACTGCTCGGCTTCTTTCTGCTTGCCAAAGATTTCGCTAATTCTGCGGAATTTATCCAGTGGTCCCGCTGTAGATTCGCCTTCCCAATACGGCAGGAACACAGTCGTTCCTACCTTTTGGTAGCTGTCGATGTTCTTTTCGATTGAACCGATAATTAAATCCGGTTGCAGAACAGTCAGTTCCTCCAAATCCATAGGAAATTCACCGAGATCCTTGATTCCGGCCAATTTCTCTTTGGGATATCCCGATTGATCAATCCAAGCCTCATTCAGCATAAAGCTTCTGACCCCCACTGGAATAATCCCCAGCTTCAAAAGATGACCCATATACTGATCCGACGCCACTCGTTTCGGGTTTGCAGGTACTTCCACATCGCCTTTTAATGTCTTAACCGTTCTTGTCTGTGCTTGCACTGCCGCTTGTCCATCGCTGTTGGATGATGTTGCTGTATGATTAGCCTTCGTTTGCGAGCTTCCATTTGTATTCGTCGGAGCCGAGCAAGCTCCCAGCATCAATGATAAACACAGCATAATCATCATGGCCGTTATTTTGACTCTTCCGTGCATAAACAAATCTCCTTCCGCGTTATACCGATATTGATAATCAATATCAGTATAACGTGCGAAAGATGTCCGCTGAAGGGCATATTTAAGCATCGTTTGGGGCATATCCTGATCTTGCTTCTGAGCATGATGCTCCCGTTCCTTTTTGAATCGTACGGGAGATAGTCCCTTATATTTCTTGAAGCTGCGACTTAAAGAATGGGCATCTGGATATCCCACACGCTCTGCGATCTCCTGCAAAGTGGCGTCCGTCTGCATTAGCAGTTCTGCCGCTCGATCTGCTCTTACTTGGCCCAAGTAATGAATCGGACTGGTATGCATTTTATTTTTGAACAACCTGGATAAATGTCCAATACTGCATTCTAGCTCCTCTGCAATGGACTCAAGTGCCATAGGCCGACTAAAATGCTCACGAATATAGGCTACAGCCTGCGATACCAGGTCGGGCTTAAGAGGCTCAATGCCCTGCCGATACAACTGCTGCAACAACTCATATACAAATTGTTGAAATAAGGCTTTGACATGCAGTTTGCCAAGTCCGGAAGCTTCACGCCATTCTTGCTCCAACAGCTTCACTTTATCGTACAGGGGCAGTGGGTAATGAGGTGCGAAAGCATACTGGTTCTGAAAAGGATTTTCCTTTTCCAGCAATTGTGCAATCTCTTTGCGGCTAGGCAGGGCCAACGTTGCCTTGTACAAAATGATGTAATATTCAAGCACCTCTTCCGCCAGGATACTCAGGCACATTCCTTTTCCGCCATGCAGTACATGGAAACGCTCTACCCTGTGAATACTGTTATCCAACCGTACCCGTGCGTTTCCACGAACGGCATACAAGAACGCACTGGCAGGAAGTCGATAGGTTCGTAGCTCCTCCCCTTCTTCGATCTTCTTATGACGAACATCCATCACCTGTATAAAAACATGATTCCACAGCAAAATGTGATCATTCAACTTCATTGCTTTTGTTCAGCCCCCGATCTAAACCATCCACGTGCCTGCTCACGCTCATATTCAAACTATAATATATTATAGTTGATAATTATTCTCACAGGCAATGAAGTGATTTCATACGGAGCCTCTACTTTGGACGGTCCATTTTTCTGATCGCATTCTCCGCAGCCTCCATGATTACTTCTCCCAATGTAGGATGGGGATGAATGGTTAGAGCTAAGTCTTCTACGGTTGCTCCCATCTCTATAGCCAGAGCAAGCTCGGAAATGAGTGTTGAAGCTTCGACGCCGACGATTTGCGCCCCCAGTACGATCCCCGATCCCTGCTTTGCTACGATTTTGATGTACCCCTCTGCTGCCCTTAGCGCCAATGCTCTGCCGTTAATTGCAAAGGAAGCTCTGCCAATGACAATCGGTAAGGCTTTTTCCTTTGCTTCTGTTTCACTTAGGCCAACACTAGCCAGCTCTGGTTCAGAAAAGACAACCAACGGCATGGCTTTATAATCCACTTTAGCAGCTTGACCTGCAATCGCTTCTGCCGCAATCTTCGCTTCATAGGAAGCCTTATGGGCAAGGGCTGGACCCTCCGTAATATCCCCGATGGCAAAAATATGCGGAATAGCCGTTCTACACTGCTCGTCTGTCTCGATCAACCCCCTGCTCGTGAGTGGCAAGCCAACGTGCTCCAATCCTAATCTGCCATCCGTATTCGGTTTTCTGCCTACAGTAACTAATACAAACTCAGCGGTGACATGATGCTGCTCTTGATCTTTTGAATAATGCAGCGTAATAGTATCCGTATTCTGCACGACTTTTTCGGCTATCGCCCCAGTTACGATGCTTACACCATCTGTTTTCAATTGCTTAACAACAGGGGCCACAAGGTCCGTCTCAAATCCCGGCAGCACCCGTTCCCCTCCCTCCAGAATCATTACCTTTGTTCCAAATTTGGCATACATTTGTCCAAGCTCAACGCCAATATATCCACCACCTATCACGATCAGGCTGGACGGAACCGCTGGAAGCGAAAGCGCCTCTGTAGAGGACAAAATACGTCCGCCAAACGGAAATGATTTCAGCTCGATTGGACGGGAGCCGGTTGCCAATATGGCATACTTAAAGGATATCGTTTGTTCCGCTCCATTTTGATTGATGATGGCTGTATGCCCATCAACCAAACTCGCCTCCCCTTCCAGAATGCTCACACCTGCCGTTTTCATTAAAAAGCCAACTCCGCCTGCCTGCTTATTCACAATCCCCTGTTTGAGAGCCTGAGCATTCACGAATGACATCGCTGCATCTGCCTGATTTACCTGCCTGAGTATCTCATAGCGATGTGCTTCGGCAATCAAAGCTTTGGATGGAATGCAGCCCACATTCGTGCACACTCCACCTAGCTGACTGCGTTCAACAATCGCCGTTTTCATTCCAAGCTGAGAAGAACGCAATGCTGCCACATAACCTCCTGGCCCTGATCCAATGACCAGTGTTTCTACAGATTCAAGCTTGCTCATAACTAATACCTCCTGTTAAAATGGCATGATTTAAAATATGATGATTATAATATATTATAATCATCATATTTTAAAAGCGTCAATAGTCTTGATCAGCCTTTCTGAAGTTGTCGTTATAGGAAGACAAATTGACACGTTTTATTATGATGATTATAATATTTTGAAGTTAGCATTATAAACCCGTGGAGTGATTACAATGCCTTATCCAAAAGGCCATAAGATGAAAGTGCGGAGTAAGATCGTTGAAAGTGCTGCCCAAGCTTTCCGTGCCAACGGTATTCAAGATGTAAGTGTGCCCTTTATTATGAAAGGGGCAGGATTAACTCACGGCGGGTTTTATTCACACTTTGATAACAAAGAACAGCTAGTCGCCGAAGCCTGTCGCTATGCCGTCAGTGATACCCTCGCACTGCTTCAGGAGGCCGTTGACCAAGAAAAGCAAGATCCTAAAATTAATGTTGTCATCGATTACTATTTAAGCACCCATCACCGTGATCGAACAGAAATAGGCTGTATTATTCCTGCCCTTTCCGTAGAAATAGCCCGTTCTTCCGAAGAAATCCGGCAGATATTCACGCAGGAGTTGGAAAGAATGATTACGTTTATCTCCAATTTGGGGGGAATGGATCAGTCCAAGGGCAGTGCATTGTTCAGTAGTATGGTTGGTTCTCTTGTGCTTGCACGTTCTGTTAATGATCCTAAACTGAGTGACAGCCTTCTCTCGGCAGGCAAACAGTATGCCAAAGCGCTGGTTAATAGTTGAATGTAAGTATGTTTTACGTATGCAAAAAATCCGCTAAACACCAAGAAATCCTTGATGTTTAGCGGATTTTTCCTAAGAATCTAAACTCAAAACGGAGGTAACGATTTGTCAGAGATTCGAAGTCTCCACCTGCCAAATCTCCGTTATGTTCCAAATCGTTTGCGGTACCCGCATTTTCGGCATAACTCTTCTACCGCTTCTCTCTTAGAGAACCCGAAGTACAGACGGTTTGCACGCTCCCCTTCCACAATGTCGGAAAAAGATTGCTCATGCACGTTACCTAAATTAATGACACCTTCTCCATCCAGACAGCAAGGGACCACCGTTCCATCCACCAATATCGCCGCTTGGCTACGGAGTGCATGGCAAAAGCCTTTTCCGTCATCTTCGGGGGCACTGAGGCTCGGCCATTCAAATTCATGGTCTTGATTCAAATAAACGTTTGGTGCGATTTTGACCCCACTGCCTGGTATCACCTTTTCCTCAATCCGATAGTCCAGTCCAAATTCTTGCTCCAGTCGTTCAAGTGTTTCCCGGTTACGCTGACGCTGCACATTAGTCAAATTATCTTCAGTCAAGTTCCAGAGACGGAACGAAATAATGACATTGTGTTTCACCGCTTCTCTTACAAACGTGAAAATATTACCCAAATACCCTTCTCGATCCACGGAGCCTTCATGCCCGTCAAAACTGTGGAGAGAGAAGTTCATCTGACGCAGCGCTGGTTGCCCAAGCAGCTTATGTCCGGTCTTCGGCAGCAAGGTACCATTGGTGGTTATATTGACCTTCAAGCCTTTCTCATGAGCACTTTCCAGCAAAAGATCAATTTTCGGATGGAGCAACGGCTCTCCTTTTACATGCAAATAGATGTAATCCGTATGTGGTTTGACCTGATCAAGCACATTTCGAAAGACTTCCGGATCAATAAATTTTTTGACACGCTGTGTTTGAGGACAAAAACTGCATGCGAGATTGCAGATGCTCGTTATCTCAATGTATACCTTTTTAAAAGTTTTCAACATGATTTCCCCATTCTAACCTTCATCCGGAGCATCTTGTTTATGCTCACTAATCTTATGATTATAACGGGTTATCACCGACAGGTAAACTCTCCAGTCTCCCCCTTGTGGGGCATCAAATGCTCGACACATACGCCTATCCAAGATTTGATTTAATATTTTCTATTGACCCTAGGTCTGACCTAAGGTTTATAGTGGAGTTATTCAACTATCAGTAAGGAGTCCTGTCATTGAAAGAACACATTACGATCAGCCAGCTTGCTCAGCTCATGAATGTATCTGTACATCAACTGCGATATTTTGAAGAAAAGGGAGTCCTGTATCCATCACATACAGAAGAAAATCAATATCGAATGTACGGGCTTCATGAGATTTATCAGCTTTCGCATATTTTATTATTACGCAAATTAAATGTCCCTGTCGATCAGATTCAAGAATGTATGACTTCCTATGCTGCCGATGACTATAACCAGCTTTTAGAGCATTCGTTGCAGAAGGTACAGGCCGAAATAGCTAACTTGAAGATGCATGAACAGTTTATTCACAAAGTGTTAGAAGAACATAATAATCGGACCCAGCAGGACGATGAGTATCAGGTCAAACGATTAGGTCCCCGTCATTTAAAGCTATGGTTTGCATTGGAGAATGGTCAAGAGCTCACTGCCGGTAACCTATTTGAACACCGCCCTGCCCCACCTCGATTATTTGAAAATGACCTGCATTACTTGTCTGATGCTGGACAGGCGAAGCTATGTTATGAAACGGCGGATGTGGCTGACTATATTCTGGAAGAGGGCAACTATCTTTATAAGCATCTTTCCGTCATTGAAGAACCAGAGATTGATTATGAAATTAAACAAATGGAACGATATGTAGCTCATCACCAATATAACTGCCAAAGCAAGATTGTTCTAGTAGAAAAATCTTATCTTTCGATGTTCGACAACAACAAGCTGCAATACGAAATTCAGGTTAAAGTAGAATAAATCTTGGAGGGCGTTAAATGAGTGCAAAATCCTTTGACATTGTTGCATACCAGAAACAAGACCATGAAGCTGTTTGCAGTCTTTTAGTCGAATCGTTTAAAGCAAAATTCCAATCTCTTGTTACACTGGAGGAGCAAGATATACAGAAGTTGTTAATGCAGGTTTGGGTTCAAAATCCTTATTCTTCATCTATGAAACAATTTGTAGCCAAAGAGAACGAAGATGTTGTCGGTGTTCTTTCCCTCAAATGGAAGGCCCCCTCCTCTTCACTTCCTGAAACAAATCCCATTTCTTTAGCTCCGCTCCTAAAACAGTTTGGTTGCTTCAATGTATTTAAATTTTTGACAGGTATGCATGCGCTGGAGTATACCCCCGCTGCAAATGAGTGTTACATTGATCATTTGGCGATTCGTTCAAGTCATCGTAACCAGGGAATAGGACGCCGTCTTCTAGCTTTCGCACAGCAATTTACGGTTGAATCTGGGTTTCATGCATTGACGCTTCATGTAGCGTATAAGAACCAAGGGGCTATCCGTTTGTATCACAAACTGGCGTTTGAAGTAGAACAATCCAAGTATAATGGGTTACGGCATTTTTGGTTCAAGGAGCCTGTATGGCATCTGATGAGTTGGAAAGAGAACCTGCATTCGAGGAGAGAGCATCGTTGAAAAAAACATTCAAGCTTACTTTTGGTATTGCGGCAGCTCTGGCTGTTGCCTTGATACTAATTGTTCTATATCAAAATTCCTACAAGATGACAGAAGAAAAAATACAAATTGCGACACCTAAAGGGCTGTTAACAGGTACATTAGCTTTGCCTAAGAACTACTCAGGAAAGGTTGGATTGGTTGTTTTTGTCCATGGGGATGGTCCTATTAATGACACATATGATGATGGATACAAACCACTGTGGGAAAAGTTCGCTTCCAAGGGTTATGCCTCCCTGTCACTGAATAAGCCCGGTATTAACAGCGCTCCTGGCAATTGGCTCGACCAAAGCATGGAGGACCGCGCACAGGAGATCCGATATGCAATAGACTGGGCAAGAAGCTTACCGATAATTGATAAGCAAAAAATCGGCCTATGGGGAGCCAGTCAAGCAGGATGGGTCATTCCGAAGATCGTTAAAGAGGAGCATGATATTGCATTCAGCATCCTTGTATCGCCTGCCGTGAACTGGATTTCCCAAGGACAATTTAATACCAGAAAAGAAATGGAACAAGAAGGAGCTACTCCGCAAGAAATTCAAAAGACATTGAACTACGATCAAGAAGTTCTACAGTTACTGAAAAAACATGCTTCTTATGAAGAATATCTAGGCATAGCCGATCCTGACGATATGATTTCCAAAGAAAGATGGAGCTTTATAGGCAAAAATTTTCTGTCTGATTCCACCGAAGAATTAAGTCACTTCCATTCTCCTGTACTCTTGGTTCTGGCTGGCAAAGATATTAATGTTGATGTAAAGGGTACCGAGCGAGTCTATCGCCAGAAAATACCTCCAGAACTGCTGTCCGTGATTCATTTACCTGAAGCCGACCATTCCATGATGGATGAAAAAATCGCGCGTTCAAAATCTCTAACTTTCTTAACAGCCGTATTCGCCCCAAGAAAATTGGTGAATGGTGAGTATCTCAAATCCCTTTCCGATTATGTCAGTCATCGTTAAACAATGATGTTCTTTTTTGCCATACTTCTTTTGATATGCTAATGAAAAAATGCTAATGAAAACCCCATAACTGTTCTCGGTTAGACTGGGAATAGATCTATAAACAACAAAAAAACGGCATCTCTGCCGTTTTTTCTAAAAGGATGGACTCTCAGGGACTCGAACCCTGGACCAATTGATTAAGAGTCAACTGCTCTACCAACTGAGCTAAGAGTCCATAATAAAAGTTTGGTGGAGCCTAGGGGGATCGAACCCCTGACCTCATCGCTGCCAGCGATGCGCTCTCCCAGCTGAGCTAAGGCCCCATCATAAGTAAGTTAATCAACGTTTCAAGCGACTTCTATATCATATAAAATTTTTATTCCTGTGTCAATACTTTTATAAAAAAAATATAATCATCTTCCCACCTTGACCCAAGAAAGATACAGTCAGCGATCAGTCGCTGGCTGTATCTTTAGATAACAATGTTTTCAGTTCCTTCATAAACATATTGATGTCTTTAAATTGACGATAGACGGACGCAAAACGTACGTAGGCGACTTCATCCACTGGGTAAAGCTGTTCCATGACCAGCTCCCCGATCTGCTGACTATCGACTTCTGTGGCTGCTGTGTTGCGGATAGCGTTCTCCACCTGGGATACGATCATATCCAATTGCTCGACGGATACTGGGCGCTTCTCACAGGCTCGAATGAGACCGCGCAGCATTTTATCACGACTAAACTCTTCACGGCTGCCGTCTTTTTTGATGACCATGAGTGGGGTTTCCTCCACCATTTCAAAGGTGGTAAAACGCCTGGCACACTGCTCACATTCACGGCGGCGACGGATGGACTTGTTATCATTCGCAGGTCGCGAATCCAACACTTTTGTGCCATTGTAGGCACAATACGGACATTTCATAATCTCACCACTTTCTTTTTCCAATAAATTCCCGAAGATTTTTAGTAATAATTTTGTCAAAACGGATCATAATATGTTTACCACATCGCGAGGAGGTGAACAACAATGGCACAAGGAAACAATGGCAACTCCAACAATCTGGTAGTCAGCAGATCCTCCGGCGCTCTGGAGCAAATGAAATATGAGATCGCTCAAGAGCTGGGTATCAGCATTCCTCAAGATGGATACCAAGGTAACATGACTTCCTATGAGAACGGTTCGATCGGGGGCTACATCACAAAACGCCTCGTAACGATCGCCGAACAACAATTGGCAGGTCAATACCAATAATCGCGGTAATAATGCAGAAATAACAAGAAAAAGTGTATGGACGGGCTGCTAAAAACAGCCTGTCCTGCGCTTTTTTTCATTTTAAAGCGAAAAGGCTCATCATGTCATTAACTTGTCTTTTAAAAATCATTATAAATTTTCGTGTATTGCCTGTAGTAATAAATGACCCGCTGTACATAATGTCGTGTCTCACCAAAAGGGATTTGCTTAATGGACTCTTCTTTTCCATCCCACACTCCCTTATCGAGCCACTCTTGAACTTTACCCGGCCCTGCATTGTAAGCAGCTACGATTGCTACAGGATTATCCTGAAACTTCATGGATAGGTTATGCAAATACCAGGTTCCCAGCTCTATATTGGTACCAGGCTCGTGCTTGACACTGTCTAGCGGAACCTTTTGAATCTGGGCGCTGTCCATAATCCAATTTGCTGTATTCGGCATAATCTGCATCAACCCCAGTGCACCCTTATGCGATTGCTTACTGGTTTTAAAATTGGTTTCTACGCGGATAATAGACGCCACCAAAAATGGGTCCACTTCATACGTTTGTGAATACTGCCGAATCTCATCCTTATATTGAATCGGATAGAACCAGGACATCCAATTTGAATTGAGGAACAGAATCAGGACAAACCCGACAAACAAAGTGAGCAGGACTCTTTTCTTTCGCAAAATATTCATGCAAGTCCCTTCCGCTGCCAAAATTGATCAATTTGTCGTTTCGTCTCAGACTGTGTTCCGCTATTATCGATAACGATATCGGCCAAGTTTTTCTTTTGTTCAATATCCATTTGTGCGGACAGCCGAAGTCCAGCTTGTTCCTCCGTCAGACCGTCTCTGAGCATCAGACGCTGGAGCTGAATATCACGTGGTACGTACACAACCATAATTTCCTCGTACAAGCTCTCCAGCCCGGACTCGTACATTAACGGGATATCTGCCAAAACAAGCTTGTCCGGCTGTTCCCGTTCATATGCTTCCATACGCAGTCGCATTTCCTCACGAATAGCAGGATGTGTAATATCGTTAAGTGCCTGCCGCTGGGCAGGGTCTCCGAATACAATCTCACCCAGTTTTTTGCGGTGCAGGGTTCCGTCACTGTTCACTATAGCTTGTCCAAAATGCTGTATGACCGCCGCCAGCACCGGATGCCCCGGAAGCATCACTTCCCGGGCAATGGCATCTGCGTCGATCAGCAGCGCACCTTTGGCGACCAAAAGAGCCGACACGGTGCTTTTTCCGGTAGCAATACCTCCGGTTAATCCGATATTCATGCTCTTTCACCTCATAACAGCTTCAATATGCCCATCATAATCAGTAATAATGCCGGCAATACACCCAGCGCCTTCATAAATCGAAATGCTGATAGAAAGAAGCCTGCCTTCATCCCTGCAATCAAAAATGTTCCACTGAATAACGTAATAGCCAGCGCAGTAGACAGTGGCTGAAAACCAAGCATAGCTGCCCCTAATCCCGCTCCGAACGCATCGACCGATAATGCAATACCCAGCCAAACCGCTTCGGTAGCAGATATACTGCCAGAACGGTCCATATCCGCAGCAGACGGGCTTCGAAGAATCCGAATAACAAGTCCCCATTTGCGGAACTCCAGAGAAAATAGCGTTCGCTCCTGCTGCTCTACAGAAGCTTCTGCCGACAGATCTTTTCTTGAGCTAAGGAAAGACTCTGTATCAGCATCCTCTATACTCTTCTTCTCTCCAAGAACAGATCTGCTCACTGGATCAGTCTGTTCTGTAAGAAGCAGCCCCCGAGAGGCCTCCGCTGAATCCTCTAGCGAATCCTCTTTGCGGTGCAGAGCTTGAAACAAAGAGTAACAGCCGATACAGATCAGGATGACAGCGCCGAAAACGGTCGTATATACAGGAGACAGGACACGAGATAGTAATGCGCCCAATTGCATGGATATGCCAATCACCAAACCTGAACATACGGAGATGATAGCAATCGACAACAGTGGAATTTTCATTTTGCGCAGACCATATGTAACACCGACTCCGAAACTGTCCAAACTTAGCGCAAATGCCAGTAACAGCAGGGCTCCCCAATGATTAGCCACTCCAATTCCCTCCCATTGCGAAGGCAGGGCCTTATAACAACCGAAACCCTCCGCAGTATTGGTACTTGGAACAATATATGAGAGGGATGGGCTTGGGGTGACTGTGCCTGTTTAGCGCAGAGGCTGGCAGACCGGACAATGATGTGTGCCACGTCCGGCTACGACAGATTTTTCGATCAATGTGCCACAGTTAATGCAAGGCTTCGCGTTACGTCCATAGATTTGCAATTGATGCTGGAAGTCGCCCGTTTTGCCCTGTCCATTAACGAACGATTTAATGGACGAGCCTCCAACCTGAATCGACGCACCCAGCGTGGAGACAATAGCTTCATGCAAGACATGAAATTGGCTATCCGTTAGGCTTTTGGCTGGCTGTGCTGGATGAATCCCCGCCTTAAACAACGATTCATCTACATAAATATTCCCAATGCCCACCACATATGACTGGTTTAACAGCGCTGCCTTGATCGAAGTCGAACGAGTTCCAACAGCGACACGCAGCATTTCGGGTGTAAAGGCCTCGTCCATCGGTTCCAAACCAAGCTTGTTCAGCGGCTTTTCCAGCAAATCCTGTCCTGCCGGAAATAAGTGCATCGTGCCAAACTGGCGCACATCCTGATAACGCAGCTCCGTACCATCTTTAAAATGAAAGATGACATGGGTATGCTTTTCCACAGGATCATGTTGCGAATACAATCCATATCGCCCTTCCATTCGAAGATGGGAGACCAACACCAGCCCGTCCAGCAAAATCCGCAGAAACTTTCCGCGTCTCTCCACCCCTGTAATCCGGTGATCGGCCAATTCCATCGCAAAAGCATGGATATCATCGGGCCGTTGAATGATCCGCGGTAAATTCACGGTGACATGATCTATATGTTTATCAACGATAAGCTCGTTTAGCGTTCGTTTAATTGTTTCTACTTCCGGTAATTCCGGCATGATGTCTTCACCTCACCCTATATTATAACGGAAGCAGCGTCAAATTGGGACTATCTACTCATTGAAATATCTTACTTGGCCTCATACCAATTGCTGCCATAGCTTACTTCGGCTTTGAGCGGCACAGCCAGCTTTAATGCAGCTTCCATGGTAGCCGGGACAAGCTCTTTCATCGTTTCCATTTCCTCAGGCGGAACCTCGAACACAAGCTCATCATGTACTTGGAGCAGCATTCTGCTGCGAAGATTACGTTCACGTAGCGCCTTATCCATCTGTACCATCGCCAACTTGATAATATCGGCAGCGGTACCTTGAATCGGCGTATTCATCGCTGTACGCTCAGCGAATGAACGCAGGTTGAAATTGCTGGCGTTAATCTCCGGCAAATAGCGTCTGCGTTCCAACAGCGTTTTTACGTAGCCGTCCCGCTTCGCATCCTTCACAATATCATCCATGTAACGGCGAACGCCTTGGAACACATCAAAATACTGGTCGATAAAGCGAGCCGCTTCCTTCCGCGTAATATTCAAATTTTGTGACAGACCATAATCACTGATTCCATAGACAATCCCAAAGTTGACTGCCTTCGCAGAACGCCGCATGTTGGAGTCCACATCTTCCGCTGCTACACCAAACACATCGGATGCGGTCTTGGTATGGATGTCCATATCGTGGACAAAGGCTTCCTTCAAACGTTCATCATCCGAAATATCAGCTAGCACCCGCAGCTCAATCTGTGAGTAGTCTGCCGCCAAAATAGACCAGCCCGGTTCGGACGGAACAAACACTTTGCGGATTTTACGACCCTCTTCAAGACGAATCGGAATGTTTTGCAAATTCGGAAATTGACTGCTCAAGCGTCCAGTTGCTGCAACCGTCTGCCGGAAATACGTATGCACCTTACCTGTTTTCTCCGAGATTTCTTTCAGCAATCCTTCGACATACGTCGATTGGAGTTTGGCAATAGTGCGGTACTGCAAAATATTTTGCACAATATCATGATAGGGGGCCAGCTTTTCCAATACCTCCGCATCGGTCGAGTACCCCGTTTTCGTCTTTTTAATGACAGGCAAACCCAGTTTATCAAACAAGATCTCACCCAACTGCTTGGGCGAATTTAGATTGAACTCTACTCCGGCAATGCTGTAGATTTCGCCCACCAACGTTGCAATCTGGGCTTCAAATTCTTTCCCCAAAGCGCGCAGTTCTTCTACATTCACCAAAATGCCCTGCTTCTCCATATCCGCCAAAATGCGGGACAACGGCATCTCCAGCTCATGAAACAGCTTATGCATTTCCGTTTTTTCCAGCTCAGCCTGCTGCACAGGCACCAAAGCTTCAATCACCGCTGCCTTACGCGCCACATGATCGGACAGTACATCCACGTCAGGGACTTTATATTTAGCTCCTTTGCCGAACACTTCTTCGTCTGGACGGATCGAAGACAAGCCATATTTGGCTGCCAATCCGCTCAATGTCTGGTTTGCATCGGTTGGGTCCAGCAAGTACCCTGCCAGTTGCACATCAAACTCGGCACCTGCAAACTCAATTCCATGCCAGTGTAAAGCCAAATCCGTTCGATGCAGATCATGACCGCGTTTTTTGCGTTCAGGGTCAGCAAGCCATGCGCGAATAGGTGTAGCTGCATCGCTTTGCAGTACATCCAGTGTCATAAAAAATTGCTGTCCCGTTGCGGCAAATATCAGACCTACAATGTCAGCATGATGCGGATTATCACCATGCGTCTCAACATGCAGCACATCCACACGATCCAACACTTCTACCAATTCGCTAATCCGCTGCTCATCCAGCACTGTTACGTCAGCCTCGGCTTCCTCTACGTCTACCCCAGTACTTCCAACCTCACCTGAAAAGGATAAACGCTCCAGCAAGGACTTGAACTCCAGCTTCGCCAGAGCTGGCCCGGCCGTTTCTGCTTGCAGCCCGCCGAAGGCCACATCTTCCAGCTGCTTGTCCAACGTTACATCCCGATAAATGGTCGCCAAATCTTTGCTCATTCGCGCATCATCAGCATGTGTCTCTACACGTTCTTTCATTTTGCCCTTCAGCTCATTCGTGTGCGCCAGCACTTCTTCGACTGAACCGTATTGATGCAGCAGCTTGAGCGCTGTTTTTTCTCCCACGCCGGGAATACCAGGAATATTGTCCGACGTATCGCCCATCAGACCCTTAAGATCAATAATTTGCAGCGGCTTCAGGCCATATCGTTCCTGAATTTGCTCAGGTCCATACGTCTCCACCTCAGTAACCCCTTTGCGGGTCAAGCCGACTGTGACATGGTCTGAGGCCAATTGGAGCATATCCTTGTCCCCAGTCACGACCAGCACATTAAAACCGGCTTCGTCCGCTGTCTTGGACAGGGTGCCTATAATATCGTCCGCCTCATAGCCATCCAGTTCAAACTGGGCAATGCCGAAAGCGGTCAATAGCTCTTTCAGCAACGGAAATTGCTGAGACAGCTCTGGCGGTGTCTTCTCCCGTCCACCTTTGTAATCCTCGTATCCTTTATGGCGAAACGTTATTTTACCGGCATCGAAGGCAACCAGAATATGTGTTGGTTTGTGCTCCTCCAAGAGCCGCAATAACATCGTCGTAAATCCGTACACCGCGTTCGTCTGCTGCCCGCTCGAATTCGTTAACGGTGGCATAGCAAAAAACGCCCGGTAAATGATACTGTTACCATCTATAAGCATGAGTTTATCCATTTAGCACCTCGCAAGTTCATCAATGCATTCGTAACGTTCTTACGTTTTACGCATTCCTCTTCCTATCTTAACATACAAGACTCCTTTTTCAGAAAAAAACGGCTGCTTCCTAACCAAATTTGCCTTTTGCTCAAAGACAAGTCTGGGTCAGAAACAACCGCTATATACCTGAAAGCTCTACTGGTTCAAATCTGGTCTCTCCCCTGTCACGAGATATACAGTACTTTCACCAATATTCGTAGCATGGTCACCAATTCGTTCAATGTATCGTCCTACAAGCAGTTGCAGCATGGCTTGTGAAGCCTCTGCCGGCTTTTCTACCATAAAGGCGTACAGATCGCTGATCATGTGGCTATACATGGAATCCACACGATCATCCTCTTTGGCCATTTTGTAGGCCAGATCTGTATTTTCATCCAAATAGGATTTGATCGCATCATCTATCATTTCTTTAACAATGGAAGCCATGTGCGGAATATCCACCAGAGGCTTAATGATCTGCTGCCCTTCCAAACGAAGTGTCACCTTGGCAATATCAAGTGCCAAATCGCCCATTCGTTCCAGATCACTGGAAATTTTAAATGCAACAATGATCCGGCGCAAATCCTTCGCTACCGGTTGCTGGGTAATAATGAGCTTGGAACCCATATCGAGAATATTCTCTTCCAGCGTATTGAGGGATGCATCATTTTTGACCACCTGCTGAGCCAATTCTATATTTTTGGTCTGCAAACATTCAATGGCCTGATCGAGCGCCTTCGAAACGTGTGCACCCATTTCGCGCAGTACGGCTCTCAGCTCATCTAACCCTTCATCAAAACCTTTTCTACGTATCATTTCGAAGTCACCCCTTCTGGCATATTCATCTGGTAGGCTTTAGCCAAATCGCCCTGAAATATAATCTTCTGTACGTGAATCTTGCGGCGTGGAAAACATCGTCTCTGTATCCGCCGCTTCCACCACAACACCATTTAAAAAGAACGCAGTTCGACCGGACACACGCGCTGCCTGATGCATGTTATGCGTCACCATGACGATGGTATATGTGTCTCGCAATTCCTGAACCAGTTCTTCAATTTTCATCGTGGAGATCGGATCTAGCGCAGATGTCGCCTCGTCCATAAGCAAAATATCTGGCTGTACAGCAAGCGCCCGGGCAATGCACAACCGCTGCTGTTGTCCACCGGACAAGCTCAGAGCTGAACGCTTCAGAAAGTCCTTGACCTCTTCCCAGAGTGCCGCCTGCCGCAGGCTTTGCTCGACCAATTCGTCCAACTTGTCCTTTTGCCGAACTCCATGCAGACGTGGGCCGTAGGCCACGTTATCATAAATCGATTTGGGAAATGGGTTAGGCTGTTGAAAAACCATTCCTACCTGCTTACGCAGAGTTTCTACTTCCATAGTATCGCCGTATATATCCTGACCTGCGATACTCACGGTGCCTTCAATACGCGTTCCCGGTATCATGTCATTCATCCGGTTCAGCGTACGCAGCAGGGTCGATTTGCCGCAGCCGGACGGGCCGATAAAGGCAGTTACCGTTTTTTCAGGAATATCGAGGTTTATATGTTTCAGCGCGTGAAATTTCTCATAATATAAATTCAGCTTATCAATCCGGATTACGGAATCATTCATGGATTTATGATCTCCTTCGTGTTGCAGTTATGATCCTCAAGCATTGCACCTGATTTGCACAATATGAAGATTATATAAGCTGTGTGTAAATTTAGTGTGGTGGATTTGTTAACGGTATGTAAAATGATCAAGAACTTAGCATGAGTTCAAGCTCCTGTGCAATTTCGGCTGCATTCAAAGCCGCTTCCTCTGCGGAATGGGACATTTCGCTGTTTTTGGCTTCAATTTCATCGACAGCCTGCAATAGTTTGGCAAAAGTTTGTGTTCCAGCAGAAATATATTGAGAGCCTGTATGAATCTGCTGCATACTCGTATCCGTCAGTTCAGCAGTGTCACGCAGCATCTGCTCGATATGGGTGAGTAAGCCTGTAATCTGCGTGGAAAAAGCTTTCGTCTGGAGTGACATATTCCTCACCTCCTGAGACACAATCTGGAAGCCTCGTCCGTGTTCGCCAGCATGCGCCGCTTCAATGGACGCATTGATCGCCAGCAGTCCGCTTTGATCTGCCAGTGCACGAATGGATGAGGCCATGCCCGCAATGTCATTCAGCGATTGGGTCAACGCCGTCATCTGCTCATGCTGGCGCTTCATTTGCTCCGTGACCGCACGATAGGAGAGCAAAACATCCTCCAATTCTACTTTGCCACGGCGGGATAATTCACTCATTGAGCGGGTTAGCCGCACACTGTCATCGGCCTCTTTAGCTGCATCCAGCACAGTCAGCTGAATACGCTGGACTCCGTCATAGCTATGCCGAATCACATCGCCCCGCTCTTCGTCCGCTTCTCTTTGCATTCGCTGCACGACGGACAGGATATCACGAATCGTGAGTACGCCGAGTAATCGTGTGCCTTCCTTAATCAACACACAATCGTAAAAACGCTGTTCTTCACGCAACATCGCCAATTCCACAATGTCCGATGCCCGGCTTTTTAAATCCACAATTAATGTATCGGGGTCGGCAAATATGGCCGCAGGCTTGTCATAGAACAACGCCGCAGCAAATCTGCCCGTAAAATGGCGATTGTACGCATCTCTCATAATAATGCCCAGTGGAAGATCATTTTTATCCACAACAATAACACAAGGTATATCTTCCTGTGTTTTCATAAGTGCTAACAGTTCTTTACAAGACATGTCCGTACCAATGATCGGAACCTCCCGGCATGGCACATAGGTAGTAATCGGCTTGTATGCTTCACGTTCAATCACGGCAGTGGAACTCGGCTGGGTCTTTGGTTCCGTTATCATCGTTCTGAAGTCCCCTTTTTTTAACTACTTGGAGTGACGGGAACATCATATCGGTCATTTGTTGATTCTAGCGACTAGTTTTGTTAATGAAATGTAAAATCACGAAATGGACACAAAAGCGCCGGAAACTGCTTTGGACAAAGAAAAACGCTCCTCATTTATAATAAATGAGAAGCACTTCTTTTTTTATTTACAACCAGCTTGTACCCCACTCCACGGATCGAATCAATATGAACCGAGTCGGGATCTAGCTCCAGCTTTTTACGTAAGGAACTGACGTGCACATCCACGGTCCGTTGACCGCCAATGTAGTCAAAACCCCAAACAGCATTCATCAGATCATCTCGGGTCAATACCACACCCGGCTTGCGGGACAAATAAAGAAGCACCTCAAATTCCTTTGGTCTGAGGCTGATGGACTGACCTCCAAGAATGACTTCATATTTTTCGGGGTAAATCTCCAGCTCGCCCAATTGAATTTTGGAGCTATCTTTCTGATCAGACAACACTCCTTCATCCCCGCCGGAAGTTCTTCGCAGCACAGCCGTCACGCGGGCCAACAGCTCAGAAACGCCAAAAGGCTTCGTGATGTAATCATCCGCACCCGACTTCAGCCCTTGAACAACCTCTGCTTCACCGTTTTTGGCCGTTAAAATAATGATAGGCGTCGTCAGCCCCTGATGGCGAAGTCTGCTCAGAATGTCCAGTCCGTTCATTCCCGGCAACATCAAATCCAGCAGGATCAAATCGTAGGACTCTCTGGAGGCTTTCTCAAACCCGGCACTGCCATGATCCTCCGTGTCCACTTCGAAGCCTTCTTGTATCAAATTGTAGGATAGCAATCTGGCAAGCGTTGGTTCATCCTCAATAACCAGCAAGCGTTGTCCCATAAATAACTTCATCTCCTGTTTACCTGTTAAAGGCGCATTGGTCAAAATCCTGAAACCTTTTCCATACTCATGCGACACCCGTTTATTTTATCACGGCATTGTTAACAGAATGTAAAAAATGTTCTAGTTCATTCTTCCTGTTGCAATAGTGGTAATTCAACTGTAAACGTGGTACCCAATCCAAGCTCACTTTCCACCGAAAGGGTGCCATGATGCAAATCGACCAAGTGTTTGACGATCGACAATCCCAGCCCCGTTCCGCCAGAGTTGCGCGAGCGTCCTTTGTCCACCCGGTAAAAGCGCTCAAAGATACGTGGCAGGTCCTTCTTCGGAATTCCAATACCTGTATCACTGACTGTAAATACGACCTTTTCCGTGTCATTCTCCCGCTGTATCGTTAGAACCTTAATCTTTACCTTGCCACCATCAAGTGTATAGTTGATGCCATTAGACAAAAGGTTCAAGAAAATCTGCTGAAGCTTATCTTCATCTGCCTCCATAAACAACTCATCCGGGATATCCATGTGTAGCGTAATTCTTTTTTTGGCCGCAACATTGTTCAGTTTTTCCAGCAATGAATCTATGAACGACGAAACGTGCACCGGCGAGCAATCCAGCGGAGAACGCTTGGATTCAATTTTGGATAGCTCCAGAATGTCACCGATCAGCCGATTCAATCGTTCGCTTTCATCATATATAATTTGCAAAAATGAGCGGGCCGTTTCTTCATCTTTAACCCCGCCACCGAGTAACGTCTCGGCAAAGCCCTTGACCGCGGCAATCGGTGTTTTTAGCTCATGAGAAACGTTAGCCACAAATTCACTCCGCATATTTTCCAACCGTCGAATGGCCGTAATATCCTGTAAAAGGAACAGCATCCCGCGGTATCCGCCTTCATCCTCATACATCGGGACACCGTCCAGCAACACGAGTCTCTCCTCGGGATTGTACAAATGAACCTCACCATGCAACCTCTCTCTGCTTTGTATGCTGCCCTCAATTAGCTTTGTGAGCTCATAGTGCTTTTTCAACTCATGATACGGCTTGTCCGTCACCCGTTTACCCACGACACCAAGCATTCGCTCAGACTCACGGTTTACAAGCGCAATACACTCACTTGCATCAATCATTAGAATTCCGCCTGTCATATTACTCATGACGCTCTGGAGTAGATCCTCATTGTCGCGTATCGTTTTCATTTGGTTTTGGAGACTGTCAGCCATACGATTAATGGCTTCACCCAGTTGCCCTACCTCATCCCGGCGCTGTACACCGACTCTTGCGTCATAATCCAGCCCTGATATGCGGTTGGCTACCCCTGTAATATGTTCAATGGGCGAGGTGAGGCTGCGAGCAATACGATAGCTCACCAGTCCAGCAGCAATAAACAGCAACACAAGACCAATCCCGATGGCCGTCCAGCCACGCCGTACTCCCTCCTCCACCGCTTTCAGGCTCATAGACAAACGGATATACCCATCAAAGCCCTTGTCCGATACAACAGGTTCAGCGACGTATAGCATGTTTCGTTGCAGAGTTTCGCTGTAGCGTATTGTCCGACCGATTCCTTCCGCCGTGGCTTGCCGTATTTCATCACGAGATGCGTGGTTTTCCATCTTACGAGGATCACTTAACGAATCGCCAACCACCGTCCCGTCCTTGCGAATGAAGGTCACCCGCGATTCCGTCAGACGAGCAATTTCTTTCGCCTTTTGAGAATAATAAGAGACATAATCCGTACTGGACAGGGCATCTGCATTAACAAAAGGGAATGTAGCCCGAAGAAGGTCAATCTCCCGTCCCATGTTCTCCTCTAGCACCTTCATATTCGAATTTTTAAAAATTTGTCCCATCGTGATTCCAGCAGCAAGGACAGATACGCCAATCAAAATCAGCATGATCAGGGTAAGCCTGAAACGAAACGATTTCATAAAATATGCCCATCCTTTATGTAGGTTAAGTCTCATTCTACAGGCTACTTTCATTATGTTCCACTGTGAAAAGAAAAAAAGGCCAGGGCATAACACGCCCCCAGCCTTTCCTTTATCCTCTTATCCGTTTATAACTTCACCGCCGTTGATATGAATAACCTGCCCGCTTACATATGAAGAATCGTCTGAAGCAAGGTACACATAGGCTGGCGCCAATTCTTCCGGCTGGCCCGGACGCTTCATTGGCTGTGCTCCTCCAAACTCGCTGACCGTCTTGGCATCAAATGTAGACGGGATTAACGGCGTCCAGATTGGCCCTGGTGCTACAGCGTTCACCCGAATACCTTGATCCGCCAAATTGAGTGAAAGGGAACGAGTAAAGGATGTGATTGCCCCTTTCGTCGATGAATAATCAATGAGTGTCTTGTTCCCAGCGTACGCGGTAATCGATGTTGTGTTGACGATAGTGCTTCCTTTCTTCAAATGCGGCAATGCTGCTTGCGTCAGGAAGAACATACCAAAAATATTCGTACGGAAAGTACGCTCCAACTGTTCTTTGGTAATATCCTCCAGCTTTTGCTGTGGATGCTGCTCTGCCGCATTGTTCACAACGATGTCGAGCTTGCCCAGCTCGTGAACCGTCTGTTGAACCGCTTTTTTGGCAAATTGGTCATCTCCGATATCGCCAGGAATCAACACACATTTGCGTCCCTCCTGCTCTACCTGACGTTTTGTTTCTTCCGCGTCCTTGTGTTCATTCAAGTAAATGATAGCTACGTCCGCACCTTCTTTGGCATACGTGACAGCTACAGCCCGTCCAATTCCACTGTCTCCACCAGTAATAAGTGCAACTTTACCTGTTAGCTTGCCAGCAGCTTTGTAAGTTGGTTTTTCAAACTGGGGTGCAGGCGACATTTTGGACTCAATCCCCGGTTGCTGGTCCTGATGCTGTGGGGGCAAGGTTTGCTGAGGTTGGTTACTTTTAGGCATTGTACATTCTCCCTTCAAAATCAGATATTTTTTAGGATGCAACATTTGCATCCACTCTACTCCTGATTTACCACACAAAGTTATTCGTTAAACGAAAAATGTAGTTATTTGAGCGCACAAAAAAACGACCTATGCTTATTCAGCACAGACCGTTTTTTCAATTTAGCATTTGTCATCATTCGATTACAGGCTCTCACCAAATGCATAATTAAATAATATGGCTGTATACCATTAAAAACGTAATTAAAATCAGGAAGACGGCAAGCAGCGTACTGAACATTCGCATTTTGCCAGCGTATTGCGTAATAGGCTGTTGGCTACGAATCGCTTCCAGCGACAGCCGTAACGGCTTACCCATGGCTCCCGCGATACCAGAAATGGCGAGAAACAACAGCAAAACGACAACGATCCATGCTACCGAATAAGAACCCCAGGGAAAAATCATATAGATACCGCTAACAAGCACAAGGATCAGTGCAAATTGAGCCAAACGGTTCAATAGCTGAACAGCCGATATCGTTCCCTCCTGCACGCTAGGAGCCAATTTGTCGATTTTGCCCACAACGAAGGGGAGCAATAAATAAAAACCCATTGCCAGTGATCCAATAATGTGAATAAAAAACATTCTTTACAACCTCCATTTCTTTTGTTTTCTTACAAACTTTTTTTCCATAGAACGATCATATTCCAACGAATGACTACCATCTTTTCAGTGTTTTGGGACATGCTTTTCTATGTCAGGATTTTGCAAAATCCTCATGTAACTATCAATACATATGACTCTATTATACCGGGGAAGTGGGTCAAAGCAAAGGAATACAGAAGAAAACGAATAGATTACTTAAAAGTAAAAGAGGTGTCCAGCGGCCATGACTATGGCTTGGGGACACCTCTTCAAGTAAAAGTATACCGTCTTAGTAGAAAATTGAATCTATACGGTAACTATTTTAATCACACTGCGGACCGATTCGGCGGATTGATCGAGCGCTGCTTTTTCTTCGGCTGTCAATTCCAACTCGAACACTTTTTCGATGCCATTGCCGCCAAGAAGTGTCGGTACGCCAAGGAATAAATCCTGATAGCCGTACTCTCCCTCCAGGTATGCAATGACCGGAATAATCCGTTTTTTATCTTTTACAATCGCTTCTGTCATTTGTGCAAGCGAAGCTGCCGGAGCATAATATGCGCTACCATTACCCAACAGATTAACGATCTCTCCGCCACCGCCGCGTGTACGTTGTACGATTGCTTCGATACGTTCCTGCGAAATCAGGGTTTCGATAGGTATACCTCCAACGCTGGAATAGCGTACCAGGGGCACCATATCATCACCGTGACCACCCATAACGAAGCCGCGCACGTCTTCGACAGAAACGTTCAGTTCTTGTGCAATAAAGGTACAATATCGCGCTGTATCCAGCACACCTGATTGGCCAATAACCCGATTTTTCGGGAACCCAAGCGTTTGATAGGCAGTATAGGTCATAGCATCTACCGGATTACTCAGAATAATGACGATAGAATCCGGCGCATACTTCTTCACGTTCTCACAAACGGATTTTACAATTCCTGCGTTCGTATTTACCAAATCATCACGGCTCATACCCGGCTTGCGTGCAATCCCGGCTGTAATAATGACGATATCCGAGTTAGCTGCATCCTCGTAATTGGAAGTGCCCGTGATCTGGCTGTCAAATCCCTGTACCGGACCGGCCTCCAAAATATCAAGCGCCTTGCCTTTGGTCGGATTCTCTAGTTGCGGAATATCGATGAGTACGATATCACCTAGCTCCTTTTGAGCCAGCAGCAATGCGGTAGTGGCACCGGTAAAACCGGCGCCAACAATGGATATTTTTTTACGTTGAATGGACAAGTGGTATTCCCCTTCCTTACAGGTTACTAATAATGGTATCTGCGAACTCGGAGCATTTCACTTGTGTAGCACCATCCATCAGACGAGCAAAGTCATAAGTTACAATCTTCTTATTAATGGACGTCTCCAGCCCTTTGTAAATCAGGTCAGCCGCTTCTTGCCAACCCAAGTGTTCAAGCAACATTACGCCCGACAGAATTACGGAACCAGGGTTCACTACGTCTTTGTCGGCGTATTTTGGAGCTGTACCATGTGTAGCTTCAAAGATAGCATGCCCTGTTACATAGTTAATGTTCGCACCTGGCGCAATACCAATTCCACCAACTTGGGCAGCAAGAGCATCGGACAGATAGTCCCCGTTCAGGTTGAGCGTAGCAATCACATCAAATTCAGAAGGACGAGTCAGTACTTGCTGAAGTGCAATATCAGCAATCGCATCCTTGATAATGATTTTGCCTGCATCTTCAGCTGCTTTTTGAGCTGCATTCGCCGCATCCTCACCGTCTTTTTCCTTGATTACATCATATTGGGCCCAAGTAAATACTTTATCTGCAAATTCTTCCTCAGCCACTTCATAACCCCAGTTTTTGAAGGCACCCTCGGTAAATTTCATAATGTTACCTTTGTGTACGAGCGTTACACTCTTGCGTCCGTGGTCAACAGCATACTGAATGGCAGCCCGCACCAGACGCTTTGAACCCTCGGAAGAAACTGGCTTAATGCCAATACCAGAGGTTTCAGGGAAACGGATTTTGTTCACACCCAGCTCTTGTTGGAGGAACTGAATAACCTTTTTCACGTCTTCGGACCCTTCAGCATACTCGATCCCCGCGTAAATATCTTCTGTGTTCTCACGGAAAATAACCATGTCTACCAATTCAGGACGTTTCACTGGAGAAGGAACACCGTTAAAATAACGAACAGGACGCAGACATACGTATAAATCCAGTTCTTGACGCAATGCCACATTCAACGAACGAATACCACCGCCAATAGGTGTCGTAAGTGGTCCTTTGATGGCTACAATATACTCACGGATGGCTTCCAAAGTATCGTTAGGGAGCCATTCGCCGTATGTATTGAAAGCTTTCTCACCAGCGAATACTTCATACCAGGCAATCTTTTTGCTGCCGTTATATGCTTTTTCTACAGCTGCGTCCAGTACGCGTTTGGAAGCTTTCCAGATGTCGCGACCCGTGCCGTCACCTTCGATAAACGGAATTACCGGATGGTTCGGAACCTGTAGTTGACCGTTATCAATCGTAATTTTTTCGCCTTCAGTTGGGAGCTCAAACTTTTCAAATTTCGCCATAAGTTCCTTTTCCTCCTCAGATATGAATGGGTACAGGACGAAAGACATGATCTTTATCACTGACAAAAACGTACATCTCTCGTCGTCCCCTCTATTGTACCTTATTTTTTAAATTCAGGGTATACAACCTCAATCTTCCTTCGACAAGGGGTTAGCGCAACTCTGGTGATACATATTTTTGATCCATTGGACCTGTATATTCGGCGCGAGGACGAATCAGGCGGTTATTTTCATACTGCTCTAAAATGTGTGCGGTCCATCCAGATACACGACTCACAGCAAAAATAGGTGTAAACAGGTCTCTCTTGATACCCAGTTGGGTATACACAGAGGCAGAATAAAAATCCACATTGGGCTTCAAGCCTTTTTGCCCTGTTACAATTCCTTCAATTCGAACTGACATATCAAACAACGTTGTGTCACCGTTCATTTCCCCCAGCTCGCGGGACATTTTGTGCAAGTGCTTGGCACGCGGATCACCGTTTTTATAGACTCGGTGTCCAAAGCCCATAATTTTTTCGCGGTTATCCAGTTTCGCCTGAATATAGGAGTCCACCTGATCCAAACCACCAATCTCCTCCAGCGTTTTGGCCACAGCCTCATTGGCCCCACCATGCAGTGGTCCTTTTAAAGCTCCAATAGCAGATGTGATTCCGGAATAAATATCCGACAATGTGGCTACCGTTACACGCGCAGCAAAGGTAGAAGCATTTAATTCATGATCGGCGTGCAGCACAAGAGCCTGATTGAACGCTTTAATAGCCGTCTCCTCTGGATCCTTGCCAGTCAGCTGATACAAAAAGTTTTCAGCGATGGAAATACCTTTTTTAGGCGCAATCGGCTCCAAGCCCTCGCGTATACGTGCTATCGCTGCCACAATGGTGGGCAATTGCGCCTGAAGCTTGACGGTTTTAGTCACATTAGACTCTCTCGACATATCATCCGCCTCTGGGTCATACAAAGCGAGAGACGATACGGCTGACCTCAAGGCAGCCATCGTGCTCAAATTTTTCGGGTATAACTTTAATTGAGTAACAATTTCATCCGGAATAGCAGCGTATTCGCTTAACTGGTTGCGAAGCTCCTGCAATTGCTCTTTATCAGGTAATTTTCCAAACCACAACAAATAAGCTACCTCTTCAAAATCGGCGTTAACAGCCAAATCATCAATGTTATAACCCCGGTACGTGAGAACGCCATCTACGATAGAGCTTATGGAGGAAGTGGTCGCTACGATCCCTTCCAGACCTTTAGTCGCTGTCATCGTTACATCTCTCCTTTGTAAAAACATTGTGAACGGACTTGCAATGTAAACATTTTCAAAAGTAAGATATGTCTTTTAAATAGCTGAGTAATGTTAACGCCATATGTCAATATTTAAACCTTCTTTCACTATACTGGATTTTGTCGTTTATGTGAACATTGAGGGCTATTCCAACACATTCAAATGTTTTATCGCTTCCATAAATAAATTTTTGAAACCCCTTACAAAAAATATTGATTTATTTGCACTTTTTTACACAGGTCTTGTCTCCCCCCTTTCCCGCATATGTATAGTAGAGCATTTATTTTATGAAAAACTATCGCAAAAGAAAGGAGCCGTGAGAGCTTGAGCCGATTAATCCTGAATCGCATATTTCGTGCTATATGGGTGGCAATCGTGATTGTAGCTCTGTTACTGGGCATATATGCGCTTTTCCCTCTCATCTATCCTTTCCTATTCGCCTGGCTTGTGGCTTATGCCATGAATCCACTGGTTAGTTTTCTGCGTAACAAAGCCCGTATGCCACGTTGGACGGCTGTCACGGTCTCATTATTTGTATATTTAGGTGGAATTGCAATTATCCTTTCTGCGGCAATCACCCGCATGGTCCGAGAAGTTATAAAGTTGGCCATGACTTTCGACGGACATATTGAGCGTTTTAAAAGTCTGTTTATCGATTGGACACAAAGCGATTTGATTCAAAATGTAATTATTGAAATTAACCATTTTATCCGGGATAATCCGGATTACCAACATACCATTAACAGTAATATTGATAAGACAACTCAAACCGTGAGTTCGGCTGTCACTACGCTAGTCGCTCAATTTTTTAATGGAGTTTTGAACTTGCTAACCTCTCTGCCTAATATGGGAGCAGTTCTAATGGTTATTGTATTAGCAGCCTTTTTTATTAGTAAGGACTGGGACCGACATAGTCGGATGCTCTCAAATACGGTTCCTGATACGATTCGCAAACCATTGTCGGATATATGGCACGATCTGCGTAAAGCACTGTACGGCTATTTGCGTGCACAGTTTATTATCATCTCCATTACGGCATTAACAGTCATTGTTGGGCTGTTCATATTGCGTGTGGAATCCGCCTTTACCATCGGTTTGATGATCGGGCTAGTGGACTTGCTACCTTATTTGGGGGTTGGCATTGTGATGATTCCGTGGATACTGTATGCGTATATGTCTGGTAATTTGGCACTAGGGGTAGGATTGTCGATCCTTTATATCATCCTGTTGATTGGACGACAGATCGTGGAGCCTAAGGTGCTGGCCAGCAGCGTGGGCTTGAACCCGCTTCCCACCCTCATCGGTATGTTCATCGGGCTCAAGCTATTTGGCGTTTTAGGATTAATTATCGGACCTGTATCACTAATTGTCGTTGATGCACTGAATCGTGCGAATGTCATTCAGGACTTGCGTAACTATATTCTCGCTGGAAGAGTCCGATAGATCATGGATAGGAAAAACGGCAGCTCACGTCAAAACCGCCGAAACGTAATACTGCCGTTTTTCATTTTTTTCTCCAGCCACTTCAATAAAAAGCGTCGGTACAACGCTCGTGTTAAAGGGAATACCAACGTAAAACCAATAATATCTGTTAAAAATCCGGGGATAAGCAGCAAGCTCCCACCGAAAAAGACACATAATCCATCCAGCATTTTACGGCCGGGCATTTGCCCCCGGTTCATTTCATTTTTCGCATCGGCAATCACCTTACGACCTTCAAATTGCATCATGGCAGCCCCGATTAGGGTCGTCAGAATGATGAGTAAAATCGTTTTGCCCGCTCCAATCCAATGACTTACCCATATAAACCCGTACAGCTCCGCCAAAGGAATGAGCAGCAGCAACAGCCATAGACGTTTACGCATCATCATGACTTCTGCCCCTCCCCGCCTGTAAAAGCAAACCTTAATGCAGTGTACAGCTCAGGTAGCGCCTGATCTAGTCGAACAGGCTTCCATTCGGTGTTCAACCATACATGACGTGTCATCCCTGTGACAAGCAGTTCTCCCGGTAGCGTGTCTGCCTGGGTCCATACCTTTCCCAGATACCTTTGATGCTCATCGTCCGTTACCCGTCGAACCTCATAGGTATAGTTTAGACGTAGTCTAGAGAAGTCCGTAATTGCCGTATAAATGGTAATTAAATCATCATATCGAGCAGGACTCGCATATTTCGCATTGATTTCAATAACTGGCAGCAAGACTCCTCGTTCCTCCATGCTCCGATAGTTAAAGCCCGCCTGCCGGATCATTTCGGTACGCCCGATCTCAAACCAGTTCAAATAATTTGCATGATATACGACCCCCATCTGGTCGCTTTCCTGATAACGGACACGTAGCGGTGCGCCATACCAGCGTAATTCCGTTTGTTTCTCCTCTTGAGTCATACAAGCTCTCCTATCTTTGTGCATCTTTATCTCTATTTTGCCCTCTCTCCATTAAACCATATTTACAGCCCAGGAACAAAAAGAGGGCAGACCGACCGGTCCACCCTCGCAAATCATATATAATAATGCCTTTATTATTGTGGCAACGGCTTGGACAGTTTATAATATCCGCTATCCGAAGCCAGCTTAAGCAAACTCTTAGCCTGGCTTCCCGCCCAGGCGTAACCAAGTCGTCTTTCCTCACTAATTTTCATGATGTCGGTATACTTTTTGCCATCCCGGTCTGAAAAGAAATACTTATTGTCTTCCACATTATAGAAACGATACCACATTACGCTCGATGCATCCTTTTGGAAAAACTCCGGACCTTGACGATTGTATTTGATACCGTCGATTCGGTTCGCGTCGAACCATTTCAAAGCGCTCTGAGCCGCTTTTTTCACTTCAGCGGTTTGCGGCTGGGACATGAGAAAAGCAGTAATGCCTACTGATTCCGTAGTTGTTTTGGAAGGTAGCTCAAATGCCCGGGCTTCAACAGATGCATAAGTAGCCGGATCGTGCTGTGCACCCCAGATTGTCGGTGTACCATTATTTACAATTTGAGACTTAATTGTGTACTGGATACCTTTGTTTAGCGCTTGCTGAAGTCTGGAGCGAGATGCATCGTCCAAAATATCGCTATCAAACGGCTGCTTCTTGTTCACAATATCGTCAGCCAAAACCATAACTCTAACCATCGCATCATCATTATAAGTTACAGCATCGGAATAATTACCACGTTTAGGGTATACTTGCGGCCAGCCACCGGAGGAATACTGAGAGGTTAAAACGAAGTCAATTGCTTTTTGTACACTGTTCTTAATATCTTTATTTTTTGTTTTTTTGTATACATCCGCCAAAAAGCGAATCTCGGTTGTCGTGGCCTCGTTATCGAACGTTCCGAGCTCAACACCATCCTTGCTCTTCCATGTGGAGCGTGCAGTTTTGCCATCCCATTTGGATTTATAATTCTTTTCCATAGCTTTGAAGAATCCGCCATGTGGTAATTGCCAGGATACAATATTTAAGGCAAGTGTAGTATCCTTGGATGTATTCCCCGTAGAGAACTTGCTAAAGTCGCGCATTTTGTTCAGGAGGCTGTCTGTATTCACAACAGCGGTTGGCTTCGTCACAGCCGACAGCCCAAATAATTGCTCACGATCCAAAACACCTGAATTTACACCGTCACCATAAACGTCCCGTCCCACAGCTGAATCTGTGGTAAGCTCATAAGAAGCAGTCGCCGATTCACGTCCTGAATCATATGTAGCCGGCACCATCTCCTGTGCCGCAGCCCATGAGGGACTTAGGAGTCCTGACGTTACTGTAATCGCCAAACTTGAGAGCGCTATCATCTTTACGGTTGGACACATCTTCTTCTTCATTTGAACCTCTCCCTTATTTTGAGTTGGGTAATTGCGTTCAGTTTAACCCTATATATTCTTGCTGAAGATTCTTTTTGATAGCGAAGGGAACTGAACCACTATTTATGCATGATAAATAGTTAGTTGTATTATATGAAAATATATCCAAACGATCAATATATTTTAATTTACTAATAGATTAAAAAAGTTACAAAACGTTGAAAACAATAAAAATCCTCTTACTAATGCTGGATTAGTAAGAGGATTTTACGTGCAGCTAATATATAGTAGGTCGATGAGCAACATCGCTTAACCAAATCGACCCATGATGTACTCCTGAGTCAGCTCATTTTCAGGATTCGTGAAAATATCGTTCGTTTTCCCATGTTCAACCAGACTTCCGATATAAAAATAAGCAGTATAATCGGAAATTCGTGCAGCCTGCTGCATATTGTGCGTCACAATAACGATGCGCAGTTCTTTTTTTAATTCGGTAATGAGCTCTTCTACCTTGCCTGTAGACACAGGGTCCAGCGCGGAGGCTGGCTCGTCAAGCAATAGAATTTTCGGTTGAACGGATAGTGCACGTGCAATGCAAAGCCGCTGCTGTTGCCCGCCAGACAGCGCCAGAGCGGAGTCGTGAAGGCGATCCTTGACCTCATCCCATAATGCTGCTTTACGCAGGCTGCTTTCGACGATTTCATCAAGCTGTTTCTTCTTGCGCACTCCACGGTATTTGGGACCGAAGGCGATATTATTGTAAATAGATTTGTAAAAAGGGTTGGGACGCTGCCACACCATGCCAATTTGCTGACGCAGCTTGATCACGTCCGTTTCCGGTGCTGTCAAATCCTGTCCATCCATCCAGATGTGACCCGTTGTAGAGGAAGATGCAATCTCATCATTCATTCGATTAAGGGAGCGCAAAAAGGTCGATTTACCGCAGCCGGAAGGCCCGATCAGGGCAGTCACAGTCTGCTCGGGAAAGGCCAGATTCACTTTTTTCACAGCCTCAAAGCTGCCATAATAAATACTCAAATCCTCAGTACTGAACGGATGCGGCGGTTGCCCCGCAAGCTGTTCCGAACGCGTAGACTGAACGGATGTTGCTGATGCGGCGGTTTTTGCCGTTCGCGTAATCACATGTTCCATTGTTCTTCATCCCCTTTCTAATCCATACGTTTGGCAGCTGTCAGACGGCGGTATACAACTCTTCCGAACCATCTTGCACTCAAGTTGAATGCAAGCACAAGCAGCACCAGTACGGCAGAAGCGCCTGCAGCAATATCTTTGGAGTCAGGAGCAATCCCCTCACTGTTGACCTTCCAAATATGAACAGCCAATGTTTCAGCAGGTCGCATCGGGTTAATAGGCGATCTGGCATGCAATGGATTCCAATCGGTAAAATCAAGCGGCGGCGTACTCATCCCTGCTGTAAACAGCAGTGCGGCGGCTTCCCCGAAAATACGGCCTGCGGCCAAAATCGTACCCGTAATCAAGCTTGGCAGCGCAGCTGGCAACAAAATGGAGGTGATGATTTTCCACTTGGATAATCCAAGCGCGAGTCCAGCTTCCTTTTGCTCCTTCGGCACAGCTCGGAAAGCCTGCTCAGTTGTGCGAACCATCAGCGGCAGGTTGAATACGGCCAAAGCCAAGGCTCCTGATAAGAGGGAAAAGCCAAAATCAAACGTATTTACGATAAGTAGTAGTCCAAACAATCCGATGACGATAGACGGGAAGGAGGACAATACTTCGACGACAAGTCGTATAAAGTCCGTAATTTTCCCCGGCTTTGCATATTGCGCCATGTAAATACCTGCGCCCCAGCCAATCGGAATGGTGATAATCAAAGTTAAGATTAACAAAAATACGGAATTAAATAGTTGTGGGCCAATGCCACCGCCTGCACGTAATGTTTGGGGAGCACTGGTTAAAAAGTCAAAAGAAATATGACTGACTCCGCGGGCCAAAATGAAGCCCAGTAATCCCACCAAAAGCGCAACAATGAACAAGGCGAAGAAACAGATTACAAATGTAGCGATCTTGTCGGTCGTTTTAGCTTTCATCAAACCCGGTTTCTCCTTTCAAGCAGCCTTACCAGCAGCACGAAAATGAATGTCATGAGCAGAAGAACAAGCGCCATGCTCCAGAGAGCATTGTTATGAACGGAGCCCATCGCTGTATTCCCCATGCTAAGTGTAATGACGCTGGTCAAGGTCGAAGCGGATTCCAGCAAGGAATGCGGTATGTGCGGAGCATTCCCGATTACCATCTGTACAGCCAACGCTTCCCCGAAGGCACGAGCCATACCGAGAATAATTCCTGTTAAAAGAGCAGGCAGCAGCGTCGGAATAATAACACGGGCAATTGTCTGCCAGCGGGTAGCACCCAAAGCATAAGAGGATTCACGCAGCCCCCCCGGTAAGGAAGACAACGCATCCGCCATAATACTCGTAATCGTCGGCAAAATCATGACTGACAACACTAGGCAGCCTGCCAGAATGCCAATGCCTTGTCCTCCAAACACGTTCCGCAGCAGCGGGACGATGACGGTCAAGCCGACAAAGCCATATACAACCGACGGAATACCAGATAATAATTCAATCGCGGGTTGAAGGATACGTTTACCCGATTTCGGCACGATTTCCGTCATAAATAAAGCCGCACATAAGCTGAGCGGACTGGCAATTAAAGCCGCCAGTATGGTTACTGCAAAAGAACCCGTAATAAACGGAAGCGCTCCGAAGGACTTAGGCTCGCCATCCGGGCTCCATTTGGTTCCAAAGAAAAACTCTCGCAGACTGACTCCATTCACCGCAAATGTAGCTACACCTTTGGAGGCAACAAAATATACGATGGAGACAATGACTGCAACTAAAAAAACGACACAAACCGACGTATATATGCGGCCGGTCCATTCTTCCCAGTAATGTCTTTCTTTCATAACTCGGGATCGTTTATTCTGTTCCATGTATGCCTTCCCTTCAATTGGTTCCATACTGTAACTCCTTTAACCGAAGAATAGAGGCAGGACGCTAGTCCGCCTCTTCTTCGTGAATATACTCGCGTTAGCTGCGTTCATCGAACAGGAGGTGTGACTCTCCTTATTTCGTGATATTACCGTCAGCATCACGTTTCACTTGCATACCTGCTACTGGAATGTATCCCAAGTCTACGACATCCGTTTTTTGGATTTCATCTGACAGAATGTAGTCAAGGAATGCTTTCACATGCTCTTTTGGCTCACCTTTAGTGTACATATGCTCGTAAGCCCATACTGGATATTTACCTTGTTCTACATTTTCAACGTTAGCTTCAACGCCATCGTATTTCAAAGTAGTTACTGTGTTGTCGATGTAGGACAGAGCCAGATAACCAATCGCACCCGGTGTTTCAGCAATCAGTTTTTTCACAGTACCGGAGGAATCTTCTTGAATGGAGCCCGGCAGATCTTCCGTTTTTTGTCCCAATGCGTATTTTTCAAATGTTGCACGAGTACCGGAGCTGCTTGGACGGTTTACGATAACGATTTTTTGATCTGCACCGCCAACTTCTTTCCAGTTCGTGATTTTACCTGTAAAGATTTGTACCAATTGATCTTTTTTCAGGTCTGTAACGCCTACTTTAGGATTCGCTACCGCTGACATGGCTACAACAGCTACTTGGTGATCGACCAGTTCATCTGCGCCGCTCTCCAGTTTTTCTTTTGCAAACACGTCGGAGTTACCGATGTCCGCTTGTCCGCCGGAAACTTGAGTCAAGCCAGTACCGCTACCGCCGCCCTGTACTTGAACTGCAATGCCTTTATATTTATCGACAGCCATAAATTTTTGTCCCGCTTGCTCTACCAATGGTTGAAGTGCAGTGGAGCCAACAGCCAGAATATTTCCTGTCAGTTCAGCAGCTGCTTTATTGTCTGTTCCTGTAGCAGCTTCTCCTTGTGGTGCAGCATTGTTACCTGATCCGCAAGCTGCAAGTGCAAATACCATGGTGAGAGTCATCAGAATGAACGGCCATTTTTTCAACATTTTTTATTGTCCTCCCCTTAGTTAAGTGACGGTTTTTTATTTATGACCATCAACACTTTTACATTGTAGGCCTGGAATGTTAGACGAACGACGTGGTTTTGTAAAACAAATATAAAATATTGATAGATAAATTTTTTTTCGGTATATAATTAATCTATAGTTTGAAATTCACATATGAATGACATATAAGGAGAGCTGCTGGATTCCATGAATATTCTAAAATTGCGTATCTTGATGCTGATCGACAAATTCCATAAGGCGACGGATGTGGCCGAAGCTTTGCAAGTCAAACAACCTACCGTCAGCTTTCATATGAAAAGCTTGGAAAAGGAAATGGGTGTTTCCCTATTCTCTCTTCAACAAGGCAGGATTATGCTAACGGAAGCTGGAAAAAAATTATTACCTTACGCAAAACAGATCATCTCTCTGGAGCAAGAAGCTAGACAAGCTGTAGATGAACTGACAGAAGAGTCACAGAGTCAATTACATCTGAGTGCAGAGTCGATATCAGGTACGTATCTCCTCCCCACTTTGATGGCTAAGTTTGCTCAACGATATCCAGATTGTCGTATTCAGTTGGAGATTCAATCCCCGGATGCCATTAAGCAGCTACTGAAACAGGGAGAAATTGATTTTGCTTTTCTCGACGATAGAGATTCTCTTTCAGAGTATACGGTGGCAGAGCCAGTGGCTTCAGATCAAGTAGGAGTTATCCGTTCTGCATCTGCACTTGCACCTGCATCCATATCAGAGGAGTTCGATGGACCCGATATGCTGGACAAGCACACATGGGTAAAATATAGCGGTTCATCAGTTGTAGATCAGTATTCCTCGCTAGTTAAGCCTCATCTGGAGATCAACTCTTGGGAAGCGGTAAAGCAAGTCGTAAGCGGCGGAGAAGCGCTTGCCTTCTTTCCTGCAAGTGGAGTCGATAATAATGAAAATGCTGTTCCCTCGGTGGAATGGCTTCCTTATCCCGAGGCTGATAACAAAAGGAGTCATTATCAAATAAACATCGTGTACCAACAAGATACACACATGAACTTGACGCAACAGGCATTCCTTGATTTCATACGACGAGAAGGACTGGAAATAAAAAGCTAGAGAACATAAAAAAAGAGCATCCAAGTCTTATTGACTTGAATGCTCTTTTGCTTGTTGTAACGAATACATACAGCCTCGGTATTATTTCGAGACTTTAATTACGCTTGTGCTGGAACGCAGCTAATTTTGATCAGGTTCGTAGAACCGGAATCACCAAGAGGTACGCCCGCAGTAATCACAACCAAATCGCCCTCTTTAACGAGGCCAGATTTGCGACCGCCTTCCAGCGCATTGTCAAACAGACTATCTGTTGTGTCAACGACTGGTCTGCCTTGTACTGCATGTACACCCCAGATCAGAGCCAAACGGCGAACTGTTCTTTCCTGTGTTGTAACAGCAACAATCGGAGCTTCAGGACGGTATTTAGAAATCATACGCGCCGTTGTTCCGCTTTGTGTGGACGTCAGGATCGCTTTGGCATGCAGGTCAAGCGCAGAAATAGAAACGGATTGGCTGATTGCTTCTGTAATACTAATTTCTTGAGCCGTTCTTTGTTTTTTGAACAAATCACGGTAGTTCAGAGAAGACTCAGCTTTTTCTGCAATACGTGACATCGTCAATACGGATTCTACCGGATATTTACCCGCAGCTGTTTCGCCGGACAGCATAATTGCGTCTGTTCCGTCAAAAATAGCATTCGCCACGTCACTTGCTTCCGCACGAGTCGGACGCGGGTTACGTTGCATGGAATCCAGCATTTGTGTTGCCGTAATAACAGGCTTGCCAGCAACATTACATTTGTTAATCATCAATTTTTGCGCCAGAGGCACTTCTTCAGCAGGAATTTCCACACCGAGGTCACCACGAGCAACCATCAGGCCATCCGAAGCTTCCAAAATTTCATCCAGGTTGTCAACACCTTGCTGATTTTCTATTTTGGAGATGATTTGAATATGACTTGCGTTGTGTTTCGCCAGCAATTCGCGGATTTCCAGCACATCACTTGCTTTACGAACAAAAGAAGCCGCGATGAAATCAATGTCCTGCTCAATACCGAAAATGATATCATTAGCATCTTTTTCCGTAATACCAGGCAAAGAAATAGCGACGCCTGGAACGTTAACGCCCTTCTTGCTCTTGATCGTTCCGCCATTAACAATGCGGCATTTGATTTCAGTGCCTGATACTTCAATAACGGTGAGTCCGATCAGACCATCGTCGATCAGAATGGTGGAGCCGGGCTCCACGTCCGAGGGAAGATCTTTGTACGTAATAGAAATACGATCTTGCGTACCGAGAATTTCTTCCGTTGTCAGCGTAATGAACTCGTCCTGAACAAGCTCAATAGGTTCAACTTCGAGCTTTCCTGTCCGGATTTCCGGCCCCTTCGTATCGAGCAAAATAGCAACGTTCTTGTTAAGCTCCTTACAAGCTTGACGGATGTTTTTAATCCGGTTGCCATGCTCCTCGAAATCACCGTGAGAGAAATTCAGGCGGGCTACGTTCATACCAGCCAAAATCAGTTTCTTCACATTTTCCAATGACTCACTGGAAGGACCGATGGTACATACAATCTTAGTTTTGCGCATTTGGGTTTTTCCTCCGTTTTCAAAGGTGCTACTCTTTATATCTTTTTCCAACAATTAAATCTACTACACTTTTTCCTATTTGTATAGGAAGTTCGTCATATTTATTGTTACCCGTTTACAGCGTATTACAACATAGGCTCAGATTCCGAAGACTTCAAGAAGGTGTATTGACCTATTTTTCGGAATTTTTGATACCGATCTTCCCTCAATTCATCGCAGCTCATATTCGTAAGGTCTGCCAAATGACGTTCCAATAGCTCCTTGATTGCGGCAGCGGTCACTTCATAGTTACGATGCGCGCCCCCTTTCGGCTCCGGCACAATATCCTCGATAATTTCCATGCGCAGGAGGTCATTAGCCGTGATCTTCATGGCTTCAGCTGCCTGATCGGCCTTGGAAGCATCTTTCCATAGAATCGAGGCAGCACCGTTTGGAGAAATGGCCGAATAAATGGCATGTTCCAGCATCAGCACACGGTTACCAACTGCAAACGCAAGCGCACCGCCGCTTCCACCCTCGCCGATGACCACACAAATAACAGGCACCGAAAGCTTTGCCATCTCCCGCAAGTTGCGGGCAATCGCTTCCGATTGACCTCTCTCCTCTGCTGTATTACCCGGATAAGCGCCCTTCGTATCAATGAATGTAATAATAGGGCGTTTGAATTTATCAGCCTGCTGCATCAGACGCAAGCCTTTACGAAATCCTTCCGGATGAGCACTACCAAAGAAACGTGCAATGTTATCTTTCGTATCCTTACCACGCTGTTGACCAATGACGGTCACCGGAATACCATTTAGCTTGGCAATTCCGCCCACAACCGCCAGATCGTCTCCAAACAAGCGGTCGCCGTGTAATTCAATAAAGTCCGTAAACACCTGCTCAATCAGATCAAGAGACGTTGGTCTTTGATGATGACGAGCCAAATGCATTTTTTGTGGTGCTGTAATGTTCGAATATATTTCTTCTTCCATCTCGAGATAACGGTCCTCGAGACGGTTGATTTCATCTGTAAAATCAATTTGCTTATCCTGTCCGAATTGCTTGAGTTCTTCGATCTTCTGTCGCATCTCGACCAGGGGCTTTTCATAAGGCAATTCACCAGCCATCTATTCCACCCCTTTCACACTGTGCAGATCAAGCAGTTGCCCGAGGGTATCACGCAGTTCCTTGCGGTGTACAACCATATCCAATTGTCCGTGCTGCAAATTAAATTCGGATGTTTGAAAATCATCCGGCAACTTCTGTCTGATTGTCTGTTCAATTACAATACGCCCTGCAAAGCCGAATACAGCTCCTGGCTCCGCAATATTAATATCTCCAAGCGTAGCAAAGCTGGCGGATACTCCGCCTGTAGTCGGGTCGGTGATAACAGAAATATAGAGCAAGCCCTGCTCATCCAGACGAGCAAGAGCAGCACTTGTTTTGGCCATCTGCATCAAGCTTAAAATACTTTCCTGCATACGTGCCCCGCCAGAAGTTGAGAAAATAATTAGCGGCAGACGCTTGTCTATTGCTTGCTCAATGGCGCGTGTAATTTTCTCTCCTACGACCGAACCCATACTGCCAGTAAAAAAGTCAAAGCTCATCACAGCAACGACAACAGGATGTCCATAAATAAGGCCGTCGCCTGTAACGACAGCCTCTCGCAAGCCAGATTTCAGGGTCTGTTGCTCCAGCTTGCTCGCATATCCTGGAAAGTCCAGCGGGTCAACCGAAATCATATCTGCATCATATTCCGTAAATGTGTCTTCGTCGAGCACCATGCGAATGCGATCCATTGCATTCAAACGCATATGGTATCCGCACACCGGACACACTTTCAAATTTTTCTCTAGTTCTTTGCTGTATTGAATACTTCCGCACTTGCCACATTTGGTCATAAGACCTTCGGGAATTTCCCGTTTGGGACGATCCGGCATGTCCGCTTGATCGCCGCTCAGCGCCCGTTCCGAAGGGATGGTCGCGTATTTACGCTTCTTTTGGAATAAATCTTTAAACACAACTACACCTCTCCAGCCGTTTATTTGTCAGCCGTAACCGATACAAGGTCCTCTGCCGTCTATGCGGCACCTCTAAGCATTATGTTCATACACACGTCAACGCCTGTTACTAAAACATTACCGCCGATCGTGCATCCTTTGTTCCACTCATGCTGCTGTATCACTTCCGCCGTTCCGGACTCAAGGGCGCAAAATCGAATTAAGCACTTCCTGTATTTCTTCGACTTCACCCGAAGGCACAAGTATCTCAAACTGTTGCTTGGATGCGCTGATGGCCCGGGCCTGCACCATAAAACCTTCTTCAGACAGTTTGAGCTTAATCATGTCAGCCAGTCTGGCCGTCGGTGCAATATAAATCACCGTCCACATGCCTTGTTTCTACCCCCTAAGCCTCAAGTTTTGAGCCCATATAATAGACTCATGATAACATACCTTACTTTTTTCCCGCAACAAAAGCCCTCCTGATCATTCAAGTTCCGTCGGAGGGCCTAGAAAATCATCAACTCTGTCCACACAGGTCAATTAAGCATCCAATGATGCAGGATAATGCTTAGCATGGAGGCTCCGATGTGCAATGCGCGAAGAAGCAGCGGCAGCCAGTCCGGCGACAAGATCGTCTAAAAACACATGAATACCACTGCCTTTTTGGTTCAGCTGTTCAATAATCCCCGTCTTTTCCTTATCCAGATAACCAAAACTGGTTAAGCCGATCATACCGTACACACTCGTAATTCCAAGAGCCAGTGTCTCGTCCACTCCGTACAGCGGTTCGTCAGCCTCCATAATGGCTTGCAATGGCTGGGGAAGAAGTTTTTTTTCGGCCAGTTCATCAAGCGCAATACCTGTGAGCAACGTATATTGAACCTCGCGCTTTTGCAAAACCGCTTTGACACTGTCTATACATTCTTCCATCGTCAAATGAGGATAATATTTTAGCTGAAGCTGAAAAACAATGTCCGCAATGGACTCGATCCGAATGCCTCTGCGATTTAACAAAGTTTCTGCATATTCATAGGACATAATTTCCCTCCCGCTTTCACCGTGCAGTTCTATTCTTTCACCGTACGGGACCTTATGGTGCAGGGTACGTGTTGAATCTCCTGTTCCGCCAGTTTTCCAAGTGTATGCTGGAGGGAAGGAAAATGTTCATTAAACCGTTACAATAAGGGCGCTTTGCTGTGTGCCTATCATTTGACTTTCACCGTGCCTTCACCCAACATCGACTCCATTTGATCAAAAAGCTGAGGAGAAGGCTTAATGTTGTAAGCATCGCTCAACGCAAGCAGACGCTGGTTGCTCTCATAAAAAAGCACGGTAGGCATAGCACCGGGATGCTCCTGTAGCAGTGCCTTGAGACTGACCAGCAAGCTGGCGTCCTCCTCGGCCTGGCGGGTGATTTTGACAAACACCCGCTGACGAGTGGTCGACTCCACGCTGCGCGGGCCCGGCACCTGCTCACCGCGAGCCGCTTCGGCTCCGCGCGGTGAAGTAGCCGTCACAGGACGGGCCGCCTTCGGTTGAGGCGAAGCAGATGCAGTGGCTGTCGAAGGCGGAGACGACATACGCGACGCTCTCCCACCCGCGCCGCCAGCAGCAGGGCCAGCAGCTGGTACGGATGCTCCAGCTGTGGCGGACGAGCGCGTACTGGCACGTCGGCGCTGGAGGAGCCGTGCCAGCGAGTCTTCCGCCAGCGGGGCGGTCTCATCCGCAAGGAGCTTGAAGTGCTCGTCCTGCTGCTGCATCTTGGCTCGAAGCGTAAGCAAAGCTCCCTTTTCAATCCACTGCTGGCTTCGCTTCCATACCTCAGGAAACAGCACAACCTCACAGCGCTCAATCTGATCCTCCAGCTCAATAAAGGCCATAGCCTTACCCTGCTTGGTCGTAATCGTTTTGAGTGACACTACCATGCCTGCAGTCACAACAACCGTTTCATCGGGGACATCGCCCAGCTCCATCAAACGATCCGCCTCGCTGCTTTCTAACAGCGACTCAAAATCATCCAACGGATGCCCCGATAAATACAGTCCCAGCAGTTCACGTTCCAGCTCTAATTGCTGGCTGGCACTAAATTGGGGTACATTGGGATATTCGATATCCCAATTGGGCATTTCCACAAAACCAAACATATCAATTTGCAAGTCATCCCGTTCCTTGCGCCATTTGACGGCTGCATCCACCGTTTCATCCAGCATGGCAAGCAACTGTGCCCGATGACCCGTCAACGAATCAAAGGCCCCTGCCTGAATAAGCGATTCAATTACTCTCTTATTACATACCCGCAAATCGACACGTCGACAAAAATCGAGCAGGCTGTCGAAAGGCCGTTCCTTGCGAACAGCGAGAATGCTCTCCATCGCCTGTGTGCCGACATTTTTAATCGCAGCCAGGCCGAAGCGGATGCCTCCCTGCTGTAACGGAGTAAACAGCACCCCGCTCTCATTCACATCAGGTGGCAACACTGCGATATCCATACGACGGCATTCGACAACATATTCAGCCACTTTCCGATGACTTCCCATCACCGCTGTCAGCATAGAAGCCATAAATTGTACCGGATAATGGGCCTTTAAATAAGCCGTCTGAAATGCTAGCACACCATAAGCAGCTGCATGGGCACGCGGGAAGCCGTAGTCAGCAAAACGGACAATCATATCGTAAACCCTTCCGGCCTCCTCCTCCGTGTATCCCTGCTTGATACTGCCTTCGACAAAATGCCCGCGCTCCAGATCCAGCACTTCGCGCTTTTTCTTGGACACAGCCCGGCGCAACAGATCGGCTTCTCCCAGGGAAAAACCCGCCATGCGCGAAGCAATCTGCATGATTTGCTCCTGATACACAATAATACCGTACGTGTCCTTTAAGATCGGTTCCAGGTCAGGATGCGGATAAGAAATCTCAATCTGACGATGTTTGGCCTGTATAAAGTTAGGAATAAATCCCATCGGGCCCGGACGATACAAAGCCAGGACAGAAATGATATCCTCGAATACACTCGGCTTCAAATCCTTGAGTACCCGGCGTACACCGGCCGACTCCAGCTGGAATACGCCTCCTGTATCTCCTTTGCCTAGCAAGTCATAGGTATGTGGATCATTATCGGGAATACGGCTAAAATCAGGCGTTTCTCCATGGTCTTCCGCAATCCAGTGTATGCACCGTTCAATAATGGAGAGTGTACGCAGCCCAAGGAAATCCATTTTAAGCAAACCAATGCGCTCTAGATTTTCCATCGAGTACTGCGTCAAAGGTACCCCTTCACTCCCCTCTTGAAGCGGAACCGCATCGGTCAATGGAGTCCGCGAAATGACAACACCTGCTGCATGTGTCGAAGCATGACGAGGCATTCCTTCAACCTTGATCGCCATATCCAGCAGTTCACGTGTCTTAGGCTTCGTTTCATATAGCGTTTTCAGCTCCGGGGTAATTTCCAACGCATGACGGATATTAATGCCTAGCTGCGCCGGAATCAGCTTGGCTGCCTTGTCCACCTCGCCATATGGCACGTTCAATACACGACCGACGTCACGGACAGCGGCTCTTGCCGCCAGCGTTCCAAAGGTAATAATTTGCGCTACATGCTCATTTCCGTACTTTTGTACTACATAGTCGATAACCTCGTCACGCCGTTCATCACTAAAATCAATATCTATATCCGGCATACTAATTCGTTCGGGATTCAGAAACCGTTCAAAGAGCAGGTTGTATTTCATCGGATCGACATTCGTGATGTTAAGCACATAGGCAACCAAACTGCCTGCTGAGGAACCCCGCCCCGGTCCCGTTGCTATCTTATGCTTATGAGCGAAGGCAATAAAATCCCATACAATCAGGAAATAATCGCTGAAACCCATACTGTCAATGGTATTTAACTCATAGTTTAGCCGTTGGTTCAGCCTTTCCCGTTCTTCCGGCTGCTCCCATCCGGGATCGCTTCCATAGCGATGCTCCAGCCCTTGCACGCACAAATTGCGTAAATAGGAAGAAGAGGTCATTCCTTCCGGCAGCGGACGATATTCAGGCAAAATGGATTGACCGAATTCCAGCTCCAGTTCGCATTTTTCAGCAATACGCACCGTGTTGGCGATGGCTTCTGCCACATGCGGGAATAAACGAGCCATATCCTCCTGACTTTTCAGATACAACTGACGTGTTGGTATACGCAAGCGCTCCTCATCGTCAACTGTCTTCCCTGTCCCGATACAGATCAGAACGTCCTGCACGTCTGCATCTGGCTCAGTCAAGTAATGCACGTCATTCGTCGCCACCAGTGGAATATCCAGTTCCTTCGCCAGTGCGATCAAGAGAGGATTTACGCGTTTTTGCTCCGATAGACCATGATCCTGGAGTTCCAGATAAAAATCATCGGCAAAAATGTTACGATATCGCTCCGCTGCTCGTCGTGCTTCAGCTTCCCGACCATGCAGTAAATGCTGCGGCACTTCACCGCCCAAACAAGCGCTCAGGCATATGATGCCTTCATGATGGGCAGCCAAAGCCTCCATGTCGATGCGCGGCTTGTAGTGAAAGCCCTCCAAATGGCCGATGGAGCACAGCTTCATCAGATTTTGATAGCCTGTTTTATTTTTGGCGAGCAAAATTAAATGATATATGGGCTGATCCTTCCGGCTGCCACGCTCCTTGCGCGATCCTGCCGTCATATAGGCCTCACACCCGATAATCGGCTTAATGCCGTTCTCTACACACGCTCTATAAAAAGGAATGGCACCGTACATGACCCCGTGATCTGTAAGGGCCAGCGCCTTCATTCCGTAAGCTGATGCCTGTTTGACCAACTCCGCGGTACGAGCCGCGCCGTCCAGCAGGCTGTACTCGCTATGAACATGCAAATGCACAAATGAACTCATGCGCTTCTCTTCCTTTCACCGCTTGATTTTCTTCAAACTATTTTATCATATCCGCGTTAGTAGCGCCCATAGAATAAAAGTACAGACCTCGGCGGACAAGCGCGGTCCTGATTCGTATACCTAAGGAGGAAAAGAGCATGAGCACTTTTATATCCAAAGCGATTCTCGACTTCTTCATTGCCTTCGGCATCGTGCTCGGGGGAGCCATGCTCGGCGGAATGGGAGCTGTGGTATCGCTTCAGCCGCCTACCCAGACGATGCTGGAGGTTGCTGGAAGAATTAAAATATGGGCGCTTGCCGCCGCTGTGGGGGGGACGATGGACCCGATCCGGGTTATTGAAAGCAATATGTTGGATGGTAATTTGTCACCTGCCATTAAGCAGATATTGTATTTGATTTTCGCCTTTTTAGGCGCTCATATGGGTGCAGAGCTGGTCAAGTGGGTATGCGGCAACGGACGACCGTGAGGTGAAACGACTATGAGAGTCCCCCCTTTTGAGCGCCTGCGCCCTTTTATGCAATTATCCTCCGTCTTTGTACTCGGTATGATTACGGGAGGAATGATCTACAATGCCATCTGGCATGCCAGCTTCAATCAGCTATGGACGAACAACCAGGATCTTCAATTCCAGCTCCAGCAAGCCGAGGAGGACAACAAAACATTGCGCAAATACAGCAAGCGCCAAACCGTTGTCAAAGAGATCAAGCTGATTCCAGAGGAAGCTTCGGCCGAAAAAATTGATTCTATTAACCTAAAGGAACTTCTTCGCCGTGTCAGTCGTGATCTGGAGGTGCTGCGTGGCAGAGATATGTTTGAGATTGACTCTGACAGCAAGCTGGTACGTATGTTGCTGCACCAAAAAAAATACACCGTTCGTGACAAGGAGTATACGATCCAGGTCAAAACGATGCTTGTAATGGAAGGTGTGCTGCAAATTTGGCTGGAAGCAAAAGAAAGACTGCCTGAAAGCCACTAAGTCGATCTATTCGCCTTCACACCTTGCTCCAATCCATTGGTTGACTAACCATGTTCAATGGATTGAAGCGTCATCACTGCTTTGCATACCAAATGATTTTCCCGTGAAATTGCAATTTCTAGCTTGCAGGTACGGCGACTCATCTCAAGCAACAACGGACGAAGAACGACAGCATCCTCTATCTGTACGGGTCTAATAAAATAAGTCGTCAAATTGTCCAGCACATAATCCTTGCCGGTCATGTCTCTAGCTGCCCGGTAGCCCGCTTGTGTCATCACGTTGACCAGTACGCCTTCCGAGATCGTACCTAAATTGGTCGCCATTTGCGGAATGATAAAACCGCGGAAAAATAACGATCCATCCTCATTACGCTCTTCAGCAAACCCGTTCCAGATCAACTGGTCGAACGTCTCGCCAAGTTGTGGCTGCTTTTGGGCGTTACGCAGCGCCTCCAGCACCTCACGCCGTGTAACGGACCCGAGCAGCTTGCGATTGCGGTCCACGACCGGCAAGTAATCCACACCTTCCCACGCCATCATTTGCGCGGCTGAAGCCAGCGAGGTCTGGTAAGTGACCGTTATCGGATTGCGGATCAGACATTTATCCATCGTATGCTCAGGTTGAAGCCCCTCCACATCTTTGCGGCTGACGATACCAATTAAACGATTCCATTCATCCACTATTGCAAAATGATGATGTCCAGTCGTCACCGAAAGTTCTTCAAACTCGGTAAGCGTGCTGTTGATTTTCAAGGTCAACGTTTTCGGTTTGCCTGCCGCAATGTCTTCAATCAGCATAATTTTCTTTTTGATCAAGCGATCAAATATGGCTCTATTAATCATAGATGCCACTGTAAAAGTATCATGGCGTGAGGAAATAATCGGCAGACTGATCTTGTCTGCGAGCTGCTTAACCTCTCGGCTCGTACCGAATCCCCCTGTAATCAGCACACCTGCCCCCTGCTCCAATGCAAGTGAATGCGCATCCTCACGGTTACCAACGATCAGCAAACTGCCAGCGTCAATATAACGGGCCATAGCTTCCTCGCGCATCGCCCCAATAACATACTTGTGCAAGGGCTTCTCCAGCCCCTCACTTCCGCCCAGCACATGTCCCTCTACAATATTCACGACATCTGCAAAGGTCAGCTGCTCGGACAAGCCGCGCGGACGCTTCTCTACTCGTACTGTTCCGATCCGTTCCTTGGTAATGACAATTCCCAGGTTCTCGGCTTCCTTCACGGCCCGATAGGCCGTTCCTTCGCTGACGCTCATTTCTTTAGCCAACCTGCGCACAGAAATTTTGGAGCCTATTTTCAACTGCTCGATATGTCGCAATAGCTGCTCATGCTTCGTAACTGTTTCATCTAGCCCGTCCAACTCTGTTACACCCCCAACGTTCAATCTGTATCATTCTGTATCTATTATAGCACAAAATACCTTTATTTTAGACCTTTGTTCATTTTGAGTTTTCTGCTTCGGAAATAGCAAAAAAGCGATCCCCTCTATTACAAGGACCGCTTCTTACTATGATTGATTTGTATCTGGGGGCAATCCCAGGACAAGCTAAAAAAAACTCACTGCATGCTACCTTTGTCAGCTTTTTTATCCCATTTCATCTGCCACTGCTGCATTTTGGCCCGCCGCACACGCTCCAGCGTTTTGCGCTTTTCCTCATCCACACCCAGCAAAAAATGCATGTTCGCCCCGATGACTAGCAGCGCAAAAAGTACCCATACTATCCCAAAGCCGTTGACCCAGTTCAAACCGCCTGCAAGCGAGATGCGTGGTAACGCAACCAAGACCATAGCCAGCGCAATCAGTGTGTACAAACCGTGTTTCCATTTTTTAAAAGAACCCAATCGTATCCCTTCCTCTCCCTGTGACTCTATGTATCTAGTCTATGAGAGGACAGGAAGGAATATGAGACAAACTTACAGAGATGAACCGTACAAATCTTGAAGACTGTCTGCAATAATTTTGTTAACATCCTCAATAATCACGCTCAAGCGGCGTTCAGCGTCGAACAGGCGTCGGATGTTGAGGTTCAAGCTAAGTACCTCAAACAGCTTCTCCATCTTTTCCATCTCTTCCTGTGCTGGCATATCGCCGCTCATCATCCGTTGCTGTACTTCCATTTGGCGTTCACGGAAATCGTCGAGCATTTTCTTGGCTTCTGGATCGGTTTCGATCAGCTTCATCGCTGACGTAATTTCCTCTACCTCTTTGCTTTCCTTCAATGCTTTCGCTAAATCATGGGCTTTGTCATAGATGTTCATGATTGTTTATTCCTCCAATACAAGTTTAGTGTCAACATTTCACATTGTCCGTCAATCACCAAGGGATATATGTCCTCATATGATGAATCAGTGCTATTACAGCCCATTCACGTTTCCCGTTACTTTCAAGACATCAAGTTGCTGCCCGGAAGGAGATCCACGATGTCCATCAAAAAAACAACGATTCAAATCATCGGATCGGGCATCTTGCAGGATGACGTACTCATGGTCGGCGAGTCCCTGCTTCGCAAATGGAAAATATCCGCTGGCCACCCCGTTCAGCTCGCCTTCGGTTCGTTCCGCCAAGAGGTTACCGTCATATCGGTGCCCCGCTACAGCGGCCTACGTGTGGGAAGCGTGCTAGCCCGAAAAATGGGGCTTCATGCCAATTGTGATCTGCGAGTAACCTACAGCCGAGGTCGCCGGACACTTCGAGTGGGCCCACTTATTAGCGTGCTGGTCAGTCGGGACTATCCCGAACAGCCCGACAAGCCTTTCGGGTCGATCACCCTGTTCTGCCGTGAACTAGTCGGGGAATGCCGCAGACAAGGAGCATATGTGTATTTTTTCACCCCGGAGCATATCGGAAGTCAGCCCGGGCGAGTTCAGGGATGGGTGTATGACGGAGGCTGGAAAAAGACGGTCATGCCCGCAGGCGATGTCGTCAATAATCGTCTTACCTCCCGTAAACTCGAGAACAGAACTAGCGTACAGCATTTCATGAAAGAAGTAAAATCGCAGTACGGCACGACCATTTTTAACGAAAAGTTTCTGGATAAGAATGAAGTATTTGATGCGCTTAAATCAAATTCTTCCCTGCGCAAGTATTTACCCGAGTCCCACTTGCTGCAAACCTTTGCTGTTTTCAAAAAAATGTGCAACCAGTATCCCGCTGTTTTTCTCAAGCCAGTGCGCGGAAGCTTGGGTAAAGGCATAATGCGCATTAACAAGCAAACCGATGGCACCTTTTCGGTGTTATCCACAACAGCGGGCACGCCCCGCAAGCAAACGTATGCCAACGTAGATAAGCTGTACAAAAGCTTAGCGGGAAAAATGAAAACAACACGCTTTCAACTCCAACAGGGACTTACCTTGATTGATCACGGTAAGCGTCCGGTCGACTTTCGTGCGCTTGTACAGAAAAATTCGTCCGGAACCTGGACCGTAACATCCATTGTCGCCCGGATCGCTGGAGGAAGCCACTTTGTGTCCAATCTGGCAAGAGGCGGCACGCTGAGCACAGTCAAGGAAGCACTTGCCAAAACCACGCTGCCCGCAACCGTTAAATCGAATGGGCATACCTCTCTGAAAACAGCAGCACTGGATATCGCAAGCGGAGTGGAAAAAGAAATTCCCGCCCATTTCGCGGAATTTGGTATTGATCTGGCAATAGATAGCACAGGGCGCATCTGGTTGCTGGAGGTCAATTCGAAGCCATCAAAGAATGACAACACGCCGTTAAATGATCAGAAAACTCGCCCGTCCGTTAAAAAAATGATTGAATACTGCTGTTATTCAGCCGGCTTCAAATGAATTCATCTCTTCCAGAGTCTGGCTGCCAAAGGAGCTGTTGTCGGTGTCTCTTGTTGTGCCAGGTACGCTGGGCGTGCTTGTTAGCCGGAATCAGGCCGTCACTCCCCCTATTACCGAAGCCGATTTTTGCCGCAGGCTAAGTCTGTTGGGCAGGCGCTCTGGTCTTAGCGTAATGGCGTTTACCGCCGAAGGAGTCTCACCTGAAGATCACTCCATACGAGGTTATGTTTATCGTAACGGAGTATGGACATCCGGTCGCTTTCCGTTGCCGGACATTGTGTATAACCGCTGTCTCCATGTCCACGAGAGCCAGAATGTCAGGCGCACACTGGAAGACATGGCGGAGCAAAAATCGCGCAAGCTCATCTACTGGTCGCGTAACTTACCTGGCAAATGGCAGGTGTATCGCGCTTTGCATGCGGTAGATAAAGTGCGTCCCTTTGTGCCGCCTACGGCGCCTTACCGGGACACGACTCAGCTTGTGGAATGGCTACGACGCCATTCGGAGCTGTTTATGAAGCCACAGACCGGAACACATGGCAAGAGCACACTGTATCTCCGGCTGGCAGAAGGAGGTCAGGGACTACTTGTACAGGGTAGAGACTCCCGTAACCGCCCGTTCCGGCGCTCGTTTTCCGAATTGGATGCAGGATTGTCATGGATCCACGGAATTGCACACAAACGCGCTTATATCGTGCAGCCTTATTTGAAATTAACAAGCCAAAGCAATCATCCCTTTGATGTTCGCGCACTCATACAAAAGGATGGAAACGGCTATTGGTGCCTGACGGGCTTTGCCGTAAGAGAAGGCAGAAAAGGAACCCTGACTTCTAATCTGCACGGTGGAGGCGAAGCCCATCCTGCTGAGCCTTACCTTCGTGAACAATTTGGCGCGGACACCACGCGTCTCATCATCAGGCAGATGATGACGCTGTCCTTGACCATTACCAGGGCGCTGGAGGAACGTTATGGCCGCCTTGGCGAGTTGGGAATTGATTACGGTATTGACCGGATCGGGAACATCTGGCTATTGGAGGTTAATTCCCGACCTGGGCGGGCCTCCTTTTTTCAGACCCGTCAGCCAGAGTGCGCTTTCCAGTCGGTCAACCGCCCGCTCGAATATGCTCGATATTTAATGACCCATTCCAAAGCGACAGGGCCAAAGGGCGCGGACGCCTCCCTTGAACATACGGTATAGGAGGATAAACAGATGAGTTTAACGCATTGCAATGTGCATTTCTCACAGCAGCCCGACAAGGTGGCGTATATATCCACTGCCTTGTTGAAAAGCCTTAAATTATCCGGAGCCAAGTCCGTTCGTCTGCGGCTCGGTAAGGATCAGATCCCCGCTACAGTAAAACCAATTCAGAAGGCGGGACGCCATCTATACTTGACCTCCGGCTTACGTAACGCAATCCGTGTTCCCAAAAGCGGGTCCATCTATTTGCGAAATCTGGATGGTGATATACAGCTAGGGCCGTTGATTGGCGTGCTGTCTGACGGTACCACCTCCACCACTCGCCCTTTCGGATCACGCACAGGCTTTATTAAGCAACTGCTGAAGGAAGGTAGCAAAAAATCGTATATTTTTGCCTTCACCCCTCGGGATATCAACTGGCAAAATGATACGATTAACGGCTATTTTCTGTCATCCAGCGGGGAATTTACACGTAAACTTGTACCTTTGCCAGACGTGATCTATAATCGTTTGCCGAGCCGTCGCTCTGATTTTTCCCCGGCGATCAATCAACTACGCGAACGCTTTTCCCGCAAACGAATTCCCTTCTTTAACTGGAGCTTTTTCAATAAGTCCGATATCTATAATCTGCTGGAGAATAACCCAGATGTTAACCGCTATGTCCCTGAATCATACACGAATCCCAGCTCTGAACGTATCCGAAGTATGCTGGAGCGACATCAATTTGCTTATTACAAGCCAAGTGGAGGCAGTCTCGGTAAAGGAATCTACCGTCTGTCCCATGTTCCCAAGCAAGGATATTATGTGAGGTACCGTAAGAAAAATAGCAATGTATTGCTAAAATTCACCTCTTTTAACTCCATGCTCAGGATGCTTCACTCCAATCAGGGACAGATGCTAAAGGGTTATGTCATTCAACAGGGCATCCAGCTGATCGAGATTGACAATTGCCCGATTGATTTCCGGTTTCACATGCATAAAAATGGAAATAACCAGTGGGTCGTTGTCGGCATTGGAGCCAAAAAATCCGGACGTGGCAGTGTCACAACCCATATCAAAAATGGCGGCTCCCTTATGACACCTGAACAGGCGTTGAACCGGGTATTCGGAGACCGGGCGGGTGAAGTGCTTCAACGTGCCAAGAATGTAGCAGTTACGCTCGCTGAAGCCATTGAACACCACCACCAGCATCTACTGGGTGAAATCGGTTTTGATCTGGGCATTGATCAGGATGAAAAGGTATGGATGTTTGAAGCCAACTCCAAGCCAGGCCGATCCATTTTTCAGCATCCATCGTTGCGTGCGGAGGGTAAAGCATCCGTGGAGCATATTTTGGACCACTGTCTTTACCTCAGTAAATTCCGCAGAAAAGAGGAACTATGAATACCCGGGCGGAGCATAAGCCAGTCGTTGCTGTATTGACAGTGCACGACGAAGGGCAATTTTTCAAGGGCAATCAGCGCAATTTCAGGGATATTCTTGAAACGGGAACACGGATGGGATATCAGGTGTACATTGTTACCGTCAGGGACCTGAAACTGGCAGATGAGACGGTTAAGGGCTATGTCTTCAACAAGAGCTTACAGACGTGGGAGGAACAGAATTTCCCACCTCCACAGGTCATTTATAATCGCATCCCAAACCGTAATTATGAACTTAAAACCTCTGTGCGCACAAAGTTGGATGAAATTTCACATGCCTCAGGCATTGAACTGTACAATCCAGGCTTTTTTAACAAATGGGAACTGTTCAAGTGGTTGCGTACCTCGGAAACCACTCGTCAGCTTGTTCCGGCAACCAAACGGTTAAGCAACCTGTCTTCATTAGGAAAAATGCTGTCTGCGTATCCATACCTGTATCTCAAGCCGGAAAACGGTAAGGCCGGAAAAGGGATTATGATTCTTAAATTCCACCCAGACCATCTCATGGCTTACAGACTGACCATTCAGCATGACAAAAAAAGTGTAACCTACAAATCTGTATCGCTATCCCGGCTGTGGGGACGTATCCGCCGGGAAGCAGGCAACTCGCCTTATATCATTCAACAGGGTATCGATCTGGCAACCTATCAGAAAAAACCCTTCGACCTGCGTATCCTGGTACAAAAAAATATCCGTGGCTCCTGGAGTATAACCGGGGTCGGTGCCAGACTGGCGGGTAAAGGGAGCATCACCACACATGTCCCGCGTGGCGGGAGTGTAGAGGACCCGTTCAAGCTACTGTCCTCGCTGTTTGGGCCTGAGGACAGCACGGATCTACTGAGCAAAGTTAAAAGTACGGCCATACAGATTGCACGTCAAATTGAACGCGCATCCGGTCTTTCTCACGGCGAAATGTCCATGGATTTGGGCGTGGATACGCTCGGAACACTCTGGTTTTTTGAGGCCAATGCCAAACCGATGAAATTTGACGAGCCGGAAATCCGCCAAAAGTCGCTTAGACGCATATTCCAGTACAGCTCCTTTTTGGCCGGACGATTGAAATCATGATCAAGGAAGTGGAATCATGCCGCAAATTAGCGATGTTCAACATTTGCCTGCCCGGAGCTGGCTACTGAGACGACGACAGTTGCTGTTTTTGGCCCGCAGTTCAGGGGGCATGCGCATTACTCGTAATGCTCTGCGGCAGTTGGCAGTTTTAACGCCCGAGCTATTGAACACCCCTGGCTCCTCCCTCCTGTGCGCATATGTGCGCACGGAGAAGGGGCTGCGGATTGCGGGATTTTCCCTCGCTCTGAATTACGGGAAGGATGCTTGCATCGTAATTGTTCGTCCGCTTTACCGGGGCCGCAGACTGGGCGCTAGACTGCTGTCCGCCCAGCTCAAACAGCTGCGCCGTCTGACGTGCAGCGTAGCCGCCGACAATATGTCCAGTCTCAAAACCTGTTTCCGCGCTGGACTTGTTGCGCACGAAATGACAACTGGACCGACCGGGAAACCCACGCTGATATTTCACGGGGAGTTATCCCAAGATAAGCAGACGGCAGAGGAAGGTGGAATGCTGTGCCAAAACCTGTCCTAGGCATCATGACCTTGTATTTGAACAACAAGAAGCAATTGGAGGAGCGCGACATATATGAGCGCATGATTGCAGAAGGGAAAAGGCTGGGACTGGATATGTATGTATTCACTCCTGCAGATGTCCACAAGGATCGCAGGCTGCTCCTTGCCCAAATCTATGATCCACACAGCGGAAAATGGACCCGAAAATGGCGAGAGTTTCCAGATATGATTTTCGACCGTTGCCGGGTACAGCGCAGTGAGCGATATCGTCAGTTGAAGCAGTTCCGATTGCAATACACAGACCTTGTATATTTAAACCGACCGCTGAGTAACAAGTGGGTCATTCATCAGCAGCTTGCGAGGAGGTCTGCCTTTCGCGCCCATTTGCCTGCAACAGAGCTGTTCAGTGGATTTCATAGTGTAAAACGGATGCTTAAACAGAATTCACTAGTGTACCTCAAGCCGATTAACGGTACGGGAGGCCGCGGCATTTTACGTATTGAACCTGTTAACAAGCAAGGAGGCCTGTATCTGATTGAGGGCCGCAATCGCAAACGCCATATTATTCCCCAGCAGCGGGTACGTCTAGACCGTCTGGAGCCGCGTCTGAGCAGCTGGAACATGGATAACTACATTGTTCAGGAAGGCATTCCTGTGCAGTTGCCGAATGGCAGAGTCCATGATTACCGTATGCTGGTACAGAAAAATAGCCAAGGAGTATGGGAGCTAACCGGATGCGCCGGGCGAATCGGGGCACATCGGAGTGTCACTTCCAACCTGCATGGTGGAGGCAAGGCGGTACCGATGAGCCAATTGCTGACGCAATGGATTCGTGATGAAAGCCATAGAGAGAAAATCATCAAGCAAGGGGAAAAACTCGGACTGGACATCGCTGCATATCTGGAAGAAAGCTACGGGGCATTGTGCGAGCTTGCGCTCGATTTGGCAATTAATAAGGACGGTCATATATACGTGCTGGAAGTCAACCCGAAGCCAGCCCGTGAGGTCTTTTCACGTATTGGTGAAAAAGAAACCTATCGCCGTTCCATCGCCAAGCCCATGGAATATGCTTTGTGGGTCTACCACACACAAATTAATCCTAAGCCTCAGACGGACTACAAAGCAGAAGATAAAACAGAAGATAAAGCAGAAAATAAGACAGAGAATAAGACAGAGAATAAGACAAAGGAAGGCTCCACGTAAAGTGGCTGCCTTCCTTTCTTTTTTCGTCTGCCCGACAGTACCAGCATGTTTTAATTATATGGTGCGTCGAGCCTATTTATAACCAATTACCTGTGTTTCACAGTTACTCGGCGTTTTTATAAAGTGTAAGCAGTTGCGTAAAGTCTGTAATAATCGCATCGGACCCCTTCAACTCATCGTTCACACCAAATCCAGCATAAGCGCAACCGATCACCGTCTGTCCGTTCTTTTTGCCTGCTTCCACATCTGAGGAACGATCTCCTACCATCCATACGTTCGAAATATCGTGCTTGCTCAACAGAATTTCCAGCAAATTCACTTTGGAAAGCGTGCTGTACTCCCCAGCACTGTACAGTCCTTCAAAAATGGGAACCATTTCATACGCAGCAGCGATCCCCTTTACATAGTCCTCCAGCCCGTTACTGGCTACGAACAATCGAACACCTTGCTCATGAAGGGTCTGGAGTGTTTCTTTTACATGTGGATACAGGGCATGACTTCCGTTCTTCAATCCTTCCAGTTCCAGCTGAAGCAGCAGCTCGTCCGCTCTTCTATGGGCCGCTTCGCTGGCTTCCGGCATCACTCTTCTCCAGATTTCATCCAGCAGCATGCCCAAACTATTCAAAATAAGCTCCTCGGGAGGAGTCTCTCCTTCATAAAGCCCTTCGGCGCGCAGCGTATCAAACAGCTTGTGGTACGCAGGAAGCAATAGCGTCTCCGTCTGAAAAAGTGTACCGTCCATATCAAATACCATAGCCTCAGGTTTCTTCAACACAGGTGCATTGTTCATGTAGTTATCAGTCATTCCTTTCCTATGTAGGTTTACAACTCTAACCCCTCTCATGATAAGCAATAAGAGAGGTCCGTGTAAACCTCATTGCGCATACCGCTAACTCTTATATTTTTTTAAAACAGTCCTGAAACAATGCAAACCACCCCACATATCCGTGTGTAAAGCACCCCGTGGAAGCTTGAGATCCACACCATTCCAATACGAAAATCCCGCCTGCTCTATCCATTGCTCCATCGCTGACAGGTCCACTGTAGGGTAATCAAACGTCAGCAGAAGCATTCCGTCATCGCGTAAGGTCCGGTGAAATTCACGTAAGGCTGCCAAAGATTCATCAGGTGTTAAATGCTCCAGCACCGAAATACATACAATTTTGTCAAAACTGGCATCCTCATAGGGCAGAGCCGTCAGATTGGCATGTGCGGAGTGGAGCCGAACCGGTAAAATCTCCTGAATGCGCTCGGCGGCCTCCTCTCCGATATCCCGCCGCACCTCGGCCAAAATGGCATCCACGGAAACGATCCGAATATCCAGATCGCAGGCATAGACCTGAGCGCAACGGCGGGCCAACTCAAATTTGAATGGATGTGGGATTCCACATGCTGCGTCCAGCACTGTATCTTGCCCAGACATAAATTGAAGACACCATTCATACTCATAGGGGCGACTCCACCAGCTTTGGGGGAGTCTGTAAATCATGCTGGAGGAGTTGGGATCAGAATATACAAAAAAGCGAGACAGATACGGGTCAGACATGTTCATGGATGCTGCCTCCTTTTAGGGATGATTAAATTACTCTTGCGACACAGCACAGTTCATGACCCCGTTTCTCGCCTTGAAGTTTGGCTAACAATCCCATTTGCTCCGTAAAGGCAAGCTCACCGTACAAAGGATGGGCTTGCAGCAGGGCATCCAAACCAGAGGGAAGTTGGCGGGTGAACATAGCCACTGGGCGGAAGCCAGACTTTGCTAGTAAGAGCGCAAGCGTGTGCTCAGAATAATGATACAAATGATCTTCCTCCGTAAATAAAGGCGAATAAACACCATAAGCCTCATTGGTGAACGAGTTTTTGTTGGGCACCGTAATATATAACGTTCCGTCAGGTTGAAGCTGTTCGCGTAAATCTGTCAAAAATGTAACAGGGTCCGCAATATGCTCCAGCACATGCCAACATGCTACGGCCTCGTATTTATGATCCAGTGATAAATCAGTATCTTCTTCTGCTTCTTGTTCTTCATTCAATTCCTGTATTTCATGTGCTTCTTCGGTTTGAGTATCTTCTTCGGCTTCATCGCCCCAGTAACCCGGCAATAAATCCACGTCATATTTGTATTTGGCGTAAGCACGCGAGTCTATGGAAGGTTCAATGCCCACTGCATCCCAGCCGGCTTGAAGGGCAGCATGGATAAATTCTCCGGTACCTGATCCAATCTCAAGCAATTTTCCTTTACCGGTACTGAACATATCCAGCAGCATAAGTCCAAAAAGGGCATGATCTCCATAAGTTGAAGTTGCTGCACTATCCCGCATAGCAATCCATTCGGCATTATAAATTTTTGCAATCATATCCTCTGGCTGTATATGATCCACATCATTACGAAAAACCAATCCGCAGGAGCCGCATCCCATCAAGGTAAAGCGTTCATAGCTATGAAATACTGCCGTGTCGGATGAGCCACACAGTTTGCATTTACTATAAAGTAAGTCCTTTGTTTCACTTTTTATTTGTAGGTCGGAATTATTAATAACCTGGACACTCGCAATCTCAGCAACATCCATGGCGTTCACATCATCGGCAGCTTCATACTCTGGTGCAGTTTCTTTTTCTGCATTTATGTTGTCCTGATCTACCCAAAGCGTGAGTCGGGGGTTCGGGTCCAAAATAGATTCATATTGCTCTTTCCAGCCATAACGAGCACTTGGATCAAGCAACTGGTATCGCTGAAATTTGGCCATGCGAATAGCAGGTGTACACCATCCCCAATGCTGGATACGGTAGTTGCTGATTTCACTGGGTAGGTCAAGCACATTTTCGGGAAATCTCCCACAGTGCAAGGACTGCTCCTTCCATTTATAAGAAAACCCTTCCTTATATCGAATTAAAAAAGGACGGTAATACTGATGAGCCTGCCAATAATCATCATCGCGATAATGCGTGGAAGTCCACATATCAAACAACCTGAAACAAATCGTATCCGCTTTCGTTCCCGCTAACAACGAATGTACCCCTTGAGCAAAACGGGATTCGAACATTTCGTCAGCGTCCATGTTTAATATCCACTCGGGAGAGGATGCCAACGTCTCTCTCCACTGCTGTTTTCGCAGCTCTAATTCATTGGTAAAAGAAGCTGTTTCATTGCGTATTAAACGCAATGGGATTCCCTTCAGGATCTCGCGGCACAACTCTCCGCTATCATCCTGACTGCCATCATCAATAATGACCGCTTCATCAATATATTCCCGATGACTCCGCAGCACGTCAATGAGCTTGCGATCTGCCTCATTGTATACCGTCATGGTCAGCGTCAATTTGGGTTTGGAGACAGGCGGCGTATGAAGTTCACTTTGTCGTGGACCAGAGAATGTTTGTGGTACAGCAAAAGAATCTGCAGTGTACTTGGCAAAGACAGCTGACTCACGGAGATCATACGGTATAACAGGAGGTTCAGAGAACTTAGAGGGACTTGATGATGCAGAATGATTGAAGGCAGGAGAGTTAGTAGAAGTATCGGAGTGATCCAGATATGCTAAATGTTCTGAATGGTCCGTATGAACACCACTCGTTGTAAAATACTTTAGGGTGAATAGTAGCTGCTCTGCCTTTATTCTGTCCGCTTCCCGGTACAGATGCATCGCCGGATAGTGTGTATCCACAAAAAGTGGAAATCCAAATGCAGCTGCCCGAATACAGAAATGTCGATCTTCTCCCCAATAGGAAACGTTTTTGATTTTACCAAAGTGAATCCCTGCTTCCAGTGCACGTCTGCGGATTAGGGTGCAAGCGCCTAGACCACCCACCTCGTACAAACCAGGAACGTGCAATTGGTGTATGAAATGCAACTCGCGTTGCGCTCGCTCCTCTGCCGACAACACTTCGCCTTCTTCACGATGGAACAAATTATATTCATCACTAACCCACACCTGAGGCAATAGAGGCCCCTCCGGCTGCCAGCGTGTCCAGAAAATCTCAGATACAATATCCTTCTCCGCCTCTACCAGTTTACATAAGGTACGGGAATGGAGAATCAGGTCTGAATCGACCAAAAACAGCGCGTCATAATTATGCTGAAGTGCATAATCAATAAGACGATTTTTAAAATCAGCCACTTTCCAGACGAGGGCAGGCGGCCAATAATGAGTGTGCTCATCACTTCGGTTCTCCACTTGCTGTGAGCCTGTCAACAAGGGCAAAACCCTGCCTGGCAGTCGATTGGAAAAATCGGCAAGCCATTGGCTTGAAGTCGGATTGTCATTATCATCGACAAATAAATAATCGGGCAGCACGTCAGGTGCTTCCAGTCGCTCCAAAGCTTGAAGAAATAAAGACAATGTTTCCGGTTTCTGGTGCACCGGGCTACCGATTAGTATACGCATGATTCAACGCCTCCATCAGGCAGAAGCCTCATAACCGTTCCCCCTCCATGTCCTAAGGCATAACATAATTGCGACCAAGCGATATGGGAGTGAGCGTGGTATGAATGGACTTACACCTGGAAATATCAATGAAAACGACATCAATACAAAAATACAACCTTAACATCCAGTTAACTGCCTTTTTTTCTGTTTTTCACCTGTTTTCCAACTACATTTAGCCATCAAATTTATTTCCCGGTCGCACTTGGTAATATCGAATTTCGCACAATCTCCTCCCCCTTCATATCAGACTTTGATTTTCTAATTTATTAGAGCAAGTTTGAATTTATGATCATTACACATCCTCTAAATGCTCCATCGGAATTACTACATAATGAGCAAGCTATCCTACATAAAATGGAGATTATATCAAGTTTTTTGGGAGGGACAAAGAGCATGGTAACTGTCAGCTTATGTATGATTGTCAAAAATGAAGAAGAAGCACTTCATACCTGTCTGAAATCAGTCCATGACCTGGTAGATGAAATCATTATCGTTGATACTGGCTCTACCGACAGTACCCAAGAGGTAGCTGCATCGTTCAACGCTCGGATATACCCTTTTGAATGGTGTGATGATTTTTCCGCAGCCCGCAATTATGCGTTTGATCAGGCAACACAGGAATATCAATTTTGGCTGGATGCCGACGACATCCTAGAAGAGCAAGACCGACTGGCATTTCTCGACTGGAAAAAACAAGCCACCGTCTCGTATGACAGCATTACGATGGATTATGTGCTATCTGTAGATGAACAGGGGCAGCCGCTGCATAAGCTCAAAAGAAACCGAATGGTGCGACGTGATCGTAAATTCAGATGGATCGGATTTGTTCACGAATTCCTGAATGTGACAGGCAGTACCTTTCACAGTAATATGGCGGTGACTCATAAAAAGACACGTGCTTACACTGATCGTAATTTGCATATCTATCTCAAGCATCGGGAGCAAGGCACCGCATTTTCTGAACGAGATCACTACTACTTCGCTAATGAACTTTATGATAACGGACGCATACTAGAAGCCATCCAGCAGTACAAACACTATCTGGGGCTAGATCTCGGATGGATTGAAGATCGGATTGCTGCTTGCTTTAAGCTAGCGGATTGCTACGCTCACCAGGGTCAAAAACAGGAGCAGCGTATGGCTCTGCTTCGCACACTTAACCTTGATGTACCACGCGCACAGTTCTGCTGTGCCTTTGGCAATTTGTTCATTGAAGATGAGCAGTATACTCAAGCCATTTACTGGTTTCGTCAGGCGACGCTGATAGAGCCTCCACAAGATGTGATGGCCTTAACCAATTCCTCGTACTATACCTGGTTTCCACACTTGCAATTATGCCTGTGTTACGACCGAATCGGTGACATCGAAAAGGCAAAATCGCATCATCGCATCGCTCAGTTGCACCATCCTACCCATCCAAGCGTGTTATATAACGAGCAATATTTTGCACAACTGAAGCAATAGGGATGAGAAAGACGCGCCAGGGAAGGTCGTTTAATGTAGGCGGCCTTTTAGTCATCATGCCGATATGTGCTCGGCACGATACCCGGGCTGACAGCCTGCAATTTTTGGGGGCTTTTATTTTTGCCCCCTCTTATATACAAAATGCCCATTGCTACTCCTTGAGAACGACCATTTCATAGCTTAGATGACTTCAAAAGAAAAAAGTCTCCTGCAAGCTTAAGCTCACCAAGAGACCTTGTGTATCATTTTCTCAGAACACTTTCTTCCGGTCTCTTTCCCCCTTCAAAATTTCCACAGACTCATGGAAACGGAGCGAATGGATTATTTCGCGTTCACGCAGAAACTTCAGACTATCCTGCAAATCCACATCATCGGTTAAATCAATCAGCCACTGATATGTAGCTCTCGCCTTTTCTTCTGCCGCAATATCCTCATACAAATCCGCAATTGGATCACCCTTGGCTTGAAAATAGGTCGCTGTAAAAGGAACTCCGCCTGCGCTCTGGTAATACAGCGCATGATCATGCGCCGCATAATATTCCCCCAGCCCGGCTGCCTTCATTTGCTCTACACTCGCATCCTTGGTCAGCTTGTAAATCATAGTCGCAATCATTTCGAGGTGCGCAAATTCTTCCGTACCTATATCATTAAGTACGCCGATAACCTTATCCGGAATCGTATACCGCTGATTCAGATACCGCAAAGCCGCCGCCAGCTCGCCATCCGCTCCACCATACTGCTCCATAAGCAGTTTGGCCATATGAGGATCACATTTGCTGACACGTACGGGATATTGCAGTTTTTTCTCATATACCCACATTCATGTTCCTCCTTTATAAAAGGTTGTACCTACCTAGACCTGCCACGGCCAAGGAGTTTGGTTCCATTCCCAAGGATACTTGGAATAGGCACGGCCAAAATTTTGTAAAGGCCCATATAAGATCTGGTACTCGTTAGCAATCGCCGTTCTTTCCTGCGTCAGCTTATTGAACTGTTCGATAGCCTGTAAATCATCCGGGTGTGTATTGAGATACAAATTCAGTTCCACCAATACAAAATCTACCGCCTGAAGCTTCTCCAACAGCGCATAAAACTGGGCATCACCCGGCTTGGTTTGGGGCGTGCAGCCTTGGGCTGGGTTTCCGGCTTGACTATAGTCCTGAGCTTGGCTCTGATACTGGTTCTGGTATGAATACGGATTTGAATAAGGGCTTTGATATGGATTCGGCTGTTGATACCCACTCTCATGCTGAATTTGCTGTTGGAATGGGTTTGGGGACTGACCCTGTTTTGGATTCTCCATTCTATTCGCCTCCCCCCTGGTTTCTCATAGGCTCATAAGGGCTGTAAAGTAGAGGCCATAGTGTCCCCTTCGTCAGCGCCTCATCTGGACTGAATTGCGGTAGACCAGGGGGCTGAAATTGTACAAATAAGTTTGGCGGAAGCACATAAGTCTTGCACAGGACGGGTGGACACGGATCGAACGGGCCGACAAACGGGGCATACTCACCTTGCTGTGGAAATTTCACGGGCCGGGACCTCCTTTGATTGATCCATCTGCTTTACTATTCAACATATGCCGCATCGCCCAAGTCTCGAACAAAAAATCACAGATAAAAATAATTGTTCAAAGAAAATAACTATAGAACTGTTTCTAATCAAAAAAGAGCCTTTAAACCCACGGTACGTGGATCTAAAGGCTCTTTCTTCAGCACTCTATAATAACTTACATACCTCAACTGATCTTACCTATCTCTGTGGATCAGGAATCAATCGGTAGAAAGCTCATCTTCAATCACAGGCTCAGGCTTGCGGTGAATCTTCACTCTCATTATGCGAAGCCTTGTTGCTTCCTCCACCTCAAAGGTAAGGTTATAAAACTCAATTTTCTTCCCTTTCACCGGAATGCCTTCCAATTCCTTGAACAGCCATCCCCCGATGGAATCCACCTCGTCGTCTTCAATATTCACTCCAGTCAAATCATTGACATCCTCAATGAGCATACGACCGTCCACAGAGATGAAGTTCTCCTTCATTTCCACGCTCGGGCGTTCATCCTCAAATTCATCATAGAGATCCCCGACGATTTCCTCCAAAATTTCCTCCGCTGTCAGCAGCCCAGCCGTTCCGCCGTACTCATCTACCACGAGAGTCATTTGGGAATGTTTTTTCTGCATAAGGCGTAGCACGTGACTCACTTCCATGGACTCCGGCACATTCAAAATAGGACGTACCACCGAAGCCAGATCCAGTTGCTCTCCCTGCTCAGCTAGCAGAAGATCCGTAATATGGACAAAACCGATAATCTGGTCTTTATCCTCAACCGCTACCGGGTAGCGGGAATGCTTGGTCTCGCTGATAATCTTGAGATTTTCCTTAAACGACAAATTCGTGTACAAACAATCCATATCTGTACGCGGCAGCATGATTTCGCGGGCAAGCAAGTCAGAAAAATCAAAAATATTATCCATCAGCTTAATTTCGTCCTTATCAATCACACCGCTTTTGGCGCTCTGATTCATCAATATACGAATCTCTTCCTCCGAATGAGCCGCTTCGGCTTCACTCGCCGGCTGAATGCCGAATGCACGCAACAGTAAATTTGCCGCAGCATTCAATACCCAGATCACAGGCAGAAAGACCTTATAAAAAAGCAGCAAAGGCGCCGATAAAAACAACGCCACACCTTCGGTCTTCTGAATCGCTAAGGACTTTGGCGCCAGTTCCCCCAATACGATATGCAAAAAGGTAATTACGCAAAATCCGACGATAACGGATACCGTTGTAATCAGTGTACCGTCAGTTACACCGAGTTTGTGCATGAGTGGCTCTATCAGGTAGCCGGATATTGCTGGCTCTCCAATCCAACCTAGGCCCAATGAAGCCAGCGTAATGCCCAATTGGGTGGCGGACAGATAAGCATCCAACTTTTGGTTCACCTTCAGCGCATAGCCTGCCAGGCGATGACCCTCGCTTTGGAGCTGCGTCAATCGGGATTGGCGCATTTTGACCAATGAAAATTCTGCGGCCACAAATACACCATTTAGAAAGACAAGCAGCAGTACCAAGAGGAGATTCACAGCTAGCAATCCCCAATGAAACTCGGTATGACCATCCAATACGAACTCCCCATTTCTATAGTTTGCATTTTGCATCTTTTGGTTTGCAAGCAATTCAATCCAAATTTTATTGATTGGAAGCTGCTAATTAAAATCATGCAAAAATACTCATAATTGTAATGCTTTTCTTGATTTAAAGTCTATTCCTTTGTAGTACATATCCGCCACGAGCAGGTTCGGTCCACAACAGGCAGCGGCATCACAATGACAGTTCACAGTCTGATTCAGCGGATGCTCATTCAGCCATTCACCAAAAATATCGTCCAGACTGTCTTCCTGAATGTTTCCGAAAGCCGGAATGTCTGCAAAATCCGTCACATACACGCTACCCGTGAACATATTCACATTCACACGGTTTCTTCCGTCTGGATCATTACGCACCGTAATATTCGGTTCCTGACGCAAGCGGCGAAGCAGTTTGCGGTCTTCTTCCCGATCCGAACAAGCAAAGAACGGTAATGTGCCAAACAACATCCACATGTCCTGATTACGTACATCCAGCAGCTTATGGATAGAGTTTCGCATATCGTCGAGTGAAAGCACAGGCAAAGCAGAGGCAAAATTCGACGCATACATTGGATGAACTTCATGCCGTCGGCATCCCATTTCGTTGATTAACTGATGAATGCCCTCCAGCTTCGTGTGTGTCCGATAATTAATCATGGATTCAGCTGAAATGAACATTCCCATTTCACTCAATCTGCGGGCATTTTCCATCATTTTTTCATACAGGCGAACAGCGCCCGCACGTGGAGTCGGCCGGCCGGTATTTGCAAAACCCACTTCATAAAAATCGTCCGCATTCAAATAGTTAAACGAAATATGCATCACATCCAGATAAGGAAGCATCTTCTCATATCTGCGAATATCTAACGTCAGATTGGAGTTGATTTGCGAGCGAATACCGCGCTCCTTGGCATATTTCAGCAGTGGAACGATCACTTCATCCACTGTTTTATCGAGTAAAGCAGGTTCCCCGCCTGTAATACTGATGGTCTCCAGATGCTCGACTTCATCCAGACGCTTCAGCATTAGGTCTAACGGCAGGAAAGGGGCCTCCTTCATAACTAACATGTCGCCAACAGCGCAATGCTCACAGCGCATATTACATAGATGCGTTACGGTCATTTCCACACTCGTTAGCAAATGACGACCATGTGTACGCAGTGAGACAATCGGGTCCCACGGATCATAGGTTGGCGATATTTGGGGTAGCGTGTTATTTTGTAGAACTGTCATTATGTTTTCACCTTATTTCTGTTATTAACCTCAAAAGACGTATAATTATCATATCATGATGTGTAAAGTGTCTGCATGCTTTCTTCCACATCATCTGCTAATCTACGTGTACTCCTCCGAAAGGGGCGGCAGTAGCGCCCAATGTGTTTGTAATCATAACCGAGAGGGATACGGACAAATCGACATCATAAGGTGCCTTCACTTCCTGCCCATCCCGGTCCCTTACAATGCGAATGACGGGTCTTTGCGGGATTTTGGGATGTATACGCACCACGACCCCCTCTTCCCCCGTGTTGAGTACCACAGAGAGTCCCAGGGGGTAAATAGCTACACAGTCACGAAAGGCTTCCAGCATTCGCTGCTCATATAACGTTCCTGCCCCGGCGTACAGCACTTCCATCGCTTCATAAGGCAACAAAGCCTGTTTATATATCCGACTTGCTGTCATTGCGTCGTACGAGTCCGCCAGACCGATCCATTTCGCATATTCGTGGATCTGGTCCTTTTTCCAACCGTGTGGGTATCCGCTACCGTCGATACGCTCATGATGCTGTAATGCACAATGAGCCGACAACAAGGGAATTCCAGGCTCGTCTTTGAGCAACTTGTAGCCGATCACCGTGTGTGTTTTCATATGCTCATATTCCTCATCCGTCAATTTACCCGGCTTATAGAGTACTTGAGGTGAAATTTTCATTTTACCGATATCGTGCAGTAGTGAACCTATCCCCAGCTCCATGAGCTGGTTATTATCGTAGCCGTTGGATATTCCAAGTACTAGTGAATATAAACATACGTTCAAAGAATGATGATACAAATCCTGATCCGCGGCCCCGATATCCATCAACATAATGATGGTGTCCTGACGGCCTCCAATATCGTCCAGAATGGATTCCATCACCTTATAAAATGACTTGCCAAAATATTTGTGCTTATGATCTACGGAGTAGGATGACAACCCTTGAAACTGCTTTTTGATTTCCTGTAGCGCCGCGGCCCTTGTCTGTTCATGGATCATCTCAGGAATGACGATATCTTCTGTCACAGCATCCTCAATGTATACATATCCAATACCGACTTGGCCTAGACGTTCAATCAATCGCGAAGTAAGCTCAACACCTTCCGAGAGCAGCACCATTCCGTTTTCATTGTATATTTTTTTGCCCAGCTTCATGCCGGCTCTCAATAATGTAACAGGTACCAGTCGCAGCTTAATCCTCTCCCGATTGTTTTGATACCTGAAGCCACCTAGCTGCAAAACATTCTTCCATCGCGCCCGGACGCTTCAACTCCATTTCAATCAAATCCCGTAAAAATTCTGGAAGCATAAATCGGAGATCTGTTCCGTTCGCAAGCACTTCATAACCTGCTTTGAAAGTGAACATATCCAACGTGCCCACTGTGTATTCCTCATGCTCTTCCAAAGGTTGACCCGCTACACGAATGTCCGTCACTTTTTCATAAGAAGCACGGCCCGAGTCATACTGAATGGCCAAGCCTTCCACACACATCGTGCCAAGCACTTTGCCTCTGAAGCCAAAGCCCGTCATGGGCTTGTCTGTAAATTCAGGCAGCAAGGACTGCTCCAGCGCCAACCGAATATCTCTTCCCCGCAACTTCATAACACAGGCATTAATCGGTGAAGGGCATAAGGAATGTAGTATTCCTTTGCTGATATCCCCTTGAGGTAATGGACCGAGCAGTTGTCCCGCATTGACGAGGGCAATTTCTGTTCCTGTAAAATGGGACACCGCTTGTGCCAGCATGTTCCCAAAAGGGGATTCCTGATCATATGCGATCTCCAGTTTCCGATCCGTCACCGCAATGGTGCTCTCCATGGCGCGCTCTGCTTGTCTGCGATGCACCACAATGGCCGATGCCACTTTTTCGTCCAGTAGTGTCTGATCTACAGGAACTACGCCGCCTGACGTGACTCGAAACGGTTCGAGGCTATTGTTACGACTTAGTGTCACTTCACCCAGTAGCGTTCCGAACTTACCCGCCCCACATAAAGCTGTTTTTCCGATCCAAAGCGGTTCCTCCAGCACATGATGGGTGTGACCTCCAAGGATAACGTCAATTTCAGGAAACTGCGACGCTAATTTTTGATCGGAAGGTAGACCCAGGTGCGACATCACGACCAAAACATCAACCTGCTTTCTCAGTGCCGCGATCTGCTTCCCCAGCACCTCAAACGGATTGAGCACATCCCAGCCCAGCAATTGATAAAACTCTACAAAAGGAGCCGTCACACCGAGTAAACCGACCTTGATTCCTGCTTTGTCTACGATAAGGGATTCCTTCATCCACGAAGGGTTCATCCCCGTAGCACGCTCTGTCATATTGCCGCATACGACCGGACAATGAATCCCTGCATATGCCTGTTCAATCATATCCGGGGTAAAAGTCAGTCCCTCATTGTTACCGATCGTAATTGCATCGTATCCTGTTAGATTAATCACATCCACATTTGCCCCACCGAGCGTTCCTTCCGTTTCGGGGGCCATCCGGTCCATGTGGTCTCCTATGTCGAGCACAAGCAGCGCATCCCGTGATGCGGCTCTTCGTTCATCGATCATCGCGGCTATCGAAGGCATACTGCCAAAATGACTATGGATATCATTGGTATGCAAAATGGTCAACGTTTGCCGAGTCGTCATCTCCATAACCGCCCTCCTCTATACTTTATATATATCGACTTTGGAGCTTCTAATGTTTAAGCATACCATGTTATTTAGCAATATGGTACATATGAGTGGACATAGTCCTTAAGCTTCGCTGTACTCTCTGAACAATCTCACATCATAAACATAGTGAAAAGCATTGACGTTATCTACTGTAGGTATCTGATAGGAAACGGGTTCCTGGGACCTATTTTACAGCTTGGAATAATAGTAATTTAGTCGTTGTCATCCCATATAATTCTTGATATATTAGGGTTGTTTCATATTTTCGACAAATTTACGACAATAAGGAGGTTAGCACATGAGAGTTCACGTTACCGATGCCAAGCCGGGAGATCGCCTCAAATCCGATACATACAATGGGCACGGTGTACCTGTCATGATTCAGGGCACCGAGCTTCAGCATGACGACATTTCCAAACTCATTATGCATGGTGTCGATTATATCGACATTGATGCCGGTTCTGCGAGCATTCCGGTTGACTTTGCCCCCGATGTTCCAGCTTCCCCTGAATCCCTCAAACGCGCCGTTCCCCTCATGGAGCAGACGATCAGTGGCTTTGAAAGCATGTTTCTCGAAGCTTCCTCAACTGGAAAATTTGATGAATATCGAGTTGATGAACTGTTCGGCCCTCTCGTTTCAGAGCTGGCTCGTCAAAAAGATGTCGTATCTCTGCTGTTAATTATGGAGCGGGGAGATCACTATACCTATAATCATTCTCTCCAAGTAGGTGTACTGTCATATTACATTGCCACATGGCTTGGATATTCAGAAGAAGAAGCTTATGCCGCTGGTAAAGCCGGATATTTACACGATATAGGCAAATCCATGATACCGGATGAAATTTTGAACAAACCGGATAAACTGACACCTGAAGAATTTCATGAAATGAAGAAACATTCTCTCTATGGCTATGATATTATTCGCAATTCAACCAGCGATGAGATTTCTGCAATTGTCGCCTTGCAGCATCACGAGCGTGAAGATGGAAGTGGATATCCCCATGGACTGTTCAAGGAAGAAATTCATCCTTTTGCCAGCATAACAGCTATTGCAGACGTGTATAGCGCGATGATTTCCAATCGTGTGTACCAGACGAAGCAGGAGCTACTCGCCGTATTACGCGAGCTGCACAGCATGAGTTTTGGACATCTAAACCCAGAAGCTACCCAAGTGTTCATCAGACATATGCTTCCTAATTTCATTAATAAGCAGGTTCTGCTGACTACAGGGCAGACAGGAACGATTATTCTGAACAATCCTGCTGATTACTTCAGACCCTTAGTGAGAATTAACGATGATGAATATGTAGATTTATCTAGGGAACGCCATGTATCCATTGATGAAATTTATTTGGAATCCTGATCCGCTACTGCCTCCCGGCGTTACTTCGGTGGAACGAAATGTCTTGCCGAAGCCCAGGCTACGCGAATAAAAAGAGACTGTCCTTGATTCGTAGGTTCTTCTACGAAGGACAGCCTCTTTTTATGTTAGGGACATTAACCTAGTCACAATTTACAACGATCAAACACAATAAAAACGCGTTTCTACTACTATATTATTTGCTACATTTGTTTATTAAATAAGAGGTGCCTGAATCAATGTTGCGAAATTGAACTGGTGTACATGACCATCATTTAATGTGGTTTGGCCCGTAACAAAATGTACGTGCTTGCCATTTCCGACTGGAATAGCGGGTCCTGTTCTAATCCTTCTCAGATTATGAAAATGGTTCACGAAATCAGTTTTTGAAAGATCAATTTCATGGACATGACTTCTTCCAACTCGAATCGCTTGCCCAGTAACACCTGCAAAGCGGTGGTTATGTCGGTCTGCGCCTTCTTCAGCCAGTTTGGTACTACCTTCAAATTCATGTACATGCCTCTGTGTCTGTTTAGAAGAGAGGGGTTTCTTCTTCACTCCAGCTTTATTCTTCTGCATCCGTTGCCTGCCTCCTTATGTTTTGTGGCTTTACAATATCCTATTAAGCAAACATAGTTAAGTGCTAGGCAATTATCCGCAGTCCTAACAATAATTTTTTTTAATTCTATCTCCCCTTATAAAAGCGTTAGATCATAAGACAATTCAGAAAACTGCCGACATCTTTTTAGACATTACGGAAAAAATAGAAGAAGGCGAACTTAAAAAGTTCGCCTTCTGTACTAGCAGGAAATCCGAGTCGGCACAAAATCGGCACGACTCCGATTTAACAGCTTTAGAATACCTCAAAAACCTTGTCACACCAAGGGTTACTGCGTTTTAACCAATACTGCCTTCCATTTCGAACTTGATCAAACGGTTCATTTCTACCGCATATTCCATCGGCAGCTCTTTGGTGAACGGCTCAATAAAGCCCATAACGATCATTTGCGTTGCCTCTGCTTCAGTCAAACCACGGCTCATCAGGTAGAACAGCTGATCTTCCGATACCTTGGAAACCGTTGCTTCGTGCTCAAGCGTGATGTCGTCATTCATGATTTCATTATAAGGAATAGTATCTGAAGTTGATTGATTATCCAAAATCAGCGTATCACACTTGATATTCGATTTTGCACCTTGAGCCTGACGACCGAATGAAGCTAATCCGCGATACGTTACTTTACCGCCGTGCTTACTGATCGACTTGGATACAATTGTGGAGGTGGTGTCTGGTGCCAAGTGGATCATTTTCGCACCTGCATCCTGATGCTGGCCTTTGCCTGCAACAGCGATGGACAGGACCATCCCTTTCGCTCCACGGCCTTTCAATACAACGGCTGGATACTTCATCGTCAACTTGGAACCGATGTTACCATCGACCCATTCCATCGTTGCGTTTTCTTCTGCAACCGCACGTTTGGTTACCAGGTTATAGATGTTTGGTGCCCAGTTCTGGATCGTTGTATAACGAACGCGTGCGTTCTTCTTACAAATAATTTCGACCACGGCACTATGCAGCGAGTTCGTGCTGTAAATTGGAGCCGTGCATCCTTCTACATAATGCACAAAGCTGTCTTCGTCGGCAATAATAAGCGTACGCTCAAATTGACCCATGTTTTCCGAGTTGATACGGAAGTAAGCCTGCAATGGAACTTCACATTTCACACCTTTTGGTACATAGATGAAGCTACCGCCTGACCATACCGCACTGTTCAGTGCAGCAAACTTATTGTCCGCAGGAGGTACAACTGTTGCAAAATACTCTTTCAGAATCTCAGGATGCTCACGCAACGCCGTATCGGTATCCATGAAAATAACGCCCTGGTCTTCCAGTTCCTTTTGCATACTGTGGTAGACAACCTCGGATTCATACTGTGCGGATACACCAGCCAAAAACTTTTGCTCCGCCTCAGGAATACCCAGTTTATCAAAGGTTTCTTTAATTTCCGTCGGAACTTCTTCCCATGTCTTCCCTTGTTTCTCGGAAGGTCTTACATAGTACTGGATATCGTTGAAATCCAGTTCATCCATATCTCCGCCCCAGTTTGGCATTGGCATTTTTTCAAACTGTTTCAGTGCTTTCAGACGGAACTCCAGCATCCATTCTGGCTCATCCTTAATTTTGGAGATTTCCTTTACAATTTCCGGAGTGAGACCCTTACCTGTTTGGAAAATGGACTTGTGCTCGTCACGAAAGCCATATTTATACTCTTCCATTTCCGGTGCTTTCTTGGCCATGTTTCTCAAACCTCCTCTGTTCTATTTAAATTATTTATCTTCATCAATCCCTTTGCGCAGCGCGTTCCAAGCCAGTGTCGCACATTTGATGCGGGCCGGGAACTTATTTACGCCTGACAAAGCTTCCAATTCTTCATAATCATCGAATTCAACGGCTTCTCCCTTCATTAAAGAAGAGAAGCGGCTTGCCATATCCAGTGCCTGATCAATCGTTTTTCCTTTGACCGCTTCTGTCATCATCGAAGCTGAGGACATACTAATCGAGCAGCCTTCGCCAGTAAAACGGGCATCTTCGACCACGCCGTCTTTCGTTTTGAGTTGAAGAGAAATCCGGTCACCACACGTAGGATTATTCAAATCCACCGTAACGGCATCGTCCTCAAAACGTCCGCGATTGCGCGGATTTTTATAATGATCCATAATCACGCGTCGGTACAAGTCATCAAGTTGCATCGCCAAAATACTCCTTTGTTTGGATTAAGGCGCTGACCAAAGCGTCGACTTCCTCTTCCGTGTTATAGAGGTAAAAGCTGGCACGTGCAGTCGCACTGGCTTTCAACCAGCGCATCAATGGCTGGCAGCAATGATGGCCTGCACGTACAGCCACCCCTTTGCTATCCAATACGGTAGCTACATCATGCGGATGCACATCATCCAAGTTGAATGTTACGAGCCCAACATGACGGTCTGCAGGTCCGTAAATCGTCAATCCCTCCACTTCACGGAGACGTTTGAGAGCATAGTCGACCAGACGGCTTTCATGCTGTGCAATGGCGTCCAGTCCGATGCTTTCCAGAAAATCAATGGCAGCTCCCAAACCAACGGCTCCGGCTATAATCGGGGTTCCACCTTCAAATTTCCAAGGCAGCTCCTTCCATGTGGATTCGTACAATCCCACATCGTCGATCATTTCACCGCCGAACTCAATGGGCTCCATGTTTTCCAGCAGCGCCTTCTTGCCGTACAGTGCTCCGATCCCAGTAGGAGCACACATTTTGTGACCCGAAAAGGCATAAAAGTCAGCATCGATGTCTTGCACGTCTACTTTCATATGTGGTGTGCTTTGTGCACCGTCTATAACGATGACTGCGCCGTTGCGATGCGCAATAGCTGCAATCTCTTTGACAGGGTTCACAACACCCAGCACATTGGAGACATGCGCAATCGCTACAATTTTCGTGTTTTCTGTAATGGTATTCTCAACATCAGCAAGATCAACGCTACCATCCTCTTGAAGTGGAATATATTTCAAAGTCGCGCCTGTGGCTTTGGCTACCTGTTGCCACGGAATCAGATTACTGTGATGCTCCATTTGTGTGATGACAATTTCATCACCTGCCTGGCAATTAGCCCTGCCATAGGAAGAAGCGACCAGATTCAACGCCGTTGTTGTTCCTCTTGTAAAAATAATTTCCTGACTGCGCTTTGCATTCAGAAAGCGGGCTACCTTCTCCCGCGCACCTTCATAAGCATCCGTTGCGCGACTACCCAAGGTATGCACACCACGGTGAACATTTGAATTATCATATTCGTAGTAGTGCTTGATCGCCTCGATGACCGCCAGCGGTTTTTGCGAAGTGGCCGCATTATCCAAATAAACCAGCGGATGACCGTTAATCTCCTGATGTAAAATCGGGAACTGTTCACGGATCAATGCAGTATTCATTGGCCTAACTTCCTTTCAACAAGGCTTTGCAGCTGATGTTGAAGTCCTTCGAGCGGAATTTCAGATACGACAGGTGCCAAGAAGCCATAAATAATCAGACGTTCAGCTTCTGCACGGCTAATCCCGCGGGACATCAAGTAATACACTTGTTCACGGTTTACCTGACCAACCGATGCTGCGTGACCTGCCGTTACATCATCTTCATCAATCAGCAGGATCGGGTTAGCGTCACCACGCGCTTTCGGGCTGAGCATCAGAACACGTTCTGTTTGCTGACCGTCTGCTTTGGTAGCACCTTTTTCAATTTTTGTAATTCCGTTAATGATGGAAGACGCTTCTTCACGCATTACTGCGCGCGTAATCATCTGACTGGCGGAATTTTTACCAAAATGCTGTGCTTGTGTCGTATAGTTCAGCTTTTGTGAGCCGGAACCAACAGCAATGATCTTGGCATCCGAATTGGAGCCATTGCCTTTGAGCACGGACATGGTATTGCTTGCTGTATTACCGTTGTTCATTTCGCCCACAATCCATTCGATAGCTGCGTCATTTCCCAACGTAGCACGACGAATCGAAATATCCGTTACTTGCTCTCCAAACTGATGGACTGTCGCATAACGTACTTTAGCTCCTGCATTTGCAACAACTTCTACCGCACCGTTATGAAGAACAGGTGCCGCCAAATCCGCAGATACATAGTTGTCTACGTAAGTCACGGAACTGTGGCTTTCAACAATGAGCAGCACATGCGGTGCAAACGTTGCAGTCGCATCGTCCGTCAGAAATACAGCTTGAAGCGGAACGTTCAGTTCTACATTTTTAGGCACATAAGCAAATACTCCACCGTTCCAGAGTGCTGCGTGCAATGCAGATAATGAATTTTCTTCAGCCTTAATAACTGTGTTCAGATGAGCTTTAACCAAATCAGCATGCTCTTTAACCGCTGTTTGTAAATCCGTGAAAATGACGCCTTGCGCCGCCAATTCCTCGCTCAGCTTCACATATACCGCGCCGGAGTTGCGCTGAATAATCAGACCACCCTCCTGTTGCTCTTTGACCAGATCAGCAATGGCTGCCGGGACCTGCCCTACCGATGCAATGACCTCGTTCTGTTTATGTTGACCGTAATCGTTTAATTTCCATCGTTCGATTTTTGTTTTTTCAAATACCGGAAGCTCCAGTTTGCCTGCAAGCTCAAGTGCTTTTTGTCTGTCTTCGGCCAACCAAGATGGTTCGCCGTTACGTTCGGACAGAACACGCAGTTGCTCGGAATCTACCGGAAGGATTGTTTGTGTAGTCATTAGTTTTCCTCCTCGCTTCCGGCTTACGCCTCTTGTCCTACAGTTTCATCAACGATACCCAGCTCTTCCTTGATCCAGTCGTAACCGTCCGCTTCCAGACGCTCAGCAAGCTCAGGACCACCGGATTTAACGATACGTCCTTGCATCATTACATGTACATAATCTGGTTTAACGTAGTTTAACAGACGTTGATAGTGAGTAATGATAAGGAAACCACGCTCTTCGGAACGCATAGCGTTGACACCGCTAGCCACGATTCTCAAAGCATCGATATCCAGACCGGAGTCGATTTCATCAAGAATGACAATTTTCGGATCAATCATCATCATTTGCAAAATTTCATTCCGTTTTTTCTCACCACCAGAGAAGCCTTCGTTCAGGTAACGGTGAGCAAACTCAGGATTCATTTCGAGCTCTTTCATTTTGCTTTCCATTTGACGGATAAACTTAATCAGGGAGATTTCTTGTCCTTCTTCACGGCGTGCGTTGATCGCACTACGCAAAAAGTCGGAGTTCGTTACCCCTGCAATTTCACTCGGATACTGCATCGCCAAGAACAATCCTGCACGTGCACGCTCATCCACTTCCATATCCAGCACGTCTTCTCCATCCAAAGTTACTTTGCCATCTGTGACTTCATATTTAGGATGACCCATCAAAGCAGACGCGAGTGTACTTTTACCCGTACCGTTAGGACCCATGATGGCATGGATTTCTCCGCCCTTCATTTCGAGGTTAATACCTTTCAAAATTTCCTTGCCTTCAATGGTCGCCTTGAGACCTTCAATCTTAAAGTTTGTAGCCATATTCGCAATACCCTCCAAAAAATGTAGTGTGGTGTCGAAATCAGAAAGTATATTTAAACAGGGGAGCCCCCTGATTTCAAGTAATATTTAAAAATTTATTTATAATCATTCTAAACTGATTCTCAATGATTCTCAAGTTATTTTATAATAAATATCTTTAAGGGTGCAACCAACAGACACACGTTATCCAACTTTCTTCATAAAATGTTCACCCTACCAGGCACACAAATAGCAAAATTCATCCTGTGGTTGTTCATATAATTATAAATTTGTACAAAAAACATGGGATGCATGATCTTTTTCCAGCCATAAAAACGCTACTGACAGCATGACGTCAGTAGCGTTTTACATGTAGAGAGTTTATTTCAGAGCGTAACCCCATCACTATGGAGTGGAATTAAATTCACCGAACTAGGCATTGAGTGATGGAGCGAAATTCGGCCAATTAGCCCAAATAAGAGCGAAGCATCCACATATGTTTCTCCAGATCCGCTTTATAACCAATCAGCAAATCTGCAGTTGGCTGGTCGGAATTGCTTTCCGCCAGTTCGATACCTTCCTGAAACTCCTCGCATACAGTTGCAAAATCCTCGATCAAGGTTTGTACCATCTTAGGAGCATCTTCGTTGCCGGTTGCTTCCTGAATCGACGACAGCTCCAGGTATTCCTTCAACGTTGCGGAAGGAGAACCTTTCAACGCGAGCAAACGCTCGGCGATCTCATCCATTTTCAATGTCACTTCATTGTATAACTCTTCAAATTTAACATGGAGTGTGTAGAAACTGGAGCCTTTCACATACCAGTGATAGTTATGAATTTTTACATATAACACATTGAGGTTAGCGACTTGACGGTTTAAAAGTTCCTCCACCGATTTGGTTTGCGTATTTTTCGAGTTACTTGTTGTTTTAGCCATCATAAATCCCTTCCTTTTTCATCAAATTGATTTTCAGGAACGTTTACGTATCCATCACCGCCATTGCTGACGGTAAGACGCCAGCGGGCATCCTAATATCACCTGCCGGACGTCTGTCTCATATTTACCCTCTCTATACGGAGACGAAACAAAAAAAGAGTACTCCTTTCTTCCTCTTTCAATTCCCATAAAAAAAATGTACAAAACTTCAATGATTTTCGTTATACTTTCTCTATCCTATCAAAATACTTGGTTTAATATTGTGATATTTTTTAAACTATTTACATGCGCACATTTTATGGAGGTGACTTCGTTGTCCCAATATCATCCTTTAACGACTGAAGAAGCAATCGAATTCGTGAAGAACATCCCCGGATTTTTTAGTCAGGAAGCCCATCTGGAATGCCGAGAAATCGGTGATGGTAACTTAAATCTGGTTTTTCATATTACGGATTCTGAATCTAACAAGAGTATCATTGCCAAGCAGGCACTTCCCTATGTAAAAATTGTGGGTGAATCCTGGCCGCTTTCACTGGATCGTGCCCGTATTGAACGCGAGGCACTTCAGCAGGAACACTACATTTGCCCCGAATTGGTTCCTGCGGTACTGGCGTATGACGATGAGCTTGCGTTGACCGTGATGGAGGATCTTAGCTCACACACCATCATGCGCAAGGGACTAATAGAAGGAAACACCTATCCATATTTCGCTAATCATATTGGGGAGTTTCTGGCACGCACGCTCTTCTTCACCTCAGATTTGGGCATGAATCAGCAGGATAAAAAAGACCTGGTTAAACGCTTTATCAACCCGGATCTCTGCAAAATAACTGAAGATCTGATTCTGGATGAACCGTATCGGATCTCAGATAATAACAACTATGGTGCGTACATCGAAGACGAAGCAGAGGCACTACGTACAGATCAAGTGCTTCACCTGGAAGTGGCTTTGCTGCGAGAAAAGTTTTTGACACGAACCGAAGCGCTTCTGCACGGTGACCTTCATACTGGCAGCATTTTTGTAACGACCGAATCGACTAAAGTCATTGATCCTGAATTTGCCTACTACGGACCCATGGGCTTTGATATCGGAGCAGTGATCGCCAATCTGCTGTTGAACTACGCAGCACAACCCGGATGGACCTCTGGCGAGAAGGCTCTAAAGGAAAGGCGTGACTGGGTTCTGGAGACCGCCATTCAGGTATGGGAACAGTTTGAGCGTAGGTTCCGCAAACTGTGGGACGAGCATGTCACCGATCATATGGCACGTACAGCGGGATATCAGGACTTGTATCTCCAGAAAGTACTGCAAGATACGATTGGTTTTGCAGGGTGCAAAGTGATTCGCCGTATCATCAGCCTGTCGCATGTGGCAGATATCGACACCATTGCCGATCCTGCTATCAAGGAAGCTGCGGAACGTCTGGCGTTATCTATCGGTAAATCCTTGGTTCTTCGCAATCGCGAGCTTCATTCGATTCGGGAACTGGGAGACATTGTTCGGACAGCAACAGCTGCCCAAACTAAAGGAGCTTAATGAATATGAGTGAAAAGAAAGAATCGTCGCACGTAACCTCTGGGAAAGCTGCAGTGCCCAGTCAGGCTCTATCTTCGCTGGTGTGGAAAGGCAACCGCTTGTCTATGTTGGATCAGCGTCTACTGCCCGAAACGATTGTCATGCTGGATTTATTCACGGCCGAGGAAGTATGGGATGGCATACATGCCATGAAGGTACGTGGTGCGCCCGCTATCGGGATGGCTGCGGCCTACGGCGTTGTGCTAGGAGCTACCGCCTACGACGGCACCGACGCTGCTGGGTGGCTGCAGCATGTACACGCCGTGTGCGGACATTTGGCTACTTCACGCCCGACGGCAGTGAACCTGTTCTGGGCCTTGGACCGCATGAAGAAGCGGGCTGGGGAACTCATCGTTGAAGCTAGCGGAGGTCAGGTCGAAGACTGGAATGCCGGGCTGGAGCGTGAAGCCACAGCCATTCAGGCAGAGGATGAGGAAGTATGTCGCCAGATCGGCATCCATGCTTTACCTCTGTTCGAGGACGGGATGGGCGTACTTACTCACTGCAATGCAGGCGGATTGGCGACAGCGAAATACGGAACAGCGCTCGCGCCGATGTACCTTGCGCAGGAGAACGGCATTCACCTCAAAGTATTTGCCGACGAAACCCGCCCCGTGCTGCAGGGGGCGCGCCTGACCGCTTTCGAGCTTCAGCAGGCAGGCATTGATGTCACCCTGCTCTGTGACAATATGGCGGGCATGGTGATGTCCAAAGGATGGGTACAGGCCGTTATTGTCGGCACAGATAGAGTCGCTGCTAATGGAGATGTGGCCAACAAAATCGGCACCTATAGCCTAGCTGTGCTAGCGAAGGCGCATGGCATTCCTTTTTATGTCGCTTCGCCACTATCTACCATTGATTTGCAGACCGCAACAGGCGCAGATATTCCGATCGAGGAGCGTTCTGCTGAGGAAGTTACCGAAAGCTTTGGTAAAAGGACCGCCCCGCAGGGCATCAAAGTCTACAACCCAGCATTCGACGTTACACCTCATGAGTACATTACCGCCATCATTACCGAAAAAGGGATTGTACAAGCACCCTTTAGCGAGAACCTGACCCATTTGTTTGCCGAATAATTGTTCTTGCATGTCATACCGTTCGTATATAATTCAAATGATAATTCTACTCGATAGAATAAAACTTTTCACAGAAAAAAACCGGAGCCAAAAAGTCCGGTTTTTTTTCGTTCTTGTTCCTCTACTCTTATGCAACATATGCACATAGGCTTCATTACACCAGTTTCAAAAGTGCTTCGTATCCTGGCATACCTGGCTTAATCCCCAGTTGCTCCGCTTCTGTCGTCACCGATTCCATCGGCGCTTCCAACAATTCTTTCAGCGTTTTTACCCCCACAGCTCGTGCGGCAAGAATTTTCCGATCCGCCAGCCGTTCATTGAGCAGTCCAACATCCAGGGCACCACACATGATGTAACCACGGGAGTTAGAGATCGTCAACAGCGTTGTTTTAGGCAGTTTGACCTCAACTCCGATAAATGTATGCTCACCCACTTGCACGGATTCCATGTGTATCATGGTTATTACATGCACCTCCTCTTTGTTCACCCGGGATATTTTATGCAGCATTTCCGGGTAAGTGTGGACGCCCGTGGATATGCTCAAAATATCATGGTGAATAACTACAGCTGGAGGGGCCTCTTAACTTTGGCAAAATTCAGTACAATTTCCTTTTCGCTTTTGCTGTTAATTTTTTTGTAGGCGTATGTTCTTTGTTTATATTTACAACACTATAAGTAAAGATAGGAGTATGCGATTCGCATACTCCACTTTTTCAGATGCTTAATTTATTTTATGAAAATCGCATACATTATAGATCTATAGTAATTGCACTACTTGTGTTCCCTTTTTTATATCTTTAATATTTTCTGAATCCTTTACACTAATACCAATGAGTGGAAGGTTAGCAATGGAAAAAGAAAGGCTAATATCCAATACGTCCAGTTCACATTTTGTCCCATCTACCTTATCTACTTGTATTTTTGAACCTATCAAACTTTTCAGATTCGTATGATCCTGCTTATCTAATCCAATATTTGTTCCAATTAAAATGATTCCTTTATTGGGTGTTTTAATAATATCGTCTAACTTCATAATCTCCAAAAGAACATCTCCATTCTAACTAACTGAGCTGACTCCTCCAAACAATCCAGCCAGCTTCTATTGTAATAATATCTCCACGTTGCCATTTGTGGATATGTTTAGTTAGTACATCTGAAAAGTAATCCTTTGCCTTGTTGTTTATGTCAAAATTTCTCCTTTCTGTTCATTGCATAAATACCTTTAACCAAAGGTAAATAGACAATTTTTACAAATTAATGACGCTTTTCATCTATAAAAACACTCCCGCTGATTTTATCTATTCCCAAAAAAGCATACAACAAACAACTTTAAATCCTGATAGATAGACGAATAACATCAAGTTCCACAATTCTCAATATTAATTCCGTTCACCTAAACTGACCCTAAGTATTGTCGTAATTGAGCAAACTATGTGATAATTACGCAGTTGAGCGTATACAAAGATAATGCTTTCTCCCGAAACAAAGAAAGTTCCACCTATTGTGTATATCATTAATACAGTTATCAAAGATCAAAACAAAATCACTAGCACAAGACAGACTACTCCAATTTCCCGAAGCCGCGTTTCCATTACACTCCCTTTTCTCTGTCCAACAATAAGACTTTCTAAGACAAATAAACAATATCAAATTGCCGATCTCAAATTATTTACTCATCTTAAATCTAGGAATTACCTAGCACTTCGTACTTCATTCAATCACTTCTACTTTTGGAACAAGATCACGGTTATATGTATTGTCCTTGTAATTCTTCGACTAGCATTTAGAGCAAACCACTTTACCTTCGCTTCATTGTGCATCTCCTTTTTTGCAATTATTTCCTTTGTCACTATTCCAGTTTGATCATGATTGATATTGGAACATGGTGAATTGAATTTGACGCACCTTATTTTGAAGTAAGGTATATTAAAAATCACAGTTTCCTTCATTCAGATTGGATAACTATAAAAAAGCTCACTCCCATTTTTATTATTAAAGGAGCAAGCTTAACACTGACTATATGACGCTGGTATTGTAAAGCAACTTACTCTTCTTCATCATTAAAAATAGCTTCAAACTCTTCATCTGTATAATCTCTATTGCTAGGTACATGATAACGCTGTGGTAGTCCATTATGATCAAGTACATGATCCACAACCCCATCTCTATCCGAGACAACAAAAGTAATCTCATCATCACCTTCATAACTCTTTGGTGTGATATCAGCTAAAACTAACCATGCAGCACCCTCAACCCTGTAGAATTCCGGGTAAAATTTGACGGACTGCTCAGTGTCATCATGTATTACACCATATAACTTATATTTTTCTTGATAATCCTGAGCAATTTTTCTAGCTTGAGTAGCTGTTAATTTAGTATCCACTTTTTCATCCATTATTCTTCATACCCTTTCCAATTAGACAGAGGCCACTGTCCGTTTCTCACTTTATAAATGTATCTCTGTGCTTCGTATATTTCTGAGGAATTAAATTTGTCTTTATTTTTGATGATTTCATTATAAACATACTCTTCTTTAGCTATAGTGGATAAATTCATATATTTTTCTTTTCCAAGTTCTCCAAAGTGTTTTGCATGGTAAGATTCGTGAATTGCACTTAGATAGGAAGCATCTGGTCGTATAACAATCTGTCCTGTACTAGGATTAAAGCCACCCACAGCTTCTTCTGGAAGTATAGCGCCCTTTTTATCAATTATAACTTTTACATCAATAGCATTCATTTCTTTTTTAAAAGCTTTTATTTCACTAACATTCATAATTTTTAATCCATCTGGTGTTAACCTTCTCTGACCGCTTACAGGCATCTCTTCCCACAATTTCAAATCTAGATCATGGCCTTTGGGAAATGGTCTAACTTCACCGTTTAACTTTATTGTACTACCAATCCCAATTTTAGGTTTGATTACCGAACTAACTCCTCCAAACAATCCTGCTGTACCGATCATATTAGCCCAGTGTTCCTTTGACCAGGCATTGTTTGGATTAAATGCCCCTTGAATCATACCTGTTACTCCAAATGTACCGAAATTGAGCATGTCATTCCATGAATCGTTTTGTTTAGCTGCCCGTTCCATGTACCCTTGGTACATTCCTTTTGGAATACCATATGACATATAATCTAGAAAGCTCCAGACTGAATTAAACTTTTTCTCATAGCGTACTGAGTTAGCGTCTACAAAATCCTGACCTAGTTCAGTTAAGCTATCTACTGATTTCTGGAACGCATTCCGTGTATCTGGAGCAGGAACAGCACATGAATTCGGTGGAGGTGGTAAACAACTTGCGTCAATGTTACCTGCTTCCATCAGATCTGCTAATCTGAATTTATCTGCATGGTGACGTAATTCCCTAGCAATAGAATCCGTCAAGGTAACAAAGTCATTCATATTCTTCTGAGAGGTTTGGAAGGAATAGTAAAAGTGCTCTTTAGTCAGTCCTTCCCACAATTGCCCCATAGATGAAATTTGTTGTACTAAATTACTATTCATTTGAGTTGCCGTTTGCTGTGCTAACTCAAACTGCTTGGAGGCAGTCATAAGCTGCTCAGGTGTCACTTTAATTGTTGTCATAATATACCTCTGTTTGAGTTCGTTATGACATAGTAACATTATTCCGATTTATGGAAAACGAACTTAATTCCTAATTGTTATGTGAAATAAGATAACTTTATACCTATGACCAAAAGCTTATAGTCATCGCTTTCCACTCCTGATCTTCAATCATATCCTGTAACTCAGGAATCAACTTTAGGAGTTTTTTATAGTTCTGTAGCTGTTGTTTCGTGATACCGAGTTCCTGAACAATATCGGTAGTATTTTTTATAGGGACATTTTGTTCATCTGCTTGATTCCCATATCCTTAGCTCAACAATTTGATCATGATTGATATTGGAACATGGTGACCTGAATTTGACGCACCTTCGTTTGAAGCAAGGTGGTTGTAAATGTCATCCTCCTTTATTCAGATTGGCTAACTATGTAAAAAGGCCCACTCCCATTTTTATTGTTAAGGAGCAGACTCAAATTGTACTTTTTTAAATCTCTATGCTATCCCACAACTCTAAAATAGTCTTATCTTCAATCTTCCCATTATCGAACAACTCTCTTGCTGATTCAAATGATTGCGAAAAACTGTCTCTTTGACGAGTAAGAAAGTACTCTTCTTCATTCTGGCTAATCCAATAGCTATCATTTTTATAGTAGAACTGAAACTCTTCCCCCATTTCAAAACGTTCCACCAATTCATTATATTCCAAAACAGTCCCTCCTACTTCTTGTTAACTCTTTTAAATGTCCCATCTTCTTTCCATTCAAAAACATGTTCATGAGGCCACTCTGGATGCTGCTTTGAATTTCCATGATCCGTGTAGTCTACATCGCATGTAGCGCAATTGTTTTAATTTTCTTAGGTGTAATGGCATCCTACTACTTTATAACGAATGTTAGACCATAGGGGACTATATGCTTTGTCGTGCTTACAATTTATGTGGTACCCATACAAACCAAAAAGGCTAGATGGATAATCCCATCTAGCCTCGATTGAGTGAAAAATACACAATTGAGGATTTCCAGAGTTATTCATATTTCCAAATAATAGATCCATCAGTAGATGTTATCATGCTGGGAGGATCGTTATGGAGAGAAATTTCAATAAAGGGGCTCTTTCCTTTTTGTAACCAATTATATATACTTCCTTCGTCGTTAATCGGCTTAGATACTATCTTTTTAACTTCAATAACCGCAGCATCATATTCAATGAATTCATTATCATCTTCATCTAAACCATTGTTTGTTTCATAAATGGTGTCCCTAGTACCAATAATCTTTAATCCACTTCCCCACTGAATAGTTAATTCTTCTTTCGGTACTGAAATAATGGCTTTAATCAAAGAATCATATCCCATATATTCCTCCTTGGTTTAAGGCGCTGCTGGTACAATATGTGCGCCATCTTTACTGTAATGAATAATTCCTTTTGTTGTTTCTTCGAACATACCAGTATCTCTATTATAGTATTTCCCGATAGGTTTTCCGAAATCAATCCTTTCTCGCCCTGCTTTAAACATAGCACCTTTTCCAGAATAACTATCAAGTAATTCTTGTGCGGTTTTGTTATCACCATAGAAAATACTCTTGTTCTTACCATTGGCTAAGTCTTGTTTGTAGTTGGGCGTCCCAACAATATGCTTCTCCTGATCTCCGTGTTTTACTTTTACAGGGTAACTGTCAACTTCACGATAAGGACCTGCTGGAACAGATTTTTTCCCATAAGAAGGTACACCTTCTCCTTTCGCCATCTGCCACAATTCCGCTGAGCTCTTCCCTATTCCGCTTGCGCCTTTAACTGCGGTTGTACCTCCATGTGCCGCTAAAGCTGCTGAGCCAATCAATCCAGGTATTCCGATAATACTACCAACTCCTGTGGATGAAACAGCAACTGATAATCCTTCTCCACCTGTTCCAACGATTACCTCACCAGCTCCCTGCAATGTCGTAGCTACGTGACCGAGAATTTCACCTACTTTAGCAGCCATAGGATGATCATAGTCACGGTCTTTGTCAGGCAGCATCCCCAAGGTTAAATCTTCCTGAATAGCACCTTTCGCTCCCTGAGCAGTATCCCACAAAATTTCCCCTTGAAGCTTACTAGCTTCCATCTGAGCTTCGGCTTTTGTGATCTCAGCTTTACCGATCTGTTCAAAGATTTTATGTAACCAACCTTCACCGCTTGATGCCGTTTTAACAGGCACACCATTCCCTGGCACATCCAGTACGACTTTTTCTCCATCTACCTGTGTGAAGTTTTTTGAAATAAAAATGAGTTCTTGTGCAACCGTAGAAAGTCGTTCAAGCGTCACGCCCATGGATTGTCTAGAGACCTGAAAATCTTGGAAAAACCTCTCTCGGGTAGCACCAGACCAACCTTGTTGGACAAAATCAATTCTTCCATTCAGTAAATTCAATATACGTTCCATTTCGTGTTTACCATGCAAGAACTGGTCAGCCACTTCCATAAGCTTGTCAGGTGGAACCAATATTCTCCCCAATTGATCACGTCCATTTTAATTTAGATGGAAATAATCTTATCAGAAGGAGATGTTTAGGGATATCCACCTGTCATCCTGAAATTTCCTTTTATATTATGTGACAAATGGACTGATATAAACGGATTTACTATGTCAAAAGTATTGTATAAAGCCTCTTTTTAATATAAACGAAAATATCAGTGTTAAATTTTTTTAAAATATTGTGGGGGCACAAAATCGGCAAGCCAAACACCATTGTTAGCGATATAGAACTTCACATTATTAGCCATCGATTTTACTGTATCGATTTCAAGAATGACTAATTCACCACGTCTCTTACCTGCCAATGTTGCAAATTCAAGTGTCTCAGATAGATGAACATACTTTCTCCCCATGGGTTTAATTCCCTCGGTAATAATTTTATCAACTACTTTGCTATTTGTTCCGTGATAAAGAGAAGTTGGTGGAGTGAATTCTTTGTAATCTAATCTTCCTGTACTATGCCCGTAGTTAGCTCGTATGTATCCATTTACCATGTGGTATCGCTTCTTTGGACAATTAGTTACGACTTGATCAATTCCTGCTTCTCCTATATCCAACCATCTATTCTCTGATTTAATTGCTGAAATTAAGTCATGCACGTGGCAATAACCTTCATGGTCCAACTTAATTCCAAACTGTTCTGGTGTATGCCTAAGAATTTTACTCATAAATTTACTAAGGCTCTCTTCTTGTTTTGGTGATAACATCATATACTCCTTCTAATGTAATATTTGCTTTATCTAAAGTAACCAATCTGATGATTCATAGCGTCTTGTGAAGTAAAGCACCAATCCCCCGATAAGGAAAAATGTAGCTCCAATTAAAAAACCTCTTAGACTATATCTGCTATAAGCCTCCAATAATACTGCAACTCCCAGCCCACAAGGGAAATACCCGAAAATACCTCTTATCAAAGCCATGATAAAAAACTTACGATTCATAAATTTTTCTCCTCGCTAATCGTACTTCATTATATAAAAACGAACAAATTTATTTCATCCATATCCATATATCCTCTTTGTCTCCATTCCACAGCAATCCAAAGTCTGCAACAAAAACTTCCATTATAAGCCTAAATTAAAAAGACAACAGGTGATACCTGCTGCCTTTACTCACCATTATTTAGCTTCCGTCAACATTTTTAAAATGCCGGTAAATGAGCCGTTAATCGACTTAATATCTCCATTAACCTGTTGGTTAAATTGAGACTCCGTAAGTTTATCTTTTCCTGCTGTGTGGTTCTTAATGAATTTTATAAGCTCTGCTTTCTGATTTGCAATATCTTTTAATGCTTGTTCGCTTTCTTTTTTGTAATTTTTAATACTTTTACTTAGTTCCACCTTCGCCACGCTGAGCTGCTTCTTTAATTTATCGCATTCAGCCTTGGCTTGAGCTATTACCGCTTTACTTGATTTATTTTTCACTTCGTTTTTATAGCGCGCTGATGCTTGACTTAATCTCTGAGTTAGCTCACGAACTTCTGCCCCCAGAACAGCATTAAGTTTTTTTTGTGCAATTTTAATTTCCTTCACACGATCTTTGTAATTCTCAAAGTATATTTTTTCGATTTCACTTGTTGACATTGCTTTTGTAGATGTTGCTGCCAATACTTGTGATGGAATTAAGATAGCAAACATTAATAGTAGTAGAATAGCTTTCTTCATATGTATCTCCTTCTTTGGTAGTAGTGCAATTATCATAAGGGAAATGAAGGGAATAGGCAATATGTCTTGTTATTAAAATACTACTTTCTACATTGTATATTCTTTCAATGATCGAATAAGCATTTTACAGATAAAAGTCCAAGCTAAGTCACTTCTAGAAGCTTATTTATGTAGAGCAAAACAAACGATATGAAAAAAGCTAGACGGATAATTCCATCTAACCTCTTGATCATAGTTAATTTTCTACGTCTATTGTGATCTTAAACTTGAGATTATTTTATTCCAACATTCCTCCATGTTGTCCAGTTGGATCGTAATTACTAATGCTACTGACATAAAACTGGATACTAGGAGAGTGGAATCAACTTACTCTTACTCTTCATCTTCATTAACCACTTTAATTAGATTTCCGTAGACTGCCCTCGTGTGAGCAGATGCATGTTCTTTAAAATACGTAAACAACCTCATACATCTAATTGCTTGTATTTTATTATTAACTTCAGCGGATCTTTCCAAACAGCTGAACAAAAATGTAAAACCGTCTGAAAACTTCCCTTTACGCAAAAGATAGATTGCTAATTCTCTTGAGAAATCAGTATATCGCTCCGTTATGAAGCGTTGAGTATACAACCCTTCCACTTTTTTTCGCTCCAGAAAGGAAATAATTTCTCCTTCAAATTGTATTAAAATATCATCTACATCAAAATGATATCGATTTGCCGCTTCAAGCATATTATCAAGTGCGGGAAGAATTTCATCTTTTTTAGAAAAAATATAAGCTACATAATCAGTTAGAACGCTCTTATCGCCAGAAAGAAGCTTATTTGCATACGTATTTACTACTGCCCAGTCTTCATATTGCCTCTTCCACTTCAAAGCAGTTTCATCTGTAGCGTTCACCCAACTCAAATCGGTGTAAGCATAAGTATGCTGAAGTGCTTGCTCGTAGTCTTTCCTTCCTTCACAAGCTTCTGCCCGAAGTAAATGCGAGAATGCCCAATACGCAAACAAGGGAAATTTGGGTTTCTTCGAATTGTCTTTATTCATATGATGCCGTTTTTGTTCCAAATTGTATTGAATTTTAGCCTTATCTCCAAGAGCTTTAGCGAATAATTCTAATTTGTCCCATTTTCGTAACGAGCGGTATGTATTCGCCAATTCTTTTAACGCCTCTAACTGATCTGTCTCATCTAACCGTTCAATGTAAGGCTCGAATTGAACGGCTGCATCATAGCTTTTTTCTTGATCGTTTCCAACACGAATCGTAAACAATCGATACTGGCACACTGCCAATCGCTCTGAATGTTGCTGCCTTTCACTCTCGCTCACATTTTCATAAAGAAACGCCGCTGCTTCCTTGTAACCATCTCTGTAAATATTCTCGGCTACTTCAAAGAGTAACGGAGGATAGATTGGGTTATCCAGCAACAGAAATACAACGCACTGCAAGCAATCAAGTCGGCCAAGCTCCACGCATCGGTACAAAAAAGGGCTAATTCTCCGCCAGTTGAGCGTTTCTTCTAAGATACACTCCTCAATGTAACGTTCATAAAAATAGTCTGGTGGCAATTTCATTCCGGCAGTAATGCGATCCAATTGGTTAACGGATAAAATACGATTTCCAGTAACAATACTGCTAACCGTACCAACATTCAAATCAATGATGTGTCCAAACTCAGTCATGCTTAAGCCATTTTGTTTTAGATATTGTTCTAATTCTGCTCCAATCGTAAGTGTGATTTCCATGAATAAACCACCCTTTCAACGTAGACTCGGCCTATAATATAGCTTCTTTCACTTATTTTTTAGTTAAAACTCAGCTCTTTACTCCAACAACTGATTTGAATCTCAATCTTCTTTTTACTATTAATAATAATTACATTTCTCCATGGTATGTGGGTTGATAGTTATGCTCAATATCTTGATAGCCTGCTGGAGGAATTACTATTGTCAATAACATAAAACTTGTTACCAGTAAGGTTAAAATTATTTTACGTCTCATCATTATCCACCTCATCAATCAAATTTCTGTAAGCTGTCTTTATCTCAGTTGATGCATACTCTCGATAAGACTCATACAGCCTCATACATTTAATTATATACGATTTATTATTGCTTAATGTAGATTTTTCCAAACTACTTAATAAAAATTTAAAGCCATCAGAAAATCTTCCTTTAGTCAAAAAGTAGACTGATAATTCCTTAGAAAAATGTATAAAACGCTCTGTTATGAATCGTTGAGTATAAAAGCCTTCGATTTTTTGTTGTTCCAAATAAGATAAAATATCCTCCTCGAATTGCTCTAAAATATCATCTACATCAAAATGGTATCGATTTGCCGCCTCAAGGATATTATCAAGTGCGGGAAGAACCTCATCTTTTCTTGAAGAAATATAAGCTACATACTCGGGAAGTACGCTCTCTTCGCCTGAAAGAAGCTTATTTACGTACGTATTCACTACCGCCCAATCCTCATACTTATCTTTCCAATTCAATGTTTCTTCATCAGTATCCGTAACCCAACTTAAATCAGCATATTTTTTGATATGATGAAATGCCCGTTCATAATCTTTTCTTTCACCACAGGCTTGTGTACGAAGTAAATGAGAAAATGCCCAATAAGCAAACAGAGGAAAACTTGGTTTCTTTGAATTTTCTTTTTTCACATGGTGCCGCTGTTGTTCCAATTTGTATTGAATTTTAGCTTTGTCTCCCAAAGCTTTAGCGAACAATTCTACTTTGTCCCATTTACGTAACGAACGGTATGTATTCGCCAAATCTTTTAACGCTTCTAACTGATCTATCTCATCTAGTCGTTCAACATATATTTCAAATTGAACTGCCGCTTCATAGTTTTTCTCTTGATTGTCTCCTTGCCTCGTATGGAACAAGCGGTACTGACACATAGCGAGGCGTTCTGAGTATTGTTTTTTCTCACTTACAGCTACATTTTCATAAAGTATGGCTGCCGCTTGGTACTTCTTTTCATGAAATAATTCTTCAGCAAGCTCAAATAAGGATTCTGAATAGCCCAACTTATCCATCAATAAATTGACCACATCATGAATGCAGTCCAGTTTGTTCAATTTCGCACAATTATGTATAAAAGGACTCATTCGACGCCAATTCGGATTAGCCTCTGTTAAATACTCAGACACATACCGTTCGTAGTAATAGCCAACGGAATGCCCCATTGCTTTTGTAATTCGGTCTAGCTGATCCACTGAAAGAGTGCGGTTCCCATTAATAATACTGCTCATGGTTCCCGGATTCATTTCTGCCTCTCTGGCGAGATCACTAAGGATTAAATCTTTATCTTTCATATGTTTTGTTATCTCTGTGAGTATCGTGGTTGTGTTGTACAAAAGTAACCACCCCTTATCAGGAACTTGTTAGGATATCAACTCATTAAAAAGAGGACTATTGCAATCCAATGATTGTATAGCCTTTCCGCAATTTATTGTACCATCTTTTGGCACAATATCATATACCTTTCAGAACCTTACTTAAGATACCTTTGAAGGGTTTGCAAAGAAATTAAGCTCTATAAATCCTGAGACATACGAATCATATCTCTACACTGTATGCCATTCTCATAAATTTCTTCTAGATAGTTATGTCTGACAAAGAAATCTAGATCTACACCAACAATTCTGAACCCACATTTTTGGTAGAGAGCTAACTGCCCAATGCTAGAGTTTCCTGTGCCCATTTCCATCGTTTTATAACCTTGTGCCCTAGCTGTTTCAATTGCATGTGTTACTAATTGTCTGCCTATTCCTTTACCATGCATACCTTCTGATACTGCTATATTCACTAACTCAACTGTTTCAGGTCTTGTAGGTAAAAGAACATAGACTCCAACAATATGATGGTCAATCTCTGCTACAAAACACTGCCCTCTTTTTAAGTATTCCTCAACAAGTTGGTGCGAAGGATCAGCTAGTAACAAGAGCTCTATTGGATATTTTTCATTTGAATGAAGTAGTCTAATATTCATATATTCTCTCCTGAATGTATTATCGCCCCTGGATTCCCCCCATCGTAAGCTTTATTCCAGAAATCCGGGGAAGCCCTAAATCAGTTTGATCTCAATTCATACAAACCATTGTGAAGCGAAAGACTGGCAGAGCATGGAGCTTCAAACAAGACTCTGGTGTTAAATACGGCCGGAAGCCTATCATCAGGAAACCAAGGCCGTTGCTTGTCTATGACTATAAATGATCCTTCTACATCCCCTAGCGGCGCGAATTTCTGTCCAGCCCCTCCCCATGAATCAAGTTGGAACGTTTCGGTGATTATCCTTGATACTTCGGAGACATCGTCGACAGGAAGACCGATCTCGCTTATACGAAGTAGAGAGTGGAGCCCGAAAGCTTCAGTGACTGCGTTGTTGAGTGTATGGTGAGCGATGAACTCGACAAGGTTATGATCCGGATCATAGAAGTAAAGCGCTGTTGCATTCCAGTTTTCGAAAAAAAACTCATCTTCTTGGGGTCTTGAGATCAATGAAATCCCACGGTCGATTACCCACTGTTTTGCTTCTATGAATTTATTCGTTGGAATCGTAACCGCAATATGATAAAATTCATTTTCCATGTGGGAGGATTCCTGAAAAGCAAGAACCGATTCCCCTACTTGAAAAGACAACCGCGAAGGGTTTTCCTCCACAACCTGCAAATCCAAGAGAGAGCCGTAAAAAGCTTTTATCGCTTCGAAACTGTGGGTGCCTAAAAGCACTTCTTTTAATTTCAATGCATTGGTCCTCCCCATAAATAATATTGAAACCCATTTTCCGTCGTATCCAGATCAGCATTTTATCTCAGACTGTATGAGGCCATTTCATTGGTTATTGATTATCCTTTAAATCGCTTAGAAGTTTGGCATTCACATCTAACGCTGCAAATTGAAGTAGTATATCCTGTTCATCCAGTGCTTTACTTTTCGCCATTTTGAGATAAAGCTTGGGCTGGTCCCGAAATGCTCTTGCACTCCCAATCGAGTATGCCTTCTGGAGATATTCATGAGCTAATACAAGCTTGCTCTGATGAAGAAGTGTTTCCGCCATCTGGATATAAGGTTCAGCATGTATAATCCGGTACCCTGAACCTTCCAAATCTATAATCTCCCCATTTAAAAGCTCTACTGATCGCTGAGTATGCCCGTTATAATTAAGAATTTGAACGTATTGATGTAGGGTTACACCTGTAATGCCCCATGTATGCTTAGGTTCGGGTATTAGATCCCAGGCCCTCTGTGCTTTTTCCTCAGCTAAGTTGCTATCTAATGGGAGTATATGAGCTGCTTCCTCACCAAGAGCCCAAATTTCCTCTTCCAATTGAGCCTCCAGATCATGATACATTCGAATATTCATCTATTCCTCCCAATACATAATGTAGAGTACTCTTCTAATGTCTATCCATATTTTAACGCACGCTGGCTTCCGTTGCATTCGAATTGAACAATTTTATTTTTATAATCATAGATAAAAACGCTAGCAGCGCAAACATCATTCCGCTCCAGATGAGCTGGTGTATTCCCAAGTGAGAGATAAACCAGCCGCCTATAGCAGCTCCCATCGTAATACCTAGATTAGAAAATGAGACAAACAGGCTGTTTCCAAACTCTGGAGCTTCTTTCGCTTCAGTGGTTAACCATGTTTGACTAATAATTAGCCCCCCGGAATGCACGGCCCCCCAAATGAGTACAACCACAATCATCGGTAGGAAAGAAGCCCCCAGAGCATAAGTGAATACGTAAATGACCATATATAGCAATGGGAACATGATGACGGTCTTAGTCAGATTTTTATGTAATAATCCTCCAAATAAAAAGTTTCCAAAAATCATGACGATTCCAAAGACCATCAACATCATACTGATCCATGACCCGTTCATAAGAGTTACTTCTCCAAGATATTCGGCAAAGTAGCTATACACCGAAAACATAGCTGCAAAGATAAAAATAACAGTCACAATGTTGAACCACAATTGAGGTTTACGTAATATACCAAGCTGTTTGCCATAAGACATCTTTTCCTGAACTGGCAGGGAAGGAAGCCATACGAGTATTCCTACAAATGCAATCATGCTTACGACAGCACCAAATAAGAAAGCAGCTTCTAACGATATCTTATCAGCAAGATAGGAAGTCAAAGGCACGCCAAAAGCAAATCCTACTGTAATTCCAGCGAAAACCTTGGTGACTGCTTTACTACTCTTTTCAGGGGGGACAAGATGAGATGCAGTCACGAGAGCGACCGAAAAAAAGACAGGATGAAAAATAGCAGGAAGAACACGAAAAATGAGCATGACCTCAAAATGAGTGGTATAGGCATAGACAATATTGGAAATGACAAAACTGAATACAGCGGTTAATAGAATGACTTTACGATTCATGCCGGAAACGAGTAAGGTCAAGAACGGACCTGAAATGGCAACAACTAAAGAAAAAATACTGACGAGCCAACCAGCCTGGGCAGCTGATACATGGAATTTTTGAGTTACTTGGGGGAGAACACCTATAATCCCCATTTCCGTTGTAATAATGCCGAATACGCCTAAAGCCAGAATGATAATAAGTAACGGGTTAACCTTTTTCATTTTAAGTATAAGCCTCCAATTTAATTATATATATAGATTTGTAGATATGTTATGTAAAAAAAAACCTCCTTTCTGTTTATAGTTCCTTTTGAACGTACTCGGCAAATTCCCGGATTGTTTTTTCATTCCGTCGATAGTACGTCCACTTCCCAATACGCTCAGACTCTAACAAACCGGATTTTTGCATCGTTAATAAATAACTTGAAATCACAGACTGCGCAAGTCCCGCTTTAGCCTGAATATCTCCCACACATACACCAATTTGAAAATTAAGCCCTTGCTTTAGATAAGCCTGTTCATCAAAAAACTCTTCTGGTTTTTTTAACCACAGCATAATTAGACGACGAGTTTCGTTTGACAATGCTTTATAAATCAATGACGGTTCCATATAAAATATTATATCTATTTTATTAGATTTGTAAATATAAAGCCCAATGACTACGTAGAAGAATTAATAATAAAGGCTGCTTCCCCACAGAAAATCCGCTGGGAAACAGCCTGTTTGTGTACATATTCAACTACACTGACTTACTCTTATTGGAGCGATACATCAAGTACAGGAAATACGGTGCACCGATCAGTGCGATCAGCAATCCGGAAGGAATTTCGGTCGGCGCAAGCACTGTCCGGCCAATCGTATCAGCCAGCACCAGCATCACCGCTCCCAAGATGCTCGACAGAACAATGGAGCGGCGTACATGGTGCCCAATCAACGTACGCACGATATGCGGGGCAATCAGCCCGATGAAGCCAACTGTACCCACACAGGCCACCGCTCCGCCCGCCAGCAGCACACCCACTGCCATGGCCAGCAGCCGGGTGCGGCGCACCGGAAGTCCCAGTCCCATGGCGCTGCTATCGTCAAATACCAAAAGATCGAAGCGGCGAGCTAGCCACCAGGCTATTGGCAACAACACGAGCAGAAAAGCCAGAATCGTCGCCACCTGCCCCCAGTTTCGAGCGTAGGTACTACCCGTCAGCCAAATATAGCCTGTGCTGCCCCAAAGCGAACCTTGGATAATCAGTATCTGAATGCCAGCTGCTCCGATCGCTGATACGGCAATCCCAAGTAGGATGACCACAGACGGGTTTAGGTGCTTGTTCCATGATAAAAAGAAGATCACCGCCGCCGACACCGTCGCTCCGGCAATCGCCGCGATGGGCAGCATATAAACAGGCAGCCCAGGCCAAACGATAATTACTGCAAGCGCGCCGAAACCAGCCCCTGAAGAAACACCAATGATCGAGGCATCCGCTAAGGGATTACGAACGGCTAATTGGATCAAGACACCGCTGACCGCAAGCGCGATACCAGCCCCGGCTGCCACCAGCGTGCGCGGAATTCTAAACTGCAGCAAGGCCGAATTTGCGTTCTCACCGCCGAACAGGCCGGACAATAGATCGCCGACCGGAATTCGCATTCCTCCAAACATCAGGCTGAATACGGTCAACAGCACGGCACCGCACCCAAGCAACATGACCAGCCTGCCATACGGTAATTTCCGAGAGCGCACACCTATGTTCATGGAAGATTGTCCACTAATACCAGAAGGTAGCTTCATCTTCCACAGAATCAGCCAAATTAACCAAGGAGCACCGATCAAGGCCATCATTGCTCCGGTCGGCAGATCCATGCTTGATTGGTGGACCATTTTCGCCAGCACGTCAGCGCCCGTCAACAGCAATGCCCCCCAGAGGAAGGAACCGGGCAGCACCCAACGATGCATTTTTAGACCGCTTAAGCGAACCAAATGCGGAGCTACCAAACCCACAAAACCAATGGGTCCAATGACACTGACTGTAATGGTCGACAGCAGTACAGCCAATACAATTCCCACCGCCCGGGTCAAGCTAACCTTTTGTCCGAGCGACGTGGATGTGGACTCATCCAGATCCAGAACATCAAACTGCCTTGACAGCAGAACGGCAATGATCGAGAGTCCTACGACCCAGGGCCAGGCGTAAGTCGTCCCGCTCCAGTCGTTTTGCACAAGCGAGCCAGAACCCCAGAGAAACAGTCCCTGCGTTTCAAATGAATAAAAAATATGCAAAGCTCCGGTAAACGAACCGAGAACCATGGATACAATCAAGCCGGCAAGCGCCAACCGAATCGGACTTCCAGCTCGTCCCCCGCCCATGAAGTAAGCCAGCACCGCTGCAAGCAGGCCGCCGACAGCGGCAAATAGAAACGGCGCCTGATGCAGCAATCCGGGAAACATCACCGCGCCAAGGACGACCACAAAGTAGGCACCGGCGTTAATTCCTAGTGTATCAGAAGCCGCCAGCGGATTTTTGGTGATGGCCTGGAGCAGAGCACCGGCGATGGCCAGCGCACCACCTGCTAGGATTCCGATGACCGTACGCGGCATTCGGAGATCCCACACCATGTTATGATCGAGCGTATTCTGACGCTGGGTCAACGCCTCAATTACTGTATGCAGCGGGATTGAAGCCTCTCCATAACACAAGCTTACAAAAAAAAGCACGATGAGGACGATCAATCCGCCCCCAAAAATGCTTCCTACACGCCAAGTCTTCGATAAACCCGTTGTGCCTGTTCGGGTCATTTCGTCAGAGCTCCGACTACTTGATCAACCAGCACTTTGGATGAGATTGGGCCGCCGAACGTCCATGTTGTACCGTCCAGTGGGTAGGTCCGTTTTTCTTTGACAAAGTTCAGTCCGTTCCATACCGAGTTGTTCTTCATCGCGGCTCCAAATACATCGTCCGTCTTTTGCGTAATATAGATAAAATTGCTGTCCTGCACAGCTGGAAGAGCTTCAATGCCAACGGTGCTAAACCCGTATTTCTCGGTCTTGTCCGACTTCCAGTCGTTCACCATGCCGATTTTCGCAAGCGTTCCCACTACAACCGAATTTTCTTTGAACATTCGCAGACTGGCAGCATTTTGAGCTGTAAAGGCTTGTGTCAGCGCATAGTGAAAGTCTGCTTTGCCTGCCTTCTCCAATGTAGCCTTTGCATCTACATAGTGCTGGTCAAGTTCGCTTAGGACCTTATCAGCCTGTTCCGTTTTTCCGGTAGCCACAGCGACTTGCTTGAAAATTTCGACCATACGGTCGTAATCATAGCCGTTCCCCTTGTAAGGATCGAATTCTATCGTCGGTGCAATCCCCTTAAGCTGTGCATAGATCGCTGCATTGTTATCGGCGTTAGAGATAATAAGATCTGGCTTGAGCGCCGCAATCGCTTCTAGATTCGGTTCGCCCCGTGTGCCGATATCAGTTACGGTATCAGCCAGCTTTGCCTCCGGTGTTACCCACAGCTTGTAGTTTTCATTGTCCGCATTGCCGACAGGCTGTACGCCAAGTGCAATGAGGTCCTCGGTAAACGTCCATTCGAGTACAACGACACGTTCCGCTGGCTTGTCCAGCTTGACTTCCCCGTGGTCGTCCTTAACCGTAACCGGACCAGCCGTAGTAGATGTCTGCTCAGACCCAGCAGTACCTTCCGTCTTCGAGCTATCCCCAGCTGCACCGCAGCCCGCCAATACAATAGTAAATACTACAAATAACAATAGGCTATTCAACATCTTTTTCATTTCTTTCAATCACCCCTGTATGTATATTGCATTGGAAAATGATAATCATTATCAGTAAAAGAGTATAGGGCTTAGTGACTTTTGTCAATACGGATAGATCTAAAATTGAATCGCAAACGGGTTCCGTATATGATAGCTTTATCATTGTTTAAGGGAGGCTACATTTACGTGGCAGTATTAATCAACGAGCAAATTAAAGCTGACGAAGTGGTACTCACTGGACTCGCAGGGGAGAAGCTCGGCGTTGTCTCGAAGTCAGAAGCCTTGGCTATGGCCCGATCCAAAGGGGTGGACCTGGTCTGCACCTCACTGATGAGCAGTCCACCGCCCTGTAGCTTGGTCGCAAAGGGCAAAGGAAAAGCGCTTGCGCAAAAAGAAGCCGCAGCAAGCAAAACGAATGTCGGCCGAACCGCAAAAAACAGCGGCAAAGAAAAGGTCAAGGAGCTTCGCTTCACTGCTCATATTGAGGAGCATGATTACGACACGAAGCTGCGTCAGGCAGACAAATATCTGCGTTCCGGCAAACCGGTGCAGTTGGTCGTTAAAGCGTCTGGTGCAAAAGAAGCACCTGTCGCCAAAGCTGTACTAGAGCGGCTACTAGTCGATCTGAAGGAAGCCGGAGTGAAGGATACTGGAATCCAGACGGGCGGCAAGGGCTCACAAGTGAAATTAAACCCTCGCTGAATGGCAAATCCGTAAATTGGACAAGTCACTTAGACCGTAGGAAATAGAGTGAGATCACTAATGGACATGAATGGACCTGTCAACATTTCTCGAAGTGAGAGACTTCAGACTTGCCACGAAATAGCTGCGAGGTTACATGAAGTATACAGAGACAAAATTCTGGCTATAGGGATCTATGGATCTGTTGCCAAAGGTACTGACGGCCCTTTCTCGGACATTGAAATGTTTTGTGTACTAAGTGAACCAAACGGCCCCGTAGAATTTAGCCATGAATGGTCGGCGGGGCCCTGGAAAGCTGAGGTGAACGTCTGTAGTTCAGACATTCTTCTTAAAATCGCCTCTACTGTTGAGGGCGATTGGCCATTGACACATGAACCCTTCTTTTCCCCACTTCGTCTGTATGATCCTAAAAACTTTTTTTCTATATTAAAGGAAGCTGCCGAATCCCCAACAAAGGAAGATTTCAGGCATGCCATCAACGAAGTGCTTGTAGGTGAAATGTACGAGTTTATAGGAAAGCTTAGAAATGTCCGTGTAAATGGCCCTCATACCTACTTGCCGTACTTGGTAATGCAGTTTGCCCAATATGGGGCTATGTTAGTTGGGTTGCACAATCAGAAGCTTTTCTCAACGGGTTCAATGGTTCTACCGGAGGCCCTGGAACTGCCGAGTCGTCCAGAAGGATTTGATCATGTAGTTAAGTTGGTGATGTCCGGAGATTTAGCTGAACCAGCGAAGATCATTTCAGCCTGTGAAGATTTCTGGAGTGGTCTTGTGAGTTGGGCAGTCGAACATGACTACCTTATTCGATCACAACGAATCCCATTTTGATCGCAAATAAAATTTACTTTAATTGCGATTACTATAATATATCATGTTTTTGATATGCCCCATCCCCCTTTCGTTAAGGGGGATTTTACTTTTCTTCTGGATGGATGATACTGCTTCGTTATATTTTCCCACTGTAACATGTTTAAAATTTAAACTACTTGATTTCACCCCCTACCTCCTTTATTCTCTGTATATGTAACTCTGGCTTTGCTTATCTATATCTAGTGCTCACATACTGACCTCATTCGTGTACACATGCAAAAATGTACAATTCCGGTGTACTCCATTAAAATTTTACACATAGGGCTTTATATAGATTTTATTTTTGTTAATATCCAACAACAGGGCCTTAGGCACTATGATAGATTACGTTTTAATGATATATTGATAGGTACTATAAAAGACTAATTACCCATGGCTTGGGCTGGAGGATGTATGAAAAAGGAATCAAATCAAGACGAAACCAGTTATTTATTTAATGTAGATGTATTAGTTAAAGGCCGTTCGAACGTAGAGGCCCTTCAGTTCCTGCTTAATCTCTTGAGCCAAAACGAACACATTGCGGATAGCCGGATTCAATCCGGTATTGAACTTGGGAATTTAATCGAAGCTGCACTGTATCTAAAAAAACAGTCAGCCAGTAATAACCCGTCTGACGCAGCTGCTACGCTTGCGGAAAAGTTCTCCAAAAAGAAGTCAGCCGCAGTTACGAACAAGCCGCCAGTCGTTCAAGAGATCAAACAATCCCACGTACAGCCAAAGCCTGCAACACAACAAGAACTTAGTACGTATGAATGGATCAAACGCTATATACAAGATAATACGCTTGTACGGTTAATCGTGAACCGCTATGGCGGACAGCGTAGCATCCCTTGCCGCATCCTCAATCTGGATCATGATAATAGCCTGCTGAGTGTGTATCATGTAGATGAGAAGCAAGTGTACTCCTTTAAAATGAATGAGATCGATGAAATCACATCGTAAATGTAAATACTTCATAAAAAAACGAAGCAAAAAAAAGAGAACGGGCAGGAAAAACATGACGTCTTTCTTGCCCCTTCTCTTTTTTTTGCATTATCCGAAAAGAACTCTAATCCTCTTTCTTCAGACCCATGGCAGCCCATGCCAGCAATATCCATCCTGCAATAAAACACACGCCTCCTAAGGGGGTGATAGCCCCCAGCACACGGATTCCGGTCAAACTTAGCACATACAAGCTGCCGGAAAACAAAATGATACCCGTTAATAACAGACGCGCTGCCCATCTCAAACGGTTGGAAGAACCCCACTGTCCAGCAGCCAACGCAATGATCAGCAAACCGACAGCGTGAATCATATGATATTTCACACCTGTTTCATACACGGCCAAAGCATCCGCGTCGATCCGGGGTTTCACAATATGTGCCCCGAACGCTCCAATGGCTACCGCCAACATCATCATTATAGATCCCACAAATATCCATTTTCGTTGCATGTTTGTGTACTCCTTTTCATCTCATCCTTTTAACCGAATGTTCTTCTTATTTTATCGAAACCGTATGAAGTTTACCAGCCAGCGTGTGTGAACAGACCGCATACAGAATTGGATGATTAGACCCTGTCTTTTGAAGGGTAATGTGTAGGGTGGCTTGCTTTTTTGTTTATTTTGTGGAAAATTAGTACCTGTTCGGACTATGTTCAAGGAGTTGAAAAAATGAGTACCCAAGATCCTAATTTGCAAAAGCCTGCTGCGCCTGAGGAGCACCCTGTTTTTTCAGAAACTCCTGTGTTCCAGCCTCCGGTCAAGCTCAAACATTCCGGTCCCGGAATTGCTTCTTTTATTATGTCGCTTGTCAGCCTGATCGGATATATTATTCTGGCTATTATGGTTATTAATCTGCTGGCTCATTTCGGCCAATACCAAACGATGAACCCGGAAGTCGCTCTGCAGCAAACCGGAACGGTACTGCTTCCTTTTATTTTTTTAGGCAGCCTGTTGCTGAATTGTAGCGGACTTGTGGTCGGTATCATTGGAATTGCGTTAAAAAACCGTAAGAAAACCTTTGCTATTACAGGCTTAATCATTAATGCACTTATTATTGTGGGCTTTATTGCACTTCTTGCCATCGGTCTTTCCGTTCCGAATAGCACAGCGGATATCTATCCTTCCTCCGTGCAATCTTTATAATTTTTCTGCATCACACAGAGAGGATTCAATGTATGAACAAAATTAAAATTTTTGCCGACAGTACCAGTGATATTCCTGCTCACTGGCGTCAACAGTACGAAATTAGTATTGTGCCATTGTATACAGTATTTGGTGATGAGGCATTGCAGGATGGTGTAAACATTCACCCAGAACAATTATTTCAACGTGTAAGCCGCGAGGGACATTTACCGCGTACCGCCGCACCTTCTCCGTCGGATTTTATTCAAGCCTTTGCGCCCTACATAGAACAAGGGGACGACATTTTATATATCAGTCTGTCTTCCGAACTATCATCGACGTACCAGAATGCGCTACTCGCTGCCTCCGAATTTCCGGAAGGTCGCATTACGGTTTTTGATTCCTTGAATTTGTCGTGCGGCTTTGGCCTGCTTGTGATGAAAGCTGCTCGTGCGGCAACCAACGGCAATACGATAGAGCAGATTGTAGACATGTTGACAAAAACCAGGCCGTTAATAGACACGGAATTTGTCATTGATACACTTGAATACCTGTATAAAGGCGGAAGATGCTCAGGCATGCAAAACCTGATTGGCAGTCTGCTCAAAATTCGTCCGGTGATCAAAGTGATTGACGGAAAAATGACGCCTGTCTACAAAGTCCGCGGCAAACGTGAAAAAGCACTGGATCAGATGCTGCAAAACGCTCTGAATCAACGAGATCAGATGGATAACGATATCATTATTGTCGTGCACGCTTTGGCCGAGGAAGATGCGCTGATGCTGCAAGCTCGCTTGAAAGAAGAAACGAACGCACAAGAGGTACTGCTAACTACAGCAGGCTGTGTCATTTCCAGTCATTGTGGTCCACAGACTATCGGTATTATGTATGCCAAAAAAGCATAGTTTATCCAATATCAAACCCGTTGCCGCATAGGTAGCGGGTTTTTTGGTGTTTTTCCAGCAATTTAGCAATGAATAACTTTCCTCTTTTTGATAGTATTATTCGTCGAGTAACGATATATGAATCTACAATCTATCATAAAAAAGAAGGTTATTTGGTATGAGTTCCAAACGATCACGTTGGTTAACCAGGCTCACCCTTTCAGCAACTGCAGCCATCACAATATTCACAACATTCACTTCATACTTAGCTGCTCCAGCAGCAGCATCATCCGGCGCTACGTTCCAAGATATTGCACACAGCTATGCCTATCAGTCTATTATTTCCCTGCACGCTAAAGGAATTTTGAACGGTACACAACCTGGTTACTTCTCTCCTAAAAAGGCTGTTACCAGAGCCGAATGGGTTACCGCACTGGACCGTACACTCGGTCTGGAGCCTGTACAAGCAGCCGTTTCCTCCTACCGAGATGTTGCCCAAAAGACGTGGTACTATGGATGGATTGAAGCGGCTTCTCAACTCAATATCGTTCAGGGGGGAACGTCTGCCACATTCCAACCTAATAGTCCTATAACCCGTCAAGAAGCGGCCTTGATGATCGCACGTCTCATCCGTTCTTCGGGCGGATCAGGAAATGCTACTTCCTCCTTCACAGATACTGGGGAAATTGCAGATTGGGCTCTTGATGCGGTAACCACCGTAAATCGTTACGGCTTTATGAAAGGTGAAAGTAACTATTTTCGTCCAGCATCCTCTCTAACCCGCGAAGAAACAGCGGCATTGCTGGAGCGTCTGCTAACGTATTCAACAAAGCATGCTAACCAAACTGCTTCCACCGCTTCTTCCATCCGACTAGGCTGGCAATATGATCAAACCGTTCAGCAGTTTGAAAATACGGTGCTCCAATCCAACATCAACACCCTGTCACCACGTTGGTTTTTTCTAAATGAAACAGGTAGTATAAGCGACTATACCAATGCGTCGCTGCTTACCTGGGCCAAACAGCATCATAAAAATATCTGGGCTATGGTAGGCAACCGTTCCAATCTGGTGCTGACGCACCAAATTCTATCCAGTGAGGTTCTACGGAATAAAACTATAACTCAGCTTGCCAATGCCGTATCTGTATACGGTTTGAACGGACTTGTCATTGATTTTGAAAATGTAGATGGTCAGGATCGTGCCAATTTAACATTGTTCGTCCAACAATTAAAAGCTAAGTTGAAGAGTCAGAATACGGTACTGGCGATTTGTGTATCTCCTGATTACGGAACGGACTGGACTGCCGCCTTTGATTATAAACAGCTTGGCGCTGCGGCAGACTATCTGATCCTGATGGGATATGACGAGCATTGGGGAGGTAGCTCGATCCCCGGCTCTGTGTCCTCATTGCCATGGCTCCGTGAAAGCGTGCGGCGTTTCGTACAAACCACCTATCCGGAAAAAGCGATCTTGGCGTTGCCATTATTTACACGGAACTGGACTCTTAATGCTAGCGGACATTCAATCGCTTCCTCTGATATATCACTAGATCAGCAAAACCAGCTAGTATCCCGTTCCGTCTCCAAACCAATCTGGAATGAGGATATTCAGCAGTATACCGTGTCTTACAAAGACACACAGCTTCATAAGCTGTGGCTTGAGGAAGGACGATCCTTCACTCGTAAGTATCGCTTGGGGCAGGATGCTGGGTTTGCTGGCTTCGCCTACTGGTATCCGGGCGGAGCCAGCTCTGATCTATGGTCCAGTGTAAAAAACGCAGACCGATTTATACAGCGTGGTTTATAAAATACAAAGCCTTCAACCTCACGTGAAAAGTGAAGTTGAAGGCTTTTGGCATACAACTTATCACCAGCCTATGACCGATATGCTACTTTCCCGTTTACAACTGTCATTCGTACCCTCACGTCAAGTAAAGCTTGCGGGCTTTCCGATACATCACGGTCAATGACTGTAAAGTCAGCGGCTTTCCCTTCAGCTATCGCCCCTCTTTCATCAGCTTCTCCGGCTGCTACTGCGCTTCCCGTGGTAAACAGACGAATGGCTTCATGTACATCCAGCTTTTCAGCGGGAAGATAGCCCTCATGCATTTCTTCCGGCTTGGCGCGAGTCACTGCCGCATGAATACCAAGAAAAGGGTTTAACGGCTCAATCGGCGCGTCACTACCTCCAGCACATGGAATGCCTGCTTCCAACAGCTTTTTCCAGGCATATAAATATTCAGTCCGTTCTTTCCCCACCCGATCCAGTACCCAAGGGAAGTCACTTGCGACAAAACGGGGCTGGATGTCCGCAATCAGCGGCAGCTTCGCCATTCTCTTGACCAAATCCCTCCTAAGCACCTGTCCATGGATCAGGCGATCTGGCAAACCGCTTTCCTCCGTGAGCACATGGGCCTCCATCGCTGTCAAAATCATGTGCGCTGCCCCATCCCCTATAGCATGTACAGCCACTGGAAAGCCTGCGGCCCTGGCAGCTGCCACCATCTGATTCAGCTCTGGCTGCGGTTGAATCGCCATTCCGCGGGTATGTGGAGCATCACTATAAGGTTCTGACAATAATGCCGTTCTTCCACCAATAGCGCCATCGGCAAACATTTTAATCGCACCGATTTTAAACCACTCATTTCCGGTACCTGCACGCAGCCCTTGCACTTTCGCTTCTTCCATAAAGGGATGATAGATGAGCTGGTGTGTGCGAAAAGCAAGACCTTCTTCCCTCAGCTCCCTGTAAATTCGCTGCATCGTCTCCACGCTGCCCAAAAAACGTAAATCTTCCGTGTGCGCAGCAGTTAGACCAAGCCGTAGCGCATCCAGGCAAGCCCGCCGAATCGTATCCTTCTTAACCGAATAATCCGGCTCTGGCTGCACGCTAGTAAAGGCAAAGGATGCTTCCTCATAAATCAATCCGTTCAACCGTCCATGTGCGTCTCGTCCATAGGCTCCCGAAGCCGGGTCAGGGGTGTCCTCGCTAATACCCGCACGCCGAAATGCCTCTGAATTGGCCAAGAACGTATGAAAGCACGTACGAGTGAGATATACCGGATGCTGATCTGTAATGGCATCCAGCTCGGCTATACCCGGAATTTCAACAGGAATAAACGCATTTTCATTCCAGTTAAGTCCTAAAATCCACTCTCCCGGCGGTGTTACAGCGACCCGTTTGCGCAGCATAGCCAGCATCTCTTCCTTGGAGGTAGCTGATGTTAAATCCAGCATAGCCAGCTTCATACCATGCATAGACAAATGCATATGTGAATCGGTTAAGCCTGGCAGTACATAGGCGTCTTCCCAATCCACAGTTTCATATTCCTTACCGGTCAACTGCAATTCAAGCTCCCGAGCATATCCGATGGCTTGTATCCGACCCTGCTGTACAACGATGGAGTCTCCTTTGGAAGCCCAATCCCCATGCAACCGGCCGTGCTTGAACAAAACGAATGTCAACGCCACTCATCTCCTTTTTTCAACTATACGCATATCCACTTCATATTACGCCTGTGTTGCCACTTCCAAGCGTAGTGTATTTATATCTATCTGCTGCACCTGCTGGGCAAATTGGTCATGAGCTGCACAGACAGCCATTTTATAATCCTGATCCAACTCATACTGCTTAAAATGACAATACTCGGTGGTAAAGCCCTCTGTCGTGAAGCCTATGAACGGTTGTGCCTTCAGTTCGAATGAAAAAGACTTCAACGGTAGAGTTAGTCCCTGCCCCTCGGCCTTCACAAAGCTTTCTTTAAGCGTCCATAGATCGTAAAAATAGGACAATCGGTTGTCTGCGTCCTGACGCATTAACGCATCATACTCTTTGTCCGAAAAGCACACTCTACCTACCTCAAAATCAATAGGACGGAGCTGTTCAATGTCGATTCCAAGCGGGTGATCATCAATAGCGCACACCACCCATTTTCCCGAGTGAGAAACATTAAAATGGAATGCGGGTGCATTTATCAAGGAAGGCTTACCGAACGCATTGTATGTAAATTGAAGACTAGCATTAGATACCTTCAATTGCCGGCAGACCAACCATCTTAGCAGCACATCGGCATATAAGCCCCTCAAAGCATCTTCCCGATGTAAAAAACGATCTAACTTGTGCTGCTTTTCCAGCGAAACCCGATTTACCAGTAATTCGTAATGCTCCTCAGCTTCCGGCTTGCTCGTATCAATCGCGTATATTTTCATGGTTGCCTCCTGTATATCTAATGAATATCAGCCAGTTTGTAACACTCACCGTTCGATTGAAGTCTGTTAGATATGGATGGCGTGTGCCGTGTACATGGTCAATATACTACTCTAGCACTTTCAATTCAATATGGATACAATTGGGATAAGCATCTCTATTAAAACTACTTCATAGAGCCTATTAATGAAAGCGCTTTAAAATAACGCATGCAGAGGAGGACGAAACAATGAAATATGATTTTGCCCGCTTGCTGTGTATTATGCTCTCTATTTTGCTGACGTTGAGCATTTTTCAGATGTTTTCACCTAAGATCGCTTCAGCCGCTTCAGCGAATGTTGTGAATGGCATTCAGTTTAAAGATACAGATGGAAACGTGGTCCATGCCCATGGGGGTGGTATGATTAAAGTAGACGGTTACTATTATTGGTTTGGTGAAAATCGTAATCCCAACGGCACGTTCAAGGCGGTATCCGCCTACCGTTCCTCTGATTTAAAAAACTGGGAGTTTCGTAAAAACGTACTAACCAGCAGCTCCGCTGTAGAGCTGAATGTTTCGAATATTGAACGTCCGAAAGTGATTTACAATGAAAAAACACGTAAATACGTATTATGGATGCATAAGGAGAATGGGGTTAATTACAACGAGGCCCGAGTGGCTGTCGCTTCTTCCGATACCGTGGACGGCGATTACACGTATCAGGGCAGCTTCCGTCCTCTGGATCACGATTCGCGCGATATGACCGTATACAACGATAACGGTACAGCTTACCTCATTTCGGCTACCCGGGTAAACGCGGATCTGAACATCTATCGTCTGACACCGGATTTTCTGCAAGTTGAATCGCTGGTGACTACACTTTGGCCAGGACAATATCGTGAAGCTCCGGCGATGTTCAAAAAAGGAGACGTCTACTTCCTGATTACATCCGGGGCAACCGGCTGGAATCCCAATCAAGCCAAGTATGCTACCGCATCCAGCATTGAAGGAACCTGGAGTAATACGATAAACTTCGGGGACGGTACGACATATGGTTCACAGTCGGCTTACGTGATTCCTGTTGAAGGTGCCCAGACAACTTCATACCTGTATTTGGGCGACCGTTGGGCGGGTGCGTGGAGCGGTCCTGTGCAGGATTCTCAATATGTATGGCTGCCACTGCGTTTTCCAACAGCGACTTCATTAGCCATGGATTGGTTCGACAGCATTAATATTGACACCGCCAGTGGTGTGGTCGAGGGGATAACAACGCCAATTGCCATTGATCCGGATGCCTATTATCAGCTAGTGAATCGCAAGAGCAATAAGCCACTAAGCATTATTGGCAATGCAACGACGGACGGCGCAGACCTGGAGCAGCGTGCAAATTCCGGAGCTGCAAACCAGCAATGGCAGCTCAAGGATGCAGGCAGCGGATATTATAAAATTGTGAACCGCAACAGCGGAAAGCTAATTGGTGTTGAAAGCGGTACCACAACAGACGGTACAGTTATTGAGCAGTGGAGTGACGGAGGCTGGTCCAGTCAGCATTGGCAATTAGTATCCGTAACCGGTGGTTATTACAAGCTGAAAAATCGGGCAACCGGCAAGCTGATCGATATTTCTGAAGGCGCCACCGCCGATGGAGCCAAAGCCATTCAATGGGGCGATAATGGTGGGACGAATCAGCATTTCCGTGTAGTTAAAGTAGAATAGCTCAAGTTATTTTCAAAAGGAGCCGTATTCCGAGCAGACATGGTGACTGCTAACGGAAAAGACGGCTCCTTTTTACGTAAAACGATGAAATTGATAATCTCTAGTACGTTACAATTCCCACGGATAATCTGTTGTCAAAAAACTAGCCAACTGTTTGCTTTCTTCCCTCCGCTGACGCCGTATGGCTGCGCGTGATGGAGCCGTCTGGTGCAATTGTAACTGCTCTTCTGTTTCTGGAATCACCTGCGGGACAGTCACCTTACGGTTGTTCTCGTCCAATGCCACAAAGGTCAGAAAGGCGGTGGCTGCGATTTTTCGGTCACCAGTCATCAGTCCTTCACGAATTACCTTTACGAACACCTCCATCGAGCTACGGCCTGTCCAGGTTACGAACGCTTCTAGAGTGACAGAATCACTCGGATGGATAGGTAGCAAAAAATCCACCGAATCCGTAGAGGCTGTAACTGTGTTCGTACGACACAGCTTAGCAGCTGCAATAGATGCGATATCGTCGATATACGACATTAATCGGCCGCCGAAGAGCGTGTTATGATTGTTGATATCGTTGGGAAATACTCGGGACGTCTTGAAGCAGTAGGTTTCTCGGATGTACTTGCTTTCCATGGATTCTTTCCTCTCTTTTCCTCGTTGCTCTCTTTTTATATCTCAGGATTTTGCAAAATCATGATGTGGAAGCCTGTTTTAGACTATGCTAATCATCCCACTAATCCGCATAATAAATCAATACATAAAAATCGGCATCCTCATCCGAATCATTCCGGTAGGTATGTATGTCAGATACTTGAAATTGCACGGCATCCCCTGCACTCAGCTTGAGCTGTTGCCCCTGCATTTCAAAGTACATTTCCCCACGGATCATGAGAATCGTTTCCTCCCCCAAATGCTTCTCTGCCTGGTGTGTAAAACCTGGCTTCAGACTTACCGTGAACACCTCAAACTTCTTTTCAGCGTGATACGGGAATACAGGGTAAACAAAATAGTTACCGTCCTCATCAATAACCGGATGCAGGTCTTCCCTCCGAATCTTCGTGATTTGCGGCGGATCTTCTTTGAGAAAGGTGGAGAAGGATACATGCAAACCGTTCGCAATTTTCCAAAGGGTTGTTACCGTAGGATTGGATTTCCCCTTCTCAATCTGAGCCAGCATCCCTTTGCTGACCCCTGTCAGTTCAGCCACCTTATCCAAACTTAATCCTCTAGTCTTCCTGATTTGAGCCAAATTAGAGCCAATAATATGCTGCATTGAATCCACGGACGATGCCTCCTTGTATCCAAAAGTCTATATAAGAAGAATACACAAAAGACTGTGTGTTCGCTATATATAGACTGTATCGTAAAATATCATTTATCTTTTGCAATTTTGGATGCATGACTTATTATCCACAGTAAATTAAGTGTAGCCGATCAAGGTAATACAAAGCTTAAACGGGAAGTAGACATGCTACAATTTACTGTAATTGTAATATGGTCAGGTTCCTCGCTTACTTCAACATGCAATAAAAACATTTGACATTGAATATAAATGTCCTTAAACTTTTCACTTATTAAAACTTTTTTCAAAACTATTGTAATATCCTGAAGGAGGGCTGCTATCCTATGACTTTTCCGTCCCTGAACACCCAACAGGTGAGAAAATCAAGTTTGGCTATCTAGGAGGGACTAAATTTGAATCTGCAAACCCGCAAGTCCCGCCACATGTATACGATGCAGCTGGCGACAATTTTTATTGGCTTTATTGTATTTGGCATCTCGGAAAATATTAAAGGCCCTGCCATTCCACGCATCCAATTCGACTTCAATCTGGATGAACAGCAGCTCGGAACATTGTTGTCTCTAAACGCACTTGGTTATTTGATTGCCTGCTCGTTCACCGCTGTCCTTGTCCGTAAGTGGGGAATCAAGGCGGTCAGCATCATTTCCTTTGCTTCCATGATCATCTCGGGAGTGTTCATCTATCTGTCGCACACGTATCCGTTCTTCGCCTCGTCCTACTTCTTGATGTATATCGGGAACGGCATGCTGGAGATTGCGCTCGCAATTTTGGGGGCGAGGATTTTTGTGAAAAATACCGGCACGATGATGAATTTGTCCCACTTTTTCTATGGGCTCAGCTCAACAGTCGCCCCTTTGCTGGCGACGGGAGTCATGTCACTGACGGTATTTGGACATATGCTGGACTGGCGGGGGATGTATCTGGCTATGTTGTCGCTCTGCTTGCTGCCGATTGTGGCCGCACTGCTCAGCACCTTCCCGGGAGACGATTTGCAGCATGAGGATCGAACCTCACTCAAGACGCTAACCCGCGATCCAGCACTCTGGATGATGGTAATGATCCTGTCGTTTGGAGTAGTCTCTGAGCTCGCAGTTGGGGGCTGGCTGGTCAACTTTTTAGAGAAAGCGTATTCATGGAGCACGGTGGAGGCGTCCAGCATGCTCTCAGCGTTCTTTCTTACCTTCTCGTTGGGGCGCCTATTGCTTGGTCCACTCACAGACCGGATGGGGTTCGTGCTTTCGACGATTCTATTCTCCGCCTTCTCAGCGATATGTACGTTCGCAGCAATCGCGGGTGGAGAGAGACTGGCGTTTCTCTTTGCCGTATCAGGTGCAGGTATTGCAATGATCTATCCGACCGTGATGGCGTTCATAGCAAGGAGATATCCGAAGGACAGTGATACAGCTATTACGTTCGTCGTCACGCTGATGGGCATAGGTAGTGTCATTGGCAACTATGTGATCGGCTGGGTAATCGAAGGGGTCAAGATAGTCTACGGCGCAACCACTGAGCTTGGCATACTGCGCGGACTTCAGGCGGGATATGGAGTTATCGGTCTATGCGCAGCCATCTGCGCGATCTCGGGAATTATTCTCTACGGATATCTGAAAAAGCGGCAGGAGCTTATATAAATCACCACCTTAGGGTTGCCCCATAAGTCATGAACTGACTGGGACGCCCTTTTTTTACGAGTTCCCCATTCAGTCAAAACAGCCCTTATATGAACACATCCGAGCTGCTTTGATTCATCATCAGTTCTTGCCCGTTTGCCATTTCGAAGAGCTCATCGGGAGTACATTTGAACACCGCTTTTGGATGACTGGCTGCTGCCAAATCGTCTGGAACCGGAACACGACCGAACCTTTTTGGTAAATACATAGCCTTCATTGGGTTGTCAACAGTAAAACAGCTTTTTAAGAGCAATTCTCCTGTAGGAACTATTCAACATAACATACAAACGTATAATATATTGATACTTTACAACTTACGTTATATACTATTATAAAATTTATACACTGGGGGTAAGGTTAAAATGTCCATAGCTTCGGAGTTGAGCGGAACGAAGCACGATTCACTCAGCTTTTTACAAGGGGTTAAAGATTGTATTCCTACATTGCTCGGTTATGTATGTATTGGGTTCGCGGCAGGCATTGTGGGCGCTTCATCAGGGGTTAGCACCATGGAAATTGCCTTCATGTCGGCGCTTGTATACGCAGGAGCCTCCCAGTTTATCATGTGCTCGATGCTGGCTGCAGCCAGTCCTCCATCCGTCATTATTTTAACGACTTTCATTGTGAATGCTCGTCATCTGCTGTTAAGTGCGTCGCTGGCTCCTTACTTTTCTAAATATTCATTGTGGAAAAACATAGGCATCGGTGTTCTTTTGACGGACGAATCCTTTGGAGTAGCGTCGGATAAATTGGCTAAAGGCGGGCAGGTCAGTGACCGCTGGATGAACGGGCTTAATATTACAGCTTATCTCGCCTGGATTGCATCCTGTGTAGCGGGAGGGGTTCTCGGGAACTGGATTTCCCGGCCGGAGGCTTTTGGTCTGGACTTTGCCTTGCCAGCGATGTTTCTTGCCCTGCTCATTTCCCAACTCCAAAGTGTCCAGACCTCCAAACTCAAGCATCGTCTGCTGCTTGTGCTGTGTATGGCTGTTCTGATGTACCTATTGTCCTGGTGGGTACCATCACATATCGCCGTCATTGTAGCGACCATGATCACCGCAACGATTGGAGTGTTAACCGACAAATGAACATTAATCCCAATGTCCTGTATATCATTATCGGTGCCATGATTGTCACGGCGATTCCAAGGATCATTCCCTTTGTCGTGCTGCAAAGGCTGGCGCTGCCCAAGCCAGTGCTACAATGGCTTTCCTATATTCCCATCTGCATATTCACGGCCCTCGTGATGGAAAATTTGCTCGTTCGAACCGAAACCTCCGTCACTCTTAATGGGCAAGTGCTTATGGCTGTTCTTCCTACGCTAGTGACCGCCTTGTGGAGCAAAAACCTGCTGGCTACCGTCGTTGTCGGTATTGTGAGTATGGCTGTAGTTCGACTTTGGTGGTAAAGATAAAAATACCCTCCTACAATAGGAGGGCATCTGCCATTTCTTATGATCCACCTGTCGTTCTTACTAACGAGGGCGACAGATTTTCTTCCTCAAAACCACGTTCTCGTTGTGAAAGATACGAGGAGGCTTGGAGCCTGAACATTTCTGCATACACTCCGTCTATATCTATTAAGCGTTCATGGCTACCTGCTTCTACAATTCTGCCCTCCTCCATTAAAATAATGGTATCGGCCATACGTGCAGAGGACAATCTGTGTGAAATAAACACTCCAATTTTCTCATGAATAAGCTGATCAAACTTTTGAAAAACCTCTTTCTCCGCGTGTGGATCCAAAAAAGAGCTCGGTTCATCCAAGACATATATATCGGCATTTCTCATAAAGGCCCTGGCTATTGCAATACGCTGCCACTGTCCTCCAGATAGCTGCTGTCCATCTTCAAACCATTTTCCAAGCAAGGTATTCATTTTATCAGGCAGGCCGACTATCAAATCTGTAATCCCCGCCTTATCTATAGCTGTCCAAATGGCCTCATCATTTTCTCTGGAAGCCACATTACCAAAGCCAATATTATCTCTAACAGCCATCTCATAATGGACAAAATCCTGAAAAACAACGCCTATCTTTTCTCTAAAACTGTCTTTATCCAATTCATGTATTGAGTGTCCATTAATTAAGATTTCTCCTTCAAAATCGGAATACAAATGAGTCAGTAACTTCACAATCGTTGATTTACCCGATCCATTTCTCCCTACAATGGCCAGCTTCTCTCCTTGATGAAGCTTGAAGCTAACATTAGAAATGGCATTCTCCTCCGTGTTCGGATATCTAAACGATACATTCCGAAATTCAATACTGTGAATAGTGGACAAAGGCAATTGCTGAACCGTTTTTTGTATTTTTGCCTCTTCCGGCATATCCAAAAAGTCAAATAGCTGCTTGATGTACAAATTATTTTGACACAAGCTTAAAATCCCTTGTACAATGCTCTGCGATGTTGACTGGGTTAACGTGATACCCTGAATTAAGCTCACCAAGTTCCCCACTAAAATTTGACCAACATAAGTGGCTTGTATGGCCATGAAAATAATAAATGCACACGCACCCTGATTTACAATCTGAAATACAAGAGAGGTATAGGATCTACGAGCCGCTAGCACTTTATCCTCGCGATAAAACCCTTCGAGTATCGTTTTATATCTTTTTCGCAAATAGTCTCCCAGTTGAAATATTTTCACTTCTTTAAAACTATTATCTCTTGTCACTAAAAACGACAAATACCAGGATTCACGTTGTCTTCCTGCTCTTTGAAAGTGAACATTAAATTCTCTTTGCCCGATACGTAAAAAAGAATAAAATGATAAGCATGGAATGAGAAAAATGAATAAGAATGCCCACCATCTCCATGCGATGAGAATAGCACCCGTCGAAAATAAGGTTACAACACTGCTAATAATGGCAAGGATTTGAGTAAATATTTCAAACGGCCTAAAATCTGCCTCTCCCTGAGCACGTTGGAGCATATTTTGCACATCTGCATCCTCAAACGACTGCAAAGACATCTTTTGTGCTTTTTCAATAATTCTGATATTTACCTGGTTCGATAGCCGGCTTTGAAACATTTTACGAAAAAAGCTTTCGCCAATATTGATCAGATCGTACAGCAAATTGACACCGATCAAGACGCCAAAAGCTATAAAAACAGGTTGAAAGCTGCCCCCTGACGCTCCGGCCACGACACTGTTGATTAATTCTCTCGTGGTTAAAAGGATCACAGCAGGAATTGCACCTTTCAATAAATTCGTAATGAGTATAGCAATCAAAAAGGAAGGATGTGTGTCCCAAAGCAGCCTGAATATACGAGGCCAAAATAAAAAGGTACGAAATATATTTTTATAGGACAAAGAGATCAGGTCATTGGTTTGTCCATTAGACTGTGACATAGCTTACCCCTTTCCTATGCAACAGGTTAGCTACTGTATGCTTAGCTAAAGCCATACATTTTATTTCTCGCTCCCTATTTACACCAAGCAGACGATTCAAATGCATATGAATGATGCTGCCTAAAATATCATCAGAAGGATTGGTAAGTTCGTGATTATTTTTAGCCAGGATTATCGCTTGAGCATACTGCTGAATCATAGTCTGTCTTTTTTCTACAAGCGCTAAGAAAGCAACCTGTGTGTTCGTATCTGCTTGTCCAATCCATTCATAATTCGATTCTACAGCGGTAATCAATGTTTTTTTGACATCCCTGAACGCCTTCATATGAGGCTTGCAATCAATTCTCTCTTCTAGCCATTTCACTTGCTCCTGAATCGTTAAACCAAAACCACTCAGATAATGAATAATGTTAATCACAGCCGCAATCTCTATGTCCAGATTGAAAGCATTAGAGCGAATTCCCTTCATATAGGCGATGACCCATTGACTATCCACGTCAAAAACCTGTTCTGCCAGCTCCATAAGTGTCTGTCCTCCATACCTCTCCAATTCAGGATGGTATGTATCTATGACCATATTCGTTATTAGCCCCTCTTCACGTAACTCGGCTGCCCACTGATTTAATTGCGCCAAACCAGCTGTCCATAGCTTATCGGGCTCTCCCTGAAAACGTAAACGGATATGATGTTCAGGATCAACGTATCGCAAAAAGTAAAATTTTCGACTCCAATCCTTAAACCCCGGCTGTTTTAAGAGATGCCCTAGGCTTAAGCCTACCAGGTCAGTCTCTCTTTCCTTGACTCCGTACAATTTAAGGTATAGCCACTCCCCTCCTGGAAATATGCCTCTATGAATGCTGGAAGGAGTATGAGTAATGAAGTTTTGAGAAACAATATGGTTTTGTGAACTAGGGATACTCGGTTTCACCTTTATTTTTTTCTTCTTTAGTGGAAACACAAATTCTCCCATATATCTTCCTGCCGTCCCCTGTACTGGGGTATGGAAGGGATTACCCAAACACTCGGTAAGAAGAAGTTCCTGTCCTTCACGTGTCTTGCTCACCTCATGTAGCAATTCTTTGATATGGAAGAGGTTACATAGGTCTAATAAAAGGCGATTATCCCCCATCGTTAGATAAACATAGCGCGGTACATTCCATTGTTGTCTCCACACATGGAAAAGTTCTTCTCCTTCTTTGGACTCGCATGATTCTGAAATATTCAATGAAGCTTTGCTCAGTTTCCACTGCGCAGCACTAATAATGATCTTTTTATATACTAGTCTTGGCAAAAAAGGGGATTGCTCTAATGGCCCCCAGTCAAAATAAGACCACGTACCAATCTCTTTATTGGTAATATCCGTTAGAAATCTGAATATATGTGGTGAAAGCTTGTAATTCAGCATGTGTGTTTGCAAGGGGATTATTTCCTTACCCAAACGTCTGGACTTGACATAAAAACGATCATGAGTAGCACCCACCACTAAATCATCAATACAGAGCGTATGGTCCTCATCTTTAGAAGAGGTGGTTCCCGACACAATCTCATATGCCATTAAATTTTTGCTTAATGAGATATTTGATATTTTCCCCTGTTCCGGCATAAAAACCATCTCTGACAATAACGCATCGGGATGAAAGCATCGGTGATGATCATATATTTCAGAGAATTTTTGTACAAACTCCTCACTAAACATATCCAGAAAACGTCCAAAGGTTTTACCCGCTCTATTCGAGCCAGCACTGGCTCCAAGTAAAAGCGAATAGTCTCCAGAATCAACTTTTTCAGGAGACTCAGCAAATATACTGTAATAGATCTCCATTGATTCTGGGGAAGTGTCGTAGTTATCAGAAATCATCAGTTGCTCTAACTGTTCATCTGTAAGGGCGAGTTCTATTTCATGATTAGAAATGGCATTCGAAACCCATTGAAAAAGAACAGCGTTGCGTTTAAATGCCTCCATGCCCATTGATTTTTTTTCATTTGAACGATACATTTCCGGTATACCCAGACCCCAATCCTCATCAAACAGTTCATGAATAGGAACCTCCTGATACACACCGTACTTTTCCAAGAAACGATTCAAATATTCAGCCAATTCATCCGTTTTGGGGGATGCATACAATTTGCACATGACTTCAGCCCCTAATGAAACCTCATCAAGCACATGTTTCGGCAGCGTTACTTCTTTATCCAAAAGAACATCAACTTGTACAGGTGTTTTTACAGAAATGATATCCAGCATTTTGTCACATAATTTCCGGTAGACCTTCTCTCCTTCTCCAATCGTGCATTGATTATATTGAAGTAATAAAGTATCAATTTCGTGTAAAATGTGAATCCAAGGATCGGAAATGTCCAGTTTTTTAATTTTTTCGAATATGTAATGAAAGGGTGAATGATCCATTAACGGAGGTCTAAGCTCGCTCAAAATAAACTCTTGCTCTACTAGTTGCTGCAAATAATCAGCTATGATTTCCAAAGTAGCGTCAGGGAATGCCTTTAATAGTATTTCTTTCAGTTCCATCACCCGAATTGGATGTTCCGCAGCTTCAAACGTCATTCGAACAACGTCAGTAAGCCGAATGGAATTAAAAATTTCTGCCGAATCATCAGCTTCTGCTGCTCCATGCTTAGGTCGAAATGGTAATTTGGCTCGATTTCCTTTGATCATAACCGTTTTGTTTAGGAAAACCTTTAGTTGATTAAATATGGCCGGATCAGCTTCTATTTTTTGAATCAGTTTATATATCCATTCCATGTCGGGTCTGGCTCTCTTCAGATGCTTAGGATAGCTACCAATATCCAGATCGGTGGTCTTCCCGCAAATCCCCTGCCCCACTCCTGAAAATAACCCAAATGGAGTCGTTCGGGTAGTCATCCGAATAAAATAACGATAAAAGCTGTTCAGCGTCTTCTCATACTTCTGTAGCTCTCCTTTATCATCCAAAGCATGACCATCATTCAAGTAATGTAAAAACTGCATTAGGGACGGAGAGGCTAATGCTATGGCTTCTTGAACAACAGCTTCTTGGGATATCAACTTTAATCGACGAGTTATTTCCTCCAAAGTAAGCTGGCTGTCCACATCTTGATCCGAAAACACCTGAAAATATCGGTCTAGCGATAGTAATGGAGCTCTGATTAGAAAAAAATCACATGCACTAAACCATCTTTCATCCCGATCTCTCACTTCATTATGTAGTTTATGCGCATCAGTGTAATGCAGTTGTCTCTTCACAACTGACCACCTCCAAGTTTTTAGGAAATATATTCAACTTGTAACCGATTCCATGACATGTTACCAGAATTTTTGGATGACTTGGATCATCTTCTATTTTCTCTCTCAATTTTCGAATGTGCACATACACCGTATTAGACGTAGTAAAAGCATCCACTCCCCAGACTCTGTCTATAATGTGATCAATCGTAGAAGCACACTCTTTTGCAGTAAGAAGATACATTAATAATCGGAATTCCATCATAGTCAGCATATGCTCATGCCCTTGCTTCCAAATAACCTTTCCAGCAGGATCAAAAATGACATTAGGTGATAAACTAATAGCCTGCTGTTCTCTTTCCATTTCATATGCAGATGAAGCCATTGAAAACAGTTGTTTGAGGAGATCCAATTGCCGTTGGTCATCACTATGATAGGAAAGAAAGATAAATGGAACTGTAAATTTTTCTTTAATGCTGTGCCAGTAAGACAAGTCCTCTAGCGTTATATGATCCTGATTCAAAGCTACACCGATACACTGCTCATCAATCTCCGGTAGAGCCTGGTAAAGCGAATCATAAAACATGATTCGAATGTTTTCTGGAGTGCTTAAAGTCTCAAAAAAATGCTTAATCTTCCTAAAAGATGATATAACCATAAATTTTTGTTTCATCTAATCCCCCCAAAACCAATGCTTCAGATAAGCAATAAGGTAGAGCGCCCTTAAGAAATTAGAAACAATTCACTCCATCTCCCTGAATATTTAGGATGTTCTTTCCCAATTCCATAGTCCAGCAAACTTAACGCAATCCCTGTTGCTCCTTGCAGTATTCCTACATTATGAACATGAGTTGTCCCCTCCAAATCCCGGTATCCAAATGGGAGCTCTTCATCGTATAAATTTACTAACTTTAAAGCTATCTGATCGGCAAAGTGTAAGGCTGCTATATTACCGGTTAAGCTATAGAATCTATGAGCCATATGAAGCAAACCAGCCAACCCGTGACAGAAAGTAGGGGATAGCGCGTTTAGTAGCTCATCATCTAAGCAAAATATGGATTGCATAGCTTTTTCCGCTATCTTTTTCCATTCTTCATTACTGCACTCAATTCCTGCTCTGAATAATGTCCAAGCTATTCCAAAGGTTCCATGACACCAGCCTTCAATTTCTCTCATCCCTACTTTTTTCTCTCTCTTGTTCATTGAAGACGCTTGAGAGTTTACAGGCCAATACCAGCCATATTGATCCTCCTGAATTTGAATAAGCAAAAAATCAGCTATATGTTTTATAGCCTCATGTAGTCCTTCAACTTTGATCTTTTTTTGTAGGGCAGTGACAAGCAGTGCAAGTATTCCGGTGATACCATGCGCCAAACCTAGATGGATTGAAGCCGAATCTTCCCTTGACGACAAATGTATATATTCAGGTATAAAGTGCGTAATGGTGTCTAATAATTGACGAGACAGATCACACATCGTCTTGTCTTCAGCAACCTCCAGAGTGTATCTGCCCACTCCGAGCAGCCCATTGATGATATCCATTTGCCTACTGAACTCTGTAATTGTGCCAATTACAGGTAAATCCCCCCACTTTACTTCAATATACTTATTAAGCTGAGAGATTAGTTTGTTATAATTAGCTCTGTTATTGGAAGCTAATAATATGCCATAAGCTACTCCTGTTGTTCCATAATAAAGAGAAATACGAGGCAATAATAATAGAGAGTTAGTATCTAAGTATCGTAACTGACTATGCACATGCTCTGCCCAATTTTGATCTGGCTCCAGGTAACCCCATTCGGACAACAGCGCAAACACACCCGGAATTCCATCGGCAAGCGAGCCAGGATTCCAAGGGGGATTTCCACGTGAAGGTGAAAGGTTGTTTGTATGATTAACTATCTTTTCTGTATATGATAGGTCTATTAGCTTTTGTGCTATATACTTACTGATTTCAACTGATCTCCCCTTCAAATCTTCAACCATAAATCCTTCCCTCATTTTCGTAACTGGAAAAGACACGGTTATAGAAACCGTGCCTTTTTTCCATGTATTTTCGTTATTAACACGTTTTGCAGAAGGTAAGACTAACTTGACAATTCAAAGTACCTGTTGCACATGAAGGAGTACAGATAATACCACTGGCTGGTTGAACTCCTTTTGGAGCAACCTCATTTTTAGCTACTTGCAAGTCCAGATCAAATTGATTTTTCATCTTGTTACCTCCTTTTTATTTTTTACAATTTTATTATAAGTTATATAATCTTAACTAGACTTTATATAATTCTTACATTTGTCTTAATTTCAACGAGTACATTTAAGATAAACCTTCATTATTTTTTAGTATTTTTAAGGACAACACACTAGATTTTAGTGACAATATAATGAAGAAAAAAATAATGGAGGCTTTCATATGAAAATTGATAGTTTTGTTATACAACAATCCGACCAAGTTCGTGCAAGAGATATTAGTAAAAAAATTGCTTTACGTCTATGCGAGCCCGAATCCGTCTATGCAGCAGTCCATGCGGAACACAATGTTTCGCCAGAAACAAAGTACCACCCATGGGGAGAAACTTCACTTTCGCATGGTTATCCTGGTAACATTCATTTACTATCGCAATGGCGTGCTACAGACCCTTCGTATGATTGGAATAGAGCCATACATTCAAACATGGCTCAGATCCAATCCTCACTTGCTAAAAATGGTCTTCACGATCTCTCTCTTTACAGTGGCTGGGCAGGCATCGCTTCGTCCGTAAGAGAGGCTTCTAATCATGGAAAGTACTACAGTAATTTCTTACAGCAAATACATCAATGGATGATGCCTCTTACAGAGCAATGGCTTCAGTCGAACACAGAAAAATTAAGCCTTCACGAAGGTATGCCCATGCAAGCCTTTGACACCATTTCGGGAGCTTCAGGGATTGGAAGATATATTTTGATGAACTCAACCGATCCTATCTGTACTCCTCTTGTTGAGCCAATTCTTCAATTTCTTACCGATCTTACACATCCCATACATATTCACAATCGTTATGTCCCAGGGTGGTACTCCCCGCAAAAGTTTCAATTTTTAGACCGGGATAAACGTAACTATCCTCTGGGCAATTTTAATTGTGGAATGGCACACGGTATTCCTGGACCGTTGGCTTTATTATCTGTAGCTTACAGTGCTGGAATTGAAGTAAAAGGCCAATATCAAGCGATTGAAACCATTGCGGAATGGTTGCTTAAGTATAAATATGAAGATGAATATGGTAGCTACTGGCCTCATATTGTTCCATTCGAAGCTGAAACAGGCTCTCTACGGTTTGATTTGGAACGAGCAAGAGAAGCATGGTGTTACGGTACCCCTGGCATTGCCTGTACCCTATTTCTTGCCGGAAGGGCTCTCCATAATGAGGAACTGCAAAAATTGGCTGTGAAAGCTTGTGTCGGTGCAATCTCCTATGAGATAGCTAAGCGGGAAATGGACTCTTCTGCACTTTGTCACGGTCTTGCCGGATTACTTACCATCTCTTGGCGAATGTGGTGTCATAGTAAAGAGCCTGCTTTTCTCCCGCTTATTCAACAGTTAACGAATTGTCTGCTTGATCGCTTTCAAATGGATAGCCCACTAGGATATCTGGACCCCGAGCCAAGGGCAGATGGCTCTCTAGTATGGCTGACAAAAGCGGGCATGCTTGAAGGCGTTGCTGGGATTGCAGCTGCTTTATTAAGTGTTTCTGAGAACAAAGAGATCGGTTGGGATTACATCCTCATGCTATCCTAACTACAACCAGTCCCTATTCACAAACATCTTTCTTCCACCATACAGATAGGCTAAAAACGTAAAAATGACAATCAGTCCGAGACTGTAAGGCTCAACTCTGGGTGCATAAGTCGCTGTTTGCGGCATCATAATATAATAAGGAATCGTAAAAGGAAACCACGCACCTATGGAAGAGTGAAAGCCTGTTATGACAATATTAGGAACCACACAACAAATGGACATTCCTAGAGAAGCTCCAAAATTCCGAATTTTTATCGAGAGCATAAGCTGTAGTGCTGCCAGGGGAAAAATCCCGAGCCACCCTCCCAAACCGGTAGAAAGAACGACAGACCAAGGGATTTCTCCTGGAGCACCTGCTATATTTCCACTTACAAAATAGCCTACTATAAATATAAGCTGATCCAGACCCAGTATGAGAATGAGCAATATATATTTTGCATAATAAATTTGCTGACGAGGATACGGGCTGCTTAATAAAATCTTCCATCCCCCATCCCGATGCTCGTACGCACACAAAAGAGAAGCAATAATTCCACAATAGAGCGGATAAAAAAACATAGAGTGAAATTGCGCTGAATAAGTATATAAAGTTAACCAACTGGGTGAAAAAAACTGCTTCAAATCATTCAGTTCCAGGACTCCCATTAAAGAATTTATGATCGCATCCAATATAATGAGAATCCAAACCATGATCCATTGAAGCTTTATTGTCTCCACGCGTAAAATAGAGCCCATGTATCTTTTCCTCTCTATTTGAATTCATGCTTGGTAAACTGTAGTGTACCAAGTCCCGTAAAGATGACTCCTGCACTTAAAGCAACGATCACCCAAATCATGTGTTCCTTCATCAGAGGACTTGATAATGCAGGGTACGACCAAGGCAATATTTTAATCCACAGAATACTTGTGCGTGCCAAAAACAAGCTTGCAATTGAACCGAATATACCAAACGCTAATGGGAATGCCTGATTAGTGAAAAGCGTAGACAGCCAAAGTTGAATTGCAAGTACTGGTAGGGTAGCCAAGCTTGCATTAATCGGCTGTAACAGCATGATCCGCCAAGGAATGGGTTCGTTTGTATATAACACCCAGATGAGGCTCATACCTGCTACAGTGATCAAGGCGGTACCCAACTGCAGAATCACAATCCATACGATTTTGGATAAATAGATATAACTTCTGGGAACAGGCATGGCCATAAGCTGCTTCCATGTTTGAGTATCATGCTCTGTACCGGCCATAATGCTCGCCAAAAGTGTACCGCCAAGCAGCATCACAAACGAAAGGAACATAAACATAACGGCAAAACCAGCGTAGACACCTCCCGGTCCTTGCCGAAAGTAAAGATACCATTCCACAGCAGTCATGCCTGTAAGTACACACCCCTGTATAAGAGGAATCCACCAGCATATTTTCTTCAGCTTAAGCCCCTCTGCCTTTATAACCCGGAGTATCATAAGCTTCGCTCCTTACCTGTCAGTTCCAGGAATATCTCCTCCAATGTTTTTTTCTTCTCTGTGACCCGATAAATGGGATGATTGTGTTCCACAAGCACCTTGATCATCTCCGAAGATTGTTGCCGATCTACAATAGGAGTCACGACCTCATTTTGTTCAATCGATTCAGCTCCGGCCGTCCACCCATGCTGAATCAGTGCACCGGCAGCCAGAACAGGATCTGGGGTTTCAATGAATAATTGAGGCTTGCTTTTGGCGGTGAGTTCCTTCATCGTTCCCTGGAAGATCATTTCACCCTGATTAATAATTCCTACATAGGTTGCAATCTGCTCAATTTCGCTTAATAAATGGCTCGAAACTAGTACCGTCATTCCGTAAGCGCCAGGGAGGCTCATAATTAACTCCCGAATTTCCTGAATACCAGACGGGTCCAAACCATTCGTCGGTTCATCAAGTATCAATAATTTGGGGTTGGCAATAAGCGCCATAGCAATCCCCAGTCTTTGTCGCATCCCCAAGGAATATCCCTTTACCGGACGATACGCATCCTTGGTTAATCTCACTAAATCCAGCACTTCATGAATTCTTCGGGTCGGCAGTCCACGCATGGTTGTAACGATTTCTAAATTTCGATATGCGGATAAATGGGCATAATAGGCAGGTGATTCAACCAAGGAACCAATATCCTTCAATATTTCCATACGCTGATCCTTCAGCTTTTTCCCAAAAATCTCAATTTCCCCGGATGTGGATTTAATCAGCCCAAGTAGCATACGAATCGTGGTTGTTTTACCCGCTCCATTAGGTCCTAAAAATCCATAAATCTGCTGTCCGGGTACCTGGAGATTTATTCGTTTTACAAATTCCCGTTTTCCAAAACGCCTAGTTAGCTGCTGTGTATGTATTACATATTCAGACATTTCCTGATCTCCTCTCGACTTCTAATGCTGAAGCTTAAGTTACATACAGTTTACTGAAGTAAAGTAAACATCAGGTAAACAGTCCCTAAACAACAGGCAAAAAAACCGAGCAAACTGCAAAATGTGAGATCAAATGTTAAAAAGTTAGATGTTTAGCGGCAGTGAAATCTCCATCCTAGTACCCGCTTTACTGCCTGAAAGGATATGAAGCGTTCCGTTATGCGCCTCAATAAAGCTTTTGGCAATAGGTATTCCATGCCCTTGGGAATGAGATACCTGCATGTACTCATTGGAATTCATTCCTATTCCGTCGTCTTCGATAGAAATATGAAGCTTATCGTTCGCTTTGCTTACTTCCATGGAAACGTGTGTACCTGGAGGATTATGAATGATAGCATTAATCAAAAAATTCTGGAGCGCTCTGCCTAATAATTTACTATCGAAGGGCATAATACATGCCGCGTCCATTGACGTAAAAGAAAATTCGTATTGCTCGGCTGAAGGATGGTTAGCGATATCTATGACCGCACTACGTAGAAACTCCACAATGTCCTCCTTCTCCAATTGGATTGGCAATGGACCTTCCTTAAGCTGCATAGAAGCATTCAAATCCTGAATCAACTGCTTCATTTCCGTCACTTTCTCACTGATACCCATACTAAAGCTTCTTCTTTCTTCATCAGACCAGTCATACTCTTGAGCAGTCAGCATGACCGCATATCCTTCAATATAAGATAATGGTGTTTTCAGATCATGGCTTACACCTGCTACCCACTGCTGTTTTCGTTTCTCTATTTCCACTCTCTCTTCCTCATTGCTGCGCAATTGGGCCGATAAGATGTTCATTTGTTCAAAAACTTCTTTATACAATTGATACGGAGGTTTATAACTATTTTTCTGATTTTTTTTGCCCTCTGGCAGTTCCAGTTCACTTAGCGGCGCTTGGAATTCCCCTGTCGCAATATTTCCAATCCATTTAATTACATACACCAAAGGTTTGCCTATATACCATCCGTAGGCAGCTATGAACACAACACTCTGCACGATACCAAGTCCTGTCCAGAATAGATCAATATTTATATTTTGAGATGCTCCAAATATACTTTTTATAAAAATATATAAGATCGTGCAAATAACAAAACATAGAACATAGGCCAGTACAAAGCATAACGTTACTTTCATAAAACGAAAGGACATCTTAACTAGAGAGTTCATTCTTGCTCCTCCATCTTGACTGACATCATTTTATAACCAAGTCCTCTTACATTGATTAAAAATTGCGGGTGCTTGGGATCAGGTTCTATTTTTTTCCGCAAACGGGAGATATGAATCACTACGGTCTTCTCATCACCCAAGAAGGCCTCGCTCCATATCGCCTCATAAAGCTGCCGTACACTGAAAATACGGTTAGGATGCTTGCACAGAAATACCAGCAGTAGCCATTCACGTGCCGGACAATCGACCTGCTTGTCCTCCACATACAATACACCGGATTCCAGTTCCAGACGAAAATATCCAAAATCTAAAGTGCGTAAGGTCGGTTTCATGGCCACTGTCGAAACTTTCCGATATTTCATTCGAGCTTTCATACGCGCAACGACTTCCAGCGGGTTAAACGGTTTGGTAATATAATCGTCCCCTCCGATACCAAACCCCATTAATTTGTCTAGGTCTGTATCTCTTGCCGTCAAAAAAAGAATAGGGGCATCCGTATATAGACGCATTTGACGACACACCTCAAACCCATCGTTATCAGGCAGCATAACATCAAGTACAATCACATCCACATGAGATTCCATCACGACTTGCAGCGCTTCCCGACCCGTTGCAGCATGCTTGACTTGAAGGAATCCTTCTTTTTTTAACACCGTTGTCAGCATATCCCGCAACCCCTGCTCATCGTCTACTATAAGTACTGCAATTTCTTCCATAACCCAAGGTTCTCCATTCTTTTTTTACATTTTTTACTTTCATTATAAAAGCAAACGGGCAGAATTTAAATCGAGTTCCATCACATATCGTTCATCCCCGTGAATATACTTAATAACCAACAAGGCCAAACTGTGCCGTGTATCCACTTGGGGGGTGCCTAATAATGCCGGAACCACGCCAGCCATATTCATTCGTCGTATCCCGCGAAGATTGGTCGCTGCATCGCAAAGGGTACCAGGACCAGCAACGTCATCAGCAGAAGGTCAAAGATGTCATTAAGCAAAATCTACCCGATCTGATAACGGAAGAAAATATTATTATGTCGGACGGTCAACAGATTATTAAAGTGCCGATTCGCAGTCTGGATGAATATCGCTTCATTTATAACTATCAAAAGCAAAAGCATGTAGGCCAAGGAGATGGCGACAGTCAGGTGGGGGATGTCATTGGACGTGATCCTGCTTCCCAGAAGCCAGGTAAAGGTGAGAAAGCCGGCGACCAGCCGGGACACGATATTATGGAAACGGAAGTCAGCATAGAAGAACTGGAAGATATGCTGTTTGAGGAAATGGAATTGCCGAATTTACAGCAAAAAGACAAGGATCAAATTGAGGTTGAATCTATCGTATTTAATGATATACGTAAAAAAGGCATGCAAGCGAACATTGACAAGAAACGAACCATTCTCGAAAATCTGCGCCGCAACGCCCGTGAGGGGAAACCGGGCATTCATCATATTAGTCCGGACGATCTTCGCTACAAAACATGGGAAGAGAAGACCATTCCCCAATCCAACGCGGTGATTATAGCTATGATGGACACCTCAGGTTCGATGGGCTCTTTTGAAAAATATTGCGCTCGCAGCTTCTTTTTCTGGATGACCCGCTTTTTGCGCCGTCAGTATGAAAAGGTGGAAATTGTCTTTCTCGCGCATCATACCGAGGCTAAAGAGGTTACGGAAGAAGAATTTTTTACCCGCGGAGAAAGTGGCGGCACAATCTGCTCTTCCGCTTATTTGAAAGCACTGGAGATTATCGACAAACGATATCCTCCTTCCAGCTACAATATTTATCCCTTCCATTTCTCGGATGGCGATAACCTGACCTCGGACAATGAGCGGTGTGTGAAGCTAATCGAGGAACTTATAAAGCGGAGCAATATGTTCGGCTATGGAGAAGTGAATCAATATAATCGCAGCAGCACGCTGATGTCAGCCTACAAGAATATTAAAAAGGATCAGTTTATGTACTATGTCATCAAGGAAAAAGGTGAGGTATACCAAGCCTTACGTACCTTTTTTCGCAAACGGGAAGGGGGATCGGTGGGATGAGTACCGACCAGAAGGAGCTAGAATATGCGATATCAGAAATTATGGAGATTGCCGATGGATTCGGGCTCGATTACTACCCGATGCGGTATGAGATTTGTCCGGCGGATATTGTATACACGTTCGGAGCCTATGGTATGCCCACGCGCTTCAGCCACTGGAGTTTTGGAAAAACATTTCACAAGATGAAAATGCAGTACGATTTTGGATTGAGCAAAATCTATGAGCTGGTCATTAACTCCAATCCCTGCTATGCCTTCCTGCTGGAAGGAAATTCTTTGGTGCAAAATAAACTGATTGTCGCCCATGTACTGGCACACTGTGATTTTTTCAAACACAACGCTCGCTTCTCAGCTTCTAATCGCAATATGGTAGAGAGTATGTCGGCCACAGCAGATCGAATCAACAGCTATGAAATGGAATACGGGTCAAAGGCTGTAGAATCCTTCATTGACTCTGTACTGGCGATACAAGAGCATGTAGACCCACAGATTATCAAACCAAGGCATCTGGATAAACAGCGTTACATGGAGCTCAAAATTCGGGAGCAGAAAGAACCCGGAAAACGCCAGCGTCCCCCTGGACCTTACGATGATCTGTGGTCACTGGACACAGTGAAGCAGCATAATCCAGCCGAGACCGAGGGCATCAAGATACGCCAGTTTCCACCGGAACCTGAAAAAGATATCGTCTGGTTTATTCAGGAATTCTCGGAGGTACTGGAGGACTGGCAGCGGGATATTATGACGATGCTACGGGACGAAATGCTGTATTTCTGGCCCCAAATGGAGACCAAAATCATGAATGAAGGCTGGGCCTCCTATTGGCACCAGCGGATTGTAAGGGAACTGGATTTAACCGGGGAGGAAACCGTTGAATTTGCGATGCTGAACGCTTCTGTCGTACAGCCTTCCAAGCAAAGCCTGAACCCGTACTATTTGGGACTGAAAATATTTGAGGATATTGAAAAACGATGGGATAACCCAACCCGTGAGGAGCAAGAGCGACAAGGACGCAAACCGGGCGAAGGACGCGCTAAAATGTTCGAGGTACGAGAGTTCGACTCAGACACCTCTTTTATACGCAATTACATGACCAAGAAACTGACAGAGGATTTGGATCTGTACGTGTTTGAGAAACGGGGACCCGATTGGAAAATTACCGATAAATCCTGGGAAAACATACGGGATCAGCTCGTGTTTTCACGTGTGAATGGAGGCTCCCCTTATATCGTCGTCGAGGATGGAGATTACCTGCATACGGGCGAGTTGAAGCTCAAGCACCAGTACGAAGGCATTGAGCTGGATTTAAAATATATGGAGCGCACACTTCCGTATGTATATCAGCTGTGGGGGCGCACCGTTCATTTGGAAACATTGATTGAGGGTAAGCTCGCCTTATTCTCATATGACGGTAAGAAACATCATCGTAAGTTTGTATAGTCATACAAAATCAAATAGCCAGCCTAATTTAAAAAAGGGGCATTCCTAAAAAGGATATGCGCCTTTTTTTTACTATTTCATACAACCTTAAGCGACCTTCGTTTCTTGCCAATTTCAGGACACCTGTTTCGTTTTGGATCAGGGGTGTATTATACTAATATGATAAATGACCCACGGGTCATAGTTGAGAAGCAGAACGAGGAGCGTTGATATAGATGAACACCCATCCCAGCTTTCGTGAAGTTCGTGAAAGTGATCAGCAGGTATTCCCGATCGCCTGGTATGCCGTTGGCTGGTCCAAGGAACTAAAGAATAAACCGCTTAAAAAGCGACTGCTTGGCAAAGATATTGTCCTGTACCGTGATGATCATCGTCAGGTACATGCCATCCATGCTTATTGCCCGCACCGAGGAGCTGATTTATCGCTCGGCTATTGTCAAAGCGGGCACATCACATGCCCATATCATGCATGGTCTTTCGATGAGAGTGGGCAGTGTGTGGATATTCCGGCACACCCGGGACGGGCTATTCCTGAGTTTGCTCATACCTATGCCTATCCCGCGATTGAAAAAGCCGGCCTGCTGTGGGTATATCCTCAGGCCGTTGGCTCAAAGTCTGAGATAAACTCAGAGATGGGGACATCCACGTCCCCACCTCCTCTGGAGATTTTTCCCGAGCTGGAGGACCCCTCTCTCATTTTGTCTCCCTACGATTCCGTGTGGAAGGCACATCTGACGAGAGTTGTGGAGAGCGTGCTGGATGTCGCTCATTTGCCAATTGTCCATAACAAAACGATCGGTAAAAAATCCTCCACCGACATTCATATCGAGTTTGAAGCGGATGACAATCATATTCGAGTGAAAAACGGGAAAGGTCTATTGCAATATACCTTTCCACAGCAATGGATTTTGACTCCCGTAAAAGAAGGACGCAGCAAGTTTATTAATTTCGTCACCTTCACTCCGATTGAGCAAGAGTTAACTGCCATCTACGGAATGGCTGGACGTAATTTTGCCAGATTTGTACCGGGTATGAGCCACATTTTTTCCAGATACAGTGGCAAGGTGCTGGAAGAGGATCGGGCCGTGGTGGAAAGCCAGCATCCGCGTCCAATCCCAGAAGCGCTGCGAATGGAGGCACACGTCCCCGCTGATGGACCTCAGGTTCGGTTTCGCAACCGCTGGTATGATTTCCTTGTCAACGATGAGCCTCGTGTACGACTGGGTCCAGAAACTACTTCCTCTTAAATTCGACGATGTAGCTTTGATTGAGCTGTTTTCCACCTTCCGAGATGTTCTGGTACATGGATAAAAACCGGGCGGATGGGCTCCATACCGTTGGGCTGTCATAGGATTGGATATCGGTCGTAACCGGAGTGGTTTTACCCGTGGACTGGTCAAACACATACAGCCCTCTCATGCCTTGCTGATCCTCATCATAAATGGAATAAGCAAGCTTGGACCCGTCGCTGGACCAGCTTCCACGACTCATTAAAGTGCCTTGACCGACGATTCCTTTCTCTTTGCCCTGTTCATCCAAAATGATCATACGGGCTGGTTCGGATGTATTCCATTTCCGTTTTTCAATGGCAATTGACTTACCATCAGGCGACACGGCAAAGGACATGGCCCCCTCTGCAATGGTCACAGCCTGAGGATGATTGAGGGTGAACCGATTCAGCACCGGATACCCTTGTTTATCACTGCCTGTATAAAATATGGCGTTACCCACTTTTTCGACATGAGACATCAATTCAGAGCGATTTGGATCTTGAAAACTCAATTCTTTAGCTTTTCCGTCCAGACCAATCAGCTGGATTTTACCATCCGGTGTGCCTGTAATGAGATCATTCTCATCGCTCCAGCTCACTTCGTTAGTCATATCCAGCTTGCCGATCGATGTAACCTTACCACTGCTTAGCTCCAAAATGTAGCCCTGAATATCATATTTGCTGCTGGTGCTACCTTCAGTAAAAAAGACATGGCGCTGATCCGGTGATACCACAGCAAGTAACTGTGGAGCCTTACGACCTGGTGTTAAAATCCGCTCCTTGTCTGTCTCTACATTATGAATCCACAGCTGGGTTTTACGCTCCACAATCAGCTCTTCGTCGCTCAGCCAAGACCTCGCGTAGACATCCCCCAGCCTGTCGATAGACGATACCACCAGCTCGTCCGTTACTTGCTGCTGGGCTGCATCCGTGTCAATCACAGTAAGCTGTTGCCCCGGTTTCATACCGGATGCTGGATTTGTCTCTCCTGCGCTCTTTATGCCGCAACCGCTGAACAATCCCCCGGCGATTAAGCCGGCCATGAGCACCCCCGTGGCTTTCTGTCTGAAAACTCTTGTACGGGAATCTTCGCGATGAGAGGAGCCGTTCTTTTGCCCATAGCTGCCTATGTTTTTCTTTATCATGTACAACGGCCTCCTTGTTAACGATACCCCCATTTTAATGCCCGAACATCTCATGAATACATCGGATTGTTTCCAAATTGTAAACAAGACACCATTTTAGCCCTGTGCTAACAGTTGGCCGTTTACAGGGAGCCATCGTGAACCAAGAGAGGGAGTCTAAGCGAAAATTCATTCCCACTTACATTTGTATGCCCGTTGTCATTTTCCAACCCACTATGATCTGAAGCTGTAAGCTGCAACTCTCCCCCCATGCGCTCCGCTAGTCTGCGCGCCAGAGGAAGACCGAGTCCCGTACCGCTGTCCTGACGAGATCGATCACGACTTAAGGTAGCAAACGGCTCAAAAATCATGTCCCATTGCTCCCTAGGAATCCATGGGCCGGAATTGCGTATACACACAATCACGGTGTCCTGTTCTACTCGATTCGATAACGTAATCCATCCACCGTCCCGATTGTACTTCACTGCATTATCCAGCAAATTCAGTACAATATGCATCAGATGCTTAGGGTCTCCCCACACCTGGGCAGGAACGGTATCTATCGAAAAATTCAGCCTACGCGCTGCCGCTTTTCCTCGAATACGGCTCCCTGCATCTTCCAGCAACGAATGCAGTTTCACAGCCTCTGTATGCAATTCAAAATCATATTTATCCAGCACAGATAGCCGCAGCGAGTCCTCGACAAGCTCGTACAACCGTTTTGTTTCCTTACTGATACTTTCTCTCGCTTCACGCACCAGTTCAGGATCATCCCCATACATATCCAGTAAATCAGCATAAGCCTGAATAGAGGTTAATGGAGTCTTTAGTTCATGACTGATATTTCCAATAAAAGATTTTTGCTGCTGCTCCAGCTCTCTCAAACGCTGAACCGCTTCTTCCAGCCGAAGCTTTTCGTTTTCCAGCGCGGTAATGCTCTCCCGAATCACATGACTCATCTGGAGCATTCCTTCATCCAGCCTTCCCAGCTCGTCCTGCCGCCGCAGCAGTCTGGCTTCTGGATAGTGCCCTGTCGATATCTGCTCGGAAGCGCGAGTCAGTCGTCCGATATCTCTCGTCTGGCGGCTGACATAGCCTAAGCCCAAAATAAAGCTCAATACCAGCACCGCACCCCCTGTCCATAGAAACAACTGGGCAATGGCCTGGTAGAACTGCTGCTGCGCTTCTGTTGAGCTATGAAGCTGTACCACTCCCAGTAAGCCGTCCGGACCTTGAAGCGGAGCCAAATAGGTGACTGCGCTACCTTCCGTAATATACGCAATTTTGCCTTGGAGCGCATAGGAAAGGGCCTGGCTGACATTTGTTCTAAAAGCCAGCGGTAGAGAATTGCCAACCTCATGCCCCTGACCATCATATAAAATAACGCGCATATTGCTGGATACGCCCAGTTCCACTGCGAGTTGGGGCGCCTGCTTCTTCATGAAGCCTTCCGGTGATTGGCGCACTCCCAACAGGTAAGACTGTTTTACACGCATTTCTACAATTTCGGCCTGGCGCTTTAAGCTGCGTTCCATTTGGTCTGTCTGGTTAGCGCGAATGCCAGTAAGCACGAGCCAGCTCAGCACACCGACAGTAAACAGCAGCAAAGCCGCCAGTACCAGGGGAAATTTCCAACGCAGGCTTAAGCCTACAGGTTTGCGTTTGCGCTTCTGTTGGTCGGTGGACCGCAAGCTTCCTTGCTGATGGAGTGAATGATGTTCGTTCACGTCATTTTCTCTGCCTTATAGCCGATACCATACACGGTCTGCAATATCGCCTGATGCGGCTCAAGCTTCTTGCGCAAGCGCTGGATATGAATATCCACCGTACGCGTTCCGCCCACATAATCGAAGCTCCATACCTGCTCTAGCAGCTCGTCCCGTGTATACACCCTCCCGGCATGAGACACCAACAGCGCCAGCACATCAAACTCCTTGGGGGTCAGATCCAGCGCTATGGCTCCAAGTTCAGCCGTTCGGCTGGACGGACGTACCCGTAATGGGCCGAGTACCATTTCTGTTCCTTCCGGGGCAGGCGCTCCTTCTCGCTCCAGTCTCCGTACCAATGCTTTAATACGAGCGAGCAGCTCCCTTAGGTCAAACGGTTTGCTCATAAAATCGTCCGCACCCAGCTCCAGCCCGAGTACCTTATCAACAATATCGTTTTTGGCCGTCAGCAGTAAAATACCGATGCCCTTCCGACCTTCCAAACGGCGGCACACCTCATATCCACCCAGTTTGGGCATCATCACATCCAGTATGAGCACATCCGGGTGGAACAAACGCACTTTTTCCAAGGCGTCCTCCCCATCAACAGCGGTTTCCACCAAAAAACCCTCTCGCTTTAACGCATAAGCCAGCGCATTCCGAATGCTTGCCTCATCGTCCGCTATCAGTATTTTTTTATCCATGTCCTGCCCTCCCTGCATTAAAAAAACGCTCCAGCTACCTATGTTCCCGCAAATAATAATGAATCAGACATGTATGACATATAAACTGCTCACGTGGATCGTTAAGATCAAAATCCGTCATGTCGCGTATCCGTTCCAATCTGTATTTTACTGAGTTACGATGTATAAAAAGATAATTGGCTGTATCTACCAGACTGCCCCTGTTTTCCAAATAATAAAATAACGTTTTGAGTAAGTCACTGCCATGTGAGCGATCATATTGCTGAAGTCTCCCCAGCTTGCGTTCAAACAAATTTGAAAATTCCTCTTTGTCCATCGCTTCTCCAAGCATATAGTGCATCTCTATATCGCTGTATTTGCATACACGTTTATCAGGATACAGCCGCTGGGCTACAGTAATGGCACGACGTGCTTCATTGTAGCTTTGCAGCAGCTCCCATAACTTTTTGGCACTTCCGATGCCTAAATAATAATCGGCGGTACCCCAGGCTTTTTCAGTTGACCAGTTTTTCAGCGTATCACTCCAGGACGTTTCCTGATCAGAGCCAGGTGCGTTCTGATGATCATTCGGCTGAAGAGTCGGCAGAAATAATATCGCACGATTTGAACGGAACTCAATATGAGACACCACACGCCGTCGGGTCGATTCCATACTCAATAACCCAGAAAGAATCTCTTCTGGCGGAGCCGTAGCACTTTCCAGTACAGCCACCTCCCAGTTATATTCCGGGTTGAATCCCAATTGACGACCTCTCCGCTCAACCTCATGCCGCACCGGCAACGGAGGTGTCATGAGCTCATCTATAAAATTCCCCCGTAGTCGGCTTTCCGTATCTTCTACTGCCTTTTCACGCATTAATTCTAACGCCATCACCAGCCGTGCCTGCTCAATACCAACCTGCTCCATATCATCCAGTTCATTGCGGGCAATGACCAACTTGGCGACTGTACGTTTATCCACACTAATTGGAAAATGACGAGCATCTTGTACCTTCGCCCAATCCCAATCTTGTGGTGAAGTGACAATGGCTTGACCACCATTATCAACCAAAGCAACCGGAGCTTTAAAAAGCTCTGCTATATTATCGCTTACAGCCTGTATGCCACTGTTCTCCAGCACCATCGTCGTTAACGTTCGATAGATTTCTTCCGAACGTCGCAGCAGCTCTGCCTGTCGGTTCAACACCATATCCATGACACGCTGCGTAATATCCGTATAGGGAATATCGGCTGGAATCTCAATCACAGGAAGGCCACAGGCATTGCTTTCTTCAAGCGCACTATGGGGAATTTCCGTGAGAAAGCGGGTAGGCTTGATCACAAGCGCCGCCGCCCCGCCCTGATGCAGTAATTGAATAATTTGACACAATACCTCAGGCTCATGACGGATCGAATAAGCCGTTGTCATTAATAATACACCTTCCCGGACCCAGCCTTTCAGGTCAGGGACTTCCATAATGTCAATAAACCGGACAACCCGGCTTAGCCCTTGTTCTCCGCTTAATACCTTCGCCTCCTTCAACACGGGTATTGCCATGAGCTCTTGAACTGTTACACCCGGTATTTTCATAAAGACAGACCACCCTGCTATTTATTTTGCAAAATCCTTAGTTCATCTAATTTTCAGGATAGTGTACCAAAAAAGTGTACAAAACAAAACCTTTTACCGCTTGGTCAAATCTATCCACACCAGCCCATTCCTATCTTTAGGAGCTCAATGGAACATAAATAAACCGCCCTTTTCTGGAAAAGGCGGTTTATTTTAATATTCAACTATTTATAATGAAGTTTAAGAACTATCCTGCTTGTACCCCACACGAAGTGTCTGCTAGCGTACCGAAACAGCTGCACCCAACGCCACAATCGGGTCAATAGCCCGAATCCCTAGTGTACGCTCCAGCTCTGGCGCAAAGTTCATCGTTACAAAACCTGTACAGGCAAGTACAATTACCTCAGCCCCCTTCTCCTGAAGCCGTAACGCTGCTGCCATAGCTGCCTCTTTACCTTGTGGAGTGTTCAAGTCCAGTGTCGTCTGCACACCTATGGGACGCTCTGTACCGATATAGGAATCGCCCAAAATGCGGCGAATCAGCGGCGGAGCCTCCTCCAAAATGGTCAACACGCCTACACGGCTGGCCGATGTCAGAGCCAAGAGTGCCGCACAGGACCCCGCCCCGTATACAGGTACAGATACAGCCTGACGAGTTTCCTCTAGCGCTGGATCAGCCGCGCAGCTAATACCGATAGACGTACAGCCTTGTTCAACGAGTTGTTGCGCCGCGAGCACAATTTTAGGCACCGCTTCCCGGTCTGTGATATCATCGTAGATCCCTTTCGGCTGATCGGGAATACATACACTGGTGACAGGTAGCCCGTAGCGCTGCTCAATGACCCGGCCGTGAAGGTCGATAGCTGCTTTGTCCTGCATGGTAAGCACTCTGATCATTCCAAGCATGATAACTTCCTCCCTTTATCGCTCTAGCAACTGACCAGCCTTCATAATCAGACGATCATCCAGATATACATCCGGTTTTTGTACGACTCCGTCAATATGTACACCCGCAGCGACAGTTCCCCCAAAGGTATTATTGCTGCCAAAAGCGACATGAATCGTGCCATATACTTTCTCGTCCTCTAACACAACACCTGTAATGCGGGCTTTATCATTCGTTCCAATACCAAATTCGGCCAGCATTCTACCATCGCCTTCGCCGAGCATATCCAACAGGGACTGTCCGGCTTCCCCTTCTGCCGCGATTAATCTTCCATTTTGCACCGTCAGCAGCAGCGGCTCTTTTAAGGCACCGATTCCCGCTACAGAACCGTCCACCACAATCTGACCCTGTGCCGTTCCTTCCAGCGGAGCAATATACGCTTCACCGGAAGGCAGGTTCCCCGATTCGCCGGGATTCAAATACATACCTGTGCTGGGAACACCGTTGCGCCCTTCTATGGTAAAGTTCAGACTATATCCATCCTTTTCAATCCGTACCTGCTTGGCAGCAGTCAGCAATGCGGTCACCTCTTCGGTCAGCGCCTTGACCTTCGGATAATCAGCAGCAATTGCTCCATTCATGAACATATCGTCTGTCATGCCAGGCATGGTCGCCAGGCGTGCTCCAGCAGCTGCGGCTTGCTTACGGGCACTTGTATGTGTCAGCGAATACCGGGTGACACATACAACAACGTTGGAGCGAAGCATGGCTTCGGCAACAGGGGCCGGAGGCTCCTCGCCCGATTTGGAGCGAACCTTCATCGTCAAAATAGCTGCTTCTGCCCCCAGTGCCTTGCCAGCTTCATATATGGACTCGCCCAATTCTTTTTTATCATCGTCGGTTACGACCAGAAGCGTCTCCCCAGCGGTAAGTCCCAAACATTTTTGCAATACATTTTTACTGATTTCAATACGTTGTTGACTCATAGTTCTTACCTCCAATTTTTAGCTCCTTACACCATTTCCGATACCAGTTTGCCAATCAAGGCATTGGACAATACAACGGGAACCCCTGAGTAATGCGCCGCTAGCTCTCTATGCGTTTCCGTATAGCCCATGCAATCCAGTACAATCAGATCGGCTTGATTCTTGAACTGTCCTGCTGCTCGGCGAAATTCTTCCTCACTGCCACTGTAAGGCGAGGCCGCCGCAAACTCTGGATTCAATCCATAAGGGCTGAATTTAAGCTTGAGGTTGTTCTTCTGTTCTTCGAGCGGTCCAATGAGACCCAACCTTCTTCCGCTGGACATGGCCTTTAGTACAGGAGGAAGCACATGATCTGGCTCAATTAGAAAAGCGCTTCGGGTATGCAATCCAGGAAACACACCGGTACAGAGTAACAAAATAGTACGTATGCCCTGCTCCTCCAAACGTGTGATTTTGTCCTGGAGCAGTGGCTGGATTTTTTCGCGTGAAATGACCACCGACTCCCCGGTCGTCAAGCGCGAGGTTAATACATATTCTCCCGGTGACGGTGATAGATGCTGTTGTATATAGTCCAATGAGAGCCCATCTAGCGCACCAGCCTGTATCAGCTCTGCCCGTCCTTCCAATGCCCTTTCTACGATAGGGGCCACATCTGACCGGGGGGCTTGCCCAATCGTAATCATCCCAAGCTTATGCATTTTGAATCCCTGCTTTCGCTTCATTTTATTTTACGCTCCTGGCGACAAAGGGCAAGCTCGCGGTCTGCCCTTATTTCGGTTCTGATGAATAGTTTTAATTTATGTTACTGCAACTTTCCTAACATAAACAATGTTCATACTGACCAAAACAAAGGCTTGTTTGTTGTGCATAAAGGATAAAAAAACAAAATCATAGCGCTATCATTACATTTTCATCCCTTTTAATGTAAATAAATATAACGCGCTATAAACATCTCTTCCCTCACTGCCCTGCGCTTTGAAGTGCCTTACCTGTCCGTATATGCTAAAATACTTCCGTATCGGCTATTCGCCTACAGGAGGGCATGATCATGAAACAATCTATTTTGATCGTAGAAGACGAAGAAAAGATTGCCCGGCTTCTAGAGATCGAACTTCAATTTGAAGGCTATCAAGTATGTAAAGAAAAAAACGGAATTGATGGGCTGGAGACGTATTGCAAAGGCAATTGGGATCTAGTGTTGCTGGATATTATGATTCCCGGTCTCAATGGCATCGAGCTACTTCGTAGGATTCGTAAGCATGATGCGAACGTTCCTGTCATTTTGCTGACGGCTAAAAGTTCCATTGCAGATAAGGTCGAGGGACTCGATTTGGGAGCCAATGATTATGTTACCAAACCGTTTGTGATCGAAGAGCTGCTTGCACGTGTACGGGCCGCACTCAGAGTGGGTGCAACGAAAGACATGGCTCCACAAGGGGTAGATAAATGGCTTAGTGCCGGGGATTTACGTCTCCATGAAGGTACTCGTGAAGTTCTTCGAGGAGAGCACAACATTGAGCTTACACCGCGAGAGTTTGACTTGCTCGTTCATTTACTCAGACACCAGCGGCAGGTACTTAGCCGTGAACAATTACTGGAAAATGTATGGGGCATAGATTATATGGGCGATACCAATGTGGTCGATGTGTATATTCGCTACGTGCGCAATAAAATCGACCCTACGCGCCAGCTCCCTGAGCTGATCCATACTGTACGCGGAATTGGTTACGTTCTGAAGGAATCCTTATGAAGCTACAAAACAAAATCCATACGTATACCTCGTTATTATTCGGGGTTTTACTTGTGGCCATTCATTTCTCAGTCTACTTCCTATTCAGCCAACTTTCGATAGACAGTCGAAAAGACCAGGTAGAGGCCGCAGCAGAGAACATAGTTCGTGGGATTCAACGTGCTCCGGTATCCGTAGCCGCTGAGGATCTTCTCCGAGCCTATGTACCGCTGGATGGCATGCTTCGGCTGATGAAACCAGAAGGTGACTTTCTTCCCCCTATCACCTCTTCTTCCGAGCAATCTCTTAGCTTGATGAAGGGCGTTTTTGATGAAACACGGCAGGTTCGCATGATTACCTATGAAAGCAATCGTTACATTCTTGTATCGCTCCCCATGATTTGGACCAATGGCGAGGTTGTCAATCTCCAGGTGACCGAAAGTCTGCAACCGACGATGCAGACGCTACAGGTACTCAGAATTGTACTTGTGGCTGTCACTGGAATTGCGCTCATTCCTGTTGTGGTGTCGGGAAGGCTGCTCGGCAGACTGATCACACGTCCAATTACATCTATGATTAGCACGATGAAAGAAATTCAGCGCAGCGGGAAATTTAAACGCCTTCCGCTCAATTCATCATCACGCGACGAACTGGTCGAAATGGGAGAAACATTTAATGACATGATTGAACTGCTGGAGCGGAATTTCGTCAGGCAAGAACAATTTGTATCTAATGCGTCCCATGAATTGAAGACACCGCTCACCATTATTGAAAGTTATGCCAGCCTGCTCAAACGGCGGGGGTTGCAGCATCCCAACATTTTCGCCGAATCCGTTGAAGCGATTCATTCCGAGGCGATCCGAATGAAGGACATGGCAGAGCAGCTTCTTCTGTTGGCCAGAAACGAAGAACAATGGAATGTCGTGCTGGAGCCTGTACACCTGACCAGAATAGCGACAGAATTAAAAGCTACATTTGAAAATGCGTTCGCCCGACAAATTCAACTGGATGTACAGACAGACTGCATTGGCTATACCGATGAAAATAAGCTGAAGCAGCTGCTATTTATCTTTTTGGATAATGCACGCAAATACAGTGACGAGCCGATACACCTGATGATTGATACGGTGGGCGGTACAGCTCAACCCTGCATAAGAATCACAGATCAAGGAATTGGAATCCCGGAAGAAAAGTTATCTAAAGTATTCGACCGCTTCTATCGTGTGGATGAAGCCAGAAGCCGCGAGGAAGGTGGGGCTGGGCTAGGCTTATCATTGGCTACAGGAATTGCACAAGCTATACATGCTCAAATTGGGCTAGAAAGTGTAGAGGGGAGCGGAACAACTGCAACGATCATCCTCCCTAGCGTTCCAAAATAATAAGCCAAAGGAGGGAATAACGATGAAAGCCATCTATGTGTGGATGATTGGGGGTACGCTGGCGGCTGTATTGATTACAATTTGTCTTTTACAGTGGCCTTGGGCACGGTCGTTAGCAGCTTCTCCATTGGAAGAAAAAGCCGTCATCCAATCCGTTTTGCATCAGTATCCCGGCGAGGTGCTCGAATCCCAACGCTTGGGTGATTTTTATCTGATCAGGCTGGAACGCGCCAAAGGGAAGTACGATATAAAAGCCAATGCCTATGACGGTGTCATCGACTCCATTAAGCGGACACAGGCTTATACAGATGCGAAGCAGGAGCCCCAAGATCACAAACCCGGTACCTCACCAACCAGAGACACATCGAATCCAGCTAATAAACCTGACCCGGTTTCTCTCGTTATTACAGAGAAAGAAGCAGCCAAGCTTGCTGCCAAAGCAGTTAACGGAACATCCGATGATATTGAGCTTCATCGCAACGACAAAGGCCTCTACTATCTGGTTGAGGTTGAGGTAAAAGATGGGCGTGAAGCAGTAGTACAGGTCAATGCAGTATCGGGCTCTATCGACTCTATAACGTGGGAAAAAGAAAAACAGGAGCACAACGAATCATGACGACTTGATGATCATCTCAGCTCATGTTTTCTCATGGTTTTCTCATGATTCTATTATGTTCCTCTCATGTTCAAGAGATAAGCTGTATTCATGCTTATAGCACAAGGAGGAATTATGTAATGAAAAAAAACTATACATTAGGAATTATGGCAGCCACGGTTCTGCTTGGAGTTACAGTTACGGGTGTCTCAGCGAATGCCGTATGGGCCGCTAAACCTACGGGCCTTATTGGAGCGACCGCCGCTGCCAACATTGCCAAGAAGGCTGTAGGGAATAATGCACAAGTTGAAGATGTCGAACTGGAGCGCAAGAACGGAAAAGTCTACTATGAGGTGGATCTCCAACAAGGGGATAAAGATTGGGATATAGGTGTTGATGCTTATACTGGGAAAACCATCCGTTCCCATTCTGAGCTTGATCATGACTCGAATGACGAGTCCTCCCTTAACAAGCCAAATCACATCACCCTGACTGAAAAACAGGCTGGACAAATTGCGCTTAAGCACGTACCCGTGAGTACCCTTTTGTCTTCTAAATTGGATAAGGAAGATGGACAGTTCATCTACGAGGTAAAGGTACTCACCAACGAAGGAACCGTTGAGCTTGAAATCCATGCATCATCTGGCGCAATCGTGGATACAGACGAAGATGATGATGACAACGAATATTAATCACCCAGGTCATAATCAGGGTAACTAAATACAGAGCTAATTAAAACGGAGCAGCGAACTTTCGCTGCTCCGTTTTTTTGACCAATGTGACATAGGAAAAGAACGAAGATGGCTTCATAAAACTGCACCTATTATTTCTTCATGAATAGACTGATAACTAACAGAGGATTACCTTTTTCTTCAATCCAAAGTCAAGTGAGGTTCTTATGGCGAAATCCTATACTAAAGCACAGATTCGCAAAATCACCCGTCGTTTCGGCCTGATCCCGTTAAAATCAAGCTTAGTCTCATCATTATACCGAAAAAATGCAGTGATCCAGGTGAAAACGAAAAAGGGAACTTATGCATTAAAGCCCTTTAGTCGTACAAAGATGATCCGTTCAAATACGATTCAACAGATGGAACGAGCTGCGAGTCATATAAGGCTTTTGAAAAAGAGAAAGTATACCTACATGCCCGCATGGCTCCCCACTCATTCCGGTAAGTTATGGACTCTACATCAAGGAACGCCATTTTATGTAAGTCAGTGGATCAAAGGACGGGGACTGGAGACCGCTGAAGATTTCGAAAAACTGGGGCGGGCACTTGCCACACTTCACGCCACCTCCACCGGCTTGCATCGGATGGATAAAGGAAAGTCCCCTCCAACCATTCAACAATTGCGGATATGGAAAAACCAGGATCGTCTTTTTCAAAGAAAAATGATAAAAAACAGTCGCCATGATAAAACGTACCGCAACTGGTACAATGCTCACGGCGAAGACTGCAAACGTTTATCCAGGCGAGCATGGAAGGATTTGCAGGATGCATCCATCATAAGGCTGCTTCGGATGGAACATCGGCATCCCTCCTTGATACACAGTGATATCACTACCCCAAATGTCATTATTTCGGATGACGGTCATCTCAAAATCATTGATTGGGATCGGGCTAAAATCGGCTCAATCTATGCTGATTTGGCAAAGGCCCTTATGAATACTACTCAATTCAATCCTGAATTTGTGCAATCCTTGCTGAAGGGATACCAAAAGCGTAAACCACTAAGCCGTACTGAACGGAAGATTGTTACAGCTTTATATAAACTACCACGAGAAGCCTGGCATGCTTCCCGACACCCGAATCGTTCAAGAGATCGCGAAATCCTGGACAATTGGGATCAGTCGTGGCCTCTTCGATTACAAATCATCCATATTTTGCAAGAGTGGGCTCATGTATAAAAGAAAGTGAGGATCAAAATGTCGATTTTATCGAACGTTGAGCAGATGTACGGAATCAAAATTCAGCGTACCCGTCAAATGAAGGACATTCACAAGATTGAGACCGCTAATACGACTTATTGCTTAAAACCCTACAAATTTCCGGAAGAAGAGATCCGTTTTATTACACGTGTCTTGTCCTACTTGGATGAGCGCGGGTTTACACGCAGCCAAAAGGTCTATCCAACAGTACAACAAACGGCTTACATGACCTATGAAGGTGTTTCGTATACATTAACCAATTGGGTTCATGGACTCAGACCAGAATTCACAAAAAGAATAGACTTCAAAAAGGGAATTGCTACTTTAGCCAAATTCCATTCCAGTGCCGTTAGCTTTCCTATCACTGAAGCTCCGCCATCCAGAATCCGTTATGAAGGCTTGAGCGATGAAATAGCTGGATACAAAAAACGCCTCATCCCATACAGAGGCACAGCACATCTCGTAGCTCTTTGTGAAGAAGTGTCCCATCGCCTACAGCAGCCCAAAGTTAGAGAAGCCATTGCTCAGGAGCAAAAAGCCGCCGCATTTATACACGGCGACTATAATTATCCCAATCTGATTAAAGACAAACAGCTCAAAATCCATTTGATCGACTTTGAAAACTGCTCCCTACATGTAAGGATGAAAGATCTCTCCCATCTTCTTCATCGGAATTGTCTTTGGAATGGGACAAAGATGCTGCGCGCGATAGATTACTATCAACGATATCGTCCATTGAGCACCCATGATTTGCATCTGCTTCACGCACTATTGATCTCTCCCTATCATGTGGTCCGCAATATCAGAATAGGCGGCTTCCGTTCTGCCAAGCGAGTCATTCCGTCGTTCGTGCATTTGAACAAATACCGACGTGAACTTAGATCGTTATTATAATCTGTCAGCTTGGAACTAAACAAAAAAAAACAGACCCGCTGAAAAGGTCTGTTTTTTTGTGTTCTGACAACAACTACAGGAAAAGCGCATGCCGCTAAAGCCAATCGACTTGCTGCCCCCATAGTACATTCAAGCCACATCTTACACCTGCAGCATTTCCGAGGAGTGCTGTAGCATTTCCAATTCCTTCACCATGTTTTCGATCAGCTTTGTGAACGAAGCCAATTTCTCTGAGCTGGAAGCCTGTTGCCGGGCACTGGCTGTTGTGGCAGCTGTTTCGGATTGTACACTGTCAAGCATACGGGCAATATCCAGCACCTTGCGCTGAATTTGCTCCTGTGCTTGCTTCGAATTGGATGCAAGCTTTCGCACCTCCTGTGCCACAATTTGAAACCCGCGCCCTGCTTCCTGCGCATGGGCAGCCTCAATCGCCGCATTCAGTCCCAGCAGATGAGTCTGATCGGACAGTTCCCGGATCGTACCGCTCATCTGCTCAATATGCTTAATCTCGTCACTCAAATGCTGTACCAATTCCTCTGTATGTTCCTGCGAAGAAGCAGTGTTGCAGGCACTCTCCGCGATATTATCCGTATTTTCCCTAAGCTCAGCAATCATCCCGGTCAAATTTTGCGCAATTCGGGACACAACGGTCAGCACCTGCGTTTGTTCGTCGGCCAGCTCGTTGATTTGTTCCTTTTCCTTTTCCTGATAAGCTTCCAGTACAAGCTGGGAATCCAGGTTGAACATTTTGGAAAGAGCATGCACAATAAAAAACCAGTCCTCTATCCCCGAACGCTTTAAAATGTCCACTGCAATATCAAGATAAGCAATGTACGTGCCCAAATAATAATCGGAAGACAATCCGATTCGGGAATGTACCTGCCCCACAAAAAGACGGTGTTCGATAAACTGATCATCTATTTTTCCATCTGCGAGAGAAAGCCAGTATTCACGTTGTGTTTGTTTTAGTCGTTCAATATTCGACCATTTGGAAATAATCGACATGAGATGCGGAACCTTTTCTACATGCTCATAAAACCGATCGACCACCTCATTCACAATAGATTGGAATAGTCCCTGATAATGATGCAATAAAGCCAAATCATCATCAGTAATACCAATATATTGTATCTGTTTTAATCTACTCTCCGCGACATGAATCATAAGTTCCTCCAAATAATAGTTTACATATATTTTACATTACCATATTTATCGGCAACTTTTTAGAAATTGTTAAAAAAGCAGAAGATTGATTATGATTTTTTTCATAGCAATTTCAGAAAATATATAATCACAACTGCCTGATGATACAAAAAAGAATCCGGCAGCACCTGAAATCCCCTGTGCTTGCCGAATTCCCTCTACGAAACACGTTGATCGGATACCTCACAACCGTGTGGCACCATCCAGATTAACCCATGATTTCACCATACTTACTTGTTTATTATTTCGTCTTACCGATTCAGGAGGCTACCTACATACCTCAACAGATCGTTAGCGCTGGCTCCTGTGTAGCCATGCTCCTCAATCAATCGCTTAATCACTTCATTCATCCGTTTGAGCTGATTAGCGTCAGGCGTTTTGGTCGAAGTCGTAATCTTCACAATATCCTTCAAATCGGCGAACAGCTTCTTCTCAATGGCTTCTCGCAGCCGATCATGATGATGATACTCAAACTTCCGTCCCTTGCGAGAATACGCGGAAATACGGATTAATATTTCTTCACGGAACGCTTTTTTCGCATTTTCCGATACCCCGATTTGCTCCTCAATAGAGCGCATGAGCCGCTCATCCGGGTCGAGTTCCTCATCTGTGAGTGGATCGCGAATTTTCGCCCAATTGCAAAAAGCTTCGATGTTATCCAAATAGTTGTCAAACAACGTCTTGGCTGATTCCTCGAAAGAGTACACAAAGGCCTTCTGCACTTCTTTTTTAGCCAATTCGTCATATTCCTTACGAGCCACGGAAATGAAATTCAGATAGCGCTCTCGTTCTTCCTTTGTGATGGAGGCATGTTGATCCAGACCATCCTTAATTGCTCGTAAAATGTCCAGGGCATTGATGGATTCCACATTTTGCTTAATCAATGCACTAGAAATACGATTAATGACGTACCGCGGGTCTACCCCGGACATACCTTCCTCTAGAAACTCACTTTGCATTTCTTTCAGATCGGCTTCCTTGTATCCTTCGACCTCTTCACCGTCATACATGCGCATCTTTTTGACCAGATCCATCCCCTGTTTCTTCGTCTCCTTCAAGCGGGTAAGCACGGAGAAAATGGCAGCCGTTCGCAGCGCATGAGGCGCAATGTGGATATGTTTCATATCACTTTGTTCAATGAGCTTGGCGTAAATCTTTTCTTCCTCAGATACTTTCAGGTTATAAGGAATCGGCATTACAATCATCCGTGATTGCAACGCCTCGTTCTTTTTGTTTGCAATAAAGCTTTTATACTCGGATTCATTGGTGTGAGCCACGATCAGTTCATCTGCACTGATGAGCGCAAACCGCCCAGCCTTGAAGTTTCCCTCTTGGGTCAGAGAAAGCAAATTCCACAAAAACTTCTCATCGCATTTCAGCATTTCCTGAAACTCCATCAGTCCACGATTCGCTTTGTTCAATTCTCCGTCAAACCGATACGCACGCGGGTCAGATTCCGAACCATACTCCGTAATCGTGGAAAAGTCGATGCTGCCCGTCAAATCAGCAATATCCTGTGACTTCGGATCAGAAGGGCTGAACGTACCAATACCAATCCGGTTTTCTTCCGATATAAATACCCGCTCCACGCGGACCTTTTCAATATCGCCATCAAATTCCGTGCGCAATCTCATCTGGCAGGATGGGCAGAGATTACCTTCAATCCGTACACCCAGCTCCTTTTCAAAATCGGGACGCAGCTCATGGGGAATCAGATGAAGCGGGTCCTCGTGCATGGGGCAGCCTTCAATCGCGTATACAGCTCCCTGATCCGTTCTCGAAAATTTCTCCAGACCACGTTTTAGCAACGTGACCAATGTCGATTTCCCCCCACTGACGGGTCCCATCAAAAGAAGGATACGCTTGCGTACATCGAGCCGCCTGGCTGATGAATGGAAATATTCCTCCACCAACTTTTCCAGCGCTCGATCCAGTCCAAAGATCTCCTGCTCAAAAAATTTGTATCGCTTATGTCCCCCAACCTCTTCTACACCAAAAGATTCAATCATCTTGTAAACCCGTGCATGAGCTGTCATCGCCGGCGTCGGGTCTTTCTTGAGTATCTCAATATACTCTCTAAAAGTGCCGCTCCAGGCCAGACGGTTGTTTTCCGCCCGGTACTCCGCAACGCGTTCAAAAATATTCATGCTCGGTTCCTCCCATGACTGCGTAATGACTATCCTCCACTCCTGATGATTATGGCTACACTCGTCACGCCTTTCAGGATATGATGCAATCCCCTTAAAAAAAGTGTAATACATACCTATGCAGATTGATTTAAGAATTGACCTATTTTTTATGACAGGTCTCTCTGCTTTTTCGAAAAAACCAAGGGATACACTGTGCTAAAATATACAACAACGACGCGGACCTGACGCATTATGGTACAATATAAGCTCGGAATAATGGGATAAAGGAGCGGGAGAAGTCATGGCGGTTCGGCATGAGACGGAGCTGTACGCTCCGGTGAAAGCCTTTTTTGAGAACTTGGGATATGAAGTCAAAGGAGAGGTACGCAACTGCGATTTGGTGGGTATCAAGCCAGGGCAACAGACACCACTGATTGTGGAGATCAAAAAGACGTTTAACCTGGCGCTTGTGCTGCAAGGCATGCAGCGTTTGAAACTAAGCAGCAATGTATATGTAGCTGTAGAACGGAATCGTGCCAAAAAAGGGGCAGTCAATCAGCGCTGGAACGAGCTGGTCGGACTGTGCCGCCAGTTAGGACTTGGCTTGCTCACCGTCACCCATTTTAAAACTAAGCCGCCGCTCGTTGAGGTACTGTGTAAGCCTGCGGCGCCTAGCGACAATGTCCACAATGCAGCAAAGGTACGCCCCGGCTCGCGCAAGGAAAAGCTGCTGCGGGAATTTCACGCACGCAGCGGTGACCACAATATCGGCGGCAGCACCCGACGCAAGCTGGTCACTGCCTATCGGGAAAAAGCGCTGCGTGTAGCCGTAGCCTTGCAGAGCTTGGGGGAAGCCGCTCCGGCGCAGCTCGCCCGCATAGCAGCCGTCAGCACAGCTGCTGCCGTACTTCAGCACAACTACTACGGCTGGTTTGAGCGCGTATCCCGCGGCCGCTATCGACTGACTCCGTTTGGCGAAGCTGCCCTGAACGAGTATGCGGCAGTACTGCAAGAGCATGGCATTAAAACGGCCACTGGAATGGACGCAGAGCTTGACGAGGACAGTGGACAGCTTCAGATTGCGGAAGCGCCAATCACTTACTCCACCGTTGCTGCGGAAGCGGAGGATGACTGACATGGGGCGATGGTTTTTGCTAGCTCCGCGCAGTAAATTCACTGATCGTCTCACCGATCAGATTCATGCCCATAAGCAATTGCTCACGGCCCGGATGGCTAAAATTGAGTCGGATATGGGACGCGCCTTCACTGCCAACCGCACATAGCGCACCTGGCATAAAGGCTACGCCTTTGGGTAACGCCGCCTTTAGCAGCAATGCGCTGTCCAGCCCATCGGGCAACTGCACCCATACATACATGCCACCGGACGGAATATGATACGTCACGTCTTTCCAAAACGGGCGCTTGAGCAGCTCCAAGATTAATTGAAGTCGAGTCGAATATTCCTTGTTCAACATCGCCAAGTGCTCGTGCCATTGAAAACGCGAGCTGGTCAACAATTGGAACAGCAGCCGTTGGTTCATCGTACTGGATTGCATATCAGCCAGCTGCTTCAAGGCGTACATCCCTTCAATTAACGGTGCAGGACCAGCAGCCCAACCCGTTCTCAGCGCAGGAGCAACTGTTTTATTGAACGAACCAATATAGAGTACTTGACCTCCCTGGCCCGCATGATCCAGCGCAAATAGTGAGGGGTAAGTCTCTGCAAATTTTCGACTCTGACCATGCGGACTCTTGTCATGGGACTCATTTTTTTGCTTCAAATGCAATTCACCATAAGAATCATCCTCAACTACTAGCACCTCATGATGCCTGCACAGGTCCAAAATTTCCTGCCGCCTTGCCGCGCTCCACAAGGAGCCCGTCGGGTTTGTAAACGTTGGCGTGGCAAAAAAAAGCTTGGGTCGATAACGGATCATTAAAGCTTCAAGCTTATCAGGAATGACACCTTCCGCATCTGATTCTACAGGAACGATCTGCGCACCCTGCATAGATAGTACTTGTAAACATCCAGGAGATGTCGGGTTTTCAACTAATACCGGATCACGCTCATCCACCATCAGCCTTATGATCAGGTCAATGGCCTGCTGACTGCCTGTCGTGAGAAGGATTTGACCTGGTGGTACTCTTACTCCTTTACGCTGTTCCCACTCTCCCGCAAGCCATGCCCGCAAAGGGAAATAGCCCTCCGGTTCACCATACTGGAGGGCGTCAGGGCCGGAGCCAAACACATCATGGGCCGCTTCTTCCAGCAACTTCACCGGAAACAGCTCTTGTGCAGGTAGTTCTTCAGCCAGAGATATAAAGGAGTGTCTTCTCGCATTTTCCCGGATATGACGCACTGGAGAAGCCAACATCGCAGCCGTTCGTGAAGCAAAGGAATATTGCATGAACATCCTCCTTCTCCTGAAAAATAGGTCATGATCTCCGGGCTGACGCGTCAGGCATATAGCTGCTTCATCTGACGCGCATATAAGGCATAACGTTCAATCGCCTGCGCCCGGCTGGACACGCCTAATTTCGCATAAATTTTACGTAGATAATTATCAATGGAGCGCCGGCTAACTTCGATCTCGATAGCAATTTTGTCATATGTAATACCTTGTACAATACGTTCCATAATAAACACTTCGGTTTGTGTCAATTCGTCAAAAGGCTCGGATGCCATTAACGGCATAAAGGGCCAGTTTCCACACCGAATCCAGTCCATTGGTAAAGAAGCAAATCCTTCGCGTAAACCGTTGATCAGATGGATTAACTGGCTCGGTGATGCCTGCTTGGATAACATTCCATTTGCTCCAAGCGAAATTAGCTGCTGAAACAACGTAATATTATCCTCATCCGTCATAATAACAATATGGCTGTCCGGAGACAAGGCCCGCATTTGTGTCAAAAATGGTTCCGCCGTTCCCTCAGGCAACCTGTAGTCCATTAAAATGATTTCCGGTCGAATGGAACAAGCCAGCTCCAAGCCTTCCGTTCCGGAGGAAGACATCCCTCTGACAAGCAAATCCTGCTGGTCTTCCAAAATAAGCTTTGTTCCCAGCATACTTGTAGGATGGATATCTATGATGACCACCTGCCATACTTTTCTCATATCTAAACCTCCTGATTTTACAAAAAAATACATAGTTAGTAGCGAAAATAATTCTAAAATTGGGGATTGCATATGTAGAAATTGCGCGAATGTGAACGTATAGGAAGCGAAAAACGTTTAAGGAAATTGTATCCTAGGACTTCCTTCCGATGCAATCTCTTTTTCCAATATTTTTATACGACTATTTCACTTTTGCGAAATAAATAGGCCCATGATAGAATTGGTACTGCAAATAAAGACTGGAAATTTGACTTTACACGGGAGTTGAAAATCGTATGCAAGCTTCACCTGAACGTCCTCCTACCGAAGCTCGGCGGAGCAATTCAAGAAAGGGGTTACCCGTAAAGGCTTTTCTGCTATTTTGGTTCATTCTTATTATACTAGGTGCTCTCGCAACCTATCTGTATAGCAATCACTTGAAGCAGCAAATGCTAAACGAGATGCAAACCCATACAGACCAACAGATTCAAGCACTCAAATCTGACTATGAAAAGCAACTGACTGCTCTTTCCAAGGAAGTTAGCGGATTGCAGGGAAAAGTCCAGTCCTTCAATGAACTACTGACCTTTACGAAGGATAATGCAAACAATAAGACCGATAACAGCAATAAACTGTATACCCAATTAAACGAAGTCAAGCAGCAACTCAATACACTTCAGAAAAAAATGGACTTGCTAAAATGAATGTAGACGCAAAACAAGTGAACCGGTTCTTTATGTTGGCCCTTGCTCCTTTTATCGGTTTGTTGGGGTGTATTTTGTTAGTGCATCCCTCATTGAGCTTTCCTGGGTCTACTTCTTCGAGTCTGCAAAAAGCTGAAGTCACTCTACAAACGCAATCAGTAGGCAAGCAGCTTGATGAAGCCAAGCAAACGGCAACATACACCTTGTCTACGATTCACCGGACTTCTGAGCTATACAAGCAAACGACCCAAACGATGAATCAGCTTGTCGTGACTGCCTCTACGCAGTCCAAGCGGCCCGCGATCATCTATGATCGACGTATCACCGCCAAACTGGGGGTTCCCTATGAGCGGGTAGATAGCAACCGGATTACCATTGAATTGTTTAAGGTAAACCCGGGAATTTATCATGGCTACGCTATGAAGGTCAAACTTAAAGATCCTACTGCTATGAAAATGTCTTTGGGAAGTGACAAATTGGGTGGCTCCGAAACCACCATGCGTGCAGTCTTGAGACACGGAGCTATTGCAGGCATCAATGCAGGCGGCTTTGCGGATGGAGACGGCAAACGCTATCCATTAAGCACTACTGTCTTGAACGGCCACTACCTTACTGGCTTTCAGTCCAGTTTTAAGGATTTATCCTTCGTCGGACTGAGTAACGATGGCAAGCTTATCGGTGGCAAATTTTACAGTCAAGGTGCTCTTGACAGCTTAAAGCCTGCCTTTGGGGCTACCTTCGTTCCCGTCCTGCTGCAAAGGGGACAAAAAATGCCTATTCCTGACAAATGGAAAGTCTCCCCCAAGCGGGCCCCGCGTACGGTCATTGGCAACTATAAAGATGATCAGTTGCTCATTATTGTCGTAGACGGCTACAATGAAAGCGGGGGTTCGGGCGCGACGCTCGAAGAACTGCAAGGGAAAATGTACAATCTAGGTGTTCAAGATGCCTATAATTTGGACGGAGGCGGTTCCTCGTCGCTTATACTTAACGGTCGAGTCGTAAACAAACCGTCAGATGGTAATTTGCGTCCAGTCCCTACTCATTTTTTGTTCTATAAATAGCTACCTAATAGTCTACTACTAAATTAAATATGCTAGCCGACGTACGGCTCTATCCGAAAAAAAGCATCACGAACGAATGTCGTGATGCTTTTGCCTCATTTAGGAGGAATACTGTGTCATTTCTGTCAGGCATTGAGCACAAATATAACGGTCTTTGAAATCGTTCACTTGTTCTACTGACCCGCAGAATACACATTTTGGACGGTAACGCTCCAAAATAATGTGGTCACCCTGAACCAAAATTTCGACAGGATCTCCCTCATTCATTTGGTACCTTTTACGCAGTGACTTAGGCAAAACTATTCTCCCCAGCTGATCAACTTTACGTACCACACCGGCAGGTTTCATCGTGATCGTACACCTCTCCTATTGAGTAATAACTTACAAATTTCTTACCATGCGAAAAACTAGGTACAAAGACACTATTCTTTATGTAGTATTCGCTGTCTTTTTGTCGAATCCTGCTGATCACAGGAAATTTTATTACATTTTTTCATAAAATCATGAACCATATCAAAGTATGGTACAGAATGTCTATAATATTTTTATCGACCGGAAAGCCAATTATCATTAGCCCTCGCTGAGAAATTTCGCAAATTTTCGACCATACAACCTTTATTTAAGCTCCACTGTCATGTACCTTTGAGCAACAAAGGTGAAACTCTTATTAGCAACTAAGGTCCTGGTTCTTTATTCGCATTTATACTTGTTCACTCGATGCTCTTTATGATAAATCCGGAAAATCCATTTGTCTCAGCGCTTCATATACAATAATCGCAGCGGAATTCGACAAGTTTAGAGATCTTACTTTATCAGACATAGGCATCTTGATACATGTATCTGGATTAGCAGCTAGCAGCTCTGGAGGCAAACCTTTCGTTTCTTTACCAAATACCAAGAAGTCTCCATCCTGAAATGCAATATCACTATATCGCTGATTCGCTTTGGTCGTCGCATAAAAAAAGCGGCCTTCCTGATATTTCTCCTGCACTTCAGCAAAAGACTCGTGATATTCAATGTGGACAGCATACCAATAATCAAGTCCAGCCCGTTTTAACGTGGCATCGTCGGTACGGAAGCCCAGTGGCTTCACCAGATGCAGATGAGTTCCGGTTGCAGCACACGTTCTGGCAATATTACCTGTGTTAGCCGGGATTTCCGGCTCGACAAGCACAATATGTAATGGCATCACGTTTCGTTCCCTTCATCATTAAATTCATCAGACAAATAACCTACAGTTTAACCAAAGTGTATACATTAAAAACATACACATTCTTTTATTTTAACAAAATCAGACAGATATGAACATCAAACGACAAAAATTTCAACCCACACCACTAAAAGCCTTCCCCTATACACATTCAGGGAAGGCTCTACATTTACTTTTTCGATTTTAAATATCGTGTATCGAAATATATGTCCGCGTAATTAACTGTTACGTTGCTTGAATCCGTCCATAAACTCGGCTAATGCTTGACAGTTCTCCAGTGGAACAGCATTGTAGATCGAGGCCCGAAGCCCTCCTACACTGCGATGTCCCTTCAGTCCGATAAATCCGGCCTGTTCGGATTCCTTAATAAATTGTTTTTCCAGATCCTCATTCGCGAGGCGGAAGGTTACATTCATGATAGAGCGATCAGCGCTGTCCACACAACCACGATAGAAGCCTTCGCTACTGTCAATACGGTCGTATAGCAAAGCAGCTTTCTGCTGGTTCACACGCTCAATGCCTTCCAAACCGCCTTCTTCCTGAATCCATTTCAGCACTTCATTCACCATGTATATGGCAAAGGATGGGGGAGTATTGTAGAGAGAGTTATTTTTTTCATATGTGCTATAACGCAACATCGTAGGAATATTGTCCGGTGAGGAAGTCAGCAACTCTTCACGGGCAATCACGACCGTCACACCAGAAGGTCCCAGATTTTTTTGTGCGCCAGCATAAATCAATCCAAATTGAGTAACATCAAAAGGCTTGCAAAAAATATCGCTGGACATGTCCACAATCAATGGTACGGACCCCGTATCCGGGAATTGCTTAAATTGTGTACCTTCAATCGTTTCGTTGGACGTCATATGCACATAAGCAGTATTCTCAGGCAAGTCCAAGGAATCCACATTCGGAAGACGCATGTACTTCTCATCAGCGGAGGATGCGGCAATATGAGCCTTGCCCAGTAGCTTGGCTTCTTTATATGCCTTGTCCGACCAGCTACCTGTCATTACATAGCTCGCAGTCTGTCCTTCGCGCAAGAAATTTAAAGGCAGCATTGCAAACTGCGTACTTGCGCCCCCTTGTAGGAATAACACCTTGTAGCCTTGTGGATTGCCCAGCAGAGATAACAGACGTTCCTGCGCCTCATTATGAACAGATTCATACACAGCTCCACGGTGAGACATTTCCATGATCGACATCCCTGTTCCCTGGAAATCTACGAATTCAGCTTGTACACGTTCCAGTACTTTAAGCGGCAATGCCGCTGGTCCTGCATTAAAATTGTAGGCTCTCTTACTCAACAAATTCCCATCCCTTCTCTACTCTGGTGTGGATATTATCGCTATGATAGCAGTATTCATAAATGCGTTCAAGACTTGTATAAAAATGTTTTCAATTTCATTTATGATGTGACAAAGTTGTGAATGTTAACGTATTTAACATCTTTATTTTGTAATTTTCACTTTAATATTAAAAGGTCCCCGGCATAAGACCGGAGACCTATCTTGAATAACAACTGTTACCCGTAAGCTAGTGGTTGTTATTCAAAGCAGCTAAGCAATCAAGTTATTAGCAGTCAAAATACAGGCTATATTCGTGTGGATGAACACGGATGTTCACCGATTTAGCTTCAGAACGTTTGAACTCTACATAGTTATCAATAAAGTCCTTCGTAAATACGCCACCTTCAGTTAAGAATTCGCAGTCAGCTTCCAGAGCATCCAAAGCCTCATCCAATGAACCAGGTACGCTACGGATTTTACCTTTTTCAGCGTCAGACAGCTCGTAGATGTTGGTGTCAAGTGGACCATAACCCAATTCGATTGGGTTCAATTTGCGCTTGATACCATCCAGACCCGCCATCAGCATCGCTGAGAAGGCAAGGTAAGGGTTAGCAGTGGAGTCTGGTGTACGGAACTCGATCCGACAGCCTTTTGGAGTAACAGCCGCTACTGGAATACGTACAGCCGCAGAACGGTTACCTTTGGAGAATACCAGGTTAACTGGTGCTTCGTAGCCAGGAACGAGACGTTTGAACGAGTTTGTGCTTGGATTTGTCAAAGCGATCAATGCAGGTGCATGGTACAGAATACCGCCAATATAATGAAGAGCCATTTCGCTCAGATTAGCATAAGCACCTTTTTCGTAGAACAAAGGAGTGTCACCATCGAAAATGGATTGGTGAACGTGCATACCACTTCCGTTGTCCCCGAAAATTGGTTTCGGCATGAATGTTGCCACTTTACCATATTGACGAGCTGTGTTGTGTACAATGTATTTATAGACGAGCAGGTTATCTGCTGTTTTCTTGAGTGTGTCAAAACGGAAGTTGATTTCCGCTTGGCCTGCCGTAGCTACCTCATGGTGATGGCGCTCAATTCTCAGACCTGCTTCTTCAAGCAAACGGCACATTTCACTACGGATATCTTGTTGGGTGTCTACTGGCGCTACAGGTACATATCCGCCCTTCACTCCCACTTTAAAGCCCAGGTTGCCGCCTTCTTCCTTACGGTTCGTGTTCCAAGCTGCTTCCTCGGAATCTACGAAGAAGGAGGAGCTATTCATGCCGCTTTCGTAGCGAACATCATCAAAGATGAAAAATTCGGACTCAGGTGCAAAAAATGCTGCTGTGCCCACTCCTGCGGATTGCAGAAATGCCTCAGCTTTTTTTGCAATGCCGCGAGGATCGCGGTCGTATTTTTCGCCATCTGGCGTAGCAATGTCACACAGAATATTCAGTGTAGGATGCTGAGTGAAAGGGTCGATAAAAACCGCTTCTGGATCGGGCAGCATAACCATGTCGGATTCCTCGATGCCACGATAGCCGGGAATGGAAGAACCGTCGAAAGCAACACCGTTAACAAATGTTTCTGCATCTACTTCGGAAGCTGGCAATGAAATATGGTGAGCACGACCAGACAAATCTACAAAACGAAAATCTACCCACTCAATATTATTTTCCTGAATTGTTTTCAATACGTTTTCAACGGACATGTCTTCTTCCTCCCAATTTTTCCGAACATTAAGTCTTATACAACCCTGAAATGTTCATGATCGAATGTTTTTTTCTGTCGTCATTATAAATCTCAAACATGACACGGGTCAATAGCTATGTAAGGTATTTTTTAAACTAATGTTAGATATGCTTACGCCCTTGATAACATTTGAATAGCACAAAAAGCCCGAAACATCGGGCTTTTAGGTAATTTAAATCTCATTACTGCGTTGCAGCAAAACTTTTATGCATTAATGTTAAACATTGGTTTTAAGCAATGGTACTAGGCGTGTGAAATGTTTTCCCCACAGCAGGAGCCAATATTTCCAAATCTTTCAGCAAATCTGAAAATTGATCTGGGAACAGGGATTGTACACCATCCCCCGTCATCGAGTTATCGGGATCTGTATGCATTTCAATAATTAGTCCGTCTGCTCCGGCAGCGACCGAAGCCTTCGTCATAGGAACAACCAATTCACGTCTACCCGTGCCATGACTAGGATCAGAAATAACCGGTAAATGGCTCAACTGTTGCAACACAGGGATCGCAGACAAATCGAGTGTATTTCTGGTGTAGGTTTCAAATGTGCGGATACCGCGCTCACACAGCATAACATTCGGATTGCCCCCTGCCAAGATGTACTCGGCAGCATTCAAGAACTCGTCATAAGTCGAGCTAAAGCCGCGTTTGAGCAACACTGGCTTGCCGCAAGTACCCAACTTACGCAGTAGATCGAAGTTTTGCATATTCCGTGTACCTACTTGCAGGATATCGGCATATTCCGCACAAATGTCTACGTATTCAGGTGTCATGACCTCTGTGATGGTCAGGAGGTCGTGCTTTTGGCCTGCTTCAGCCATCATGATCAAACCTTCTACACCAGTTCCCTGGAAGCTATAAGGCCCTGTACGCGGCTTAAAAGCACCTCCACGGAGAACTTGCGCACCTGCTGCTTTGACCAATCCAGCAATTTCATCTATCTGTGCAGCAGATTCAACGGCACATGGTCCACCCATAATGACAAGCTCGCCCCCGCCGATATTTACACCTTTAATGGAGATAACCGTATTTTCCGGATGAAAATCACGGCTGGCCAATTTGTAGGACTTCGATATTTTAACCACATTTTCTACGCCTTTCATTTGACGCAGATGTTCAGCCAGCTTGGGCTCTACGCTACCAATCAGTCCGATGATCGTGCGATCCGATCCCCTTGATACATGAGCCTGCAATCCTTCTTTCTCAATAACTTCAACAATAGCTTGAATATGTTCTTCAGGTGTTTGAACACCAGCGATAACGATCATTTTTTTCTTCCTCTCTATGATACATATTTTATTAACCCATTATAGATTGATATTATGACACTTAGACGCTTGTTCGCTTTTAAGCTTTTATTCGTTAAAGCAACTATACCTGTTTTAGCTATACTCGTCAAGGCTTAATTATCCCGAATTATTCAATATTCTAACTTAGTGAAGCTAACCGAATAATATCTATAAATTAAAACAATTTGAAAAGCCGCTATCCGGATGGTTGTATCCGAATAACGGCTGTAATCAATCACAAACTATTTCGTCGTTTTTGACTTCTCCCGTACAGGAGGCAGCAGTTTTTTCATATCTATGGTTCGCTGAATCTCCCACGTATCCGGGTTAGCCGCATCATACTGCTCCAAATACGTAATAACCTCTTTGGTAATCAGTGTCGGCGTGGAAGCCCCAGAAGTCACAGCCACTTTGGCTACTCCCTCAAGCCACTCCCTCTTCAGCTCGGTCACATCAGAAATACGATAAGCTGTTGTACCAGCAATTTCCTCCGAAACCTGAGCCAATCGGTTTGAATTGTTACTGCGCGGATCACCGACAACGATCACCAGATCCGCCTGTCCAGCCTGCTCAGCTACCGCTTCCTGACGTACCTGCGTCGCCAAACAGATTTCATTGTGTATCTCAGCACCTGGGAACTTCTCCAGCAGCTTCTTCATAATGTGCTTAATGTCCCATTGACTCATGGTCGTCTGATTCGTGATAAGGATTTTGCCAGCTGGTAACGTAAGACTGTCGATTTCTTCTTCCTTTTCAATCAGATGAACATGGTCAGGAGCAATACCGATAGCTCCCTCCGGCTCTGGATGATTCTTTTTGCCAATATAAACAATCTGATAGCCTTCGGCAGACTTCTCCCGAATCAGATCATGCGTTTTTGTGACGTCAGGGCAAGTCGCATCTACCGTAGTCAGCCCCTTGTCTCGTGCCAGCTTGCGAACCTCTGGTGATACGCCATGAGCAGTGAAGATAACAGTGCCGCTCTCTACCTGGCTTAAAATCTCCATACGGTTCGGACCGTCCAGTGTAATAATCCCTTCGTCTTCAAAGGAATTGGTGACATGACTGTTATGCACAATCATGCCTAATATATAAATAGGCCGGGGTAAGTCCAGATTTCTGGCTGCCTGACGTGCCAATACCATGGCATCGACTACGCCGTAGCAGTAACCCCGGGGCGAAATTCTGAGTACTTCCAAAATGAGCCCCCGCTTTCTTCGACACAGTATACAGCTCCAAAACTGGGCAGCTGTGGGCTTCCACGCCTCTACCGGCCAATTCTATGATGTAGTTGCCTTCCTATTATAGCCTATTCCAAAGGCGCGGAAAAGCTGACCGGAAGCCAGATGACAAATGTCGTTCCTTCTCCTTGGCGCGTAACCACTTCCACAGACCCGTGATGTTCATCAATAATCCACTTGGCAATAGATAGCCCCAACCCAATTCCCTCCGTCACCCCGCGTGACTCATCTGCCCGGTAAAAACGGTCAAAAATAAAGGGAACCTCACTCTTATCCATTCCAATGCCCGTATCACTGATCCGTAGCCCCACCTGTCCTTGATAAATAATGGCATCAAATCGGACTGTGCCTTCAGGTGTATATTTGAATGCATTATCAATGAAAATGAATAGCATTTGCTGCAAATAATCCTTGCTGCCATCCATATAAATACCATTCAGCAACGAAAAATCTCCCACATTCCATTCGGCCGTTCGCTCTAAAAACTGAGCACGACGGGCAACCTCACTTACAAGCGGTTCCAACGCAACGGGAGTCTTATCGAACGTTTTCCCTGTGTCCGCTCTCGCGAGTGACAACATATCACTCACCAAACGGCTCATCCGTTTGCCTTCATCCGCCATGTCATTTAATGCCTCCATAGAAAGCTCGCGAATCATCTCTTCATCCATATTCGGTCGCTCTCCTGGTTCGGTAGTCCACATTTTGAGCAAAAAATCAACGTTGCCACGGATCGTCGTTAGCGGCGTACGAAGCTCATGGGAAGCATCAGCCACAAAACGACGCTGTGCACCGTACGCATCTTCCAGCTCCTTGTAAAACACCTCTGTACGCCCCAGCATGTTGTTAACCGTCCCGATTAATTGTCCAATTTCATCTGGTGGTCCGTCATATTCAATCCGTACACTCAAATCATTACTGGATTGAATCTGATTTGCCCCCTCAATGACCTTGACCAGCGGCTTCATAGACTTGCGAGCCAGAAAGAGACCTGAGGTCGCAGCAGCGAGTAATGCAAACAACGAACCGTATACAAGCACATTTTGTAACCTGTTCATGAGTCGATCCTGAGAGCCCGTGAATTGTCCTACCTGTAGCAACCCGACCACCAACCCCAACTCCTCGGACTTAATGGGCTGTTGATAAATCATAAAGGAATCCCCATTTACGTTCACACGTCGAATCCCCTCATTTTGAACTGCTCCTGCCGCTGTAGATGGAACAGGGAAGGTGATATTGAGGTCTTTCATATTTTGGGTGGTTTTGGTAACCCCGGACGTATAATTGTAAATTTGTACATATAGCTGTGAGTCATCTATTCCACGCCCCTGCTCCAATCCTAAATCCAAGTTAGGGACTTCAAACAATCCCCCTTTAATAATAAGGCGTAATTGCTTGTTAATCTGTGGCGCCTGAGTCATAAGCTGACTTTTCACTTCATTATATGTGTAGTAATATACTAGTCCGTAAATAGCCAGACCAAAAATGACAAGTACAATAGCCAAGATGCTCGAATACCAAGCTGTCAGCCGCCACCGAATAGACATATTACACATCACCTCTTAAAATATAGCCAGCTCCCCGAATTGTACGAATGAGCCGTTTACCGCCATCCTGCTCCGTTTTTTGTCGTAGCATGGCAATATATACTTCCAGCACATTCGATTCTCCGCTATAGTCATAGCCCCAAATTTTGTCCATAATCAGATCACGCGACAGAACACGCTTGGGGTTTTGCATGAACAAATGGAGCAGTTCAAATTCTTTGGCTGTCAGTTCCAAGCGTTTGCCGCCACGAACCACTTCACGGGATTCGTTATCCAGTTGTAAATCCTCGAAGGTAAGCCGATTTCCGTTATTGTCCTGTTGTTCGGTTTTACGCCGCAAAAGCGCTCGCACTCGCGCCAGCAGCTCCTCCAGAGCAAACGGCTTGACGAGATAATCATCGGCCCCTAGATCCAAGCCCTTAACCCGATTCTCAACCTCATCCTTGGCTGTAAGCATCAGGACAGGTACCGTGCTTCCACCCTCCCGCATGCGACGGCATACCTCAAAACCATCGACCTGCGGCATCATTACATCCAGCACGACCACATCAGGCTCAGCTGTCAGCATTTTATTTAATCCCTCTGCTCCATTGGCGGCTGTCAGCACTTCATAGCCTTCAAATGCCAGCCCTCTGCGTAGCATGGAAACAATTTTTTCATCGTCATCAATAATCAGAATAGTAGAACGCATACACGATCGAACTCCTTTATCTCTTCTTTTCCCTCTATTGTAGCAGGAGTAGACGCGTGTAGCATCTGGCTGCTCCATACAGCAAGAAACGGAAGGGATCTTCCTTCCGTTTCTTGCGTGCACATGTTCATTTTTGTAGAGTTATCAGCTTATTGCTGAAGCGTCGAGCTAAAGTCATTTTTGTTGCCTATTTTCAGCTGAACATCTTTTTTCTGCCCAGCTCGTTCGATGTTAAGCGTCAGTGCTGTACCCACTTTTTGTTTTTGAATGAACTGGATCAGCTCTTGTGATGTGCTATAAGGCGTGCCATTGGCTCCGATAATCACATCGTAAGGACGCAGATCGGCCTGATAAGCTGGCGATTTGTATATAATATCCCGTACTACCGAGCCTTCGGTTAGGGATGTGCCCAATTCTTTGGCTACTTCAGGACTCAAATTTAACAGACTTGCACCAATGAAAGGTACAGGTTCTTTCGGGATAGGCTGGTTATTTTTCAGCTTATCGACGACTTCCAAAATTGTATTGGACGGAATCGCAAACCCGATTCCCTGTGCGTCTGCACTAACAGCTACGTTCATACCGATAACCTGCCCTTGCAGATTTAACAGCGGTCCGCCAGAGTTACCAGGGTTAATGGACGCATCCGTCTGAATGAGATGCTTGTATTGCGTCGGTTTTCCAGTCGATTCACTATTAATGGTGATCGTACGTTCTTTCGCACTTAGCACCCCGGCTGTTACCGAATGCTCAAAGCCTTCAGGGTTGCCGATTGCGACCATCCACTCGCCGACTTTAGCGTTATCGGAGTCACCCAAAGTTACTGTCGGAAAGTTGTTTTTGCCTTCAATTTTAAGTACCGCCAAATCAAGATCAGCATTTTTGCCCAAGACTTTGGCTTCGTAAGGCTTATTAGTTCCCTCTACTGTAACCTGAACCACACTCGCGCCTTCAACAACATGGTTGTTGGTTAGGACGTAACCCGATTTATCAAAAATAAAACCGGAACCAATACCAAGCGGAGTCAGCTGCCCGCTGTTGCTACCTTCATTTTCATTACTGTTACCGCTACTGCCACTGTCACCATACTGATTACCGAAAAAGTATTGATACAGCGGGTCATTGTAATAAGGGCTGCTTTGTCTGCCGCTGCTACCACTGGTTTGTTTGGCAAGCGTTTCGATTTTGACGACTGCCGGACCAGCCTTGGCCACAACAGATTGAACATCAGCGGTACCTGAAGGCATCACAGCCGGAACTGCGCTTGGAGTCGAGCCAGTTGTTCCTGAATTAGTCGTTTCTCCACTTTCAGCTGCCGCCGAAGTTAACGCCGTCTCGGGTGTGAACATATTTGTTCGGTCAGCTGTGTACATCAATACCGTAATGACCAGCATCCCAGCCAAAAAAGATAAGAAAATTGTTTTCACCTGCGACTTGGGCTTATTCGGTTTGAATTGCCAGTTGCCACCATTCCGACCCGAACCATCCTGTTGCTCAGGCATAGCGCGATGGTATGAGGGAGGAAGAGGTCTCACTGCCTGTGGTGGCGTAATCTCAACATCCTTTTCCACCGACTGCCCTTCCTTACGTTGTCCGTCCGATTGAACTGAAGAAAAAGGGCCGTAAGAATAATAATATGAGGAACCGTTCGAATCGTTTTGCCGAGTTGCATTATCGGTATCAACCTGATCGTTGTCGTTCCGGCGTCCGGAGTTATTATTTTTAAATTCGTCCATTGTATATCTCCTCCCAAACCCTATGCTTCAAGGTGGTGTTGTTTAACTGACTTTATTTTGCACTTTAAACCTTAATTCCACCTTAAAAACAATTAAAAAGGAGATAAAACCTTAGACCTATTGTACCTATTCACTTTCACTTAAAACGAAATGCCCCGGATATAATCCGGAGCATTATCAATTGTATATGCTTTTTTATTTCGTGTTAAAGTTTTCGTCGAACTTTTCGTTCGGTGTTTGAGCATTGTTTTGAACTTTGTTGCGACTGGAGTTTTGAACTTTTTGAGCTACAGCGCCTGTACCGCCTTGTTCTGTTGCAAATTCTTCATCATACTTCTCATTTGGTGTCTGAAAGTTGTCTTGAATTTTATTTTGTTCAGACTGCTTTACCTTTTGTGAAACGACACCAACCGTATTGTCTTGTGCAAATTCCGCTTTGAACTGATTTCCTGCGCTTGCCTTGAAGCCTTTGTTCGTGAAAGAACTTCCGCCTTGATTTGGCATAATTCTCAACCTCCCAGTATGTTTTGCGGGATAAGCTCATCCCGCAACATAGTATGTGATGTTGGAAAAAACAATATTCAAGGATTATATGGAAGCATCCAGTGTCGCGGTCGGAATAGTTTTATGCGTTTCTATCACCTTTTGGAGCGATTTGACCATCTTTTCTGTACATTTTCCGTTCCCTTTTTTTATAATTTGAACATCCACATCTTTCTTGCCCCATTCAGAATATACCTGCCGGGTTGTTTTAAAATACAAGTCAATTTTATTGCCCTTAATCGCAGAACCTGTATCTGCTACAATCCCGTATCCATAACCTGGAATGTACAATATGCTTCCCAAAGGAAACGTTTTGGGATCAGCCGCAATCGTAGACAGTGTGTTCTTGTCACGACGCACTTTTACACCGGAATACGTAATACCGTAACCGGGATGACTTGGCCGTTTGCCAGTCGATTCATAGCCTGCTGTATATCCTGTTGCCGTGACCGTCATGGTCGTAATAACCTGCTCTTCGCGTGGAGCTAAAACAGGTGTGGACTGCCATTTTTTATGCTGGACCGGTTCTTTGTGACCGTAAACTTCATTGCCGGGCAATACCAGACAGGTTGCAATTAACACGGTTCCCAAAATCCGTTTCCATACCAACATGGATCTCATAAAAAACCTCCCCTTGAGGCAAAGGCTTTCCAGAAATCCATTAGTTTATACGAACAGATTATTATTTTTGAACATCCTGACCTGGATAAAGTCTGCTCAGTTTCACTTTATCTTCAAAAATATGCAGGAGTGTCCGCACTATGGGGGTGTGTTCATCGTCTGTGTGCAATATAATGGAAGCAGGAGAAATCGAAATAAGGGTGCTCACGATTCGATCCTCGACCTCCATTTCCAATTCAATGCCTGGCATCTCGACAATGATGTCATCTGCATCAGGAATCGGTATGGGCACCATGGCACTATCCAGAATCGTAAAATTATGTCCGCCTTGGTGAAGTACGTGTACGAGCGGAACTTTGCTTTCCTGAAAAAAAACAAAATATTTAAGCAGCCCCATAAATTCTTCGTATTGCCGATCTGCCCAGAATTCTTCCATAGCATAGTCGACGATTTCTTCAAGCTCTTTTTTATACGCATGGAGCCTAAATTGAATCAGCCCTTCCAAATTGATCACACGAAGCTCCTTGAAATCCTTCTCCAGGAGAGTAGTCAGCTTACCATGACGCTTCAAACGACCTCTGGGGCCATCATCGTTTAACAGTGAACGAATCATACTGCGAATTTGCTCTGCATCCTCTTTCTCCAGCAACGAACAGGCTTTGGTGAGAATGAGATTGAGCAGCCCCCACTCCTTGACTTCGATAATATAATCCGCTATTGCCGAAGACATGATGCTGTATACACAGGGGAGAAAGCTTTCAAACGCCGAATTGCTTTCTGTGCCCTTGCAGGTCCATGCCACTTTGTTATCCAGCTGTCTGAAAGTGAATCGAAATCCGCGCCGTGACATATGTAGTCCCTTTGTTCTACTTTTGACCACTTCGTAAAACCGGTCGGTTTCCTGATCTCCGTCTGTATTGGTCCACACTGTAAACAGTTCCATTGGCTCACTCCTTTCGATCACTGCTTTCAGTATATGGCGGCCTCTGAAGGGTTATACGAAGTGAACGACTGGAAACAGAAAGACATATTCAAAAGAGGATGATCTGGTTTCAAAAAGCCGGTTGGCGTGTTATAAACATTACTGTGATATAGGAAAAAAACCGAAAGACGTTTGAATATTTAGGGTGGGGTATGTTAAGGTTATAGTAATATGAATTTTTCACAAGAGGGAGGAGATAAGATGTCAACGATGCTGAACATGCTGCGTACATTCATGATCGTCATATTGAGCCTCGTTCAGATTTTGTCCCTTCCTGTGACGTTTCATGCGGAAGACACCACTCAATCCCTTCAGTTTACGGCGGGATCTTCTCTTATGCCTCATGCTGATATTTCCTCGTTAGAAACAGACTCTCACGGTCTGGAGCATCATTCCAAACCAGCTATACGCAAGTCCTCCCCTTTACTTCATCTGGTGATCGCTGCGGCCAAATCACTTCCCTTTGTCATTTTGATAGCGCTTGTGCTGCTATTGAGCATCCCTAAACTACGTCTGCCTTTTATTCCTGTCATTTGCAAACTAAAGAAGCAATTGTACTTGTTCCCCATCAAATTTACCTCTAGTTATGTGGCTTAACCTCCCTTTGCATGCACATCACCACATTTGCATGTCTATTTGTTAACCTGTCCCAATAAGTGTAATACGTAAAGTCTATTTATCAGGTTTTTTATGTTAATTTATAAAATTTAATACAAAAAGAAAGTTTCCATGTCACTCCCAAAGTATGTGATTTATTTCCCATACCATTCATTTAAATAACGTATCATACAGGAGGCTTTACAAATGGATATTCGAGAGTCTATTTTGCCAGGAATCGGGATTAAGTATCGAATAGATGCAGAGAGTGGCGACCGAATTGTCATTATTATTCATGATGATGGCAGGCGCGAGTTGTATCACTTTGATTACGAGGATCTGGAACAAAGTATTTCTATGACAACCCTGAATGATCAGGAAGCGCGATTGGTAGCCTCCATCATCGGTGGTATGACCTATAAGCCCAAACAGCTTGAAAGTGTAGAAATGACGTTTGACGATTTTATTATCGAATGGTATAGAGTGGAATCTCATTATGCAAGTGTCGGCAAATCCATCGGTGAGCTGGATGTAAGGCAAAATTCGGGAGCCACTGTTATTGCCATTGTGGAGAAAAAAGGAAAGAAATATGTAAATCCTGGTCCTGAAGTGATGATTAACGATGATGCCACTGTAGTCGTTGTTGGGGAACGCGATCAGCAAAAACGCTTTAAACAAATCCTTATGAACGGAAGCGGGTGATTGGATGGATCATCTGGTATTTGAGGTTGGATTGGCTATTGCTCTCATCGCTGCAGCCGGACTTATTTCCTCCAAACTGCGCTTCTCGGTCATCCCTTTTTATATCCTGATCGGAATGGCAGTTGGGCCACATGCGATGGAGCTATGGCATTTTGATTTTCGCTTTATCGAAAGCGCCCCATTTATTGATTTTATGGGAAGAATCGGAGTGCTGTTTCTTCTCTTCTACTTGGGTCTCGAGTTCTCAGTAGGTCGGTTAATTAAATCAGGCCGTTCCATTGCCGTGGGCGGAACCATTTATATTGGCATCAATTTTACACTGGGGCTGGCTCTTGGCTTCCTGAGCGGCTTTCCTGTAGCAGAGACACTGGTTATCGCCGGAATTACAACAATATCATCCAGTGCTATTGCTGCGAAGGTGCTGGTAGATCTCAAGCGGACCGCCAATGCTGAAACTGAAATGATTTTGGGCATTATTATGTTCGAGGATGTTTTCCTCGCCGTATACATCTCCATCCTCTCCGGATTGGTTCTTAGCGATTCATCCTCGCTCGGTGGTGTGCTGCTATCAGCGCTAATCGCGCTAGGCTTTATGCTTGCAGTCATTATTATCGGCCGTAAGGCCGTCCCTCTGTTAAATCGGATTCTCCGTATTCGCTCCAATGAGGTATTCGGACTTGTTGTTTTCGGCTCTCTGTTTCTGGTGGCTGGTTTTTCGGAAACGATTCATGTGGCGGAAGCTATCGGCGCCCTGTTAGTCGGTCTGGTACTGGCCGAAACGGAACATGCCAAACGTATCGAGCATTTAATTGTTCCTTTCCGCGATTTCTTTGGCGCCCTGTTTTTCTTCAGCTTTGGATTATCCATTGATCCACTGTCCCTGGGAGGAAACGCGATATGGCTTGCACTGGCAGCAGTCGTCCTCACGTTGTTTGGTAACATTTGGGCAGGAATGCTGGCTGGGCGTACGGCCTCCTTATCTCCCAAAGCGTCAGCAAATATCGGCCTGACCATTGTGGCACGGGGTGAATTTTCGATTATCATGGCCAACTTGGGTAAAGAAGGCGGTTTGCTTGATATTGTTCAACCCTTTGCAGCCATCTATGTACTCATACTGGCGATTCTTGGACCACTTCTGACAAAGCAGTCAAAACCTATTTTTAATATGTTAAACAAAATATTTAAGTTCAAGGACCCCCGCCTACGAAAGGAAGAAAGTAAATCGGCGTAATTGTAAAAGCTGGATACGACAATCCATAGGAGGGAAGGCTATGCCGCACGCTGTAAAACATGCCGAAACTCTATGAGGCGGCTTGTGAAGCCCGCTTCAGGAGATGCGAGCAGGTTCCCTGTCTTTTATACGGTGATTGGCGGAATTACGGCATCCGTCGGTCTGGAATTGTTTTTGCATCCGCATGATATGATCGCTGGAGGCGTCACGGGGATCTCCAGACTCATGTCGCTTTATACACAGGAGCATTTTGGGTTACTGCTATTCGTTTTGAACTTGCCACTCATGCTGCTGTATTCTCTGTCTACTCACAAACCCATGCTGCTTCGTGCACTACCCGGCTTGTTCGCCTTTTCGGGCTCAGCCATCATTCTTTCGCCTTTTCCGGCAGTGAGCGGCCATCCGGTCGTATGTGCTTTGGGCGGCGGAATCTGTATAGGGCTTGGCGCAGGGCTGGCAGCTCGTCACGGTGGTCTGCTCGATTCACTAGGACTTAACGAGTCAGACGATGGCCGTCCATCCACATTATTGCTAACACATCGCAAGATTCCGTTAATACAGATTGTTATGCTGTGTAATGGTCTGCTGCTCATTACGGCTGGCTTTGTGCTAGGCTGGGAGCCAGCTCTCTATTCAGCCTTATCCTGCCTCGCCGCCTATGAAACGACCCGGCTGATGTTTACCGGTCTGACGCGTATGGTTTGTGTTGTCAGCAAGAAACAGCAAACCATCGAAGATGCCATATATCGCAGGCTGCGTATACACAGCACGCCTGTTGTAGACTCTGCCCAGATAGAGGGCAAGATTAAAAGCGAATCTGAGGATAAAAAAGAACAAATGGTCATCGTTTACAGCGTTCATCTGTTGGATTTGCAGCGCTTTAAGGCAGTCATCCAAATGGCAGACCCGCAGGCTGAGATCATGTATATGAAACGATGGAAAGCTTAGCAAAGTAACACATCAAAAAACGCTTATCTACACTAATCCTTGTACATAGATTAGTGATGGATAAGCGTTTTGTAATTAACAATATATTAACGGATATTAATTTTGCATGATAAAATCATGTTCAATACTGCTGGCACTGTCAAAAGTACGAATAATATCATAACGGGTATTGCGCTGTGCCGGAACGTGACCCGTCTCGCGGATCAACTGTAAAATGGATTCGATGTTAACCTTATACGTTGCGCCTGCAGCAGAAACTACGTTTTCCTCAATCATGGTGCTGCCAAAATCATCGCAACCGTAGTACAACGATTTTTTACCGATTTCAGGTCCCATGGTTACCCATGAAGACTGAATATGCTTGATGTTATCCAATACAAGACGACTGATCGCAACGGTCTTCAAATATTCCTCCGGCGTCTGGCGTTCCTTCTTCAGATTGGTGTTGTCTGGCTGGAAGGTCCAAGGAATAAAGGCCAAAAATCCTTCAGAATTATATTTGTTTTCAATGCATTCGTCCTGAGCATCACGAACACGCAACAAATGCAGCGCACGCTCCTCCATCAACTCACCAAAGCCGATAACCATCGTAGCAGTCGTGTTCATCCCAACCTTGTGAGCCGTTTGCATCACATCCATCCAATCACGCCAAGAGCCTTTGAGACGGCTAATTTTGCGGCGTGTGCGGTCATCCAAAATTTCTCCGCCTCCACCCGGAAGCGAATCCAATCCAGCTTCGTGAATGGCTCGAATCGTGTCTTCCATGGATAGACCGGATTTTTCCTTCATTTTGTGAATTTCAGCTGGCGAGAAGGAGTGCATCGTAATATCGGGAAAACGCTCCTTGATAGCTTTCAGCAAATCCGTATAATAACTGAACGGCAGATTCGGATTCACACCGCCTTGCATTAGAATTTCGGTGCCACCTACATCCTGCGTTTCCTTGATCTTCTGAAAGATCACCTCATCCGGCAAAACATAACCTTCATCAGAACCCGGTCTACGGTAAAAAGCGCAGAAGCGACAGTATACGTCACATACGTTCGTATAGTTAATATTTCGTCCGATGACGAAGGTTTTAATGGGATCGGGGTGCATGCGATTCATAACTTTATTCGCCGCATGACCTATTTTTTCTACCTCATCTGATTCGAACAAAGCAACGGTATCCTCTAAATTCAGGCGTTCGCCGCGTAGGGCTTTATCTAAAATATGGTCGATTACACTCATGGTGTATCCTCCTTCGCTGTCACAGGGCGACGAAATGAAAGACAGGACTTATGAACGAGAATGCTTTCACAAACCTGCGTTCGAACCCTGCCGTAATGTATGTTCATGACTGGCCTTGTATGTTGTCTGTGCTATTTAGCATAGTAAAACCTAATGATAATACTAACATATCTTTAGGTAAGGAACCATACTTATTCCCGCTTCTTTCTGCTTTTCACCTAGGAAAACAGGCAACTGCCAAGCTTATCTCAACATTGCATATAGCCAAGAAATAAGAAAACAGAACTGAAAAGTGCATTTTTTCACACTGTCCTTCATGTCATTCTTATAGAAAACAGCAAGCCTCCTGAATGAATGGAAACTTGCTGTTTAGTACTGTACATATTTGCTCCCTGCCTGAAGACGACAAAGATACTACTGATGTGCTAACGCTCTAGCGCAGCGCCTCATCCAGATCACTAATCAGGTCGTCAATATCCTCCAGACCTACGGAGAAACGAAGTAATCCGTCCGTAATCCCGCGCTCCAATCGTACACTATGGGGCATAGCCGCGTGTGACATCATCGCCGGATACGACAAGATGCTTTCCACAGCTCCCAGACTCACCGCTACAATTGGAATACGTACGCGACTGAGGACTTCTTTTGCACGCTCACCAGAACCCACATCAAACGATATCACTGCACCATAACCGCTGGATTGACGCTCATGAACTTCACGTCCTGGATGATTCTCCAGACCCGGGTAGTACACCGCCTCAATGTCGTTGCGCTCGTTCAGCCAATTGGCGAGCTTTGCTGCACTCTTTTCGCTGTGAGCCATACGAGCCTCCAGTGTCTTCATACCGCGCATGAGCAACCATGATTCCTGCGGAGCCAGCACGGTACCCAGTCCATTTTGGAGCTGCTTGATTTGTCTCCCCAGCGATTCGGTACGTGCTACCGCAAGTCCTGCCAGCACATCGCTGTGTCCGCCCAGAAACTTGGTCGCACTGTGCAATACAATATCGACACCCTGCTCAATCGGACGTTGATAATAAGGTGTCATAAAAGTATTATCCAATAGCGTCAAAAGTCCGTTATCCTGTGCCCAAGAGGTTATTCCTGCTACATCGGTAATTTTGAGTGTCGGATTGGACGGGGTTTCCATATATACAGCCCTTGTATTCTCCTGTAACGCCTCTTTCACAAGGTTGAGGTCCGTCATGTCAACAAAGGTCGTTTCGATATTCATCCGTTTCAAAATGGAGGTCAGCAGTCGATATGTTCCTCCATATACGTCCTCTGAAACAATGACATGATCTCCAGCAGACAAGAGCATAAATGTAGTAGAGATGGCCGCCATACCTGATGCAAAGGCAAAACCGCTAGCTCCGCCTTCTAATAAGGCGATATAATCCTCCAAAGCTTGTCGTGTCGGATTACCTGAACGGCTATAGTCATGCTGTGGAGGATTAAAAATATCATGATGGTGAAAGGTAGAAGCTTGATAGATCGGGACGCTCGAAGCCCCCGTAACACTGTCAATTTCAGAGCCGAAATGCAGCAGCTTGGTAGCGAACTTCCGCTCTTTGTCCAGATCCTGGCCGATCCTTCTCGCATCCTCTATCATTGCTGCTCCCCTCCTTCTACTTCTTGACGTGCCGCTTCCAGCGCCGAACGCAAATCTTCAATTAGGTCGTCTGTATGCTCAATGCCGACGGAGAAACGCAACAGCCTGTCATCTACCCCGACTGCATCCCGAATTTCTGCTGGTATGTCCGCATGTGTCTGCACAGCGGGATAGGTCATTAATGATTCCACACCGCCGAGACTTTCCGCAAACGCAATGAGCTTAATGTGACGAAGCAAAGGCTCCACATAACGAGCATCCTTTACTTTAAAGGAGAAGATACCCGTATTTCCGCTGGATTGTTTATTTTGAATCTCACGACCTGGGTGGCCTTCGAGAGCTGGATAAAATACTTCCGCCACCGCCGGATGCGTCAGTAAATAGTTAGATAGCACTGTTGCATTATGCTGATGTCGGTCCATACGCAGCGCTAACGTCTTCATCCCCTTCATCAACTGATAGCAGTCGCTCGGGGAAAGCACGGCCCCTATGGAATTGTGCAGGAAGGAAATTTCAGCTGATAGCTCTTTGCCTTTGGTTACGATCAGCCCTGCCAGCACATCATTGTGTCCGCCCAAATATTTGGTTGCGCTATGTACCACAATATCCGCGCCCAGCTCCAATGGCCGCTGGAAATATGGGGTTAGCAGCGTATTATCTACAATGGTAAGCAACTGATGTTGTGATGCCCACTCGGCAACCGCTCGAATATCAGTGATCATCATTAACGGATTTGTAGGTGTTTCTATGAATACAGCTTTGGTATTCGGTCGACATGACTGTTCGAGTGCTTCAAGATCGTTCGTATCCACATAACTTGCTGTTACACCAAATTTAGATAAAATACGCTCCAGCAAGCGATATGTCCCGCCATACAGATCCAGCGATACAATGAGGTGATCTCCCTGTCCAAACAATGCAAATACCGTTTGCAGCGCCGCCATACCTGAGCTACATGCAAAACCTGCATCACCAGATTCAAGTGCAGCAGAAGCCTCTTCCAGTACCTTTCGCGTGGGATTGATCGTCCGAATGTAATCAAATCCTGTGCTTTGACCTAGACGGGGATGGCGGAACGCCGTAGATTGGTAAATCGGGTAATTAACAGCCCCGGTTACTGGCTCCTCTACTGAACCGATTTGTGCCAATCTGCTTTCGATTTTCCACTGTTTCTCACTCATATGAATCCTCCTGTTAACTTCCATAGTGGGTGCTATAACATATCCTGCAAAAATGGATGTCAAAGACTATACTGCTGCGCTACTGCAAGGTGGTACTGTACAAGGGTAAACTACAAGCCCCTTTTTAAATCTGGGGCCCGATATCGTAAGGTGTTTCTTGGTATACATAATAGTTCAGCCAATTCGAGAATAATAAATTGGCGTGCGCTCGCCAGATTGAGGGCGGTGTGCGCTTGGGATCATCATTAGGGAAATAATTTTTGGGGACTTCAACTTCCATTCCTTTGCCCACATCGCGGTCGTATTCCCATTTCAGGGAAAGCGGGTCATATTCAGAATGCCCAGTTACAAAAATTTGTTTACCGTCAAGCGTGGCTACGAGGTACACTCCAGCTTCCTCGGATTCGGATAAAACTTCTAATTCGGCAATATGATCAATATCTTCCCGCCGAACCTCCGTATGTCTGGAGTGAGGAGCATAAAACAGTTCATCAAAGCCGCGTAGCAATTTTACTTTAGGTTTAATCACAGTGTGTGGAAATACGCCAAAGCATTTGTAGTCGAGCCCGTATTTTGGGACATCGAAATGATGGTATAAGCCTGCCTGTGAGGCCCAACAGATATGCATGGTCGAAGTTACATTCGTTTTCGTCCATTCAAAGATTTGCTGGATCTCCTCCCAGTAGTTCACATCCTCAAACTCAAGCTGTTCAACCGGGGCTCCTGTAATGACCATGCCGTCAAAACGACTGTTCTTGATCTCGTCAAACGTTTTATAGAACATGTTCAAATATTCTTGCGATGTATTTTTGGATACATGAGATTTCATGTGCACCAGCGTGACGTCCACTTGCAGCGGCGTATTGCCGACCAAGCGCAACAGTTGGGTTTCCGTCGTCTCCTTTGTAGGCATTAAATTCAAAATGGCGATACGCAACGGACGAATATCCTGATGATAAGCCAAGCTTTCATCCATTACGAAAATATTTTCGCCCTCCAGCACTTCCTTGGCAGGTAGCGTGTCTGGGATTTTAATCGGCATGTAAACTCACTCCTTGTTCGGTAAGTTTTGCGAAAATCGTCTTGTTGAGATGCCGGGCATATAATAAAAAGACCTTTCTCAGGTTAGAGAAAGGTCATATTTGTATCCATATGCGCCTCTCTCATCTGTCAGGGCAACGCTCTTTGTACAAAGCGCGCGTCCTGCAAGAATTAGCACCGTGCGATTAAAATCGCCGGTTGCCGGGTATCATCGGGCTAGTCCCTCCACCTGCTCTTGATAAGATTTCGCTATATTCATTTTAGGTTCACAAAGTTCTTGTTGTTCACTTTAATGCATCGGCTGGGCTTCGTCAAGATGGGACTTTTAAATTTGTACCCTGCATTCACATTTTGTCTACCTTTTCCATAGGTTAAATCATATCCCTCCTATCGCTGAAGCTCTTGCCACTACTGTTGATTTAGCCCATGATTTTGCGCTTGAAAGGCCGTAGGCCGAGCGTTATACTATACAAGTGCTATTAGGCAAAAATATGGAGCAGTAGTGCAGATTTGAGTGTTTCCTGCGATACTGTGGCAATCTAAAAAAGAACATTTGAGAGGTGAATCCGGAATGGAAGGCGACCCGAGTCCGAATAGGCGGCGATCCCTGAACAACAGCATAGGAATGACTTCAGCTTGCCGAAAGACGGGACGCCAGGCTCTGCATGCTCCAAAAGCCTCCGGCTTTTGATGGGAGTGCACGCTTACCCGCACCGGCTAACTGGCTAACTGAGTCCATTCCTTATGCTTAAGGTAAACGTATTTCCGTTACGACGGAGCATAAGGAGTGACATATATGAAAATCCGTTTGGTCAACAACGGGGTTTTTACCCCTGTCGAAGAAATTGAAATGGCGCTTACTGCACCGGCAGAAGGTTTTTATTGGATTGATGCCGATGTCGATGATTTGGCAGTGCTCCAGCCTTTATTTTCCATGCATGATCTTGCAGTAGAAGACTGTTTGAGTGAAGAAGAACAGCGTCCGAAGATTGAAATTTATGAAAGCCATTATTTTATCGTTGTAAATAGCATTCGTTTTGATGATGAAGAAATATTTTTGCGAGCTTTGAACATTTTTCTCGGCCGCCATTTTATCATTACGGTGACCAAGCAGAAAATAAATGAGCTTCGTACCCTCAAGCCTATGCTGTGGGAGCAAGAAGTCAGCCAGCCTGACCGTTTTATGTATCTGTTGGTCGACTTGATTGTTGACAACTATTTTCTGGTTGGTGACCGGATTGAGGTCCGCATTGAGAAGCTGGAAGAAGATATTCTAATGCATACGAAAAAGTCGCATTTGAACGAAATCATCGGCTTACGAAGTGAGATTCTGTGGCTGAAAAAAGTGCTGGGTCCACAAAAAGAAGTCATCAATACCCTGAACAAACGGGATTTGCGGCTCATCGACGATCAATTGCAAAAATATTTCAGCGACATTTATGAAAATGCTGTGAAAATTTCGGAGACTTTTGAAACTTACCGCGACTTGATGGGTAACCTTCGAGAAGCTTATCAATCCAGTATCGCCAACCGTGCCAATGAAATTATGCGTGTGTTTACGGCAATTACGACCGTATTTATGCCATTGACAGTCATTACCGGAATATATGGGATGAACTTCGATAATATGCCTGAGCTTCATACACGTTATGGCTATTTTGTCGTCATTGGTATTATGGTGGCATTAGGTGTCAGTATGTTCTGTATTTTCCGCAAGAAAGACTGGGTTTAAAAAGAACAGGGGGGAAAAGTACCGAGTTGGATACTTTTTTCGATTTTCAGCTTGGTCATAAAAAGCAGCAGCCGTGTCCTGTGTGGAACTCGCTGCTGCTTTTTAGTATGTTGAACCCTGAATGTACTTTAATACTTTAGCTTTATTCAATCAGTTCTATATTATCCAACATGTCGGTCGGGTACCTGCTGATGACGAAACCGTATACGGATCAGACGCAGACGCTCGTAAATTTGATCCAGTCCTGTTTCGGTTGCCTTTTCTTCCCCATACACTTTCAGCATGACGGGCTTGAGCAGCGTATCCCCCAACTCTTCATAAGCAGACCAGATGGCTGCCTGCTCCTCCTCAGATACATTCACCAACTCCTTGCGGATCAGCTTCTCCATATCAATGCCATCCCTGTCCAAATGCTCCACAGCTTCAATCATCTCTCTACGATGCAAACCTGTCTTCATTCCGATATGCTCCAGTGAAAGACCGTCCGAAATGCCTTCGATAATCGTTCTAGTTAGGCTGAATTTGTTCAGCTCCTGCCTGTACTGGTTCTCTTTTTGCTTGTATAGCCATGACAAAAAAACTTCTTCTTCCAGCGTCTCTGTTACCCAGTTTAACGGAAATGGTGTGGTCCGGTCATTTTGTGTCGTAATAGCCAATAGCTCCGTCCCATATTGCGACACTTTACCCTGCCCCATACCAGGCAGTTCCAACAGTTCTTCTTCGGTATGGGGAAGATAGACGCTAATGAGTCGAAGCAGCCGATTCGTAGCGATAAAATAAGGTGCTTTTCGTTCCGTTGCTGCCTTTTGCCGTCTCCACATCGTCAACTGCTCATACACTTCATCACGTGGAAACAAATCACTGTAGCAATACAGCTTTTGCAGCGTTTGTCCTCGTCCTGATGATCCTTCTTGCTCATGAAATACGCCATGGATTAAGGGCCTATAGCCCTCAGCCATTTTGAGCGCCAGCTCATGACGGTATACATGTAGTAATTCCTGCCACAAGCTGCCCTCATACCAAAGGTCGTCTATACTTTCATCCGGGACATGCTGTGTGCTCCAGCCTGCACTCCATCCCCCTTCATGCTGCCCAATCCATACCTGAGCAAAGTCCTCATAGCCCTGTTCATTTCGTTTGGACAAGCGATTTAAAAATACAATATCCATGATTTCTTCCTCCCTCATATCGTTGAAAGACAGTCCCGCACAACACAAAAACGCAAAAAAAAGCACCCATCCTGCGTATTCGCAAGAAAGGTGCTTCCCTTTTTGAGCCGTACTATACTGTTGCCTATATAATAACCGTACCTTGGAGTGCCGTCAACCATAAATTCTAATGATTCAGCTTTTCCTTTGCCAATGCCAGAGCACCGCACAATCCAGCATTGTCACCCAATCCCGGAGATACGATATATTGCTCAATATCTGTTGCCAGACTCGAATGCTGTACGTATCCGTTCAAAAGTTCTTGAAGCTTGGTACGAATGAGCGGGAACAGTTGGTCCTGCTTCATCACTCCCCCGCCCATAATAATTTTTTGCGGTGACAGGATTAATACATAGCTCATTAAAGCCTGTGCCAGATAGTACGCTTCCATTTCCCAGGCCGAGTGATCGACAGAAAGCTCATGTCCTTTAACCTTCCATCTTTTTTCGAGCGCAGGACCTGCTGCCAGTCCCTCCAAACAATCTCCGTGATAAGGACATGTCCCCTCGTAAGTATCTTCTGGGTGACGACGTACCAGAATATGCCCCATTTCCGGGTGGGATAATCCATGTATCAGCTTTCCACCAACCAAAGCACCCGCCCCGATGCCTGTACCTATCGTAATATACAGACAGTTGTCCAATCCTTTGGCGGCACCCCAAATAGACTCACCAAGTGCTGCTCCATTCACATCCGTGTCAAACCCCATAGGCACATCAAAATGCTCTTTCAGTTTGCCAATCAGATTGTAATTTCCCCAATGTGGCTTTGGCGTTGTTGTAATATAGCCATATGTATCACTACCTTCGATAGGATCAATCGGCCCGAACGAGCCTACGCCCAATGCTTCAATGCCCTTGCCTTCAAAAAATGCGATGACATTCTCCATTGTTTCTGCTGGGGTGGTTGTTGGAAAGCTCGCCCGTTCCAGTACCTCTCCACGTTCGTTGCCAATTCCACATACAAATTTGGTACCGCCTGCCTCAATTGCTCCCAATACTGTCATAGTTGCTGTTGTCCCCTTTCGATAATCCGGTTCTCTCTCCACTATATTCACCTGAAATGTACCTGAGGTCAATCCCCTTATCGCAATTGTATATAATCCTTCACATGACTATATAACTCCGTCGACATATGGGTATATAAATAAGGACACTAACGCACCAAGCGTCAGCATCCCTATATTACTTACTTTACTTAAATTGTCCGTATCAAGCCTAACAGCTTTATTAAGATCCGGTTGCGACACCCATCAATGTACACAAGCTTTTCATTTCAAGCTGCTCAAACTTGTCTACAATTTGCACGTGATCCAGCGTCAGCAGACAGCTATCCAAAGCACATGCTACAGGTACACCACAGTGAATTTCAGCAAGTTTGCGTGAAAGATGCAGCATATCCAAATCACTCTCAATTTTTTTACGGACCGAGGGTGTTAATTGATCCAGATTCTCCAGAATGCCCTCAATAGAGTCGTATTCCTGAACCAGCTTGAGTGCCGTTTTCTCGCCAATACCTCGTACTCCGGGATAATTATCGCTTGCATCCCCCATCAGGCCTTTAAGGTCCACCACTTGACGTGGCTTAAGCCCTTTTTCAGTCAGCAGGGTCTCCGGGGTGTATACCATATAATTGCCGTGCCCTTTTTTCATAATAATGACCCGTGTCCGCTCATCCACTAATTGAAGTAAATCATGATCTCCTGAGAGAATCATTACATCCATGTCCTCATTTTGCGAATAATGACGTGCAAGCGTACCGATACAATCATCGGCTTCAAAGCCTTCCGCTCCAATGTTGGGAATGCCGAGGCTGTCCGTCACTTCACGAATCAATGTAAATTGGGGAATCAAATCATCCGGTGCGTCGGCTCGGTTTCCTTTATACGCAGCAAAATGTTCCCCACGGAATGTCGTTCCGCCCATATCCCAGCAGCAAATGACATGTGTAGGATTAAACGTTTGGACTGCGTCCCAAAAATATCGAATAAAACCATATATGGCGTTCGTTGGCACCCCAGCTTTTGTACGACGGATATAACCGTTTGCGGCGGTTGCATAATAAGCGCGAAATAGCAGGGCCATACCGTCAACCAGCATTACGGATTGTTCATTGCGTTGTGTCACAGATTGTATTGCTCCCATTCATCATAATATTTAACCCCCACAGTATAACATATCGTGAGTGTAAATTGGGCGTTATTGAGCTTCCCATGTGCCCTCAAATGTTTCCTCTTTGAATCCTATCGTTACTTTGTTCCCGTCGGTTACAATCGGGCGTTTGATTAATCTTCCATTCGAGGATAAAAGCGAAATTTGCTCTTCACGACTCATGTCTCCAAGCTTATCTTTCAGCTTTAACTCTTTATACACCTCACCGCTTGTATTAAAAAACTTTTTTAGCTCCAGCCCGCTTTTTCGAATTAAATCTTCCAATTCCTCCGGGCCGGGCGGCTGTTCAAAAATAGGAATAAGTTCCGTCTCATGTCCCTTGTTTTGCAGCCATTTCACTGCATTACGGCAGGTACTGCATTTAGAATACTGATATACTTTCAGTTGGCTCATCGCTAGATTAACCTCCATTTGGTTTTGATAGCTTATTTATATTTTATTCTGAAAAATATTGCGCTCTTAATAGCTCCTGCATTTCAGCCATATCTTCAGGTAGAGGAGCATAGAACGTCAGCCGCCCCCCGGTTACAGGATGCTCCAAGGAAAGCTCTGAGGCGTGCAAGGCTTGTCGAGGCATCCTGGCATCAAGCTGATCATATCGCTCACGTTGCGCAGCATCATCGGGTGTAATCCGGTACATTTTATCTCCGATCAACGGACAACCGATATAAGTCATATGCACTCGAATTTGGTGCGTACGCCCGGATTCCAACTTTAGTCCGATGCGACTTCCCCCGTTCCACACTTCCTCCAGCTTATACAGCGTAAGGGCAGGATAACCATCCGGGGTCACCATACGTAAATGCGGATTATCCGGGCTGCGGTCAATTGGTCCGTCTACCTTACCTTCCTGCAGCTCAGGACGCCCATGCACCAGAGCCGTATAGCGCTTATCCACCGTTCCCGCAATCATCTGCTCAGAAATATGCTGGTGTACATACGGATTTTTGGCTACTACCAGCACACCCGTCGTCTCTTGATCAAGACGATGAACAGGACGAAACCGGAACAGTTCTCCCTTGGCCTGCCAATAATGCACAACCCCATTAGCCAGTGTTCCAGTGTAATGACCGTGAGTTGGATGGACAATCATACCCGCCGCCTTGTTCACCACTAACAAATGTTCATCCTCAAACAATATCTCAAAAGGAATGGGTTCAGGTAAAATATCATCAGAACGCTCGCGCTCCATGCGAATTTCTACTCGATCCCCGGACTTCACCTTTACGCTGATGTACACACGTGTCCCGTTCAGCATAATACCTTGCTCGGTCAGCTTGAGTTTGGATATTAACTTTCGAGAAATGTTCATACGTTTTTGTAAAATAGTCTTCAACAGCATGCCCTCCTCCTCAGGAGGGATCGTATATACGATAGGTTCATAGTACAAGCTCATCACAAATTCCCGGTTGCCTCCTTATTTGCGGAACACTTTTTTGCTGCGCACATATTCGACATCGGGCACACCCTGACGGACATTCGCTGTGCGAGCAACGGCAAAGAAATAATCGGAAAGACGGTTCAAATACCGACGTACCGCCGGATTGATGTCCGTATGTTTACCTAGTGTAACAGCACGGCGTTCCGCGCGTCGGCAAACCGTACGGCAAACATGAAGCGTTGAGGATAATGTGCTACCACCCGGTATAATAAAACGCTCCACCTTCGGATTTTCCTCCTGACATGCATCAATCCAGCCTTCCAGTCGCTCTGCCAGCTCGTCTTTCACCTTATATTTGCTTTCACTGATTTTAACAAACGCCAAATCCGAACCACAATCAAACAGCTCCTGCTGTATTTCCTCCAATTGAGTCCGAATATCCGCAAACTTTTCCCCTTCGGCAAAGCTGATCGCTTGTCCTACAAAGCTGTTCAGCTCGTCAATTGTACCGTATGCCTCCACACGGTCATCATCTTTGGACACTCGACCTCCAATCACAGAAGTTTGTCCTTCATCACCTGTTCTGGTATAGATCCCCATATTACTCCATCCCCCTTATCATTCCGTAAGTGCTTTCAGCACCTTGATGGCTTCTTCCTTATTGCTTGTACGAGGCGGCACGGTAGCAAATAATGTTTTTGAGTTATATTTTAGCTCCTTAAACATCTTCATCTGCTCCACCGGAATTCCGAACAAATGAGTTTCCTTGCTTACATCTGTTTCTTCTTCCTCCTGCCCCTTCTTCTTAAATACGCCGCCCTCGAACACGCCCCGAGCGTACGTCTTCTTGTCAAAAGCATCATCTAACGGCAGATTCGAACCATTCTGTCCATACAGCTTCATGTCCTCTTCCGGCAAAAGAAACAGATCATGCTCCCCGGCCGCATATTCTACAACCAGCTTCTGCTGGTTATACAGCGGACTGACTGAAATCTCAATAGTCGGAGCCTGTTCGCCCAGCTTATCCTTAAGCTTTTGTGCCAGCTCTTCACGGATGACTGAAGCATCCCCTTTATCCATAATAAAAATGGAGAAGCTGTCCTTGTCCCGTCCCCCACATCCAGCCAATAATACAAGTGTCAACATTCCGATAATCCATGGCGATAGCCTTTTTAGCCCTGTTCTCATATGTACGCCCCCTCTTCCATGCCATTAATATATCATAAGTTGTGAACGCAAAAAAAGAAGGCCCTACGGCCTCCTTCTTACCTTTGGCTGACTTCACACGGTTAAACCTTGCATTCCGTACCATACATTTTCATGTATTCATTGATTTTCAAATCGAGCTTGCAACTAATCTCGATGACAAGATCAGAGGTGAAGGACTGCTCTTCCTGAAACGTCCGCATCATCTCATTGCGCAGGAACAAAATTTCATCTTCTAGGGAAATGTCGTATCCTATTGAACTAGACGAATTATATCCAACATATGACATGAGCATTCCTCCTACAATTGAAAAATTGAACTTCCTGCTTTCGAATTCAAATTATAGCATAGAAATTTAGAAATAAAAGACTATTTTTTATGAATTACCCATAAAAAAATAATTTTAACCTTCTTTTCTTACTTTTTCTACAAAATGACCAATCCGATCCAGTGCCTCCGTCAGCTGAGCAACAGAAGTCGCGTATGAGCAACGAAGATAGCCTTCGCCTCCCAAACCGAACACATTACCCGGTACAGCCGCAACTTTAGCCTCTGCCAATAGACGCTGTGCAAATTCATCTGAGCTAAGTCCCGTGCTTTGAATACTAGGGAAAACATAAAAAGCCCCTCTTGGCTCATGGCACTCCAGGCCGATTTCCCGGAACCCTTCAACCATCAGACGGCGACGCTGATTATAGGCTTCTACCATACGATCTTTCTCACCCAAACCATTCCGCAAGCCTTCCAGTGCCGCAACTTGCCCCATAGAAGGCGCACACATTACGGTGTACTGATGGATTTTGAGCATAGCCGCAATCAGATCTGGATGTCCGCATGTATATCCAATACGCCAGCCTGTCATGGCGAAGGCTTTGGAGAAACCACTGACGAGAATCGTACGATCCATCATACCAGGCATAGCGGCAAAACTAACATGCTTCTCTCCATAATTCAATTCAGCATAAATTTCATCAGAAATGACGATCAAATCATGCTTTTCCACGACTTCGGCAATCGGAAGCCAATCTTCATAAGTCATCGTAGCCCCAGTTGGATTACTCGGATAGCATAAAATCAGCACCTTGGATTTAGGTGTAATTTTTGCCTCCAACGCCTCAGCCGTCAGCTTAAATTCATCCTTAGCAAATGTTTCAATACCTACCGGAATCCCGCCTCCAATTGAAGTGATTGGAGAATATGAAATGTAGCACGGCTCGGGCACGAGAATTTCGTCGCCAGGTACAATTAACGCACGCAAAGCAAGATCAATCGCCTCGCTTCCCCCAACGGTCACGATAATCTCATTTTTAGGATCATAATTAACTTCAAATTGCTCATTCAGATAATCACTAATCGCTTCACGCAGTTCTGGCGTTCCCGCATTAGACGTGTAGCTGGTAAAACCTCGCTCTAATGAATAGACACAGGCTTCCCGCATATGCCAAGGGGTTGTAAAATCCGGTTCGCCTACACCAAGGGTAATAATATCCTTGTTGCCACCCACCAAGTCAAAAAACTTACGAATGCCCGAAGATGGAATTTCGCGCACCAACGGGGACAAATAGGAACTCATGGCTTTGTTACTGTCGGTAAATGCTTCTGTTTTGAGATTCATCATGATCTTCCTTTACGGCGAAATCACCAGACGATTATCTTCCTGATGATCCTCAAAGATAATTCCGTCCTGCTTGTATTTTTTAAGCGTAAAATTAGTCTTGGTGGACAAGACCGAGTCAATAGGAGACAGTTTCTCCGACACAAAATTAGCGACCTCACGGAGGTTGCGGCCTTCAACTTCTACCAGCAAGTCGTATGCTCCAGACATGAGATAAACCGATTTAACTTGCGGATACAAATAAATCCGTTCTGCAATACCTTCAAATCCTCTTCCACGCTCGGGTGTAATCTGTACTTCAATCAAAGCAGTAACCTTTTCGTCGTCGACTTTATCCCAATTGACTACGGCGGCGTACTTAACGATTACATGTTGGTCTTCTAGCTCTTTAATTGAGGTGCGTACATCCTGCTCGTCAACCCCCAGTAAAGTAGCCAACAAAGTCGGTGTTCTTCTTGCATCTTCTTTTAACAATTCCAGCACTTTTAATTTCAAACCATTTAGCTCTGTCATTCTACATAAGGCCTCCATCGAAAGAGATTACTATACATCATACAATACGCACTTTAAACCTGCAAAGAAAAACCGTCCGCCCCGGTAAACCCGGCAGACGGACGGCTGTTATGGGAAATTGCTTCAAAAACGGAATATCCCGTTTACATATAGTAAGGGTTATTTTGGTGAGTAGGCTGCCCTTGCTGATGCATAGGTTGACCATATCCCCCCGCTGATGACGACTTTTGCTGAATGAACTGTTGGCATTCGTGTTGGGTCTTGCGAGCTTCTTGAATCTGTTTGTCCAAATCGATGCGCAGTGCTTTTGACGAAGTGGAGTACATATTGTTCTGACTCATCAGACGATACAAATCGCCTTGTAGGCGCAGCGTATCGTTCGTAAGGTCGGTGAACATCTGACGCACAGACGGACAATTGGATTCCGTTGTCGCTGTTGTATACTCTCCCACCGTGCGTTTCATATCGGCAAGAATGGTATAGAGCAAATCTTCTTCGGGCATAAATGACGTATTGTTCTGTGAAAACATCGTGATATTACCTCCTTTATTGGTTAATCCATAATTACTGCTGCGGTTGCATAGGAGCAAGCTGCTGGTGCTGTTGAAGTGCATTGGAAAGCAGGTTCAGGTGGTTCTCATGAGTTCTCGCGAATTGCAGACAAGCTTGCTGAATGGCTGGATGCTGAATGGATGCTGCTGTCGCCGTACATTGCTTGAGCAGCAGTTCTTCATTGGAAATGGAGTCCACGATGTACTCCAGCTCTTTGCCTGTCAAGGGTTGCATGTTGGTAGATTGCATAGTCTCTGTGCCTCCTTAAATGTTTTGTTGCACGCTGGTTATCTTGTCCGTTTGGCGAAATACTATGTACACATAAGAGATACTACATATTGCCTATAAGGAGTGCTGTTTATATGGAATTGATTAGCGGGAATACGTATTGGCCGAGTACCTTGGAGCAAACATCGGATTTTCCGCCTTTGGCAGAGGATTTAAATTGTGATGTACTGATCATCGGAGGCGGGATGGGTGGGTCCATCTGCTCCCGGCTATTGGGAGAACGACAGGTAGACACCGTGGTTATTGATAAACGCAAGCTGGTACATGGAAGTTCTTCGGCCAATACCGGACTGCTGCAATATAGCAATGATAAGACCTTAACCTCCTTCATCAATACGTTTGGTGAAACGAACGGTGTACTGTTTTACCGTATGTGCAAAGATGCTCTGGATCAGTTGGAAAAACTGTCTACCACGCTGGAAATTGATCCGTCCTTTATACGCCGCAGTAGCCTGTACTATGCAAGTACATCGGAGGATGTGCAGATCCTTCAGGAAGAGTACAAACAGCTAACCCGGTTTGGATTTCCCGTCGAATACTGGGATGAGCAACAGATTGCAGCCCGATTTCCTTTTCGAAAATCAGCAGCCTTGTACACGCACGAAGATGCCGAGGTTAATCCATTTTTGTTTGCCCAAGGACTGTTGCAATCCGCCAGCCGTCTCGGTGTACGCTTATATGAGCATACGGAAGCCAAGCATTTTGAATTTAATGAAAATGAAGTTGTTTGTTATACCAGCGGTGGAATTATCCGAGCGAAAAAAATCATTTTTGCAACGGGTTATGAAACACAGGAGATTAAATCAGATCGCGGAGCCGTTCTAGAAAGCTCTTATGCTATCGCCACCAATCCAATCGGAGATGTTCCCTTGTGGTATGAGCAGTGTCTGATTTGGGAAACTACTCGTCCTTATCTGTACATACGCTCAACACCGGAAGGACGCATCATTATTGGTGGTTTGGATGAACCTGTACTGGACGCCCATCAACGTGAAATCAGGCTGCTACACCAACAGCAAAAGCTGCTGCAAACGCTACAGGAGCATTTTCCGGGTGTTCCATTTCAGATCGACTATGCTTGGGCGGCTGTATTCGGCTCCTCTCACGACGGCTTGCCGTATATTGGTCCACATCCACGTTTTCCAAACTGCTATTTTTTGGAGGGTTACGGGGGAAATGGGACGGTTACGAGTATGATGGCCGCACAGCTATTGGCTGATGAACTGACGGGCACACACCGACCTGAAATGGAGCTTTATTCTCTAAACCGTACTACCAAGCCCTCGCCTGAAACAACAGAACCGATGGTTTAACATATGAATACAAAAAGAACCTCTTTCCCCTACTAATTGGGTCTGGAGGTCTTTTTTAATGTATTTTCAAACTATTCGGTTTGCTTGTGCCAGCGTTGTGCATGGGAATGAGATTTGCTCTGCTTCGTCTTTTGTTCCATTTTCAGCACACTTCGCATAAAAAACCATCCGAGCACTGGCATCAATGCAAGGCCAATCAACAACCAGATCATCGCCGTAGGAGCCTTGCTGATACTTAGGACACCCAAGAAAATGAGTGTTCCGGTCAATCGGCCTACCATTAAGCATAGTTCGCGCAGTACAACCAGTTCCACTCTCTGATTGGCATCTCCTTTACTCGTCCCCATTAAATCAAAGCTCGCAGAAATCATGGGAATTAAATATAAAGGCATAAATAAAGCGGTGCCGATCCCCATAATCAGTAGTGTGCTATACTCCATACGCCACAATAACGGTAATAGCGCGATCACCAACAACACGGCACCCAACAGCATACCCGCCGAACGATAGTGTGGCTTGAGCCATTTTCCGACAGCCCAAAAGCTGAAAAATGATACCGCCGAGGTGATAAGTGAAAACTGTGCCAGCTTCCATTCCTGTTGGGTAGCTACATATACGAGCAGCGTAATCAGGAAGGCAAACACCCCTTCACGGATGCCCTGGGCAATAAGCGATAACGACAACGGACGCCACATACTCCCTTTTTGTGACAATCGTTGCTTGGGCTCTTTCCAATTGTAATTTCCTGTCGGCTTACGTTTGCGAAGAAAGAAACTAAGCACCACTCCTACGACATAAAAGGCCAAGGAAATACTGAATATCACGCGATAACCTGCGTCATCCTCCATACGGGCAATAATCCAACCGGACAGCCAAGGACCCACTATACCAGAAAACGAGCCCAGCAGACCCACCCATCCGTTAAAATGATCACGGCTTGCCTGATCCGTGACTTCGAAAAAAATCACATTAAACGCCAGCCAGAATAAACCTAATGCTGCACCCAGCAGCATCCCGAGCGGCCATATGTAGTTCACAGCCTGCGGTCCCGTATATAACACGATCAGATAAAATAGGCCTGATAATGCGGTCCCCACGCGTAGGGCATTCATTTTGTTATGTTCCTTGACCCACTTTCCAGCCACCCAGACCATAATTCCCAGTGCAATTTGTTGACTAACATTAAACCAGCCGATCATCGCGTAATCCTGCCTGCTTTTCCACAAATACACGTTAAGAAATGTGCCTGACAATGCTGCTGCAAACACAAACAATCCATTCAAGCTTAATAGCAGAATGGATTGTCCGTTCAGGTTTGATTTCAATGCAGTTCCCCCTAACCGAAAAATCACCAATCAGCTTATTTCAAGCCAGCTTGTTCAAAGATTTCTTCGATTTAAGATGCCCGTATTGAGCTTGGGCCTATCCGGGGGATTGCTATTTAATTGTTGGAAATACCGCTGAGCTTCTCCAGCATCCGCAGTCGGTCATTCTCTGACAGTGTCTGCTGGACATGGAAGCAGCTAGGGCATACATAAACATTCAAGACGAACGGCAAATCCAGAACGGGCTTGCCCAGCGCTGGAGACATCGACGGTTCAAAACCTTCTCTGGTTACGGTTTGCGAACCTGCATGCAGCATGTACTCCCCACATTGAGAACATTCAAGAACCTCATCTTGTCTGTCGAGTATTTGTTCAGCGCCTTGTTCATAAGCCATCAGATCCGCACCGCTTTCTTCAAATTTTTGCAAAGTATGCAGCACAGGCAACTTATGAAGCTCATTATCCTGCAACAACGGTGCATCAACCGGTTTTTCAACTACGATTTCATCCTCTGCCTCATATAAAATATCCTGCTCCTCATCATCACCGAGCTGAATACTCAGTGTCCGATAACCCTTCAGGTCTTCTTTTTCATGAGAGTGGGGCGCCGGGGTTACAGAAGCCACATGATCATGTTTCGTCTCTTCATGTCCATGCTCACCGGCATGTCTATGAACAGGTGGAGAAACAGACTCATCTTCATCATCGGTGATGTCAGAGTACCCTTTTAGATCATTATGGCAATAAGGACACTCTTCCTCAGGTCCTAATTCTTCATCCCAAATAATTTCCATGTTACACCATGGACAAATAGTCATTTCCAAGCTTTATCATCCTTCCGTTCCAAGCGTATACCAAGCTCTAGTATACAAGTGTGTCAAGTTACACTGGCACCGATCACATAAGATAAAGATATGGAAATAATCATGGAGAACAAGCCGACAGCACGATTATCCTCTTTAATCTGTTGATCGATAGAAAATACTGGTGTCAGAAACTCAAAAAGAAAGTACGCCGCAAGAAGCAGTAAAAAGCCAACGAACGACCAAATCATCGTATCATACACACTGGATTTGGCTTCCATTGCAAAGCGGAGTACGTTGCAAATACCGAACATTTTCCCTCCCGTAGCCATGGCTACCGAAACATTGCCGCGCTTGATCTCTTCCCAGCATTTATAGCGGGTTACCAGCTCAAAACACGACAAAAATACAATTAGCTCCAGCACCGCCACCGAGAAATAACCCAGCATCATCCCCAACGGATGTGACAGCAATTCATCAATCGCCATCTTCACTTCGTCCCTCCCGTTCTACCAAGCGTTCCCGGGCAAAGCCGGCAACCCCTAGCTATTCCAATTCAGCAACTGTTACGCCTGTGCCGCCTTCATTGTAATTACCGATACGGTAGCTTTTCACATGCTTATGCTTGCGGAGGTACTCCTGAATACCGGTTCTCAGGACACCCGTACCTTTACCATGAATAATGTGTACCTGACCCAGATTGGCCAGAAACGCTTCATCCATGAAGCGGTCCACTTCCATCAAGGCTTCCTCCACGTTCGCCCCCCGAAGATCAAGTTCACTTCGTACGTTATCATCCCGTGTCCGCTTAACGCCAGTCACTGGTTTTTGAACTCTTGGAGTCGTTGTTTGTGCAGGTTGCAGTAGTTCCAGATCATCCAGACTGACCTTCATCTTCATGATTCCCAGTTGAATCACAGCTTCCTTGGTACCGGACAGTTCAACCACGTGGCCTTTTTTATTTAGACTGTGGACGGATACTTCATCGCCAGCCATGATAGAACGAGTACGCGTAGCAGCCGGGCGTTTGACGGTACTTTTTTTGCGTTGTTTCGGTTCAGCCTCATCCAGTTCTCTGCGAGCTGCAATCAGCTTATGCTCCTTAACCGAGGCCCCTTCTTCCTGAGCCAATTTACGCAAATCAGTAATGATTTTCTCTGCTTCACTACGAGCCTTATCCACGAGAACCCTTGCTTCGTCCTCAGCTTTTTCCAGCATACGGTCCCGTTGGGACTCCAGCTTATCCAGCTCCATCTGATGACGGCTACGCAATGCTTCCATTTCCTTACGTAGCTGCTCCGCTTTTTCCCGTTCTTGCTCAGCTGTCAAACGGTTCTGCTCCAGTGACGCGATCATGTGCTCAACGCGCTGGTCTTCTTCCGTTACCTCACCACGGGCATAGTCTAAAATACGCCCTGGCAATCCCAATCGCTCGGCAATGGCAAATGCATTACTTCGTCCGGGTACACCGACCAGAAGGCGGTAAGTCGGGCTTAATGTAGCGACATCAAACTCCATGCTTGCATTAATAATTCCTTTGCGCTCATAGGCATACGCCTTCAATTCACTATAGTGAGTCGTCGCAACCATGCGGCAACCCATGGCATGTATATGCTCCAAAATAGATACAGCCAGAGCCGAACCTTCTGCGGGGTCCGTTCCTGCCCCCACTTCGTCAAGCAATACAAGACTTTTTGGCGTCATATTTTTCAGGATGCTAATGATATTGGTCATGTGACTGGAAAATGTACTCAAGTTTTGCTCAATGCTCTGCTCGTCACCAATATCGGCATAGATTGCATCAAATACACATAGCTGGCTTTCATCCTCAACAGGTACAAACAGTCCAGACATCGCCATCAAGCTAAGTAGGCCAATGGTTTTCAGGGTAACGGTTTTCCCCCCTGTGTTCGGTCCGGTAACGATAATAGAGGTGTATGAATTGCCTAACTCCACATCAATGGGAACAACCTGCTCCAACGGAATTAGAGGATGTCTGCCCTTTTTCAGCTTCAAATATCCGCGGTCATTCATTAAAGGTAAGGTTGCCTTCATTTCACGGGCGAGACGCGCTTTTGCAAAAATAAAATCAAGATTGCCCAAAATGTCCACATCATACAGCAACATATCTGCTTGTTCTGCGACGAGTGCGGTCAGCTTTTGTAAAATGACTTCAATTTCACGCTCTTCTCTCAGCCTTGTTTCCCTCAGCTTATTGTTCATGGCTACGATGGATTCAGGCTCGATAAACAATGTTGCACCAGACCCGGATTGATCATGAACAATTCCGCCAAAATAAGAACGGTATTCGGCCTTAACCGGGATCACAAACCGATCTCCGCGAATCGTAATCAACTGATCTTGAAGCATTTTGGAGACAGTTGAGGAACGAATCATGGAATCCAGCTTTTCACGAATACGCACTTCTCCCGAGCGCAGCTCCCGACGGATTTGAGAAAGCTCTGTGCTGGCAGAATCCAGCACCTCAGCATTCTCGTCAATACAGCCTTTAATGGAGTTTTCCAAACCTCTCTGCTCCGAAAGCTGCTCACTCCAATACAGCAATGTTTCGACAGGATTTTCCTCATGCAAACTTGTCACGTATACCTGTATACGGCGTGCGGCCTGAACTGTTGTCCGAATGCCAAGCAACTCCTGCGGGCTTAACGTTCCACCAATACGGGCACGCTTCACCGCCGGAGTGATATCTACTACTCCGTTAAATGAAGGCACTCCTTTGAGGCGATCAGCAGCATAAGCCTCATCCGTGCCTTTCAGCATTTTCTTGATATGCTCCAAATCATCGCTGGGCTGTAGTCGAAGGGCTGTCTGTTGTCCCGTTGCCGTTTGGGCATAGTGACTTAGTTTATTTAGAATTTTTTGATATTCAAGGGTTTTGAAAATTTTAGAGTCCAACTTCACTACTCCTTTCACTTATATCTATATTATACCGAAAGCAGCAAACTTACGCTATTTGCCAACTCTGTTTTACACATAAGAAAGCTCTTCATGCCACACACTAACCTTTGTCTAACCCTGTAAATTCAAAAAACAAAGGAGGTTATTCCGTGAGCATTCTCGGGCACATTGTACGTTTCATCGTTGCCGCTCTGGTGCTGATGGTCGTAAGCTGGATCGTTCCCGGATTTAGTGTAGGCGGCTTTTGGAGCGCGCTGATTCTTGCCATTGTCATTGCCTTGGTTGGTTACATCATCGAGGCAGTGTTCGGCCGACGCGTTTCTCCATTTGGACGCGGTATCGTAGGTTTTCTAGTGAGCGCTCTGGTTATCTGGATCGCTCAGTATGTGGTGACCAATGTCAGTGTTTCCGTTCTGGGCGCATTGCTCGCTGCATTGGTTATCGGGATTATCGACCTGTTCATTCCGGTATCGACACCGTTTGAAGCCGGTCGCAAAGACGGGAAATAATTTCAGTAGACCCTCCCGGCAAAGCTGTCCCGAAGCAGAATTTCGTCTGCCAAAGGACAGCTTTTTGTCATCAACACTTCTGAGTGGATACAATAAGCAAACAATCCCCGGCGATGAGCAGCCGGGGATTGCCATACATTTATAATCCGTATCTACTGATCCTGTTCGATAAGTTCAATCCATTCATTGTACTCCGTTTGAAGCTTAGTGTATTCTTCCTGTAATTGACGTAATTCTGTAGAAATCTTCTCCGTATTTTCCCGATCTACGTCCTGTTGTACTTGTAACAAACGAAGCTGATGCGCCGCCATTTCATATTTTTGACCCACTTCGTCCAATTCAGACTGCAAGGCCATTCGTTCCTGCTCTATGGACTGCTGTTCAGCTTTCGCCGTTTTGGCAGCTTCAACCGCCAAACGAGTCTCCTCCTGAAGCTGTTCCTTTTGTTCAACTGTTACCGCTATTTCACGTTCCCAAGATGCAAATTCTTCCTTACGGGCAGCATCTTCAGCTTCCAGACGTTCCGCTTCTGCCTTCAACTGATCGTATTTAAGTTGCCACTCCAGAGATTCTTCCTCAGCACGTTCCAGTTTACTCCGCCGTTCGTGATCTTCCTGTTGAAGCTGCTTGATGTTTTGCTCCAGCTGTCCAGCTCGGCTCTTCATGCTTCCATATTGCTCCTGAAGCGATTGATACGCCTTCGCTCCCTCTTGCTCTCGGACTTTGGCTTTCTCAAGCTCATCCTGAACACGAATCAGCTCAGGTGAAAGCTCCTTGATTCTCGCTTCGAGTTGAACTAGCCGTTGCTGTTGTGAAGCAAATTTATCATTAATAGCTTCGAGCTCAGCCGCTGCGTGCTGTAATTGCTCCTGTATCGCTTCCTTCTGTTCACGTGCTTCCAGCAGGGAGAGCTCCAGCTCATCAACTGCCAACTGGCGTTCTTCTGCAAGTTTCTTCCATGACTTCTCGCTTTCAGCTAGCGTAGCCAGCTCACTTTGCAGCTTGCGAGAAGATACGTGAGCTTGCTCCAGCAGCTTCTGCATCCGCCGCTGTTCTTCCTCCAGCTTAGCCGTCTGCTGCTGCGTAGCCTTGGCTTCAGCTTCTAATTGATCATATCGGCTTTGCAGTTCTTCACGCGCAAGCGTATCTGCCTGCTCTCGCTCTATCGCAACCTGTCGCTGTGTTTCCAGCACAGACTCCAGCTCGGACTGTTGTTGCTTCAGTACTCTTGCTTGCTCTTGAGCCTCTCCCAGACGAGAAGAAAGCTCTCTACTGCCTGCCTGTACTTGTTCTAATTGTTCCTGAAGCTCCTCGACCCGAATCTCCTGCTCCAGTGCAGCTTCATCAGCTCGTTTCTGCGCTTCCTGATGCTGTAGCTTTTCTTCATTCAACGCCAATTCAGCCTGTTTACGTTCCTGCTCCAGCTGCTCATTCAGCCCGGAGCACTTGGTCTGCCATTCGCTTACCTTCTTACTATGCTCTTGCTGCAAAGCAGATCGCAGCTTGTCCAGTTCTGTACGCTTTTGCTCCTGATGAGTCTTCTCTGCAGCTGACAGCTTGGCTTCAGCCTGTTTAGCCGCTTCAGCCACTTCCTTCTTCATCTGCTCTTCTATCTGCCGGATACGAGCATTGGCCGCCTCCTGCTGCTCTTTCAGCTTGCGAGAAGCTTCTTGACGAGACTCCTCTAATTCACGTTTAGCTTGTTTTTGTCCATTTTCAAGTTCAGCCGCTTTTTTCTCCTGCTGTTCCAGCTTTGCCTTCAATTGGGCAATCTCCTTGGCTGATACAGATTCGGTTTCCATCAGCTTCTTCTGCGTTGCTTCCTTTTCTTCCTTTAGTTGAATAAGAGATTGATGCATATCTGTATTTTTTTGCTGCTGTTCCCCTAGAGCCGTCTGGAGTTGCGCCAGATCCCCCCGGAGCTCTGCTCGTTCCGCTGCTAAGCGGTTCATATGACTCTGAATTTCCTGGATTTGTACAGCTTCTTCTGCCATATGAACCGCAGCCAGCACGGCAATTCGGGGCATATCCAGACGCGAATGAGCTTGAGAAATGCTGTGCATACGCTCATCCACGTAATTGGCAACCTGCTTCATATAATCGGTATTGCTGCCGACGAGTTTATAAGAAGTACCGTAGATCTCTACAGTGACGCGAGTACGATCTGGTGTAGTCACAATTATGCCCTCCTTCAATACTACTGTATGTTGATTCTAAGGTGTGTCCGGTACTATGGTAACCCGCCTTCCGTGAAGCGTTCAACCTTATTAGTCCGGCTTCCCCGCAGCGGGTAAATATCAGAGTAAGAGAGCTCCTATGATGATAGGCCAAAAAGCCGTATCGAACCTCTGTCACTAAGATTCGATACAGCTTCCCGCATTTCCTGCTACTTTCTCAATTCCGCTCCAAAAGTTTGTTCCAGAGACGTAACGACAGGAGTATGCGCCGCATTGATCTCTTCATCCGTCAACGTATGCTCCCAATGACGATAGGTAAGAGAGATAGCTACGCTCTTCTTATCTTCACCAAGCTTACTGCCTGTAAATACATCAAACACTCGCGCATCCTGCAATAGCTCTCCGCCTGCAGCGTGAATAACACGAAGCAGTTCACCTGCCTCAACGTCTTTATTTACCACGAGGGCAATGTCACGTTCCACGGATGGGAAGCGAGCCAGCTCTCTGAACTGAATATGAGAGTTTGCGTGTTCAACGACCTGTTGCAACGCAATTTCCGCTACATACGTATCATTCAGCCCATAAGATTGTTGCAGCTCCGGATGAATCTGCCCAATGGTACCGATCCGTTGAGAGTTCCCATTCACATCCAGCCATACCGAAGCGGAACGGCCCGGATGGTAGCTTTGCGGTTGGTCAGCCACATAACGAATGCTGGCACTCAACCCGAAATACTCAAACACCGTTTCAAGCGCGCCTTTAATATCAAAGAAATCAACCTTTTCAGCACCAATATTCCATTGTTTTTCACGGCGTACCCCAGTCAGCAGTAGACTAAGCACTTGAATTTCCTGCGGCTGACGGGTTAATGTTTGTTCCTCTGTATAAAATACCGTTCCCATCTCAAAAATCGCCAGATTGTCTTGCTTGCGATTCATGTTGTACACTGCTGTATCCAGCATCTGTGGAATGATACTCGTACGCAAAACACTACGGTCTTCGCTCATAGGCATAGCCAAACGTACCGGATGGCTACCTTCTGTCAGGGCATTAAATAACCCCGTACTTTGCGGATGTACAAAAGAGTAACTGATCGTCTCCTGCCAACCACCATGAGCCAGCAATCTGCGCAGGGAGCGGCGCAATGATTGCGATGCTGTCAAAGCTCCCGGAGTTGTCGGCCCTTCAATCGGCGTGGTCGGGATATTGTCGTAACCATACAGACGAGCTACCTCTTCGATTAAGTCCACGTCAATGGTAATATCTCCACGGCGTGTAGGTACTTCAACTTCCAGTACCCCTTGCTCTGCGTCGCCACATCCGAAATGAAGTCTACCGAAAATCGTTTTCACCTCAAGCAGCGACAGTTCGGTTCCCAAATATCGGTTTATTTTATCTAGCGACAGCTTGATAATGCGGTTTTCAGCTTTTGCAGACGCAGATTCTACGATGCCCTGGTGTACAGTGCCTCCCGCATAACGCTGAATCAGCGCAGCTGCACGATTCACAGCAGGCACAACAGCGCCCGGATCAACCTCTTTTTCAAAACGCAGACTTGCTTCTGAACGCAGTCCAAGTTGACGAGACGTTTTGCGAACTGTACCGCCGTCAAACTTCGCAGATTCCAGCGCAATGCTGACCGTCGCATCCGTAACCTCGGAGTTGGCTCCACCCATCACGCCTGCCAATGCAATTGGTTTCACACCGTCTGTAATCAGCAGCATATGCGGCTCCAACTTACGCTCCTGATCGTCAAGTGTAATCAATGTTTCGCCGGCACGAGCGAGTCGAACTTCAATATTTCCATTTTCCAGCTTATCCGCATCAAAAGCATGCAGCGGCTGACCGTATTCCAGCATGACGTAGTTCGTAATATCTACGATGTTGTTGATCGGACGAACACCTGCCGCCATCAGACGGTTTTGAATCCATAATGGGGAAGCCGCCACTTTTACACCTGTGATATAACGGGCCGCATAGTGCGTACACAGTTCAGGAGTATCTACCTTCACGGACAGATGATCTGCTGCTGCATCGCTAATTTCCACCAGATCCTTAGCCGGATCAGCTAGCGAAATGTCACGTCCCAGAATCGCACTCACTTCATATGCTGCTCCGTGCATGCTCAGGCAATCCGAACGGTTGGGTGTCAGATCAAAATCCAGTACCTGATCATCCAGCGCCAGCAGCTTCGTAATTGGCATACCAATTTCAGCATCCTCAGGCAGCACCAAAATTCCTTCTTGCAATTCCTTTGGAAGCAGCTTGTCATTCATGCCCAGTTCTTTGGCCGAGCAGATCATGCCCATAGATACAACACCGCGTAGCTTGGCTTTTTTAATGTGGAAATCTCCCGGCAACTTTGCCCCTACAACTGCAACAGGAACCTTTTGACCTGCATCCACGTTTTTGGCACCACACACGATTTGCAGATCTTCCTCTTGACCTGCATCGACAATACATACATTCAGCTTATCAGCATCTGGATGCTTTTCCTTGCTTTTAACATAGCCGACAACGACGCCAGTAATCCCTTGATTGCGCTGCTCGACCTCATCAATTTCTATACCCGAACGGGTGATTTTCTCTGCTAGATCCTCCGCGCTTACCTGGTCCAGCGATACATACTCGGACAACCACTCGAATGATACTTTCATATGGGTTCACTTCCCTTGATATAGTTGTTTATTGACGCGCAAACTGTTTCAGGAACGACAGGTCACTGTTATAAAAATGACGAATATCGTCGATACCGTATTTCAATATAGCAATCCGCTCTACACCCATACCGAATGCAAAGCCGCTGTACACCTCGGGATCAAAACCGCCCATCTCCAGCACTTTCGGATGGACCATGCCACAGCCCAAAATTTCGATCCATACACGTTCGCCATTTTTCTTCACAAAAGTCACGTCTACTTCAGCACTCGGCTCTGTGAACGGAAAGAAGCTTGGTCGCAAACGGATTTCGGTCGATTCTCCGAACATTTCGCGTGCAAATTGAAGTAAGGTTCCTTTCAAATCACTCATACGAATGTCTTTTCCAATGACAAGCCCTTCAATTTGGTGGAATTGAAAAGAATGCGTTGCATCGTCATCATCACGTCGGAAAACTGTACCCGGACAGATAACCTTAATAGGCGTTTCGCCCTTCATCGCTTCCATCGCACGAATCTGAACCGGTGACGTATGGGTACGCATCAACAGATCCTCGGTCAGGTAAAATGAATCCTGCATATCCCGTGCTGGGTGATTTTTAGGCAGGTTCAATGCTTCGAAGTTATAATAATCCGTCTCTGCCTGTGGGCCTTCAGCCACTCGATAGCCCATACCTGTAAAAATATCCTCGATTTGCTCAATCACTTTGTTGAGCGGGTGCAGTCCACCTTGCGGCAACGCGCGTCCAGGCAGCGTAACGTCGATCTTTTCCGCTTGCAGACGCTCATTCGTTTCTGCTTTCGTGAACTCGTCCTGCTTACGGTTAACGACTTCTTCAATCGCCTCGCGCACCTCATTGGCTACCTGTCCAACAACCGGACGCTCTTCCGCGCTCAGCTTGCCCATACCGCGCAAGATTTCAGTCAGTGCGCCCTTTTTCCCCGAATATTTGACCCGTAAATCAGCCAGCTCCTTGGGTGTTGCCACCTTCTCCAATACTTCCAGTGCTTCTTCCTTCAAGGCCAGCAAATGTTCCTTCATTTGGATGGTTTCGCTCATCGCCTGTTCAGTCCCCTTTCTTCATATCCAGCTTTTCAGACAACAAAAAAAAGGTCTTTTCTCCCGGTAAGGGACGAAAAGACCGTGGTACCACCCTCGTTAGACAATAAGCTCAGCTCACCCGGCGTTCTGCCTTACGGCAACTAGTTACAGGTGATTGTTCATGCTATGCATCATCGTCTCGCTCTGCACGTTGTAACGGTCGTGAACCGGTATCCCCTACTTGCACATTCGCCATTCACATGGCGCCTGAGGTTCAAGGAACTGCTCCGGAGCGAACTTCAACAGCCCAGTATTTGCAGAAACGCTCTCAATCCTACGGCGCTTCCTCCCTGTTCAATCGGACACTGTCTACTCTTCTCCATCAAGACATTTTCAAAAATTCGAACTATTGTTCATTATTATATGCAAACTACCGCGCTTTGGCAAGCAGGGCATACGTTCATTTCTTTAGATATCGAGATCATCCAACCGCTCCAGATTTGCACGAATGCGCCTGATTTCGCTCAACAACTTCTCATTTTCGTCATTCGTGCCCGTCATTCCCATCAACTCTGTAAGACGCAATTGTAATCGAAGACGTTCCTCACGCCGCTCCTGGTCTTCTGGCTCCCGTTGACGGCTTAGCTCATCTTCTTGCTTTTCGTCGGCTGTCCCCTCATAGATTTCATATCCGCCCCCCGGCTTCATATCGAGTAACCGAGTTGCCGTGTACCTCACCAGCTCCCGATCATGTGAGACGAGCACCAGTGCTCCATCATAGTTACGCAAAGAATCCTCTACAATTTCACGGGTTTCAATGTCAAAATAATTCGTCGGTTCATCCAGCACCAGCAAATTGGCTCCACTAAAGTACAGACGAAGAAAAGCTACCCTGCATTTTTCTCCCATACTAAGTGTCCCGATCCTTTTAAACACGTCCTCTTTCGCAAAAAGAAAGCAGCCTAACACCGTTCTCGCTTCTGTTTGGGTCATCGTCGGGAGCGCAAGCAGACTGTCCAGCAACGTTTGATCCTCCGGAAGCTGCTCCAGCTCCTGTGAAAAATATCCGATGTTCAACTGTGGGTTGGCTGTGATTTTTCCCGTCTGCGGCTCCAGTTGACCTGTTAATAACCGAAGCAGCGTGGTTTTACCAATTCCATTGGGCCCCCGAACAGCCAGACGGTCTCCACGTGCAACGATCAGATTTAGATTTTTCACAATGATACGGTCGTCGTAGCTAAAGTCAACCTGCTCAGCACGCAGCAAATATTTTGCCTGAAACCCGCTGTCACTTAATTTCATGTGCAAAGACGCAGCCTCACGCGGTTGCTCTACTCTATTGGCCTCCAGTCGCTCTAGTTCCTTCTCCTTCGCATGATAACGGGAAATATTTTTTTTAGCCTTGGCCTTATAAAAGCTCTGAGTAACGGCCATCTCAACCTTGGATGCGCCACGATGCGCCTGATGAAACCATTCCCTGTAATTTCGAATCGTTTCCTCCAGCGCCTGTTTCGCCAGCTCCTGCTTTCGATAGCTGGCTTCCTGCTCTCGCAGTTCCCGCTCCTTTTGCGCTTTATATTCCTTATAGCCGCCTTTATAGCGCCCAATACCTGTCGATGTGAGCTCAACTATACTCGTAGCCACCCGATCCAAAAAGGCTCTGTCATGCGATACAAACAGCAGCGTTCCCGGATACGTAGACAGCCACTGCTCCAGCCAAAGCAAGCTTTCGGCATCCAAATGGTTGGTCGGCTCATCCAACACTAGCAGCTTCGGCTGCCTGACCATGAGTCCGGCCAATCGCACTCTTGTCTTCTGTCCGCCACTCAGGTCACCATAAGCAATGGACCACGTCTGAACAGGCATTCCCATTCGAGTGAGCGCCTTTTCCACCTCAGACTCCCAGGCAAAGCCTTGCAGGCGTTCGTATTCATCCATCAGCTCGCCGTAACGCTCCAGATGATGCTCCATATCCTTCCCAGCATCGGCTAGGTCAGCTTCCAGCTGTCCCAACGCTTGTTTGAGACGCCAATGCCGAGGGCTGGCCTGCTGTGCGGCCTCCAGTGCGGTTCGAGACCAAGCCACCGTATCCTGCTGCTTCAGCCAGCCCCGCTCTTCCAGTGGCAAATCATGCTCTACTTGACCAGAGGTTGGTGCTTCATCTCCCAGCAATATTCGCAATAGCGTCGTTTTACCTGCTCCATTTCTTCCAAACAGTGCGAGCCGTTCTCCTTCCATCACATCCAGTGACACATTCTCAAATAAAGATGTCCCGTTCCAATCCTTTACTACATTGCGAATACGCAAAATTGTTCTCATACCACGATCATCCTTTCCCAGTCCGGTTTTTTGATCCCGGAAGCAATAAAAAAAGCCGCAGAAGGCTGCGGCTTGCATACAAGGAATATAGAATGACTGTTATGAATCGTTTCAGAACATACGCTTATGAAAAATAACACCGCAAACGAATAAGCCAAATCCCGTTCCGGAATAAACGCATACGTCCCTACATTCATTTTCAGACACACTTCTCCCGTTGCAGCTTACAGCCGCCTGCCAGTAACTGTGCAGTTAAGTGGGAAAATCAGTGTGCTTACTTCATCGGACGTATGGTTACCTTCCTTTTCATGGGATACTTACTTGCAGTCAGTATAGCAGATCACAACACATTTGCAAATAACCCGCGTTATTTTCCGAATACCAAAGTTGTATTGGACGAACCTGCATATTTCGTTACAAACTCTTTAGTATATTCAGGAGTCTGTACCTGATAGCTATAGTTTTTGCTTGGGTTCCAGTTGGTTACACGCGATTTTTGGTTGTTGATGGCGGGTAAACTCCCCACATCTTTAAACTCGCCATTGGCTTTATCATCAAGAATACCGCCCTTTTCACTACCTTTTCCAAAGTAGTTGTACTCAGAATAGATTCTTGCATTCGTAGCAATGGTGTAAGCAAGCTGGAAATTATTAATATAATTATTTTTAACATGGAAATATCCATATCTCATAAGTCCTGGGCCACGTACAAGCAAGTTTTCAAAGTAATTATTAGCGATCGTGATATGGGGCATGCCATCATAATTTTTATTGCCATCATCAGGGTATCCCAAAATGAGACCATATTTATGATTGGCAAATTTGGAGTTACTAATGGTTACATAATCAGCCGATTGACCTATGTACAAAAGTTTGTCCAAATCCGAGCCATTCGCATTATAATTGTGACCTGCAAATGTAACATGATCAATCCAATAATTTGTACCTGCCGTGAGATAAAGTTGGATGTCATCGTTACCGTTAATGTTGGCACTGTGCTCAAAAGTTAAATTTTGAAAGATCACATTTCCCGAATTATTTGTTGTTTTCAAATGAATGTTAACCAGCTTGTTTTGCGCGTAAGAACCAATGAGTGATTTGTTGGAACCAATGTTGACCACGGTTTTAGAGGAGGCAGAAATATTTTTTTCGATTACCAGAATTTTAGGGGTTGAATCCCCTAACTGGTTTTTCAAATCGTTTAGATTATTGATATAGATGACCTGACCACCTTTTCCCCCCGTTGTGGCAGACTTCGTAGCTCCATTTTCACTTTTAGCCTGTCCGGCAAAACCAGTCATTCCATTCGTCGACGTATTTGGAAAATCAGCAGCGGCGAACGTAGAACTAGCTGGAAAATTAAACAGCATCAAAGTTAATGCTAAAAACAGAAAAGAAAATTTCCTCATTGCAGCTACACCATCCTTTTTTTAGTTAAATCCCAACAATGCGACTATACTTATTTTTTAGTAATTGGTAAATAGTTCTTTTTATCTGTTTATTTATAGCATATAAGATAAATATTTTATATTTTATTTTGTGCAGCAATGTAAAAATAGTTCGTAAGAACGCAAAAAAGCCGTGATACCCCGTTGGCATCCCGGCTATAATGTATTTATCTAGCTCCAAATAAAACAAAAACCCTTGCGTCACAAGGATTCCGAACTTCTTAAAACAGTAAGCGGGTGATGGGAATCGAACCCACGCTATCAGCTTGGAAGGCTGAAGTTCTACCATTGAACTACACCCGCATTTTATAACATCGCGATTCTTATGTATGACACGCTTAACCTATCGTCAACCAGCTGAATCAGGATGTTATTTAGTATAACTTACCTTTCAGCAAAATGCAAGCATACTACATACTATCCTGAGCCAGCCAATTCATAGGTTTACGTAAAAACAATTTTTCAAAGACTTCTGCCGGAATGGGGCGACTAAAGTAATATCCCTGACCCTCATGACAATCCTGTGCCTGCAAAAAATGAAGTTGCTCCTCATTTTCCACCCCTTCAGCCGTAACCTTCAGCTTCAAATGGTGAGCCATGGAGGCAATAGTAGATACAATTGCCGCATTTTTGCTGTCGACCAGTACCTCATTTACAAAGGAACGGTCAATTTTTAGACGATCAATCGGGAGATTCTTCAAATAATGCAATGAGCTATAGCCAGTTCCAAAATCATCAATACTGATTGCAACACCAATAGCCTTTATTTTTTTCAACTGTTCAAAGGCCCGATCCTTATCAAAGGTCATACTTTCGGTAATCTCCAGCTCTAGATAGCGTGCTTCAAGTTCCGTATAGGTCAAAATGCCCCGAATTACATCCACCAGCTTTTTTTGCTGAAATTGGCGCATGGATAAATTGACCGAAATCGGGATTGCTGGGTACCCGAGCTCCTGCCACTGCTTATTTTGCAGACAAGCCTCCCGTAACACCCATTCCCCCAAGGGCACAATTAAACCACTTTCTTCAGCCACCGGAATAAAATCGCCCGGCATCACCATCCCACGATGAGGATGATTCCAGCGCACCAGTGCCTCCAAACTCGTGAGCTCACCACTTTGCAGGTGGACACGTGGTTGATACACCAATGAAAATTCCTCATTTTCAAGCGCTCGCCGCAGATCATTTTCCAGCTGGAGTCTTTCATGCGCTCGCATCTGCATCGCGCTGGCATACCGCTGAAAATTCACTCCCTGCTCTTTGGCACTATGGACAGCCGTATCCGCCTGCTGAATAAGCTGTTCACTCTGATTCGCATCCAACGGGTATAAAGCTATACCAACGCTCACCGTCACATGATAAGACTCTCCATCAATATCGAAAGGCTGATCGAACAGCTTCACCATATCATCAATACGATTTCTCATAGCATCTGTATCTTCGTATCCCGTTAGAAGAAAGGCAAATTCATCTCCGCCCATGCTAAAGACAGCTTCCCCTTCATGGCTAAAATGCCCCAAGCGTTCGCCTACTGCATACAGCAAATAATTCCCTGCCATATGTCCAAGCGAATCATTAATCGCCTTGAAACGATCAATATTTAGCACTAAAAGCGCTATTGTCTCATCCGATTTTAATGATTTGCGCAATATTTTATCTAAGCGTTGGGAAAGGCGACGACGATTGGGGAGTCCTGTTATATCATCATTATAAGCAATGTGATTAAACTCAGATTCTGCTGCCTGCTTTTCACGATAAGGAACCAGAACCATCAACCGAACCAGCCCGCTCAACATATTATAAAATGCTATCGCGTTGGTCAAAAGTCCCAGAAGGTGATTAATATCGCTCATTTGCTCAGCAAATAAATAGAACAACTGACTCACAACACACAGCCCAATCCCACGAATAATAAGCAACATGCCCAACTCTGCCGGGCGGGCTTTCCGATATTTTCTCACCCCGAAAATAAAAGTGAGCACAAGCAGTAACATCACAGCCAGATTTAACGTCCAGCCCAGGTTGCCTATTTCGTATCGTATACGTAGATCTGGTAAGCCTGCACCAAATGTCTTAATAACTCCTAGAATCAGCAAAGTGCAGCCTATCCCCGCCCACAAAGCCACTGTTTTGTATTCAGACTTCGTCTTGCTAAACGGGAGGAAACAAACACATAAGAGCAAGACAGCGGTAAAGGCACGATTTACAAACAGCAGCCATAACGAAATGCCCGGAGACAAAGCAAAGTCCGTCAGGCTTACGAAACTAAACGAAACAATATGAACAAGGTAAAGCAGACCAGCCACCAAAAACGTCGGGGCAATAAGAAGCCTCTGCAAAGATAACTGTTCCAGTAAAACGGACCAGGATTGATAAAAAATACAAAAACAAATCGCAGCACAGGCAAATCCTACAATCGGATATAACAAGAAAAAAACATTATGGGAGTATATCTTATTCAAAGTTACGTGAAATAACTGAACCAAGACAAACAAAACTATCGAAGCAATGCCGATACCTATCGTTTTTTTTACTTCCAGCCGTATACTCATTCAGCCTCTTCAGCCCCCTGCATATCGGAGATTCCGATCATCTAAGACGTTTGACAGCTTTGGAAGCCGTTGTTTAAGTCTATAGTATCAAAAATAATGTTGTATTCTGGTATATAATAGCATTTAATCTGTGAAAGGTGAATCATTTTTTTGTCTTAAATTCGTGAATTCATTTTCGCATTTACGCAAATAACCGAGCTTACAGCACCAAAAAAGCGCATCATCTTGTCAGATTATGCGCTTCAGACAACCTTTTCCAAAAAGGTGATACCTATACCCCAACGCTGCACAACATAAAAGAAATAGTATGTACAGGACCCCTCTGCGAAAACCTCCCCATATTAAACTACAGGAAGCGTAATTTTAAATTGTGTGCCACTTCCATGTTTACTGTCTACATGTATGAAGCCTCCGTGATTTTTGATAATTCGATAGCTCACAGCCAGTCCCAATCCGGTTCCACTTTCTTTTGTTGTAAAAAAAGGATCAAATAAACGCGCCAATGTATTGTGATCCATACCTAATCCGTTATCTTCAATACAAATGTGAACATAATTGCCCTCAAGCACTGTATGGATATCGATGCAGCCCTCTCGTTCCCCACCGATGCTTTCAATGGCATCCATCGCATTTTTAATCATATTGAGGATAACCTGCTTAATCTGCTTCACGTCAATGGAAACCTTCATGAGCTCATCATTTTCATCCAATGCAATCTGGCAACCCTTCATCAATGCTTCGCTTTCTGTCAGCATCACTACCTCTTTCAGTAGCCCCATCACAGATACAGCCGTTTTTTGCGGAGCCGAAGGCTTGGACGAATTTAAGAACTCATAAATAATGTCGTTCGCACGATCAATCTCTGTTAATATAATCCGAGCATACTCATCCCTGCCCAACTCCACCAAATGCGGTCGAAGCAATTGAATAAAGCCCCGGATTGCGGTAAGCGGGTTACGGATTTCATGGGCGATAGAGGCAGAGATGCGTCCCAGCATCGCCAACTTATCGTTTTGATACGCCGTCTGCTCAATCTGCTTATAATCCGACACATCCTTAACGCTAAACAAAAAATCGCCATCCATCTGATCACCGTAGGTCACTGTTATCAACCAATGCCGACCATACTCATCAATCAACTCATGATAGCGCTTTCTATGAAAGATAGTTTCTTTATAAATCCGCATGATTTTCTTCTTCTTAAACCGACTTAACTCAGGATGATGCAAAATTTGCATCAAATTGCGACCTGCTAGCGAACTCCGTGGTAGCTCCAGCAATTTCGCCATTTGCACGTTAATAAAGGTCAGTACCCCGTCACTGTCAAACAGCATGATACCACTATCCAGGTTCTCCAGCACATTTTCATACTTGTTATTGGCGATCTGTGTGGAAGGACAAGCTCCCACGGTATCAAGCAAGGCTTCTTGGAATTCACTGATCATGCCAGGCTTCCCCCTTGTTTCGGAATGACAAACTGGCCGTATCGGACGCGTAATAATCTTGAAGAAGAGAAAGGCATCTATCGACTACCCTTCAATGGTGTAGAAAACAGTTTCACAGAAATCCGACCATCTGTTTCCAATTCGAGTCTTATTTTATGATAGACAAGATTAAGGATCGCAGTCAATCGGAAAAAGTGTCGAATCCACATTTTTATCCTGTTTTCTTTCGTCATAATATCTGCGCAACATTACCAAAATGAAAGATTACGTTAGGAACAAGCGCCCTACACACCAAAGAAGCTCTCCAGAATTGAGAGCTTCTTTGGTGTGTAGGATGTCAACTGCCGCTCTTATTATGTTGAAGCCGGGATCGTCTTTGGCTCATAACGGCCAGTCTTCTCTTAAGCTCTCCCTGCCATTTTTCATCATTCATCTGTTTGGCTACCATCAATAAATCCAGGGATATGTCAATTTGACGCTTCACAATTTCAAACGCATCTTCACTTTCACGATTCACACAATTTTCAAATATCGTATCATCGTCTTCCATGACATAATCCTGAAAATCAATCTCGGTTGCCCCATCTCCATGTGCATATTCAGCCAGAATTTCATACTCATTTTCGACTTTATAATGAACTTCAATGCGACGACATACCGGGCAAAACAGCAAAGGAACATTATGAACTTGGGTGCGGTAATGCTTCAGCGTTCCCTTGGTTCCTACCATGCTTGCTCCACAGCAATAACTCATCCGGGCTCAGCCTCCTCTGAACAAAACCTGTTCTGCCTTGTTTATCTTCTACAATACCTTATTCGCTTTCATCAGGCAAAATTCCTCCAGAACACAACAACATTTCCATAATTATTTGTTACTTCACTCTGTATTGTCTCATTCAAACAGGCTATCCTCACATCTTCCGCTGCACAGAGCAGGCAAGCAAGCCCCCAATAACGGAAGAGTAACCGCTAGTTGGGGGCTTGCTTGTTTAATTTCAACTTGTGAAGCTTATATTACAGATTTTGATCGCCTGGTTTCCAGTTCATTGGGCACAAGCCACCGGATTGCAAAGCTTGCAGTACACGCAAAGTTTCTTCCACACTGCGGCCTACGTCGTTGTGGTTAACCACTTGATATTTCAATTCGCCTTCTGGATCAATGATGAACAAACCGCGCAATGCAACGCCTTCTTCTTCGATCAGAACACCATAATCGCTTGCTGTTTTTTTCGTGATGTCAGAAGCCAATGGGAAGTTCAGTTTGCCCAGACCGTTGTTTTCTTTAGCTGTGTTAATCCATGCTTTGTGGCTGTGCACGGAGTCTACACTGATACCCAGAATTTCAGTATCCAGCTCTTTGAATTGGTCAGCAGCATCGCTCAATGCTGTAATTTCCGTAGGGCACACAAAAGTGAAATCCAGTGGATAGAAGAAAAATACGAGCCACTTGCCACGGTAATCGGAAAGCTTCACCGAACCAAATTCTTGACCGTCTCCAGTTACTGTTTCCAATGCAAAATCAGGGGCGGGTCTTCCTACCAATCTTTCTGCCATAATATGAAATCCTCCTTTAAAATATGTAAGAAAAACACCGAATGTGCTTTCCTCAATCATCTGTATTGTAATGAACAACTTACTTGATAAATGTTATCATTCGCTGAAATCAAAGTCAATATTGTAACCATTACTTTTTTATAATTATTTTAAACTAGCTTAAAAATTCACAACTTATTCACATTTTGAACTTTCGAATATACAAGTAGCTCCTGATTGCTCAGGAGCTACTGTGCCAAACATCTGCCGAAAAGGCTGTACTGTATAACCTTACTATATAATAGGAAGCTTTTTTTTCAGAACGGGTACATTTATGGAGCTTTTAACGAATAGCTGCTGCGATCAGATCGCCCATTTGAGTTGTCGAGATCGCTTGAGATTTATCCACCGCAATATCCGCTGTACGGTGCCCTGCATCCAGTACCTCAGCTACCGCTTTCTCAATGGCATCAGCTGCCTTCTCGTACCCGAAGGTGAGACGGAACATCAAAGCAACGGACAAAATCGTTGCAATGGGATTCGCCAGTCCTTGACCTGCAATGTCAGGCGCCGAGCCATGTACCGGCTCGTATAGGCCGAAGCTGCCTTGTCCAAGTGATGCGGAGGAGAGCATGCCGATGGATCCGGTCAGCATAGCTGCTTCATCACTGAGAATGTCACCAAACATATTTTCCGTCACGATGACGTCAAAGCTAGATGGACGACGCAGCAATTGCATGGCACAGTTATCGACCAATACATGCTCCAACTCGACATCCGGGTAGTCTACAGCAACCCGGTTAACTACTTCACGCCATAAACGGGAGGTTTCCAGTACATTAGCCTTATCCACCGATGCAAGTTTTTTGCGACGTTTTTGTGCAATTTCGAAAGATTGGCGCACAATACGCTCTACTTCCGTTACATTATATGCACAAGTATCAACTGCTTCCTCACCTTGAGGACTTTCTCGTCTGAACTTCTCGCCGAAATAAATGCCGCCCGTCAGTTCGCGCACCACGATCAGGTCCGTTCCTTCCAACACTTCCGGTTTCAATGTAGATGCGTCCTTGAGACAGTCAAAGACGACAGCAGGACGAAGATTCGAAAATAGACCGAGCTCTTTGCGTATGCCCAGCAGTCCGGTTTCAGGACGAAGTTCCTTTGGATTGTTGTCCCATTGTGGTCCTCCTACCGCCCCCAGCAGAACAGCATCTGCAGATTGACATACTGCCAGTGTTTCTTCTGGCAATGGTGTGCCCTTCTTATCAATGGCAATCCCGCCGAACAGCGCATGCTCCGTTTCAAATGAAAGGCCGAACACTTCTTCCGTACGTTTCAAAATTTTTTCTGCCTCTGCGACCACTTCCGGTCCAATTCCATCTCCCGCTATTACCGCAATCTTTTTAACGTCTGCCATCACGTACACTCCTCTTGTTATACAGCTATACAACTGTATTTTTCATACCTTCTTTGTAACATACATGGCAGGGCTTTGACCAAGATATAGAATCTATCAATTCAATAGGCACAGCCTATAAGCTTGTTTTTTCATCAGAGAAAAAGAAAACAGGACCGGAAACACCCGATCCTGTATATATCCAACTCTTAAGTCTACATAAAATTAAGATTTATAATCTACGCGATTACTGTAGTTTTTACGCTTGTCGATCAAACCATTCAGCGCATCCACGTAAGCCCGAGCACTTGCTTCCAGAATATCGGTGCTTACCCCGCGTCCCTGTACAGACAGTCCGTTTTGCGTCAGTACTACATGGACTTCACCCAGAGCGTCCTTACCATGGGTAACAGACTTGATGGAGTAATCTGAAAGTACAACGCTCTCGCTGCTGGCTTGGTCAATCGCATTATAGATCGCATCGACTGAACCATTTCCTTCAGCTTCTGTCTCGATAACCTGACCTTCATCGTTAACCAGACGCACTTGTGCGGAAGGCGTAGCCTTGTTCCCATAGGTAACAAAGATGGTTTCCAGCTTGAAAACTTCAGGTGCATCGGCCAATTTTTCTTCCAGCAATGCCAAAATATCATCGTCCGAAACTTCCTTCTTCTTATCAGCCAAATCCTTGAACTGCCCAAAAGCGCGATTCAGATCTTCTTCGTTCAATTCGTAGCCCAACTCGATCAAACGCTCACGGAAAGCATGACGACCTGAGTGCTTACCTAGTACCAGTTTGCTTTCTTTCAGACCGATACTTTCTGGTGTCATGATTTCATAGGTCGTTTTCTCTTTCAGCATACCGTCTTGATGAATACCTGATTCGTGCGCAAAAGCATTGGCTCCAACAATCGCCTTGTTGCCCGGCACTACCATCCCCGTCAAACGGCTAACCAAACGGCTCGTGCGCGCAATTTCAGACAATTGCAGAGACGTTTTGGCCTGAAAAAATTCCTGTCTCGTCTCCAGTGCCATGGCGATTTCCTCAATGGCGGTGTTTCCAGCGCGTTCACCGATACCGTTAATGGTTCCCTCAATCTGATCCGCACCGTTCAGGATGGCAGCAAGTGTATTAGCGGTAGCCATTCCCAGGTCATTGTGGCAATGTGCACTCAATTGAATCTTCTCCACATCGACCACATTTTCCTTAATGTGTTTGAATATATTTCCATACTCGTAGGGTGTCAAGTAACCTACCGTATCTGGAATATTGACGACAGAAGCCCCTTCTTGTACAGCCATAGTGACCATTTCAACCACAAAATCAAGCTCTGTACGACCTGCATCCTCCAAAGAAAACTCCACTTTAGGCAAATATTTCAACCCATAGCGTATGGCAGCACGAGCGGTTTCCAATACCTGTGCCTTCTCCATCCGCAGCTTATGCTGACGGTGAATAGGTGAAGTTGCCAAAAAGATATGGATACACGGGTCCTGAGCTCCCTTGAGTGCCTCGCGAACCGCATCAATATCCTGTTCCCTTGCACGTGAAAGGCCAATAACCGTCGAATTTTTTACAGCTTTTGCTACTGCATTAACAGCCGCCAGATCACCCGGAGAAGCAGCCGGGAACCCAGCCTCCATACGATCGATTCCCAGCTTCTCCAACTGATGAGCGATCTCCACTTTCTCACGAGTATTCAAGTTCACGCCAGGTGACTGTTCTCCGTCTCTCAACGTTGTGTCAAATATATATATTTTGCGCAACCTAACGCACCTCCTCAGGATTAGGACCCTTAAATTACAATGCGGCTCACGCAATAAGCAGGGCCGCATTGTAATTAATATTTATAAATAATTCATGTTGTCGAGTTCATAGTACAAAAGATTATTACTTTTTGATCCAATGCATCATTTCACGCAATTGTCCGCCCACCACTTCAATCGGATGGTTAGCTTCATTACGACGAGTAGCCGTCAGGAATGCACGTCCAGATTGATTTTCAAGGATGAAGTCACGAGCAAATTTACCTTGTTGAATGTCAGTCAATACATCCTTCATGGCTTTCTTCGTATCTTCCGTTACCACGCGTGGTCCAGTTACATAATCGCCATATTCCGCTGTATTACTGATGGAATCACGCATCGTTGCCAATCCACCTTCATACATCAGGTCAACGATCAGCTTAAGCTCATGCAAGCATTCAAAGTATGCCATCTCAGGAGCATAACCTGCTTCAGTCAATGTTTCAAAGCCCGCTTTTACAAGTGCGCTCACGCCGCCACACAATACCGCCTGCTCACCGAACAGATCCGTCTCCGTTTCTTCACGGAAGGAGGTTTCAATTACGCCCGCACGTGTACAGCCAATGCCTTTTGCGTAAGCAAGACCGATTTCTTTGGCTTGACCCGTTGCGTCCTGCTCAATTGCGATCAACCCCGGTACCCCAAACCCTTCTACATAGGTACGACGTACCATATGTCCTGGGGATTTTGGAGCAACCAGCAATACATCGCTATCTTTAGGAGCTACGATTTGTCCAAAATGAACGTTGAAACCATGGGAGAACAAAAGAGCTGCGCCTTTTTTCAGGTTAGGTTCAATTTCATTTTTGTACACAGAAGCTTGAGTTTCATCAGGTAACAAAATTTGAACCACATCTGCACGGCTTGTTGCATCAGCTACGTTCAGAACTTCGAAACCGTCGTTTCTTGCGACATCAGCTGATTTGCCTTCACGCAAACCAATAACAACATTCACACCACTGTCACGCAAGTTTTGTGCCTGAGCATGTCCTTGGCTACCGTAACCGATAACGGCCACTGTCTTTCCTTTCAATACGCTGAGTTCTGCATCTTTTTCGTAGTACGTTGTAACTGCCATGGTTAATTTCCTCCTTTTAATTGGACCCTTCATAATGAGCGGGTACTCCAAGAGACTTCCCTCGTGATTAGTATCTAAAAATCTCTTCGAGCCCCCGCTCTTATGCGGGCGGTTCTTTATTGATGTAATGCGCTATAAGCGGTAATTCGTTAAAGCTCCATATTAAGCATTGCCACGTATCATAGCTGTAACCCCGGTTCGAGTCAACTCCCGAATACCGTAAGGCTTCAACAACTCGATCATGGCATCAATTTTTTCTGTATCGCCAATGACCTGTACGATCAAGCTCGTCGTTCCAACATCAATTACAGCTGCTCTGAATGTTTCTACCACGCCCATGATCTCTGGCCGCTGAGGCGGTTCTGCCTTTACCTTTATCATCGCCAATTCCCGAGCTACCATCGGCTTGGAACTGAGATCAATGACCTTGATCACATCAACCAGCTTGTAAAGCTGCTTTTCAATCTGCTCCAGGTTGTTCTCATCCCCTACAGTCACAATGACCATACGGGATAATCCAACTTCTTCCGATTGTCCCACAGTTATGCTCTCAATGTTAAAGCCTCGGCGACCGAACAGGCCGGACACACGTTGCAAAACGCCGGGTTGATCATTTACCAGTACAGCAATGGTATTTTTTGTTGTCATTTTACTCGTCCCCCATCAGCATTTGATCAATTGTCGAACCTTGCGTCACCATCGGATATACGTTCTCTTCCTTGCTGACTACAAACTCGACAACGACCGGTCCGGGTGTATCAAGCGCCTCCTGCCAAGCCCGACGTGCCTCTTCCTTATTCGTAGCACGCAGCCCTTTGACACCGTATGCTTCGGCAAGTTTCACAAAATCCGGACTTCCAGCCAGGTCAATGTGACTGTACCGATTGTCATAGATCAATTCCTGCCATTGGCGAACCATTCCAAGCACCTGGTTGTTGATAATAACGATTTTAACCGGAATGTTATTGATTGCACAGATGGCTAATTCCTGCGAACACATCTGCATACCGCCGTCCCCGTTAATCGATATTACTAATCTGTCGGGATTGGCCATCTGAGCACCGATTGCAGAAGGGAAACCAAATCCCATCGTACCGAGTCCACCAGAGGTGACCCATGAGCGTGGCTGATTGAATTTGTAATACTGCGCTGCCCACATTTGATGCTGTCCCACGTCCGTCGTTACGATTGCGCCGCCCTTGGTCGTTTCATCCAACAACTCAACAACCCATTGTGGTTTAAGCACCGTTTCAGAATCCTTATAAGAATAAGGTTTCTCATTCTTCCAATGCTGAATTTGTGCTCTCCATGCATCAGCTCGATCCGCGCGTTTCACATCCTGATTCAGCAATTCCAGCACTGCCTTCACGTCACCCACGATAGGAATATCTGCTGCAACATTTTTTCCAATTTCAGCAGGATCGATATCAATGTGGACGATTTTAGCTTGAGGAGCAAACCCATCCAACTTGCCTGTTACCCGATCATCGAAGCGGGCTCCGATACAGATCAACAGATCTGACTGTTGAATCGCCTGATTGGAGGTGTATGTTCCATGCATCCCCGGCATCCCCGTCCACAGTTCATGTCCACTTGGGAAACCACCCAATCCGAGCAATGTTGTCGTAATAGGAATTTCCGTTTTACGAACAAACTCGTAAAGTGCTTCATGTCCACCGGAGTATACAACTCCTCCACCTGCCAGAATGAATGGACGTTCTGCTTCGGAAATAGCTTGAGTTAGCTTGTCTAGTTGAATTTTGTTGGGCAGCACTTTCGGGTTATAACCCCGCATGGTCACTGGTCCCGTTTGTGGAACGAACAACGTCTGGGCTGCGGAAATATCCTTCGGAATATCAATCAGCACCGGTCCCTTCCGCCCTGTGTTGGCAATATGAAATGCCTCATGGATGATTCGCGGCAGATCCTCTACATCTCTTACCAGATAGCTGTGCTTCGTAATCGGCATTGTAATTCCCGTGATATCGGCTTCCTGGAAAGCATCCGTACCGATCAGGGAAGATATAACGTTACCCGTGATGACCACCAACGGCACCGAATCCATAAAAGCCGTCGCAATACCAGTTACCAGGTTTGTCGCTCCAGGTCCGGAAGTCGCGATACATACGCCCACTTTACCGCTCGCCCGTGCATAACCATCTGCCGCATGAATAGCTCCTTGCTCGTGACGAGTGAGGACATGCTTGAAATCCTTAAAGCCATACATGGCATCATAGATATAAAGCACTGCACCACCTGGATATCCGAAGACACAATCTACTCCCTCCAGCAACAGGCTACGGAGTAAAATTTCCGAACCTGTAATCACTTCAGGCTTCATCCACTTTTCACGTAATTCATTGGTTGACCTAACTTCAGGAATTTGTGCACTCATTGGTCATCCTCCTTTACAAAATTTACATACATCTGACATTTGTAAAAACAAAAAAACCTTTCATCCCTAGAACAGACTTGCTGTTACTGAGGGACGAAAGGCTGTAGCTTCCGTGGTACCACCCGTGTTTGCCCGATATTTCGCAATATCGAACCTTGGCAGGTACAGAAATCGCAAAGGATCTCCATATCTGGCGTCTGTAACGTAGACCGTACGATTTTCCCTAATAGGTGATTCAGCGCACCGTTAATATCATCGGGCCCAAATACTTTTCAGGAAAACAGCTCCAAGGTGAGCTCGTTAAAAAGGGATTTTGGTGAAGCTTGCAGCTAATGCCTCACTCTCTGAACAAAAGAGCCCTAATCACTTCGTCCTCTTCATTGCCGTTGAGTTCATGTCATTCTTTCAAATGTTTAGACACATTATATGTCTCTCATCTGGGATAGTCAATACCCATATTTCATAAAAATTTATGTTTCTTTTCTGAAGCACCTCAGAGTCGCACGCTTGTAAGAGGTACCCGCATATTATAAAAAAGACCACACGGTGAGACAGTGCACTCCTCCAAAGCCACGTCTTATCTTGTTAAAAGGGTAGAAAAGGAGGCCCGTTTATGATTCGAAAACGCAGCTCTCAAGATGACACCATCATCTTTCGTCTAATCGAGCAAGAGCTTGTCCCCCTATCGCATTTAAGTGCCCAAGAAATGAAACAAATACGCAAAGAATTACCCCGGCGCTTAAACCGGGGCATCACTTTTGTAGCTTGCAGACCGGATAATGCACAGGTTGTTGGCTTCATTCATGTTATGCTGCATGGCGAACTATTATACATTGATTTGATCGCAATCTCTTCGGCTCATCAAGGTATGCGATACGGAAAAAAACTGCTGGAGCATGCCGAACACTACGGACGACTACGTCGCTGCAAGCGGGCTAAAGTTATGGTGGACGAAGACAATATCAGGGGGATCCATTTTTATCTGCGTCATCAATATCAAATACTGCGATACGTAGCTCTGAGCCGATGCCATGAACTCGAAAAGTCACTGTAAAAAGTATCTTTTTCGGGCTCAAGATTTTGTATGACTAAAATAAATTAGGGTAATACGGATATCCTACTCCGGGGTATCCCCCGTCTGTATACGGGCCTGGCTGCGGACCATATCCTGGTCCTCCATAACCTGGACCGTAGCCTCCATATCCCCCACCATAGGCACCAATGTATGGAGCTGTGCCGATGGCAAGCAAGTCAAACAGCACCAGAGGAATAATCGCCTTCGTGTTTACCTTTTTCTTGCGGTTTGGTTGAAGAACCAGTCGGTTACCCGAAATGCGAATCAGCTTGCCGCTGACCTGGGAACCATCCTTACGAGTAGCAAAGATGACTTTGCCGACAAGCTTCTCCACCTGCTTTCTGGTTACTGCCTGTTTCATCGTATTTCCTCCTTCTTTCTCAACGGATGGACAGATTGAACGGCTCCTTGATAGCTCATCACCACCACAAAATAGACCGGAGCTGACAGGGGCCGAGCGTCCCGTCCAATCTGCATAGCACAGTCTATTCCATTCATGCCAGTAGCGTATGTTTAAATGCCTGCACAATATAAAAAAATCTGGTACCTGCACATGCAGATACCAGATTTTTTATACACCAGGATTTTGCGAAATTCGATTCCAGTCGCTCCGAAGCAAGATATAGACAAACTAAACCATTTCGATCTATATCTTGTTCACTGGAAGTCGCTTATGGGATTTTTGCAAAATCCTCACACCAATGTACATTTTTCAAAACATGCACATTAGCTGTCTATAAGTTTTAACGCTTGCTTGGATCATAAAGTTGACCTAAAGCGGCCGGAGCGCGTGAACGTCCGACAGCCGCTACCAGTACAATAATCGTCAGGAGATACGGCAACATAAAAATAATTTCCTGGGGAATACTTTGCGACCATGCGAACAGCTGCACATAGTTGCGAATGGCTTGTGAAAAACCAAAAAACACTGCTGCGCCAAAAGCGCCGAGCGGATTCCATTTACCGAAAATCATAGCGGCAATAGCAATATATCCCTGCCCCGAAACTGTATTGTGCGAGAACATGTTGGTTGTAGTCAGAGTGATTGTAGCTCCACCAATCCCAGCCAACGCCCCACTGATCATAACACCAATATAACGAAGACGATTTACTTTAATACCCACTGTATCAGCCGCTCCTGGATGCTCCCCAACGGAACGCAAACGCAAGCCAAACGGTGTTTTATACAAAGTAAAATAGCCAATAATAACTAATAGAATGGCTAGATATGTCGTTGGGTAAGCTTGGAAAAAGGCTTTTCCTGCAATCGGGATATCCACAAGGTAAGGGATGGATATTTCGTTGAAACCCTGAATCCGACCGGTGTCACCATCTCCCTCAAATAAAAGCTTAACCATGTACAGTGTACTACCTGCTGCCAGAAAGTTAATAACTATACCGCTTATAACCTGATCGGCTTTAAACGTAATAGAGGCTACAGCATGAATTAGCGAAACCAAAATACCGAACACGGCAGCTGACAGCACACCTACCCAAGCCGCAGAGGTGCCTCCTAGTCCAGCTTGCTCGGCATAAAATCCGCCAACACCCGCTGCAAACGCTCCAAATACCATAAGTCCTTCCAACCCGAGGTTCGTTACACCGGATTTTTCTGAAAAAACTCCGCCGAGAGACGCAAAAATAATCGCCGTCGCAAAAACGAGCGTTGTATGGATTAATTCACCAAGTGTTAACCAACTCATTTTACAACACCTTCTCTTTCTTACGCTTGGAGTAGAGCGGCTTCACAACCCAACGTACAATACCTTGGGCCGCAATGAAGAAAATAATCGAGCCAATGACAACCCGGATAATCTCGGGCGGTACATCTGCGCTAAAGCTCATCCCCGCAGAACCATACGTAAGCGTTCCGAACAAAACAGAACCGAGCAGCACACCGAATGGGTTATTCATCCCAATCAGAGCTACAGCGATACCATCAAAACCCGTTCCCGGTGATCCTGCCATGACAGATTGATAATGGAATACTCCCAGCACTTCAAAGGCGCCTGCCAATCCGGCAAAAACCCCACTAATAAACATCGCTTTTATGATATTACGATTTACATTCATACCTGCATAGCGGGATGCATCCTGATTAAATCCGACAGCCCGAAGCTCATAGCCCTGCTTTGTTTTCCACATGAAAATGTAGAAAAAGACTGCTGCCAGCACAGCAATAACTGTGCCCCAATGTACCCGAGCATTCCCCATCATCTGGGACAGCCATTCGATGGAAATTGAAGCAGAAGGCTGAATATCCACAGAACGATTTTCACCATCCATAAGTGCGAACTGATTGATCACCAAATTAGCCAAATACAGACCAATCCAGTTCATCATAATACATGTAATAACTTCATTCACACCTCTTTTGGCCTTCAAATAGCCAGCAATCGCAGCCCACAGACCTCCAAAAACGGCCCCTGCAATTACAGCTAGCGGTGCATGAATGATAGCTGGCAACCCATGGAGTTTAATGCCCACAATCGAAGCAGCTGTCATACCTACCAGAAACTGACCTTCGCCGCCGATATTAAACAAACCGGCGCGGGCCGCAAAAGCAAATGCCAACCCCGTTAAAATCAGCGGAGTCATCTCACGGATAGCCTCTCCAAAGTTGTAGGAATCTCCGTATACACGGCTAAACAAAGCAGAATAGGCCACAATAGGGTCATACCCGCCAATCAGCATCACAATAGCACCCAGAAGGAGACCCAAAATAATAGAGACCAGCGCCAGTACAAAGGAGTCTTTTGTGAATATTTTCAATAGATTAGCCATTCTCTACTCCTTTCTTCACTGCACTTCCTGCCATCATCAGTCCCAGTTCCTGGTCATTCGTTTCTTCTGGCAGCACTTCCCCGACAATCTTGCCCTCATAGATGACAGCAATTCGGTCGGATACATTCATAATCTCGTCCAGTTCAAAAGATATGAGCAATACAGCTTTACCTTGGTCCCGTTGGGCAATCAGTTGTTTCTGGACAAATTCAATAGCTCCGACATCCAGACCGCGTGTAGGCTGTGCTGCAATGAGAAGGTCTGGATTTTTATCAATTTCACGCGCAATGATAGCCTTCTGCTGGTTCCCACCAGATAATGCTCTTGCCTTCGTGTGAATATCCGGTGTTCTTACATCAAACTTTTCGATAAGACTTTTGGCCTGTTTCTCTATAGCATCTTTGTTCAAGAAGCCATTTTTACTGTAAGGCGCCTGGTAATACGTCTCCAGCACCATATTTTCACTCATAGAAAAATCGAGCACCAACCCATGCTTATGACGGTCCTCCGGTATATGTGAAACGCCTGCCTCTGAAATTTTGCGTGGTGGCTGATTGGCCACCTCTTGTCCGAGCAAACGAATGCTCCCACCATCCACCTTGCGTAAGCCTGTCAAAGCTTCGATCAGCTCACTCTGTCCATTACCATCTACTCCGGCAATCCCCAAAATCTCGCCCGCCTTAACCTGCAGGTTCAACTCATTTAGAACATTAATGCCATCCTTGTTTTTAGAAATTACATTGTTCATTTCCAGTACCGTCTGTCCTGGTTGCGCAAGCTGCTTGTCCACTTTAAAGGACACACGACGGCCCACCATTTTTTCAGCCAGCTCATTGGGTGTTGTTTCAGACGTCTTGACCGTATCAATAACCTGACCTCTGCGAATGATCGTAACCGTATCTGCAATTTGCATAATTTCTTTAAGTTTATGAGTAATAAGAATAATTGATTTGCCTTCAGCGACCAAGCGTTTCATAATGTCCAGCAACTCAGTGATCTCCTGCGGTGTCAGTACAGCTGTAGGCTCATCGAAAATCAGAATATCTGCACCACGATAGAGCGTTTTAATAATTTCTACACGTTGCTGCATACCAACAGATATATCCTCAATTTTGGCATTCGGATTTACCTGAAGGCCGTACTGCTCAGACAACCGCTGTACTTCTGCGGCAGCCTTTTTATAATTGATTTTCAGACCCTTACGTGGCTCCGAGCCCAGGACAATATTTTCGGTCACGGTAAACGGCTGTACGAGTTTAAAATGCTGATGCACCATGCCAATCCCCAGATCAATCGCCTTATTTGGACTATCAATCTGTACGGGTTTACCTCCGATTTCAATTGTCCCTTCATCCGGCTGATACAGTCCGAAAAGAATATTCATAAGCGTAGATTTACCCGCGCCATTCTCACCCAAAAGGGCATGAATTTCTCCCTTATGCAGCTTGATGCTGATGGAGTCGTTGGCAACGATGCCGGGGAATCGTTTTGTAATTTGCTTTAACTCAACGACGGGGGTCGCTGCATCCATGAGATCACCCTTATACACTTTATAGTATGTGCTCCAATGAGCTGATTTTGCCCGTTATAATCCATATAACTCCAGACGTAAGAACAAGGCTAGTCTTATGAACCAGCCTTGTCGCCACCTATATGTTCTTCAAGCAAAACTTATTTCGAAGGAACTGTAATTTCGCCCTTAATAATTTTTTGCTTGTATTGTTCTACAAGATCAAGCACGTCTTTAGGTACGTTTTTCGTTGATGTGTCTGCCAAACCAATACCATTATCCTTCAGAGCCAGTGTCTCGACACCGCCCTTAAATTTACCGTCAATCACTTCTTTAGATACGCGTTTTACAGCTTCATCTACACGTTTTACCATCGAAGTCAATGTTACGTCGTCACCAAACTCAAGCGATTGGTCTTTATCTACGCCAATAACCCATACTTGCTGCCCTTGTTGCTTACGTGCGAGTGCTTCGTTAAATACACCTGTACCAGATCCGCCAGCTGCATGGAAAATAATATCCGCACCGCTGTTATAGATCGTCGCAGCTGCTGCTTTACCCAGGTCCGGCTTATCAAATGCACCTGTGTAGTTAACTTCCAATTTTGCATTTGGATTTACAGCTTTAATTCCTGCTTCGAATCCTTTTTCAAAACGTTTGATCAACGGGCTGTCTTGTCCACCCACAAAACCAATTTTGTTTGTTTTGGTAAGTTTACCAGCTACAACCCCCACCAAGAAGGAACCTTCATTTTCAGCAAAAACAACCGATTTCACGTTAGGCGCATCCACGACACTGTCAATGATCGCCAAGTTTTTGCTTGGGTTGTCTTTCGCTACTTGTCCAATCGCATTCGCCAGATTAAAACCGATTCCCCAAGTCAAGTTAAAATCACCCTTAACAAATTGGTTCAGGTTAGGAATATAATCTTGATCGGATTTACTTTGCAGGTATTTAACTTTAGCGCCTGATTCTTTCTCAGTGGCTTGTAGTGCCTCCCAAGCAGATTGGTTAAACGATTTGTCGTTTACTCCACCCACATCTGTAACCATGCCAATTTGGACATTCGATGTTTTGGCAGAACCACCTGTGTCTCCACCATTTGCGTTGGACGCACCTTGATTTTTGTTACCGCAGCCTGCGAGAATGACCGAGATCGCCAGCAGCATAACCAAAGACATACTGAACATTTTCTTCATGCTGATACTGTTCCCCCTTAGTGTTAGATCCCTGGACTGTCTCTTTTCTTTGAACATGTACATGCTCATGCATGCCATTTACTGACGAGACAGATCGTACAGAAGACTTACTTTAGAGATTATACAATTATGATCGGCTAAAATCTAGACAATTAATAACCTTGGGTCAATTTTTTTTAAAATCCCATCAATGTAAGCGCTGCAAAGTTAAAAAAAACATACATTCTTCCATCTCACGTCATATTTATTCGTATTTTGGAGAAAACGAAGTCTTTACCGTAACATTGAGTATGTACAAAAAAAGGCATCCCTACACAGCGTACTGCTTGGGATACCTTTTACCACTTTCGCGGTTTCCACGCTTAATTATTAATAATTAAGCGTTGATTTTGCCTTTAGCAACAGTTGCCAAAGAGTTGAATGCATTAATATCATTGACTGCAAGATCAGCCAAGATTTTGCGGTTAATGTCCACACCAGCCAATTTCAGGCCGTGCATCAATTTGCTGTAAGACAAACCGTTCAAACGAGCTGCTGCGTTGATACGCACGATCCACAGTCTGCGGAAGTTACGTTTCGTCTGACGACGGTCACGGTATGCGTAAACAAGCGATTTCATTACCTGCTCGTTAGCTGTTTTAAAAATGCGGTGTTTGGAACCAAAATAACCTTTAGCAAGCTTCAATACTTTTTTATGACGACGACGAACGACGAATCCGCCCTTTACTCTTGCCATATCAATAGACCTCCCAAATAATGTTTATACTTCATTCATTGCAGTACTAGTGCTATTTCAGGTTAGCGAGACCTTGTTTCAGACGTTTAACGTCCCCAGGTGCCATCTCAGGGTTAGTACCCAGAACGCGTTTTGCACGTTTGGATTTGTGGGAAAGCAAATGGTTTTTGTAAGCTTTGTAACGCATTACTTTACCAGTACCGGTAATTTTGAAGCGGCCTTTAAGGCTGCTATGTGTTTTCATTTTAGGCATTGAACTTCCTCCTTAATTTGTCATTGACTCTTTGGAGCCAATATCATAATCATGCTGCGTCCTTCGAGCTTGGGTTGGCGCTCCACGGTACAAAGATCAGCAACTTCCAATTTCACACGTTCGAGAATTTTTTGACCCACATTAGCATGAGTAATTTCACGACCGCGGAAACGAACGGAGCATTTCACCTTGTCCCCTTCATTCAGGAACTTCACCACATTGCGAAACTTGGTTTGGTAGTCATGTTCCTCGATGTTGGAACGGAACCATACCTCTTTGATGTCAACGATCTTCTGGTTTTTACGGGCTTCCTTTTCTTTCTTCTGTTGCTCATAGCGGAATTTTCCGTAATCCATAATCCGACACACGGGCGGCTTCGCTTGAGGCGCCACGTTCACGAGATCCAAGTTTGCGTCAATCGCCATTTGCAAAGCTTCACGCGTCGGTGTAATCCCGATTTGTTCCCCATTCGCACCAACTAGACGTACTTCTCTCACCCGAATCTCATCATTGATCATATGTTCCTTACTAATAACCCTCCACCTCCAGAACCTGTTATTGTTGTATTGTGTTTAAGCACAAAAAAGGGATGACGACTACACAGCCGACATCCCTGTCTGATACTCAATTCATCATGAAAGTTCAATTCACAAATCATTGGATCATGACCAGCCGGCAATACCGGGCAGGTGAGAAGTCGGACCTTCTACTTGTTAATCCATCTTTTCAATTAACATACTCGAATATCTTATCACGGTGCAATCGTGGTGTCAACCCTTTAATGAAAAATGAATGACACCGATCTTCAGTCCTATTTCACCGTCCAATTAACCTTGCTTACTTTGAACCTCTTCCAAGCGAACGACACGCGTATGCTGGGTATGGCTCCATTGCTTATTGTTCTGTGTAAAGAACGCATAGACCGTAATCGGATACCACGAAATCGCATAGATCGGGAACAGCAATAAGTACAGATATACTTTTTTGAATGTGACCTTTTCCAAAATCATTGCGATCACAAAAGTAGCAACATTCAGACCAATAGCTATAACACCAGTCCAAGCTGGTAACTGTACATAGATGTTCTCGATATTAGGTCCACCAAAGAAGGCGATATCTATCCACATCGCTACTGTCATCAAGAAGGTGAGCAGTACGATATACACGTTCAGACCATAAAGAGCCATATCGAATTTAATCAGGCTTCTATGCTTGATACTTTGCCACAGCAACGGGAAGAAATAACGACGAGCAACAGTGAAGTGACCTTGCATCCAGCGCAGACGCTGTCTTGACGAGGCCTTGAATGTCAACGGCTTTTCATCATATACCTTGGCATCGTAATTAAATCTTGGATATACGTTGCACTGTGTGCAGCGCATGGTGAATTCCAAATCCTCTACCAGACTTGTCGCACCCCAGCCCATTTCCTTAAGCAGATTTGTTTCAAAGCACATGCCTGTACCACCGAGGAAATTAGCCATGTTCAGATTGTGACGTGACAGCTGCCACAAACGGTTGATGTACCAATAAGATACCCCGTATGCCGCTGTAATCCAAGAATCCTCAGGATTCTTAGTATCAATGTACCCCTGAATAACACGGGCACCTGTACACAGATCATTGTTCATTTCACTCAAGAAATTGGTATGCGCCAAATTGTCAGCATCAAACATGACAATAGCATCATATTGGCGCGGCATAGCCCATAATTCCTTGAGCATCCACTCAATAGCGTAGCCTTTACCACGCAGATTCGGATTCGTACGTTCACAAGCATTCATGCCGTGAGCGCGAACGATGTCCGCAGTCTTATCTGTACAGTTATCACAGATTACGAACACATCGTAAAGTTCCTTCGGATAATCAAGTTGCTTCAAATTTTCCATCAATGCTCCGACAACCTGTTCTTCATTGTGGGCAGCGACTAAAATGGCAAATGATTTTTCTGGAGCCGCGTGCTCTTTCCTTTTCTTGCGAACCAATCCGAACAAGGAGAATGCAAACTGATAGACTGCGATCACCGCCAGTATGATCTGGAGCGTCACGAAAATAGCGTCTAACATGATCTCTTGTTACCCCCTTTTTATACCCCTTAAAATCTTGCGTTTGTTTGTTTTCTATCTGTGTAGCGCAAGTTGCGGCGCTTCGCGCGCCTTTTCTGTAGTTTTTGACCCGACCCTTGCTTTCTTCATTGGCTGTGCGCAGCCCCCTTTTGGCTGACACAGGAATGCCATTACGATTTTCGTTGGTTTTCAATCTTTTGTCAAAGCCCTTAAACTGGTCTCAGCAGCAAAAAAACACAACAAACTCCCGTTTGAACCGGGAATGCGGCGCTGGGCTTCTCATTCATGACGCTTAGGTCTTATTTTCATCCATTTGCTAACTTTTTATTTCTTTGGTCCCTCCTTTTTGTGGGCCAATTAGCAACCACTTCTAAACACTCTATCTTATTAGACGGATGAACGCAAAGAAAGTTATACAATTCGGCTTATATTCCATTAACATTTTTGTGTAGAATTGAACCAAGTAATTTATGAATCTTTAGTGATTCTTGAAATGAACAGCGTTTAAAAATATGATGAGAGCAAGAGAATAATTACTTATGGTCTGATTATGTCAAAATGACTCAAAATATTTGCCGACTGACCTGAACCGGCAACCGGAGGAAACCAAATGCAACGTCTAGTCGTAAAACTTGTAAATCTGGAGCAGCAGTTGTTCAAATGGATCAACGGACGCTTACACAACCGTTTTTTGAACTTCTGGCTTTATTATCTCACACATTTAGGTGGGGCTACCTTTACTATAGCCTCCACACTCCTTATTTGGTGGCTCGCTCCGAATCCGTGGAAAGATTCCGGTATGAAGGGAGCCATCGCTCTCGGGGTCAGTCACATCCCCGTAGCTATCGTTAAAAGGCTGTATCCGCGGATTCGCCCGTATTTGGCGCTACCAGGTACAAATACATTCCGCAACCCCTTGTCGGACCATTCTTTTCCCTCAGGGCACACGACCGCTATTTTTTCAGCTACCGTGCCTTTTATGCTACAGTCACCGATGCTAACACTGCTGCTGTTGCCTGTAGCGACAATTGTAGGTTTTTCTCGGATTTATCTGGGTCTCCACTACCCAACGGATGTACTCGCAGGAGCGGTCATCGGAACGTCTGCAGCAATAGGAACGGTTGCATTCTGGCCTTAAAGCCGATATGGTATGATTGAGAACATCCCAGCAGGAACAGGTGAAATGAGAGTGGCTAAAAAACGAGTGTTATTATTATCGGAAGGTTTCGGTGCCGGACATACTCAAGCTGCCTACGCGCTCTCAAGCAGTTTGCGGAAGCTTTCTCCGAATGTGCAGACAAGAGTGCTGGAGCTGGGGAGTTTTTTGAATCCAAGAATGGCCCCGCTTATTATTACAGCATACAAGAAGACTGTTGTATCGCAGCCTCGCCTAGTCGGATTGGTTTACCGTCATCAGTACAAAAAATCATTAAACCGTCTTACAACGCTCGCTTTGCACCGTCTGTTCTACACGCAGACCCGAAACATTCTCCGGCAGCTTCGTCCCGATTTGGTGGTATGTACTCACCCCATCCCAAGCGCGGTAATTTCACGTTTGAAGCGCTTAGGTTTACATGTTCCGCTTTGTACTGTCATTACAGACTACGATGCACATGGAACATGGATTAGTCCCGAGGTTGACCGGTACTTTGTATCTACGCCTGAAGTCATGCGTAAGCTGCGCGCGCGCGGAGTACCCGTCTCGAAAATCCAGGTGACCGGCATTCCCGTTCATCCAAATTTTTGGGAACATCCTGGGCACGATGAAATTAGAGAACAATTTGGACTTAAACCCATCCCGACCGTACTCGTTATGGGTGGCGGCTGGGGCCTTATGAATGACGAAGTCATACATCGTTCGCTTACTCAGTGGAGAGAAAACATTCAATTTATTTTTTGTTTGGGGCATAATGATAAAATTCGTCGTAAAATGCAATTGGATCCTAGGTTTAATCATCCAAATATTCATATCTTCGGATTTACACGGGAAATCGACAAATTAATGGAGGTATCGAATCTGCTCATCACCAAACCCGGCGGAATGACATGCACCGAGGGATTGGCCAAAGGGATTCCGATGCTGTTTCACAAACCTCTCCCTGGACAGGAGGAGGAAAATTGTCAATACTTTACGGCTCAAGGCTTCGGAGAACCGATTACTTCGCTGGATGTTGTCGTTAAATGGATGAACCGACTGCTACACGATTTTCCAGAAATCGTCCGCAAGCGACAGGAGCACGTCCATAATGTAGCGCGATATTATCCTCTTCAGAGCGCACAGAGTATTCTGGATATACTGGAACCGAACAGGGTGCTTTCCTAAAAGGAAGCACCCTGTCTTATTTTATCCGTTTGATCTGTTTTTATTTCCCATACTTTTCGAGACGTGTTTTTCCGTACTCTTCCAAAGCATCTTTGCCGATCAGCACCTCGACTCGATGAATATTCATACCTTTGCCCATGAACTTTTGTTCATATTCCGTCATGACATGCTCCTCGTTGATCCCCTCACGATGAAGGTTTAACGAAATATTCGTCATCTGCAAACCGCTATCTGCAAATGAATTCAGAGAAAACTCAAACAGTGTCTCCGAATCGGTCTTAAAATGAATTTGTCCTTTGCTGTTCAAAAGCTGACGGTACTTGTCCAAAAAACGAGGATGCGTTAAACGACGACGTGCATGCTTGGCTTTAGGCCAGGGATCACTAAAATTCAGATAAATGCGTTCAATCTCTCCTGGTTCAAAAACATTCTCGATCTGTTCAATGTTTGCCAGTGCCAATTTAATATTAGGCGGCGTATCAACCTCTGAATTACTCCAGGCCAGACGAGACTTTTCTGTTGCACGGCGAACCAGCTCATCATACATATCAAAGCCAATATAGTTAACCTCCGGATTCCGGAAGCTCATTTGGCTTATAAATTGCCCTTTACCCATACCGAATTCCACATGAATGGGACGATCATTATCAAAAACCTGCTGCCATTTCCCCTTATACTGTGCCGGCTCCAAGATGACTAGATCCTGCTGTTCTTCCAGACTTTCCCGTATTCCTTTTCTTCCGCGTAAACGCATGTTACTCCTCCATATACTCTGTTATCAAGGAAAAAGGAATTTCACCCCCCGCTTGAAGATACGGAAATGAAATTCCTTTTTCAATATATTTGGATTGGGGTCCAACTAATTTAATTGTTCATAGTCTACCCCATCAGCAGGTGAAAAATCAATTGTCTTTTGGCAAGCCGCTCTGATTTTTTGACGTGCGGTCGTTCCAATCTGACGATCCTGCCCAAAACGGACACCAGTCAATGCCAACGCCTCATCAAAGGTTAACTCAACAGTAACTTTATCCATACGCGTCTTATCCTGCGCATTCATAAAAGATCACCTCACGGGTTATTTGTGATGGAACCGACGTGCACTTACCCTAAAACAGGCGATAGAAACAGCATAGCTGCCTCCCTGAAGAATAATCATTAGCAACGGATAACTTTTATCTTCAGGATCGAAAACAGTCCTTTTATTGTATGTCTGGTACCGCTTACAATATAACATATTGTGTAACCTTTTTCAATCCGCAACGCCATAAAATCCGCACATTTTATTGACTTGTTCGGTCAAATGATTCCCAATGAAGACTGATTTTTGTTACAATAGGGTGATCGTAAAAAAAGGAGTACACCCATGAAAACAGATTTATTGCCTGCTCCTCTCCTGTGGGGAGATAAACGGTTCCATACTTGGAATTACGAAATGCGTGAGCAATTTCAAAATAAAGTGTTCAAAGTCATGCTGGATGCGGGTTTTACCTGTCCGAATCGCGATGGTTCCATCGCTAAAGGGGGTTGCACCTTTTGTAGCGCACGTGGATCGGGTGATTTTGCTGGGCGTCGTCGTGATGATCTGGTCACCCAGTTCAATACGATTCGGGATCGGCAGCATCTAAAATGGCCAAACGCCAAATATATTGGCTATTTCCAAGCCTACACTAATACGTATGCCCCGGTTGAGGAACTGCGAGAATACTTTGAGGTTATTCTGGAGCAGCCCGGCGTTGTCGGTCTGTCCATCGCTACACGTCCTGATTGCCTGCCTGACGATGTAGTGGATTACCTTGCCGAGCTAAACGAACGCACGTACCTGTGGGTCGAAATGGGGCTGCAAACTGTCCATGAATCGACCTCAGAGCTGATTAACCGTGCTCATGATACTCAATGCTATCTGGATGCGGTGGAAAAGCTGCGCAAGCGGAATATCCGCGTGTGCGCCCACATTATTTATGGTCTGCCCCAAGAGACGCATGAAATGATGCTCGATACGGGACGTGCAGTAGCGGCTATGGATGTGCAGGGCATCAAAATCCACCTGCTGCATCTCATGCGCAAAACGCCCATGGTCAAGCAGTATGAAGCGGGATTGCTACGCTTTCTGGAAAAGGACGAATACGTTAAGCTGATAGTTGATACGCTGGAGATTTTACCTCCCGAAATGATCGTTCATCGGTTAACCGGAGATGCCCCACGCGATTTGCTAGTGGGACCCATGTGGTCGCTTAAAAAATGGGAAGTGCTTAATGCCATCGATCATGAACTGAAGTCACGTGAAACGTGGCAGGGAAAATACTGGAGGCAACCTTAAATGGGGTTCCTATCCGTCCTGAGCTACGCTCATCAATTGGTGGCCGCGCGGGTGCAGCCAGGTGATACTGCTATAGATGCCACCGTCGGCACAGGAGCAGATACGTTGTTTCTGGCAAAAGTTGCTGGCAAACGGGGCTATGTCTATGGCTTCGACATCCAGCAAGAAGCACTGCATTGCGCCCGTCGTCGACTGGAAGAAAACGCTTCGCCTTCATTAGCAGAAGTATCGCTACTGCTACAAGGTCATGAGCAAATGCAGGAGGCCGTTCCGGACATGCTGCATGGCAAAGTCGCTGCGGTCATGTTTAACCTCGGCTACTTGCCTTCCGAAGGCGCCGATCCTACTGTCATCACCCATACAGACAGCACGCTCGTCGCACTTGATGCTGCCTTACAATTGCTGCGACCACGCGGCATTCTGACTGCCGTACTCTATCCAGGGCATGCTGGAGGCAGCGAAGAAGCAGAAGCCGTCCTTCAATGGGCTTCAGCTCTCCCGGTCTCCAGCAGTCAAAGCATTATTTATCGTCAATTACAACGAGCCGCTTCGCCTTACGTAGTGGCGGTTGAGAAGAAATAATGTCGGATTTTAAACTCAGGTTATGAGCGGCTTTTTTAGCCGCCTTACATATATCATTTTTCAAGCTCGTTTGGGCTCTATTCATCCCAGTTTATTGCCCCAGCGGCACGTTATTGATTTCCCTATTCTGTTAGGTCGCACTCATTACTCATTATGGAGGAGAGAAATTATGCTAAAGCCATACCCGCTGCAATTTCAACCTGAGTTCAAAGAGAGAGTTTGGGGAGGACGGGCCTTAGAGCAATTTGGTCTAACCCCACCAGAAGGACATATCGGTGAAGGATGGATGATTGCCGATCATCCAAACGGAACAACAACGGTCATCAATGGTGAGCTGGCAGGCAAAGGACTGGATGAAATCCGCGAGACCTACGGGCAGGATTGGCTCGGGGCCAAGGGTGTATCGGAAAAAGGCGGACGATTTCCACTTTTGATTAAACTACTGGATTGTAATGATGACTTATCCGTTCAGGTGCATCCGACAGATGATTACGCAGGACTTCCAGCCGGAGAATTAGGGAAAACTGAAATGTGGTACGTGCTTGATGCCAAGCCAGATGCCAAGATTATTTATGGTCTGACCGAAGGTGTAACTCGCGAGAGTCTGCGCACAGCTCTTGAAAGTGGGGACATCCTCGGCAGTTTGCGCCAGGTTCCAGTCGAAGCAGGCGATACGTTCTTCATTCCCGCCGGAACCGTACATGCACTGTGTGCAGGCGTTGTCGTTGCTGAAATCCAGCAAAATTCGGATACTACCTATCGCTTATATGACTACAATCGCCCCGGACTAGACGGCAAGCCTCGTGAGTTGCATATCGAGGATTCCCTCAATGTAACCTCCTACGAGGGTGCAGGTGCAACAACGATGAAAACGGACGGCTTACAGCCTGGAAAATGGCTCCAGCTGGCTGCCTGTGAGTATTTTGTTGTGGAAAAGGGTATCGTAGATGGAAGTTGGGCACTTTCTACAACGGAAGACAGCTTCACCATTCTCGTGATTTGTGAAGGCAGTGGGACCATAACATGGAACAATAATACCGAGTCTCTTTCCTGTAAAGCTGGAGATTGCTTCCTGTTGCCTGCTAACCTGAGCGGTTACACGCTGAATGACGGAATGACCGTACTTAGATCTTATCTTCCTTAAAGCTTAAAGGATGTGATGTCTAATTATGCGGGAATACACCTTCACCATCGCTGAAAATGACGGAACAGAGCTTTTTGCCTACCGCTGGCTGCCTGATCAGAATTTGCCCATTAAGGGGATTGTTCAAATTTCGCATGGTATGTGCGAGACATCCTATCGCTACATTCGACTGGCCGAAAAGCTTACTGGTTGCGGTTATGGTGTGTATGCCAACGATCATATCGGTCACGGGCGCACGGCTGGTGATCCTGATAAGCTGGGTATGCCGGGAGCTAATGCGTTTAATCGAATGGCAAACGGCATGCTGGAGCTAGGCGAAATTGCGGCTAAGGAATTCCCTGATCAGTCTCGTTTTTTGCTGGGTCACAGCATGGGGTCCTTTTTAACCCAGAAAATTATGTATGATGATAGGCAAACGTATCACGGGTTTATTTTATCGGGAACCAACGGACGACGTGGTCTCCTAAAGCTCGGAGAGCAAGTTGCTCTACTGCAAGCCAAGCTGCAAGGAATGGATCATCGCAGCATGCTGCTCAACGCTATGGTCTTTGGCGGCTTTAACCGCGCCTTTCGTCCAGTGCGTACGGCGTTTGACTGGCTGTCCCGTGATCCTGAGGAAGTAGATCAGTTCGTACATGACCCATTATGTGGAGCTATTTGCACGACAGGCTTTTTTCTGGATTTTTTCAGGCTATTGCAAGAAATCCACTGGCCTTCCTCGCTGAAACACATCAATCCCAAACTGCCAGTTTATATTTTTGCCGGGGATCGTGATCCAGTGGGTTTGTTCGGTAAAGGTGTGTTGTCACTAGTGGAAATGTATCGAAGCCTAGAGCTTCAGGACATGGAGTATCGCCTCTATCCTGACGGTCGCCATGAGATGCTGCATGAAACAAACCGCGACGAGGTGATGAGTGACATCGTAGACTGGCTCGACCGTCATGTTAACACAGGGGTGACCTCTGTTTCCGCATTGTCTGGAGCCTTCGAGGCACCTGAACAATCAAACTCGCCCAAGTCATCAGCCTTGTGAGGAAATAAGAAAAGAAACCTTTAAAACCACGATCAAAGTGGGATTGAAGGTTTCTTTTTAATTCCTTTATATTTCATTTGGGTATAGTTTTAAAAATCACCATGCATTTCGTTCTCTCAAGGAAGTAATATGAGCTGTATGATGTTTGCCATGCCAGGCATAGATGCCGATGTTTCGTTCCAGGCGGATCGTCTGGCCCGATTCAGGATGAATAAACGATCGATGTAGCTGATCTTCTCCCAACGATCGCAACACGGTCACCCACCGTTCATGCAGTCCTTCTAGCAATTGCAACGAAGGTTCCAGTGGAAGCTCCCTGGCGTCTGGTATTTCGGCCCAACGCCCCTCATCATATGGCTTGATCGTGGGTGTATCCTCCGTCAGTGCCAGCTTAAAACGGATATAGCTGTTCATATGGCTGTCTGCCACATGATGAACTACCTGCCGAATCGTCCAGCCCCCTTCGCGATAAGGCGTATTTAGCTGCTGCTCATTCAGTCCTTCGACCGCCTGACGTAGTTGTGCAGGCAATTCAGCAATATCGTGAATCCATGCGATAAGCTGTTCTTCTGTAATGGTATCTGGAACAACGAATGATCCTATCGGATAGCGCAAGTCTTTGCCCAAAACAGTTCCCGCCCTTCTCTACATCTACTGCCTGTCATATCAGTTGCCTTATGTTATAACTATGCAGGAAAAAAAGCAGACTCGCAAGAGTCTGCTTTTGTCATACACGTAAAGAGAAGATCCACTTACCTTTATTTTATCCTTCCAGTAACAATGATTCCGGATCTTCCAGCAATTCTTTAACCGTTACCAGGAAACGAACCGCCTCACTACCATCAATAATCCGGTGATCGTAGGACAACGCGATATACATCATCGGACGATTTTCCATTCGTTCCTCGTCGATGGCAATCGGGCGAAGTTGGATTTTATGCATTCCCAAAATACCCACTTGCGGCGTATTGAGAATCGGCGTAGACAGCAGGGAACCAAAAATACCTCCATTGGTTATAGTAAAAGTTCCCCCTTGCAAGTCGGCCAGAGAAAGTGAATTGGAGCGAGCTTTGCCAGCCAAATCTGCAATGCTCTTCTCGATCTCAGCAAAGCCGAGACGATCAGCATCCCTTACAACTGGCACGACTAAACCTTCCTTGGCAGATACAGCAATCCCGATATCATAGTATTTTTTCAGTACGATATCATCGCCATTAATTTCTGCATTCACGGTAGGGAAGCGCTTGAGTGCACCAACCACTGCCTTTGTAAAGAAGGACATAAAGCCCAAACCTACATCATGTTTTTCCTTAAACTTATCTTTACGGCGTTTACGCACATCGAGAATGGCAGTCATATCCACTTCATTAAAAGTGGTGAGCATGGCAGCTGTTTGCTGTGCTTCAACAAGACGCTTAGCGATCGTCGCTCTGCGTCGAGACATCCGCTGGCGTTCCACAGGCTTGCTGTACTCCGTTTGTGCTGGAGACGGAGGCGCAGGCTTGCTAGTAGCGGGAGACGCAGGTACAGATGCTGCACGTGACACTTCAGCGCTGTTATGCGTTTTTACATCCTCCTGGAAAACACGTCCGAGCGGGTCCTTTCCCTGTACCTGTTCAAGATCAATCCCGCGCTCACGCGCCAACTTCCGGGCGGATGGTGATGCGGTCTGGCCATTCCCGTCGCCATTCGATGAAATAGGCGGTGCAGACTTTTCTTCTGCTTTAACGCCGCCTCCTACGGAAGACGGTGAAGTCGCTACGGACGGTGCTTCAGGCGCTTGAGTCGCTGCAACTTCTCCAGCACCGGTTGATTCCGCATCACCACTGCCGCTTCCGATCAAGCCAACAGCTTCACCGATGACCACAGTATCTCCCTCCTGACGAAGGATTTTCTGGACCACACCTGCTTCTTCCGCACTAATTTCCAGATTGACCTTATCGGTTTCCAGCTCCAGTAGAACATCTCCCTGTCCTACGGAATCCCCTTCCTTCACAAGCCATTTGGAGATTGTTCCTTCCGTGATGGATTCTCCCATTGCTGGCACTATAATATCGCTCACAGCCGCTACCTCCCAAGTGTAATATTGTTTTTGGAATCCTGCTTCAACGCCGATTGAATAATTCGCTGTTGTTCTAGGCTGTGTACTTGCTGATAACCGCTGGCCGGGCTTGAACGATCTGGTCTGCCTGCGTAACGAATTTCCGCTCCCTGTGGCACTACATTCCGCAGACGAGGTTCAATGTAACTCCAAGCCCCCATATTTTTAGGTTCTTCCTGAGCCCATACGAACTCCTTAACATGCGGGAAGCGGCCGAAGATATTCCGAATTTCCTCTTCCGGGAAAGGGTATAGCTGTTCCACACGAATAATATGCAGACGCTCTTCTGCCTCATTCTTATCCTTTTCCAATGCTTCTTCGAGATCAATGGCAATCTTGCCACTGCATAGTACAATGCGCTCTACACGATCCGGACGTGCACCCAGACCAGGCTGTTCCAACACAGGACGGAATGCTCCTTCACTGAATTCGGAAGCAGGCGAAGCGACACGATTATTACGAATCAGGCTCTTCGGCGACATCATCACAAGCGGACGGGCTTCCTCACTTTCGCTTAATGCAGCCTGACGGCGCAGCAGATGGAAATACTGAGAGGCACTGCTCAAATTAGCGACAGTCCAGTTATTTTGTGCGGACAACTGGAGAAAACGCTCCAGACGTGCGCTCGTGTGCTCTGGTCCTTGTCCTTCGCTACCATGCGGTAACAGCATCACCAGACTCGATTTCTGTCTCCATTTGGCACGGCCCGCAGAAATGAATTGGTCAAAAATAACCTGTGCACAGTTGGCAAAATCGCCGAATTGCGCTTCCCAAATCACTAACGTTTCAGGAGAATACACGTTATAGCCGTATTCAAAGCCGAGGACAGATGCCTCAGACAATGGACTGTTATGAATACTGAACGAAGCACGTGCTTCCGGCAAAGTATGCAACGGGCAATGTGTACGGCCTGTTTCAGGCTCATGCAGCACGAGGTTACGGTGAGCAAATGTAGCTCGCTCCGCATCCTGACCTGTCATACGAATAGGCTTGCCGTCTGCGAGAATGGTGGCCAAAGCCAGCGTCTCCGCCAAGCTCCAATCTACCTTTTCTCCCTCGTTCAGAGCGGTTTTTCTACGCTGTAAAATTCGATCCAGCTTCGGATATACATGAAAAGCCTGTGGCCATTTGAGCAAGTTTTCATTGATTTGGCGCAGCTTTTTCAATTCCACTGCAGTACGTACCATAGAACTCTGATTCTTTTTCGCCTTCACAGGAGTCATTTCCGGCTCTTGTTCCGGTTGATTCTTCACATGCTCATGCGCTTCCTTCAGTCTGGTTTGGACCTTTTCAATGAGGCCGGCACTAAACGCTTCATCCACAACCCCCTGCTTCATCAGCTTTTGAGTATACAATTTGCTCACCGTCGGATGATTCTTCACCTTACGATATACCAGCGGTTGTGTTGTTTCCGGGTCATCGGATTCATTGTGACCATAACGACGGTAACCAATCAGATCAATCAGAAAATCCTTCTTGAAACGATTGCGGTATTCGCCAGCCATACGAGCAGCTGCAATACAAGCTTCGGGATTATCCGCGTTCACATGCACAATTGGAATTTCATAGCCTTTAGCCAGATCACTGGCATAACGGGTCGAACGGGAATCGACACTTTCCGTTGTAAAACCCAGACGATTATTCACAATAATATGGACCGTGCCGCCATTACGGAAGCCACGCAAATTAGTGAAATTAAGTGATTCTGCCACGATACCTTCACCTGGGAAAGCCGCATCACCGTGCATAATAATTGTAGCTGCCTTGCTCACATCCAGCTTCGGATAACCAGCCTCACTGCGGTCTTCCTGTGCAGCTCGTGAAAATCCTTGTACCACTGGATTCACATATTCCAGGTGACTTGGGTTATTCGCTAATGTCAGACGGGCCTGCACCGCTCCCCCATCTTTTACAAAACGATCAGCACCCAGATGATATTTCACATCGCCAGTCCAGCCGTAGTTAATTCCTGTGGAACCTTCCGACGGGATCAAATCTTTATTCGGCGAATGATGAAATTCAGAGAAAATTTTACTGTAAGGCTTGCCCAGCACATGAGCCAGTACATTCAAACGGCCGCGATGCGCCATACCCATCAGGACATGACTTGCTCCTGCATTTGTGGTTAGACGAATAATCTCGTCGAGTACAGGGACAAGCACATCATTACCCTCAATCGAAAAACGTTTCTGTCCGACGAATGTTTTATGCAAAAACTCTTCGAACTGTTCTACTTCTACCAATCTGCCCAGCAACGACTTGCGTTCCTGTGTTGTGAGTGGCTTGGAGGACCAGCCGGATTCTGCATAGCTGTTCAGCCAGCGGCGTTCCTCCTCGTTATGAATATGACTAAATTCATAGGCAATCGGACCTGTGTATGCTACACGTAACCGTTGAATGGCTTCCCATCCGTTAAGTGTTCCCGCAGGAGCGTTATCCCATATTAAAGAGGCTGGAAAAGCCTTTAAGTCTTGTTCAGTTAAACCGTAAGATGCTGGATTAAGCAAGCGTGTATCCTGCTCTGCATCCAGTTCCAGCGGATCGATTTGGGCGGCTAAATGTCCGTATTCACGGATATTCCACACCATTTTCCCCGCTGTAACCGCTTTCTGCAATGTGTTCGAATCAAGGTGCCCCAAAGCACTTGTGGGGGGGCCTTGCAATTTGTTGTCTATCATGGAAGCAGCCGAGTATTCGGATTGTGGCGGCTCACCCCATTGATCAAACAGCTCGCGGTAAGCCGGATCAACTGTTCCGGGGTCCGCTACATACTTTTCATACTGGTCCTGCACATAACCTAGATTAGGTCCGTAATACGCCTGCCAAGGTACCTGTCTGCTGCTCTCTTCCATTGTCATCTCGTTCCCTCCGTCAAATTTTGAAATTCATAGCTGGACGGAAATCATTTTCATTTTTTTATTAAGTCTTCAATTTAAGTTGTTCACAATATGCTCACATTATATGAAATCCTTCATCAAAAGTCGAATTTCACAATTCTTATTCCTCTTCCATTGTATAAAGTTTTCTAGCTATGAGCATTTCCTTTTTCTCAACATATCCATGCGTAAATGAGATGAATCGGGCTATTCTGTAATTCTCCCTCCCATTATAGACAATTACCGTATGGATTATTTCAGACAACATATCGGACAATTAAAAGAGGCCATTCCACAAAAAGAAGAAAAGCTTTGACTGGTATAAAAAAGTAATCACTACAAATGGCGAGGATTTAGCTTCATTAAGATTGAAGACTGACACCCATTTGTGAGTCAGACTCAAACACCTGGCAACTTAAATAACCAGCCGTCAGATATCAACCGACGGCTGGTTATTTAAGTTTATGTTGCTCCTCATACTACGCCAAACCATTTTGAAAACAACTTCCCAGTCCACCCCAATATGATTACGTTAACAGCAGAATTTAAAAGGTAGAGGGTCCGATACGATGCAAATTCAAACTTAAAGTGACATTAAAGTCACTTTTCTGTACAATATTCCTACTTTTCACTATTATTTTAATTAGGCATCTAAAAACCGCTTTGAAAGCGAAAGGGATGGAACTGTGACTGGATTAAAACAAGTACTCAGAAACAAGAATTATGTCAGGTTTTTTCTGGCAACCTTCGCCTCACAAATGGGAGGAATTATCGGGGTTACTGCATTCATGTTTTATTTGTTGAAACGGTTTACAAATCAGCCATACTATGCAACGCTTGCCGAGTTAATGTATTCGCTTCCGATGCTGGTAGTATTTCTCGTGGTTGGAGTGCTAGCAGATCGGATGGACCGACAAAAAATTGCTGTTAATTGTGACTGGATCAGCGCTTTTTTATCCTTATGTTTGCTTATTTTTATTTGGGTCGATTCGATTCCTTTGATATTTGCCCTCCTCTTCATCCGTAGTGCTGCCTCCAAATTTTTCTTCCCAGCCGAAAGTGCCATTATACAGGGGATATTAAACGAAGAGGATTACACCATTGCCGCAGGCCTCAATCAAATGATGGGGAGTCTTTTCATGTTATTTGGAGGAACTCTAGGGGCCGTCGTCTACTGGCACTTTGGAATTACTGGAGCCATCCTAATTGATGCTATTTCTTTTATTGTGTCTGCACTGCTTATTCGTTCCTGCAAAATTCCAAAGGAAGTACGCCTTCCGAACGGGGCACATCAATTTAAACAATTAAAATTCAAACTTGTCATGATCGATTTTAAACAGGGGTTTCTTTACATATTACGCAACAGACTATTGCTTTGGTTGGTTTCAGGCTTTTTTATGTTCGGTATTTTAAATGGTGGTTTTAGCGTTTTACCGATGTTTATTCTTAAATATAAGCTAGCTCCAGGCAACTATGAGCAGTATATGGTTTGGACAGGTATTATTTTTGGAGCTGGTGTGTTGCTTGGTACCCTAATCGCTTCTCTCATCTCCGCCAAGCTAAAGCTACACCAAATGATTGCAGCGGGAGTTCTGGTAGCCGGAATAGGTATGTGCACACTTGGATTTGTCAACCACCTCTATGCTTTTCTGATTATCAATTTTGTCATTGCACTGATACTTCCGTTCATTAACATTGGCATAGGAGGATGGCTTCCTCGTATTGTAGATCCTCAAATGATGGGACGTGTGCAAGGTTTAATTAATCCGTTAATGATGCTGTCCCAGTCTCTTACATTAGGTTTCATTGCTATAAGCTTTCCTTCATTTATTTCAATTGAAGTCTTGTTTTTATTAGTTGGGATCTGTACCGTTATTGTAGGAATATACTACACTATTGTGCTTCCCCGTTATGCTGATTACAGCACTTCTTCTAAAGCCCTTCAGGAATCTGTATAGGCAAATTAAAAAAGTCATACAGCAGACCATTCCGCCAGCGATTGCGATTGTTGTTTTGCCACTTCTGCCTCCGAATCCAGTGCAGAGGTGGCTTCATACATTCGTTGCATACGACTGCTCGTCACAACCCAGTAGAGACATAGACCGATAGGATATGTAATATTCAAAAAAAATGCCCGGCAGACGCATTAGCTGCATCAGCAGGACATTTTGATAAAAATCGGAGTAGCGGGATTCGAACCCACGACCTCACCCACCCCAAGGGTGCGCGCTACCTGACTGCGCTATACCCCGATAACTCAGTGTATGTAGATCGATGCTGTTATTTACCATTATATTCTGGTCATAAAATCCTGTAAAGGGATTATTTTCTCATTCTTCCGTTGCATTTTTAAGTTGTTTTCATTATGGTAGATACAAAAGTTAAGAGGTCAAAGACAGAGATCTTAGGAGCTAACCATGCAAAGCAAAAAAGTGCTTATACCCGTTGCATTACTTCTTTTAATACAGTTAAGTGTTCCTATGTGCTATACCTTTGCACAGGATAACCTTGTCATAGATCATGAAACGAAAGAGAGATTCAAAGAACATTATGGCTTGGATGAACCGGAATTTCCTTCATCAAAGCAGCAGCAAAACATATTATTGGGAGGTGATTTTGGATTTACTCCCTCTGGTGATGCTGTTGTGGTGGAATTGACCATATTGATTCGGTATCCGCTCATTTTTATCAGTCAACAACTGGTACATTCACTGAAATCATAATTTTTTTCTACAAGTTCCATGATATAGAGCATAAAAATCATTTATTTCGTAGCAAGTTGTCTGCCACTTGGGGTCACTTCATCCTTCTTATTGAAAAGGTTTAATTCAATGGGTCCCCTACCATGTAGCCACAGCAGTTCATCGAATAAAAATGTCAGTCCATCCTTAGCGCGTAAGCGTTCGATGATCTCCGTGACAACTTGCATAACTTCCCCTTGTACACCCTCTGCCAGTTGCAATCCTCCGCTCTCTCCATCTAGGTAAAGATGTGTATGATATGATTGCTCCACCTTCTTCACATGGCGCAAACACAGTATGCCATTTTCGAGGTAAAAGAAGTATTGATGGTCATACAGAATTCCTTCGATATTTCATACATATGAGGTAAATCATATGGCCCCTGAACCATGGATACCCGTTCCAATCCCATTACCCATTCTGTCATACATCCTCGCTCCATTCCTTTGTTCAAAGTTTCTTATTTGCCAATATACTTTCTTCTACAGGTAGTTTTTCAAACTAGGTGGTTGAACGATAATTAATTGCTAATTGTAAAACGTTTTGGTACGATAAGCATATTACTACGACGTTCACAAATAACATTTCAATAAACCAAATGCACATTACAGTGTTATTTTTATTGTTTTCAGAATACATCGAACAGTGTTTATTGTCAATACTTTGATGATTCTTTTTAACACTATAGAATGCATTTAGCTGGAGGAAAATATGATAAAGATTCATCTTTCCCGTATTATGGGCGAAAAACGAATAAATATTGCCGAGCTTTCCCGCATGACTGGATTACATAGAAACGGAATCACCAAACTTTACAACGAAGAAACAGACGGTGTGAAATTTGATACGCTAGATAAAATTTGTAAAGCTCTAGACTGCCATGTTCAAGATGTTATCGAGTATGTAGAGGATGATACAAATTAGTAAAATGAACTTCTCTTGTTATGAGAAACTGTTTCAATTAGGTTTAGAACCCTTGGCGTACTCCGAAGACGACGAAGAGAGCCGTTAACATGTTACGGCTCACTGTTTCTTATATAATATTCAAAATACTTTTTTACCGATCTTCCCACTCAAATTAGATTCGAAGATCATAATCCCTTCCTGTCAGGCGATTTTAAATAAATTCTTCCCATGTATGATAAATGTCGAATAAAGCATTGGGGTTACGCTCTCCGTCTAGAACCAGATACATTTTATTCGTTACGATCATGATCACATCCATATCTTTTTGCTTAGTCAAACCAGTGATAACAGGGCGATTAAGGCTAACATACGACTTGGGTTTAAAAACAACTCCCCAATCCAACCCACTGTGATTACTTTTTACAACCTCTCCTAGATAAATGGCAATATCCAGTGTAAAAGCTTGGGATTTTGTGGCGAGTTTATTCTCATATATATAGCTCTTCAACCATTCTTCAGTCTCTGAATGCTCCTCTTCTAATTCTGAAGCACTTTTACTTTGAATCTGCACATTCCTTAGATACCATTCCCAAATATCTATTAGCGAACGATCACTATAATCCAGATGTATCTGTGAAAATGCGCCAAGTTGCTCTAAACGTGAAGGTATTTGTCGTTTAAACCAATTAAAATGTTCTTTTGCTTCGTTTTTACTCATTTCAGAGTATTCTTTCATGACAAAAGGTGGTTGCATTAATTTATATTCCATTTTAAAAATTCCCTTCTTGCTTTGCTATCTTAATTCGAAGAAAAATTCACGGTAACACCACCTGATACTAAGATCGTTAGATGATCCGTAAAATATTGCTGTGGTGAAAATCTATAACATCTCTCTTCTTGATCCCATTCTTCCTCGAATCTTTCCAAGAAATAATGTACGTTTTTCCAATGGATCGTGAACGGTTCTACTGTCCCAAAACCTCCACAGAGACAGTCCGATATACTGTCCAAGCTAAATCCATAGTACCCTCCGGGCCCATTAATCGCTTCACCAAGTGCTATGAAAAATGTTGTAAAATCAGATATGTATTCGCCGTCCAAGGTGTAGACTTCTCCTCGTTTATCCAGTCTAGCAAAATGATTAGATGCAGAATGTATTCTAGTCACGTTTAGCCACCCGGACCGTTCTTCTTTAGAAAAACCTTGCCATATATTATTTTCAAGCGACTGAGCACCCTTTAAAAACTCCCATAATCTTAATTCCACAGGGGAGGGCTTCGCTTCAAGTATACCTGTTAACTCCAGATTGAAGTTTCCTTTATTATAGTTTAGTTTATGGATTATGTAAGATTCAGGTAGGTGATAACAATATATTCCAATCACTGTTTCTTCATCATTTAAAATAGCAATGTACAAGTTGTGTACAGATTGTTTTGTCTTTGTTATGTTTCCTATGAAATCCTCATTAAAGACAAATTGCTCAAAAATGACCTTTTCATATGTTTCGACAATGATATCACCCGTTAAGCCAACCACATCTCTACAATAGCCAACTGTGAGCCAACTTTCATCGTCAATGACAGCAAATCTCGGCCTCATTTTATATCATACCTCCTCACAATATTTCAAGGAATCTAGCATTTTAAGGCATCACTTTTAGCTTCTTGGGTAGAATTAATCAATTATTTTGAAGCCGATAAGGATTGAGATCCTCTACACTTTTTATCTTTTTTAGATCTTCTGCAGGTATTGCAAAATAAATTTTTTCCTTTTCGGACTTAAATGTTAACGAAGCATCATACTTCTTTTCAACAATCCACTGCTTTATTTCCAACATCTCTTGAAGATAATGAGTGGCTGAAAAGTTACCTTTAATATAAATTGAAGCTTCTGAGGAGAGTTTTTGACTAACCTTAGAATATCTTGGAACCTCGTCATGGTAGGTTAAAGCATCCCGCCCCATATGAGAAACATTTATGATGACTTCTGCATCTGATCCTGTAACTTGCTTTACTTTTTGGGCCACTGCCGTCTTTAGCTCATCCCTCCACACAGAAGAGGCATAGTTATCCATCATTTGCCTATAATAGTCTTCTTCCACCAAAAAAGAAATCCCTGAGTCAGAGATCACATTTGCTATAAATTTATCATTCTTAAAATCATAATCAACTGAATCAATTTTCCAGTTCATAGTGTACATTTTATGTAGGTAGTCAGTGACGTTACTCCGAAATTGGACTCTTTCTATCGGACTTCCTGTTGTAATGGATACAACTGTATATGCAATTACAATGATGATCACGAATAAAACAGTTTTTTTTACCACTCCAACCAAACCTCTCTAATAAAAGAATCATGTAAAAAGCTCTAAAGATTCCAGCAAAAAGTCACGCTTATATTTGTTTTTATAATCGGCTAGCTTTCTTCTTATCTTTTGTCTACATATGTCCTTTTGCGCCTTAGTAATTTTATCTTGTACGGTACTTATCAGTTGATAGGATTGTCTACTCGCTTCAAAGGTATCATCCAGTAAATCTACCAGCGCCACAACATGAGTAGATACGTCAAAAAATTCTAAAGCATATAACAGTGTTCCTCTATTCCCCTTGGTCTTTGGATTTCTTAACAAGTCGATAAGAGGTAATTTACATATGATAACAATCCGATGTCTCTTTTGTATATAGCGAACATTGTCGAGACCCTAAAGAGATATCCACTCATTGATTTAAAATAAACAAAATGTTATATTGTCTATAAAATAATCATCATTTAATTGAGGTGTTTGCTAAAATGGATCATTCCGAACTGTTCTGGAATGCTGGAATCGAAGAACTGAAGCGAGGATATATTCGCCAAGAAGAACAGGTCATTTGCCTGCTGGACGGACAGCGATTTGAGCAAGGCATCATATATCAGGATCAAGGGGTATTTTATGACGCCGAGAGGTACATGCGCCTTCATATTGAGCGGACGTACGGTTCGGTCTTTGACTATTTGATCGGTCTGGACAAAAAGCTGACTGGACTGACGGATCATCAGAATCGGTTGCTTCAGTTATTTTATCAAGGCATGGGCGATGCGGATATTCAAAAGGAAACTGGAATCGGTAGCGCATCCACCATACGTAATCATCGCTTTGGTCTCAAAGAAAAAGAACGGCAGGCCAAGGTATTTCTCACATTAATGGAGCTGCTAAAGGAGAAGGACCGCCACGCTCCCGCCATTGTAGAAGTACCCATAGGAGCACGGATGGTGGACGAACGCTACAACATTACGGAAAACGAGCGGCAAAAGGTACTCACGAAGTATTTTCCGAATGGTACGGACGGACGCCTGAAAACCTTTAAAATGCAAGAAAAGCACAAGCTGATTGTGCTGCGTGAAATTGCGGACCGTTTTGTAAAGGGACAAATATATCATGAGAAAGATATCAATGCGATTTTACAGGAAGTATATGACGATTATGTCACGGTGCGAAGATATATGATTGAATACAATCTATTGGATCGTAAGCCGGATGGCAGTGAATATTGGTTGAAGGAATCTTGAATCTCAACGTTTATGAAGTCAGCAATTTGCATAATTCGATTCCCAACGCTCGTAGGTACAATATATAGACGAACTAAATCGTTTCGATCTATACATTGCTGATTTGAAAATGCTCTTGGGATTTATGCAAAATGCTCAAATAGGAGGATTCGACAATGAATCGAAGAAAAGAATTGGTGCAGCAGTACATGGAGATGAAGACAGAGGCAGGAATCTATTGCATTCGAAATACACGTAATGGGAAAATTTTCGTCTCTTCCACGCCGAATTTAAAGTCGCTGAATGGACGGCGTTTTGAGTTGAACATGGGTGGATTTAAGAATAAACAACTACAACAGGAATGGAATGAGTATGGCGAAGATTCGTTTGAATTTGAAGTGCTGGACGTTTTGAAGAAAAAGGACTCCGTGTTCTTTGATGTCAAAGATGCACTAGCAAAGCTGGAGCAGACCTGGCTTGATCGACTCCAGCCTTACGGGGACAAAGGGTATTTGTAAACTTACCGATCCACGGGATGCTCTTCCCGAAGGTATCCAAAAATAACAGCGTCGACAAATTGACCTTTTTCATAAAAATAGTTTCTCAGGTGACCCTCTTTAGTAAAGCCACTTTTGAGTAGCAGCCGTTTGGAGCCTTCGTTATCTGGATCAATGAAGGCTTCTATACGGTGAACATGCGGCAAATGAAAGCCATAATCCACGACCACCTTCATCGCCTCCGTCATCAGACCTTGCCGCCAATATTCTGGTGCCAGCTCATAGCCGATTTCAATACGGGAGTGCTTCTTCTGCCAGTTATGAAATCCAATTGTACCCACGATCCGCTCAGGAGCTTCTTTTAACGTAATCCCCCAACGAAAGCCCTCTTGCTTCTCATATCTGGTTAGCATCGAACGAATAAATTTTTCGGCTTGCTCTACTTCTGTAAAGCTTTCCAAGTCATAATATTGTGTGACCTCATCCTTGGAGAAATAGCCGAACACATCCTCCGCATCCCCTACTGTAAGCTGTCTTAAACGAAGCCTATCGGTTTCTAAAATCGGAAACGTTTCCATTGACATTATCCATCTCCTTCACATCGAAGAACCTATCTTATCAGCCACCAGCCAATCCCAACCATCACTCCATTTATGAAGAATAATACAATACATGCTCTCCACTTGTTGCTTTCACTTGTTTGAAAAAAAACAGTCACTTTACTACGACACATGAACAACGTAAACAACAAATTCCAAATAATACGCATACCATATTTTACGTAGTATAGAGCAGGGTTTAGCTGTACACCGCCCAACGTTGGAGGGACATCCGGAATAAACAGAATTGCACACGTATAACGCATGGTCTCATATGTAAAATAAAATACTGCCAGCCACCAAGCCCACTTCTTACCAAATAACATGCCGACACCGGCAGTCGTCCCTGCCAAACCGAGTAACGCGATAAACCCTTGAAACATGCCCCTACAAATGCCTACTAACGTAGAAGCCTCATTTAATGCATTAAGCGTCAATAGCTGGGTCACCAACAGAAGTGCTCCATTAAAGATCAATAAAATGGCTGAAATGCTTACACCTAAAGGTCGTTCGAAAACCACGTTCGTTACATAATCTTCTACTTCTTTTTTCGTATACAGATCTGACACTTCTTCTACTCTCCTAACCCAAATTATATACATCCATTTTCGGGCGGGTATAATAACAGTATGTTCTCGCCTCATTCCCATATATCGGCTTTTAGGAAAATATGATTTAATCTTTCCTGAAAATTCCGTTATCCGTAAGCTAATCATTATTATTCAGTGCAGCGATACTGCTAATGACATCCTCTAAGGGTGTCAAATTAGCGTCATGAGAATCTCTATCATTAACAGAATCCCAAATAGAGTAATATCTATCCTTATACTACCATTCCAAGAATGAATCTGACAAATGAATAGACTACTACTCGCGCTTATGAATGTAAACGCGTTATTTTCGTGGCCCTGTAACCTTCAGATGACTGGATATACTCTACTTGATAACCCATTCGGGCATCCAAAAGCTCTTCCATAAACGGAAGGCACGGACTGTAAATAAAACTCCCTCCTGGCCGAATGGCTCTAAGCAATTCCATATATTTGCGAGCGTACTCATGAATATTACCATCTGCCTTCAGATGATGATGTATAAAATGATTGGAGAATGCCATATGTGAAACGATCGTTCCCCATGTACGTTCTCCAAAGGTGATCTCTAACCAATCTCCTTGAGTGACACAACCTTCTGTTTCAGCCAACCGATCTGTTCCGTAAGCTTCAATTCCACAGGCACGTAAATAAGTAACTAACCGTGCCTCAGATCCGCAACCAACGTCTAGAACAGGCTCTTGCAAACGAGCAATGTCCAATCCCAGTAGATTGGCTTGCAACTCCGGCGTATACTCCTCACAAGGTATCCAAAAGGTATACTCACACTCTGCATACTTAGCAAACATTTCACGTCCATTGGTACGAGTTAAAAAATCTCTCAAATGCCCGTAATGCTGCTGAAGCAGCAAGTCCAGGGTTGCTCTATCTATAAATTTCTTCTGAAACAGTTTTTCAATCCGGGTGAAAAGTCGATCATACAGCTCCGTAAGCTCCCTCGCATGATCTGTGTGAAAATGTAGATACTGATTGGTATTTACAAACTGGGACAGTATTTTAGCCGCTACATCCTTCACAAAAGCGTTATACATATGCTGGCGCTTCAAGCTTTGAAGCATGAGGATCAGTTCCGAGCTTCTCTGCGTCAGCCAGTACGTCATTTCTGTTGAAGGTCCTAACAGAACAGAACCCTCGCGCATATAAAATAAACTCCGATGCTGATTGTACAGGAGTTGACCGTTAATAAGATTATGAAGTTGAGCGACTGTCATTCTCGCTTCCTCCTTAAGATCCAGAACATTAAAGCCCTACCCAAGCCTCAGCAATGCTATCTTTGGGTAGGGCCAGCTTATTTTCTAAGTATACCATGACTATGGAAATAATGTTTTATTGCGAATCTTCCGCCTGTACATAAGAGGATAAAGGAATATTCAACTCACGTATTCCCTGAGCTACCAGCCGAGCTATTTGCTCCGCACCGTATTCCTGAAAATGTGTATCATCCTTCACTCCATCAGGAAATGCAGGATACACCCCTGGCTCCACATGTAAAAATAACGGGAGTGTTCCTTCCAGGCCAAGTGTATCATAGTACGCTACACTCAAGCGGCTAAGATCGACCAGTGCAACATTTGTCTCCGATGCTGTTTCCTTCATGGCCTGCACATATTCCGGGAAACTAATCCGAAACGAGACACTTGCCGCATCATAATCCCGGCGGCCAACAGGAGTAATTAGCACAGGTGTTGCACCGCGTTGGATGGCTCCTTGGATGTAGGTTTTTAAGTAAACTTTGTAATCCGCGGGTGAAACATAACGCTCTTGGTTGTTGATCGCGGCATCATTATGCCCAAACTGTATGAGCAGATAATCTCCTGGACGGATATTGCGTAAAATATCATCTAACCGCCCTTGTACCAGAAAGGTTTTCGTGCTTCGTCCACCAATAGAACGGTTCACAAATATAGGCTCATCTGTGAAGAACGGAGCAATCTTTTGCCCCCAGCCCGCCTGAGGCTTCATCGCGGATTTATAGGTTTGAACCGTAGAATCTCCCGCAAGGTATACCGAAGGATGTTCTCCAGCCGTTCGAGCATCCTTTGGAGTAATAACCAAAGCGTTAATCTTCGCTTCATTACCTGAGAAATACAATTCGAGCTGACCATCGATGAGTGCAAGTTCAAATCCAGCCTCGACAAATTGTCCTGCTGTTTTGGTAGTAGGTTCTACCTTGACGATGGACTCGGCTTTAACCGTAATGTCTGTGTTTCCGGCAGTATCTCCGGCAATTAGAGAAAGCGTGTAATCCGCAGGTGGTAAATTGACAACAAATGATGATCCTTGAACACGAACAAAATCTGAGCGTATAGCATCACTTCCACCACGATCCTCTTCATTCACTTTGGAAAGATCGGTAAATCCATAGCCTCGCTCAGGCGTGTAAACATCCTTGGCAGTGACTTGGGTGTAGCCGTCAGCTACGTTCCCAGGGCCAAAGTCAAATCGAAGAGGCGCCGCAAGCTGTCTTTCGGCCAGTGCCTGCCCTGGGATAAGTATGGTTGCAAACAACAAGCTGAACCCTGCGCATAATCCAATCATCTTACCGAACAACCTGTGACGCTTTCCCTTTTGTTTCAAGCGCAACCCTCGCTTTTCAGGTTATTTGAGTGGTTTATCATTGTCTATACGTGTATTGATCCCCGCCAACTTTTGACAGCCTTGGTCCAGTGCCCAGGATACCACAATGCCAACCGTGTACCTGATCAGATCCGCGGTCAGGAACCCTTTCCCAAGCACCAAGCCGCCAAGCGTCGTTGCCCGAATGTGGTTAATCCAGGGAGCCTGGTACATCTGACTGAACTCAATGGCGAAGCAAAACAGCAAGCTGCCCCACAGGGCTACAGACAATTGACGATTCACCCACAACATTCTCAGCCCAAAATAAATCATGCACGCCCACAAGGCATCCCCAAAGTGATTAGCAACGAATTCAGGCAACCGGGAGGAGTAAACCCGGCTTCCCAAACCCAACAAAATCGTGACCAGCACAGCAATTAGGTACGCAGCGCGAGCCTTCCAGCGGAATTTCCCCTTTATTTCCCGATTGGCCTTCCTAATGACGCTCTTACGAACGCTCCTCATGCTAAATCACCTGTCCTAATGCTGGGACATCTCCGCCAAGCTGCTGGAAATTCGTAAAGCATCCTCTCTTGGATAGCGCTTGCAAGATTGCTGAACCTTTTGCTGATGTCATATTGTATGCACACCAACTTGTCTGTATTTTTCATAATATAATTAATCATAATAAGCCTCCGTAATATCGTACAAACGTATCAGCAACTTCCAAACTGTTCGTGTGAGGATACTAAAATTCAATACCACGCACCTTGGCAAAAACCATTTGGTGTACCATGCTTCCCTCTTCATCATACTCGACGTTTCTTAAAATCCCCTCCAGTGTAAAACCTGCACGTTCCGCTACCTTGGCGCTGCGCGTGTTTCTGGAATCACAACGAATCTCCACACGATTAGCATGTAAATGCTGAATAGCAAAATCCGTAATACCGTGCACGGCCTCTGTTATAATGCCTTTTCCGGTCCATGATGTTCTGAGCCAATACCCAATTTCAAATCTTCGTGCATCCCAATCAATACGATGCAGACCGCTGCTGGCTACAAATTCTCCCGAAACCGTATCAAATACATACAACATCATATCAGACCGATCCAAAAATTTAAGTCTGGCTTGGCGCGAACGGATTTCAGATTCCTCTGCCGTAGGGAGATTTCTTGCAAACGGAAGCCAAGGCCGCAGTTCATTCGCACTCTCTCGCATCGCCTCATTGACTGCCGCCCCATCCCCCCACTGCGGGGCGCGGATGGTCAATCGTTCCGTCTGGAACTGGTCAGGGAACGATAAGAGAATGGGATTCGGTTGCTGCTCCATACTCATGATGCACCCTCCTCCTTATTCGTTGAATAACTGCGACGATCCAGCCAACCTGTAATTTCACGCAAACTCCCAATCTGATAGTCCGGTACAATGCCCGTTTCCTGCCACGTCATAAAGCCTTCCAGCCAGATGGTATGCAATCCTGCACTTTGTGCACCACGAATATCATTTGTCGGGTGATCGCCTACATAACAGGCATGGCCGGGATCGACAATGTCCAGCTCATTCAGAGCCAACTCGAAAATTCGAGGATTAGGCTTCTGGATGTTGACGCCGCCCGATACGATAATAGAATCCACATAATCCCTCAGCATAACTCGGTCGATTTTCGCTTGCTGCGTGCGGAGTGAGCCATTGGTAATAATACCCAGCTTCAAGCCACGCGACCGCAGTTCGGACAACACTTCCTTGGCCCCGTCCATCAACACCGTAAACTTATGAAATTCACCATACCAAAAGCCCAGCATCTCTTGTACTGATGTATCGGGATTTTTCAGTTCCAAGTCTGCATGCAGCTCGGTATACAGTTCCCTCTTATCCCGGTACCCGTCCTGATCCGCCAAACGTATCTGTTCAACAACAGCCGCGCGGCTCGCCGGTTCTTCTGCCACAATAAATCGTTCAATAAAGCGCTCTGTATATGCCGCAAACGCCTGTTTACGATGAATAAGAGTATTATCCAGATCAAAAATAATCGCTTCTATGGACATAAATAGCTCCCTTCCTTCATCTTCTTGCACCGATTAGGCTGAAACAAATTGAATAATTCCTATTAGAAATAAAAGAAAAAAAACAGACAAGAAAACGATGATCATGTACTTCAAGATTCTCTTGGAGGTCGACTTTTGTTCCAGTTTGATCTCGATCTGGGTCAACCTTTCTTTGATTTCTTCCAAATCCTGCTCCACCTTCACATCATGCTCCCCTTCCTTCGTTTCGACTTATTCATCTTCCTGACACTCACTCACACAAGTTGCTCCAAAAACGCACTTTTTTTACGGCATTAAAATCAATTTGTTCATAAGGCTTCTCCCCAAATTCCAGCTTGAAATACTCCTGCAAACATTCCCCATACACGATAATATCCGTTTGATACACTGAAAATACCGGATTTCCTTCTTCAGATGGCTGCTCTGGGATATATCGATGTCCGTTGATCGGGATTAGCTTGGGCACACGTAAAAACTCACGTTTACATATATCAACGGCTTCCGCCGAATCTGTCGGTTTTTCGCCCCATTCGGGAGGCCAGAATATATGCTGCTCTACATCAAAAATCATACCTTCCAGTGGCCAATTCAACCTTTGCCGAATTACACCCATCCGCTGTGGTGACGTATCTCTCCAAGGGATAAAGCCTTTACCGATGGGAAGAACACTCATCAGAAGCTCCCTCAAATCGGGCGGGAAGTGAATATCATACCTGTCTTCGACGTCGGTAACCTCTTGTATGGATAAGCCTGGAGCTAGGGTCACATCGTGTTTACGTAATAAATCTATGATATAAGCGATATCCATCTCTTATCGACTCCTCAGCAGCTAGCTAGTTGACCGGATTGGTCAAGAGGCCTACCAAGCTTGTAACTTCAACTTCACCAACACGGCGCGGGCCTTCCATAAAATATCCCCTCGTTCCTACCTGTATCCGGTGTCGGTGTACCTTTTCCCTCATTTCTCCAAACAAAACCCACATTCTCGCCTGTCCTTCCCGGTGAACCGGACGCTCGGTATCCATGATCAATTGACCATCTCCATCTTCAAACTCAGGATGTATGGTGTAAATTCCCGTCGTCGTGATATCATCGCTCTCATAGGCAAAATCGCAGCGGTACCCCTGAATAGGCAGCTGTTTCCTGCCTCCTTCTTCCGGCGTGTAAAATCGATACTTTATTGTAAAATCGTGCGTATGCTGTCTGCTATTTTCATAGGGGTTCCACATTTCATATCATCCCCTTAGGTCTTTTCCAAAAATATGTACTTCTTTCTAGTGTAATTCAATAGGAAAAGAAATCCAAGACCTATCCGCAATACATTGCTGAATAAGCTTGGATTATATGAGAGTCCTTTATTATAATATATATGACTTCTATACTTGCTGTCCGTTCACCTGAATATCTACGGCTACTTGCTGCCCCATCCAAGCCTGCATGCGATTCCACGAAAAAACCTGCTCCATGTGAAATACACCATATGGAAGTTCTGAACGGTACAGGGCGAGCGCTGCAAAGACGGTTGCCTTAGCGGTTAAATCAGATTGATGGTGCCCCCTCAGCCGACATTCGACCTTCGTCTCCTTGCCATTGAGCGTTCCTCGGGCATCTACCTTGACCGCTACAGCATTCCCTCCTAGATGTATCTTGCCAAAGCTGCGAACTACAGCATCACGCACAGTTTTCTGTCGGAGTAAACCTGATACTCCTATCGTTCGAAGCCCTGCCAGAAGCCGGGTGGTCAAGCGCGAATCGAAGCAAAGGCGTGTGCTAACCGTAGGAACTTTGAGCGTACGAGGAAGTGTCTGCTGATCCGAAAAAGGAAATCGATACGCCCGATGACGACCCACTCCTGCACCAAAGTCTGCTACTATTCCGTCGGTAAAGCTTTTTCGAGTCACAGGGCGTCCCTGTTCTATAACCTCCAAATCGGCATGAATCTGATCTACTGTCCACTCAATGGCAGCCTGACCGTGTCGATCCCCCAAGCCCAGCATCAAAGATATATTCAACTCATCCGTCTGATCCATGAGCTGTGTCGCTTGCAGTGCTAACAAATTGGTCAGCCCCGGAGCTAATCCTACACTTAACAGGGCTGTGGCCTGATAAGCTCGAGCCTCTTGATGACACTGCTCCACTTGACTCAAAAAGGCCGCATTCGCGGTAATATCCATGTAATGCACCCCATGTCGAAGACAGGCACGTACCAAGGCCGTATTGTCCTGATCCAGACACATGATAACCAATTTAGCTTGCTCTAATATCGACGGGTCCATCGGCTCATGAATATTTAGCTGCAAGGGCCGTATCTTACCATTCGATTGTCTACTAAATTCAGTGGCCCGCTCCAGACTACGACCTGCGGCAAATACCTTGCCGGGAAACATTTCACTTAACTCCGTGCATATAATTTTTCCAACATGGCCATACCCGCCAATGATGATGATGTTATCCTTTGTCATAAGTCGTCTCTCCCTCTTTAACCGCAAACCATGCATTTACTAAAAAAGCGCCATAATACCGGGTGATGTGGGTAAAGCCTGCCTCTATCAACAGTTCCTGTATTGCCGCATTGGACACCGGGTTTGACTCACGACCGATGGAAGCAGCGAATCGTTCCCAATCCTCGAGTGAAATGCCCTGACTCAGCATATGACCTTTCCATGCCTGCATTTGGATGGAAAAAGAAGGCTTCTGCGGATTCCCATTAATAGAAGCTAGACAAAAAGGTGCACCCGGCTTGAGTCGAGCGGATATCTGGCGTAGCAATGCCTGTTTACTTTCCAAGCTCCGAAGAAAATGAAGCACCAGCAGGCAGGTAGCAGCGTCATAGACCGGTTCTCTGCATGACTCTTCGCCGTGCTTTTCGTGCTGTTCTTCAGGCTGTTCTCCAGACAACTCTTCCAACGTACCTGCAACAAACGATATTTTTGAACTGATGCCCGCATGTGTCACACGCTTACGTGCCAAATCCAGCATGTGCTCAGAGGGATCGACTGCCGTAAAGGTCCATGCTTCATGGCGCCCTCCGAGTGTTATCAATTCCTGACCGCCTCCAGCACCGACAATTAGCACATTTGGATCTATATTTCTAGTATGAGCTTGTGCCTCAAGCTGTGCGGTTATCAGACAGTCTGTCATCTCATACAAATGAGCATATCCAGGTATTTTTAAAGCAATCGTATCCGCGTACTTATGCACATTCGGATGATTCCAGCTCATAGGTTGGTTTGAGTCCGTATTTCCAATAGGGGTATGTCTCATATGTGCTTTCCTCCAAACATTTAGCCTTGATCTTCTCAGACCATTCGTTTATTGTAGATTTTATTAAGAATCATTCTCAATTATAAAGACAATACGAATATCCACCATCCCATAAATGTGGGATTTAATAAGCGCGCTTGAGAATCTCCAGCTTTCACGATAGGAGTAAATGATGAACGCACACTACACACAATTTGCACAGCTTAAGGACGCCCGACAGCAAATCATTGATCTGGGGGAAAAAGCACCCTCATCCCTAACGTACAAGCACACCCTAATCGACCGCTTGCGTACTCAGATTGCTTTCGATGCGGCGTGCTGCACCTCAGTAGATCCGCGTACGCTGCTTTCCACGGGGGCATTTACAGAGTCGGGTGTGGAGGACATTCATAACAAACTGCTGGAATACGAATATCTGCACGACGATATGATGAAATATGATCAGTTGGTGCGAGAAGGACAGTCTGTAGCGACGCTACATGGGTCTACACAAGGCCAACCGGATCGGAGCACACGATATAGAGATGTTTTGCAACCCGCCGGATTCGGGGATGAGCTGCGTGTTCCGTTTATGTACAAAGGGAGCTGTTGGGGATTTCTTACGTTGTTCCGTCATCATGGAAAGCCTGTATTCAGCGAGGAAGAGCAACAACTGCTTGAAGCATTAGCGCCGTCCATAGCCTACCATCTGCGTCAGGCCAGTGTCGGTTTATCTCCAGCCCCTGCCATGATCACGGAAAATGAACTTGAGCCAGGGATTCTAATGCTTTCCGATAAGCTAGAACCGATCTCGTCCAATACAGTAGCAGAGCATTGGCTACAGCTGCTTCGGCAGCAGGAGGGAATCCATGAAGACAGCCTTCCGGCTCCTGTCCGGGCGGTATGCCTGCGAGCGCTATCCACTGCCACTGCACCAGCCCGACTATGTATCCCTTCCGCAGACGCAGGCACCCCATGGGTAACCATCAGAGCCACCCTTCTGCAAGGCGGACAGGAGCATACGGGTCAGAAGCAGCTAGCCGTATGGTTTGAGGCTGCTAAAGCAACTGACATGCTACCGCTTATGACCGAGGTGTACTCATGGTCCGAACGAGAGAGACAAATTGTCCAACTCATTGTTCAGGGCTTTTCGACCAAGGAGCTGGCTAGCGCACTTCATATTACTGCCTACACGGTGCAGGATCATCTGAAAGCGATTTTCTTGAAAACAGATGTAAGCAGCCGTCGTGAGCTAGTATGGAAGGTATATTCTAGATTCAATTAACCTATGTAAAGAAGACAGATGACCCGATTAGGGATCATCTGTCTTTGCATCACTGCTCTATTTGGACGCAAGAGCCTTATTTCTTCGAAGAGGAGTTCGTATCATCGTATGACACTGGTGAGGGCTTCGCAATCCATTCATCAGCCTCAGGCTCGATATCCACGCCATTTTCCAGCTTCGTTTTCTCCATCAAGGAATCTCCGTCCTCGTCCTTCTTGTTGCGGATTTTCGCTTCGTCTTGAGTGTGGTCGCTCATGTTGATTCCTCCTTTTTTAATTTCATCTGATGGTTGTACCTTACTCATAATTACCCATTGCCGTCCTGTACAAACCTCTACACGACCAGATGCCCTTTTTTCTCCGCCGGTCCAATGGTCGCCTCAATGCCAGCATTAAACTCCAGAAAGTCGCTCTCCACTCCATCGCTGAAAATAACTCCATTTTCCGGCATCTGCGATGCAATCCGTAACGGCTTTTCGGCTGCTACCTGACCAAACACGAGATCCGCAGCAGTCGTTCGACTGGGGAATGGTTCTCTCACCGTAAAATAAAGCGATGGCGAACTCCAAGTTGCACGATGATCATGACTCATTCCGTCTGCTGTCCCTTCCTGAGTGAAGGCTACACCGGGCATCAGCTGGCCTGGAGTCAGCGAGATTGGATGCCGTGTAGCACTGCCGACAATTCCGGCCGCTCCAGCCAGCACACTGGTCAGCCAGCCTGTCGCTCCCAAACCGGTTGAAACGATAATGCCGCTGGATGATTGTTGCTCTACCTGATCCTCCAGCCTTAGCTCATATCTCGCGGAGACATGAGTTTTGCGCCCAATGAACAAATCATTTACAGCATACAAGGATTGTCCATCATTTAATTGGGCTTTAGCCAGCGTAACTTCCTTAATTGGCCGTCTGTGCACGAACACATCCGGCACCACCCAGCGCAGGTCGGATACAGTAAACGGCAGCAATACCCCGTCCCAGCGCAATGGATCTGGATTCACACCGATAAGTGGCTGCTCGGTCAAATATTTTAACGTGTTGGCTACCAGCCCATCCTGACCCAACACCACCACTGTATCCTGCTCACCAAAAATAAAGTTCGGCACATGCTCCCGCTCCACAATCTGAACACGACCCAAGGCTGTTAACTCCGACGTTGCCGTTGCCACCGCCCTGCGGTAATTTTCGTCCTCCAGCACATAATCACTGAAATCCGCACCCAACCGTTCCATAAAGAAGCGAGCCTGCTGCACCGTATTGTATCGGACAATCAGTTCCTCCAGTCGCGTTTTACGCTTCACCAAAATGATCTTCTGCTCTGTCATTCGGCTGCTCATCGTGTTCTTCCTCCAGACCCTCTCGATCCTGCTGATCCGCTAGCTCCCGTATCTGACATGAGACCTTGCAGCAGATCCGGCGTAATATTCAGCTGACCGATTTTGCCTGCATTTTCTGCAAGCTCCTGGAATGCAATCGCAATTAGCTTATCCGGGCTCATATCCATGTTGGCCATAGCTTGAAGTACGTTCGGCTCAACATCCTGCAACGATTTCATGACTGCTGTCAGCTCATAGGCCTTGGCATCGGCTTCCGCCTTTTTATTTGTTACAGTCAGCTCAATCAGCTCGCGTTTTTTCTCCTCCAAGGCTGTGTCAAATCGTAGCTGCTCCTCTTTCATCTCGCTTTGCTTTTGCTTCACAGAACGCTCGGCATCGAGTTGAGTTTCGCGGATTTGTTTCTTTTTCGTCTCTACTGCAATCTCAGTGTTCAGCTCGTTTTCCTTCACACGCCGCTCTTGCTCAATAGATGCATTACGACGCTCATACAAAGCATGATCCGCGTTGCGAAGAATCTCTTCTCTCGCTTGAGCCTCCAGCGCTCTCATCGTCTCCTTATTGGGTAGAATCGCCAAAATCGACAGTCCCATAACCTCAATGCCGAGCTTTTCCATTTCCGTATGCTGTGCAATATCCTTCGTCATATTTTGGGCCAGACGTTCACTGGACTGAACAGCTTCTTTGAGCGGGACACGCTCCAAATACTTTTTGGTAAGCACCTTGGCGATGTTAATCACCCGTTGGGCCAGCTTGCTCGGATCATCCGAAATGTAGCGTCGTTCCTTCAAGTCATACGTATAGTTTAAAATCTGCGTCGTTCTCCGATAATCCACAATTCGATAAGTTAGTTGCCCCTGCACCGTCACCGCCTGAAAATCATTCGTCATGTCCTCAAACATGAACGGCGCATCAATGGAAGAGACGGGCACGACAACAACCGAGGTGGTCGGGGCGTAGTAATAAAAAGATAATCCAACACCCTCCCGAACCACCTTCCCGTTTTTCACCTTCATCACATATTCACTGGGCTGAAATTTAACAAAATTAAATCCAAACATAGCCACTTCCTCACTTTCTTTATAGTTTATAATATTTTGTTATTATCATTTTGTTATTAACAATAAAATAACACACATTTTCGATAATATCAATATGACATTTATAAAAAAATAAAGGCCATTTCCCCTCCGATATGCTCGGTTAGAGGAAACAGCCTTATTGAAACACTTTATTTATCATCCACATTCCATTCTCTATAAAATTGCTCCAAGTACATCTCCATCCATTGATGCCGAACTTCCGCCAGCTCTCGGGCATAAGCGGTATTCATTAAATCCTTGAGTTTGAGCAGCTTTTCGTAAAAATGGTATATGGCACTTTTACCTGCGGCACGATAATCATGCTGTGAAAAGTCTTTATCCGGGTGATGCATCATACTGCCTTTTGAGCCAGCATACATAAAGGTTCTTGCAATCCCAATCGCTCCAAGAGCATCCAACCGATCCGCATCCTGCACAACTTGACCTTCCAGCGTTTCCATAGGCGGGTTTTGTCCACCATTGTAGGACATCGTAGCTATAATAGTCATCACGTGCGTGATCACATCTGGATCACTTACATGCAGAAGCAGCCACTGCTCTACTTTATCCAGGCCCGCTTGCTTGGAATTATTTAATTTTTCATCCGCTACATCATGCAGCAGTGCTGCCAGTTCACAAATAAACGAATCTGCGCCCTCTTTGGCAGCAATTTTAAGGGACAGCTTTCTCACCCGGTCTATATGCCACCAATCGTGACCACTATGATCATGCTCCAACTGCTGCTGTACAAAGGGCTCCGCCTTTTGAATAATATCTGCCAAAATCGCTTCCTGTTGCTCCGTTCGTCTCTCCATATGTCACCTTTCAATCCCGTCCATACTTTCTATGGTAGGTTCGTTTAATTTTTTAATGCTTGGCCATCTGCTTACTGCGAATCATTGAGAGCGCCTTACGGGCTGCCAGTTTCCCATTCGGGCTTCCGTGCTTCACCACTTCTTTTAATAATTCGGTCGCTGGTTCATATCCATGATGTCCTAAAAGGACACATGCTCGTTCCTGTACATACATATCCTCATCGTCCAAATAGGGAAGCAATGAGTCTAGTTCGCAGGTAGGCGTGATCGCCATTAAGCTATAAAGATGCTGACATCTCACATCATCATCCACAGGTGAATCCTTTTCTAGCAAGGCTCTTAGTTCATTCATGCAACGAATATCTTCCGCTAATTGTTCTGTGCTAATGTCCTCGCCGGACGGATAATCCTTACGGAGCTGTTCCCACTCCAGTGCTGGATTTTGCTCCAACTCTGCAATCAGAGAAAACGCACTTCTGTACGCCGGTGACAAATCCGTTTCCTCGTGACTTATATAACACAACTTATATGCTAACGGCCCCTCCACATATATGCCAACATAATTAGAATGGTCATCCGTCCATAGAGGGACGATATGTTTAAATACCTCGATCTGCCCCATCCACTTGATGCCCTCGGCAAGCTCTTGCTCATTCATGAGTTGAAGCTGAACGTTCCGTCCCTCTCGTTCCTTGCTATGTACATGCAAAGCTTCCACCATGTCGTCTGGCAGATGAATTGCTAGCCGTTCAAGTACCTCTTGTAAGCTCATTTTTCACGCTCCTTATCTTCTCTACTCAAAATCTACTATATAAGACCGAAAAGGACAGGCTTTCTTCATTTTATTCTATATGGTGTATGCTATCCAACCTTTAGAACGAGAAGTCAGTAACCTGACAAAAAAAGAACCTCCAAAACCACACAAATCGCAGTCGCGGAAGTTCTTTTACATTTTCCCTACCCTATTGCTAATCCTATATAACTTATTCCGTATTCTTACTCCACGACACCAAGCTCGCGGTTTTTTTCCTTGAATCGGCTGTTATGAGAAGATACATATGCCGCTTTGTCAGCTGCTGGATCAATGTACAGCTTGGCGCTATTCAGTGCAAGGGCGGCATCTGTGAACGTACCGGCAATTAGATACAGCTTGCTTCCGTACTCGACAAAATCGCCTGCTGCGAAAATCCCTGGCAGATTCGTTTCCAGCTTTTCGCTCACTCGGGCATGCCACTCACCCATATCCAGTCCCCAATCCCGAAGCGGGCCGAAGTCGGATTTAAGTCCATGATTTACGATGACAGCATCGACATTCAACACCTGTATTTCGCCCGTATCTACATGACTGATCGTCACCTGTTCAATCGTCTCTCCATTGTTGCTATGTAGCTGACTCACCGCGTATGGTGTGAGGACACGGACCGAGGATGATTTCATACGAGCTACATTTTTCTCATGTCCGCCAAAGTGATCCCGACGATGTACGACGGTCACACTTGCCGCAATAGACTCTAGCTCATTTGCCCAATCCACCGCCGAGTCGCCTCCACCGGAAATCAGGACGTGCTTGCCCCGGAATGGCTCCAGCTCTTGTACAGTATAATGCAGGTTCGTAACCTCATAGCGGTCCGCCCCCTCAATCTCCAGCTTAGCCATTTTGAGAATACCATAGCCTACTGCCAGAACGATCGTGCGTGTCCAATGCTGTTCCCCTGTGGCAGAAGTTAGCAGGAACGTGCCATCCTCTTGCCGATCCAAACCAGTGATCTGCTGTCCCAGCACAATGGTAGGCTCGAACGTCCGCGCCTGCTGCTCCAGCTGATCAATCAGCTTTTCACATAAAACCGGGGTAACCCCCCCGACATCCCAAATCATCTTCTCTGGGTATATGCGCATTCGTCCGCCCAGCTCATGCTTGGCTTCGATCAGCTTGGTTTTCATATCTCTCATTCCACTGTAAAATGCGGTATACATACCGGCAGGACCACCGCCGATGATCGTTACATCATATAATTCCAAGGACACTGTCACTCTGCAACTCTCCCTATCATAACGTAATATGTCTGCTTCTATTATAAGTGATAATAATTATCAATATCAATTAAGAAATAAAAACATGACCATTAGAGAGGCTTTCGTGACCTTAGAACTACATTTTATAGGTTTATATAGCTACTGATTCCATTATTCTCGTAGATTATGCAAGGATTGCTGCACTATCGCATGCAATGCTTTTTCATTAAGTCCTGTCTGTACAAATTGAAAACGGTGATCTGCCAATCTCTGAACTCGGTCTATGATCTGCCCCAGATGATAAGCCGTATGCTCCACCACATGGTATATGTCATACATATTTATCGCCCCCGTATGGTCCAATGCTGCACAGAAGGATGAAAAAGCTTCTTCTACCTCATCCATCAGTTGTTCCTTGTTTTGCATGGAAGGTATAAAGCTATCCTCCATTCCTTGCTTGTATGTAATCGTCGGATCTATGAGCTTGGCTGCGTTTCTGCGCACATGTACCATGATATGGTTGATGATCCCACCAATGCTATTCGTTTCCGTCTCACCTACTCGCCATAGCACCTGTTCATCCAAAAGCACAATGCATGCCCGCAACTTTACCAAATATTGATCGTACATTCTGTGCTTGGATATGATTTTAAACTCATGCATAGAAGAATCCATATATTTATTTCCTCCTTCGTCCTATCAAGTGAATTTCTCAAAAAAATTACTTCCCTCGATCATCCAATACTGTTCAGGTGAAGGTACCTCGTTCAAAAAGTTTTGATATTCCCCTTTCCACCCCGCTGAGACATAGTGTTCAAACGAGGCTGGCTCAGGAAATAGCGAATAGAGAACTTTTTCATCAAAGTTAACATACAGAGCAGGACAGAACTCCAACACTTCATCCTGATGCTGAATAGCACCATCAAGCAACTGGAGCATTGAAGTTAGTTCCCCAGTAGCCACCTTATATTCACAGATGTGATCCAAAAATGCTCCCACTGTGGTTTCATCCAAAATAGGGATACCAAACCGTTCCTCCATCTCGGTATTCAAAAACCAATACTCTCTTTCCGTCACATACCAATTCCATTCCCCTTCAAAGATAACACCAACAATGATGTTTTGCGCATATTCAGGCCATAATTTCATGAGCTTCTCGCGTTCCCTTCTTTCTCACTCACAGTTCGATCCAAAACCGGTTTACACGGTTTCCGTCTTCCTCTATGTAATCCTTGTCCGGCGTTCCGCCATTTTGTATGATTGTTTTTTTGGAGGCAATATTATCGGAGTCGCATACGACCAGGGCTCGGGAAATCCCCAGCTCTTTTGCTTTTTCTAACGCCAAGGCCAGCATTGTAACAGCGTACCTGTTCCCTCGTGCAGAAGGACGGATACCGTAACCGATATGACCTCCGGCATTCATTAGGTGTTCGTTAAGGTCATGCCTGATATTCACTGCTCCCACGACCTGTTCATTCGCATTCACAAGCCAGTATGTTGAGCTTTTGACCCAGCCTTCAGACAGGTTGATTCCATTTTCCTGATTACTTAAAAGCGACAACATACCTTCAAAATCGTACGGCTCTACAGAGATCACCCAAGGCACCATATGCTCCTGGCTCTGTTTCCATTCCTCATAAAATGAAAGATAAGCTTCATTCCAGTCCTGATCCGGCTGTACCAATCTGACGGTCTGCATCCACTCACGGCCTCCTCTTTAAACGTTCAATTCATCTGCTATTGCTTATATTTCAATATCCATGAATTTTTGCGCCCAATCTGCAAAAGAGAGCTTATTATCCCAAGTGACTCGCTTCATCGCTTTGGCACATCCCCAGTTTAGAATCTGCTGATGCAGCATATGCACCCGGAAACGCTCAGTAAATCCTTCTTTGGCTTCCATCCCTTGTGCGTAAGCAGTAAGAAAACCCTTTGCCAACTCTTCTTCGCCGTTCTCCAGATACATGGTGGTTATTTTCGAAAGATCTGCAACCCCATCCCCAAAATAGGCTGTCGTAAAATCAAAAAGACCACTGACTCTCCAGCCCTTATCCCCATTCTGCACAAGGAAATTTTGCGGTTTAAAATCCCCCATCACAAAGGTGGCAGCTTCCAGCTGATCGAATGCTTGACGGGAGCCTTCCAATATTTCCTCTACCCATTCCATATCCTGTACAGAAATGTTCGAGTATTTTTTGGCATCCTCTAGCCAATATCGAATTCGTCCATACAACCATCCTCGATAAGAGACTTCAAAAGGGCGAATGGCTAGAGTTGTTGTATCCAGCTCTCCACTGTTCTTAACCTTCCAGCTATGAAGCTCCAACAGAACAGTAGCAAGCATTTCAGCCATTTGCTGTTTATCCAGCAAGGTCAGCTTTGCTTGCAACTCAGGTGTATGTATATGCTGACCGTATAGACGGGGCATAACTGCATAGCTCCAGCCGAAAATGTCCTCCGTATGATCCACAAGATACGGTGTTGGCACGGGTATTGGAGTCTGTGTCTGTATTTGCTCCACCATAAACTTTTCTTCTATCCATTGCCCTAGAAAAAGCGGGTTCCCCTTCAGCACAAACTGCCCAGCCGTTGAGGAAACATAGAGAGTTTGCCCTAGGACACCTTCTGCCGTTTTTTCGTAAGATAGCAAACGTCCCAAATCAAAACGATTCAGCATCCTTTGCATTTGATCATTTGTTACCTCGCCTAGCCGATTAGACGAAAAATAAATGGTCGTCGTCATCTCTACACACCATAGCTCTTAATCGTTGCTTCCAGGGTTTCATCCGTATCTGCTAGCCAAACGAAACTAACCTCAAACGTTCCCGGCTCGAAAAACAATGGAAATCTCCGCTTAAACCAATCCTGCATCGGCAGATTTAGCGCCTCCTTCATATCCACCCACAGCAATTCTCCCTCAGGGGGATTTTTTAATAGTTCACCTTCAGTGGCTGTAGCCAAATAGTTAAAGACCATATATCTCAGCCCTTGACTTGGATCACAATATTCGTCGATTCCTTTAAATACAATTTCCGTAACGGTTAAGCCTGTTTCTTCCTTTACTTCACGAATGGCCCCATTCACAATGCTTTCTGGAAACTCTACTTTTCCTCCTGGCGCAATATAACCCGGAAACCCCTTTCGATTTGGTCTATTCATAAGCAATACCTTGCTTCCGTCTTGAATCATACACATGGTATATATTTTGTGTGTCACTTCTGTTGTCAATCCGATCATACCTTTCTTTATTCACGATTCACTATAATCCAGCTTTACTTTCACACCGACATACTGTGGTTAAATATGGAATTTACCATACTTTAACTCGTTATTTTGTAGAGCGCAATAACTCTAACCATAGACTAGATTAGCAGGGTAACCTGGAGCGATCACAGTCCCTCGTCAAACAACTGTAGCCCTATGATTTCAAAGGCTACACCGTCACCCGCTTTAACGTTTACATCACCATTCATTTCTGCAGAATCCAAAATAAACGTAGTGTCTCCTATTACAATCTCCAGACATTCTATCCCGCCTGCTTCGCCCTGCATCACTTGATGTATCGTTCCTTGAATCCAGTAGTCGCCTAGCTTGGGTTGAGGTCGAAAAATCCCTGTCTCTTCAGTAGACTTCAGCCTTCTGAACCCTTCTATACTGGATTGAGAAGTCTCGACCGAAATGACACAGCCGGGAATCATCTTATTCAAGCTTTGTTCATACGGAACAACATACGCATATCCAGAAGTCAGTTCATGCCAAAAATATGTCCAGTAGCCGTATACTTTTTCCTTGCCAATACTACGAATGATGATATGCTGGTCTTTATTTATTTCCTTGATCTGTACGCGCATATATAGAGTCCTCAGTAGATACTTTTCTTATAATAATAGTGTTTAAAGCCTCTCGGAGCATCGTCAATAACACCAACGACTTCATACCCATGCTTTTCATAGAATTTGGGCGCTTGAAAAGTAAAGGTATTAAGTTGTATAAAATTACACCCTTTATCTCTAGCAATCTGTTTGATTTCACCAAGCAGTTGTGAACCGTAGCCCTTTCCTCTGTAACGCTGATCTACCCACAAAATATCAACCTCCACCCAGTTCCAACATAGTACACTTAGGAGACCGCCCATGACCTGACCGTCTTCATCTTTGAGCGTAAGATTAATCTCTTCGTATTGGGTTCGAATATCTGCTGGGACGTGTTTCGCATTAAACTCAATCAACTTGTTTCTGACTAAACGCGCTTCAGCTCTACTACTTCGATTCATCTGAGGTTCCAGCGTCATGGCATAAATCCTCCAATTTAAAATGATTACTAGCACTTACTGATTTAAATATAGAAAATAATAGGGTTAAAATACTTTCATCTTCCTACTGTTATATATTGTATATACTTTTCTATGTTTAGTCACATGATTCATTTAACGGATAGAATTATTCCGATCTATATAGCGCTGATTGAAAGTCGCTCCCTGGATTCATGCAAAATATTTAGTAAACGAAAAAAGCAGGCCCCTCTGAAACGGAGAGCCTGCTATCGTTTGTATCCATCGTCTGTCCTACAGGAAAAAAGATGGGATGATTAAATTGAAATATCCAGTGATTTCCCCACTCCCGTAATATCACTGCTGTTAGCGCTGTTGATACGAGTTGTTTCCATGTTACTTGGAGCGGGCTTTTCCATTTTTGGAGTTGACGTGCTGCTGGATTGCGAACTTTGCTGTGCAATTTGAGCTTCAATCTGTTTAATTTGCTGTTGAAGCTGCTTCATTTTTGTTTCTTTTGTATCTTTATTATCTTTACTTTGCTGTACCTTGTTGTACTCCGCTTCAAGTTGAGCTTTTTGCTTTTCCAGACTAGCTGTATCGTTAGTACTGGATGAAGACGAAGTGCTTGCAATAGATATAGAACTGCTGGATGTGGATGAAATGTTCATACGAGATTTCCCCTTTTTAAAAGTATGAGTTTTACACGTGTGGGCTAACCGGTTCTAAGCTATGGCATTGCACCCTAATGACAATGACGACGATGATACAGATTGTTCAAAAATCTTAGCGATTTTATCGAATAAAGCCGATATTTCTTCATCTGTGGCATTCGATTCATCTGTATTTCCCCACGCGTCTTTTAATGCAGAAAGCAGATCTGTTTCCTGATCTTTGTCCGAAGCTGTTGACCCGGATATAAGACTGGAACTCAGAACGCTCTGCAAATCACTCAGCAAGGATCTTTTTTCATCTACTGTAAGCTCTTTCTCAGATGTAGTGCTGTTATCCTCTTGATTGGAAGTCTCTTGGATATTCCATGCGAATGGAGGCATAATTCCACCCATCGCCTGCATTATAGGAGGCAGACCACTGCTATCCATTTCAGGATGGGACAGGCCACTTTCAGGCGGCGGTGCAGGACGATTATTTTGGATCGTTTCTGCTATCTTATCGAATAGCTCCGATACTTCCTCATCTGTTGCCGTCGAAAGATCCACACCGGCTAATAAGTCGCTAACCGAAGCCAGCGGATTCTTCGTGCTATTGGTGAGTTCATCTGTATCAGAGGAAGCACTTGAAGACATCAGGTAACTTTGCAGATCAGACAACAGCGTTTTCTGTTGGTCTGTAGTTATTGCAATGGTATCCTGGTCGTCGTACTTGTAATCATTACTGTAGTTTTCCGTAGGAAGCGGAGCCTGCATTCCTCCCGTGTACTCCACGAATTCCTTGCTCAATTCGAGTGAATCGTTAGACTTCTTGTGTGTGGTATGACCCGTGGTATTTAGTCCATTCTCATTTGACTTCACCGTATTCGATTGATCATAGGAAGTCGTGATGAGATGCCTGTTAATGGATAGTGACAAAGTAGATCCCCTCTCAGTGTACATAATGTTTTTAGCTGCCCACCTACCTTTCATCGGCAGCAAATCTGAATGCAACCTGAGGGGATGCTGAATGATAACTGAATAAATACAGACTCATTAATACCACTCTTTTTTTATTTCCTAGACCATAGTCAAGGAAAATCCCCTCCGCAGGACGGGGGGATTAACCCTACTCGAGACAGGAGTAAGTAAAGGGATAATTTGTTACTCTTAGCAAAGAATAAATGAACGTATTTTAAAAATTGAAAGTAGGGAAATGATGTATGATCCGTATTAGCCATTTGGTTCACGAGAGACTTATGTTCCTATTCAAATTTTTGTACTCGCCTGCATATGTGGGTAGTGTAACACCAAGTTCCAGATTTTTAGCTAAAAATATGATAGAATCCATTCCATGGAGTGAAGTTCATGCTGTCGCCGAGCTTGGTGCTGGCACGGGGGCAATTACTCAATACATCCCCTCTGCTGCTGAATTTCAACCCAGGGTTTTACTCTTTGAAAAGGACCAGGCCATGCAGCAGAATTTAAAAAGAAGATTCCCGAATTATCTGTGCTATTCCGACTCGCGTGAGCTTCAGCTTGCTATGAAAAATGCCCAAATAGAACAGCTTGACTGCATAATTAGCGGGCTGCCATTTTTCAATTTTCCACAAGAGATGCGAAATCAAATTATAGAACAAATTCATCTATCACTCAGGGATGGAGGAATGTTTGTCGCCTTTCAATACTCTAAACAGATGAAGCAGCAGTTAGGTGAATGGTTTGATATTGAAGAAATCAAGTTTGTGCCTATGAACGTTCCACCCGCATTCGTATATGTATGCCGAAAGAAAGCATAAGAAAGGAGTATGCGTATGGACGTGGAATATTTAATTTCCATCATCGAACAATACGGCTATGCAGCATTATTCTTTTCTCTATGGCTCGGAATTGTGGGTCTGCCCATCCCGGACGAAGTCATTGTGATGACTGGCGGGGCTGTAACAAGCATGGGCATACTTCACCCGTTACCCGCTTTTTTAATTGTATATCTTGGGGTTATATCAGGCTTGTCCTTAGGTTATGTATTGGGGAGAACCGTGGGTACCCCGATTCTAGAACGTTTGCGCCGGAAGAAAAAAATGGACAAGTACATTACGTTTTCGGAAAAATTGATACATAAGTATGGAAACTTCACTATTTGCATCAGTTATTTGCTGCCGATCGTCCGTCACATTATCCCATATATTGTCGGGATCAATAAAATGAGTTTCAAGCGCTATGCCCTCTTCTCTTATTCAACGGGTTTGATCTGGACGCTGATCTTCTTTCTGCTCGGACGTATCTTTGGCGATCATGTACAAGCAGCAGGAGAACTGATCCATCGTTATGGCTTGCAGATGGCATTGCTTCTCATCATGCTGACAATTATATTTTTTATAATGAAATTTGTGTGGGGGAAGAAAACAACGGAGGAGTAAAGGTTGAGCTTATTCGGCATGTTCATTTTGGCGTTACTTACCTACATGAAAAAGAAATAGACCGCCCTAACCAAAGGTCAACGGTCTATTCTCGATCTATCTTACGCGGCCGACTGCTCTTTATGCAGTTGCTGTATGCTGGAGCCGCGTTAGAGCACGGCTCCTTAATTATTCTTACCTCATTATAACCAATATTACGTAATTACGTGTTTTTATTGCTTGGATAATTATATAAGCGAATTTAAAAGTTACCTTAGTGCCACTACGCAGACGGATGGTGCTTCCCACCGCTCCCGGATTCTTCAAGTAAAATCTTTTATAGGTAGAAATCCGGGGAGATGATGCTTCCGAAGCGAGCTTTCCTACGGAAAGCTTTTAAAGCGACCGCTTCGCTTGTACAGCACCATTCCGTCTACTCCGTTTTCCATGTACATTTCTTCAGTTCAGCTTATATAGACTTTATTCCTCACATGAAAGAACAGAGCTATAGGATCAGCCCATAATGGTCGCTTGCTAACTGCAGTTGGTAAAGATCTCATTATTCTCTTCTGTTCTAAACTCGGTTACTAGCCTCAAAATTATACTCATCCAAATCTCTTGCGTCTTTAAAATAAGCCTTAAAGCTCTGGACTACGGTTTGATCCTTACTGAGAAATAAAGTTAAGGTTGAATCCCAGCAAATAACTTCAATTTTCGCTTTGGGATGTTGCATTGTCGATTCCAGTTGCCACCAGCCCTCATAGGCATTTGAATAGGACTGCATAGCTAATGCACCAACATCTGCAGCCTCAGATTTTTCAAATCCCATGAGCATTCCCCAAATAAATTGAATCTCATATCTATGTACAAGACGTGTCAGTTGTTCCCCAGTCATCCATAACTTCGTGTTTCCATACCCGTTTTCTTCAAAAGCCAGATTCTGCTCGACATACTCCAAAAGATCGTCCGGTATCCAATTCAGTTCTAACCCAGTAAGTAGCCAATTATATTCCGTTTGGATATTACTTATGGATTCGAAAACCAACTTTAGATCAGTAAAAAAGGGAATTTGGCGTGAATTAATTAATATAGCGTTCACGCATATTCCCCCTCACACATCTTTTATTTTTATCCACACTAATTAACCCTAAGTTATTCTTGTGTAATAGAATCACCTTTCTTATCTTTTTCTTCTTTTTCTTCAAACTCTTCAATATGCTGTTCAAGTACATATTCAATCTGTTTAGCAATTGATCGTTTGTTCTTATCAGCTATATATTTGATCTTCTCAAAGTTTTCTGGTTTTAATCGCAAAGTAAATGCTTTTTTATTCGTTGTCATTGTTTAAAACTCCTCACAATAGTGATGTCATTATTATAGCATTGTGATAACCCATTTACGCACCCTATTGACATCAAAGTGATGTCACCTTAAAATAAGATTATGATCTCACTTTGATGTCACCATAATGGAGGAAGATAAATGAAAGCTATACAAGAAGCCCTTAATCAATTCGTTTCTATTCGCCTGGAACATGTAGCTGGGTCGATGCTGGCTAATTCTCCAGAATACAAAGACTTAATGAAAGACTGTAATCAACTCTTTTCTATTTTACATGATTGCTTGCCAAAGGAATACATACAAACTCTTTACGATTATGATACCAATACTACTCTACTCCAAGGCATGGTTGAATCTATTATGTATGAACAAGGCTTGAAAGATGGCGTTTGTTTAAACCAAATTTTATCTGATTAATATTTTCACTTTAAAAAGAAACTTCTATCCCTGTTAGGAGAACTTTAGCCCAAATAATATTCTTGACCAAAACTGCGCACTCTACTTGCGTCAAAATTGTCAATTCGGCTAAATAAGTTGAACTCGAAAAATGAAACACAAAAACGGAGTAGGCGGAATGGTGCTGTACAAGCGAAGCGGTCGCTTTTGTCCCCGGATTTCCACCTTAAACAAAGACTAATTCAAGAAATCCGGGGGCGGTGGCGATGGGAAGCACCATCCGACTGCGCAGTGGCACGACAGGTAACTTTTTAGTTCAGGTTTGTCCTTTTTAGCAATACTATCCATATGATATACTATAAACTAACAACAGAATGGCTTAGATGGGCGGTCGGCTAGTCTCCTGCAAAGGAGGTGATGCCTGTGGAGGTTAAAGATACATTAATGTTGATGATTCAATTTGCAACGTTGGTGATCTTGATTATTTCCTTCAACAAAAAGAAATAGACCGCCCTCCGGAAAAGGTTAGCGGTCTATTTTACTAATCCAACCCTACAGCCACCGCCCTTATAAGCGGCTGTTGTAAAAGAGTGAGGATGTTGGTAGCATCCTTACTCTTTTTTAGTATATACTTATTAGCTTTAGTTTATCACAGGAAAAACCATATTGCCAATATGGAAAATCTTTTTAAGAGGCAGCTTTCACCCTACGTTACTTCTTTAATTGAAGCAGCTTAACCAGCTTGTCATGAATGGCAGTATTCGGGTAATTCCCGCTAAACTGAGAAGATCCGGGGCCCATCGCGGTTAACGCCACATCAACAGATGTATGTCCTCCTGTGGTCCAGTCGATATAAAACTTTTCATTAGAGCCTTTTACAGTAAAAGGACCATCCTCTTTGGAGACGCCTTCACCGGATTCATCCTCCGCATCTTCGCCTTCAATCGCCAAACCGCCCGTTTCATGATCTGCCGTCACCAACACTAATGTATCTGGATGCGCTTTGGCATACTCTTTAGCTACTTTAACGGCCTTATCGAGCTGTTGCCCAGCCTTAATCGTTAACTCACCTTCATTGTCATGCGCCATCTCATCCGTTCCTTCTTCCTCTACCATCAGGAAAAAACCTTTTTGGTTTTTGGAAAGAACATCAATCGCTTTAGCCGTCATATCCGGTAAAGAAACCGTTGGGTTGTAAGAGTTACCCAGCTTGTTGTGAGCTTGAAACATCTCTTCATTGGCGAACAGCCCTAACAACTTAGAACCTTTAGCTGCTTTCATTTCTGTCTGATCTGTCACATAGCTATAACCCAGCTTCTTCGCTTGTTCTACCAAATTTCCTTGAGTTCCCTTACTAGCTTCCTCAGGATCTTCTGCCGGAGCATCTGGATGTTTGCCTACTGTTCCTGCAGGGTACCAGAAATCCTCACCACCGCCCAGAATAACATCCACCTTGCTTTTCTCCAGATACTGCTTGGCAATCTCGCTTTGAGCGGAGCGTTTTTCGACATGCGCACCAAAGGCGGCCCCCGTTGCGTCTGTCACTTGGCTTGTCGTCACAACACCTGTAGACATGCCTGCCTTTTTAGCCAGCTCCATAATCGTTGTCACTGGTTTTTTATTCAAATCCATTCCGATCGCGCCGTTATACGTTTTCACACCTGTTGCAATGGCAGTCGCAGCGGCAGCAGAATCCGTAACCAGGTTATCCCCTGAACTTGTGCTAACCAAGCCGGTTACAGGCATGTTGTCCATTTCAAGTAATCCCGATTTCCCTACCGTCGCCAAGCGAATCGCGTTGCGACTTGCTTCTCCCATACCATCGCCGATAAAGAGAATGACATTCTTAGGAGCATCGACTTTCGCTGACGAGGTTTTCAGTCCTTTGGATACCTGTGCGGTAGTAGACTTGGTACTAGATGAGGCTGCAAAAGCGTTAGGGATATTAGCAGATAACAATGGCGCACTCAAAACGGTAATGGCACCGAAAGCAAGGATACTCTTTTTCATCGAACGCTTTTTCACAAGGTCACACTCCAATAAATTTAATATTCATATATGATAAAGTAATCATATATCTGCTTTGTAAAGCATCGTAAAGCAAAAGATTACACGAATGTAAAATTTGGAGTGACCACCTGTTTTTTATAAAACAAAAGAAGACACCGACTCTTGGTTTATCAAAGTCGATGCCCTCTGGCGTCTATATTTAAATGGCGGCGATATTTTTGCCGATCGGCATGGTGTAGTAGAGCGGTTTTTGCTGTCCATTTTGCTGATAGACTACAAGCAGAAGCGTGCGGCCTTCGGCTGTCAATGGGCTTCCCCCACTCAGGATATGATCCAGACTAAATGGCAGTACATCCAGCACCGCGTGCTTTTGCAGTTCCTTTTCACTCAGCTTCAATGAAGCAAAGGCTGGAATAATCTCGCGGTATGGCTGAGGCTGTTGATTGCCTACATTCGCCTCACCTGTACTCTCCTTGCTCGCATCTGCCACTAAATCTGCAACCGCAGGTGACAACAGCGCGTCCGGGTGCTGGAGAATCATTTTCATGTAGCTGGACCAATCGTCCTTCTCCAAGGTATGCTCCCACCAGATTTTACGCGGCTTGTATTTATGGTTCAGGAAATAATCAAGCTTCATCAGTCCAAGCACCATATCCATTCGCTTTGTTCCACGCGATTCCAGAAAGGACTGGAGACGCGTGAACAAGTCTTCGAGCTGATGTCCGATTTTTTGCCAGCCCTGTCCTTCCCAGTAGTCTCCGAATTCCTGAAAGAAATCAAAAGCGGACGAGAATTCACGCTCAATCAGATAGTTGACTGTATGATCCATACGATGAGAGTTCCAGTATTTCTCCAATACATCTTCCAAGCGCTTGAGCCGGACGATATCGGCAAAGGAAAGGACGTCATTGCTCAGCATTTCATACGGCGCAACATCCATATACGTATAGTTATACTTGTCTGCGTCGATACGCAGTCCGGTGCCACGCAGCATTTTGAGGAAGCCAAGTTGAAGCTCTTCCGGGCCGAGCGCAAAAACGTCATTAAACGTTTTACGGAACGTGTTGTAGTCCTCCAAGGGCAATCCGGCGATCAAATCCAAATGCTGGTCGATTTTACCGCTTTGTTTAACCTTGGTAACAGTACGGGAAAGCTTGGTAAAATTCTGGCGACGCTTAACCAACTCATTGGTGGGATCATTCGTTGATTGGACGCCGATTTCAAATCGAAATACGCCCGGTGGCGCGTTCTCCGCTAAATAATCCAACACCTCAGGACGCATAATATCTGCCGTAATCTCAAACTGGAAGACACAGCCACGGTGATTTTCAATCAAAAATTTGAACATCTCCAGTGCATAATCGCGTTTAATATTAAACGTCCGATCCACGAACTTGATTAGATTGGCCCCATTGTCGATCAGATACAAAATATCTGACTTTGTGCGCTCGATATCGTAATAACGCACCCCAACCTCAATGCTGGACAGACAAAACTGGCAGCTGAACGGACAACCCCGGCTCGTCTCAAAATAAACAACCCGTTTCCCGAGTTCCGGTATATCCTCTGCAAAACGATAGGGCGACGGCAGCTCGTTCAAGTCCGCTTTCGGGCGGCCGGGCATCTGAATAACCTCTTCTCCCTTACGGTAAGCCAGTCCATAGACAAAATGGAACTTGCGATCCCCTTCCAGCTCCTGTAGCAGTTGATGGAATGTTTCCTCTCCTTCACCAACCACGATAAAATCCACATTCGCCAAACGCTTCATCCAGTGATCCGTATCGTAGGATACCTCCGGACCACCCAGAACAATTTTGACCTCGGGCATAATTTTTTTCAACACATCAATGACCTTAATCGTCTCTTCAATGTTCCAAATATAACAGGAAAAGCCGATGACATCTGCCCCCCGTTGAAACAAATCGGATACGATGTTCATCACCGGGTCCTTAATTGTGTACTCCGCCAGCTCGATATCAAAGTCCTTTTCACTGTAGGCTTTGAGGCATCGAATTGCCAACGAGGTATGAATATATTTTGCATTTAATGTTGATAAAATGACTTTCATAGGTCACAACCTTTTATAGTTTGCATGAACTGTTCTATCCTTGCCTTAGTATAGCTATTCAAAATCCTCGTACACATCGTCTGCATAAATCTCGTCCTCGCTTACCGTTCCCCCGATATTCCCCTGATTTTGAAAAAAATCAAGAAACGGCTTGCCGTACTTGCGGAACTTCACTTCGCCGACACCCTTGATCCGCAACATGTCTGCCTCGGATTGCGGGCTCGCTACGCTCATCTCACGCAGCGTCGCATCATTGAAAATGATATAAGACGGTACATGCTCCTGAGCGGCCAGATCGCGGCGGATCAGGCGCAATTGCTCGAACACGGTTTCGTTGACTGCAGCCGGGTATGCATCGCGTCCCTGTCGTCCGCGTGAACCTGCTCCACCTGCAAAAGCCGTGGCATGTCGCACCACACGCTGCATGACTTCTCGCTGGCCTTTCAGCACTTCAGCCGCAAGCTGCTGCAAGCGTACGACCGGATATTGTCCCTCGGACAACATCAGATAGCCTTCCGAAACAAGAACATTGATAATTTCAGCAATTTCTTTTTCCGTCCGGTTGCCCATCACGCCATAGGTTGGCAGGCTGTCAAAACCATACTGCAGTACTTTTTTGTTACGCGAGCCTTTCAAGACCGAGGCGACCATCGAGACCCCATAACGCTCCCGCATGCGATGAATGCACGAAAAAATCTTTTGCGCATCTATGGTCATATCAACCAGTTCCCGCTCATCTGTACATGAACTACATATACCGCAAGCTTCATGCTCTTCCGCTTCTCCGAAATACTCAAGCTGTGCCGTACGTAGGCAACGAGTCGTGTAGCAATAATCAACCATCTGCTGGAGCTTGCGGTAGTCGTTGCGCTTGCGGTCTTCATCCTGTGGATTTTGCTCAATCAGAAACTTCTGCGTCACAATATCTTGCGGTCCGAACAGCAAAATACATTGACTCGGGTCGCCATCACGTCCTGCGCGTCCCGCCTCTTGCACGTAAGCCTCCATATTTTTAGGCATGTTGTAGTGAATGACATAGCGTACGTTCGATTTATCTATCCCCATGCCGAAGGCATTGGTTGCTACAATGACACGGATATCGTCGTACAAAAACCCTTCCTGGCTATCTGCACGTTCCTGATCTGTCATCCCGGCATGATAGCGCCCGGCTGCCATGCCTGCGTCACGCAGCCGTTGGTACAAATCGTCCACGTCCTTACGTGTCGCCGCATAAATAATGCCCGATTCACCCTCATGCTCACGGGCATAATTCAGTAAAAAGCTGCGTTTGTCTTCCCCGCGCAGCACACTGAACGCCAAATTGGGCCGTCCAAGGCCTGTAACGAACGTCTCCGGTGAGCGCAGACGAAGCAGGCGCACGATGTCATCCATGACCTGCGGTGTCGCCGTTGCCGTAAACGCCGCCACGATTGGGCGTTCGTACAGCCCGTCCACGAATGGAGCCACAGCCAGATAGCTGGTACGGAAATCATGGCCCCACTGGGATACGCAGTGTGCCTCATCTACCGCAACGCAGGAAATTGGCAACTGAGCCATTTCATCGCGAAACCAGTCCAGTTCCAGTCGTTCCGGTGCGACATACAGCAACTTCAAGTCACCATTTCGTGCAGCTCGTATGCGGTCATTCACTTCTCGACCACTCAACGTACTATTGATGTAAGCAGCAGCAATCCCCATTGTGGTCAGCGCATCCACCTGGTCTTTCATCAGCGAGATGAGCGGTGACACGACAATGGTCAGCCCCTCATGCAACAACGCGGGGATCTGGTAGCATATCGATTTTCCGCCTCCTGTCGGCATGATGCCCAACGTATCGTTGCCCTCCAGCATACTGGCCACAATTTTCTTTTGTCCCTCCCGGAAATCGGGATAGCCATAAAATTTTTGCAGCAAGTCCTGCGCCCGTTCCAATGTTGGTGCTTGTACAGTCATAGTTTCAAAACTCCTCATATTTCTAGCGTCCTTGACGCATATCGGCTTTTCTTTCGTTACCTTTAGTTTACCGGGGTTCAGGGTAATGTTCAACCGCTAGAAGACTGCCAATCTGGTTTAGTCCCTTATGGCGCTCGCTGTTTTCTCATGATATAGTGAACACGGTGCCGCAAATTTGTCCATAACTATGAAGAGACACGGTTCCAAGAAGGAGAAAGAATCCATGAACAATCGGAAACCCCAACGGAAAAATCATACAAAATCTACGTCAAACGCAAGCCATTCCAAACGCAGTCATAAACCTGCCGGAAGATCTGGCTCCCATAAACCGGAAGCTCAACGGAGAACGAATGCTTTAGATAAAGCCCCTGCCAAAACATACATCGTCCAGGAGCCTGCCGAGCTATTGAGCTTTTTAGTAGAACATGTGACTGGCATGGGTCGTAACTCCATTAAATCAGCACTGGCTCGTGGGCAGGTGTCCGTCAACGGCATTCCGCGTACCGTGCATAATTTTCCACTGGAGCAAGGTCAGACTGTCGCTCTTTCCAAGGAAAAAATAACTCCCGTCGTACCACTGACTGGGCTACGTATTTTGCATGAGGATGAAGCCATTATCGTTATCCATAAGGATGCCGGGTTGCTGTCCGTGGCTTCAGCGCAGGAGCAGGAAGTAACAGCATATCGCCAGCTTACGGCCCATGTGAGGCGCGAACATCCGTACAATCGTATTTTTGTACTGCATCGTTTGGATCGTGATACATCAGGAGTGATGATGTTTGCGAAAAGCGAAGCCATACAGCAGGAAATGCAAAAAGCGTGGAAGGAAGTTGTGTATGAACGAACATACATTGCTCTTGTCGAAGGACAAGTTAAAAAAGCTGAGGGTACAATCACTTCATGGCTGAAAGAAAGCAAGACGCTAAAAATGTATTCCAGTCCTTATCCGAATGACGGACAGCACGCAGTCACTCATTACAAGCTGCTTCAAGCCAATCGGCATTTTTCTTTGCTGGAAGTACGTTTGGAAACCGGACGCAAAAATCAAATCCGCGTACATATGGAGGATATCGGCCATCCAATTGTTGGAGATAAAAAATACGGTTCCAAATCCAAGTCGATTGGGCGTCTTGGCCTACATGCGAGGGTATTGTCATTTATTCATCCCGTCACCGGAGTATTGCTGCGTTTTGAATCCGACATTCCTAAAACCTTTTTGAATCCGTTTCGGGAGTAGAATTGGCAAAGCATACGGAGATTAGATGGAAAAATATAAGAGGAAATGAGGGGGCTGTAGAAGACAGCACCCTTTTTTGATTGATTAAGCGGTATACCTCCGAACACCATCAGCCATTTTCATCAACTCATCCCATATATATATGGGCGTATTACACACTGGACAATCTACCCAACCGTTTAAATAGGGTAATTGGGCAAGCAGCTTGTTCTCTTCAATTTTTTGGGCATATTCGTGTAACCACTGCATATTAGCACCTCTACGGTCCAATGAACGGGGGCTGATCGGATGGGGAACCAGATTGTCTGAATTTACAGGATCTTTATCATAGACAACCAGGGTGTCATTCTGTTCATCAGGCCAAATATAGAGCGGGGTACCGCAATGCGGACAATCCAGCGTATATTCGTCACCTGTATCGAAGCTTTGTAGCATATAAGCTACGCAGCGATAACCCTGAAAAGCAGCACCCGCAGCCAGAACATAGCGTTTACCGATATCTCCTTCGTGTTCCTTCGCATAGAGCACCATTTCTTCAGTCAATTCTGCAAGTCGGACAATGGCACTCCGATATTGCGCATAAATATATTCAGCCAGACTAGAATCCACTTTCACCTGATCCCTTGTAAATTCCAATGGAACTTTGGTATGTAGAGGATTGTTATTCTTCGCTTCGAATATTCCGCAAATGTTATATATATCTGCACGAATCCCTATATCAGAACTTTTTAACGCAATGTCTACAAGGTAAGGTACAGCCGCAAATGTACAAGTATACAACGTATTTTGGTGATACAGTTCCTCCCAATACAAGGTGTCAGCCATTTCGCCGTCATATCCGGCTTGGAGCTGCTTCAACATTTCTGGGACGTATTGAGAAGAACCGTAGGGGCCTTGGAGCAGAGTCCAGGCCGGATCGGACAAAGCCAGCATCTTGATACTCCTTTCACCGTTTTTCTTACAGTAGAGGATTTTGCAAAAATCTCATAAGCGACTTCCAATGAACTTTCCAATGAACAAGATATAGATCGAAATGGTTTAGTTCGTCTATATCTTGCACTTCGGAGCGACTGGAATCGAATTTTGCAAAATCCTGACAGTAACATGGGATCGGTTTGTAAATTAAATTTTGCTATCAAAATTCATTTTAACTTCATAATTCTCAGCTTCTTACGTTTATTTCATTATACGCACATTATTAGCTGAAGTTGCTTTTCTCGATTTACGCAATATACAAAATCACTATTTTTTCGGGTCTATAATCATATTCGGTTAAGCTTTCAGCATTGTGAAGGTGACACACATTAAATTAATGAATTACTAACCCGGTTCTTATGTTTTACTACGAGTCCTCTGTCCATTCAGTTCCTTCGCCCTATGCATAGTCTACATTATAAGTCCTGTTACTTAAAAATCGCTGAGTAAGAAATAAAGTATATATACGTTAAAATTTCCATACATGTAAAAACAAAGACGCTCCCCTGCCTGTTTTTAATTATGCCAAACGGGTAAGACATACTTGTTCAAGGCTTTAATCTAACAGCTACAGAACTGATTTTATGAATCGGTATATGAAAAGGAGTGTTGGGAATATTATGTATGAATACTGCGACTATAAGGGGAAATAGCCTATGACCATAACACCGGAACAGCGGATTACCCTGCACGGATTTAACAATTTGACCAAATCATTGAGCTTCAACATGTACGATATTTGTTACACCAAAACCAAAGAAGAACGCGAGGCGTATATTGAATATATTGATGAACAATACAACTCAGATCGGCTGACAGCTATTTTAAAAAATGTATCTGACATTATCGGCGCCCACGTACTCAACGTAGCCCAGCAGGATTATGTACCTCAAGGAGCCAGCGTAACAGTACTTATATCAGAAGGACCCATTGTGGAGGTACCGACTGAATCTTATGCCGAGTCACCAGGCCCCCTACCTGAATCTGTCGTGATACAGCTGGATAAAAGCCACATTACGGTTCACACCTACCCGGAATATCATCCAGACGAGGGGATCAGTACGTTTCGAGCTGATATTGATGTCTCTACCTGTGGGGAAATCTCCCCGCTCAAGGCACTCCACTATTTGACTCATTCTTTCGACACCGACATTATGACGATTGATTACCGGGTACGCGGCTTCACACGTGATACGAATGGACATAAGCTTTTCATCGACCATGATATCGCCTCCATTCAAAACTATATTCCAGACGAAGTGCGCAGTCAGTATGACATGATCGACGTGAATGTGTATCAGGAAAATATTTTCCATACCAAATGTAAGCTAAAACAATTCGATCTGGACAATTACCTGTTCGGCTACACCAAGGAAAGTCTGAGTGAAAAAGAGCAACAAAATATATCAACACGTCTCAAAATCGAAATGGACGAAATTTACTACGGTAAAAATATGACGTAACAGATCGAATGCGTGAAAATAAAATAGATCATTTTATAAAAAAAGGATGATCGCTTGGACTGGAATGCAGCCGGGCTTTCGTCCTTTTTTAAATACAAAATAATAGATATTACTCAACTTGATCTGTACAAGCGAGAGATTGTTCACTATGATAGGGGAAGAAACCACTAATTTAAAATATCAGCATAGATTTTACATCCGCTTCTTATTGTAAGCGCAATCAATTGATCCTACGTATGATTTTGTTATGGAAGACAAAGGAGGAATTTGTATGCAAGGCGGTATTGGCGGTAAAAACATCATTTTGCGATTGGAAATTTCCACCGGACACATCCAATTTGGTCAATTGATTACGCTGGTAAACGAACATGGCGGAGATGTGATTGCCATTGACGTCATTAGCACCTCTGAGAAGGTCACTGTGAGGGATATTACAGTGACCATTGCCGATCCAGCAGAAATCGACCGAATGATTGCTCGGATTAAAAAAGCACAAGGTGTTAAGGTATTATCCATCTCTGATCGTACCTTCCTATTACACCTCGGGGGCAAAATTGAAATGCAGCCCAAAGTCCCAATTCAAAACCGCGATGACTTATCTCGGGTATATACCCCCGATGTGGCACGCGTATGCATGGCGATTCACGAGGAACCGGACAAAGCTTTCCGTTTGACGATCAAGCGCAACACGGTCGCTGTCGTCTCTGACGGAAGCGCTGTTCTCGGGCTAGGTAACATCGGTCCCTATGCAGCCATGCCGGTTATGGAAGGCAAAGCCATGCTGTTCAAGCAGCTCGGCTCCGTCGATGCCTTTCCAATCTGTCTGGATACGCAGGACACCGAAGAGATCATTAAGGCCATTAAACAAATGGCCCCAGCTTTTGGCGGGATTAATCTGGAGGATATTTCGTCGCCACGATGCTTTGAGATTGAACAGCGGTTACGTAAAGAGCTGGACATACCTGTTTTTCATGACGATCAGCACGGCACAGCTGTCGTTTTATACGCAGGGCTGATCAATGCGCTCAAGGTTGTCGGCAAAGCCCTGTCTGACGTCAAAATTGTCGTCTGTGGTATCGGGGCTGCGGGTGTGGCCTGTACGAAAATTTTGCTATCTGCAGGAGCAGTCAACATCATTGGCGTAGATCGTCACGGAGCGCTTACAGCTGATGAAACATACGAGCATCCGATGTGGAACTGGTATGCGCAGCATACCAACCCTGATCGGCTGTCCGGCACGCTGTCCGAGGTTCTGAAGGATGCTGACGTGTTTATCGGGCTGTCGGCAGGTGGACTACTGCAACGAGAAGACGTGAAACGTATGAAAGAAGCCCCGGTGCTGTTCACTATGGCTAACCCGGTTCCCGAAATTGCGCCAGAGGACGTCGAGGACATTGCGGGTGTCATCGCCACCGGACGTTCGGACTATCCTAACCAAATTAACAATGTGCTTTGTTTCCCTGGCATCTTTCGAGCGGCGCTCGACTGCCGTGCCCGTGAAATCAACGAAGAGATGAAGCTGGCTGCCGCAGAGGCCATCGCAGGCACGATCCGTCCTGAAGAACTAAACAAGCTGTATATTATCCCTGGTGTATTTAACGAGAGTGCAGTTCAACGGGTGCGTGAAAAGGTGATTCAAGCCGCGATTGCGAGCGGTACAGCCAGAAGAGTGCCTCGGGATTTCAGATAAAAGAAAAGGATTGCTCCCCTAAATACGGGTGCAATCCTTTTTGCTATGGAAAGGTCAGTCTGCATATCCGTTTTCTTTACAGCGGTTATGACCTCCATTTAGAGAACAATTGACTGGCACGCTGGGCAAACTCCTCCAGATTAAAGTTGGAGTTGTCCAGCTTGTAGTACCATTTTTTTATCGTATCCAAAATCCATGAGGGAACCTTAACCTCCGAGATACCGGAATAAAACGTATGATACGCCCACACCAAATGCTCCCAGCGCTTGTCATCGCCTTCCTTCACGTATTCAGATACATCCAATACCTTGGCACGTCCGTCTTGCATGAGTACATTCTTGAGGTGAATATCACGGGGATTCAGCCCCTTGGATCGGACAAATTCCCTCGCCTTTTCCACATCCAGAATGACCTGCTCTGGCACAGGAATTCCTTGCAGCAGACAATCCAGCAGCGTAATACCGGATTCATAACTTATGACAATATACTTGTCGCCTTTTCCGTAATAATGAGGAAAAAAGTCAGACCCTCGCAAACGCTCATATACGTCGGCCTCCGCATCTTTCTTCTCGATCGCCATGTCTGAGTACACCTTGAACGCGTAGCCTGGCAACGTATCGAGCGTAAATACGGCCGCATCTGTCCCGATGCCAATACAGCGGACGTCTTGAGTGCCTGTTTTAATGGTAACCGGATCATTATCCTCCGTACTGTATACGGTCACTTGACTTATGATGTCTTCTGCCTGCCTCCATTGTTCTACCATGCGCGATCCCCTCCTTCTCTGTTCTAAACCAATACCAATAAAGTTAGTTCTATAACAGATAAATAGTATTACGGGTTATCTTTTGGAATGGCTTCAAAATAGGTTGATTCTTTTATAAATACGGTATGTACCGTGTCTAACGAGCGTCCGGCAGAAGCAACCTTCTTAACTCTGCATAGCTTGCTGCTGTTTTATAGATCCCCAGCACGTCAGTCTCCGGGGGAGCGTTCCTGTGATTGAACCAGATCACCTGCCAATTCGCAGCTATAGCTCCCGCCACGTCATTACGCCAGGAATCCCCAATGTAGCAGCAGTGCTCTGCTAACGTTCCTGTCCGTTCGTTCACTACTTCAAAAATGCGCGGATCAGGCTTGGCATAGCCAACGGTCCCAGATACAAAGATATGCTCTGCTGCAACATGATTTTCCAGTGCCATGGCCTTGATCTTGCTCATCTGGTGTTCCTCAAGACCGTTTGTAATTAATCCAACTAAAAAGCCAGCCGAGCTCAAATCATTTATTAACGAGGTCGCCCCCTCAAAAGGCTCAATTCGGTACTGACGATCCAAGTATTCTTGTTGAACATGTACTGCCTGCTCACGGGTAATTTCTACCCCGAATTCTTGTAAAGCCAGAATGAAACGGCCTTCCCTCATCTCATCCAGTTCATCCGGCCCTGCCTTCCCCTCCAATAGTCCTCCTTTAGCCGATAGTACATCGCTGTAATAGCGAATACGATGGTAGGCTTTCTCATAAGGAAAACGCTCACTCAATCCTAATACTGTACGCAATGCATCGCGTGTAGGGTGCAAATGATCGTACATCGTATCATCTACATCAAAAAAAACAGCCTTCTTTTGCAAATTCATATGCCCACTTCTTTCTGTTAAATCTTCGGATGACGCTCCTTTTCACCTTGTCCTGATATTATACCCGTTGGCCTGTTACGTTGCACCTTGTCCTTCAACTGCGCATCCTGCAATCACACTTCACGTTTGCTAACATACACTGAAAAGACCGCATTTTCACAAACTCACTTTACTTCTCTACCGAGCTAACATAGGTATCTTGTCCTGCTTTGCCCGAAAGCGTTTTATTTGACAACACACGGGTAAAAGGTCACATTTTTGAAAATATTCGTCATACAGGTTTACATTTCGTGTAAAATCACGTACCTTTTAGGGATGAACGCTTTACGGATGTACTTGGATAAGGGAGGCATACACGATGGATTCCGGTTCTAACCTAGCCTATGGATCAGCTACACCTTTGATTGAGGCACTTATAGAATTTGAAAAAGAGCTCGAAGCGAACCGGCATTCTCTGAGTTTTGATTTGGGATTGATTATGGAGCAGGGCCGCGCGCCACGATATATGGCTACACCACCAGATGTTGTTCCTTTTGCCCACGCAGGGGTGGACGGAATACATTATGGCTTTTTAACGGATTTTGGGCTTGAAAAGGACCTTTCCCGGGCCCCTATAGTATGTGTATCTCCCGTCGATTGGACGGGTGTGTGGGTGGTTGCCCGTCATTTGCAGGATTTTTTAAGCGTTGTTTATACAGAGAACAGTTCATTAAAACGATACTACGCCAGTGGAGATGACTATTCTGGACATGCAGGTCAGCGACTGCCTCAGATTGTAGATGAACGCACCGCGTTTGTACGCGAATGCTTTCGCGAACGCTTTGGTATCGAACCGATTCAGGATATGGCTGCGTATATCGACAGCTTGCGAACAGAACGGAAGCACAATGAAGCAGCTCCTACACTAAACGGGTTGGGCATTCAGTTATCTTCTTCTGCGAAGCATAGCTCTTCTATGGAGAGTGCCCTCTTGACCGTAACGGAGCCTTTCCTTTGGGAACAACAAGGCGAAGCTGTGCGTGAGTTGTTCCACAACGGTTCGCGTGAAGCCAGACTGGCTTTTATTCGGGATGCCCAGACACGGCATTTGTTCACCCATTCTGCCCTTCGTGCTTTTGTAGCTGGACAGCTTAAGGTGATGGGTCTGTCTGAGGCCGCAACATATCTGGAAGAGTCCTACTATACCGTTATTCCCGATATGATAGAATCTTGATGAAATCCTTGGCTTCCGCCTAACATAACCGCCTCTGAAAAGGCGGCTTTTTGTGCTACAATAAATGAAAATAATAGGGTCGAACGGCCCGGTACGAATGAAAGAGAGCGAGTATGAATAATCATTCCTATCCTACTCCTGAAATCATTGAGGTTTGTCTGTTGGCGGGCAAACTGATGATGCAAAATGGAGCCGAAACCTATCGTGTTGAAGACACGATGTCCCGCATTGCTTCGGCCTATGGCATATCCCAGTCCCATAGCTATGTAACACCAACTGGGATTTTTTTTGCCATTAATGACTCGGAGCCTGCCAAGCTCATCCGCATCGTAGAGCGGACTACCGATTTGCACAAGGTGACAGAGGTCAATTCCATTTCACGTAAAATCAGCACAGGCGATTTGTCTCCTCGCGCTGCCGTCAAGGAGCTTTCGGAGATTGAACGTGGCCCCCTCCGCTATTCCAACCGTGTACAGCTGATGGCTGCTGCGTTGGCCAGCGGTTGCTTTATGATCATGTTTGGTGGAGTGTGGCGAGATTTCCCCGCAGCTGTGTTATGCGGAGGTATCGGATTTGCAGCTGTACAGTATTTTCACAGGCTCGTTAAGGTTAAGTTTTTCTCAGAGTTTTCTGCATCTTTTCTAATCGGCTTGCTGGCGGCTCTATTAACGATAGTAGGCTGGGGACAGATGATGGATAAAATTATTATTGGCTCTGTCATGCCACTGGTTCCAGGCTTGCTAATTACAAATGCCATCCGTGATTTAATGTCCGGGCACCTTGTTTCGGGTCTTTCCAAGGGAGCCGATGCTTGCCTGACGTCTTTCGGCATTGGAGCTGGCGTTGCGGTTATCATTTCTTATATGTGATTCGGAGGAGATTCAAGTCTATGCTTGCACAATTATTCACAAGCTTTATTGCCACCGCTGCTTTCGGCATACTTTTCCATGCCCCCCGGCGTTCACTACTGCAATGCGGTTTTGTTGGTATGCTAGGCTGGCTTGTCTATTATTCAACCACGGACAGCATGGGGCCTGTGAGCGCCAGCCTTTTGGCAACGATTCTCATCGGCATCGTCAGTCAAGGCTTTGCGCGGCTGTACAAAATGCCTGTGATTATTTTCAGTGTGGCAGGCATGATTCCGCTCGTTCCAGGGGGAATGGCCTATAATGCCATGCGCCAGTTCGTACAACAACATTATCCTCAGGCACTGGAGCTGGCCATGAGCACGCTGATGATCGCAGGTGCTATTGCTGTCGGTTTGGTGCTGTCTGAGGTGCTTAATCAAATTTTTCACAGCATACGTTTTAAACCACAGCGCTAAAAGCGATGAAAATAGCAAAGTAAAAGAGGCTGCTCCTAAAATCATCCGCAGTGTTTGAGAAGATTTTGGAAACAGCCTTTTTCTGTACACATTACAAAGAATATTTAACTGTCATAAGCTATTATTCATCCACTCGCTTACCCAATATCGCTAAATCTCGCTCTATGCTGTCGAGCACAGCTACACGCGGATAGTATCCCCATTGCTCAAAACCAAACTTCTGCAGCAGCCCAATACTTGACTCATTATGACCAAAAACAAATCCCAACAACGTTGTAATCCCCAGTCTCGGACATTCATTTAGCAAGTGCTGTACCAGTCGACTTCCTGTTCCTGTTCCACGAGAATCCTCATGGACGTATATGCTAATTTCTGCTGTACCGTTATAAGCTGGACGCCCATAAAAGGACTGAAGGCTGGCCCATCCGGCAATTGCACCCTTTTGTTTTAATACCCACAAAGGGCGGTGGTTCTCCTGATGAGTCTCAAACCATGGAATGCGACTCTCCACTGTCACCGGTTCCAGATCTGCCGTGACCATTCGTCCTGCGATCGTAGAATTATAAATGTCCACAATATCGGGAAGATCCTCTTTGCACGCAAATTCAATGGAAAAAGATTGGTCCTTATTCATTATTCGTATCCGCCTCCTATTGTGTGATTTATTTATTGTACAAGACAAGCGCCCGATCAGCCATATCGAGTTGTTTTGCGGATTAGTCCCAAAGGGTTTTATAATAGAGCTTGAAGATAAGGAAAAATAAAAACGGGGAAAGCGATTTAACACGATGAGACGGGAGGTATGTTTCGGAGTCAAGGATTCTGAAGCAGCTTAATATGAATATTGGAACTCAACTCTTGATTTTGGAAATACCTATGGAATCTTTTTTTGGAAAAACGACTATTTATCCTGTACTGCTCAAGGACGAGGATGGACTTACACTGATTGACACGGGAATGCTCGGCCAATTGGAGCCATTACGCAAGGCTATCTCAGATGTGGGTGAGGATATCAGCCGCGTGAAAAGAATTATTTTAACACATCAGGATATTGACCATATCGGAAATGTTCATGCACTGCTGGATCTGCTGCCGAATACTGCTCTGTTAGCCCATAAGGATGACGTTCCTTACATGACAGGAGAGCGACCGTTTGTGAAGCTGACGCCCGAACGGATTAAACAAATGGATACTGTGCTTAAGCAGCAAGCAGAGGATATGATTCGCCGCCTGCCAGATTTGCGCTTTGCTCATATTCTTGAGGACGGTGAGCATCTGCCTTATGGTGGGGGCATACAGATTATTCATACACCCGGTCACACGCCCGGGCATATAAGCTTGTATGTGCCCGCACAAAAGCTACTATTGGCAGCAGATGAACTGCTGGTAGTCGAAGGTGAACTGGTCGGTCCTGCAGAGTCGGCTACGCCGGATATGCCACTGGCCCTGAAGAGCCTCGATAAACTAACTGTATTAGATGTCGAGAAGGTACTCTGCTACCATGGTGGTTACTATGATCAGAATGTACAGGCACGACTGCAAACATTATGTCAGGAAAGAGAATAAGTCATTCAATGCTATAAATAATTATGTATGAAGAGCTATAATGAATAAATAGACAGAAAGGAATGAGACTTTATGAATGAGAAAATAACCCGACTGTATGATGAACTGAAGTCACAGTCTTGGGACGGCCTGCTTGTGACCGATCCTAAACATATTTACTATCTGACGGGCTTTGCCAGTGATCCGCATGAGCGTTTTCTTGGTCTGGTGTTGCTTCGGGACCAAGAACCAGAACTGATCGTACCTGCCCTGGATGCAGAAGCCGCCCAAGTTGCTTCTTCTGTGACTCGTATATCCACCCACACCGATACGGACAATCCATATGATCTGCTGCGTCAACGTACAGGCACCGGTGTGAAAGCATTCGCGCTGGAAAAGGAGCACGTCTCCGTCCTCCGTTACGAACAGCTACATACTGCCATTGGCGCGGCTCAATATGTGGATCTAGGTCCAGTGCTTCAAGAAATGCGTGTGAGAAAAACTCCTGAAGAAGTACAACGTCTGAAACATGCAGCTCGTTTGGTAGAAGATGCTCTTCGTCACGGTCTCACCCATGTGCGCGAAGGGGTGACGGAAGTCGAACTGGTGGCAGAAATCGAATACCAGATGAAAAAGATTGGCGCAGATGGCCCGTCCTTTGACACAACAGTGCTGTCTGGACCCAAAACAGCCTTGCCTCATGGTGTTCCAGGCACCCGCAAGCTACAGCATGGCGATCTGCTCATGTTTGATATGGGCGTATACTCCGATGGCTATGCTTCGGATATTACACGTACTTTTGCTTTCGGAAAGCTATCGGCTGAGCTGGAAACGATTTATAATACGGTTCTTCGCTCGAACGAAGCGGGAATTGCCGCCATTCGCCCGGGAGTTTCCTGCGCATCCGTAGATCAGGCAGCACGGACTGTTGTTGAAGCCGCTGGATATGGCCCTGCCTTTAACCACCGAGTTGGACACGGCCTTGGCATGAGTGTTCACGAATATCCATCTGTACACGGAGGCAATAGTGATCTGCTTCATGAAGGCTTCGTGTTCACAATCGAACCCGGCATCTATGTGCCAGGCCTCGGCGGTGTGCGGATTGAAGATGACGTTCTGGTCACCTCTGATGGTGTTGAAGTGCTTACCTCTTTTCCAAAAGAACTGACAGTGCTGGGATAAAAACATCGCTATTCATTATATCGGTATGTAAAAAGTATGAAAAAAGGAGGGGCAACCCCAAGCCATCATGGCTTGAGGGTTTGCTCCTCCTCTTCTATAAAGCGGAAATTGCGTGCGATGTACAAAATGGGTGTACCCGCCGCGGTCAGTACAAATTTTAAGATGTAGGTGGTGAATAATATCTCGAGCCATATCCCCCACTCATAACCGTAAAAGGCAATAGTACAGAAAATGAGCGTATCTATAAACGAGCTGATCATCGTGCTGCCATTGCCGCGAATCCAGAGCTGATGACGTTCCGGAAAAAACTTGCGAATCCAGGCATACAGACGCACGTCCAGCAATTGACTGACCGCATAGGCTGTCAAGCTGGCAAGCGCAAGCCTTGGCAACAATCCAAACAGCTGTTGCATCGGTGTCTGGGCAAAATCCGTTGCAGTAGGCTGGAACTGCAGCACCATTTGCATCGTTATCGTCGTCATAATCAGAGTAAAAAAGCCGAACCACACAGCTTTACGCGCCTCTTTAGGCCCATATTTTTCATTCAGTAAGTCACTGGCCATATACATAGAAACATACATCGTATTTCCCAATGTAGTGGTAATGCCGACCAGATCAATCGTTTTGGTTACCTGAATGTTGGCTAGTACAGTAGCAACACCAATCCAGGCGTACAGCCCTTTTTTACCGAACAACCGAAAACATAACAAAAAGAACATAAAATTGACGAGGACAAAAGTTGCCCCCCATAACAGATTAAACATGAAATCCTCCTAGTTTTGATAGCGCGGGATGGTTGCGAACCGCGGTTCATCCGAAGCAAGCCGGAAAAACATTATTTTAATGTATCATAGATTAGGATTCGTGAACAGCTATAATTTACACTGTCCTAAACTCAATACAAAGAGCCGACCTTATGGCCGGCTCTTTGTATTGAGTACATTCTGTACGTGTGTTATATAGGCTACAGATGCGATAGGGGAATGCATCGTACACCTTTCGTTTATCATTTACTTAGGAGTGTGCCGTTGCATCCAAATCCATGCCATGATTGTTGAACACGTCTTGATCGTTCTCCTTGAGCACCTTGCCTGAAATGAGACCTGCAGTAATAGAATCATTGACATTTAACGCTGTGCGTCCCATATCAATCAACGGTTCGACTGAGATGAGCAATCCTGCCAATGCCACTGGAAGATTCATGGTGGAAAGCACGATCAGGGAAGCGAAAGTGGCACCACCGCCTACACCCGCCACGCCAAACGAGCTGACCGTAACGACCAGAATAAGCGTGAGGATAAAATCCCAGCTCGTTGGATCAATACCCACGGTTGGAGCAATCATGACCGCCAGCATTGCCGGATAAATACCAGCACAGCCGTTTTGCCCAATAGTCGCTCCCAAGGTCGCAGACAGATTCGCGATGCCGTCGGACACACCAAGCTTTTTCGTTTGTGTTTCAACATTTAACGGAATGGTCGCCGCACTGGAACGAGAAGTAAAAGCAAAAACCAGTGTAGGCAATACCTTTTTCACATACGTCACCGGATTGTAGCCGAACAAGGCCAGCAAAATAAGATGAATGATAAACATGACCAACAGAGCCACATAAGAAGCGAGCACAAACTTGATTAGCTTCAAAATTTCATCCGGATTGGTCGTAGCTACTACTTTAGTGATCAGTGCTAAAATGCCGTAAGGAGTCAATCTCAGCACCAGAGTTACAATCCGCATCACTACAGCGTACACTGCATCGATCACTTTACGGAAGGTTTGCGCCTGTTCTGGTTTTTTACGATCCAATCCGAGCACAGCCACACCGATAAAGGCCGAGAAAATGACCACCGCCAGCGTCGACGTACGACGTGCTCCCGTCATATCCTCAAAAGGATTTGAAGGAATAAATTCCAGCACCTGCTGTGGAATGGTCATGTCCTGAACTGTTCCAAGACGCTCTTCCATCTTCAAGCCCTGTGCTTGTTCCTTCTCCCCACCTTGAATCTCAATTGCCTTTAGATCAAACGACAAGCTGGTTACAATACTAACTGAAGCAGCAATTGCCGTTGTAATCAGTAGTACTGCAATAATGGATACGCTGATTTTGCCAAGGTTCTGTCTTCCCTTCAAATTCATAATAGCCGAAATAATCGACACCATGATAAGCGGAATAACTACCATTTGCAGCAAACGGACATAACCATTACCTGCGAGGTTGAACCAATCAACTGATTTTGTAATGACCTCTGAGCCTGCCCCATAGGCATATTGTAGAACAGCCCCGTAGATCAGTCCGAAGCCAAGTCCGGCAAATACCCTTTTTGTAAAGGAGATGTGCTTTTTCTGCATCCAGACCAATACGCCTAGCAGCAAAAGCAGCACAATAACATTTAAAATAATAAAGAAGGTATCCATGTATTATTTCCTCCAAACTTATACTTAATATGTTTTATAAGGTGATCCTTCAATCCGAAGATTACTATATCACAAAACCAACTATTTTTGTAGGTTTTCTAACAATAAAATAGTTAAGCAACTTCCACTTTGGATTTTATCGAAAACGCCAAACAGCAAGCCTTCATCTTTCGAAGGCTTGCTGTTTTTTGTCCTGAACACAACGACATGTATTCAACTTAGGCGTAAAATCTTTATCAGCCGTTAGACGATCACTGTGTATAACAGTTCCTGTTCCTTAACCACTTTATGCTGATTATCAGCGGACTCCAACTCGCTAAACTGAGCTACATTCGTAACAATAACAGGCGTTATCGTTTCGTAACCAGCCTTGCGGATTTCCACCAGATCAAACTCCAGCACGAGGTCTCCTACCTTCACGCGATCTCCTGCTTTAAGATGAGGCGTAAAATGAAGTCCTTTTAGTTTAACCGTATCCATCCCAACGTGAATGAGCATTTCAAGTCCTGAATCACTCACCAATCCAACAGCATGCCCACTTTTGGAAATGGAGAACACTGTACCATCCACTGGGGAAACAACCCGGCCTTCGGATGGTTCAATAGCCCAACCTCTACCCATGATTTCTTGAGAAAATGCAGGGTCATTGACTTCACTGAGCGGCTTAACTTCACCCATAATCGGGCTGTATACCGGGATTTTCTCACCTTTCGGCAGTGAGGACACAGCAGATTGTGCTATTTCATCAGTAGAGATGTCTCCGGCAGCGTCTGTTGTTGCTTGTGGTGCTTCTTCGTTCTTTTCATCTGTAAAGCCGATCAAATAGGTAACAATCGTAGCAACCACAAATGCAATAATAAGACCCAGGATTGCGTATAAGAAAGTCGGTCCAATAAACATCGCCAGACCAGGCACACCAACCAATCCACCCATGACATACGCTTTTGTACCAAACAAGCTCATGAAGCCCCCGCCGACGGCTCCGCCGATCAACGCAGCAGTAAATGGTTTTTTAAACCGCATATTTACACCATACATTGCAGGCTCAGTTACACCCATAATAGCTGTCAAGCTCGTCGAGAAAGCCACTGTTTTGACTTTGGCATTTTTTGATTTTAAGAATACACCCAGTGCAGCACCAGCCTGTGCCAAGTTGGCTGCTCCCATAATTGGAATCATGTAGTCAAAGCCCAACGTTGCAATCGATCCAATCATAATAGGAACCAACGCATAGTGCATACCTGTCATAATGATCAGGGAGAAGGTACCGCCTAGCAGCAGACCTGCAAGTGCACCTGTATTTTCAAACAACCAAGAGATACCGCCTGACAGGCCATTACCAATAATGGAGCCGAGCGGCCCTACAGCAACCAAAGTCAAAGGTACAATAATCAATAAAGTCAATGTCGGAACAACGAGCAACTTCAGTGATGCATGTGTATACTTATCAATGAATTTTTCAACATAAGATGCCAGCCAGACCGCAATAACGATTGGAATCACGGTCGAAGAATACGTGGCCGCTGTCACCGGAAGACCAATAAAGCTAACCTTCACGTTAGATGCCAGTAAAGCTGTAATCGTCGGGTGCAAAATGGAAGCACCAATCGCCGCACCAATAAACATATTACTGCCGAGTTTTCTAGCAGCACTGACAGCCAGAATAATAGGCAGGAAGTAGAACGCACCGTCACCTATTGCCGCTAAAATCGTATAGGTTTGACTCTTATCGGACATCCAGTTCATTGCCACTAAAAGAGCAATGATCCCTTTGATCATACCTGCGCCGGTGATCGCTGGCAAAATCGGTGTAAACATACCCGCAATAAAGTCGAACAGTTTGCTGATCGGGTTTTGTTTTTTCTTAGATGCAGTACTTGCTCCTGAGTCACTTTGCGGAGCCTTGGACATGTTGCTCACCAACGATTTGTACACGTTAGCTACGTCATTACCGATAATAACCTGAAACTGGCCGCCACTCTCCATGACTCCCATGACGCCATCCGTTTTCTGCAACTGCTCTTTCTGAGCTTTCTTATCATCATGAAGGTTGAAGCGCAAGCGGGTCATGCAGTGAATGACCTGCTCTACGTTTTCTTCACCACCAACCAGTGTAAGTATCTCTTTGGATAATTGATTTCGATCCATGAGGTGTTCCTCTTTTCTTTTAAGGTATAAAATAAAATGCGCAAATGGGCAATAAAAAAACCTGAATACAGAAAGCAGACAGCTTAATAAAAAGCCAATCTTCTTTCAGCATTCAGGTTTTGCCTTCTGGTTTAGAAGTAGCAATCCTAAATCCCTGATCATACATAAAATCATTGATTTTTAATGATACGCTCGATATGAATGGTGAGATACAACATCTCATCCTGGGACAAGCTTCGACCATAGATTTTAGTCGTATAATCTCTTATTTTTTCCGCGCAGGCGTAAGCATTCTTATACTGAACCTTAACCATATCATGAAGGGAATTATCTGTATTTTGTACAGGGGTCCCATTCATTACCCGTTGAGCAAAAAATTTGAGATGTGTAATAAAGCGGTAATAGCTTAAAGACTCTTCATCCAGATCCATTACAAAAAAGCGACTTACAATATTTATGATATCCTTGACAATGTTAGTCAGGGTTATCGTTTCGCGCATTTCGCTATTAAGCTGTGCATTCACCAAATGTAAGGCGATAAATGCTCCTTCATCATCTGGAAGTGTAACTCCCAGCTTGTCCTGAATCATGTGCAATGCTTTGGTCCCAATCGTGAATTCCTTACGGTACATTCGCTTGATTTCCCAGTAAAGTGCATTTTTGATATCCATACCCAAGCGATAACGCTCTATGGCAAAATGGATATGATCCGTCAGCGAAATATAGATGCTGTCATGCAACTCTACACCAAGTATCGTTTTGGCATATTGGATGATTTCATCAGAAATTTCAACATATTCAATAGGGATATCAGACATCAGGGTCATGAGTTTGCGGGAAACCTCGGTACTTTCAAGTTTGAAAATTTTCTCGATTTTCTCTTCTTCAATCTCATCGCCTGTGTTTTTTTTAAAAGCAATTCCTCTTCCCATAATGACTAATTCTTTCTGCTGTTCATCAATGACCGTTACGACGTTATTATTCAGCACCTTTGCTATCTTCATTCCATCACCTTAAGCCGCTTGGAGTAGTAAAAAAAGGCAATACCAAAACTGACACATAGTGCCTGCTTATGGTTTTGCCCGATACGCTCAGTAACAATCCACGATTGTGCAGTTTTGAATAACTGACACCATAATATCATATAAAGACTGAGGTGACAAGTTTTTTTGTAAACACTTTCATGAGGCTTTTGGGCGTTGGCACGCCTTAGCTGCCAGGGCTCTTTTCCACAACCGAGTTCGGAGAAGGAGAAGCATTCATGCCAGATGTGGACACTACTTGCGAATGCTCATCTTTTTCATCCACAAAGCCCATAAAATACGTAATTACGCCAGCTGTAACTAGTGAGATTAACATTCCCAAAATAGCATATATAAATGTAGGACCGACGAATAATCCCAAGCTGGGCAGACCTGATATACCACCAATAGCCGTTGCTTCAGTTCCAAATAAACTCATAAATGCACCACCGAGAGCCCCTCCGATCAACGCCGCAACAAAAGGCTTCTTAAAGCGCATTGTGACTCCATACATCGCCGGCTCAACCACCCCCATCATGGCAAGCAAGCCTGTCCAAAAGGCCAGCGTTTTCACTTTGACATTTTTGGATTTAAAAAACACGCCAAATGCTGCACCTGCCTGGGCAAGTACCGCTGCCACTACCACAGGAAAGACATGATCGTAGCCCAGTGTTGCAAGCGAGCTGATCATAATCGGTACCATTATATATTGCATACCTGCCATAATAAGCAAAGACATCGCGCCCCCGAGCAGCAGCCCTGCAAACACTCCTGCATTATCAAATAACCATGCGAGTCCATCCGATAAATGTTGACCGAGATACCCCCACAACGGGCCAAGAACGAACATCATCAAAGGTATAAAAATCATCAGAGTCAAAGTCGGGACAGCCACTACTTTAAGCCAATAGGGGGTATGCTTGTCTAACCATTTTTCCACATACGACGCCATCCAAACGACAACAAGCATTAGTATTATGGAAGAAGCAGACTGCCCGTCTATGACTGACAAGTCGCCAAAGCGAACCTCCTCACCAGACTGGAACAACTCTGTCAGGCGGGGATGCAATACTGATGCTCCGATGGCAGCCGCAACAAACATATTGCTGTTCAGCTTTCTTGCCGCACTTGCCGCAAATAGAATGGGCAAAAAATAGAATACCCCATCGCTGATAACCAATAAAATGGTATACGCCTGTTGATCAGATAACAAACTAGTAAATACCTGTTGGTCTGAAAACAAAAAACCTAAGGACATGAAAATAGATATTAATACCTTGATCATTCCCGCCCCAATCATTGCCGGCAAGATCGGAGTGAATACGCCTGATACATAATCTAATAGACGACTTATCGGATTTCTCCCTGTGGCAGCCCTGTAACTTCCGGAAGTCTGCTCCTGTTCATCTTCTCCCCTGACCTGCGAAATCATTTCTTTGGAAAGTAAATCCCGATTCATAACTACCTTTTCCCCTTTTTATATGTATATTGAAGACCACTTTCGAACTTACCAAACCAAGCTTAGAAGAATATTGTAATAAAAGCGGTATTCCTTATGCTACTTATATTACTTCTTTTTTACAATAGTTTTAAAGAAGGAGTAATCTATTCGTTTTTATGCACCTGATAATTTACATCTAACTTACATCTAAACACCTAAGACCATAGTTATATATTTTTTGTTTGTTTTTGGGCAAATATGACTATTCAACCGCCTGTTAATTATGTAAAATAGGTCTAACCTACTTTTTAGTAAATCATGGATTACTTCCCTTTCACATTCTTGTCCCTTGAATACAGCTGAAATATACATAGAATCCGAACATTTTCAGTCTTTTCTTCAAGCAAGGAGAGGAAAACAAGTAGATCATGGCGTGCCTAGTATCTTATTGGACAAGCGGCCTACATCAAGCAGGGGAATTCGTCTGATTTTATTACCATCATGTGAGAGGAGAATTTTCATGAAGAGTTTTAATCGTTCCATTGGCGCGAAATTACGAATTATGTTTTTGCTGATTCAGCTCTTTGCATCCCTTTTGTTCAGCATCAGTTTCTATGCAATATCCATGAGTATCATTAATAACAGTGTCATGCCTCAAGTAGACCAATTACTAGAAACTGGAGCTAAAAATGTGTATCAGGATCTCAATATTTCCTTAGCGGTTCAGGCCCAACAAGGAAGCGGTTCTGATTCCGGCTCCGCTATACAGATGGAATCCTATCTTCAGGAGAAGGTCGATACTCTCAAATTAGAATCGGCATATATCGCAGTAGTAAAGGATGGTAAAGCCGAAGTCGTCGCACGGAATGTAAAATCAGTATACAAGGTCAAGGATGCACTCATTCCTGTAGAGGATATTAAAAAAGCAAAACAAGGCGAGATGAATATCAGTGAAATTTACAGCGATTCGTACGGAGTACACAAAACCGCCTTCTTTGCTATATCGGGTAGTAATCTAGTTCTGGGCGTGAACGAAGATGTCGGATTCGTACAGGAAAAATCCCAACAAATTTTATGGATTTGCATAGGTATTACAGTGGCAACGCTCCTGCTGGGCGGAATTATTTCTACCCTCGTGATACGTAAAGTTGTAGAACCCATTGCTGAATTGGTTCGTCATAGCGAAAAAATCGCTCAAGGTGATCTTTCACAAGAAGCGAAAGTTCATGGAGTCAATGAAATTGCCCAACTTGCCCGCAGCTTCCAATCAATGTCTCATAACTTGAAAGAAATGATCGGCCATGTGCTTTCTACATCCGGTGCGGTTGTTGAAGGATCGGACGAGCTGCTTCGTCGGACTGAGGCTATGAGTGTAAAAGTGCAGGACTCTACAGTTGCCGCAGAGGAAGTAGCAAAGGGCAGTACCAGCATAGCTACAACTGCTGCTGAAAATGCACAGGCTATGGAGGAAATCGCTCAAGGTGTTCAGCACATCGCCTCCTCTGCCAATGATGTATCCGATCAAATCAGTGAAGCAACGAAAGAAACGGTTAACGGTAATACGCTCGCTCAAAAAGCTGTAGCTCAAATGTCACAGGTAGGACATGCTGCCGATGAATCGCTTCGATACATCCATAGTATGAATGAGCGCTCAGAAGCCATTGGCAGTATCGTTTCGGCTATTTTCGATATTACGAAGCAAATTCAAATGTTGTCCCTGAATGCCTCCATTGAAGCTGCCCGTGCGGGCGAACATGGACGGGGCTTCGCCGTAGTAGCTGGAGAAGTACGCAAGCTTGCCGAGCAATCTAAAGAAGCCACACAAGAAATTTCTGACTATTTGGTTACCATTCAAGAAGTATCGCAACAATCTGTGGACTCTGTGACCCAGGTTAGCCGTGAAATTCATTCAGGAACGGAAATGGTTCAACAAGCGAGCTCAGCCTTTAACCAGCTAAGTGAGCTTATGCAAAAGATCAATGCTACGATTCAAACGGTATCTGCAGCAACGGAGCAAGTATCCGCCAGCTCGGAGGAAGTATCTGCTTCCGTGGAAGAGACAGCTCTCATCGCTGCCAATGCACAGCATATGATTCAAGAAATCGGTTTTAACGCCGATGAGCAACTGAATGAAATGGAAAGCCACAGCGAGGTTGTTCGCCAATTAAGCAAACAAGCAACCGAGCTGCAAAAGGCAGTTCAAAAATTTAAAATTACGTAAGCCGATACAATAGAGGATTTTGCAAAAATCCCATAAGCGACTTCCAATGGACAAGATGTAGATCGAAATAGTTTAGTTCGTCTATATCTTGCACTTCAGAGCGACTGGAATCGAATTTTGCAAAATCCTGAATAAAAAGAGGTATCTCACAGTCTTGAAAATGGCTGTAGAGATACCTCTTTATTTTTTAAAAGCGATTTTAATAATCATCCATGAAGTTTATGAATTCATTCCCATAATACGATAAATTTGCTCCATATCTAAATGAGCCCGTACCACCTCTGCGACACGGTCAAACTCTCGTTCCTTGGCTTCACGTACAGTAAAAGTGCTTTCTAAAGGTGCCAAGCCCTTAGCTTGTCGCAATCCATCCAGCCAGCACCGGCGAAAACGGTCATTATCAAACACACCGTGCAAATAGGTTCCCCATACTTTACCGTCTGTCGTACCCCAGCCTTCCTCAAAAGCTGTTCCTTCGCCACGCCGGATATGGAATAGCCTTTTCATTTCGCTTAGGTTAAAAGTTATATCTGTAGGTTCGTATGGTTCCGTAACATACTCCGTAACGCCCATATGTATTTCATAGCCTTCAATGCTTGGCTTAGAGGCAGAACCCGAATCAGGCGCAGTACTAAGCAAAAGCGGGCAATGATTAGACAGGGTTCCCTGTACGCGTACGGTTTGCTTTTCCTTTAAAAAGGTCGTGGATAGAGCCAGCCAACCTAACCCTTCTGCCTGCTGCGGCAACCCAGATTCGACGGCTTGGGGATCAAATAGCGCTGTACCCAGCATCTGATAACCTCCACAAATGCCAACTAGCTGTGTGCGTCCAGTATTCATAGCCTGCCGAATGTCTTTCTCCAGACCTCTCTCACGCAATTCCAGCAGGTCTCCAATGGTGTCTTTGGTCCCCGGTAAGATAATGGCGTCCGGTACGCCCAACTGTCCGGATTCTGTGACATAACGAACACTCACATCCGGCTCTGCGGCCAGAGCATCCGTGTCCGTAAAATTGGAAATCCGCGGATATCGTATCACTGCAATATCCAGTTCTTTATCCTCTGCTGATCGCTTGGGCTTCTTATCCAGTACTACCGAATCCTCTGCTTCAATGCGAATGTCTGGTAGATAGGGCAATACACCGAGTACAGGAATGCCCGTCCGTTCTTCCAGCCAGTCTAATCCCGGTTGAAGCAGAGACAGATCACCTCTGAATTTGTTAATGATAAATCCGCGGATACGCTGTACTTCATGGGGTTCCAGTAACTCGATGGTTCCTACGAGAGAGGCAAAAACACCCCCCCGGTCGATATCTGAAATAAGCAACACTGGTGCATCCGCCCAACCTGCCAAATTCATATTTACGATATCTCGGTCCTTCAAATTAATCTCTGCCGGGCTGCCTGCCCCTTCCATAAGGACAATATCATAGGTATCACGCAACCGATTCAGAGCATCCATAACGGTCTGTTTGGCTTTTGGCAAAAAATCCTTCCGGTAATCGGAGGCGCTCATATAGGCATAAGGTACACCGTGTACAACAATTTGTGAGTGCATATCTTTGACTGGCTTAATCAGAATCGGATTCATGTCAGTCGTGGCCTCAATACCGCAGGCCTCAGCCTGCACCCCCTGAGCGCGTCCAATTTCCTTGCCGTCCTCGGTAACATAAGAGTTTAACGCCATATTTTGCGACTTAAACGGTGCGGGACGATATCCGTCCTGCGTAAAAATACGGCAAAGCGCAGTTGTCACCACGCTTTTGCCCACATCCGACGCTGTTCCTTGAAGCATCAATACGGCTGCCGGGTTCGTGCAGGACGGTTCGAAAGTTGACAATTGCCTCTTCCCCTTTAACGAATTCATTTCAAATCTGGTCACAACCCGTACAAAATTACAATAAACAACAATAAAACAGTCTCCAGCAATTCGTTTAAAGTTCCGTATATATCTCCCGTAAGTCCACCCAAGCGGCGGTTAATACGGTTTGCCGTGAAGGTTCCAACACCGTAAGCCAAGACCGGAATCAACACAAAACCTATCGAGATTGGAAGGCTCTCAGAATATGAAAGGAACGTCTGTATGGTTGATCCTGCCAACGACAGATTCCCAGTATCCCTTGTTGCTGTAGCCAAACCTGCCAGAAGATATTGTCCTACGGCAGCACTCAGGGTCACTAATACAGCCCAGAATACGGCTAACCCTACGCGGCCACCACTCATATCAGCAAAACGCGCAGCCAGCCCATCATCATTACGGGCTTTAGGCCAGCGCTTCATTGCATGTACCATAAACCAGCGGCTCCAAACCATCGGAAGCAGCAGTAAGCCAGACACATTCCGTTCAACCAACACTGTATACAGCAAAGAAGCCTTGAGCATGAGTAGCAACACACAAGCAATAACGCCCATTGCTCCTACACGGCTATCCTTCATAATCTCCAGCATCCGCTCACGGGATCGGTAGCTGAACAAGGCATCAGCCGCATCCATCCACCCGTCCAAATGCAATCCGCCCGTCAACCAAACCCAGACAACAAGCGTAAGAATCGCACACGGCAACGGCGGCAACACCATAGAAGTAAGCGCCGCAAAGCCCCAGACAATGATGCCAATAACCACTCCGACCAGCGGATAATAACTTGCACTGCGTTTAAGCAAATCCGGGGAAAAATCCAATTCCGCCTTCACCGGAAGACGCGTTAAAAATTGAAAAGCCGCAGCAACAGCCTGACGTTCGCGGCTCATAGCTTATATTCCAACTGTTTGAGTTCTACGGGAATGCCCGCCGTCACCAAAAATACTTCATCACAAAGACGGGCAATCCGCTGATTCATAACCCCACTCAAATCCCGATACAGCCGACCAAGCGGATATTCGGGCACAATACCGTCACCAACCTCGTTGGTCACGATGACGAGCTGCCCCGGATACTGCTCCACAGCTGCCGCCAGTTCATTAATGGCAGCTCTGGACGCAGCTTCGCCGTCCTCGCCTGCGGCCAGCAGCACGTTCGACAGCCACAGGGTCAGGCAGTCGACTAGCACCATAGGCGCGGGTGATGGCTGCGACGCTTGATCGCCGCCAAGCCGTCGCAGCAGCTCCGGCAGCGCCTTCGCTTCCTCCAGCGTCTGCCAGTCGTATCCGGCAGACTCGCGCTGGACCCGATGAAGGGCGATGCGCTCCTTCATCTCCATGTCATAGGCTTGCGCCGTTGCAATGTAGCAGGCGCCAGGCGCGCGCGACATGCATAATCGCTCGGCAAAGCCGCTTTTCCCGCTGCGTGCCCCGCCAGTCACGAGCGCTTTCATCGCTGCGCGGCTCCCTGACCGTCCGATACGCCTGCATCGGCAAAGGTCGCCATTTCGCGCATAATGCGGCACGCCGCATCAATCAGGTGCAAGCTAAGCGCACCGCCTGTGCCCTCCCCGAGCCGCATGTCCAAATGAAGCATGGGCTCCAGCTTGAGCTGCCGGAGCACCGCCGCGTGCCCGCGCTCGTCCGAGGCGTGCGATGCAAGCATGTACGCAGCGCTTGCAGGCGCAAGTGCACGCGCTACGAGGGCGGCTGCGCCTGAAATAAAGCCGTCCAACACAACTGGACAGCGATGTGCGGCTGCCCCGAGGATGACTCCTGCCAAGGCGGCAATCTCTAGACCGCCGACCTTAGTGAGTACGTCGAACGCATCATTTGCATCTGGCTGGTTCACGTCCAATGCGCGGCAGACAACCGATATTTTACGGGTAAGCCCAGCCATATCTACACCCGTCCCCCGGCCTACGATAACTTCCGGCTCCAGTCCGGTGAGAGCACATACGACCGCAGCGCTGGCTGTCGTATTCCCGATGCCCAGCTCTCCGGTAACGAATAGCCGTGTGCCACCTTTGACCGCTTCTGCTACGGCTTCTGCTCCGGCCAAAACCGCCTGTTCCGCTTCTGTACGCAGCATCGCTGGCCCTTTAGCTATATTCGAAGTACCCATGCGTACCTTACGGTCCACCAGATTCGCGTGAGCGACATCCGCATTCACGCCAACATCTACCACCTTGACATCTGCGCCCGCATGGCGTGCCAGCACATTAATTGCCGCGCCACCTGACAGCATGTTATACAGCATTTGCTGTGTAACCTCAGCCGGAAAGGCACTGACTCCCTCTTCACACACCCCGTGATCCGCAGCCATGACCATAACCGTTTTACGATCAAATTCAGGCTTGTCCACTCCTGTAATTCCTGCTAGCTTGATGGCCACACTTTCCAACTTTCCAAGACTTCCCGGTGGCTTTGTTAATTGGTCCAAATGGGCTGAAGCTGCCGAGGCCGCCACCCCATCCGGCTGGGCAATGCTATCGATCAGCTGACGCAGCTTGTTGTTCATAACTTCCACTCCCTGCTCTTTTTAAGTGTGTTTCATCGTTTATTTAATCTGCTGTATCCGAAGCACTCCTGCGCAGCAAGAGCTGCGGCACACCGCTATCGGGATGCGGAAGCATCACAGGCTCAACACCGTATACTCGTCGAATCCGATCCTCGGTTAATAACTTCGATGAAGCTCCCAATCCTTCAACCATTCCATCTTTGAGTACAAGCAAATCTTCGCAAAATTGGGCTGTCAAGTTAAGATCATGCAAGACCGCAATAATCGTCACACCCGTTTCTTGGCGCCAATCTGCCAACAGTTCCATAAATTCAAGCTGATAGCGCAAGTCCAGATAGGTCGTAGGCTCGTCCAGCAGCAATATTCGTGGCTCCTGCACCATTACTTTTGCCAAAGCTACACGCTGTCGCTGTCCCCCACTCAAGCGGTCCAATGCTCTGTCCGCCAGCGTGGTAAGACCCAATCGCTCTAGCACGCGATCCGTGATCGCCTCCACATCAACACCCTTTTCCCTGCCTAGCCAGTCCTGATGAGGAAAACGTCCCATTTCTACGACTTCCCTGACGGTGTATCCCACTGGAGGAAGCCCTTCCTGTTGGAGTACGGCTATGAGTCGGGAAAGCTCTTTTCTGCTGTAGCTACCGACCTTTTTGCCATAGATATGAACGTTTCCCGAAGTTGGCTGATCTACACCGGAAAGCAAATGCAGCAAGGTGGATTTTCCACTGCCGTTCGGACCAATAATCCCCCACCAAGTTCCTTCGTCGACGCTCCAGCTTATATTCTTTAACGCATGGAACTCTCCATAGGCACGTGTTAGACCCGCTACCTCTAACGCCCGATCACGTACCTTCTGTTGTTCACTTTGTTCTGTCACAGCATTTCCCCCCTGCGCAGCTTCTTGTTCCGGTACAGGAGATATGCGAAGAACGGTGCCCCAACAAAGGCCGTCATCACGCCCAGAGGAATTTCCGTGGGGGCTAACAACGTGCGAGCCGCCGTATCTGCCCAAGCCATAAAAATAGCTCCACCGAGCGCAGATAATGGAACAATCATCCGGTAATCAGGACCTGTCACCAGACGAATGATATGCGGTACAACGAGTCCCACAAAGCCAATCACTCCACATACCGAGACAGCGGCTGCTGTCAGTAGCGTGGAAATGATCAGAACAGATAGCTTCGTCGCATCTACATGAACTCCCATGTGAGCCGCCTGACGTTCACCCAAAGCCAAAATATTCAGCACACGTGCCCGGTTCCATAGAAATACCAGTCCTATGACCACATAAGGTAAAAGGATTCCTGTATATGACCAACCGCGCAGGCTAAGACTTCCCATCGTCCAGTACAATATTTCATTGACCGTCTCCTTCGACATGGCTGTCAGAAAGGAAACAACCGCCCCCAGAAAGGATTGCATCACCACACCCGACAAAATGAGACTTTGTGTCGGAATTTTTCCACCTTCCCGTGCCAACGTCAGCACCATCCACAGCGTCAGCATTCCGGTCGTAAATGCCACTAGCGGCAGCGTCCATATGCCAACAAATGAAAATTGAAGGCCCCAATAAATCAGTACTGCCGCTCCTACCGAAGCCCCCGAGGATACCCCCAGTGTATACGGATCAGCCAAAGGATTACGCAGCACACCCTGAAATCCGGCTCCCGCCAGCGCCAGCGCTGCCCCTACCAACATTCCCAGTAACACTCGTGGCAATCTGACCTTCAAAATAATCTGCTCTGAGGATGTATTCCAATCCGGTGTAAACGTATCGCCTAACCACGGAAGGTGGTTAACCAGAATGCCCGTGACCTGGCTGACCGGAAGCTTGGCCGAGCCGATGCCAAGACAGAGCAGCAGCGTCAGTAACAGCAGGACAAGACCTGTTCCTCCAAAGCCGATCAGTTTACGGTTCATTTGAAAATTTCAGGATACACGCCCTTGACCACTTCCTTGAGACCTTCCGTTACGCGTGGACCCGGACGACTGATCAAATTATCATCCACGGCAAACACCCGGTTGTGGCGAACAGCCGATATTTGATCCCATCCACTGCGAGCTTTAATGATTTCACCGAGCGTTTGACCAGTTTTGTCGTCCTTGACACTTTTGCTGTACAAAATCACGTCAGGGTTCGCAGCAATAATATTTTCCTCACTAATTTGGTACCACCCCTTCTGCGTGGCGCCTACATTTTCGCCGCCCGCCAACGTAATCAGCTCGTCCATAAACTCGCCTTTACCAACTGTCCAGCCTGGTGAAAACTCGACGTATACCCGCAGCTTCTGACCTTTACCGATATTTTTAATTCCTTCTTTCACTTCAGCTACATCTGCTCTCATCTTGTCAGTCACCGCTCTCGCTTCTTTCTGATGATCGGTGATTTTCCCATACAATTCGATGTTAGCCATGACATCTTCAACTGTCTTCGGTTCCGTTTTAAAAATCATAATTCCCATGTCGCGCAGCTTGGTCGTAGCCTGTTCACTAAGTGATATCCCTGCAAAAACGACTTCCGGGTTAGCAGCAATGATCGCCTCTTCGTTCGGTTTCATAATACCGCCCACTTTAGGCTTTTTCGTAGCTGCTTCCGGGTAATCAGAGTAGTCGGAGACGCCAACAATTTCCTTATCCAGCCCGATGGCGAACAGCGCCTCGGTTTCTGCCGGGGAGACGGAAACGATTTTATCCGGCGCTTTTTTGAATGTAAATTCCTGTCCTGTTGTATCCTTAACCGTGAGTGGGTAAACTGTTTTGCCCGGAGGCTCTTGTGCGGTTACGGTCTGTCCCGGCTGCTGTGAAGAATTCTGGTTCTCTTTATTTTCAGCATTTTTCCCATTAGCTCCACATGCACTCAGCACAACTGCCAAAATCAGAACCAATAGACCTGTTGTCCAAACCTTTATTTTTTTTCCTGCCATGATTTGCACCCCTTCATAAAAAATCGTTAAGAGCGTTACTTGAACATCATCAGATATCTTCTAAATCCAGCCTTCTTTTCCTATCAAAAAAACCCCGCATCCTCATATCAGGACACAGGGGCCACGTTAGCGCAGATCGTGCGCAGGCGGCAGCTTCTTTCCGCATGGACAGTCACTGCGAACACGTCATCCTTTCCTCGAAGGACTATGGTGACAGGCGGACGGGCAGGTATCCTGACTTATGGTAAAATGCATGTCCTGAAATTCTTTCATATGCTTAGTAGCACATAAAGCAGGACTAACGGGCATGTTTCCATTTACAGTGGCGGGACCGCGCCGGACTCACACCGACTTCCCTTTTAACAGCGCAGGCAAGGGAAACCATAGTTTCATCACGCTGCGCCGACCTCGTCTGCTGGATATTTGATAAGTGGTAGTCAAGCCGTTCTTTTACTTGATGATTATAGGTTAAAAAGAGGCGGCTTACAACCCAAACAGCCTCTTTATCCGCAGGTGTCTAACCTAATGAGGAAGCATTTCTGCTATGTAATTGTGCCGTCCTGCCAGCCTCAATTGAATCCTAAATGCTTCTCCCGGCCTCGGATTCAGACTCCAAAAATCATGACCCGGTATCAGCATGCAAGCCAACTGACGAATTACGCCACCATGCGTAACGACCAAAACAGAGAGCGGCGCAGCAGTCAAATCCATGGGTTGAACTTCCATAGCAACACGCCATTCATACAGAGAGTCAAGAAATTTCCGTAGACGATTCACAAAATCTGTCCAAGACTCTCCTCCAGGAGGGGTTATCCGTTGTGGCTCATCAATCCAAGCGCGATACAAAGACACATCCTTGAGCATGTCATACGTTTTTCCATCCCACTCGCCAAAATGAAGCTCTCGCAGACGTGGTTCCATCATAGGAGACATAGTAGATAGGGAATCTCCAGACGTCAATTCTGATTCCGGCACAATGATCTGCAAGGTCTGGCGACATCGCATTAAATCGCTGCAATAGATTCGAGCAAAGGACTGCCCTTGCAATTTTTCTTGCAAAGGCTTTAATTCCTGCTCTGCTCCCGGTAGCAAACCTAAGTCGGAGTGTCCTAGATATCGACGTTCCTTGTTCCATAAGGTTGTGCCGTGACGAACTAACACGAGTTCCATGTCCCAATGCAGATCTTCTTTAGCATCATACGGCACCTTATCCTCCTGTGAGTTCGGACTTTGTGCGTATTCTACTGTCCTTTTTGCTGCTATATCTTGTTTCAAGATCATGTCACTTCCTGCTCGATCATTATTCAGTGTGTCACTCCTCACCGCACCCATCCCAAGGCAAAACAACCTGCGGCTCCTAACAAACACAATCCTACAAACATACTGGACACGGCGAACATCAGCTGGATCGTATGCCGTATATCTTTCGACTCTAGCGGTCGTATCCAATCGCCCATGTATGCACGAAAGGAGCGCACGCCATGATACACATTATAGCCTCCAAGACGAATCCCCAGTGCACCGGCAACAGCCGATTCCGGGAAGCCACTGTTCGGGCTTGGGTGCAGACGAGCGTCTCGCTTGACTGTGCGCCAGCTTCTTGCAGCATCTCGCTTGTACATCCACGCCGCTACCACAAGCATTGCCGCTGTCAGGCGTGCCGGAATGTAGTTAGCGACATCATCCAGACGTGCTGAAGCCCAGCCTAAATGCAGATACTTTTCATTTTTGTAGCCAACCATGGAATCGAGCGTATTCACAGCACGATAAGCCAGCGCCAAGGGTGCTCCCCCGATCAGGGCATAAAAAAGCGGCGAAATAATCGCGTCCACGATATTTTCAGCGACCGTTTCAACCGTACCGCGTACAATCTCAGGCTCATCAAGCTGTTGCGTATCCCGCCCAACTATCATGCCCAGCTCCCGCCGTGCCGCAGCCAGGTCATCCGCCTGCAATGCTCGGTATACTGCCATTCCTGCGTCCTTTAGTCCTTTGGAAGCAATCGTGGTCGCAATCAGCACCATTTCTACGCCGACAGACAACCACGGATGGATCCAGGCAAGCAAGTGCAATAGCGCCCAGGCGAGCGTAAAGGAGCCTCCCGCCACAATGAGTGGAAGCAGTATACCCGCACGTTTCAACCCCCGGTCACTTCGGGCCTGGCGGCGAATCACTTTTTCCAATGCTGAAATGGCATGTCCCATACCGATGACTGGATGCGGCAACCACCTCGGGTCACCGATCAGCCTGTCCAAAAGATAGGCTGCCAGGATAATCAAGCTAACTGTCACGCCGCTGCTCCTCCTCCAGCACTTCACCCAATACAGACAGCAGCCTGTCGTTGGCTTCTGCATCCTTGACCGCAATCCGAAAATGGCTCGTCGTCAGCCCCGGATACATAGCACAGCTACGTATAAGAATTCCGCGTTGTCCAAGCGCCTGCTGAATCGCCGATGCGCTCCACGTACCCGGCGCCCTTGCCAGCACGTAATTGGCTTCGCCGGGAACAACACCGCAGCCCCATTCCGCCAAGGCGGTCAACAGGCGGTTGCGCTCCGTAGCAATCAGCTCCTGTGTTTGGTGCTCATATGCTTGCCCACTTCTCAAACACGCCTCCCCAGCCAGCAACGCCAATCCATTCACACTCCAGGTCACCTGTTTGGCCGTCATTCGCCGGATATAATCTGGATGAGCAATCGCATAGCCCAATCGCAAGCCAGGAATGGCATAAAATTTGGTCATTGACCGGATCAAAATCACATGAGGATAACGATCCAGCACAGGAAGTAGTGAGATTCGCCGTTCCAGCGGGATAAAATCAATGAATGCTTCATCCACCACCAGCACGGTACCCGTTTTGCCAGCCGCTTCTGCCAGTTCGCACAGCTCCTGCTTACCATATTGCACACCGTTTGGATTATTCGGCTGCCCAAGAAACAAAACATCTACCTGCTCCATGAGCTGAAGGATGTCCTCCACGTCCGCCTTCCATTGAAGCGAGGCCTTCCCGTACACCCGGTTGACCTCAGCTCCGAATTTGCCAGCCAGCTCCGCATATTCTGAAAAACACGGCTCCACTGTACCCACACGCTTAGGAGCCAGTCCCAATAGCAGGAGCGCCATACTTTCAGCCGCTCCGTTTCCGATACTTAACGACTCCGGTGGAACATGCAGTCGCCGTGCGAGCATATTTTTAAAATTCCGATGCCCAGGATCTGGATAGCGAATCACAGTGTCAAATGAGTGTTGCAGCGCCTCAAGCACCTCCGGTGGTGGACCAAGCGGATTAATATTTGCACTAAAATCTACAAAATTCGCAGCAGCTCCGCCGAATGTCGCTGCAGCTGTTTCCCTGTCCCCGCCATGACCGTAAACCTCTATCATTACCTCTCATCCTTTCCGGCCGTTTCCAATCATTTAGCTCCATTATGAGGCTGCTTTTTGCGTCCCGTCAATGCAAATGAGCTTTTGTGTACATGGCTCACTTGGGTTACAATAGAAGGAGGCACACATAAAATTACACAGTTTGTATATACGGAGGAATGGACATGCTGTTCATCGACAACCAGGGCATACACGATCCAGCCATTAATCTTGCCATTGAGGAGTACGCGCTCAAGCATCTTCCGCTGGACGACAGCTATCTGCTGTTTTACATTAATCAGCCTTCTATTATTATAGGCAAGCATCAAAATACTATTGAAGAAATCAATGCCGAGTTTGTCAGAGATAACAATATTCAAGTCGTTCGTCGCCTGTCCGGCGGCGGTGCTGTATATCATGACCTCGGTAATTTAAATTTCAGCTTTATTACCAAGGATAACGGGGAGTCCTTTCATAATTTCCTCAAATTTACGCAACCCGTGATTGATGCTCTTCGCCAAATGGGAGTAGAAGCTGAAATGACAGGCCGCAACGATCTACAGGTCGGAGAACGTAAAATTTCAGGAAACGCCCAATTTGCCACACGCGGACGGATGTTCAGCCACGGTACATTGATGTTTAACCTGAATCTGGACAATGTGGCTGCATCGTTGCATGCCAATCCCGAAAAATTCAAATCCAAAAGCACTAAATCCGTCCGCAGTCGCGTGGCTAACATCAGCGAACTGATGGACCGTGAGATGACCATAGAGCAATTTCGCGAGGAACTGCTGCGTTTCATATTCGGTGCAGAATTGGATCAGGTACCTCAATATAAGCTCACCGATACCGATTGGGCTAAAATCCATGAAATATCCAAAGAACGCTACCAATCGTGGGATTGGAACTACGGTCTATCCCCCGAGAGCAATATCAAGCACACACGTAAATTTCCGGTCGGCATTATTGATATCCGCATGGATCTTAAGGAAGGCTATATCCGTGATATTAAAATCTATGGGGATTTCTTCGGCGTGGGTGACGTTGCTGATATTGAAAATATCCTGCGTGGCAAGCGCTATGATGAAGGTGAGGTACGTCAAGCCTTATCCTCTCTCGATTTGAAGCACTATTTTGGTAATATTGAGCTGGACGATTTTGTTGGACTTGTATTTTTGGAAGACTAACCGTTACTTTTTCCCATCGTTTCAAGCCAATACTTCAGTGGTTATAAGGGGACAGGCTCTTATAGGGGCCGTCCCCTTTTCATTGCGATATTGTCATTTTGAATATTATAAGATACAATTTTAACATTGCCCCATGATAGAGATAAAGGAGAGAATACCGATATGTATAAATTAATTGCCATTGATATTGATGATACACTCATTAACGACCAGAAAGAAGTTACACCAGCGACACAACAGGCATTAGAAGCTGCTGTAGCGAAAGGTGTGGTGGTTACCCTCGCTACTGGACGAGCTTATGCCTCCGCACACAAAATTGCTCGACAAACTGGTTTGAACGTGCCAATCATTACGTACCAAGGAGCTTTGGTTAAAAACCTGCTGGACGAAAACGTGCTGTATGAGCGTTATGTTCCACTCGTGGCTGCACGTCGCCTGTATGAATTCTGCGTAGAACGCAATCTGCATCTGCAAACGTATATAGATGACAAATTGTACACACGTGAAGATAATCAGAAAATCAAAGATTACACAGAACTGAACAACACGGAATATTTTGTAGAGCCTGTATTCAGTAAAGTTATAGAGCAGCCGGCTCCTAAACTGCTGATCATCGACGAGCCGGAAGTGTTAGATGAATTAATTCCTGAACTTCGCGAACTGCTTGGCAATGAAGTTCACATTACAAAATCCAAGCCTCATTTTCTGGAAATTATGCATCATGAAGGCACCAAGGGCCATGCGCTTACCTTCCTTGCAAACCATTTTGGCTGTGAACTGTCGGAAACGATTGCTATCGGCGACTCTTGGAACGACCATGAAATGCTTGAATGTGCTGGTCTCGGCATAGCGATGGAGAATGCCATTCCTGATTTGAAAAAGCTGGCTGATTACATCACTCGTAGCAATAACGAAGACGGTGTTAAGCACGCCATCGACAAATTCGTACTCAATGTTGAATAAGCAAAAAGTGCCTGCTCCCATAATACTTAAATAAAGTAATACAACAACAAAGCCTCCAAACGTCGCATGATCAGTAACATACGACAGTTTGGAGGCCTTTTCTGTCAGATCATATAATAACCTGACCGCTATAAAATATCAGGCAGCAGAACGTACCTTGCGCCTGTTCACCAGACGGATAATTCCATTGTTCATAAGGATTAGTCCGGTCACAATGAGCAGCACCCCAGCCAGCATCCACCAGCTTACATGCTCTCCATACAACAACGCTCCCAAGCCCACCGCAATCGGCGGTGATATATACAGCCACGTCGTCGGAAACAGGGGATTTGTACGCTCCATGAGCCAGTAGAACAGTGTATGTGCAATCATTGAACCAAACAGGATCAGATAAAGTAAAGACCCCATGGCAGGAAGGTACTGCCACCCCTCAGAACTCCACGGTTCCGTGATCGCAGACAGTAACAGCAGCATCCATCCCCCATGGATCATTTGCGCCGCATTCAGGGCAATCGGGTTCGTTTCACGAAATACATCCATCACTCGCTTGGAATAAAGAGCTCCCCCGGAATAACACAGCTCCCCCAGCAAAATGACAAGGCATCCCGCCAGCCACAGACCACTGATCTGAACCGCCAATCCGGGCAGCACAACCAGTACCACACCAAGAAAGCTGATCATGCAGCCAACGACCGTAATCCGTGACGTTTTTTGCCGTAGCAGTACAGATTGCAAAATGACGATCATCATCGGCCCGGTAGCTGACAAAATAGCTCCGATCCCCGAGCTGACATATTGCTCTGCCCAATACAAGGCTGAAAATGTACCGAAGGTCGTTCCTGCTCCAATCAGCAACATTTCCTTACGCCATAATAACGACCATCGTACTTTTCCGGTCAGCTTCATAGCAATGAACAATATCGCCCCTGCCGCGAAAAAACGTACACCTGCCGATAGGAATGGTGGAAGTCCGGCTTCCACTCCCACTTTTATGGCCAAAAACGTTGTGCCAAAAATAAGACACATTACTGTAAACGCGATACCTATCATGATACGTCCCTCTCCCTTCAGTGCTTTTAAGCATACAGGGGGACGAACAGAACAGATGTATAACTACAGAACAGTTGTATATGTTTTTGAAGTGCTATATAGTACAATACACAGAAAGGAGCGTGGATAGCATGGGGAAGAACAACAGCGAACTACTCTTTCCAGCCGATCATGCCTTAAAGCTGTATGAGCAGGTTATCCATTATGTAACTGTGCGGATTGATCGCGGGGATTGGCAAACAGACATGAAGCTGCCGTCCGTACGAAGCTTGGCTCAGGAGCTGGGTGTACATCGGCTAACTGTTTTCCGGGCATATCAGGAGTTGAAGCAACGGGGACTGGTCTATGTAAAGGACAAATCAGGATATTACGTTCATGCTTCCCAAGCGACTGGGCATGCAAAATATGCTGGCTACTCGGGACATTCGTCCATTGACCTCACGATTCACTCCGAATCTGCCCATGCGGCAGATGATCCGTCAGTTTCAGCCTGGAGAGGAATGGATGGACTTAGCCGCGTTCAATCGGTAAATGCGAATTTCCAGTTTTCCAAAGCGCTGATTGACCCCTCGCTCCTGCCCAATCGATTTTGGGGAGAGCTGATGATACAGGTATTTGAAAAGCATCCGAAAGTAGCGGCCACCTATTCCGCTGTGCAAGGTGATGCCGAGCTTCGGGAGGCCATGGCGCAGCATTTTAGCGTGGATAAGCATTTTGCTTTATCACCGGATGAAGTGCTGATTACCTCCGGAGCACAGCAAGCCATTGATTTAATTGCCCGATCTCTGCTCCGTACAGGAGACCGTGTATTGATCGAACGCCCTGCCTATGGCCCCGCTATGGAAATATTCCGTAGACTAGGCGCACGTCTGACTATGACTGATATTCGACCAGAAGGTTATGATATGGACCAGATTGAGTGGTGCATGAAAACGGAAAAACCACGCCTCTTTTATATGAATCCAACATTCCACAACCCGACGGGCTTTACGGTCCCCGATGAGCAGCGCAAACGACTGCCTGAACTAGCCGAGCGCTATGGCTGCCTTATTGTTGAGGATGACAGCACCTATGACATTAGCTTTGGGCAAAAGCCCCCTTCTCCGATTTTCGCCTATGATGTTTCGGGAAGCGTCGTCTATATTCGAAGTTACAGTAAATATGTCGCACCCGGTCTACGAATCGCAGCCGTGACCTGCCGACCACAGCTCATGAACAGCCTGCTGAACGTCAAAGCGTTAGTGGATAATGGATCGCCACTGCTGAATCAAAAGCTGTTTTTAGAATACTTTCAATCTCCACGTATGCAGCAGCATATTAAAAAGCTATGTATCGCGCTCCAGATTCGTAAGGAAACGATGGAAGACAGTCTCCGCGATTCCGGTTGGACGTGGACCAGCCCGGCAGGGGGACTCAACCTGTGGCTCCAGCTGCCTTCTACGTTGAAACCTAATGAATTACTTGCCAAAAGTTTACAAGAGTCTGTATCCTTTGTCCCCGGCAATGTATTTGATCCCATCTGCGCAGAGGGTAAAACGCATATACGGCTGTCTTATTCATACGCCAACGAGCTACAAATCAAAGAAGGAATCTCCACACTTCTACGTATCAGTCAAACGATGTAAAGGTAAGGGCACCTTTATTCTAACGGCAAACTCATGCCGGTGTGTGCCAAGCTAATCCCTTCCAGAAGCCCATAGTTGCGTGTGACATCCACATCATGGGACATATGTGTAAACACTGTGCTTTCGGGTTTAAGCCTTCCTATAAGCTCCTGAGCCTCCAGCATGTCATATACGGAACGGGTGGCATACTCGGCCTCCTCATGATAAAAACTCGTTCCCAGGACGAGCAAATTCAGATTGTGCAAGGGCAGAATTTCCACCTCATTCAATCCAATCGAATCCGAACAGTAAGCCCACGAGAAGCCGTCCTTTTCCAGACGATAAGCGTAGGCATATCCGTTCTTCCCGTGATTCACACGCCATCCCCGGATATTCCATCCGCCAAGTTGGGCTCCCTGGTCTACTGGAATAAGATCCAAGTTTCCAGAGAGCCAGGAAAATTGACGCAAGATCGTGTCAATCACTTCCTGTGGCGCGTACAAGCGACCTCTGTTCCCAGTCCAGCGACAGGCATCTGCCCATTCTGGTAATCCTCCAATATGGTCAAAATGTGCATGTGTCACAAGGATCGTAGGGATATAACGCAGACCGCGCAATTCTAGCTGTCTGCGCCAGTCCGGGCCACAATCAATCATAAAGTCCTCCGTCTCGCTTTCGATCAGCACAGACGATCTCAATCTTACATTCGCCCCTGTCGTGCGAGCTTCTGTGCATACGAGACAATCACAATATACACGCGGAACCCCCATTGCATCCCCCGTGCCAAGAAAAATAAGCCGATTCATGGTTTAACTCCTATCTATCTGGGTCTTTTTACTACTATTATAACGAACAGACCGATTCTACGTAAATCATCTGCGTAAATCCTTCCAGCGTCCAACGCCAAAAGGAGCATGCCCAAAGCCGTGAAATCCGGCTAGACATCCCCTCATGCGTGATCGTATTTATTTTCAAATGATGATAGGCATTGGATCTTCCTTCAGGCGGTTTTCCACCATCCAGCTGGACTGGTCATTATAGAGATAGGCTCGATGCACCAACACTCGCACCTGCTGACCAGGTTCCAGCGTAGACTTCTCCAGTGAGCGGTATGTCATGAGACGATGATCCCCGACCTGTACTTCAACCATCCACTCACTTCCACGAAAATGCAAATGCTTCACTATGCCTTCCTCGGTCGCCGACAGAAGCGTAAATTCCTCGCTTGGCCCGACATCAATATACTCCGGACGGATCAAGGCACGTGTTCCCACTCCAGCAGCTTCTTCGAAGCCTCTAAGACTGCCTGCCTGTTCAATCACTGTAGATTCCCCAATAAAGGAAGCCACGAACGGGGTACCCGGTTTTTTATAAATATCCCAAGGCGTTCCTTTCTGCTCCAGTCGTCCCTGATTAATCACCATAATTTCATCCGCTACTTCAATCGCCTCATCCTGATCATGGGTGACAAAAATTGAAGTAATGCCCACCCGCTCAATCAACTCTCGCAGCCAGGTGCGCAGCTCCTGACGAATCTTGGCATCAATAGCCGCAAAAGGCTCATCCAGCAGCAACAGTTGAGGCTCTGGTGCCAAAGCACGCGCAAAAGCAACCCGCTGTCGTTGTCCACCTGACAACTGATGCGGATAACGATGCTCAAAACCTTTGAGCCCCGTTAGTTCGACCAACTCTGTGACCCGTTCCTTGATGCGGGTTTTGGAGCTTTTTTTCACTTTCAGGCCAAAGGCAATATTGTCGTAGACGCTCATGTGCTTGAACAAAGCATAGTTTTGAAATACAAATCCGATTCCACGTTCCTGCGGGGACAGCTCGTTTACCCTTTTTCCATGAAAATGAATTTCTCCTGCATCCGGTTGCTCCAGACCCGCCAATATGCGAAGAATGGAGGTTTTCCCCCCACCGCTTGGACCGAGTAAGCCAATAAGATGGCCCGCCTGAATATCAAAAGATACGTCCTTTACTGCATGAAAATTACCGAAATGCTTGTTTAATCCTCTTACTTCCACATGCATATCCGTACACTTCCTTTCCGCTTCTGGACCTGTTCAGGCACAGCAGCAGCCTTGCTTACCGCAAAGCACGTACCTCATTTCAAACATTTAATTATTCCAATGCATATACTTTGTTTTTTCTTATGTGATACTTTATCAAAGGAAAGTAATTTTCGTCAACTCTATATATTATCTTAGGAATTAAAAGGGTAAAGTATTAAGAAGAAAGGAGATGGAGTCATTGCTGCATACTTTAGAATTATCCACTACACGGCGAGATGAAATGCGCGATATTACACGAGAGGTTGCTTCATTGATCGAAAAAAGCGGGGTACAACAAGGAACCGCACTTGTTTATTGTCCACACACGACAGCCGGCATCGCCATTAATGAAAATGCAGACCCAGATGTCAAACATGATGTGATGTTAAGACTAGATGAAGTTTATCCGTGGGAGCATCCCCAATATCGCCATATGGAGGGAAATACAGCGTCCCACTTAAAATCCATTACGACAGGCCCCTCACAAACGATCATCATCCATGATGGAAAGCTGTTGCTCGGACGATGGCAGGGACTTTATTTTTGTGAATTCGACGGACCACGCAGACGCCAATACCATGTAAAGATCATGGAGGGCTAAAGGACCGGGTAAAAAAAACAGACCATGATGTTTTCCTGCTGGATGCATCATCGTCTGTTAAATCCTTAGTCGCTTTCGCAAAGTACCGTAATGATAAGTCACCGTCATGAAGTGCATACACCCAGAAAAGCGCCCTACATGTTCATGGCTGAAGCGTGTGAATGCAGGTACGCTCATAGGTGTCTGCACAGCAGCTTTACATGTGCTAAAGCAGCGGGCCTAATTTCTTCAAATGTTAAACCGTCCTGAATATAAAAGGATACAAAGCCATGCATGGATAAAAACAGGCTTTTCGGTACCCTTGAGCAATCTTCCTCCGAGTGCCCCTGACCACTCAATTCTTGACGGATCATAGACGCAAATAGTTCCACACAACGGTTTTGCTCTGTGCGACAGTATGCAAATAGTTCTTCATCGTGCATCATAAACATAATTTCGTACTGATATGGATTTTCCAAACCAAAACGGATAAATTCCAGCATCAAGTACTCCAGTCTGCTCAAGCCATCATCAGACGTACCTGTTGCTGCTTGCAGTAGAATCCCACGCAATGTATTAAAATCTTCAATCACAATGGCATAGAACAGTTCAGCCTTCTCTTTAAAATGATAATATAACGAACCATGACTGTAACCCAGATGCTGGCCAATGCTGCGCATTGAAATCGCACGGTAGCCCTTGGTAATAAACAAGTGCCTGGCCGCTTCCAGAATCCGCCCTCTTGACAACTCCTGTTCTACTGCTCTTCTAGCCATATTATTTATTCCCCTTCAATAAAGTAAAGCTGCTCTCCCTCCGACACAAGCGATTGCCCCTGCGTCAAGTCTGTTATCCAGTTGCTGAAGGATTCCGCATCACCAGCCAGCGGCAGACAGGTTAAGGTAACTTTATCCGTAAACATTGTTTCTCCAGTGCGGATGCTGCGATTGCGTAATTCATTTTCCACTTTGCCCAACCAGGTATAATCCAATTCTACAAAAACTTCGCGATGCAGCACACGCGTAATTGCATCCCCTGCCTCGATTGCTGCAACAGCACCATCTGAATATGCGCGAATCAGACCGCCTGCTCCCAGCAAAATCCCACCAAAGTAACGGGTAACAACAATAGCGACATTTTTCAGCTTCTGGTTGCGGATCACCTCCAAAATAGGCTTTCCAGCCGTACCACTCGGTTCTCCGTCATCCGATTGCTTTTGGATTTCGTCTCTTTCCCCAATCATGTAAGCAGAACAATTATGGGTAGCGTTCCAATGCTCTTTTTTGATACGTTCTATGAAAGCAGTTGCTTCTTCCTCAGTTTGAACAGGCTGAATATGACCGATAAAACGGGATTTTCGGATCACAATTTCCTTGTTTCCGGCACCGCGTACGGTTCGGTATTGTTCCAACATACACGTATAACCTTCCTTACTTCATTTTACAAGAAAGCAGTCCCCCGCTTCTGGCAGCTGGTGAACTGCTTTCCTGTACTTTAATTGATGCTATACACTATAACACTTCTGACCGAAATCCTGTTTCGCATCAGAGATTACAGCACTCTTATTCAGACAATCTCGCTTCAAGCTCAGCTTTTTCTTTTTCGAAGCCTGGTTTGCCGAGCAGCGCAAACATGTTCTTCTTGTAAGCTTCTACGCCCGGTTGATCGAACGGATTTACGCCCAACAGGTAGCCGCTGATGCCGCAAGCTTTTTCGAAGAAATAAGCAAGATAGCCGAAAGAGTAAGGGCTCAAGTCAGGAATATTTACAATCAGGTTCGGTACTTGTCCGTCTGTGTGAGCCAGCAATGTACCTTGGAATGCTTTTTTGTTTACAAAATCCACAGTTTTGCCTGCCAGGAAATTCAGTCCGTCCAGATCATCCTCATCTGCTTCGATGGTGATGTGACTAGGTACATTTTCAACTTGGATTACCGTTTCGAAAATGTTGCGGCTGCCTTCCTGAATGAATTGTCCCATGGAGTGCAGGTCTGTCGAGAAATCAACAGAAGCAGGATAAATGCCTTTGTAATCCTTGCCTTCGCTTTCTCCGTACAACTGTTTCCACCACTCGGATACAAAATGAAGAGACGGCTCGTAGTTTACGAGAATTTCAATTGCTTTACCTTTGCGGTACAAAGCGTTACGAACGGCTGCATATTGATAAGCCTCGTTCTCAGCTACATTCGGGTTGCTGTACTCTTTGGAAGCGTCTGCCGCCCCCTGCATCATTTCCTCGATGTTAATGCCTGCAGTAGCAATCGGCAACAAGCCTACTGCTGTCAGCACGGAATAACGACCACCCACATCATCAGGAATAATGAAGGATTCGTAGCCTTCCTCGTTAGCCAGTTTTTTCAAAGCACCACGTTCTTTATCCGTCGTTGCATAAATACGCTTGCGTGCTTCTTCTTTACCGTATTTTTTCTCCAGAGCTGCACGGAATACGCGGAATGCGATAGCTGGCTCTGTTGTCGTACCTGATTTAGAAATGACGTTCACTGAGAAGTCTTTTCCTTCAATCAGTTCCAACAGATGATTTACATATGTAGAGCTGATGTTGTTGCCTGCAAAATAGATAGCTGGACCCTTGCGTTGATCTTTAGGCAGCGCATTGTAGAAAGAATGCGACAGCATTTCGATCGCAGCACGTGCTCCAAGGTAAGAACCGCCGATACCGATTACGATCAGTACTTCGGAATCGCTTTGAATTTTAGCAGCAGCCTTTTGGATGCGCGCAAACTCTTCTTTATCATAATTAGTAGGCAGGTCAATCCAACCCAAGAAATCGGAACCTACACCGGTTTGGTTGTGCAGTTGCTCATGAGCCAACTTGATAGGCTCTGCAAAATAATCAATTTCGTGCTGACCTACAAAGGAGAGTGCTTTAGTGTAATCAAAAATAACTTTTTTAGACATGTTTGGAACCTCCTGTTTGGTATTACTAAGACCATGAATACGAACATAAGGACTTAGGAATAGGATACTTTAATTTGCTGGGCCTGACAAGCTTGCGTTACCTGTGTATCCTGTGCTTGACAGCCCTTCTTGTAGATAGGGTAGCATGCCCATGCTACAATTAACTGAGATCAACCTGTTTCAATATTCAATTCAAGCCGAACTCGCAATCTGCATCGGACGGCAACTTCCAACAAGAAAGGTGATTAGCAATGAAAAACATCGGATTTATCGGACTGGGCACCATGGGCGCCCCGATGGCATCCAATCTGCTAAAGCAGGGATTCGGAGTCACAGTTTATAATCGTACCGCTTCGCGCTGCGAACCACTGGCAGAGCAAGGCGCACGTACAGCTTCAACTCCTCGTGAAGCAGCTGAAGGTCAGCACTTGGTCATTACCATGGTCAGCGATGATCACTCCATTCGTGACATCTATTACGGCGAAGACGGCGTGTTTGCCGGTCTTACGGCTGGCATGACTGTGATGGACAACAGCACGATTTCACCTGAGCTGGTCAAACAACTAGCCGCCGAAGCGGACAAGCTGGGCTGTTCCTTCATTGATGCACCCGTAACAGGCAGTAAGCCCGCCGCTGTAGACGGCACACTCGTGTTCATGGTTGGCGGTGATGCAGAAGCCATTGCGGCACAATCAGATGTTTTTGATACGTTGGGCAAAAAGGTACTTCATATGGGACCTAATGGCAGCGGAGCCGTAGCCAAGCTCGCTCATAATACGATGGTTGGTATTCATAACCTCGCTCTGGCTGAAGGCTTTGCTATCGCGGCTAAATCCGGTATCCCGGCAGACAGCTTCCTTGAATTGGTACAACTCGGATCGGCAGGCAGCAAGGCCGCTGACCTGAAAGGGCGCAAAATCATTGAACATGATTTTAGCAACCAGTTCTCACTTGCCTTGATGCTTAAGGACTTGAAGCTTGCTTCCTCACTAACAGACAGCCTGTCCATCCCTGCACCTATGTTATCCATTGCCAAAAGCCTGTTTCAAGCCGGGCAAACGCAAGGCTACGGCGACGAGGATCTATCCGCTGTCGTGAAGACATACGAAGCATGGATTGGCCGCACCATTGGTGGTCAACCTCTCGAATAAGCTGTACCTTTCTTTGTAACCATACGGCTGTGCTTGTGTACATATGGCATAGCTTTAGGGTAAGCACACTTGGCTTGAAAGCTGAGTGTGCTTACCCGTTTTGGCTTATTATTCGGGATAAGAACAACAATAATCAGTTACACTTCGTACTTCCAGCTTAAATGATGACTTTGCAGGTACGTGAAAGGTTGCCGCCCCTTGTATTTCCAGCCATTCTTCAGTACCTGGAAGCAACACTCTCAAATCCCCTGCCAAAATCTCCATGATCTCACGGGAATCCGTGCCGAACTCATACGTTCCTGGCAGCATAATACCCAGTGTAACCTTACTGCCGTCACCCAGGATGACTGTACGGCTTGTAACCTGACCATCGTAATAAACGTTTGCTTTTTTAACTACGCTTACTCCATCAAACTGTGTCATTCGTTATCCCCTCATCTGCTCTCAATGGTTGAATGAATATTTGTGCATCATAACATAGATTTGATTCCAGCTTCAGTATGAAAATACACACTGTATCACCGTATGCTATACACTGGAATTCAATAGTGATTTTTTTGCAAAACATCAACTGTATGAAACAAACAGCCGTAAGCCTTTCTCAGGTTACGACTGTCTGTTTTAGATGCTCCAGTGTTTTATTTCAACAAAGCTTTCACACGGCTAACAACATTCTCTACCGTAAAGCCGTATTCCTTAATCACGCGGTCGCCAGGTGCGGATGCGCCGAATGTGCTGATACCGAGAATGTCGCCTTGGTCGCCAACATATTTTTCCCAGCCCAGTGGATACGCCATTTCTACAGCCAAACGAGCTTTCACTTCTGGCAGCAGAACGGAATCTTTGTATGCTTTGTCTTGTTTTTCGAACAGATCCCAGCTTGGGAAGCTGATAACACGTACTTGAATACCTTGTTCTGCCAGTGCTTCCTGAGCTTTAACAGCCAATTGTACTTCGGAGCCCGTAGCCAGAATTTGAGCAACCGGTTTGCCGTCTGCTGCATCTGCAACCACATAAGCACCGCGTTTGATACCTTCGCGTGCATGCTCAGCACTAGCAGCCAGGATTGGCAGGTTTTGACGAGTCAATACCAGAGCAACCGGGTTTTTCTTGTTTTCCAGCGTGTAAGCCCAAGCAGCAGAAGTTTCGTTACCGTCCGCCGGACGAATTACTGTCAGGTTCGGGATAATACGCAGGGAAGCCAATTGTTCGATCGGCTCATGAGTCGGACCATCTTCACCCACAGCAATACTGTCGTGAGTCAAAACGTAGGTTACAGGCAATCCCATCAGAGCTGCCAGACGAACGGCTGGACGCAGATAGTCTGTAAATACGAAGAATGTACCGCCGAATACTTTTACACCTTGGTGCAACGCCATACCGTTCATCGCAGCAGCCATACCAAATTCGCGGATACCGAAATAGATGTTACGGCCGGCGTAGTCTTCTGGCGTAAAGTTCGTCAGGTTGTTCAAATGTGTCATCGTGGAGCTCTCCAGATCGGCAGATCCGCCTGTCAGGAAAGGTACGTTTGGAGCCAATCCGTTCAGAGCATTACCAGATGCTACACGAGTCGAAACGGCTTTGTCTCCAGTCGTGTATTTCGGAAGATCACGATCCCATCCTTCTGGAAGATCGCCGTTTACAGCTGTTTCGAACTGCGCTGCCAAATCAGGGTGAGCAGCTTTGTATTTCGCGAACTGTTCATCCCATGCTTTGTTCGCCGCGATACCGCGCTCTTTTACTTTAGCAAATTGCTCGCGAACCTCTTGTGGTACGTGGAAGTCCTCTTCGTATACCCATTTGTAGAAATCTTTAGTCAGCTTGGCTTCTTCTGATCCCAGCGGGGAACCATGAGTACCACCGTGTCCGCCTTTACCTTGTTTGTTCGGGCTTCCGTAGCCGATGACTGTTTTCACTTCAATCAGCGTAGGGCGTGTCGAGTCGCCTTGCGCTTCTTCAATGGCTTTTTGGATGGCTGGAAGGTCGTTACCATCTTCTACGCGCAGTACTTGCCAGTTGTAAGCTTCAAAGCGTTTGGCAACACTTTCGGAAGAGGACAGGTTAAGCTTGCCGTCCAGTGTAATATCATTGGAATCAAACAATACAATCAGCTTACCCAGTTGTAAGCGACCAGCCAGCGAAGCAGCCTCGTGGGAAATACCTTCCATCAGATCGCCATCGCCGCAGATCGCATATGTGAAGTGATCTACAACTTTAAATTCGTCTTTATTATATGTTGCACCCAGTTGAGCTTCAGCCATTGCCATACCTACGGACATTGCGAGACCTTGTCCCAGAGGTCCAGTTGTAGCATCTACACCAGCAGTGTGCCCAAACTCAGGGTGTCCCGGTGTAAGGCTGCCCCATTGACGGAATTGTTTCAGTTCTTCCATAGGAAGATCATAGCCGCTCAGGTGCAGAAGGCTGTATAGCAACATGGAACCGTGTCCTGCGGACAATACAAAACGGTCACGGTTAACCCATGTAGGTTGATCGGGATTATGATTCATCGTTTTAGCAAAAAGTTGGTATCCCATTGGCGCGGAGCCCATCGGCATCCCAGGATGTCCCGAGTTTGCTTTCTCGATGGCGTCAATTGCCAACGTACGAATAGTTGTGATGGACAAATTGTCGATCGTGGAGTTTTCATCCTTTTGAATCGCTTGGTTCTGGTCAGTCATGGTTTGCCTCCTCATATTGTATAAAGTATGTCAATTGCATTCGGTCATACTCTCCAACATCACCGTCCGATATAGAAACGATGTCTATTGAAGTGAGTGAATCTGCTTGAATGTTTCAATATGACTTATACATTCTTAAGTATTGTACCATCTGCCGTGAAAGTTTGCCAGATCGTTTATAAAGATGATTGTGGAAATGTAGTACCGAGTCCTCATATAAATATACCCGTAATGTATTAACCTCATTTAAAAAATTATAAAATCACAAAAAAATATTATGTACTGACTGTTTATTAAGGCGAGTAACTCACATGAGGATTTTGCAAAATCCTAACATAAAAAAACAAAGCCCGTTATACAGCGGGCTTTGTTCAACAAAAAATATATACTCACAAATTTTTTCTAAAATTTTAAGATTAGTTAAAAACGACCGTTTTGTTCTCATGAACCAGAATACGATCCTCTGCATGCCACTTCACGGCTCTTGCCAAAACGACCCGCTCTATGGTGCGACCGATCCGTTTTAGCTCATTTACATCATCTCCGTGGCTTACACGCTGCACGTCCTGCTCAATGATCGGGCCGCCGTCCAATTCTTCAGTTACATAATGCGCAGTAGCACCAATAATTTTCACACCGCGATTATAGGCTTGGGCATATGGCTTCCCACCCACGAATGCCGGCAGAAAGGAATGATGGATATTGATAATCCGGTTGCGATAATGCTCAATAAACTTGGGAGAAATAATCTGCATGTAACGGGCTAAAATGATAACGTCAATGTCTTCGCCAATGACCTCTAGTTGGCGGCGCTCCGCCTCCGGTTTGGTATCGGCTGTTACCGGAATATGGTGATACGGGATGCCAAATGATTCCACATACTCCTTCATATCCGGATGATTACTAACCACCAATGAAATATCCGCGTCCAGATCCCCTGCCTGCCATTGCCACAGCAGTTCTACCAAACAGTGATCTTCTTTAGAAACGAAAATAGCCAGTTTTTTCTTGCGGCTAACCGCAGAAATCGTCCACTCCATACGGAATTGCTCAGCAACAGCGGCAAAATCCTGCTCCAACTGTGGCTGGGTTGCACTCAAATTCGGCAGATCAAATTCAATCCGCATAAAAAACATACCGCCGGACGGGTCCATTGTATATTGATCAGATTGAACGATATTGGCCCCATGCTCGTACAAAAAACGGGACACGGCCGCTACAATACCTGGTCCGTCTGGACAAGATACAAGCATACGCGCGCGATTTTCATGGGCTGATAGAGTGCTATTTGGCTGATGTTTTACGTGAATTTCCATGTGGCTATTAATCCCCCTTAGCTTATACCGTCACTGGCAAATGACTGCCGGCAAACCAGGCAATCAACCGTTGATTAATGTGTTCTTCACTCAAATCTGGAAATAGTGCTGCTTCCGTTATCATGTCATACAGACGCTCCAACGGCTCACGTGGATCGGCTTTTCTTGCTTTGGCATCATTTTTTAGCAGAGCCCAGGTGTCCAGCACAAATTTACGGACATCCACATCCTGTTTTTTGAAAAACGAATGCAATTGCTCTACCTGACCCAAAAACTCATCCCCAAAGCGTTCCTTTACATTTCCGCGAAGCAGGGCAATTTCAACCTCATACATCGGACGCTGAGTTTTGGCTTCCTTGCCAATCCATGGCGTCTCCAAAATAAACGGACGTCCTTGAAGTGCTTCATGATGCACCACATTATGAATAGTCTGATAGCCAATCCAGCCTGATCCGATCGGAGTATGTCGGTCTTTATGAGCGCCAACTGGATTTTTACTATCATTGATGTGAACAACTGCGATGCGATTCAAGCCGACAATACGGTCGAATTGCTCCAATACACCGTCCAGATCATTTACGATATCATAACCCGCATCGTGAATGTGACAGGTGTCCATACAAACCGTAAGACGCTCGTTATGCTCTACTTTATCTATAATGGAGGCAATCTCCTCAAAGCTACGACCCATTTCCGTTCCTTTGCCTGCCATCGTTTCAAGCGCAATGTTAACATCTGTCTCCTTCACGCCGTTTAGTACCTCGTTCAAACCATCAGCAATACGCCCGATTCCGTATTCTGCATCCTTATCGGTAAAAGCGCCTGGATGCAGCACGATATTTTTCACACCAATCGCGTGTGTGCGTCGAATTTCCTCCTGAAGAAAGCTGACCGCAAGCTCATAGGTATTTTCTTTGTAAGAGCCAAGGTTGATGATATACGGGGCATGCACCACGATATCTTCCATTCCCTTCTCAGCCATTAACTGCTTGCCTTCCTCCAAATACATGGACTCCATCGGCTTACGACGCGTGTTTTGCGGTGCTCCCGTGTATATCATAAAGGAGCTGGACCCGTAAGAAGACGCTTCTTTTGTAGCGCTGAGCAGACCTTTGTCCGAGAAGGACACATGAGAACCAATTTTCAGCATGATCCTGATTCATCCCCTTATCCTGTTATGCTTGTCTTATTTTAATTTAATCATTTTAACGTGATTATTGAAATCAAACAACATAGCTTTTATGGCAGCTTTCTTAAATGACTCTATTAAGGGAACACGTAGATAAAGTACACATCAGAATTTATGTTAGTCAAACGAGGGTAAATAAAATCATGGATTGACATCCTTAATCGTATAAAGGTACATTCATATGAAGTTTTTTTCTCAAAAAGGGTTATATTCTATAACAGATGTATTTTTTTGTGAATCGGAAGGAGAGCTGGCTCCATGAACATCATCGTATGTGGAGGAACTGGATTGGTGGGGAGTGCACTGGTCAAAAGCCTGCTAGACGACGGATACACCGTGAAAGTCGTTACCCGCAAGCCACTGGTAGGACACGAAGCGAGCCCCCGCTTGCAATATATGAGTTGGAACGAATTAAAACAAAAGCCTGAAGTACTGGAAGGCACAGATGCGGTCGTTAATTTAGCAGGCGAAACGCTGAATCAGCGCTGGACGGATAAGTCCAAACAAAGAATTCTTCAATCACGACTGCTATCTGTTGCCCGTTTGGCTCAAGCATTGAATGCTCTACAAAAAAAACCGAAAGTTATCATTCAGGCTTCGGCTGTTGCCGCCTATGGTGCATCCCTGACCGAAACATTCGATGAAACGAGCCCGCGTCGTTCGGAAGATTTTTTGTCTCAGGTGGTTGAGCAATGGGAGGAAGCCGCTAATGCCTACCCTTCTGATGCCCGTTTAATTAAGTTACGCATTAGCCTTGTGCTGGACAGAAAAAAAGGGGCATTCCCACTCATGAAGATACCTTATAGCTTCGGATTCGGCGGCAAAATAGGCAGCGGTCATCAATGGATGAGCTGGATTCATATTGAGGATATCGTTCGTCTGATCACGTACTGCATCCATACGACGGAAATCGTCGGGGCAGTGAATGCTTCATCACCACATCCCTTGACGAACGACCAGTTTGGGAGGACAGTAGCTATGGTATACCACCGTCCGCATTGGTTTCCCGTTCCAGGCATTCTCGTTCAAAAACTGCTCGGTGAGATGAGCACCCTTGTCTTGGATGGCCAAAAAGTACTCCCGCACAAAGCGCTGGAGCACGGATTTAAGTTTAACTATCCTTCACTTAAGGACGCTCTAGAGGAACTCCATTCTTCCCAAAAACAGCATTGAATTCAAAAAGAGGAACTCCAGGCTGGTAGGTAGTGTCACTACCAGCTTAGGGTTCATTTTTTAAGTCAGACACAATCTATCGAGCAGACTGCAAGTTTTTAAGATGCCTCATTTTATTATTATTAATAGTCCACTATTCATAAAGAAGGAAGCCCTAAATCTAACAGGCCTCTTCTTGACATCTATCCATATAACCTTCATTTATGATGCATTGGAGGATTTAGAAGAGTCCAACCGATAAGTATAAGAGACTCCAGCGATTTTAAAAGTGTCTCCCTCATTCAGGATGTACTCCTTATAAGGCACCATAGGCTCTCCATTCAGAGCAGTTCCGTTCGTCGAGGATAAATCCTTAACAATGTGGCTATGTTCTCCTGTAACTATGCAAAGCTCAATATGAGAACGGGAAGCTCCATCCGTATGCTCCACAAACTGGACCAATTGCGGATCTCTCCCGATGATAAAGCTGCCTGCAACGAATTGGTCTGGCTGCAACCGGATGCGCTCGGTCCCTCCACTACCTAGTGGCTTGCGTTCCAGGCAAGCAATCGGTGATTGCTGAACAGGTGAAATCTGTATCTCTTGATCTGGACGAAGCAGCATCGTTTCCTGCTTAGATGCAGCATTTAGCAGCTCCGTTACCCCGGAGAGAGACTTATAATAAGCCTCACTGGTATCACTGGCTTCCAATTCATTTCCCCGTCCCGCACCTTTCCACGATGGCTCGTGTAGGTCATAGTTTGCTGAAGTGTTCTCCCTATCTTCGGTAACTCGGTTTCCCGCGCTTTTAGATTCTGAGTTTGGAAAAGTCCATCTCCAGCTCTCCTGCCCTTGATCACTCGAATCGGAAGATTGCTTGTCTTGATGATGACGTCCCGCTACAAATCCGGTCAGCTTATCTACCTGATAACGATCATTTTTCCGCTGTGCTGAGGAAGAAGTAGTTCCTAACCATTCCGAATCCAATACAGGTACTGAATCGCTGTACATATGAGATGAAGCTCGATTGCGCTCCCATTTCCCCGTCCAGCTTATATAAGCAACAGCGGCAAGTACCAAGGTCAGCACCACGGAAATGATCAACGGTACCGTCTCTGGATGATCCAGATAAATATAACGCCACACGATGGCCGAAGCGAGCAGACATCCGAGAGTAATGTAGGTTTTATATTTTTGCAATCCAGGCTCCACATCTTCTACTTCGTTTTCTGTTACAAGCTCAGAATTCTCCTCTGGTTTCACGGACGGTTTGAGCCGATTGATCCGTTTAAGCTCCTGAATCTCCTGCAGAGTCTCCCGATGCTCTTGCCCGTATGTTCCGCCACGATCAGTATAGTTCCCCTGTGAGGTATGAGCAGATATGATAGGGTCGGCTGATGAAAAAGCTCGCCCTTCCATACTTTCTCCCTTCACGCTAGCACTCTCTGTACCAGCCTTCATTCCTTGCAATAGCAGTTCCTTTAGCAATCCCAATTCAAATTCATTTCTATCACACAGATCGAGTATGCGTTGTATATATTCTCCCTGAAGGTGGGCCACACGAGTCATTAAACGAATAACCATCTGCTTAAATTGACTGCCTGTTTGCCCTGCATACTGTAAACTGCGTAAAGGAACATAGGTTAAACTGGCGGTTTCCCTTGTACCTGAACCACTTAGAAAAATATAATCCTCGTGCAAAATAAACTGGCGGATATCTAACATATATTGCGGGCTGCGATGGAGGGCATCTGCCACTTCAAAAAGAATCCGGTAGAAATCAGAAGTCGACACGCTCCCACCTTTCCATAACTGGGAAAGCATGCGTTGCCCCGAAATATCGTAATGTAACTCTATCTGAAAATCGACTTCCTTTATTCTAAGTTCCAGCAGACCGGGAATCCGATTACCAGTCATCATGCCGGTCTGTACGGAATTTAAATCATCGGTCTTGAGCCCGTCTTCCTTGTTCAGAATCATAAATGTCCCGCCGTTCCGGGCAAAATCCCTGCTTAAACCAAACAATTCATGACCTCCTTAACAATTTCCTATCTCCGTGAGGTAGCATGATCTCCCCCAGCGGACATGTCATGGCAAGAAGTAAAGATAAGCACTGATCGCTCCCGGAATGACTGCCGTCATAAAAGGAAACCTGAGGTGCGCTTCATTTCCACCGGTCAGCGCTTTGCCGCTGCGAAATAGAAAAAATCCTCCTAAATTAAAAGCCACGCGCCGCAGTCTCATGATGGTTTCCCTCTTCCACAGCAAAATTCCTATGCCAATAATACCTGCAAAAAAAATCGAATATAAAGCTGACTGCCATGCAAAAGCGGCACCTGTCCATGCTCCAATCAAGCCGAACAGCTTTACATCTCCTGCACCAACAGCTCCCATCCAGTACAAAATCAGCATGAACCCAAATCCGGTACCCAGTCCAGCAACAGCAAATAAAAAACCGTGCCACCCTCCAAACAGAGTATTGAACACCAAGCCTACCACTATGCCGGGCAATGTAAGCTTATTAGGGATTTTCATGCTACGTAAATCCGTAACTAACGCGATCGCGAGCAGAACTCCGCATACAATATACATCCACGTCAATGCGATCTTCCCCCTTTATAAAATAGAACTAGCAGACTACCAAATCACTTTCCATCGTAGGTATTCCTGTCCGTCTATGTCGAGTCGATTCTATCTATCCATCAGCTGGCTTTTCCACGGTAAACGGAACTTCTATACGTTGACCGTCCTCTGTTTCAATCACAAAGCTCCATTGACCGGGTGTTGTGTTCGTTCCCACAAACCAGTTCCATTCAATAATCCCGTCCGCATTGGCAGAGGTCCAGCCCAAATGCTGGGCCGTGCTTTGGCCCGACTTATAAAGTACAGAAAGATTAGCATTCGTCCCAGGCTCAACCTTGGCCTTGATCAAATTGTACACACCCTTCACAGCAGGTTCAGGCTTAACGAGCAACTGTATGGAATGCTGCGCATCCTTATCCGCTGTTGCCTCTCCTGTACCTGTCCCCTCCCCTGTGTTCCCAATCCAGAGACGTTCCTCTGCCGCCGCTTGAAGCACAATGCTGCGATACAAAAAGGGGACCTTCATCGGCAGTTCATACGATAGCTCTACTCTAAAATAAGGGTCCTTAGTTCCTGTAAGAGCAGGTACATGTACACTCGTTATATGAATACGGTCATACTCCAGAATGCTTTCCTCCATAAAAGGCTTTAGCATCGGCTTCAGAACAGGATCGAGTGCAGCTTCCGTAAATCGCCCCCGCAGCTCCTCCATCGGCTTTTGACCGCCCTGAACAGCGCTTTCTACCCAATCACCAATTGGAGGTGGCAACTGGGCAGCGAATTGGCTTGCATATTCACTCACAGATAACTTGGGCAATTCATCCAGCGGTTCACGGACTGCATCTATTTTCGCGGACGCCGCCTCCACGGCTAGAGAAACTGGGTAAATTTTAGTCGAAACCTGCTTAACCGCTTCTGAAGCGGTGTTCTGCAAGGCTGTGGATACCAGCGTCATCTGAACCATATAAATGAGAAAAATAATAAAAAACAGAAACATTGGCAACACCAGTGACGCTTCTAAAACAATACTTCCTTGTTCACATTGCTTCTGCCCACAAACTTTCCGTAAACACCGATTAATAGGAAAAATGCGCTGTTTTCGTGACATAGTACACACTTCCCTTAATACTCTCGCCTTCTTTTGAGGCGGTTCCGAGCATCTTCATTACCCCAGGTAGAAACCACAGCCTCATCCCATTCTTGACCTCACCCGTTGCATACGTTTGCCGCTCAGCAGGATTGACATCTGTATTCAGGCGGATCAGAGCAAGCATACGGGACATTTTTCGTTCATTATTGCTATGGAGCATCAGGAACAATCGCAAATGATCCTTGTATGTCATTCGAAATTTCAGAAAATCAGACAATGGCACGTCTCCCTTTTGTGCCAGCATAATCATATCTTCTACCGCTTTTTCTACTCCATATAACAAAGCTGCCGCCAAAACGACCAGCGGATTACCTTTTGAGCTGTTTTTAACCAATCCCTCCATTGTTCGAATGGCAAGTCTCATAGCAAAAATTTCTCCATAGGCGGATGCCAGATTACCCGTCGGATTATGGAAGCCATACAGGATATACTCAACTTCCTGATTATTCACCTCCAGCTGATCTCCCAAAATCTGTGCAGCATTTCCCACATTTCCACCCGATCCGGCCAAACTGCCAAAACGGCTAAAATCCACATGATGGAAGTAAGAAAGTGCGTATTCATTCTGGTAAAACTCGTCTCCCAGTTGAGTCAGTAAATTGGATGCCGACCCGTATAGACCATCCATACTATCCATGGAAGCTCCCGCAGCATCATAGGTGTCATAGGGCAAATCAGCGGAAACAGATGGACTGGATGTAGACTGGTTAAACGAAATACTTTCATTGTAATACCGCTCCAGATTTTGGAATTGTTCTGCACTTTGTTTACCTTTGGAAAGAACCTCAATGATCCGATAGGCTTGTTTGAGCTTGTTTTTCGCCTCTTTTTCCATTTTCTTGCGTTCTTTGTCCGGTCCACGTCGCGTATCCATCATTTTGACTTCACCGTCGAGTACATTGGCAGGTCCCGCCCAAGCATACGCATTCAAGTATTTATCTATCTCTTTGAGCGTTGATGCGACTTCTTGCTTGAGCATGTCTGCATTCAAAAATGGATCTGTATAAAAAGATAAGGTACGCATCATGCTCGTTATTCTATTGTTAGCAGTATTTATAGAAGTCCGTTGCTTTTCGATTTCTGCTTCCCATTGCTCAAATTCCTTGTCTGAAATCAACAAATCCTCTGCTTTTTGCCGTGCGCTTCCTACCGACGGATCTGCGTTGGAGCCTGCTCCGCTGGGAGTAGGGGCTGCTGAAACCTCATCGTAGCCTGCATTGGCCGCCCTCTGCTTATATTGGGCAATGACTTTGCGCATCTCTTCATTAATCTGTCGGGCCTCATTTAACGGTTCCTTGGCTTCCAGAAGCAGCTTATCATGTTCTTCTCCAGCCTGAACCATGATCTGACGCAGGCGATCAAGCGCTGCCCTCGCTCTACGTGCATATTTTTCCATCTGCATGATTTTAACATCGTCCACACTCTTCTTATTGTCTTCATATACATGTACGTAATGCTTATATTGAGCGGCAATATCGGCTACAACCTCAAGCGGGTCCCATATATACTGATTGGGCATATAGGTGCCCCTCTGTTTAATAACCCGCTTGCGAACCTCTTCCATATAAGCTCCTGCCTTACGCTGCTTCTCCAGCATGTCATCCAGTTTGGCCTCTCGTCTGTCGTACAGCTTTTGCAACCTTTTCAGCAAATCTACCGTATGAGAAGCCTCTTTCATATTTTGAGAGAGCGGCTTAAGCTTTTCGAGCACTTCAAACGTAAAATCGACAGGTGCTTTATACTTCATCTCTTCACGGATCTGCTCGTTAAATATGGCATATTTACCAAGCTCCCTTTCCATTTGCAGGGAACTAGAATCCAGCTTCATATTCATAAGCGGTAGCGTTTCTGTGCGTGCCGTACGCCGCGCGCTGTCATTCAGCACTTTGACCATAATTTGTTCTCCGCCGCCTTCGCCATAAGCAAACAAACCGTACTCCTGTTGTAATGTCGGATCATAAGCAGACATCACTGAACGAACCGCCGCATGGGTCAGCCGTTCGGTCTGCACATGCAATGCAGCAATTCTCGCGTAATCAATAAATACAGCAATAAAACCGAACATGACCGCCAAAATCAGAATTAAAAAGACCGTGACAGCACCTGATTCCCCGTCCTTTGTGTTGTGTCTCTTACCAAACACCCGCTTCCTCCTTTCCAGTTACATTCCCGTTACTTACTTCTCACTGACCGTTTTGACCATATTGCATCAGTACTTTCCCTACAACTGCCGAATCTACCTTTTCACCTGATCCTCTGCCCATAAACTTCGCACCATAATAACGGACCAACTCCACCGTACGAATCCATTCCACAGGTTCGACCACACCAGAGCTCATTTCCCCTTGCAAATCTGTCTGATCTAAAAACTGATTCAACAAAGGTACCCTCACTATCTTATTTAACTTTGTGGTCACCTTACGGTGAATCATACTGTTCTCATATGTCATCTGCCCCTGCATGCCCGCAGGCATTCTATTTTCTGCATTGGACAGCTTCTGAGCAGGTAACGAGCCTCCCCCATTGCCGCCCGGAACCTGTACACTTTCCTGATTGTTGGCTCCGGTCCAGCCAAACAGGGCTCCCAGCATAATATCATCCTTCAGGCGCCAATAGAGAGAATCCCGTTGCCCTTGTGTAAATGCTCCCGTACGTGGGTCCTTGAAGCTGTTATCCCAACTGTAAGCGGCCCTTTCCGAAGCAGTAGCAGCGACCTGCACCAATATAGATTTTTGATATATGTACAGGCAAAAAAATAACATCACAAAAATGACCAGCAGTAGAATGGGAAAGACGAGGGAAGCTTCCAAGGAGAAGCTCCCGTCCTCTTTTTGTGCTAATTTACGCAGCATTATGAATCCATAAAATCGTTACTTTTTTTATCCGCCTTTTTCAAAAGCCCTTCTACAATTTTCTTGATCTGATCCTTAAAAATAATTGCCACCGCAATCAGAATGGCAATGATCAGGATCATTTCTAACGTACCCAGACCATCCTCATCCTTGTACAACTTACGAATACTGCCTGTTACTAATATCATCATCGTTGTATTCCTCCTACATATTCATCATCATTAAAGCCGGAGCGCCCACCAGCACAATTACCGTTAGCAAAATCAGCGCCATCGGGAATACTAGCTTAGATGAAGCCTGCTCCCCTCTTGTGCGGCTAATTGAAGTCCGCTTGCCCCATAACGTCTGGGATAACTCACGTAAAGCCATCACGAAATCGCTCCCGCCGCGCCTCATATTCAACAAAACTGTCGTCGTAAATACTGTCATTTCCTGAATACCACAACGTTTGCTCAGGTGCTCAAATGCCTGTTGAAAGGAATAGCCGCTTTCCCATTCCGCCACCGTCTGCCTCAGTTCTCGATACAACGGATGTTCCGTATCCGCCCCTTTACGTTCCACGCAATGTAGCAATGCCCGTTGTACCGTCTCACCTGCACCTACTAAAAGCATCATTTTACTCAACAGTTCAGGCAATTCCATTAAAATTTGCTGATCCCGCTTCTGTACTTTCCCATGCAAATCCTTGATCAGCGCGATGGGTACCAGAATACCAAGTCCCAATCCGAGCACCAGCCCGGTCGCATCCCCGCCCAGCATAAGCGATATTAAAGCTCCACCAGCAGCCATTATATATCCGTAACCCAACATTTCTGTCAGAAAAAGCATCGTTTTTTCTCCGCTGTTGCGCATACCATACAGCTTCTGCACCGAACGCTGGAGCTTGAACATCAGCAAAGGCAGCCTGTGAGTAGCACGTGAAGCATGAATCATGTGTACAAATGGGACTGAAAGTCTTTGCAGCCGCAGTCCCTCCAGCTTCATATGGCGAAAATGCGCATACTTAGCACCATGCATCTGGTTCAGCACCACCCAGCCTCCCACTTGCAGAACCAGCATGACCAGACAAACCAACATCACCATACCCATCTCTCCTTACACTTCAATCTTCATAATGTGGTTGATCCACACAAGACACCCACCAAGCACCAATAAACAAAAGGTTGATAAAATCATACCTGTACCGCTGTATAAGGGCATCATGTAATCACTCGCTGTCATCGTCATAAACAATACAAACAAAAAAGGCGCTGCAAACATAACCCTCGATTCAAAACGTTTCTGCGCAATCATTACACCGATCTCCTGCTGAATTTCCAACTTCTCACCAATGACACTTGAAGCTCGTCGTACGACTTCCACCAGATCACCTCCGGTTCGCTTGCAAGCCGCAAATACGTCCGCAAAATTCGTAATATCCTCCATCTGCGCCCGACGGGCCAAATCCTGCAAAGCAGCCTCTACAGGCTGTCCGATTTCGAGACAGGCGGTAATAATGTTAAATTCAAAAATCAGGTCGTGATCTCCATCCGGGCTAAGCAATCTCAAATCCTCTACAGCCTCACGAAAACCATTCTCCACCGACCTTCCCGCTGAAAGAGAAGACGAGAGCGAATATAACGCCTGCTTGAATTGGATGCTTAGAGCAGACCTGCGTCGTTGCAGCAAAAATTGCCTAAAATAACGAGGCGTCACCACAGCCCCGGCAGCGCACAGCAACGATAATATCCATTGGTGATAAAATAGAAAGCCGATCATCGCAAACAGCACGCCACTAAAGAATATGCACAGACTTTTTTGTACTGTCGATAATGTATACACCGTATAATCTGGCAGAGAAGGGACCTCATGTGATACTTGCTTGGCAGTCGTTTTTCCTGGCTTCACGCTGATACTCCTCCCCTGTGCCAGCTTTCCGGATTGATCCCGGCCATTTGCAGCTTCAAAGTATGTTGCAGACCCTCGCCACAACGTTCCAGACCTCCTACGATTCGCCCGTTACTTTCTCCTCGTTCCTGAAAACGATAAAGGGGATTAAGCGTCACCTCACCATTTTCAAAACCAATCACTTCGCTAATTTCCAGTACTCGTCTGGATTTGTCGCGCATCCGTGACAGATGAACGAATATATCAATGGCCGAGCTGATCTGCTGCCGTACTACTCCAAGCGGAAGCTCTGCCCCTCCGAGCACCATCGTTTCCAGCCGGCTGACCATATCGCGGATATTATTCGCATGCCCAGTTGACAACGATCCATCGTGTCCTGTATTCATCGCTTGCAGCATATCCAATGCCTCACTTCCCCGGACCTCACCCACCACAATGCGGTTGGGCCGCATACGCAGGGAGGAACGAATCAGATCACGAATTGTGATTTCTCCCTTCCCCTCGGTGTTCGCATTCCGTGTTTCCATGGAAACTAGATTAGGGACCGTCACAATTTGCAGCTCTGCTGAGTCTTCAATGGTAATAATCCGTTCAGACGACGGGATAAACTGGGATAATGCATTCAGAAAAGTTGTTTTACCAGACCCCGTTCCTCCGCTTATAAAAATGTTGTACTTGCTACGTACCAAGTCCTTGAGCATAGCAGCGGTTTCTGCATCAAGCGCACCCATTTGTATCAAGTCATCCATCGTCATAGGACGCTCGGGAAACTTCCGTATTGTCATCGTCGGACCCTTGAGAGCAACTGGAGGCAACACAATATTTACGCGTGACCCATCCTTTAACCGGGCATCCACAATGGGGGAAGCCTCATTCACAATTCGGTTCACCCCGGCTACAATCGTCTGGATTAAATCCTCCAGCCGCTCGCGGGACTCAAATTGATCAGGTACCTGCATCACTTCACCAGCCCGTTCCACAAAAATTTCCCGGTGACTGTTAATCATAATTTCCGTAACGGTCGGGTCATCAATCAATGGCTGGAGTACATCCAGCCCACGGAAAGAGTTAAAAATCTTGCGGACGAGTGCATGCTTCTCACGGGAAGTTAAGCCCACCAGCTCTACATCGTGTAAAATTCGATTTTCAATATGCCGTACCAGATCTGCATCCTTTACCGAAGACGTTACGTCCAGCCCGTTTCGGATATCTGCTCGCAATGCCTTAAACCATTCCTCATTCATGTTCATCAGCCCCTTTTAAGACCAAACGGCGGGCGGATGTGTTACACTGTCCACATTCAGCAGCTCGTGGCACAGATGACGAATTTCCCGCTGATAAATCGGTGAACTAAGCAGTAGCTCATGGTGCTGCATCTGCTTCCATGAAGGTATATAGGGTAACGCTCCGTTTATCTCCATGAAGTCACGAGGTAATGAGTTGATCATAGTTCCCATATAGCGGTTCACCACAAAGCTGGTTTTGCATATCATGTCTTCAAGCCCTTCAGGCTGCGTGGTTTCTAAAACATCCAGCCATAATCCGCACTTGTGCATGCTCATTAAATCGTCTGCCAGCAGCCAAATCAGCTTATGACTAGCTTCAAGCACGGCTTGAGCCCGATCACCTTTTTCAGAATCGCCATCTACGATCACTACATCATACTGCCCACTTTCGGCAACCGTTCGAATCAGCTCTTTCGCTTCATCACAAGTCATGTCCGTCAGCTCCTTGCGATTATAGACAGGCTGAAAAGTATCCGCCTGAATTTCAGGGCGACGAATACAGTAGGAAGCCATGGATAATGGAGTGTCCTCACTCCCCTCCGCCTTGAGATCATAGAGCAGCCTGGACAGCCCTTCTCCTTCTGCTCCGCTAGCACTGCCTGAACCAGTGAACAACGAGCTTGAATCCACCGTCTCCAGATTCAGATAGAATACCGAATATCCCTCATTCCCCAGCTGTTTGGACATATTGAGTGCGGCCGTTGTCTTGCCTAGTCCACCGGAAGCTGCTACGATGCCGATAATCATTCCACCTTCCCGACTGTTTACACTTTTCCGACCGTTCGACCTCTGTCTAGCCGTTTCCAAAATAAAACCGACCAGCTCAGATAAAGGCTGATACTTTAATAAAGGCTGTCCATATTCGCTCACTTGTTCTCCCTCATGCAATACCAAACAAGGAATATCAGCAGCTTCCCTGTCTGTCCATAGATTCAAAAAAGCCGCTTCACCTACCACCACATCCGGTCTTTTCATTCCACTGGTTTCCATTATGTATTGATGAAATGCCTCCGGTTGCGAAAAAGCCGTGATTCTCAGCCTTCTGGCGTACTCGCTTCCGTGAACATAATTCAGCAGCGGCTCAATATAATCCCGGCTTTCTACGGCCAATACCACTTTCACTGGAACTATAACGCTCATCCCTTTCCCTAACACAACAACGCAAAAAAGCACCGTTCATCCATCCGTAAGTACATACGGTTGGTGAACGGTGCTTCCGTCACGTGCAATCTATTTACTGGTAGAATAGCATAGCGCTTATATTAGAGCAAGTATTTTTTGTGCAAGTATCTTCCAAAATCCTCGTACTAGGAGAAGGCGGGCAGTCTAGCCCCGCCTCCTAGCATCTTCATCTTAGTAGAATTTGTGGTGACGACGATGACAGTCATGATGACGATGATGGCGGTGATGGCGACGTTTCCGGCAATGACATTTCTTATCAAAATCTTCATGTTTCCGGTGATCATGTTTAAATTTAGGTTTAAACTTAATGACAGTCACCTTAATGATCTTCTTAAAGATACGTTTTTTTGGCTTACGCAAATGACAATGTTTAAACATTTTTAATTCGCCTCCATTTCTTTGAGATAGAATATACTATGGAAGCAGCGAACCATCGGTAACCATCATATGACTATTTATGAATTTACTGGGCGAATTAACGATCTACCTCCAGCTTAATATCCGGATCATAATCCGCCACAATTAGAACATCCATATGACGTGCTTGACGGAGAATCCTCGGCACAACCGCAGCCTTCCCCCAACGGCTACTTCGGGAAGACTGCCCCACGATGAGCTGCGTACCTGAATATCCTTCCACTGGAGCAATCAAAATGTCGGCAATCTCGCTTCGGCTGGAAACAAGCCGTATCTCAAAGGTTCCCCCCAGTCGGTGGGTCAGCAACTTTAGTTGTTCCAGACGAGGGTTCAGTCTCTCGGGCATACGCTCACCGACATGAACATAAGTCACAATCCACACAGCCTTCAGACGAAAGGCGATACGAAAACCGCGGCGAATCAGCCTTTCAGCATTTTCGCTTAGCGTCACGCCTACGAAGATCACTTCCTCCCTGCGCCAAGGTCCCCGAAGTGATTCGTGTCGATCCCAGGATTCCAGCCGCTCATCTACGTCATCTGCCAATTCCCGCAAAGCAAGTTCACGCAACGCAATCAGATTGCCCAGTTTAAAAAAATGGCTAAGTGCCTGTTCCACCTTCGCAGGATCGTATATTTTGCCCTCACGCATACGCTGCTGCAACGATTTGGGAGCCACATCAACAAGCTGTACTTCATCGGCCAGACGCATCATATGGTCGGGAACAGTCTCTCTCACTCGTATACCAGTAATCTGTTCTACCGCATCATTCAAGCTCTCCAGATGCTGTACATTCATTGTGGATATCACAGAAATACCTTGTTCCAAAATGGTAAGCACATCCTCATAGCGCTTAGATCTCATACTTCCGGGAACGTTGGTATGTGCCAGCTCATCAATAAGCACCACCTCGGGATTACGCCTGAGAATGGATTCCGTGTCCATTTCTTCCAAGTGTGCGCCATGGCGCTCGATGGACTGACGGGGTATCATCTTCAGAGATCCTACCTGGGCCAGTGTTTCTGCTCTTCCGTGCGTTTCCAGCAATCCGATAACTACATCGATCCCACTCTCCAGCAGATCATTCCCCTCTCTCAGCATCGTGTATGTTTTGCCGACCCCCGGAGCAGCGCCAATGTATACCTTGAGCTTGCCCCGCAGGATTTTGGCTGCCTCAGCCTGTGCTTCCTCAACGCTCAAACGATGATACGGATCGTTATCTCCCTCCTCCTGTCTCATTGTTGGCAAAATCCGCTCACCCTCCTGCTCGGCCCGGTCCGCAATCAGCAGCAAATCCATATTTTTCATTCGTTTTAAAATCCCGTTCACAAGCGATCCTTTCATCAGCTCCTGCCACGGCGTCTGCCGAGAATGCCCCATAACAATTCGGGTAACATTGTGCGTCACCGCATAATGAATCAGTTGACGAGGCAACCTTCTGCGGGAAAAAAGCGGGATTTCTTCAAATGTTGATCCGATCTTGTCAGCCAATTTCTCAATTGAACGCTTGAAGGCTGCTGATTCCTTGGACAGTTTGCGCTTCGAGCTGACAAAGGAGACCACTAGCATATCTCCACCCAACCGCTTGGCGACCTGTTCCCCCCTACGTACATAAATGGACCCATTCCAATGATATTGGACAGGTACCAAAATACGCTCTGCGGCTCCTGATGCCCCGTGCAAGCCTAACTCTTCCCGGTGCCGTTCCAGCGAATCGTTCACATCCTCTGCTACCAATCGCAGGGCTAGCTCACGCAATTTACCCAGATTTCCCCGGTGAAACATCTCAGGATTGGGCGTATGCATATAGCCTTTCGCCAGCCGTTCCAAAATCATCTCCGGGGTGGCATCAATCAGACGAATTTCATCCGCCAGCTCCAGTGTATCAACCGGAACCGTATATTCCGCTTCAAAGCCTGTCAGCTGATACACCCACTCCGTAATTCCCTCGAGTTCATAAACATTGACCGTCGTAATGACGCTAATTCCCTGCTCCAGCAAATACCGAATATCTTCCAGCCGTGTTGGAAATAGGGCGTCTTTCCGGTTATGATGTGCCAAATGATCCACCAGTACCACCTCGGGATTTCGTGCCACCAAAGCCTCCACATTCAGGTCCTTTTGCTCCTCACCATCTTTTATCCAATGAATGCTAGGCACTCGCTCCAGCGTGCCGACCTGTTCCACGGTCACAGGCCGCTGCATGGTTGAGACCGCACAAATCACAACATCAATACCTTCATGCTGCAGCGATTGTCCCTCCTGCAGCATATGATACGTCTTGCCCGAGCCACTGACCGCACCCATGTATATTTTGAGTCTGCCTCGATGCAGTTTGTTAATCGAATCCAGTATTTCCTCTGGTGATTTACGTTTGAAGCTCTCCACTTTCGTTCCTCCCCACAGCGTGCCGCTTGTTTGTTCGGTCCATTCTTATATGGTTGTAATGAATGTACTCCCGTGTCCCAATCAATTCAAGATGATCAATCAAGCTTGCCCCAAAAAAAGCCGCACAGGGCAGTATAAGTGCAAAAAAACGTGCATTCAGGTCTCTTATGCCTGAATGCACGCTATTTTGGGTAACTCATATGGGATCACTTCCTACAATCACTTGCTATCTTCGCCAACGATCCCCCGTTGTTGAAATAACTTTTGCCATACCACACCGTGAGACGGGGAAAAGAGGAAAGCCAAGAGCAGCAACAGACCCGATACACACAGCATACATGCTGCAATAGAAGCATCCAATACACTTGCTGTGTAAAAGCCTACGACCGAACTGATCGCCCCAAATCCGACGCTGTATACAATCATATGGGACAACTTCTCCGTCAGCAAATAAGCGGTAAGAGGCGGTACAACGAGCATGCCAACCACCAGAATTGCACCCACGCTCTCAAATGACGCCACCGTCGTTAGTGAGACGAGACTCATCAGTAGATAATGAAATAAAACAACTGGAATGCCTAATGAAGCTGCCAAGGCGGGATCGAAGGAAGTAATTTTAAATTGCTTGAAAAAGCCCCCTATCACGAGCAAATTGATCAAAAACATCACGCCCGTAATCCACACAGCCCTCGGACCGACATTGAAGCCAGCTATTTCTAACGTATTCCACGGCACATAAGCAATTTCCCCATACAAAACGTGATCCATATCCAGATGGGCATTGGAAGCAAACACACTGATCAGCAAAACACCGATAGCAAACAATGTCGTAAACACCACGCCAATGGCAGCATCACTTTGCAGACCGCTTTGTTGGAATAGCTGAATCAGGTACACCGTTAGAAGACCCAGCACAGCCGCACCAAACATCATCCACACCGAATCCCTCGATCCGCTGATGAGAAAGGCAATGACAATCCCCGGCAATACCGCATGACTGATTGCATCACCGATCATAGCCATTTTTCGGAGCACGAGAAAGCACCCAACGATACTACATCCCCCTGCCACTAACATTCCCGTCAAAATTACATAAAATGAACTCATAGGGCACGCTCCTCCCTTGGCTGTGTTCCGACTGTCTGCTCCAGATTTTTTCTGGCGTTCAACCGAACGATAGCCTTGGAGATCATCCCGCGCTGCGGCGCAAAAATCAAGCTCACTCCAAACACCACAGTCGCACACAACACGCATAACGGTCCTGTAGGCAGATTTTGTCCCAGAGAGCTAATGACCGTCCCACCAAGGCCTGCTATAGCACCAAACAAGCCTGATAGGCATACCATGACACCCAGCTTCTCTGTCCAGTATCTTGCCGACACGGCCGGGGTAATCAGCAGAGCAGCCATCATAATGACTCCCACGGCCTGAATGCCAGCAACCACTGCAATGACAATCAATAGCATCAACAACTTATCCAGCAAACCTGCCGGAAAACCAAGACCGCGGGCAAAGCCGGGATCAAAGCTGAGCAGCTTAAATTCCTTGAAAAATAATATACATATTCCGATGAGTACCACCGAAATTACCGCCATCGTATAGACATCAGACAATACCATTGCCGCAGCTTGACCAAATAGAAATTTATCCAATCCGCTTTGGTTGCCTGCGCCACTATGCTGAATTTCGGTCAACAACATAATGCCGAAGCCAAAAAATACCGACAGCACCGCTGCAATCGCTGAATCGCTTTTAATTCGCGAATACCGGGTTAACGCACTGATGGCAAAGGTCGCAACAATCCCTGCAATGGCGGCCCCAATCATAAATCCAAACACGGATTTTGTACCTGTGATCATAAAAGCCACACATACCCCCGGCAAAGCCGCATGTGCCAAAGCATCTCCCATGAGCGACTGCTTGCGCAAATACATAAAACTGCCAATCACCCCGCTGCTTAAACCGAGCAAAATGCAGCCCAGCAAAATCCACTGCATGTTTGGGTCGGTCAAAAGCGTTGCCAAGCTTGTCATACTGCTCACCTCACTCCGAGTATCGTACCGGAATCCGGGCCTGTTTTGAGTATACTCAGACGCCCGCCATACGTACGCTGCAGATTTTCCTCGGTAAAAATATCTGTCGTCTCTCCAAACGCCATCAGATGCCCATTCAACAGCATAACCTGATCAAAATAATCCGTGACTGTAGATAAATCATGATGAACGACAAGCACGGTTTTACCCTGCTGTTTCAGATCGTTGAGCAATGAAATAATGGCTTTTTCTGTTGCAGCGTCCACACCGACAAACGGTTCATCCATAAAATAAAGCTGAGCGTCCTGCGCAAGTGCTCTGGCTAAAAAAACACGTTGTTGCTGGCCGCCAGACAATTGACTAATCTGTCTGTCTGCATATTTGCTCATACCTACCTTGTCCAAACTCTCCATCGCAGCCTGACGATCTGCTGCTCCCGGACGCTTAAACCAGCCCAGTCTGCCATACCGTCCCATCATAACCACATCCAGTGCGTTCGTCGGGAAATCCCAATCCACCGACTCCCGCTGTGGTACATAGCCAACCTTGAGCAGCTGTTGCTTATAGGACTTACCGTAGACCAGCACCTCGCCCCTAAGCTTTGGAATCAATCCAAGCGCTGCCTTAATCAGCGTAGATTTCCCAGCCCCGTTCGGACCGATAATACCAATCAGCTTGCCTTCCGGCACTTCAAAGGAAACATCGAACAAAACGGGCTTTTTTTGATAAGCTACCGATAAATCACGAACAACAAGTGGTGAATGCCCCATGTATCTCTGCCTCCTTATTTAAGAGCTTTAACAATCGTATTGACGTTATGCTTGACCATTCCAATATATGTTCCATCTTCTGTGCCCTCTTCACCCATGGCATCCGAATACAGCTCGCCACCGACCTTAATTATATGACCTTGCTGAGAGGCCCCCTGAATAACCGCATCTATAGCCTTTCTCGGAACACTAGATTCTACGAATATAGCCTTGATTTTATGTTCGACCAGATAATCTCGCAGCTTGGTCACATCTTGAGAACCCGCTTCTGATTCTGTGCTCATACCTTGAAGTCCTCTCACTTGAATGTGGTAGGCATCTCCGAAATAGCCGAAAGCATCATGTGCCGTGACAAGCACGCGTTGGGCTTCCGGTATACTGGCAATCTGCTCTCTCGTGTAATCGTCCAGCTCTCGTAGCTCAGTGAGATAGGCTTCTGCGTTGGCTTTATATTCCTCCGCATGAACAGCGTCTAGCGCCGACAATTCATCTCTGACGGTTTCTACCGCAGACATCCAATTCTGTACGTTAAACCAGATATGTGGATCATGCTCAGATCCCATTTCCGGGCTACCTGCACGCAAGTGATCCTGGGCGATGTTTTTGGACACGGATATGACGGGTTTTTGCTTGCTGATTTTCTCCAGAATGTCCTGCATTTTTCCTTCCAGATGCAACCCGTTATAAAAAATAACGTCGGCCTGATCCAGCTTGCGCATATCTCCCTGAGAAGCCTTGTACAAATGCGGGTCAACGCCTGACTTCATAATTCCCGTGACCTCCACATGATCACCGCCGACCTTGCCGACAATGTCAGAGATCATACCGATGGTAGCCGTAGCCTTTATTTTTTGTCCCGCCTCTCTCGCAGTTCCCTGCTCCTTCTTCTTAGCATCGGTACATGCAGTCGCTAGAACTAGAGCTAGAGACAACACTCCAACCGTCGTTACCCATCGCGGCAAAGCCTTCTTAAACTGCTTGTTCATGTTTTAAAATCCTCCTTTGAATATTCGTTTTGGGACAAACTATTTCCTTGATTCAATTATTTTTTATCAATACTATATTTTAGAGTATACACTAAAGTTTTTACCTAGGGAAACATTTTATAAAATATAATTCTTATGTATTTCGTTATACCGTTCGATTTTCGTTCTCCCAATGTGTAATATATAGAAGATATCCAGTCGTTAAACCAAAGAATACATATAAAGAGGTGCAGGTCATGGAGCCAACAGGATACAGCCCTTATCGGAACAAACGTCGGCAAGTTCGGATACGAAAAATACTGCTCATTTTTATGCTGGTGTGCTGTCTGCTTGCCCTAACTTCCTGTGCTCGAGGTGACATCCATGTAGATGTTCATCTCGATCAAAGTGTAGATATGGATGCAACGTTCAGTGTAAACAATCAGACACTGATGATGTTGGACAATCCCGGGCTGCTAGATCAATTAGTCAAGCGTATTCAAAGCAACAATGTAGATGTACAGCCGCTAGCTGAACAGGGAAGAAAGGGATATCAAATCAAGGGACATTATCAAGGAGATTGGAGCACAAACAAAAAAAATCCCAGTCAGGGATTAAATCTACCTGAGGGATTAGAAATAAAGCGTGCTGTGAGTCAACATTTTTTCACAACGAATATTGATCTTACCATGAAGCTCGATATACCACGGATGCTTCCTAAAGAAGCTCAAGGACTGAGTGACAAATTTGAGCAAATGAATGTGTTTGCGCGCAAATTACTGGAGCGGCAGCTGGATCTTAACTTCAGCCTATCCTTACCCATCCAACCTGCTACCAATAATGCGGACCGTGTGTCGGAAGACGGAAAAACACTATATTGGGACATTGCTCCTTTGGAATCTAACGAGCTAAAATTGTCTGTTAACGTACCCAATGTACGACATATCGTGTATGTAGCTGTTACGAGCCTGATACTGATCGTGATCGCTGTGATCTTACTAATTCGTAGACATCGCTCCAAAAAAGAAACTTAAAAAAAAAGCAACTAAAAGTGCGTGTTCAAAAAGTCGGCTTTTCGGGACCGAGAAGGTTGGATGAAGCTAGGGACTGAGTAGCGGAGCGTAGACAGATCTACGTGAGCAACGGAAGGCCCGGCTGAATTCAAGATTCGACGTCGAATCCGCTTCTTGAATAGCTTCGTTATGGAAAGACGACTTTTTGAACAACCTCTAAAAAAATCGTTGTCTAATTTCTGGTGGGGGGATCTGACATTGATCCTCTTCATCCTTGCCAAACCAACGATATCGGTTACGCGCCACCCAGTTATAGACTGCATTGCGCACAAAGCGGGGAACCAGGATGAACACATAGGCCAGCGGATATGGAAAACGAAGACGTTTGGCAATTCGCAAAGCTGCGGTTGACCTTGTATAATACGTACCGTCTTCAATCAGCACGAACGTATCCAACTGATCTGTAGATAGTCCTCCTGCACGTAATAGTTCTTGTCCTGCCTCAGATTGCAGGGAACCAAAATGAAATGTTCCCTTAGGGTCACGCTTGATAATAAAGCGGGCCGCTCCCTGACAAAAGTGGCATACCCCATCCACCAACACAATGGAATGATCTGAATGGGCATGATCAGACTGGTTCATAAATGCATTTCACCTCCAGAGAAATCAACGGCATGAATACCAGCAACGCAACCATATGAATATAAACAAAAAAACGCCGAAAGTATCCGACGCTTGTTTAGAAATGTATAGTCTTTACCTGTTCGAAAAACTAGCTCAATGCTTTCTCAAACAGCTGTTTCGTATTAATTTGCTCTAAAAACTCCTCATGGAACTTATCCATACACTTGCAGATAAAATCCTTATGGCATACCGGGCAAGGCGTCGTTAGCAGTCGACTAATATTCGTCAAGGTCCACTCCGGATTACGTTGAGAAAAAACGCGGCACTCCGTTCCATCGGCCAAACTCATTTTAAACTCATAAAGCCCTTCTTTTTCGTTGCTGCCAGCCAGCGTGAAATTAACAATATTCGGTCTGTAAGACATCATATCACCCGTATTTTTCAAATTTGTTTCGTACCTGATGACCAGAATCACCTAAGCCATCTTAATGAATTTTGGCGATGATGTCAAATGGTCGCGAATCTCAGCTAATCAAGATCTATGTGCAAAAGCCGCCAATAAATCGGCGGCCAGAGTGTAAAAGTTATAGAAATGCAGTCAAATGACATTGAGCTCGACATCAATGTTACCGCGTGTTGCTTTGGAGTATGGACAAAAATCATGTGCTTGGCGTGCCAAATCTTCGGCCTGGGCGCGTTCAATACCAGGTATTTTCACATCCAGACGTACCGCCAGCTGGAAGCCGCCATCGCTTGGGTCCTTGCCGATAGATACGTGGCTGGTGACCTCAACATTATCCACCTTCACCTTAGCCTTTCGGGCCACGTTAGCCAATGCGCTCTCATAGCAGGCACCATAACCTGCCGCAAACAATTGCTCCGGATTCGTAGCTTCTCCACCTGCGCCACCCAGTTCCTTCGGCGTACTGAGCTTATGCTTCAAAACCCCATCAGATGAAGCGACTGAACCGTCTCTTCCACCATGTACCGTTGCTGATGCTGTGTATAATGCTTCCATGATTTCATCTCTCCTTCTCTATATTATTTGCATTCCGCAGGAATCTATCGTCATGTTAATACATGATTTCCTTCTCGTATGTACTTTAAACGAACTACACAAAATGAATCATTTAAAACATGGAAGTTAACTGATTTATTTACCGTTTAATTCCACCTGAAACGCGTAAATTCAAAGAAAAAGGATTGCACCGGGCTATTTATCGTTTCAGTCCGAATGACTACAAGGAAATTGATAAAATATGGAACGGCGTTCACCCGGAAGATGGACAACCTTTGTATGTTAAAGACGGTCCTCCCGAAGGAGCTTCCATCCCCGATTTGGAGGAAAAGCCAGAAATGTTCTCCCCAGGACTATCCTCGGAAGAAATTGAGGAACTGGCTGCACGGCTCTCCCGCAATATTTAAAAGATGTAATTTTAAAAAAATCCAAAACGACCAAGCTGCTCCCCTCAGAGTGATATAGCTTGGTTTTTCTATTGTTCAGCTTTATACGATGGCTATATTGCTTCAAAAATACGATTAACTTGCTTGACCACACAAAAGTTGCACTAGACAAAAACTATTGTGGGTGTACAATAGGGATAACACAATCGTTATGTCACTAATAATATATTTCAACATCAATAAAGAAGGTGAAGCGTATGAAAAATACAAAGGGCAACTTCGCGGAAATCGCTTCACTGTCGGAAGTGAATCGTTCCTTGAGCGTCCCGAAAGACGGGACCTGGTTTCGGAAGTTTCTTGCCTTTGCTGGACCCGGCTATATGGTCGCAGTCGGCTATATGGACCCCGGCAACTGGGCCACAGACATCGCCGGCGGATCGAAATTCGGCTACACGCTGCTTAGTGTCATTCTAATCTCCAACCTGATGGCCATCCTGTTACAAGCCTTATCTGGCAAGCTTGGCATCGCCACAGGTAAAGATTTAGCTCAAATGTGCCGTGATGCCTATAGTCGTCCTGTCGCGATCGGCTTATGGCTATTGTGTGAAATTGCCATTGCAGCCATGGATTTGGCAGAGGTCATCGGTTCAGCCATTGCGCTGAAGCTGCTGTTCGGTCTACCGTTACTATACGGAGTTATCATTACAGCATTTGATGTTATGCTCATTTTACTGCTGCAAAACAAAGGTTTTCGGGCATTGGAAACACTTGTCATTGTGCTGATGGCGACGATTGCCGGCTGTTTTGGCATTAATCTCCTTTTGGCACAACCGGAATGGGGCGGCGTATTGGGCGGCTTTGTACCAGACTCGCAAATTTTGACGAATCCAAGCATGCTGTACATTGCCATCGGTATTATGGGCGCTACGGTAATGCCGCATAACCTGTATCTGCATTCTTCTATTGTACAAACTCGCAAATTTGAGCAGACTTCAGCAGGTAAACGGGAAGCTATTACATTTGCAACTTGGGATTCCAGTATAGCGTTGATGTTCGCTTTATTTATTAATGCCGCCATCTTGATCGTGGCAGCTGCTGTATTCCATACGGCAGGAAGAACAGATGTAGCCGAAATTAGTGATGCCTATTATCTGCTTTCGCCACTACTAGGAACCACACTGGCGAGTATACTATTTGGGGTGGCGTTACTCGCCTCAGGTCAAAATTCAACCGTTACAGGCACTTTAGCTGGACAAATCGTGATGGAGGGCTTTCTCAATCTTCGTCTTTCACCTTGGTTGCGTCGTCTGGTGACCCGCCTCATCGCGATCATTCCAGCGGTCATCGTCACTGCCATCGCAGGGGAAAAAGGTGCGGAGGAACTGCTTGTGCTGAGCCAGGTCATCCTGTCCATCCAGCTTCCCTTTGCTATCATTCCATTACTTCTCTTTACCAGCGACAAAAAAATTATGGGTGAATTCGCAAATAAAATGTGGCAAAAAGTATTAACCTGGATCGTGACCGCTGTCATTATCATCTTGAATGTAGTGCTCATCATCCAAACGATTTCAGGTTAATCGGTAGCCAAATATGAATATATTAAAAAGGTATCTCACTTGCCCCAATGGCAGCGAGATACCTTTTTTTGTTCACCCTTTTTTATTTGTCCTGTATAAATTAAATTTTGTATAGCACTCACATAATAATGAGACTCGGCAGAAATCTCAAACCCTATTGACCGATAGAGGTTCAAGGCACGCTCATTTTGCGTAACTACTCCTAGTCGAATCTTAGTGTACTGCTTGGCAAGCAAAATTTTCACCAAACAAGCAAGAATTTCACGGCCATACCCTTTGCCTTGGTATAATGGATGTACACAGAAATCATGAATAACAGCTGTATCCATATGAACATGATTGACTCGAATCATTCCGACCGGTGTCAGTCTATCTACAGCGAGGTAAGTTACACGTTCTGGTTCTCTCGTATGCTTAAAATAGTTCTTTGTCCAAGACTCGGAGTCACCAAAAGCTTGCGATGAACATTCAACCATAAAATCAAAATCCCGATCTTCTTCTAGCCGCAAAACTAAGCCGGATTGATGTAACCTATCAGATTGGAACCGATTTAAATTCATGGAGAATTCAGACGTACTAAAGTTGGCCCCCAAGTGCTTCACACAATCTATTCCAGGTATTGAATTGGACGGGATTCTGATGCGACATGCTTTGATGCCTTGTAATTGTATCTCAGCTGCAGCATTGTACATTAAGGTGCGGAATACACCCTGGCGCCGATAATTAGGATGAACCATAGCGTTAATATTAGCTTCGATTTCATCTGATGTATACCAACTGAGATAGCCAATCAACTGGTTGCCCAATTGGCAAAGGATCGCTTTATCTCCACCGTTTTCTTTAAGGCTTTCTATGCCCACTCTTAAACTTGATCCGTCGAAATTCTTGCATAGTTGTTCCAACATTCGTATTCGAGCAATCTGATGATCTGAAAAATCATTCATTTTAAAAAATTTATAATCTTGCATATTATTGGTTACCCTCATCAAGAAGAAACCACGCAGTTTATGGACGAGTAGGCGCTGTCCTTCTATAGTCTGTCCGCTTATTCATCGTTACCATTTGGACCGCCTCCTTGATCATATATGAGTACTATTTTAACTTAATTATCAGACAAATCAATTTATTATATTCTCAACGCTTGGCAGGCTCTACCTTCATTTGCGCCTTAAGCGCGAGATTCAGCTTGAGCACGTTCACACGCGGCTCGCCGAACACCCCTGCGCTGCGGCCTTCTGTCTGCTCCTGCACCAGTGCTCTCAGTCGATCCTGCGGGATACCCGTCAAGCCACTAATGCGCGGAATTTGCACCCGTGCCGCCTGTGGCGAGATGTGCGGGTCCAGACCGGAGCCGGAGTTCGTAATCAGGTCCACCGGAACCTGACTGACGGGTACATCCGGGTTATGCTTCTGCCAATCCGCAATAGAGTCCTTGACTCGCTGTATCAAGGCTGGATTCGATGGCGCGTAGTTACTTGAGCCTGAACCAGCCCCATTGTAATCAACGCTCGATACCCGACCTTGAAAAAACGCCGAATCGGCAAAGGACTGCCCAATCAGTTCGGAGCCGACCACCCGCCCCTCCGCGTCACGAAGCATACTGCCGTTTGCTTGCTGTGGAAACAGAACCTGTGCTACTCCTGTACTGACTAGCGGATATGCCAAACCGCACAAGAGAATCATCAGCACTGAAGTTCGTAAAGCCACTCCAATAACTGTACTTCCTCGCATCTCTTGTCTCTCCGGTTGTCCTTCCGACACTGTCCCGGTCCCTGTACGTTTGTTATGACCTTGCCCGCCAGATTCGGCTTTTTCGTGCGCAGCAAATCTGCGTCCAGACATCATCCGATAAAAACCACTCATGTCGCTCACCCTTTCTGCGCTAAATCCACAAATGCACCAACAAATCAATGGCCTTAATGCCAACAAACGGTACGACCATACCGCCCAGACCGTAAATCAGCAAATTCCGTCCCAGCAGGCGATCCGAGCTCATCGGCTTATACTTCACGCCCTTCATGGCCAGCGGAATCAGAAGCGGAATAATAACCGCGTTAAAGATCAGCGCCGACAAAATAGCGGACAGCGGGGAGCCAAGCCCCATGACGTTCAAAGCGCCCATTTGTGGAATGGCCAGCATGAACATCGCCGGGATGATGGCAAAATATTTGGCAACATCGTTCGCAATGCTGAACGTTGTCAATGCTCCACGCGTCATAAGCAGCTGCTTGCCGATCGCGACCACCTCAATAATTTTAGACGGGTCGGAATCCAAGTCCACCATATTAGCCGCTTCTTTGGCCGCGACTGTGCCGCTATTCATGGCAAGACCGACATCCGCTTGCGCCAGCGCAGGTGCATCATTGGTGCCGTCTCCGGTCATAGCAACCAGCTTACCCTGTTCCTGCTCACGTCGGATAACCGCTATTTTGTCCTCCGGCTTGCTCTCAGCTACAAAGTCGTCCACACCCGCTTCTCGTGCAATTGTAGCTGCTGTCAGTGGATTATCTCCGGTACACATGATCGTACGGATACCCATTTCCCGGAGCTGATCAAACCGTTCCTTCATGCCTGGCTTCACTGTATCCTTCAGATAAATAATGCCGTATATCTGATCATCCAGCGCGACTGCCAGCGGTGTACCTCCTTCAGAGGCTACCTGATTCGCTTTTTCCTCCAGATCGGCTGGAACACTGCCGTTTTGCGATACGATCCATTGCCGAACAGAATCCACCGCGCCCTTGCGTACCTTTCGTCCATCGGCCAGATCCAGACCACTCATCCGGGTCTCCGCCTTGAATTCGATAAAAGTTCCACCTGCTGCCAAGGATGCATCCAACGTATGCTCCTGTTTGCGCATCAATTCGAGAACTGAGCGCCCCTCTGGCGTCTCATCCTTCATAGAGCTAATCGCTGCCCACTTCACTAACTCTGCCTTCTCCACGCCCTCTACAGGCACGAATTCACTCGCCATTCGGTTCCCGAAGGTGATTGTACCTGTTTTATCCAGAATCATCGTGTTGATATCCCCAGAAGCTTCTACCGCCTTGCCTGACATGGCCAACACGTTAAACTGGGTGACCCGGTCCATACCGGCAATCCCGATGGCTGACAGCAGTCCTCCAATCGTGGTTGGAATCAGACAGACTAGCAACGAAATCAGCACAGGAACAGGCAAATCAATATTAAAATGACGGGCAATCGGCGCTAGCGTAACCACTACAATTAGAAAAATAATCGTTAAGCTAATCAGCAAAGTGTTCAGTGCAATCTCATTCGGCGTTTTTTGCCGCTGTGCGCCTTCCACGAGCGAAATCATTTTATCAATAAATGTCTCGCCCGGCTCTGTCGTAATCCGCACCTTAATCCGGTCACTGACCACTCGCGTCCCGCCGGTTACCGAGCAAAAGTCACCACCCGATTCCTTGATGACCGGAGCCGATTCGCCCGTAATTGCAGATTCATCCACCGAAGCCAGGCCTTCAATGACCTCACCATCGCTTGGGATCATTTCGCCCTGGGAGACAATAACCACGTCCCCCTTACGCAATTCGGTTGAGCTAACCACCTGAATGTCATTTCCGATGAGCTTGTTAGCTTGCGTTTCCTGCTTGGATTTTTTTAAAGAGGCAGCTTGTGCCTTACCCCGCCCCTCCGCGAGCGCTTCGGCAAAATTAGCAAAAAGCAACGTAAACAACAGAATAACAAACACGGCCAGGTTAAAGCCCAATTCCTTGCCAGTTCCAAAATAACCGGGAAACAGTAACATTAGCAGCACGACCAATGTACCGATCTCCACGACGAACATGACAGGATTTTTCATCATAATCATCGGATTTAATTTTATAAAGCTATCCTTGATCGCATGCTTCAAGATGCTTCTGTCCAGCATGTGTTTGCGCTGTTCCTTCATGATCAAACACCCCGTTCATCCATTCTCATTTTCTTCTTCACATGGTCAAAAATTCAGCAACAGGTCCCAATACGATGACGGGTAAAAAGGTCAACGCACCAATCAGCAGCACGACCCCGATCAGAATAGCTCCAAATAACTTGTTGTCCGTGCGCAGTGTCCCCGTCGTCACCGGAGTCGGTGCTTTGGCATTCAACGAAGCCGCCACAGCCAACAATGCAATCATAGATACATATCGTCCGAAGAACATAACCACCCCCGTTGTCATATTCCAGAATACGTTGTTATCCGAAAGACCTTCAAATCCCGAACCGTTATTTGCGGCAGATGACGCATATTCATAGAGCACCTGAGTCAACCCGTGATAGCCAGGGTTAGTGACCGCATCGTATCCCCAATGACTCATAAATGCAAGTGCAGTTGGGGCGAGAATAAGAAACGGATGTACCAAAATGGCAATCGCGATCAGCTTCATTTCCTTGCCTTCAATCTTCCTTCCCATAAATTCCGGAGTTCTCCCGACCATCAGTCCGCATATAAACACACCCAGAATCGCATACATCAGCATATTCATCAGCCCGACACCCTTGCCGCCAAAAATGACGTTTAGCATCATTTCTCCCAAAGCAGCCATACCACCCAGTGGGGTTAGTGTATCATGCATATTATTGACCGAACCTGTCGTTGCCGCTGTTGTGACCGCAGTGAATAAAGCCGATTGTCCAATGCCGAAACGAACCTCTTTCCCTTCCATGCTTCCTTGAGAAGCATCCACACCCAGTGTCTGGATTAACGGATTACCTGTCTTTTCAGACACATACGTAATGGATAGAAAAATTAGAAACAATACCATCATGGAGCTAAAAATAATCCAGCCCTGTTTACGATTACGGGCAAACAATCCAAAGGTATACGGCAACGAAGCCGGCATTACCCACATTGCCAAAATTTCCAGCACGTTCGTCCAAGGACTTGGATTTTCAAAAGGATGCGCAGAGTTAGCTCCCGCATAACCGCCCCCGTTTGTCCCCAAATGCTTGATGGACTCCAGAGAAGCAATGGGTCCCATAGAAATCTGCTGCTGTGTTCCGCTCAGCGTCGTAAGATCCGCCGTAGGCTGTAGCGTCTGTGGTACCTTCAATCCAACCAGCACCAGCGTAAGCACAAAGGCCAACGGCAGGAAAATCCTTATAATGGCTTTAATAAAATCTTGAAAGAAATTGCCCATCCCTTCACCCCGCCGCGTCAATCCTCTCATAAAAGCCGCAGCAACCGCAAAACCGGAAGCAGCCGAAGTGAACATCATCATCGTGACGAACGCCATCTGTGTCAGATACGTAAGCCCGCTTTCTCCGCTATAATGTTGGAGATTCGTATTCGTCATAAAGCTGATTACCGTATTAAAAGCTAGTGATGCTTCCATATTACTGTTTCCCGCCGGATTACCGGGAAGCATTCCCTGTAAACGCAACAGCAAGTAGCTGATCGCCACAAGCACGACATTCGTTGCAATGAAACTCATAACATACGTAGTCCAACGCATGCTTTCTAGCTTCTTCAATCCTACTATCTTATAAATCAGCTTTTCTGTTCCGCCAAAAATCCGATCCGTCCGATTGGGTTCATTCGAGAATACATGATACATATAGGTGCCCACTGGCTTTACCAAGAGCAGCAATATGACGATCACAATTCCAATTTGAAGCAGCTCCATCCTTTATTCCTCCTTCAAAATGCTCCTGCGTTTGGAACAACAGACCTGCTTCCAGAGCACCAATTGTGTGCACACGTTTGCGAAAACCCGCTACCTATGATGCTTAATATTCAGATCTGTTGTTCCCGCCCGCTCTATCCCCTATAGCTGACTAGAACTTTTCAGGGTTCAGGAGTGCGTAGATTAAATACATAAACACAATAGCCGTAAGCCCAAGTATAACGATCATCCTCTTCGTCCTCCTTTAGAGGTCTGCGCATCACACCAGCGTACAAACAGCAGTATCACTCCATAACTCACAGCCATGACGAGCAGCATGTATATATCCATCATGTTTATACCCTCCGTATCGGTCCTCAGATCGCCATTCTTATTTGATCATAAAATCATAAAACAACTATGTTATAAGTGCTTATCCGTTCAGCAGAAAACCCACCTCTCCGTTCAATGTGTAGATCACATGATCCGCTCCCAATCCCCGATAAATTCCTTGTGGATTACAGCCGTGCGTAATAACATAGATCGATTCCGATGTTAGCGGCCGACATATTTGCAGGAAACGGCACGTCAGATTCAAGCTGTTCTCGAACAAATACACACTACCAATTTCTTTTTTTGGAAAATTCCATTTTCCCGCTTGCATGGTATTGATGCGGACAATGTGCTCCACACCCATTTTTTTGAGCTGTCGTTCCTCCTGGGCGCTATTCGTGAGAACTGCAAACGCCAATTTTTTGAAAATAAGCAATTTCACAAAACTTCTGCCCGCTTCATTCGGTGCAGTGACAATAATTAACCGACCTTCCATCAGTAGCTCCTCTCCCGGTATAAAAAGACAACAAAAAGAAGCCGAAGGAAAAAGGCTTTCCTCCGGCTTCTTACATATCCATGATAAAATAAACCATGGCTGCACACGGCGGTTTGTTGCCTCTCCCTGTACGCTTACGAGGTTAGCTGTCGGATTCGGACGTGAGAGTCGCCCTATTTCTGGCACTTGACCTGAAAATTCACCCCATGAGACACACGGCTTCCGAAGCCGTACAATCTCGATTGGTTCCCCCGCTTTTGCAACTGCAAAATTCAGCGCTATAGACATTTCGTTGTTGCTTCATTCAAGTTAATTTGAAATTACGTCTTGAATCATACACCCGCGCATGGAAGACTGTAAAGCTCAACTGCGGGGTTATAAATCGGCCTTTAGAGCCTAGGATATTAATAATAGCGCTTACAATGCAACTATGCTTCTCACAGCTCCTTCAATCTCTGTTTTTCATCCCTTTTCGAAAATGACAAGCATGTCAATATTGGCGTAGGGTAGAGCGTTTTTGGCCTTTTTTTGTAAAAAGAGAAGAAAATACGCTATATGTACCAGCTAAACACCGATTGAACCCGCTTTTATAAGAAGAAACACCTTAATTCGCTCCATTTGCGGTGCGATTTACTGTTTTGAACAAAATACGATTTTACAGCGGCTAAAGGCTTGATATAGCTTTTCCAAACTTGCAACCTTGCTTTTAATTGCTTACAATTTAATTGCTGAATATTGAATAAGGAGAGATACTATGACCGTTTATGAATATGATGCACACACCCTGCAAGGGAAACAAATTCCGTTATCCACATATGAAGGGAACGTTCTGCTTATCGTGAACACTGCCAGCAAATGTGGGTTAACCCCCCAATACAAAGCGCTACAAGAGCTATATGACCAGTACCATGAACAGGGGCTCGAAATTTTGGGATTTCCCAGCAACCAATTTGCCAAACAAGAGCCAGGTTCCAGCGAGGAAATTTCCGAGTTTTGCCAGATCAATTATGGTGTTACCTTTCCGATGTTCGCCAAGACAGATGTCAATGGCGATCAAGCGCACCCCTTATTTCGTTACCTGACCCAAACTGCTCCGGGGGTATTAGGGTCCAAAGCGATCAAATGGAATTTTACTAAATTCTTAATTACACGAGAAGGTAACGTATTTAAGCGCTATGCACCGCAAACCACTCCAGATAAGCTGGCGGGAGATATAGAGAAGCTTTTGCAGCAAAACTGACATCCTTCTTTATCACAGTTAATAAACGACCGGTTGTCTACCGTTGTTCTGTGGCAAAAGGATATAACGAAAAATGCTTAACAAAAAAAGCATCCCTTCACGTAAACCGTGTCAGGATGCTTTTTTAACTGAGTCTTGCATATAATGCGGTCGAGAGGACTCGAACCTCCACGGGCGTACGCCCACTACCCCCTCAAGATAGCGTGTCTGCCATTCCACCACGACCGCAAATCATAATGTAATGAGGCAACAGATTTATTATACTCTCTCATCAACTATTTGTAAACAAAAATATAATAATTATTTTATATGTTATTTTAACTAACATATATGAGCGATAAGAATATTTAATTTGACACAAAAGCTATTTAAATGTAAATATATATTACATATATTTCGAATATTTTTCGTTATCCCCAAGTAAAAAGTAAAATAACATAACATAAGGATTCACTTCGAGGAGGCGAACCACCTTGCATAAAGGCAACCGCTTGCTGAACTATGCATTATTGTTGGACCCTTCCCTACCTGTTGGTGGCTTCACCCGTTTCAACGGACTGGAGAAACTATCCCGTAACGGACATTTGAACAGTCTACAAGACCTGGAACATTACATGCTGGATGATTTGTATCCTCAATTTACAACCGTTGACGGCATGGCTATCAAAAGTCTGTATGTCGCCATCCAGCAGAATGACAGTTGGCGGATCGCCCTCATTGATAAGATGCTGCATACCCAACGTCCCTCCTGGCAGCATGTGAAGGAGTTTCGTCTATCCGGTCAGCGTCTACTCAAGCTCGCTAAGGCTCTTTATCCTTGGCTTGAATTTGACCAGTTGGAATCCATACTCATTCAATACAATGCGATTGGCACACTCGCTACCGTTCACACCTGGATTAACTTCCTCCTCGGAAACGATGTAGAACAGACCGTTCACGGCTATCTTAGCGCAGCGGTGTCCTTCTGTGTGGAAGATGCCTTCAAACTACTCAATCCTCCTTATGAGGAAAAGAACCCTCTTATGGAGCGTATGACAAGCGAGCTCCTCTCTGCCTGGAAGAAGCTTAACCAACCTGAGCCAACTGCATCTCAGCGTCGCTTTCTTCACAGACATTGGTCCAGCTCCTACATCACTCTACCTCTTTATATGAGCCATAATAACCAATTGGATGAACCTAGACTGTTTTCCTCCTCAGGTCTATTCAAACGCCTTCCAGCATCCCCCTGATGCGTCGCTTCGCCAATGTGGTCACAACACCAAAAACACTCTGTCCCTTTCCTCAGGTGGCAGAGTGTTTTTTATCCACATATAATCGCAATTCACACCATTAGCAGACTCTAGACGGATTATCAGAACCACCTAGCACTTAATTAAGTAATCAATTCAACAAAATGACGCATTTACGATTGTAAAAACACGTATAAAAGTGTATCATAGTGTCAGATGGTTAATTCTAACATGTTTACTGATGATTATTATAACACACCAATTATTCCGCAAGAATCCGTAAGGGGCGATTTCTCTTGAATAACAAAATGCCTGTCACCTCCTTCGGGTGGGCCATCAAACAACGGCTTGTCGAACTTCGACTGGATCAGAAAACATTTTGTGAGACACACAATATTCCGCCTTCACGCTTGTCCAATCTGATTCATGGCACCCGCAAAGCACAAAGGTACAGAAAACAAGTTGCTGCAATTCTGAACATCGACGATAACGATTATAAGGAGGCACCGCACTCTAAACCTAACAAGCTTTCCAGTTACATATAGGTCATTCCATATCACCAAGAAACCAAATAGACCCGTAAAGCGAACCCCACTCGTTCGTTTACGGGTCTTCAACCCAGACGATCTTTAGCCAAAAAATTATTCCGGCTTTGTTTTATCCTTCTCACTTTTTTGCTTACGGTATTTTGCAAATTCAACATATTCTAAAATAAAATTCTGTTCTTCCGTCTCAAGATCTTCTGCCTGGCAATTCAGTGGCCCCATCACTCCAAAAAAATAAGCAGCCTTCTGCTCCTGAAGCACGCCTTCTCCTGGCTTAATCCCTTTCATTAACCAATCGAGCGATACATTAAAAAAGTCCGAAATCTGAATCAAATGGGTGGTACCCGGCGTTGTTTTCCCCCTTCTCCAATCACCGAGATTCCCTGAACTGATTTTAAGTTTTTCACAAAATGCCTTCTTGGTCATTCCGCGATCCTTAATCAAAGCTTCAATCCGCTGATAAATAGTTTGATCTCCCAAAATGTTTCCCCTCCGACACAGTAACTTTTTCTGAAATAATTTTCATTTTTCAAGCCTTACTCATTAGTAATCCTCATCAAATCCTAAGCAACCATTACCCCATAGTAGAATTGCGCTGGTTTTTCTCTTTACGAAAGCGGGTAAATTCAATATACTCAAGTATAAAATTTCTTTCCGCCTCACTAAGCGGTTCCCCCTGGCAATTCAGTTGCCCTGAAGCGCCAAAAAAATAAGGGTCTTGCGACTCCTTTAGCACCTCACCCTGTACATCTCGACCCAGCATGATCCAATCCAGACTGGCATCAAAAAACGAAGCAATTTCAATGAGTTTATTCGTGCCCGGCGTCGTTTTTCCTCTTTTCCAATCCCCGAAGTTCCCTGTACTAATGCCTAACTGCTGGCAGAACGCCTTTTTCGTCATTCCCCGTTCCTTGATGAGTTCCTCAATGCGATGGTAAATAGATTGCATAGAAGTTCCTTCCTCCCTAGCAGGCTCTCAAATAACGATATCATGTTCTCTGTTCCCATTTCAAAGATCACGTATGCTAAAATTACCGAATTATGTATGTTGGTTTCCATTATACCACAACACGCAACAAAAACCGCCTGTTTTCCGAAGAAAGGGCGGTCTTTAAGCCAGTTCACTTACGCCAATCACGTAGCAGAGTTGTCGATTTTAAGTAAGATATGCTTCAATTCATTCAAAGTTTCACTCAGATGCAATAAATCTTCTTCTGGCAAATACACCAGTCTTTCTTGAATTTTATTGGAGAAGGTATGAAATACCTGTTCACAAAAAGCATCGCCTTCCTGTGTAATCGCCACATTCACGACTCTGCGATCCGAATCACACGATTGGCGGTCAGCCAACCCATGCTCCACCAACTTATCCAGAAGAGGAGTCATGTTTGGACGTGAGACATTAAGTTGTTTGGACAAATCGGATACTGTAGACGAACGCACTTCACGCAGAAGCATGAGCACTTGAAAGTTATTAGGCGACAAGTGTAATGGGAAATCGAGCGGACCGTAGGTGAAAAATTTCTTCTTCACAATCGGAAACAAGCCCAAAATATTTTCTGATATATTTCCTAACAGTTGAGTGTCCATATTTTTCACCGTCACTTCATAAGTTTATACTTATCATTCTATAACATTATGGCATTATATTATACTATGGAATCATTATTTCATCATAATCATTACTTTATTACATCACTACACAAATAAAAAAAGCCTCTACCGCGAGAGACTTTTCCGTTTATTCCATTGATGCGGTCGAGAGGACTCGAACCTCCACGAGCGTACGCTCACTACCCCCTCAAGATAGCGTGTCTGCCATTCCACCACGACCGCATAACAAAATATAAATGGTGAGCCATGAAGGACTCGAACCTTCGACACCCTGATTAAAAGTCAGGTGCTCTACCAACTGAGCTAATGGCTCATGCTGTTCATCCAAGCTGTCCGCCATTAGACCAGACCTCAGGAATTTCCCTTAAGCATGCAACATGTAGTCTATAAAGACAACAATGACCCGTAGGGGATTCGAACCCCTGTTACCTCCGTGAAAGGGAGGTGTCTTAACCCCTTGACCAACGGGCCTTATTATTATACGCCAACTTGGCGACAAGAAAGAGTATATCAAATAGAATAACGAATGGCAATACTTATTTTTATTTTTTTTAAAAAAGCAGTTTTTATAAGTACAAAAAATGCGTATTTACTTACAATACCTTATCTAAAATCACTAAAATCCTGAAAATAGTGATAAATGATTGCAATATCGCTTGCATTTACTTATAATCACTTACGAGATACCGAAATAATTATATATCAGAGGAGCTTTTTATGTATCAGGAAGAACGAATGTTAAAAATCGTTGATTACTTACAGCTTCATAAGCGTATTTCGGTGGATGATATTTGTGAATTTTTTAATGTTTCACGAGATACGGCCCGTCGAGACCTCGTAAAACTTGAAGAACATCAAAAAATTATTCGCACCCGCGGCGGCGCTCTTCTACCTACACTTCATCACGATCCAATTGGAAATTATAATGAAAGACTACTTACTGTATCCGAGGAGAAACAAGTGATCGGACAGCTGGCTGCCAGCATGGTACGAGATAAGGATCGTATTATATTGGATTCCTCTACCACCGTACAGGCGTGTGCAGAAAGACTGAATGTGCAGGAATGTTCGGTCATCACCAATTCAATCAATCAGGCTGACGTGCTATCTGGAAAAGACGGTGTCTCCATTCATCTGCTGGGAGGCCGCCTGCAAAAAGAACACCGATATGTATATGGCTCCTCCGTGATCGCCACTTTGTCTCACTATTTTGCAGACAAAGCCTTTATCGGGATTGGTGGTATATCTGCCCACGGACTAAGCCTGATTCATGAAGAAGACGGTATGTTGAAGCATCAAATGATGAAACAGGCAGATCAGGTGATCGTCCTTGCGGACCATTCGAAATTCGGAATCAATTTTCCATATCGTTTTGCCGATCTGTCTGAAGTTAATATCGTGATCACCGACAGATTGCCAGAACCAGCGATGCTGGAAATTTTGCAACATTATGATGTGGAAGTTGTTGTACCCTCATAAAATACGAAACCGATTAGCTAGAACTCAAGATTTATCACAGAGATATCGAAAGACAGGAGCTGGGGAGAAATGAAACTGTTTGCGATTGATATGGATGGAACACTGCTGAACGAGGAAGGAAAAATAAGCAAAGTGAACGCGGAGGCTATACGCCAAGCACAGCAGCAAGGCGTTCAGGTGACAATTGCCACTGGTAGAGCTGCTTATGACGCCTGGACGAAGCTAGAGGAAGCAGAGCTTGTAACTCCCGTCATTGGAGCAAACGGCGCAACCGTACACGATGTGCATCGTCGTCAGTTAACCTCTACTCCTATGGGCCGCAGTGAAACGTTTGAAGTGCTGAGCTGGCTGCATGACAACGACTTTTACTATGAGGTCATGACAGACCGCGCTATTTATTCTCCACAAAACGGACATCAGCTGCTTGCTGTTGAAATGGACCGCTTGCTGAGCTCCAACCCGGATATTTCGCTGGATACTTTATTACATGCAGCTGAAAAACAATATGAACAGACCGGACATACTCGCATCGCTTCATATGAGGACATTCCACTGGATGTAGAGATTTATAACGTGCTCTGTTTCTCCTTTGATCAAGCCAAATTGGATTGGGGCCGTGAACGTTACCGAGGTTTTCAGGGCCTGAACATGGTCATCTCTTCAGACCGTAACTTTGAAGTCGAGCATAGGGATGCGTCTAAAGGTAATGCATTGCGTTATCTGGCGAATCATCTGAGCATTCCCATGCAGGAAGCCGTAGCGATTGGGGACAGCTACAACGATATCTCCATGCTGACGATGGCAGGAACAGGCATTGCCATGGGCAATGCAAAAGACGACATCAAGGCCGTCTGCTCCGAAGTGACTCTGACTAATGCAGAAGATGGCGTCGCTCATGCTCTGTTGAACATACTCAAGACAGTCGAGGCTGACAGCGTGAAATAGAAGTTATTGGCTGCGTACAAGACAGGCTAACGTCGCTTCATGCTGTACGCAGCACGTCCGCCTCTCCATTTAAACGATTTCAGTCCACCGTTATTCTCAAAGCAGATATAGACGAAAAGGACGCTCGCAAGCATCATTACAATGCATACGAGCGTCCTTTTTCTGCTTAAAATACCAACGGAGAGAGAGGGATTCGAACCCTCGCACCGCTTTCGCAGCCTAACCCCTTAGCAGAGGGTCCCCTTATAGCCACTTGGGTACCTCTCCATGGCTCCCCGAACAGGACTCGAACCTGTGACAACTCGATTAACAGTCGAGTGCTCTACCAACTGAGCTATCAGGGAACATTACTGTAAATTATCATACAGTATGGTTAATTTACCATGATTCAGGGGGTTCCGTCAAGTGCCAACAGGCGAAGCTTACCTCCACACTTCCCACAGCGATACCGCTGAGGATTCATCTTACGCTTGCGCATATACTCCTGTTTACAGGAAACGCATACTAGCTTGTAACGATAAGGCTGAGGCTTACCTTCCGTTCTTCCTGGCAGAGTCTGACAATGCCTGCTCCCTCCTACACGGGCAAGCCATGCTTTGAAGTCAGCATCTCGATGCTGATAGCCCATCCCTCGCAAATGTAAATGATAATGGCACAGCTCATGCTTAATAATTTTCTCCACCTCAGAACGTCCGTAAGCTGCGAGTTGATGTGGATTAATTTCAATATGATGACTTTTCATAAAATACCTACCGCCTGTGGAAGACAGGCGCGCATTAAAGGTGGCTTGATGTCGAAACGGCACGCCGAAGCTCTCCAGCGAAATGCGCTCTACCCATTCTTGAAGCTCTTCATTACTCATAGAACGGTTCATAGAATGGTTCATTGAATTGCTCAGGGACTTAGACTCCATCCTTCCGGTCTCTCCTCCTTTGCTCCTTACTGACAAGCATATTATAAAATAACGGCCGAAGTCTAACCCCCAATTCATAAGCACACTTTAGGTACCCACCCCATATGCTAAACATACAGAAGTAACGCAGAGGAGGAGATCGGCTTGCCTCAATGGCTCAGCAACCAGCTCATGCGGGCCTTTTACAAAAAGGACCGGCGCCAAATTAAACTGTTGAACGATTGTTGGTTTTTTTATCATAAAGCACCTGGCGTGGAGTTCGATGCCAACAACGGTTAGAAGCTAAGGCATCCAAAAATGAAAGCCGGAATCTCCGATGCAGTTCGGAGATTCCGGCTTTTGTTATACCTTCACAAGAAGGTTGTACAGCTTTATTTAAAGTATTATGCCTGCGATTGCGCCTCTGCAGGAGGTTTCATCGTCAGACCAACCCTGCCTTTTTTCAAATCAACATTTAACACCCACACCGTCACGTTATCACCGACAGATACGACATCCATCGGATGCTTTACGAAGCCACTGCGCAGCTGTGAAATATGAACCAACCCGTCACTTTTAATACCGATATCGACAAATGCGCCGAAATCAATGACATTGCGGACGGTTCCCTGAAGCTCCATACCTGGTGAGAGATCCTCGATCTTCAGCACATCCTTGCGGAATACAGGCAACGGCAGCTCGTCACGCGGGTCACGGCCCGGACGCTGGAGACTGTCCAGAATATCCTTCAGTGTTGGCACGCCGACTTCAAGCTTTGCAGCCAATTCGTCAATGTTGGACACGCTCAGTGCTTCCATTGCAGTCTTAGTACCCAGATCGTGGGCGCTGATGTCCAGTTCCGCTAACAGGCGGTCTACGACAGCATACGATTCAGGGTGAATCGGTGTACGGTCCAGTGGATTTTCTCCACCCGGTATACGGATAAAGCCTACAGATTGCTCGTAGGTTTTTGCACCAAGGCGCGGCACCTTCTGCAACTGACGACGGCTGCTGAATTTACCGTTTTCCTCACGGTACTTAACGATGTTTTTGGCAATCGTCGCATTGATCCCCGCTACATAGGATAACAGCGCAGAGGAAGCCGTGTTCACATCCACACCGACATGGTTAACGGCTGATTCGACAACATCCTTTAAGCTTTCATCCAGATGTTTCTGCGACACATCATGCTGGTATTGGCCTACACCAATAGCCTTCGGCTCAATCTTGACCAGCTCAGCCAGCGGGTCCTGCACACGACGTGCGATGGAAGCCGCACTGCGCTCAGCCACGTCCAAATCGGGAAATTCCTCCTGTGCCAGCTTGGAGGCAGAGTATACGCTCGCGCCCGCCTCATTGACGATCAGATACGCTAGACTGCTGTCACCAATGTCCGCAATGACTTCCGCTACAAATTGCTCTGTCTCGCGCGAAGCGGTTCCGTTACCAATGACAATCAATTCGATACCATATTGGGCAATTAGCTGCTTGAACTTTTCAGCAGCCTCGCGCTTCTTGTTATTCGGCGGTGTCGGATACGTTACAGCCACTTCGAGCAGCTTGCCGGTGTCATCGACAACCGCCAGCTTACAGCCTGTCCGATAGGCCGGATCGACACCGAGCACACGTCGGCCCTTGATCGGAGCCTGTAGCAACAGGCTGCGCAAGTTGCCTGCAAAGATGGAGATGGCCTGCTGCTCGCCCTTCTCCGTCATTTCAGCGCGTACTTCACGCTCGATAGATGGCGCGATAAGTCTTTTATACGCATCCTCAATGACACTGCGCAGCAGATCTTGCACGACAGACGATCCTTTAATCACTTGGCCAGCCACGTAATTGTAAATGGAATCTGGCGCCACCTCCAGACCAACCTTAAGAATGCCTTCCCGCTCCCCGCGATTAATTGCCAGAATACGGTGAGGTGGCATTTTCTTAGCGAGCTCACGATAGCTGTAGTAGTTTTCATACACGGATTCTTGCTCCGCGTCCTTCGCTTCGGAGGTCAACATACCATGGTCCAGCGTATATCGGCGTACCCATTGGCGAATAGCCGCATCATCCGCTATATTTTCAGCTAAAATGTCCAAGGCTCCTTGGATGGCCGCCTCGGCGCTGTCCACTCCCAGTTCCGCATTAACATAAGACTCGGCTTCTTTCAGAGCATCGCCCTGTTTCGGCTGGCTCCAGATCCAGATGGACAGCGGCTCCAGTCCCCGTTCCTTCGCTACACTGGCGCGGGTTTTGCGTTTTTGCCGATACGGACGATACAGATCCTCCACTTCCTGAAGTTTAACCGCAGAGGTGATAGCAGTCTGCAGGTCTTCCGTCAGCTTGCCCTGCTCATCAATAATGCGGATGACCTCTACCTTACGATCCTCCAGATTACGCAAATACACCACACGATCTTCAATTTCACGCAGCTGATTTTCATCCAGCTCTCCTGTCATTTCCTTACGATAACGCGCGATAAAAGGAATTGTATTCCCTTCATCCAACAAACTGATCGTTGTCCGGATTTGCTTGAGTGCCAGCGACAGCTCTCTCGCCACTTGTTTGACAATCCGCTCTTGGCGTTCTGCTTCGTTCGGCTCCTGCCGGATTTCCGTCTTCGTTTCCTCGTTAGACAAACCTATCCCTTCTTCCTCACAGCTCTTGTCGTACACCATGTCTTTCATTATCACAAAAAAAGATTCAAAGCGCCAGCAGGTGACGTTAAAGCAAGCCCTACCTGCATTTTTCATTGGACACGCAAAAGGGCAGCGCCCAAGCGCTGCCCTTTTCCCGTTTCACTCGTCGTTCCATCACGCTAAAAATCAATCAAACCGAGACTGATTTGTAGCGAATCGCTCACTTTGCGCATGGTTTCTTCATCTAAATGGGTGATTTTGTCGGTAAGCCTTTGCTTGTCGATCGTCCGAATTTGCTCCAGAAGAACAACAGAATCACGATCAAAGCCATGCGTCGCCGCGTCGATTTCCACGTGTGTAGGCAGCTTTGCCTTCTGAATCTGAGCGGTGATAGCTGCTACGATCACAGTAGGACTAAACCGGTTGCCGATATCATTTTGAATGATCAGCACAGGTCTGACGCCACCTTGCTCGGAACCGACTACGGGTGAAAGGTCTGCAAAAAAAACGTCGCCGCGCTTTACGATCAATATGGATTACACCCCGCTAACTGTACGGCCCAAGGTGCTGTTTGCATCTTCCTCCGCGTGAAAGGCTTCGGATGCCATGGTTAAGTTGATTTTAGCCATTTCCATGTATCCACGCTGCATAGCTTCACGAATGTAACGTTTTTTACGTTCGCCTACATACAGCTTCATGGCCTGCCTGATAAATTCACTGCGGTTGGAATTTTCCATAGCTACGATCCCGTCCACTTCCTGCAAGAGATGATCTGGCAAACTGATCATTATTCTTTTGGTGTTCTGCAAATTGGCCAACTTCTCTTCCACCCCCAAAACCTTGTCGCCATTGTACCATTATAACGTTATTCCCGGTAATTTATTCAAACGGAATACAAGAGAATGTATATGATATTCGTATATCATCTATGCTGCATTCCATTATAAACTACGCAGTTCGTTTTCGTACAGGCGTTTGATCCCCGAAATACAAGTGTCAGCGGAGCCTGATGCGTCTTTTGACAGTTATAGCGCTCTTTTCTTTCCTTTGTACATATTTCGGGACGTTCTGCGAAAACTCCTGCTTTTATTCGGTAATTTGCGTTATGAAATTAATTCCAGCGGGTTGGAAGAAGCGAGTTCACTCGAACAACAGGAACATGACCTCGTGTGTATACACGCGGTACCCTATCTGCGATCATGCAGATCACCTCATAGTGGATCGTACCAAGCTTGGATGCCAACTCATCCGCCGCGATAGTTTCGCCGGACTGCTGGCCGATGAGAACAACCTCTTCGCCGGTTTGGATTTCTTCCGCATCTTCTGCGAAAGATTGTAAGGATACCATACACTGGTCCATGCAAATCGTACCGAGTACCGGGACGCGGCGACCGCGTATCAACACTTCGATCTTCCCACTCAGCATGCGGGAGTATCCATCCGCATAGCCGATTGGCAGTGTACCGATCCGTTCTTCACTGGAGGTTACATACCGGGTGCCATAACTAACTCCCCAGCCGGGAGGAAGCGTTTTGGTGTAAACCACCGCCGTCTTCAATGACAATACAGGCAGCAGCTCAATGGCTTGCCGATTAACCTCATCAGACGGATACAGACCGTATATACTGATACCAATCCGCACCATATTGGGGGAAAGAGAAGGGGTATCAATGGTGGCGGCGCTATTGCCCGTATGTATAATGGGAATGGTAATACCTTGTTCCCTTAGCGCTTCCGCCACGCCCCGAAACCGATCATATTGTAGCAGTGTATAGCTTTTGTCTTCTTCATCCGCGCGGGCAAAATGGGTGTACATGCCTTCCAGCAGCACTTGCTCTAATTCGTGAGCTTGCCGGACAAAAGCCATAGCCTCTTCTCCAGGCAGCAAACCCAGTCTTCCCATGCCGCTGTCTATTTTGATGTGCACCTTCAACTTGCGTTCGTTTCCTTGGCGGTCCAGTCTGCGGATACCCTCCAGCACTTCTTCACTGAACACAGTCAATGAGATATCATGCTCCCAAGCCGTTTGTACAGCTTCCGGTGAGGTATAGCCGAGTACAAGAATCGGTAGCTGAACCCCCGCATGACGAAGCTCCAACGCTTCATCCAGAAAAGCGACGCTCAAATAATCCGCACCAAGGCGTTCCAATTCCTTTGAAATTTCCACGGCACCGTGTCCGTAGGCATTAGCCTTGACACAGACCAGTATCAGCTTATCCGCTGGCAATGCCTTGCGAAAAGCTTCATAGTTGGCGCCAAGGTGATCCAGGTTGATTTCGGCCCGGGTCGATCTGTATTGTGCTTGCAAATCCAGTCACCTTCTTCAATTGTTAGCCTGTAACATAACCTTTTACCATTCGGAGTGTGGCAAAGTTCTTGCTTCCAAAGGTTAATGGTAATGTTCAAAAACGTGGCTGTCAATGGCAGGAGACGTTTGCCTGCATCCTCTACAATGAACACGACATACAAGCGGTGCACATCCTAGACCGCGAATGAACAAAAGACGGATACGGGCGGCAGCAGAGCATTTTTACACTCTAGACCGTCTGCATCCGTCTATAAAGTTTTATTTACCCGATTGATCCTGTATAGAAGCGGCAATTTGTATCATTTCGCTCACAGGCAGGTCAGCACTGGTGATTCTGAACTCGATTCCGTCATTCATCCAGGTCATCGTCTGCTGTTCGCCTCCGGTCAGAACGGCAAAGCTTCCTCCAATATCAACCAGTTCGCCTGCGGCTAGTGCGACTGCCCGATCTTTTGGACGCGCCTCCACAATGGTATAATTATACGTTCCACTATACCGCAGCATCACGGCATGTGTACCATTATCCTCCAGCTCCGGCGTATCCTTGATCTGTACTCCGGCTGGCGTGTAGGACGGTTCGATTAAGCCGAACTCACCCATCACAGCTTCTGCCGCATCTGTTCCCGCTGACGTTCCGTTTGCGGCATCCGATGTGCCCGGGGTTTGTTGCTGCGCATCTGCGTTGGCTGCTGCGTCCGGTTTGGACGTATCATTTGTGGCAGTACCGTCCACCTTCGCTTCCCCTGACGGCTGCTGGACTGCATCCCCTGCTGTTCCCTGCTCTTGTCCGGGTTCGCCAGACGTCACGCCAGTCGTCCCATCTATCGCACCGGAAGGATCAAGCTGACCGCTGGGCTCCACTGCTCCGGAAGATGGCGCCCCTTCGCTACCCGTACTCGTCTTACCTGAAGCCATGTTCCGCTCCATATCAAAAGAGTCCTTGTCAAACTTCGTATCAAAAGCAAATTGATCGAATTTCAGATCAACAACTACCTTGGCATTCGCATCAGACACCTGTACCTGAGTCGGTGCATAGTCATTTTTGGACAGCCATATCTTTTGTCTCACCAGCGCATGGCTGTTGTAATTCGCTGCCACATCAAACACATAGGATTTATCGTCGGTAGCCAACTGACGGGAGGCATCGCCGATAATGCTGCGAACCAACGTTTCATATAAATATACTTGACCCTGATTGTTTGGCCAGTCGCTTTTGAAACGGAAGCTTTTGTTCAGGCTGGGTGTCAGTACAAATACACCCTCATCATTACGAAGCACAATTTGCGTAACATCCTTTTTCTCGTTCGTCATGGCAATTCGGTAATAGGACGGCTTGCGGTAGGAAATATCAACCTTGTATTCCTGCGGCGTGTCGCCGGTATGCAGCGTCATCAAAGCTGTACCGTGGTAGCTGTTCAGGTCGCTCACCACGTCACTCAAATCTTTAACCACATCGTCCGCGCTCTTCTTGCCGCACCCGGCCAGTAGCAGCGTTACACACATGACCATGGCAAGCATCCATGAAATCCGGCGCATGTCATCAACCCCTTCAGCACATGTTTTAAATGAATTAGTACATGTCTATGAAGGACTTGTTCGATTTATGCAGACTGGCATGACAAGCTTGAACGTATCCTTGTGTAATGCTATAAAATCTTTTGGAGAGTGATCATAAATTCATACAGGAAATAAAAAGAAAAACCGATCAAGACCACACCAGCACTGATCGTGACCCACTTGATGGCGGTTCGATTCATCGCTTTTCGTGTTGTCGCAACAAGGGCCATCAAGCCTAAATCATGGATAAGAATACCAAACAAAATACCTAAGCCAACAACCAAGAATTGACTTGTATTTGACTGATCAAATGAGCTTGCCAGCACAGTCCCAAAAACACTCACCCAGAACACTAAATTCCCCGGTGAAACAGCTACAAGCAGTCCATTTTTATAGGAAGAAAATAATGATTTCGTCTTTTTTTCTCCTTCCAGTGCAATATCATGATCCGCATTTTTAATGCTGTCGTACCCCACGTAGCACAAAAATATAGCTCCAATGAGCCACATGATCACCTGTACAACAGATAATGACAAAACAGAGGCCAGACCAAAATATAAACCAATGATTAATAACAAATCGACGGTCATCCCCCCCAAGGCCCACAATCCATCCATGCATGAATCCATTCTTTAGCCCTTGCTTCGTCTTTCAACCGTAATTGTACCTACAGGTAGTGCTATAGAGAAACCTAGTAAAACATATGTAATAAACAATGCCATTTCAAAACCCCTTTCAAATGTATAAAAACGATATTCTATACCATAAAAAATGACAAATCAATAAAATTTGAAAAACCTGAAATGGGCTAAGAACACATGAGAATTATTTTGTACAAAATCGGATTCATTGACCAAGTTTGTCCATTGAGTATTGAGGGTCCAGCGCTTATCATTGCTTTTGTGATAATAATTCTCATTTATAAAATTCTGAATCATTCTATTATACGGAGGTTGCTATGACCAACAAGAACTCGACAATCAACAAAAATTCTACTCGACAATACACTGCTCTGATCTGCCTTTTCTTTCTTATGGGGGCATTGCTGCTGGGATGCGGCGCATCTGACAATCAGACTGCAAGCAGCAACACAACAGCATCTACAAAAACATCGGAAGCTGCCACAACTCGTGACTACACAGACTATAAGGGACATACAGTGAACATTCCCACGACTCCTGGGCGCATTGCTTACTTCGGAGAAAACTATGGGGATCTATTGGTTTTAGACGTACAAGCTATAGGTACATCGACTTCTATGATTGAAGGCAAGGTTTATGAGAAGCAGGTTCAGAACGTGGCCGATCTGGGGTTCCCGATTAATTTGGAAAAAACCTTGGAACTACAGCCTGACCTGATCATTACCGCCGATACAGATGAAAAACAATACGCAGCGTTAACAAAAATTGCACCTACAATTATGTTCGATACCTTTGCCCCGTTAAACGAACGTTTGCTGCATCTCGGAGACATTGTGAATAAGAAAAAGGCTGCTGAAGATTGGCTTGCCCAATATAAAATAAAGGAAGCGGAGATGTGGACCAAGCTTCACGCAGAGGGTGTTAAGGCGGGGGAAACTGCTTCAGTGTTTACCTACTATCCTGGTGACCGTTTATTCGCAATGGGACGGACAGGACTGTCACAAATACTGTATGAAAAGAATGGTTTCAAGCCTACTCCTCTTATTCAGAAAGCACTGGATGAGGACAAAGGATTTGTACAAATATCTCAGGAAGTGATCGGACAATACGCTGGAGATCGGATTTTCATACTAAGAACACCAAGTTCAGAAGCCCAACAATCCACCGAACAGTTAATGAAAAGCAAGCTGTGGCTCCAGCTTCCTGCTGTCAAACAGGGACGTGTGTACACTCAGGATATTGGCAAAACTGAAAGTGATGCTTCCACTCGAGAATGGCTGCTGGAGGAATTGCCCAAGCTCATCAAATAAAAATTGGAGAAGCTTATCGACACTTGTTGATAGGCTTCTTTTTTGTTGAACCTAAAGGAGGTATACTTATACATACATGATAACCATTCTCAATAAAAGGAGCAATACCGTGAACCAGTCTCCGTCGTCCGTATATCCTCCCCCATTCAGCTCACTGCTTTTTCATTTTAAAGAAATTGCGTTGGTTGGTGAGCCTACCGATGAATTATTATCACGTCCCAATTCATATCACTGTCTTCTTATATTCATCGGTGGGACAGGTATGGTGGACATTGGCCCAGAGCAGTATCTATCCCATACAGGTCATGGGTATTGGCTAGCTCCAGGTGAATCCTATCAAATCGCTCCCCTGAATGGAACTGTACCCGAATACTACAAAATCACGTTTGAGGTCATCGCTTTGCCATCAGAACTACAAGCGGACATGGCCTTGCCTGAACACGCAGCACGTATGCCATCCCTATATCATGAACCTGTCCTGCCGGGACCACGCGAATACATTGCCTCCTCTTCTTCCTCCAAACTTATTCAGTTGACTGAAGAGTTATTTCATAGTACCCAACAAACGGTACAGTCGCATAACCAAACATCTGTATTACGGCAGCAAATCATGTTTCAAGAGTTGCTCTTGCTGTGGCAGGAAGACCACACCCATATTGATCAAAATAATACCTCTAATCCGGCATTGCCAGCATCGGTGGAAGGTACCCTTTCATATATGGAAAACCACTATGAAAAGCCCATTACCGTCAAGCAGCTCGCTGAACAAGCGAACGTTTCCATATGGCAATACTCCCAATTGTTCCGTAAAATTACAGGCAAAAAGCCGCTGCATTACCTCACTGAGCTGCGCTTGAACCATGCCAAGCGGCTGCTGCTGGAATGCAAACGGCCTTTACGTGAAATTGCCCGTCAGGTTGGTTTCTCTGACGAATATTATTTTAATCGACGGTTTAGGCAAATGACCGGGATTCCCCCTGGCAAGTACGCACTTTCTGTCTCCGGTTCTGTGCGCGTCAAGGATTGGACGGGTCACCATATTCACATTCCGCGCCGAGCAAGCCGCATCATCTATCATGGAGAAACGATGGGCGATCTATTGGCATTAGGGACCAAAGCCATCGGTGGAAGTCTGCGGCTCAGTGAATACAGCGTCTATAAACATCGTCTTGTGAATGTCGCCGATGTGGGCCTTCCCCTGGATATTCGCTTGACCAGCGCTCTTGATCCCGATCTAATTATCATCGCCAATTCGGATGAACAGGAATATGAGCGCATTGCCAGTATCGCTCCAACCGTTACCTTCAACTCCTTCGCCACGCTGGAGGAACGGATGCGTACACTTGGCGCCTGGCTCGGTAAGGAGCGGGAGGCCGAACGCTGGTTGTCTACCTTTACAGCCCGCAATCTGGCAATGTGGCAGCAGCTCGGTACGCAAATCACAGCCGGAGAAACGGCCTCCGTCTTCATCTTCGATCATGGTGATCGGCTCTTTGTCATGGGTATGTCTGGATTCTCGTCGGCCCTCTACCACCCACAGGGCTTTCAGCCCGTTGAGCCGATCCAAAAGGTGCTTGACGCGGAACAAGGCTTCGCGGAAATAGATCCGAACGAATTACCTGATTACGCCGGGGACCGCATTTTTATGCTTGTCCCAACAGCTCCAGAATCCAAACATACGCTGGAACGCATGATCAGCAGCCCTCTCTGGCGCAGTCTTCCTGCTGTACGTCAAGGTCGGGTATATTTCGTAGAAGCTGACCGCTGGAACTGGAGCGATGCCATGACCCGGCAAAAATTGCTTACTGCACTGCCCAAACTGCTCGGCACTTCATCTTAAGAAGTTGCCATTTTTCTAAAGATACTACATTAGACCTTGAATGCTCCCATCTGCCTCCAGCGACATATGCTCAGCTGCTGGGGATTTGGGCAAACCTGGCATCGTCATAGTATTGCCTGTTTCCACGACCACAAAGCCTGCCCCTGCGGACAAAGAAACGCGGGACACGTGAATGATAAAGCCCTCCGGTGCACCTAGCAGAGAAGGTTGATCTGAGAAAGAATACGGCGTTTTGGCCATGCATACAGGCAGTTGTCCAAAACCAAGCTGCTCCATACCGGCCAACGCCCGTTTGGCCGCAGGAGTGTAAGCTACCTCTGCCGCACCGTAAAGTTCCTTCGCAATGACACTAATTTTCGCTTGCAAATCAAGTGTATGCTCATACAATGGTGCAAAATGGGCTTTGTCCTCCTGGAGCAGGTTGAGCAGGCTTTGGGCTAGCTTTTCTCCCCCTTGGCTTCCCTGTGCCCACACCTGTGACAGCTCTGCGGGTACACCCAGCTTGCGGCATTCCGAGAATATTAGTTCCAGCTCGGCCTCGCTATCTGTTACAAAATGGTTGACCGCTACCAGTACTGGCACGCCAAACTTTTGCAAATTCCGTACATGCCGGTTCATGTTGGCTAATCCAAGTTGCAATTGCTTCAGATTTTCTGCGTCCAGCTCATTTTTAGCTACACCGCCGTTATATTTCAGCGCTTTGGCGGTTACGACCAACAAAGCCGCATCTGGCTGCAAACCGGATTGACGGCACTTGATGTCAAAAAACTTTTCTGCCCCCAGCTCAGCCCCGAATCCAGCCTCCGTAACGACCACCTCTCCCAGCTTCAGGGCCAGCTTCGTACCGATCAAACTACTGCATCCATGCGCAATATTCGCAAAAGGTCCGCCATGCACAATAACTGGAGTTCCCTCCAACGTTTGCACCAGATTGGGTTTCAATGCTTCCCGAAGCAGCACAGCCATACCTTCCACCGCATGTAGTTCCTCAGCTGTTACCGTTTCGCCATCTTCGTTATAACCAATCACCATCCGACCCAATCGCACTTTAAGATCGTCCATATCTTCACTTAAACATAATACCGCCATCACTTCTGAAGCCGAGGTAATCAGAAAGCCACTTTCTCTCACCGCTCCATTACCTGACCCCAATCCGGTCACAATATTTCGTAAACTCCGGTCGTTCATATCGACAGCGCGTTTCCACACGATCCGCTCCGGTTTCAACCGCAAAGCATTTCCATGAAACAAATGGTTATCGATCATCGCTGCCAGCAAATTATGCGCAGCTGAAATCGCGTGAATATCACCTGTAAAATGCAGGTTAATGTCTTCTGCCGGAACAATCTGGGCTTGTCCTCCCCCGGTTGCTCCTCCTTTCATGCCGAAGCAAGGGCCAAGGGACGGCTCACGCAACGCAGCAACGGTTTTATGCCCCAGCGCATTCAGCGCCTGTGACAGCCCGATGGTTGTCAGCGTTTTTCCTTCTCCCGCCGGTGTGGGATTCATCGCCGTAACCAGCACCAGCTTTCCATTCGGGCGATCCTTTAACTGCTCCCACAGGGACGGATTCAGCTTCGCTTTATATTTTCCATACGTCTCCAAATGTTCTTCTTCAATTCCTGCTTCTTTGGCTATATCAATAATCCTCTTCATCTTTCGTTATGTACCCCCAGTTTTATAAGTCTGACCGATGGTGCCAAACCCTGTATCGTTTTATTTTACCAAAGTGTGCCGCTTATTGCGCTATGATTCATTTCATCGCAAGCGTTGCTATCATGTGAGTTATAAAAAAAGAGCATTCCCCGCCCGCATGGACTTTGGTGGATGCTCTTTTGATACGTCTCGTTTAACAAGCAGCTCTCAAATTAACCTGCAAAGTTAGCAGCGTAATTTTCAGCAATAAATCCCTTAGAAATCAGGATAGCTTGGGATTTCTTAGTAGCAGGACCATAGCCTTGGGACAGCAGATCATTAATATGTAAGCGGTTATAGATGAAGCAAAATACAAAGTTGGACGCCCCACTCGTAAGGATCGACACCAGAAAAATAATAACTGCCCACTTCCAATCCCCTCTAAACAACGCAGGGAAAAAACCGAAAAAGAGCGTAGTCCATGAAAAACCTACTTTGCGTTCCTTGATCATTCCAGTTTTATTTCTTAATTTAATTTTCATTTACCCCTTACCTCTCTTTATATAGTCTTTTAGAACTATATTAGATTATATAGGACAGAGGGAATAAATGGAACTTAATTTCGGTAAAATCATAAATTTCTCAAATACTCTCTAGTTTATAATGCTTTTCTAGCATTTCTTTAAAAACATCAACAGGGTACTTGTATTCAACAGTTTTAAAAACAATCCGGTTATTCCACTGGTTTTTTTCCAGCTCGCACCCATGCTCCATATCCAGTTCCTTCATGATAAAAATAATCTCATCCAAGGTTCCCATTACACTATGACTATTCGTCGTCGTAGCCAGCATCTGCTCGCCTTCCTGTGTGTATGCCTTTACAATCTGTTCATCAAAGCATTCACTGATCATTAATTCCTTCAAAGCTTGCACAAAAAGAACTGGCAGGTTGTTGTACTGCGATTTTTTGATCCCAAAAAGCGTGATGCTTAAGCGGGATATATCATGCATAAACACTATATTTTTTCTTCGATTAAGTAAAAACAAGCTGGCATGCCAACTATTCAAAGGCGGATAAATATCAACTTGAAGTGGTTCAGTCTCCCATTCCTTCAGCAGTTTTTGTGTTCCTCGTATAACAAACATCGTTGCTCTCCTTTATTGACGGTCCTGTACCGCAGCGTGATTCGACATACCTAATCTCTCACATGAGGCATGTCCCGGATATTATAACACCGTATTCCAAACATCCGATTATAAACTCTTTCAGTATAATATAGGGGAATGATATATTACCAGACACATTAATTTTCCCTTTGGATATTTTTTATGGAAATCCCCTCCACTGCTCTATATAATTCAGGTACAGTTCGTCACGCGAGCTTAATCTAAAAATTAGGGGTGTTCCACACCTATGTCACAACATATTTTACTTATTGAAGACGATCTATCCATCGCCGAAATGCTACTCAAAGCACTCACTAAGGAAGGATACAGTCTAACCACTGCCTATGACGGGGAAGAGGGGCTTCTTGCCTTTGAACGTCATACCTATGATCTGGTACTGGTGGATTTGATGATGCCGAAGGTGGACGGTATGGAGGTGATCCGCCGAATCCGTACCCACAGCGCCGTACCTATTCTGATTATGTCAGCCAAGGACAGCGATGTGGATAAAGCGCTTGGACTGGGCTTTGGGGCAGACGATTATGTTGCCAAACCTTTTTCAATGCTGGAAATGACCGCTCGTATTCAGTCCGCGATCCGCAGATCTACTACATATGCCCGTCAGCAACAGCAGGAGGAACAGCCGCAAGCACAAGTTTTGACCTACGGCAGTCTGCGCATTGATTTTGATCATTTTACAGTCATACGCAATGAAAATGAAATTCAGCTAACAGCCAAAGAGTCCGATATTTTGAAGCTGTTTGTAGCCAATCCGAATCGAGTATTTACAAAAGCACAATTATACGGATTTATTTGGAAAGACGATTATATGGGCGACGAGAACGTGATTAACGTCCATATTCGCCGCCTGCGCGAGAAAATCGAAGAAGATCCCTCTCATCCTGTCCACATTAAAACGCTATGGGGCATTGGCTACAAATGGGAGAATGGTTGATATGAACATCGAAAACATTTCTCAATGGATTATCGTCCTCATCATGTCAATCGTTATAGTATGGCTTTGGCGGGAGCGTGTGGCCTATAAGCGCAAAATAAAGGATATCCGAACCCTACTAGAGCGGATCGTGACGGTGAATCATGCGGAAAAACTGCTATATGTCACAGGTGACGTTGAACTGCAACGACTCATGACGGAAATTAACCGACTACTGGACTTGAATCTCAGAGTGTCTGCAGATTACAACCGTAGCCAAATCGCTATGCGCAAAATGATTTCGAACATTTCCCACGATCTCAAGACCCCGCTTACGGTTGTGCTTGGATATGCCGAGATGCTGGATGGCGATCCGACTATTTTGCCAGAAGAACGTATAAAGCTGCTATCCAAAATTCATCAAAAGACAAGCGAGGCGATTGAGCTGATCGGCAGCTTTTTTAGCTTGGCGAAGCTGGAGGCTAATGATACGGATATTCCGTTGACTCGACTGGAAGTGGGAGAACTGTGCAGACGCAGCATTTTGGAGTTTTATGACCTGCTGACCGCACAGGGGTTTACTGTGCATATTGAGATCCCAGAGCACCCCATTCATGCCTTGGGGAACGAAGGAGCGATTGGGCGGGTACTGAACAATCTGATCTCGAATGCCATTCGCTACGGGGCAGACGGACGGACGCTGGGTCTGGCTCTATCGGAACAGCAGGATACGGTGTGTATCGAGATATGGGATCGTGGGAAAGGCATACAGGAATCTGAGCAGGACAAGGTTTTTGAACGCATGTACACACTGGAGGACTCCCGCAATAAGGCGGTACAAGGCAGCGGACTGGGCCTTACGATTGCCAAACGCCTGGTTGAAGCGATGAACGGAGAAATTCAATTAACTAGTAGACCATATGAGCGGACGGTCTTCTCTTTTACATTGAAGAAAATCAACTATTAGTCGAACTAAACATGCTTAACTTAATAAATTTGTAAGAATCACGAAAGAAAAATGAACATTTCGCCCTTTATCCTTGAATTATCAGCAGTATACGAAGGGAGAACACCCATGACTTACGTAATACGTACACATCAGTTGACAAAGGCCCTGAAGGGCAACGAACTTGTAGCGGGAGTCAGTATGAATGTGCGCAAGGGAGAAACCTATGGCTTTCTCGGTCCTAACGGGGCAGGCAAGACGACGATGATGAAAATGATTACGAATTTACTCAAGCCGACATCGGGTGAAATTGAATTATTCGGTGAGAAATTAACGCCAAAATCGTATCATCTGCTCGGACGGATGGGTTCGATTATTGAATACCCGATTTTTTATGACAGGCTGACGGCACAGCAAAATCTCGAACTTCATTGTGAATACATGGGCTACTATAATAAGCAGGCTGTTCGGGATGCCCTGGAATTAGTGAATTTGCGAAATGCAGATGACAAGCCGGTAAAGGATTTTTCGCTAGGAATGAAACAACGTCTCGGGATTGCCCGCGCTATTGCGACTAAGCCAGAGCTACTCATTTTGGATGAACCCATTAATGGTCTGGACCCAGTGGGAATCAAGGAAATCCGCCAACTATTCCACATGTTATGCAAGGAATATGGGATGACCCTGCTCGTGTCCAGTCATATTTTAGCGGAAATAGAGCAGATTGCGGATACGGTAGGCGTGATTAATCACGGACGACTGATTGAGGAAGTATCGATGGAGCAGGTGCGGGAAACCAATACGGAATACATCGAATTTACGACCAACGATTGTAAGAAGGCGGCCTACGTCCTCTCCCATCATTTGAGCCTGAATAATATAAAGGTGATAAATGAACAGAGTATACGTATTTACGATACAAATGTACCGCAGAAACAAATTACGAAGACGCTCATCTTAAATGATATAGAGGTGGATTCCATTCATCAGAAAAGCAGCACGCTGGAAGACTACTTTTTTCGCCTGTTAAACGGAGGTGATCTCCATGCTTAAATTGATGCAGTTGGAGCTGAAAAAATTTCATCTGACGGGTTATATCCGTTCAGCACTGATCGCCAATGCATGCATTCTTGGGCTGCTCTGTGTTATTGCGCTGGAAAGTCAAAGTGAAGGAATACCTGAATTCACACAGTACACTCAACTATTGGATCTAATAGACAATTTTGTAAGAGCTACATTTATTGTGTTTGCTTCCGTTCTCCTATGCCGCTTTATCGTCGGGGAATTTAAGTCCAAATCGATTACGATCTTGTTCATGTATCCGATTCATCGTCAAAAGCTGATGATCGCCAAACTCTTGGTCGTATTACTGTTCACGTTCTTGTCCATTATTATTTCGGAAATAATCATTACGGCTGCTATTCATCTGCTCAACCAGTTTGTTTTGATTGTACCGGATAACCTTACTCTTTCCATACTGGGGCAACAATCAGCACGGACGTTAATCAATGCCGTTGCTGCCAGCTTTATGGGACTGGTTCCGCTGTATATGGGGATGCGAAGATACTCTGTACCCACCACCATTGTGACCTCAATCCTGATTGTAGCATTGCTTTTCTCCAATAATAACGGCGCTACCCTTAGCTCCATTGCCCCCGTGCAAATCGGCTTCTCTATACTGGGAATGCTTGTGGCTTATGCGGCGATTCGAGGTATTGAGTATAAGGATATTACCTCGTAATATGTAATTTCGTAGAGCGCTTTCAAAAAACAGATGAAAATCATTGTTCGATATACACACATTTTTCACTGGACTTCATTCTAAAACAGGTATATCCTATAGGAGAAATTAAAAACGGAATAAGGATCTTCGGGGTAGGGTGAGATTCCCAACCGGCGGTATGGCTCATGGAGCTAAGCCCGCGACTCTGTATCTGGCAACAGGATACGGACTGATTTGGTGAGATGCCAAAGCCGACGGTAAAGTCCGGATGGAAGAAGATCGAAATATCAACATGCCGCGAAGTGGATGAATACTGCGTTATTGGTTTTGCAGTAACTTCATTTAACTTGCGTAAAGCGGCAAGTTTATTTGATCAACCCCCGTCTTGCATGGCCTTTCGCCATGGACGGGGGTTTTTGTGCCACCGGTCCTGTATTCGCAAGGAGCTAATTGAGTATGAGTCAATCTTCTACTGTACTAACATCCAAAGGTTTTGATCGTAGCTCCCACATGAAAAGTGGTTTTTGGCTGGTCGCAATTGGAGCAGCCTTGTGGGGCGCAGACCCGCTGTTTCGTATTATTTTGTTAAAGTCATTTACCTCAACACAAATTGTACTAATGGAGCATGTGCTGCTTTTCCTCGCTCTGACACCGATGTTGTGGAAGCATCGTGAGGAGCTCAAAGCGGTACGGCTTCGTCAAGTTTTCGCTATTTTGTTCGTCTCGTGGGGTGGCTCGGCTCTGGCCAGCGTAATTTTCACCATGGCACTCAGCAATGGTGATTTGAATGCTGTACTCTTACTCCAGAAGCTTCAACCCTTGGTCGCTATTATTCTAGCTCGTATTATTTTGAAGGAAATGTTGCCGCGTCATTTTGGATTATTAATTGTCGTCGCTCTGTTCGGGACGTATCTTCTGACCTTCGGTTGGTCGCTCCCCTTCGGACATGTTCGTGATTTTGTCCAGGTCGGTAGTCTACTTGCACTCGGTGCAGCAGTTCTGTGGGGCGGTTCGACAGTCATGGGAAGTTACTTGCTTCGTTCAATGAAATATGAAACGGTAACCTCCCTCCGCTTCATGGTCGCGCTCCCTCTGCTGATTGTCCTCACCTCTGTAGAGCATGCGCCATGGAATATGCCTGCCGGTACATGGGCGGGCGCAGCTGTGATTATCAATCTGCTATTGCAGGCATTGCTTCCGGGTCTTCTTAGCTTATTGTTGTATTACAAAGGCTTAAGTACGACCAAAGCGTCTTATGCTACGATGGCAGAATTAAGCTTTCCCATGGTTGGTGTCGTGATTAACTGGATCGCATTTCAGCAAATTGTCACTGTAGCGCAATTGACTGGTTTTATGCTCATCTGGATTACGCTCTTTATGATTTCACGTCAGCAAAAAAATTAACAGTTCAATGTCCCTTTCATGACTCACCCAAGCCAAATCGTGAAGATGCTTTTGCATCTCTGATTTGGCTTTTTATGTATTCGTATTCATATAAATCATAGTTCTTTAGACCTATTTTCCGAAAAAAGTGTCTAAAACAAGCAATTATTCCTCGTTTCTCAAAGATTACATCTATAAAATTCGTCGGTTTCTGTCGAATAAAACAATGTAGTGATCATCAGACACAGAGGAGCAATAACTATGACTAAAACAAAACAAACAGTTCCGTGGTGGAACAGGTTTCTCAAGCAGTTTTATTTAATGAGGACAAGATTAATAATATCTTTTTTGGCTGTGTTATTGATTCCTAGCGTACTTATCGGGTACTTTTCCTATCAGGGGGCTACGACACAACTCAGTCAGCAAATGGGCGGTTCCGTATACACGAATCTGTATCTGATCCGAAGCAATGTCAATCAGTATGTAGCGCCCATTATGAAAGACCTGGACGTGCTTACCACTGAAATCAAATCTGATTCCATTGGTACCAACCAAGAGGCCCTTCAGAAAAAGTTGGATGTCATCGTCAAGGCTCATCCCGAGCTAGATGCCGCGCTTCTCGGCAATGCGAAAGGGCAATACATACGTTCGCCGAAAAAACAGGAGGACGATTATGACCCCCGGGAGAGAAAATGGTACAAAAATGCAATGCTGGAAAAGGGCAAGGTATTCGTCGGTGTTCCAGTTGCCAGCGTCACGACAGGGAATTTAGTCGTTAATATATCGGGAACGCTGGAGGACGGTGAAGGAGCTGTTTCATTGGCTTTGAATCTGGACAAGATGGGTGAAAGTCTGCAGTCTGTTAAGATTGGTGAACGCGGAGGACTCATTATTGTTGATTCTGAACATAAAGTTGTATCTGGGACTGGAACAGCCTTTAACAAGGCAGGCAAAAAACCTGCTGACGCCATAGAGGGACTTCCCGAAGTGGCGACAACCGTCGAAAATGATACTCCTTCCATGTCGCAAATTCAATTTATGAATCGAGATATGCTGGCCTTTACACTTAAGGACCCTCTCACCGGTTGGAACATTATCGCACTGTCGGATCTGGAGGATTACAGTGATGCAGCCCAACCGATTCTGAAGCAAAGCCTGATTGTGATTGTCATTTCCATACTTGCCGCTGCAATCATCATTGTGCTTATGGTCCGCTCGTTCTTAATTCCGCTGCGCAAGCTGCAAGCAGGAACACGCATCGTCCGTGACGGAAATCTGACCGAACGTGTTAATCTATCCAGCAAGGATGAGTTCGGCGAACTGGCACAGAATTTTGACCAGATGACGCATTCCTTGCATACGATGGTTTCCGAGGTCAATCAAACGTCCTCCCGACTTGCTTCCTCTTCTCTGATGATCAAGGAAAGTACAGAGCAAACGACGGAGTCCGTACAACACGTAGCGGAAACGGTTATGGAATCCGCAGAAAATGCAGCCACCAGCGCCGAGGCATCCGAGCAAACCGCTAATGCCGTTGAAGAAATGGCGAAGGGTGTCAGCACCATTGCCGAATCGGCAAGCTCCATCGTGGATTCAGCAGGACAAACCGAGCATGATGTGGCACAAGGCAGTCAAATGATCAGCCATGTGCGGACACAAATGGACCGTATTCTGGAAGCTGTAAGCCAAACAGCTAGCCTGATGGATGAGCTATCCCAGCTCTCAGACGATGCGAAGCAGATGAATACAGCTATTGCCGCCATTGCCAAGCAAACCAATTTGTTGTCTCTGAACGCGTCTATTGAAGCTTCCAGAGCAGGCGAAGCCGGGCGTGGATTTGCCGTAGTCGCTATAGAGGTACGCAAGCTGTCTGAGCAATCCAAGGAAAGCGCGGATTCCATCAGTCAGATCATTACTCAGATGCTCGATTTGATTCAACGCTCCACCGCTACCATGAACGGTAATGTTCGTAACCAGGTAGGTGAAGGATTACGTATTAGCCAAGATGCAGAAGGTGCATTTACGAATATTGAACGCTCTACATCTCATATCGTGGAACAAATTCAAAGTGTATCCGCTGCAGCTGAACAAATCTCAGCCAGTACAGAGGAAGTTTCCGCTACTGTCACCCATTTGGCAAGTCTGTCTCGCAATTCAGCGGACAGTTCACAGACAACATCTGCTGCCGCTCAGGAGCAAATGGCGGCCATGGAGGAAATCGCATCTTCGTCTCAGGAGTTGTCCAACATGGCGCAGGATTTGCAACAGCTGGTTAAGCGATTTAAGATTTAACTTACACATTGCATCGTTGCAATTTCATGCAAGTAAGAATGAACAGCAATACATCTTATGACTAACAAAAGCCTTCGTCCGTATACAAATTACGGGCGAAGGCTTTTTACATTAGAGTTCTTAGGATGCTCTCTCTCTCTTGTCTACTTATAGGGTCATCTGACCGGTTAATTGACGGCGTCTATCTCCTTCGGGGTCTTGCTCTACTTTAATATCCTGATGGAAAATAGCTGTAGTCCGCTCTTCCCTGTCGTACATCGGCCAAGCCCCCTCAGACAGCACAGGCTTCCCATCACGTGCAAAAGCAACCCATGCCTGCTGCATAGCTTGAGCCAGCTTTTGCATCGACGGTTGAATCTCTAATCCAAGCTTACCTAGCAACTCCAGATTATCGAAAACAAACGCAATTTCGGCACCGTGAACCGCTTGTCCAAAGGTAGGATGCCCCGGCAATGTCCAATCAAAACGATACATCCATACAGGCGTATGCGCCGACTGCGCAACAGCAAGAGCCAATGCAGGACGCCAAAAAAATAGATCAGTCAACATTTGTGCCTGTCCCTCAATCGTAACCGGAAATGGTTCTATCAGGTCGCCGATGTCTGACATGCCCGTCATCATCTCCAATGCCTGACTCGCTGTTGACTTGTTCATTAGATGGGATTCTTTTCGGATGAAATAGGCCCCCTCATGCAAGTTCGTTCCAATCAAAACGGATACCTGCTTTGCTGAACCTTGCGCGATTGCAGACAGCGGTACATCTGGCAAGGTCACACCGTCCACAACGGGTTGATAGATCATCGCCATCCCTGGTCCGATGACTTCATGCGTCTTCGCCATAGCTAGCATCAGCGCATCTGTCGGCAGCGTAAACAACCGTTCTGGATGCTGAGTGTCCACACCCAGCTGCTGCAGATACACAGCCGTCACTTGTTCAGCCTGTGAAGTTGACAATACCTGCGACGCACCACTCTGCAAAATCGCACGCTGGAACAGTCCCTCAGCTGCTGGCATCGCCAATAAAGCGGCAATACTCATCGCCCCTGCCGATTCACCGAACACCGTTACTTCGTCCGAGTTACCGCCAAAGGCAGAGATGTGATCCCTAACCCATTCCAGCGCAGCGATCTGATCCAGCAGTCCCGCATTAGAGGTCAGGCCATCTCCCTTTGGAGTCAGATGCAAAAATCCTAACGGCCCTAATCGATAATTGATCGTAACAACCACAACATCGCCACTCTTCGCCATGCGTTCCCCGTCATATAAAGGTATAATCCCGGACCCCGTGACAAAGGCACCGCCATGAATCCACACCATCACTGGGCGTCCCTTCTCAGGTGCCTTCGAAGCAGGTGTCCAAACGTTCAGGTATAAGCAATCCTCTGACTGCTCAGGCGGTTCCACCAGATTTCCAGTCATGCTTTCAGCGGATGGCATAGGTTGCGGACAGATTGGCCCAAAACTCGTCGCAGCCCGTACACCCTCCCAAGACTCCAAAGGCTGGGGCGCGTGAAAACGTAGTTTTCCAACAGGAGGCTGTGCATATGGGATACCTTTCCATACATGATATCCATTCCCCGTTTCCCCACGTAATTGACCTAAACGAGTATGTACTGTAATACTCTCCATCATGAAGCCTCCTTTATTTCGTATGTTCAACACAACGGTATAATATCAATCTTTACATATCTCTATTATACCCTTTGCACACGGCCAAACCAAAAAATACCGGAAGCACTTTTGCGCTCCGGCATTTTTATAAACAAGATAGAGAAATAGCGATTAATCCCGAACTTCTTCTTTGGGAATCAGCTTGTAAATTTCTTCGCTTTCCATAGAGTCAATTAGTCGGTCTAGCCACTTGTAATAAGCGACGGCCTGCTTCATTTTCATACGATCTTGCTGAAGAATCGCCTTAAATTCCTCGTACTCTTCCCCCTGATTCATCAATCTGTCCAGCTCATCAATGGCTTTGCGCAACACCAGTAAATTTGTTTCTACCGCTTTTCTCCATTTAATAGCGAAGAAATCAGTGAAGGTTTGATGCCAGTCATATTCGACTTCATACAAGTCTTTGCGTGAGCCCTTGCTCCATACCTTATTTACCATTTTCAGATCCAATAATGTTCGAACTCCTGTACTCATGCTCGTTTTGCTCATTTCCATTTCACGGCCCATCTCGTCCAGCGTCATCGGTTTATCCGCAAAAAAAAGCAAACCGTATAAATGCCCCGCAGACAAAGTGATCCCATACAGGTCCATGTTTTTACCTATAGCTTCTATAACACGTTTGCGAATTTTTTGCAGCGAAGCCTGCTGCTCATCACCTAACTGGTACAAGCTCATGCTTGCAACCTCCTAATTTTAGAGCATTTTGCACAACCTAGTATGAACGATTTACCCGTAAAAGATTAGCTTTGACGCAATGTATGAAATCTTTCAATATAAATGAAATGTTTCAAAAACAAAGCTTCTGTCTATATTACAACAGCATGGATCGTTCAAAATCATAATTCGCAAAATTGCTAATGATAGTAAACTTTTAAAATTATGGATATACATAAATCTTTTTCTTATGGTTATATTTCATTGTCTATTTTAAAAAAAGCACTATCGGTTGTAAAGTTCCGAATGTTTGAGCATTCTATAGAACGAAGGAGCATATCAAAGGAAACTTTGTACAGTTTTTTCTGTACGTACTTTATGAACAGTTTTTTTGTTTGAAATGTAAGCAATGCTTCTGTTACAATTAATTTTGTCATTAACCGTTCAGGATGTTCAGAATTATGATTTTTATACTCAATCCTTAATGCAACATGGGGTTAATACCAAGCAAAGTATAGAAAGAAGAGGTGTATGTATGACGATTTTGGAAGTCAAAAATGTCAGCAAACTCTTTGGTCCTCACGCAGAGCAAGGTGTTCCGCTCCTGGAGCAAGGCTGGGGCAAGGAAAAGTTGGCCAAAGAAAAACAGATTACTGTTGGTGTCAATAAGGCCAACATGGAAATTAAGCAAGGTGAAATTTTCGTAATTATGGGTCTATCGGGCAGTGGCAAGTCCACTTTGGTGCGAATGCTAAATCGCTTGATTGAGCCTACCTCCGGTGAAATTCTGGTCCACGGCAAAGATCTCCGTAAGATGAACAAAGAACAACTTCGTGAAGTTCGTCGTAAAACCATCAGCATGGTTTTTCAAAAATTCGCCCTGTTCCCACATCGGACTGTACTAGAAAATGTAGAATATGGTCTTGAAATTCAAAAGGTAGAAAAAGCACAGCGTCAGGAAAAAGCGCAACAAGCGCTGGAACTGGTTGGTCTTAAAAACTGGGGCGATAAAATGCCCGATGAATTGAGTGGCGGTATGCAGCAGCGTGTCGGTCTGGCACGGGCGCTGGCTAATGACCCTGAAGTACTTCTGATGGATGAAGCGTTCAGTGCATTGGACCCTCTTATTCGCCGTGACATGCAGGATGAGCTGTTGGAGCTTCAAGATAAAATGAAGAAAACAATTGTGTTTATCACCCATGATCTGGATGAAGCGTTGCGGATTGGTGACCGGATTGCATTGATGCGAGACGGTGCGGTCGTACAAATCGGTACACCGGAAGAAATTATGATCCAACCGGCTAACTCTTATGTAGCCCGCTTCGTCGAGGATGTGGATCTGTCCAAGGTATTGACGGCTGCTCATGTCATGCTTCGTCCAGAAACCATTACCATGGATCGTGGTCCGCGTGTGGCTCTGGAATTGATGCGGGAGCGTGGGATTTCCAATTTGTTCGTCATTGACCGCACCAAAAAGCTACTGGGTGTTATTAACGCCGAGGATGCTGTGCATGCACTGCGCAACAATTTGAAGATTGAAGATATTTTGATCACTGACGGACCGCAGGTTCCTGCCGAGACTGTCATTAATGATTTGTTTGAAATTACAAGCTCGTCCAAAGTGCCGCTGGCTGTAGTCGATGATAAGCAGAAGCTACTGGGCGTTATCGTCCGTGGAGCATTGCTCGGCGCACTTGGTGGAGATGTTACCACTATGAAGGAGGTGAATGCCCATGATACCGAAACTGCCAATCGCTGAGTGGATTCAATCCATTGTCGACTGGATGGGTATTCATCTGGCTGGATTGTTTAATGTTATTTCTTCCATTATAGAAGCTGTAGTAGGCTTTTTCTCAGGCCTGTTCATGCTTCCGCACCCTCTGGTGTTCATCGTGATTATCGGGATTATCGCCTTTATGATCGGGCGGGTTCAGCTTACGCTGTTTACTGTCATCGGCTTCCTGCTAATTGATAATCTCGGCTATTGGAGTGAAACAATGAATACGCTGGGACTGGTCATCACGTCTGCGCTCGTATCCATTGTTATCGGGATTCCCATCGGGATCTGGTGTGCATACAGTAAATCCGCATCACGCATTATCACGCCTTTACTTGATTTTATGCAGACGATGCCTGCGTTCGTGTACTTGCTCCCAGCGGTTACCTTTTTCAGCCTAGGTGTTGTACCAGGTGTTATCGCTTCTGTTATCTTTGCTATCCCCCCAACCATTCGTATGACCAACTTGGGGATTATGCAAGTATCGGGTGAGCTGATCGAAGCATCAGACGCTTTCGGTTCAACATCTGCGCAAAAGCTGTTCAAAGTTCAGCTTCCACTGGCATTGCCTACCTTAATGGCTGGTATTAACCAGACGATTATGCTGTCACTGTCCATGGTTGTTATTGCTTCCATGATCGGTGCAGAAGGCATCGGTGCTGTTGTGTACCGTGCTGTGACACAGCTGCAAATCGGTAAAGGTTTTGAAGCCGGCCTAGCTGTTGTCGTTCTGGCTATTGTGCTTGACCGTTTTACGCAAAACCTGTTTAAACCTACGCAAAAAGGCAAAAGCCGCGTATCCAGCAAGCAAAAAGTATGGATTACTTCTGCAGTTACAGCTGTCATTTTGATCGCTGGTGCATCTCAATATTTTGTTGGTACGGATCATTCCGCATCTGGCAAAGGTAACGCTGCTGCCAACCCGGTTGGCGAAGAAGTCGGTTACAAAATTATCGGTATTGATGCCGGGGCAGGCATTATGAAATCGACTGCCAAAGCAATTCAAGACTACAATTTGTCTGATTGGAAGCTCGTTGAAGGTTCCGGTGCAGCCATGACGGCCACACTGGACAAAGCCATTAAAGCGAAAAAACCGATCATTATTACAGGTTGGACTCCTCACTGGATGTTCAACAAGTATGATCTCAAATATTTGGAAGACCCTAAGAAGTCTTATGGTGAAGCCGAGGGTATTCATACGATTGCCCGTAAAGGATTGCAACAGGATGCTCCTATCGCTTATGAGTTTCTGAAACGTTTCAAATGGACACCAGAAGATATGGGTGAAATGATGGTCGCCATTCAAGCCGGAACCAGTCCTGAGCAAGCTGCCAAGGATTGGGCGGAGAAACATGCCGACAAGGTTCAGGAATGGACTCAAGGACTGCAACCTGTCAATGGTGATACCTTCAAGCTAAGTTATGTGGCTTGGGATTCTGAAATTGCCAGCACGAATTTGCTGAAATATATTTTGGAAAACAAACTAGGTTATAAAGTAACCGCACTGCAAGTGGAAGCAGGTCCTATGTGGACGGGTGTCGCTAGTGGTGATGTAGATGCTTCACCTGCCGCATGGCTGCCGTTAACCCACGCGGATTACTGGGCTAAATACAAGGATAAGCTCGACGATCTTGGGGCTAATATGAGTGGTGTTAAAACCGGATTGGTCGTTCCAGCTTACATGGATGTTAAATCGATTACTGATTTGCAGGATAACGGAGCCGAAGCGGCTCCGGCTTCCGCCACAACTGGGGACTTTGGCAAAGAGGTCGGCTACCGCATTGTCGGTACCGACCCTGGAGCCGGACTAATGAAGCTAACCGCTAAAGCTATGAATGACTATGGCTTATCCGACTGGAAGCTGCTTGAAAGCTCTGGAGCTGCTATGACCGCTACACTGGATAAAGCTATCAAAGCCAAGCAGCCTATCGTCGTAACAGGTTGGACTCCTCACTGGATGTTTAATAAATATGATTTAAAATACTTGAAAGATCCTAAAAAAGCATACGGTGATAAGGAAGAAATTCATACCATCGCCCGCAAAGGCTTGAAGCAGGATGCTCCTGTGGCTTATGAATTTCTAAGCCGATTTAAGTGGACTGCTGAAGATATGGGTGAAGTGATGATCGCGATTCAGGACGGTACCGCCCCACAGCAGGCTGCTAAGAACTGGGCTGATAAACATCCTGACAAGGTTCAGGAATGGATCAAGGGTCTACAGCCCGTCAACGGTGATCCTTTGAAGCTGAGCTACGCTGCTTGGGATTCTGAAATTGCTAGTACGAACGTATTGAAATATGTATTGGAACAAAAATTGGGCTATAAAGTAACAGCCCTGCAAGTGGAAATCGGCCCAATGTGGACTGGCGTGGCCGGCGGAAGTGTAGATGCTACTGCTGCCGCTTGGCTTCCATTGACGCATGCTGATTATTGGGCTCAATTCAAGGATAAGGTGGATGACATCGGAACCAGCATGACTGGCGTTATGTCCGGGCTTGTCGTTCCATCCTATGTACCGATTGATTCTATCGAGGATCTTAAGCCGCCGCAATAATATTTTTTCCACTTTTAAACCATATGAATAAGCAAAAGGCAGATCAGGGTTTACTCCTGATCTGCCTTTTTACGATATCCATATTTAAAGTTGCTCTCAGCCTTTTAGCGTGAATCCTTCTTGAGCGGGCACATCGGCATGCTGCCCTGTCGTCTGGTGCTGTCTAAAGAATAACGGATAGATCGCGAAGGCCACCAGCAGACTCACACAACCAATGACGCCCAAGGCAATCATATCTTTGAAGATGTATGTGATATCCAGTCCTTTGAGCGTGATATTCCGTACAGCATCCAGGTAATACGTCAGTGGCAATATTTCAGCAAGCCCCCGCAAGAAGCCGGGCATTGCCTCTAATGGCCACGTATAGCCTGATAGCATAAAGGAAGGAACAGCAATCAACATCAGGGTTTGGGTCGCATCCACTCTAGTCTTGGAAAAGAGACTGAATAGGAATCCTAACCCGCACAGTGCAAAGTTAAAGGCCAGCGACACTAAAATCAACGGCAGTACCTGTCCCCTAAACGGAATATCGAAGCATAAAGCGCTGATACTGAATACAGTCAACACATTGAAAGCTCCCGCTGCATAATACGGTGCCAGTTTGGCAATAGCCATACGCCAAGGGGTATTTCTCCATGCACCAAATCTCCCCCAAGTCCCTGCTTCCTTATCACGCGTGCAAGACAACGCAATACCAAGCAGCAAACACTGCTGGAGAGCCGCAGAAATAACCCCTAGGGGCATGAAAAGCTTATAATCATATACCGGGTTAAATAGCACTCTGGATCGGAACGGGATGGTAGTCAGCGTCGACGCGGCCTGATCGGCGTTCATTCCCTTTTGTTTCATGGAATTGACCGATACTCCAGCGCTCACGCTGCTAATGACCTGATTCGCAATCCGACTGGCACTATTGGAATACATCATATTACTGCCGTCAATCAGCGTGAGCACGGGTGGGTTCTCCCCATGCTTAAGCCGAGTCGTAAAGTTGTCGGGAATGACGATTCCGACCTTAGCTTCCCCGGTCTCTACCTGACGGACAGCATCTTCCTGATTGGTCGCTTGCCGTGTAACGGCAAATGAGTCGGTCGAATCGAACGCCTGAATGATCTGGCGACTGAGCTGTGAATTATCTCCATCGTACACTGTGACAGGCATCTCGGTAATCCGCTGATGTGAATATAGGAAGCCGAATAGTATCGTATACACAATCGGCGTAATCAGCAGAATAGCCATAAAGCGGCGGTCCCGGAAGATGCTCAGCCATTCCTCGCGAAACACATCGCGGATACGAAGTCTTTCCTGTGAATCCTGCATATTACTGCGCCCCTTTGCCTGTAAACAGAACCGTGGAGCCTGTTGGAACCGAAGCAGCAAGGTCTGGCAATGCTACTTTAACACCGAAGGAACGGACATCCTTGTCACCGGAGCTTTGGCTCGGTTTTTGAATGGCAAAGTCCGCAGCCGATTCTAACAGAATGACTTTACCCTTCAGCTCCTTACCGCCAGACAGCAATTTAATTTGGACTGTATCCCCTGCTTGAAGACCGTTCAGAGACGTTTCAGGTACATAGAATTTAGCCCAACGTTGTGTCGAAGTTTCAATGGTATAGACCGGGAATCCTGCGCTAGCCATTTCACCTAAGCTAAGCGACTTGGATTTTATGATTCCATCTTCTGACGCATATAGCGTAGTGTAGCTCAAATAGGTCTGAGCCTCTTGAAGCGCGGCTTCCGCTTGGGCTACCTGAGCATTGGCACCTGCAACCGCAGATTGAGCCTGCTCAACTGTGGATTGCGCCGCCTTCACAGCGGATTGCGCTTGCTCTACCGAAGCCTGAGCAGCTTTGACATCTTCCTGTTGTACAGCAACTTTGCCCGCTCCTGCCTGTGCTTCCTTCACCGCAGCCAAGGCTTGACGGTATTGAGCTTCAGCCGCCGTAATTTCCTCCTTGCGGCTTCCCTCCCGTGCCATATCCAATTTTTGCGACTCTGCATTATATTTGGCCACTGCCTGTTGATGTTCCAATGTCGCTTGATCCAAAGATGCCTGGGTTGCTGCTCCGGCTTCTTGAAGCTTTTTGGCACGCTCCAAATTTTTAACGGTCAGGTCCAGCGTTTCCTTGGCTATCTTCACAGATACTTGCAATTGCTCAAGCTCCTGCGGTCTTGCCCCGCTCTTGAGGGCATCCAGTTTTGCCTTGGCGGCGTTCGCAGCCGCTTTGGCCTGTTCAATCTGGCTGGAGGAAGCCTCTGCGGTCACACTGACCGATGTCGTACCTTGGCTTTTCTTGGCCTGAGCAGCACTCACAGTGGCCTGTGCCTGGCCTACTCCTGCTTGAGCCTGCAACACTCCAGCTTTTGCTTTGGATACATTACTCTTGGCTGCCAGCAATGCCGCCTGTGCCTGCTTCACCTTATCTTCTAACTCGCGACTTTCCAGATGTGCTAACACCTGCCCCTTTTTAACCTGATCGCCTTCTTTGACGAGCATCTGGTCAATCCGTCCTGCCATTTTAAAGCTGGCATTGAGGGTATCCGACTCCACATAAGCCGTAGGAATGGAAGAAGACTGATCCGCAGACAAGCTGCTTCCACCCCGTGGAAAAGCAGTCAAGGCATATATTCCAACCGCGATTAAAATAATAAGTACGACGTAAATCGTATATTTTTTAGCTTTCATGTTCTCATCACTCCATCTGTCTATTAATGTTGCATGCCCAATGCATTACACACAAATACTTCAATACTTTCTCGAACCTCTTGCAGATTCATCGTTTCGCCCCAAACCATAGACCGCATCGGAGCGAAAATGTAAATCCCAAATAAGCAATTGGCTGTTGTTTTGGCATCCAGCTTACTTGAAATTTTCCCATATAACTTACCGGAATCGATCTCTGCCTCCATAAAATCAAAATAATCAGCCAGCACCTGCCTAATATTAAAATGCTGCTCTTGTGAAACCCAGCCCTTACTGACCAATAGACGGCAAAAGTCCGGCTCTCTCACAATAAACTCAATATGTACTTGGATCAGCTTACGAACCCTAAGCTCCACCTGATCTTTAGGAGTATGAGCCATTGCTTCATGGATATCCCGGACAAAACGCTCCATCCCCATCTTCAAAATATAAATGTACAAATCTTGCTTGTTTTTAAAATTGTAATACAGGGTGCCCTTGGCTATGCCGCATACCTTGGCGATTTCCTCCATATTTGTTTCATTAAAGCCTCGTTCGGAAAAAGCTTTGAGTGCGCCGTTAAAAATAATTTCCTTTGTCTGCTGTTTCATGCTTCCTCCTTTTTTGAACTGACCGTCCAGTACAAAAATTATGTATTTATTATAAGCCCATTTTTAGTTATCCAGCAATAGGAAAAATGAAAATAATTCATTTTAGACATTTCGTCTAAACACTCATTCTAAAAATGAAAATGCAAAAACGGATCGAATAAGTGAGGGGGTCACTCATTCGATCCGTTATGTCATAAAATCGGATGATAAGGGGGCCATTCTACAGATTATCAACCGATTTTAAGGGAAGGCCGACTATTTTTTTACGGTTTGATTGTATTGAGCAATTTTGCCTGTAATTTCTTGTGCAGCTTGATCCAATGCCTGTTTTGGCTGTTGCTGGCCACTCAGAACGGCCTCAATTGCACCTTCTACGATTTGACGCGCTTCTGGAAATACGCCCATCACCGCGCCCTGTGTAGCGGTGGATTGTGCCGATGCGTGCAATTGGTCAACCGCCGTCTGGAATTGCGGATATTTTACCATATTATCTTTGAGTACCTTCTCGTTATAGGCTGCTTTCGTGATCGGGAAGTACCCGGTATTTACACTCCATTGTGCCTGTACAGCTGGGGAAGCGACGAATTTAATGAACTCCCATGCTGCCTTCTGCTGAGCTTCGGGCTTGTTGTTCATGATGTACAAGCTTGCGCCGCCTACAACCACGCCGCCTTCTTTAGCTTCATTGGCTCTTGGCAGGAATCCTGTGCCTACTTCAAATTTATCGCCAACCTGCTCCACAATATTACGCAGCGAAGCGGTGGAATCCAGCGTCATCGCAATTTGTCCTGCGGAAAAAGCTTTTGCCGTGTCGTCCGAGTTACGTCCCAGATTGGATACAACCTTTTCATCGATCATTTTCTTCCACCACGTCAGCGTTTTTACACCGGCATCCGAATTCAGCATGGATTCCGTTGCCGCTTGATCACGACCATTGCCATTATTCACATAATCCGCGTTCTGATTGGCAAACAGTTGCTCCATAAACCAGCCGTAGATGGCAATGGAAGCACCGGATTTACCATCCTTGCTCAAGGCTTTTGCAGCCTTTTCGAACTCATCATACGTTTTCGGAGGATTAGCTGGATCAAGTCCTGCGGCTTTGAATGCGTCCTTGTTGTAATATAAAATCGGGTTTGACGTATTGAACGGCATGGCGTTCAATTTACCATCTATCGTGTAGTATCGTGTAATATTCGGCTCTAGCTGCGACAGATCGAACTTATCTGCATCAATAAATTGTTGTACAGGTGTGATCATTTTGGAGTCGATCATAAATTTACTACCGATTTCGTATACCTGAATGATGTCCGGTCCGCTGTTGGAACCAAGCGACGCTTTCAGCTTGTTCAAGCTGTCATCATATTTGCCTTGATATACTGGCTCTACCTGAATGTCCTTATGACTGGCGTTAAAGTCAGCAGCGATCTGCTTGATTGCTTTTTCACCGTTACCGGACATCGAATGCCACCAAGTCAGCTTCACTGGAGAAGCCGCTGCTCCCCCATCACTACCATTACTCGGCTTCTCTGCAGCAGTATTATTGCTACAACCTGCTGCAACCACCATGGCAGTCAGAATAAGCAGGGTCAATGCACTTTTCAGACGAAAAAATCTCATAATCTCTCTTCTCTCCCTTTGATTAAATGATTCTTGAATTGGCATTCTCTTGCGATATTTTTGTGTGTTGAAGCTCTGTATATGGGCTGCTTGCGCAGGTGTTGCTTTTCATTTGACATATGTGCTCAGCCTTTAAGCGCACCCGCTGCCATTCCACGAACCAACTGTTTTAATCCAAAGATTAGCAGGAGCAGAGACGGTAAAATGACAAGGGCCGTACCCGCAAATACCAGATTCCATGAAGTCGATTCCTGAAATTCGAGCATGGATATTCCGATCTGTACCGTGCGCATATTCTCGCTATTGGTGATCAGTAAAGGCCAGAGGTACGAATTGTACATATTCAGGAACGAATACACAGCCAGTGTTCCGAGCGCAGGGCGCGATAACGGAAGCACATGGAACAGAAAGTAACGGATATGCCCGCACCCATCCATACGAGCCGCCTCAAACAGTTCCTTGGGAAGCTGGAGAAAAAATTGCCTTAACAGGAATGTTCCGAATGCCGTCGCCAGAAAAGGAACCGTCAATCCTTGATATGTATCAAGCCAGTTCCAGCTTCGTACCGTCAGGTAGTTCGGAATAATGGTCACTTCCCAAGGGATCATCATCGTCGCTACAAACATGCTGAAAATGAAGTTTTTTCCCTTGAATTCCATTTTGGCAAAAGCGTAGGCCGCCAAGCTAGCTGTAATCAGCTGCCCAATCATGGTCAGACCCGAAATGAGAAATGTATTTCCAATAAAGGCTGCAATCGGAACAATTTCAAACACTTCAGTGAAATTCGCCAAATGAAAAGAATGTGGAAGAAAGCTTGGTGGATAAGCGCTTGCTTCCTCCGGCGACATGACTGCCATAAAAAACGTATATATAACCGGATACAAAATGAGAGCAGCTGCAATCGTAAGCAGCACATACAGCAATGTTGAATTCAGGTGTCTTTTCATTGGTAATGCACCTTTCTTTCCACCCATTTGAACTGAATCATCGTGAGCAGCAGAATGACAGCAAACAAGACAATCGCCTGCGCGCTCCCCGTTCCGAACCGGAAATTAACGAAAGCTTCCTGATAGATGGAATACACGAATACATTCGTACTGTTCACCGGGCCGCCTTTGGTCAAAATGTTAATTTGAGCAAAAGACTGGAAGGCTCCAATGATGGAAACTACTGTTACAAAAAAGATCGTCGGTGATAACAGTGGCATGGAGATACGCCAGAACGTGACGAGCGGGCCAGCTCCGTCCATTTTGGCACTTTCATACATGTCATCTGGAATTCCTTGAAGTCCGCTTGATAAGATAATGTAATTGAAGCCTAGATTCATCCAGATGGTCATCATGGCTACTGAGAACAGCGCCCAATCCGGGCTGGTCAGCCATGGAACCGGGTTGATATGTAGCAGGGAAAGCAGATAGTTGAACATCCCCAGTGTCGGATGAAAAAGAAATTTCCAAATGACCGCAGATGAACCGACCGACAACACCATCGGCAGCGAAAAGGCAAACTGGAAGATACGCATTCCCCGTAATTTACTGTGTGTAAGTGCAGCCAGTACCAGCGCCAATAAAATACCTACTGGTACTGTTAGCAGTGCAAACAGGAGTGTCACCTTAATCCCTTGCAGAAACAGTCCCGAGCTGAAAAGTGTAGTGAAATTATCTAACCCCACATAAGCTGCAACGTTTCCTGCGGGATCTGTAGAATGCAAGCTGAGATAAACGGACTTGATCATCGGATAAAACATAAATACAGCAAACAAAATAAGCGATGGAGCCAAAAAGGTATACGCCAGCGCGTTTTCGCGCAGTCTTTGAATTTTTAGCGAACCCGTGCGTATGCGGGCTTTAGACGAAGTCTGTTGCTGACTCCTCGTCCCCAGTCCCATAGATTTGTTAAGCTCACCCAAAACGGATCGCCCCTTTCTTTTCAAACCAACCTCAGTAAGTGTATCGTTTCGATGTAAAGGGAACGTCAAGTGGGCTGGAGTAAAATGTTAATGTTTTTTCTTTTTGTAAAAGCAACTCTCTATAGGTATGAGCACAAAGACATAGACTCCTGCATACGATGCATCATTACATGGTATGGAGGTTAGAGGCGAATGCCGTACAACACCGTCAGTCCGCAAACTTTATATCAAGCTAGACCGGAGTTACAGGCCGAACTCAAAAATATCCGCGATCATTTGCATTATCAATTAAGCCCCTACATGAATCACACGGTCAGGGTCCAAACGATGGATCATCAAGTATATGAAGGAACGATTGTGCACATCGATGCGGATCATTTGTATCTGAGAGTCCCTCAGCAATATCACTCACCCTTCTCAGGCACCACAACCCCTGATCGCTCCTATGCCTACAACAATGTCATTCTGCCGCTGGTATTATATAATTTATTGGTTATAACCCTATTGAGTTAGCGCTCGATCCATATCTCTCTCTAATTAAAAGACAAAAAAAACCTCCAAATTCTGTAAGGAGCCTTCTTGGCACATTACGAAGTTGGAGGTTTTAGTTATTTGTTTTCCATAATCATTAGTTCTCACAAGAGATACCTGCTTCTTGCTCTAGTACAGCTACAAAGCCCTCTATACAATCTCCACTCGGCAGGTGGGTGAACACCTCGTTCACACCCTGATTGATCAGCGTGATGTTCCCCCTAGAATCCGACAAATCCTTATCTAGCTTAGCCAGTGAAATATGGTGATAATTGATGAACTTGACCCAAGGAGTACCCATAGTGCAGGAATAAAAGATGATTCGTTCGGACGTCACTGCCAGCATTCCATGAAGCGATATCTTCTGGGAGCTCTGTTTCAAATCATACGTACACCCCATATATGATCGGATGTGTTCGCCCGCTTCTAACGTCAGACTAATAGCTCGCAACTCTTTTTCATTTGTTTTCATCCCGTCTCATCTCCTGTTCGAAGTTCAGGAACGAGTCGCAGCTCCTTGACCTCAGATCAGCTTTTGCGGCTTGTCCCGTCGACCTCTTCATTTTTCGTTAGATTAAGACTCTCACGAACTGGACAATGACCTACCTCAACTGCACATTGAAACCAAGGATGGATATGTACAACTTATCATGGGTACAGGATGTTATCAACAAGCAAGCTATCACTCTTTTTGAGCATAACTCCGTAATCTGCGCCTTGCTGAAGAAGCAATTAGATCTAATTTTAAGTGATTGGAATGGATGAATTTCAGAAACGAGGAATGGTATATGCTTCTTCTTGGCAAGCTAATGTGAGAATACGTTAGAACGGAGAAGAAGCCTTATGAAATATAACCGTTTGCTGTGCGCTGGAATCGCTGTTTCTTTACTGTGTATCAGCTCTTGCCCCACTCCATCTACCAATGCACAAGCCACATCATACGCCTCCCCTGCTCCTACAAAGGGAAGGGCCTATTACGAAGAACGGGGCGACATTGTATGGGAAGTTCCTACCCATCGTAAGCTTATCGCTCTCACATTCGATGACGGACCTGACGAAAGCAACACGCCTGCCATTTTGGATTTGCTTAAAGAATATGATGCTAAAGCGACCTTTTTTGTCGTCGGCAGTCGTGTCGAAAAGCTGCCTCACCTTGTCAAACGGGAACGAGAAGAAGGGCATGAAGTTGGCAACCATACCTTTCTTCACTCATCCTTTCAGTACATTTCCCGCAACAAAGCTCTGTCCGAATTGGATCAAGCTCAGGCGAGCATCGTTCAGGCAACTGGTACGGGAACCCATCTTTTTAGGCCACCCGGCGGCTCCTATACCGATTCGCTGGTTAAGCTCTCCAAGGAGAAAGGGCTGAAAATTATTTTATGGTCCTGGCATCAGGACACCTTAGATTGGCGAAAACCTGGTGTGCATCGCATCGCTAATAAAGTCCTTCGCAACGCCCGTAACGGCGACATTGTCCTCATGCACGATTATGTACATCAAAGTACACAAACCGTTGAAGCCTTGAAAATTATTCTACCCGAGCTCAAGAAGAGAGGATACACCTTCGTTACGGTATCCGAATTACTCTCTAATCGGGAAAAACCGGATGGGCTGATTGAAGTGAATAAGTGAAAGAGAACAATTAAACTCCGTCAATTATTTGTTGACGGAGTTTTATACATGAGGATTTTGCGAAAACCCAATAAGGAACTGATAATGCCGAGCGATAACGTGTTGTTAACGAATGACTCAGAGAATGTACGGTAAAGCTGGCTTCCCAAAAGCATAATCTATTTTTCAATAGTTTTTCATTGAACTTTAAAGAAGCCTATTACATCATATTGCTATTTTCATTTGCTAGCTATACCTTTCAGTCCAATGTTTTGGAGGCCAGCCATTGCATCATGGTTGTTTTCTTTCCGTCAATCACCTTCGATACTTCGTTGTTATACACGTAAATCCAGGACCAGTGGCCGTTGTATTCATACGGTGTTTGGTCGCTCTTCTTGTACAAACCAGAGGTATCCACTACGTTATCAAATAACGACATATGAACATCCTTTGCTCCGGCATTCACTAAACGGTTGTAGGTCGGAATCGCATAATCGTTGGGCGGTACTACGGTGTCGGTTTTGGCAGCCACAAACCAGATCGGCAGGTTCTTCATTTCGTTTATTTGTTCATCGGTAATAAGGCTGTCCTTTAAGGCTTCACAGGCCACCACAGCTGCTGCAAAATAATCTTTATAATCACGGATCATCAGCATAGTCATGTAACCACCGTTGGAGTCTCCGCCAATATAGATTCGATCTGTATCAATGTCTTTGTTTTGGGCCACGTACTCCTTAATTAAGGACATCAATGCTTGCTCGTACTTGGAGGTTCCGTCCCCAAAGCCTGTAAAGCCATCCATCCAGTAGGTTGGGGTCTGAGGTGCCAACACATAAGCCCCGCCAAAATAGGATTGGATATCCTTAGAAGCAAAATTCGCTGCTTTATTTCCGGAAATCGGAATCGTCGGATCGGTACCTCCCTCACCCATACCGTGCAGCCAGATCACCAAGGGGTTTTTCACTTTGTCTTTTGACGGTGCATAGTCCGCATAGGTTAAAGTAATCCCGTCAAAAGTAGCTTTGCCGGTTGAAAATTGATCAACCAGCTTCCGTATCTCTCCTGCGGAAGTATCGATCTTCAAGCCGGAAATCGTTCCTGATTTGGTTTTAATAACTTTTTGCTGCGTGATCGTGTATTTGTTATCATTCCATGCATTAAACCCAGAGCCTGCCGCATCATAATGAATAGCGGAGCTTAGTGTTAAGGCCGGGCCGATTTCCATTTCCAATACAACGTAGCTTCCGGTTTTATTTACAGGGTTGCCACTTTTGTCCGATACATAGGCCTTGGTGACTTTCCGGTTGCCATTCTCAATAAAGGGATTTACCAGCCTATTGTCGCTTCTTCCCACATGCACCTTAAATGTATCCTTTGTTATCGCATCTTTAGGTACTGGCTTACCCAGGTTAACAATGATCTTCGTAATGGCTGCTCCCCAATCCTTAACCTCCGCAACCGTCCGGTACGAGGTGGGCTGTATCTTTACATCCTTGGCCCATGCACCGGAATTGAAAGCAAGGGTCGTACCGATAGCTAAAGTGAATAACATAGTTGTTTTAGCAGCCTTTTGAAACCGTTTAAACATGATGTCTTACCTCCCGGGTCCATTAATAAAACGCTTACATTATTTATTTTAATGATTTTTTTATTTGTATCCTGTCTTTTATTAGCCTAATTCAGGTCAATTACTGACTCCTTGCTCCAGAATACCCCTTGTTCTCTTTTCGATATTGATGCGGTGTTGCCTGATAAACCTTTTTAAATACCCTGGCAAAAGACTTCTCGTTCGGAAATCCGTGCTCCAGCGCAATTTGTATAATGGAATGATCCGTATTCATAAGAACACGATAAGATCTCTCCAGACGGATGGCATTGATATATTGAAATAAGGTCATCCCTACATGCTTCACAAAAAACCGGGACAAATATTCGGGAGACAACCCAAAAACCTGAGCTATCGAATCCAAGGATAAGCTTTGATCGTAATTCTTTTTGATATAATCGGTTATCAACGTCAGCCGCTCCAAATATTTATCGGAGTTAAAGCCACGGATAGATTCATTATCCATTTTAAAATGCATTAATAACAGATACACCAGTTTATAAGATAGCGATGTTAAATGGATATGTGCTAAAGAGTCATTATGCTGGTTGAGATAAGCCACAAATAAGGTGTTTAGCAAATCACGCAGCTCCGCAAAATGCTGTAATCTCTGCTCGTTAGTTTCGAAAATGGATATACAGTCAAATGAAATGGGGTTACTGCCGTTAACATTTGCTCTAATAAATTCAGAAGGAATCAGAACGGTTATAGCCTTTCTTCTTTTTCCCTTAGTTACAGAAAAGGAATGAATGGCATTCGAATTAATAAGCACAATATCTCCTTCTTTGGAGCTATAACTCGCGCCATCAATATAGATGTTATCGATTCTTCCTGAAAGCACATAGGATATTTCGATGCTGTCGTGCCAATGCCCAGGTATGTACGCTGGTTCATTTGAGGAATGAACTATAATTTTTAACGGAAAATGATTGTCTGCCTGGACCAGCTCATATTTGTATTCCAAGTTTGTTGCTCCTCTCAGATGTGAACATATAAATAGAAGAAAATGGCTTCAGCAGAGTGCCGAAACCACTTGTATTTAACCTTCCTCTCTCTATAAACAAAAAAACCTAAGATAACAAAATACATAAGATCCTTGGATCTTAACATTTTGTTCCTTAGGTTTTGCCTGCGTAACAGTAACAATCCTAGAGCTATTCATTTAATTAAGCTAAGTATATAGCGGGTTAAAATACATGTCAACGCTTTCATTTTAAATGTAATGAACCGAAAAACCCTTATAGATCATGTGTAAATCTATATAACACTGCATTTTGGATCATTAAAAAGGCTGATTATGAGAGAGTCCATAATCAGCCTTTTGTTTTACGCTATGTGGTCAAACAGGGCGTCTAATCATAGAAGCCCTTGATGCATAAGGTTTTTCCAACCCTATTACATCATGCCGCCCATCTTTGATTCACTCTCGCAGAGGAACGTCGTAAAACTTATCTTCTATTGTATAGCTTGTTTGGGCTTATCTTCAGAAAGTTTTATTCGTCTACATCCGCCCTCATTCGCCGGAATTGTGATTTTTCATGTGATTTTTTGTGATTCAAATAACCATGTTGCCCCCCACATAATTCATTCTAATCAACAACTTCCTTACAATTGTATATTGGGGTATACAAAGTAGCAATGATATTTCTGAGAATTTAATATTCTCTAAAATGCCTCTCACCTTCTCTTGGCAGCATAGGTATGCTCTATCCCGCTCCCAGCCCTCCAGAATGGCGATATCCCGTAGTGTAAACTTATCAGTCCCCATAATATAGTTATCTTGCTCTAAAGCAAACAAATAACTTTTATGTTCTCTGTACGCCTCCGCGTCTTTATCTCCAGTTCCTTCATGGTGGGCATCCGTCGAGAAGGAAAATCGTGAGCCAAAATAAAATGAGTATTAGACTCTCCCTAAAATTGAAACAGCGGCAGCCATGGACGAGAAAATAAAGCCCTAGACCACCACTGTTTTTATTTAAGCTAACGTGTCCCGTTAGCTTAAGTACATTAATTCACTATTCCATACCGTGACATTTAAAGTTATAGTCGGGATTTTTCATAACCTCTTCTTTCTGAAGTTCATATATGGCTATTTTATAGTTTATTTCTTCTAAGTGTTTAAAACTTTCGTCAATTTTCTTCTGCACTTCCAATTTATGCTGCATCAACATTTCTTCTCTTTGTAAATAGGTAGTATTTCCCGATTCATAAAGTTCCTTGTAATTCTTTATTTTTGAAAGAGGCATGCCTGTCTCTTTGAGGCAACGAATAAAAGAAATCCAATCTATTTGTTGTTTGCTATAAACTCTACGGCCTTTTTCGTCACGAGATATATTTGGTAATATCCCTTGCTCTTCATAAAATCGAAGCGTCTTTGCAGATACATTTAAATTCTCCACTACATATGTCATTGAATACAACATCTACTTGCCCCCCTTTTTTTAGTTATAGTTACTGTAACTAAAAAAATATCATAAAGAGAATGACAACGCAACAAATCTATATTTAATCATATAAAAATAAATACTTGACTTGCCGTTACAGCAACCAATTAAACTGAAATAGAAAAGAAAATATGAGAGCGAGGTTAATGAAATGAATCAGAAATACAGTAGGTTATTTGAATCCTTCACATTCAGAAATGGAATAACAATTAAGAACAGTATCGTTATGGCACCTATGACAACCTGGTCAAGTAATGACGATCTTACCATTTCGGATGACGAAGTAAAGTATTACAAACAAAGAGTGAATGGAGTAGGACTCGTCATTACAGGGTGTACTCATGTTACACCTAATGGGCAGGGTTTTACGAATGAATTCGCTGGGTACAATGATGAATTTACTCCAAGTTTACGAAAATTAGCTGAGGCAGCGAAAAGTGGAGGCGCTCCTGCGATCCTACAGATTTTCCATGCTGGCAATAAAGCCGTGCCTGGATTGGATGTAGTTAGTGCGAGTGCATTGCAACCCGAAGTTACTAATTTAGGTTCAACTTCAGAAACAAGAGAACTATCACATGAGGAGATCTTGTCGATTGTACGTGCTTTTGGAGACACAACAAGACGAGCAATTGAAGCCGGATTTGATGGCGTCGAAATTCATGGGGCTCATGGATTTTTAATTCAGAATTTTTGGTCGCCAGCGACAAATCAACGGACGGACCAATGGGGAGGATCACTTGAAAATCGCTTGCGTTTTCCGTTGGCGATTATTGAAGAAATCAAAAATGTCATTGAAAAACATGCTACAAAACCATTCATTATAGGATTCCGACTTTCTCCTGAAGAATCCTCCAAAGTGGACGGATTACGTATGAAAGACACGTATGAATTAATTGATTTCCTTGTTGGACAGGATTTAGATTATATACATGCTTCATTGGATAATGTGTCTTCAAAGCCAGTAGATAGTCAAGATGAAAAAACACGACTTGAATTAATTCTTGAAAGAGCAAACGGTAAGGTACCTGTGATGGCTGCTGGTTCCATAATAACACCGGATGATGCTCTTAAAGCTATGGAATTAGGTTTGCCGCTAGTCGCCATTGGGCATGCGTTAATTATGGATCCTAATTGGGTTGAAAAGGTCGCAAATGGACGTGATGCCGAGGTAGATTCTGAATTGAACGTTTCGAAACTCGACCAGCTTAATATTCCAGAAAAACTTTGGAATGTATTTCAAGTAATGCCAGGTTGGTTTAATATTAGTAAATAAAGAGTAGTCCTAAAGGCTACTCAGATTGACGAGAAACCCAAGTCTTTTATGAGACTTCGGGTTTCTTTTGCTGATTCTAAGGTGCTCCGTCCATCCGTAGTTCGGTAGGGCAATTCTTGCTGTTGCGGACACACATACCGCGTATATTTCGATCTTGAAGGCCTTTGCAAATAGAGGGCGTTAAATAACCTGAATCTAAGGCTACCGCTCCAGAATATTGTTGCGTTAAAATGCCCGTTAGCTTAATGACGTATTCGTTATTCTAAGACTTCATTTCCTCAGAACAGATGCCACGTACTGGGGATGGTTTCAGAATACACGTAAAGCGCCTTACAAAAAAGTGTATAATAAACGACTTTCGACATATTCAGACTTAGCAGCAAATAGTTTAATTAAAAACAATCCCCGCCGACCAGTTAAGGTTAGCGGGGATTGTTAAGGTGTTTTTGAGTTGTATTTACGATTATCTTTTTTTGTGGTTTTCATGGTCGCGACGTCTTAAGCCTGCCAATCCAATTAATCCTAACAGACCAAGCCATCCCCAATTAACATTATCGTCATCATCATTATTATTAGTGGTCAGCATTTGTGTTCTACCATTGTCGTTTGTGCCCATATTGGTTTCACTGTTTTCAGCAAATGCTACTACCGATCCAAAACTTGAAATCATTAATGCAACAACAACCATTATCTTCATTTTTTTCAACATACCTAAACCACTCCTTTAAATTTGTGTTTCCAATCAGTTTTTAATGTATTTAATATGCCCAGTAGAACATATTTGGTATACACACATTAAATCTTCACTACTGGGAATCATAAATTTGTACACCATTAAAATAAGCAAGGAGTGGTTTTTTATAACGGGTATCCTAAGCGGGAATCCAAAAGACGAGCCCATGCATTACGGAGAAATTTATAGTGTGTGGCAGTTTTCAGCGTTAGCGAAAGGAAGCGTTTCATTTTACCAAGCATGTTTAAACCACGCTGGAGACAAAGAACTCAAAAAAATACTGGATGATCTTATTGATCAAGCTAAACTGGAAATCCAAGAATGCGATGCAATGCTTACTGATAATGGTATTGCCCCAGCTCCTATTTTGCCTGAAAGACCCCCTGTGAAACTTGAGGATATCCCGGCTGGTGCAAGGTTTACTGATCCCGAAATTGCAGCTAAAATAGCATTAGATACCTCTGTAGGATTGACATCTTGCAGCCAAGCTATGGGTCAATCCATTAAAGAAGACATCGGGGCTTTATTTGCGAAATATCATCTAACTAAGACTGCTTTAGGAGTTCGTATTCTAAAAATGAACAAAAAAAAGGGTTGGTTAATACCTCCCCCTCTTCAATTAAAAAGACCTGAACCAGTTAAAGCCTAAATTTACTGTACGATTCTTCAACACACTGTTCCTTAGATTGTTCAACAAAAATCCCCGCCGACCAATTAAAGGTTAGCGGGGATTTGCTTTGCTTACGTTTAAGCACCTCCATGCTGTACTTGTGGCTGTATATCATGCGAGTGAACAGGTACAGTAACAATAAACAAAAAGCTAGCCGCGACGATCAGGAGAACCATTTTTTTTAACATTGTTCATCCACACCTTTTCAATAAGATTTAAAAAATCTGCTTTGGTTTCAGGAGCCGCATAATCCTTGAAATGCAAAAACAAACCCATACAATTTATAAAATAAGTCTCATTATTTAGTGTATGATAACTTACCAATGAATACATCAAATGTTTAAAACCATCACTGTAAATGCCCTGATTTAAGTAATAGTAGGCTAATTCGTAACCACACCACGCAAAATAATCAGGTACCACTTGTTGAGTATACATATCACTTGATGAGTGTTGCGATAATGATGCAATGTCTGTTTCAAACCGTTTAATTATATCATTAACGTTGATCTTATATCGGTTCGCCGCTATCATAATATTCAGCAGTTGAATAACCCTATCTTCTTGAGTTGTATCCTCCGCCGCATCAATATATTCAACATAATCTTGTAACACTTTTATATCTCCAGATAAAAGCTTATTCGCAATAACGTTAGCTTGCACCCAGTGTTGAAACAACTTGACCCAATGTTGGGTGTTCTCATCTGTCTCTTTGACCCAATCTAAATTAGCATAGGCGTATGTATATTGTAGAGCTTGTTGATAATCGCCTTGGGCTTCATAGACACTTGCACACAGCAGGTCAGAATAGGAAATGTATACAAACAAGGGACGAGTTAGTTTCTTAGTAGATTCATTACGCTCTCGACTCTTCTGTTCATGCTTCAAAGTATATTGAATTTCCGCTTTAACTCTCATTATTCTTGCTACTTCCTCAACCTTGTCCCATTTACGCAAAGACCTGTACACGTTAGCTAAATCCTTCAGTGCGTCAAGCTGTTCTATTTCATCCAGACGTTCCACGAAGGGTTCAAATAGCGTTGCTGCCTTGAGATTACGGCTTTGATCGTCTCCAACTTGAATCGTAAATATACGATACTGACAGACTGCCAATCGTTCTGAATGTTGATATTTTTCCGCTTCAGCTACCCCCTCATAGAGCAGCAATGCAGCCGCATGTCGTTCCTGCGACAACAATTCTTCTGCAATTTCAAATAGTTTGGGCGAATACAGTAGATTGTCCATGATAGCTCCCACCACTCTACGGATCACACCCAGCTTGTCCAATTCCGCACAGCGATACAAAAATGGCTCGATTCGCCTCATATTCGAAGGATGGTCGATGATGTAGTTTTCTATGAACAAGTCATAAAAGTGACCTTCCGGTAAACCCATAGCCTCAGTAATTCGATCCAGTTGGTTAACAGACAAAGGCTTGTTTCCTGTCACGATAGCACTTACTGCTCCCCTATTCATATCCGCAATATGACCAAATTGTGTTAAACTCAATCCTTCTTGTTGTAGGTATCTGTCTAATTCTGCTCGAATCGTAGGTGTATGCTTCATATCATAGCAACCCCTCGCATAAAAATTCCAGTATTTTATAATCATTTACTATTTTTGTCCAGCATTTAACAGTTGTCAATCTTTTTTTGCGAATCATGTGGAAAGCCACGTTTGTCATAAGAGCACTCCTACAAACAAAAAAACACCCCGCCGGCATTAAGCCAGCAGGGTGTTTCGTATTCCCAAACGCCTGTAATTATTCCTCATTAGTTGGACTGTCAGTCGACTTGCCATCTACATAAGCCTCCGCCAGAATGTAAGCAATCACTGCGCCGAATGCACCGATAACGCCGGGTTACTTGAATAACCGTGTCATTGTTTGCACCAAAAGCAGTGAGCAAGCTCGTGAGCAGTGCGGCCAGCAACGCCCAAAACTTACGACTGGACAATTTACGTTTCCAATCTGTCATTATGCGACACCTCCCCTTTTGAATACTCCAGCTCGGTCAAGCAGCGTGACCATGCGATAAAAGTCGTAGCTACCGTCATTCGCCGTGTCCAGTACCCCTACGGCCTTGGCGTTGATACAGGCTTGCTCTGCCCATGCAGGTACTTTAGGCTGTTTAGCTGTTGTCTCTAACGTCTTGATACGGTCAGCTTGCTTCTGTACAGTGTTTTGCAACGCTTTAAACGCTGCTTTTTCTTCTGCTGTCATAGGCTCATCCTCCAATTTATTAAACTTAGCTAAAGCTGCATTAAGCTGCGCTTGAGTTGGGTGCTTGCCCGCCCGAAATTGAGCCGTCGTGATTCCAAAGACCATCTGCAGGTGGGGCATGTCCTTAAAGCTGCGCCAGTCTCCTCCCCACTCAAGCCCTAGTTTCTTCGCTTCCTCAACCACTTCCGACCAGTCTGGAAGGGAATCCTTATCATCATCCTTCAGCGTGTCCCAGGAAACTGTGCGGCCATCTCGTAACAGCAGAGCGAAATCGGCTGCAAACCCAAAGTTATGATTGCTATATCCGCCCCTGGCTTTTGTTACTTTGGGACGCTTATCTCCATTCCGTCCTTGGGCATAGAGTTCGTCCTGTTCCGCATACGTGCGGAATCCTTGAGTAATTACTATCCAAACACCACGGGCATAGCAGCGCTCAATTAATTTTTCCATTACAATTTTAAAAACTGGATTCAGCCCGACAAGTCGATTAAGAGACTTTTTTTGTATCTGTTCCATCGTCAGCACCTTTGTCATCTCCTTTCTCTTTCAACTGTTGCAAGAAATTTTTAAGCTTGAACGGCAATGGAATTCCCATTGCTCCCCAGTTCTCGGCCAAGGAAAGTCCTTCACGGCCAGCGTAGAAGTAAATAGCCGCCGTCCGGAAGATCGGTGCGCCTGGTTGTAGCCAATTGTCCAATTGTGCAGACAATCCCACCACCGTCAAAACCGTAGCCTTTCGAATGCCTCCCCAAAACATCACATCGCTGTCCATTTTTTTGTTTCTAATAGCTGCGGCTACTCCAAAAATATAATCCAATACCATCATCGTAAGCAGCACCTGAAGCGGCTTGTCCCACCCACCCAAAAATGTAACAATCAGACCAGTCAGCGCAGTCACTCCCCCTGCCGCCGCTTCCTTTTCCGATGCCCCGACCATTGCGGTCCATACGGTGCTGCCAAACATTTTAATTTGGCTCACTACCTTTTCCCCCTTAAAAATAAAGCCCCCGACCACTCCGAGGGCAAAGAAATAGCGCATCCGATTGGATACGCCCCTTACGCTTCTAGTTCTGTTGATTGTTCTGCCGCCTGTGTAGCTGCTGGAGTCACATGCGCAGGCTCAGTAATGCCCAAGTCTGCTTTAAGCTGATCCTGCAATCCGGCTGGTACGTCCTCGATTGTACGACGGCCAGCGAGGATAAGATGTACAAGTGTGGTCGCAAAAGCTTTTTTAATCTGCTCATTCATGCTATCACCTCCCTTCATGAGCTGCATGAGAATAAAAAATAGAACCCGATCCCGGATTCTAGGTAACATTGCTTTGTTCCATAACGAGCTGGATAAGCCCGGCTATGGCTTCTTTGTTGTCCAAATCAGCCAGTTTAAGTTCTGCTACCCGCTCCGTTAAGGGCTTTTGAAAAATCGGTTCTGTGGTAGCACTATCTTTGTATTTAAACTCTAACTTTTGAGTAGCGGGATTGACCCAATAAGATATGGCCTGTTCGAAGTCTTGTTTGTGCTGTTGATACCCGAGTTGGATCACGCCTAGCTTATCGAAATCGTAATCGCGCAACTGCGGATAGAAAGCTGCATCATCTTCCGCAGTTGTTACAACTACATCGCCTGCCGACTCCGGTGTTACAAAAATCACTTCGCCAGAGGCCTTGCGCCAGAATACTTTTGAACCAATTTCAACCATTATTATCCCTCCATTTATTCGTATGCAAACCATTCATGAGCCTCAATGTATGCTATTGGTGAACCCCCAGCGTATTCTCGTATGTTGCTAGTTTCTACCGTAGCAGTAAAACCGCATGGCTGTTTCGTTAAATTATACATACTAATATAGTTGTTAAAACGTCCGTATAGAGCCCATGTTCCGTCTGATTGTGGTACGGATGCGGTTGAAAAACATTCCAAATACAAAACGTTTCCGTTGTCTTTCAGTTTAAAGCGAACGAATATACGACTTGGAGAAAAACCCATATTATTAACGGAAAGACTCATAGTAGCTCCACTACTATAATTGGGCGCCCCTGCCGATTGACCGTTAAATGAGCCTCTTGCGAATCGTTTTACAGATGCATTTGTGATTACTGCCGCTATCTGATCGCTGTTCATGTCGGGACTGGCGCCTCCAAACTTGCCGTTGATCGCGCCCACAATTTTATTTTTAAGATCAACGGCTTGCGTAAAAGCTTGGTCTGCCAGGCTGTATGCTTCATTCGCTCGGTCATACGCCTGTTTAGTAGCGCTTGGTGTAGACGCCCGATCTTTAGCATCACTGGTTACTGAAGTATCGAGTATTGTAACGCCACGTGCTTGCGTAGTAGTGGAAGGCAGATCGGACGCAGAATGTGTATGATTCTTGCTGGCTAATCCGTCCCAAGGCAGCCACACTCCAGCGACTGTTCTAACCCGTTTGTATACCCCGCCAGTTTCATCAATATAAAGGTGGACGAGTGTCATGCCTTCTTCCACTGTGACAGATCCTACAAAAAGAACGCCTTTAGGGTTAGCCCCCGGCGGACTGTGATCCGAAGCTGGGTTTAAAGAAGCGACGTCAATCCTGTGCGTTCCGGGCAGAATGATAAAATTCCAGTCGACCGAAAACGGTTTGCCTCTGTCTACGAAAGATATGCTGTAAAGATCGGAAAGAGCTTTGCTGGTCGGTACAGTCAAAGGAGAAATTGATTTATAATCTGCGCTAAGTCGGACGATACCCTTAACTGTAGTGGTGGCTTCGTCTACCTATATTTTTAATAGCCTCGTCCAAAGCCTGATCGTTTTCGTAAAGCGTACATCTACAGCCCACATATCATAATGTTTGTTGATCTGGAACACATTCATATGTTCGTCCCAAAACAGCACATGATTTTCAACCTTGGGACTGGCTGAAGACCTATTCAAAAGGCAAGGTGAAAAAAAGTACCGTTAGAGTTAGAGAAAAAGAAATTAAAATCCTATTGAGGTATATTCCAAAGGTCATAATAGACAAGGTTACACATAAACAGCATCAGGACATCTTAAACGATTTAGATGATCAAGAGTATGCCAGGACAACCATTGAGGGCGTTCACGTAACTGCGAATATGATCATGAAATATGCAATAAAAAACAAAATGAGATTGGATAATCCATGTTCGGGTGCAATTATTCCGGCGAAAATGCTGACGGTAGAGGCATTGAAAATAGTACAATCGAGGATGGTTACTTAGAAAAACATGAGCTGGCTGAATTTTTAAATGCAGTGAAAGAACACGGTTTACCTTGTGACATTGAAATCTTTCACTTGCTTGCCTTTTCAGGGATGCGATCTGGGGAACTCTGTGCTTTAAAAGATACGGATTTTAACTTTGAGTTAAATGAGTTACGAATAACCAAAACACTTTACAATCCTGATAATAACATGCGTAAATACACTCTAACTCCACCCAAATCTACAGGATCTATTCGTAAATTTAATGTAATTGATATTGTTATGAATTTGCTTCAAGAACACATTGTTAAACAGCGAACGCTCAGACTTGAATACAAAAAATTATTTACTGACTATCATGAAAACAACTTTGTTTTTGCTCACAAGAATGGCTACCCGCTCATTCAGAAAAATATATTAATCCGAATGGAACGCATTCTCAAGAAGACCTCCATTACAAAGAAAGCAACTCCTCACATTTTTCGGCACACCCATATATCAATGCTGACTGAAGCTGAAGTCGATCTCAAAACAATCATGAAGAGAGTTGGCCATGATGACGCAAAAACTACACTTAAAATCTACACACACGTCACAGAAAAAATGAAGAAAGATGCCAATGAAAAGATTAAAAATCACTTTTCCGACATCCTTCAAATCTGACTCCGTGCAGAGAATGTGATTTTTATGTGATTTTATAGAAAAGGGCTCCCTCTCGGGAGCCTTTTAAATAGCGGTATTACAGGGTTTTGATACCCTTTGTTACATCATGCCGCCCATTCCACCCATTCCGCCCATGTCAGGCATTGCAGCCTTTTCTGGTTCTGGCTTGTCAGCGATAACCGCTTCGGTAGTCAGGAACATTGCTGCTACGGAAGCAGCGTTTTGCAATGCATAGCGAGTTACTTTTGCAGGGTCCACGATACCAGCGTCGATCATGTTTACCCAGTCGCCAGTAGCTGCGTTAAAGCCTACGCCAACTTCTTCGCGTTTCAGACGCTCAACGATTACAGAGCCTTCTTCACCTGCATTAGCAGCGATGGTGCGGATTGGAGCTTCCAGAGCGCGCAACACGATGTTCACGCCTGTTTGCTCGTCGCCTTGCAGTTCAACAGCTGCAACTGCTTTGTATACGTTCAGGAGCGCTACACCACCACCGGATACGATACCTTCTTCAACCGCAGCACGGGTTGCGTTCAGGGCATCTTCGATGCGCAGTTTGCGTTCTTTCAATTCTGTTTCAGTTGCCGCACCGACTTTGATGACTGCTACGCCGCCGGACAATTTAGCCAGACGCTCTTGCAGTTTCTCTTTGTCGAACTCAGAAGTGGTTTCTTCCAGTTGCGTACGGATTTGGCTAACACGAGCATCGATGTCGGCTTTGTTTCCAGCACCGTCAACCACAATCGTATTTTCTTTTGTAATACGCACTTGACGTGCTGTACCCAGTTGGTCTACGGAAGCTGTTTTCAGGTCTAGACCCAGTTCTTCCGTGATCACTTGACCGCCTGTCAGGGCAGCGATATCTTGCAGCATTGCTTTACGACGGTCACCAAAGCCTGGAGCTTTAACAGCTACAGCGTTGAATGTACCACGCAGTTTGTTGACAACGAGCATAGCCAGCGCTTCGCCTTCGATGTCTTCAGCGATCAGAACGAGTGGCTTGCCTTGTTGTACGATTTTTTCAAGCAATGGCAGGATTTCTTGTGTGTTTGTGATTTTTTTGTCTGTGATCAGGATATATGGATTGTCCAGTACAGCTTCCATTTTGTCCGTATCTGTAATCATGTACGGGGAAATGTAGCCACGGTCAAATTGCATACCTTCAACCACTTCCAGCTCTGTTGCAAAACCGCGGGATTCTTCAACCGTGATTACACCGTCTTTGCCCACTTTTTCCATAGCTTCAGCGATCAGTTCGCCTACTTCGTCATCAGCAGCGGAAATACCAGCTACTTGAGCAATGGATTGTTTGCTTTCGATTGGTTTGGAGATGGCTTGCAGTTCAGCAACAGCTGCTTTAACCGCTTTGTCAATCCCTTTACGGATACCGATTGGGCTTGCGCCCGCAGTTACGTTTTTCAGGCCTTCTGTGATGAGGGCTTGAGCCAAAACAGTAGCAGTAGTCGTACCATCACCAGCTACATCGTTCGTTTTGGTTGCTACTTCTTTAACCAGTTGAGCGCCCATGTTTTCAAACGCATCTTCCAGCTCGATTTCTTTTGCAATCGTTACACCGTCATTGGTGATGAGCGGGCTACCGAATTTTTTCTCCAGTACAACGTTACGGCCTTTCGGTCCGAGTGTTACTTTAACAGCATTAGCCAATGCGTCAACCCCGCGCAGCATAGAGCGACGAGCGTCTTCACTAAATTTAATATCTTTAGCCATTTGTGATAAACCTCCCTATGGATTATGAATGATTTGTTTCAATTCCTATATTCAGGTCTTGTCCGGGTTCCGGTTAACCGATGATCGCGTGGATATCGCTTTCTTTCATAATCAAATATTCTTTACCTTCATATTTGATTTCCGTTCCAGCGTATTTAGAGAAAATGACACGGTCGCCTTCTTTTACTTCCAGAGGAATACGGGCACCGTCTTTCAATGCGCCTGCGCCAACCGCGATAATTTTGCCTTCTTGCGGCTTTTCCTTGGCAGAGTCAGGAAGTACGATCCCGAAGGAAGTCGTTGTCTCTTGCTCAATTGCTTCCACCAATACGCGTTCACCCAAAGGTTTGATCATGAAAAAATAGCCTCCTTATTAAGTGTTTTATCCTGTAATTTGGTTGTTATGTTGTATGTATTAGCACTCGACAGTCGTCAGTGCTAACAACCAACTTTATGATACTCAACTTGAGATTGAATTTCAAGTCCCTAATGTATTTTTTATGGGAATTTTTATGGACAGCCCTTCCCGATTATATCCATCTATCTGAAAAATAACCGTTAACCCAAGGCTAATGGTTACTTTTAAGGCAGCTAAGCTGCTGCTGTTCATACTCTGTAAATAGTTATGATATACAAATGCTATTCATTATCTGCAAGTTGTCATGTAGCGCGGACCCGAATAAATTGTTTACTGAGCCATTCAGGTCCTGCCTTATTATTCCGAAGCTACACGCAACTGGGCCTCACGTTCCTCCTGCGCACGCAGCTGCCTGCGGTACACGACCGAAGACAAATACACGCTCACTTCATATAGCACCAGCAACGGAATCGCCACCAAAAAATCGGAAATAAAGTCCGGCGGAGTAATGACAACCGCGACGAACACAAGCAGAAAATAAGAAATCTTCCGCCATTTGCGAAGCCGCATTGGTGTTATAACATGAATCCCCGTCAGAAACATAATAAGCAGTGGGAGCTCAAACAACAGCGCTACAGGCAGTACAATATTAAACATAAAGGTGAAATATTGTGCGATCCCGTACGTTTCCTGTAATCCCATACTTTTGGTGACAGACGATGTAAACTGAATCGCCATTGGGAAAATAATGAAATAAGCAAAAGCTGCCCCAATGATGAACAAAAGCAGCACATAAGGCACATACCGCAAAGTCGCACTCCGTTCTTGCGGTCTTAAGCCCGGGCTGACAAACTTCCACAGTTGGTAGCAGGCAAACGGTAGCGCCACCGCAATCCCGATGATCATGGCGATCTTCATGTAGATACCAATCCCGTCCCAAAAGGAAAACGCGTTTAACTGAAAAGCTTGCGCCGAACCGGAGCGAATAAGCCAGTCATAGACAGAACCCGCCGCGAACAGACCACCAGCCAGTGCCAATACAAATACAATTAGCACATAAATAATTCTGCGGCGAAGCTCTCCCAGATGTTCCATTAACGGCATTTCATGCTCTGATGGGATCAAGTCCATTCCTCCTTTCTGAACGGAACGCAGCAGCGCCTCCTAAAAAATAAAGCCCTTCACTGAAGAAGAGGCTCTTGTTTATTGTACAAGCATCAAGAATTATAACTAAATCTATGACAAGCGTTTATCCTCAGGCTGAGGTTGAACTTCTGAAGACGTCGTTTGTGATGCTTTGACCACACTATCTTTGCTGTCTTTACGCTCAGTCCGTTCATCTTCTGATAAAATATCGCGTGCCCCGTTTTTAAACTCACGGAATGTACGCCCTACAGCTCGACCCAGCTCAGGCAGCTTGTTCGGACCAAATAACAGCAGCGCCAGAATAATCAACAAAATATAACCCGGTGCTCCAATATTGGGCATGTGTAGTAATCCTCCTTATGTTGACGGACAAAATAAGAATCTTTGCCCGTATACGGCCTTATAAATTCTTATAGGTATCATACCACACACGATGTGCTGCCTTCTACCGGAACTGGCCTGTCACCATAAGCAACGCTTCTGGAAGTTGGTCCATTATCGCTGCCAAATTTTCATGCACACCTTTAGGCGTTCCTGGCAAATTGACGATCAGTGTACGTCCACGTATTCCCACGATTCCACGGAATAGCATAGCCGCTGGATTTTTCTGCATCACGATCATTCTCATGGCTTCCGCCATGCCTGGCACTTCCCGTTCCACAACCCGCCTAGTCGCCTCGGGTGTCACATCACGGATCGCCAGCTCAGTTCCGCCCGTAGTTAGTACCAGGTCTGCATGAAAATAATCGGTCATTTCGATTAAAGCTGCAATAATTTCATCCGGTTCATCGGGAACGATCCGGTATTCCACAATCTCTCCGCCCAGTTCTTCTTCGATGAGTTCCCGGATGACCTGTGCGCTTGTATCCTCACGCTCTCCCCTTGCCCCTTTATCACTGGCTGTTAGGATCGCCGTTTTCCACACCATAAGATCACCCTTCTCCTATCATGAAAGAATACTTTCTCTTCTGAAAATCAGAAACAGCCACGCTGCATCCTCCATCACATCACAGTACCCTCTCGGCGACAATGTTGTCTATGTCAAGGTTCCCGGTGGTCCTCCCTTTGAAAATCCCCATGCTTGCCACCTGTTTTGGATTGCAGCATGGTAGGGCCGATGATCATATCTTTTTGCAGCGCCTTGCACATATCATACACGGTTAACGCTGCGGCTGAAGCCGCTGTCAAAGCTTCCATTTCTACACCTGTTTTACCTTCGGTCTTCACTTCAACTTCAATATGAAGCACATCATGTCCATTATCGGAAAAAGTAATGTTCACGCCTGTCAGGGCCAGTGGATGACACATCGGTATCCAGTCTGACGTTTTTTTCGCACCTTGAATCCCTGCGACCTGGGCCACAGCAAGAACATCACCCTTGCCGATTCTTCCTTCTTTTACAGCCGTCAATGTAGCCGGATTCATCGTAATCTGAGTCACGGCAACTGCTGTACGAATCGTAGACGTTTTACCCGAAATATCTACCATCCGAGCCCGTCCCTGTTCGTTAAAATGAGTAAAGGAATCCACGACTCCCTCACAGCTCCTTTCACATACCCAACTTTACTTCATTCATCATTTGTCAATTTTGCATAATCACAATCTAAGCGTCCATCCAGAGTAAACAGCACGTCCACTCGCAAATCCCTTGGCTCCATGGGCACCTGTATCAGCAATTGTCCCGGCAGCAGCAGCGAGACATAAAGCGGACCAACGTGGCTGTTGTTACGCTTCTCTGCCTCTACCTGTACGGTAAAGCGGTCATAATAGCCTCCGCCGTAACCAATCCTGCCCCCACGTCGATCAAAGGCCAAGCCAGGCACAACAACCCAGTCAATTCCCGCCCACATTTCAGGCGACCATTCCTTGCATGTCAAAGCAGGCTCAGGGATGTTCCAGATACCGGGTACAATATCTCCGTACTGATCCATCTCCCTCAGCTCCATAGTCCGGGTTACCGGATCCACTCTTGGGGCCAGGACACGATCTCCCTGTGACCAGCAATGCTCAATGAGGGGAGTCGTCGAAATCTCGCTGCCAAAAGAGAGATAACTAAATAAGGTTAGCTTATCTCCGTTTCTGTCTATTCTAAGCTGCTCCCATGCCTCGATTGCATGCCGACAGGCCACAGCCGATGCCTTCTGCCTTGTCAGCGGGTCCATGGAGTCACGCGCTTCCCGTTGCTGCAAACGCAGCGCGTTCTTCACATTACAGACATCCATCACATCCGCCCTCCCGCACAATCGTCGATAATCTTTAAAACGTTACTATTGTCCCATTTGTCAGTAAGTGCTGTACGTTGCAAGTTTTTTTCATTCTTTTTCACTTCTCGTTTAAGTTTATCATTGTTTATACAAATTGACTACACGCGGCTCAAGGGTTTACGGGGTGAAAGCAGTGCAATAGTGGGTAATTTCATGTAAACTGGAAGGAAGGTACCTGCGAAGAAAGCAGGTAGAACTGTGCAAAATGTAATGGAGGAACGATACGCTATGCTATTGCAAGTAACCGGAATTACTAAATCCTATGGAATTGAGCCCGTTCTGGACGGGATTAACCTTCAAATATTGGAACGTGAACGTATTGGACTCGTAGGTGTGAACGGTGCAGGCAAATCGACCCTGCTCAAAATCATTGCTGGTGAAATATCCTATGACAGTGGACAAATTTTCAAGGCGAAGGAGACCAGCATCGGTTATCTGGCGCAAAACAGCGGCTTGAATTCTGATCGTTCTATCTGGGGGGAAATGATGCTGGTGTTCACTCCCCTGATTGAAGCGGAACGGGAACTGCGGCAAATGGAACAGGACATCGCTGACCTGGCCAATGCTCAAAACGAAAAACGCTACGCAGATCTGCTGGAACGCTATGCACGTCGTTCAGACTGGTTCAAGGATCACGGTGGTTATGAAATGGAGACCCGTATTCGCAGCGTGCTGCACGGCATGGGCTTTGGTTCATTTGCACCTGAGACGCCTGTAGCTACTCTGAGCGGAGGACAGAAAACCCGGCTTGCGCTAGCACGCATCCTACTGCTCGCCCCAGATGTCCTTATGCTCGATGAGCCTACCAACTATCTGGATATTCAAACACTGACCTGGTTGGAGGACTATTTGCGCGGCTACTCCGGTTCTCTGCTGGTTGTATCACATGACCGTTATTTTCTGGACCGACTGGTAACGACGATTATTGAAATCGAACGCCATCGTTCTACCCGATATACAGGCAACTACAGCCGCTACATGGAGTTGAAGGCTGCCGAATACGAAACGAACCTGAAACATTACGAAAAGCAGCAAGGAGAAATTGCCCGTTTAGAAGCATTCGTACAACGTAATATCGTACGGGCTTCCACGACCAAACGCGCTCAAAGTCGGCGCAAGCAGTTAGATAAAATGGAGCGTATGGATCGGCCCATGGGAGACTTGAAAAAGGCTCATTTTTCCTTTGAAACAGCCCATATGTCAGGTAAGGAAGTGCTGGAGGTACGTGACCTCTCTGTGGGGTATGAAGGTAAAAAGCCTTTATTCCAGCACGCATCGTTCGACTTAAAACGTGGAGATACCGTGGCACTGATTGGTCCGAACGGGATCGGAAAATCGACGTTGCTCAAATGTCTGACCGGATCACTTAAACCTGTTGCTGGCTCCATCCACTGGGGCACAAAAATCAAAATCGGCCTGTATGACCAGGAGCAGACGAACCTGAACCCCGCCAATACCGTACTGGAGGAGTTGTGGAGCGAATACCCTCATATGGAAGAAGCACGTATTCGTACAGTGCTGGGTAATTTCCTGTTTAGCGGTGACGATGTACTGAAAAAAGTAGCTGCATTAAGCGGAGGGGAAAAAGCCCGCGTTTCTCTGGCCAAGCTCATGCTGCGCGAAGCCAACGTATTAATTCTAGATGAGCCTACCAACCATCTGGATTTGTTTAGCAAGGAAGTGCTGGAAGCAGCTTTGATGGACTATGACGGTACACTGTTGTTCATTTCCCATGACCGTTATTTCCTGAACAAAATGGCGGAACGTGTCATCGAGCTGCATCCTGAAGGGATAGAACATTTCCTGGGGAATTATGATGACTATGTAGCCAAAAAGCAGGAGTTAGAGGAAATTGCGCTGGAAGCTCTTGAGGCAAATCAGCCCACACGCGGCAAAACATCGGCTGCCTCTGCATCCGTGACAGACGAGACCACGTCCAAATCACGCGCCGCCACCTATGCGGCGGACAAACAAGCCAAAAGCGAGGAACGCAGCCGTCAACGCAAGCTGGAGGCATTGGAAAACCAGATTAAAACGCTGGAAGAACAAATTTTAGGGCTGGAGGAACAAATGACCCTGCCTGAGATTTATCAGGATTACACAGCGCTTCAGAATATTCAGGCACAACTCGACACCCATAAACAGGAATTGACTGAAACCTATACCGCTTGGGAAGAGCTGTTAGAAGAATAAACACTACTGCATAAAATCTCAGCCTTAAAAATTTCACATTTTCCTCTTTTGTATTTTTGTACACAAGATTATCCACAGCTTATGTGTATGAATGAGATTGAAAAATGGCCTTTTGGGCCATTTTTTTATTGATAAAAAGCCGTTTTCAAATGAAAACCAAATTTATCCACCCTTTTATCCACATTATCCACAGATTTCACAAGAACTAAAGGTGTTACATATCCCCCAACTTGCTATCTCCAAAAAGTCTTATCCTGCTTGCTTCGGGCTCGGTTATCCACATTCGAAGCGGTATATGTGGATAACTTTGTTCACAACTTGACAAATCACATCATTATTCGGGCAGTATCAAAATTCCAGATTTTTTTGATGAATCATGAAAAATCGTGAACAATTGTGACGAATAATGTGAGGGAATGAGATACTGCCATTCATTTGCTCAAACTCCTGTATTTTATCCTCTTGAATTTATATTTTTATGATAGTTATGGAACGGAACAAAAAAGACACGACTCAACTGTGCCGTGTCTTGCTCATTCTTCTTCAATTAAGTTTGGACAGACCATTCTTCCAGAGACAGTCCTGGATCAGCCTTCATATCCAATGAGGTAAATTCCCCGCGCTTCCATTTGGCGTAGGCCGCAGCGCCGATCATCGCTGCATTATCTGTGCAATATTTCATCGATGGTACAAGCAGCTCAATTCCTTCGCGCTCACAGCGCTCACGCAATGCTGTACGCAGTCCGCGATTAGCAGCCACACCGCCACAAAGCAGGAGCTGCTTCGCACCGTATTCACGCATGGCACGAATCGCCTTTTCCACCAGCACCTCGACGACCGACTCTTGAAAGCCTCTTGCGATCGCTCCGACATGAACAGTTTCTCCGCGCATTTTCGTCTGGTTAATTACATTCAGCACTGCAGATTTCAAACCGCTAAAGCTAAAATCATAAGAATCCGGCTCCAACCATGCACGCGGCAAAGTAACCACTTCCTCCGATTCATGAGCCACACGATCCACATGCGGACCGCCGGGATACGGAAATCCAATGGCTCTCGCTACTTTGTCGTAGGCTTCTCCAACCGCATCATCCCTTGTACGACCAATGAGTTGAAAATGACCTTCGGACTCCATCAGCACCAGCTCTGTATGTCCTCCTGACACAACGAGAGCAATGCACGGATATACGATATCATGCTCCAGCTGATTGGCATAAATATGTCCCGCGATATGATGCGTCCCGATTAATGGCTTGCCGAACGCCAAAGCAGCGCTCTTAGCGGCGACAATACCAACCAGCAATGCACCAACCAGTCCTGGTCCTTGTGTCACGGCAACCGCCGAAATCTCGCGTGGGGTAATTCCTGATGTTTGCATGGCCTCGTCCAGCATGTAGGTGATGCTCTCCACATGTTTGCGTGAAGCCACCTCTGGCACAACACCACCAAAGGCTTTGTGTGTTTCAATTTGACTGGAAATCAGATTCGAGAGCACCTCTGTGCCATTTTTCACGACAGAAACAGCCGTCTCATCACAACTCGTTTCCACTGCCAGTATATAGCAAGGCTCGCCGGAGGCGGAGCCTGTACCTACTTTTTCCTCTTGCATCATTGCTTCTGCACGCTTCCTTCCTGTTCACCGGATGCCCCATGCGCGGGAAGATCCGCCCACATGATCACAGCATCCTCGTTATTATCCGAATAATAGCCTTTGCGCACACCTGCGGGCTTAAAGCCTTTTTTCTCATACAAGCCTTGAGCGATCTGGTTCGTTACCCGCACCTCCAGCGTCATACGTTCCATCCCTAAATAAGAGGCGGTCTGCATCAGCTCATCCAACAGCTTGTCTCCAAGCTTACGTCCGCGATAAGCCTCACGAATCGCAATATTCGTAATATGGGCCTCATCCATAATCGTCCACATGCCTGCGTAACCAATGGCTTGTCCGTCTAGTTCCATAATCATATATTTAGCGAAATGATTCATCGTCAGCTCATTGCGGAATGCTTCCTCTGTCCACGGTAGCGTGAACGCTTCATGCTCAATCTCCAGCACATCGGGAATATCATTCAGTTGCATCAAGCGAAACTCAAGTTTCTCTTCCCGCTGTATGTTCTTTGCCATGTTGTTCACCGCTCTCTTCAGCGCTGGCGAAGCAGATTGGCTTCCGCCTCCGCCAGCTGGGTATAATTAGGAACCAGCGTATGTAGCTCGTCATGTTCTTGACGAAGCAGCTTATCCGCCCCAAGGCGGCCAACCCATCTTCCTTCCAGCTCATAAGGTACGCTACGAAGCTCGCTCCAAGCACGCAGGCGCTCGGCTGTTTCGGCGTGAACCGCCGTTTCACCGACTAGCCAAATGACTGGAGGACGCTCTTCAGAGGGCAAAGACTCCAGCCGTTGCAGCAGGTGATCGGTCCAAGCAGTCATCAACCGGATTGCATCTGGCTCCAGCCGTTGCGGACTCTCGACGTCGTCAACTGTACTCACGGCGAACAGCCCCGTGTAAACCTGACCACGGCGCGCATCCAGTACGGGCACAATCCAGTCTGCTGCCTGTGCTCCGGACGAACCGTTATTCACAGACTCATTTTTACCTTCTTGCCCCTTCATCTCGATGCCGCGATTCCAACCACCCCACGCCAAAGCGTGCAAAGTGGATATGGACGTCACCGGGACACCCCAGGCCCAAGCGAGTGTTTTGGCTGCGGTCACGGCAATCCGGATACCGGTATAAGACCCCGGTCCAACACCAACTGCAATGCCGTCTACATCATCTCGTGTCAGCCCTTCTTCATTCAGCAGTCGCTCCAGCTCGGAAATCACATGCACGGAGTGATTACGTTCGCCATAGACGTTGCTTTCTCCCAGCAGTTCTCTTCCGTTCATCAGAGCGGCCGCCATCACGGTCGTCGCTGTATCTAACGTCAAAAACCGCTCACGCGGCTTTACATTCACATCTGTATGCTCTCTTTGCATGGTTCAAACTCCATTCTCCCGCAAACTGCGGCACCATTGTTCATAAGGCTCGCCGTACCCGGTCAGGTGAATCAAGCGCTCCCCGACATCCGTTGTTTCTATATGCATGTGAAGCCGCTGCTCTGGCAATATATCCGGTATAATACTACCCCATTCCACCAGACATACTCCTGTCCCGTAAAAATATTCGTCCAGCCCGAGATCCTCCGCCTCGTCCTGGGAAATCCGGTACACATCCATATGATACAAAGGCAATCGGCCCTCGTACTCCTTAATGAGGGTAAAGGTTGGACTATTTACGATGCCCGGCACACCTAAATGGCCGGCAAAAGCCTTGGAAAAAGCAGTTTTGCCCGCTCCCAGATCTCCATCCAGCACAATTACCGTTCCGGGAACCGCTTTGGCTGCCAAAAAACCTGCCAATGACCCGGTCTGTGCCTCTGAGACAGAACGGAACGTAAACTGCTCCTGCGAAATTGTCATATATTTTAATCACCTTTCGTCCGAATCGGACCGTTCCAACTTGTTCTTTATTATATAGTTCACCTTATGTCGCCGCAAGGCATGAAGACATGCTATTGTAAGTTAGATGATACACACAGGGAGGGATTGAAACGATGGGGCAAACCGTTTTACTCATGATTGATGTTCAGCAGGCTATGTTCATGTATGATGAGAAGCTGTATCGTGAACAGGAAGTTGTAGCGCATTTGCAGCAGCTTTTGGACAAAGCCAGAGCTACAGGTACACCGGTGATTTTTGTACAGCATACCGATGAAGCGGATGAGGATTTTCGGGAAAACAGTGTAGGCTGGGCCATCGCCGACGTGGTGCGTCCTCTTCCTCATGAACGAATTGTCCGTAAATCATCTTGGGACAGCTTCTACCAAACTGAATTGGGCCATGTGCTAAAGGAACTGGGGGCCGATCAACTCGTAATCGCGGGGATGCAGACCGAGTTTTGCCTCGACACGACTTGCCGAAGCGCCTATAGTCTGGGATACCAGAACAACGTGCTCGTATTAGATGCGCATAGTACATTTGATAGCAAGGTGCTGAGCAGTGAACAAATTGTAGCGCATCATAATGGGATGCTTGGCAATCGTTTTGTGCGTTTACTCGCGACAGCGGATGTACATTTTTCGTGAGTTGTTGAAGTTTTATGTTCCAAGCCGATTGCTTTCAAGCAAGTCGGCTTCTTTTATTGTTCATACGAAAAAACCGCCCTTTCAAGTGACACCGTTAACAAGAAGCAAGCTGGCACAATATAACGAAGATTATGAATATTGAAAGGCAAATCCGTCTTCAGAACATTCTGGAGACTTTTTTTATTTCCCAGCGATGAGTTAGATGATATTTGCGAGGAAAACTTTTTCACGTATGGATTGTAACTTTCATTTTTAACAGAAAATTCAATTTATGATCATGATTTTCAGAAAAATTAAGAAATTAACAGAAAACGTTAGAATGGCCTAATTATTGTGGCCTATATGGCTCTATAAACATCTGTACATAGATATGTGTATATTTTTGAACATTGAGCAAAATCTGCATTAGAACTATGATGAAACTGGTTTTAATTTCCAACGAGAGAAGGCGATCGAACCCTCACACTCACTGTCTTAGGCACCATGATATGCCCGCAAGCAAATGTATCTTGCAGTCGCTACATCTCGTAGGTTAAGAACGGAAATTACGAATTGAAGTGCAATCATGGATGTATTGTGTCTTGAACACAACGAAAGGAATGTGAGTTTTTAATGAAAAAAGTAGCTTTAGTAAGCCCGTTGAGAACAGCGGTCGGCTCTTTTAACAAAACCCTTGCGCCTCTAAGCGCTCCTGAACTGGGAGCAACTGTGATGACAGCATGCCTTCAGCAAAGTAAATTAGAGCCTTCTTTGATTGATCAAATTTATTTGGGAAATGTTCTTCAGGCGGGCAATGGCCAAAATCCTGCCAGACAGGCGGCACTAAAAGCCGGTATCCCTATTGATGTACCCGAAACAACGATAAACACAGTTTGCGGTTCAGGACTCCATGCCGTTGCTTTAGCTTACAATTCAATATTGGCTGAACAAGGCAACATCGTCTTGGCCGGAGGCATGGAGAGCATGTCGAATGCCCCTTACCTGCTAAGAAATGCAAGAAACGGCTACAAACTGGGCAACGGTGAGTTGGTAGACTCCCTGGTGGCCGACGGTCTTACGTGCCCGATCAACCATTACCATATGGGAATTACCGCAGAAAATGTTGCCGAGAAATATGGAATTTCAAGACTTGAGCAGGATGAATTTTCCTATCAAAGCCAGATAAAGGCCGTAGAAGCTAAAAACAAGAAGCTTTTTGAAGAGCAGATTGTTCCAGTCATGATTAAAAATAAAAAAGAAACTATATCTTTCACGGAGGACGAACACATAAGAGGAAATACAACGAAAGAAAAACTTTCTCAATTAAAACCTGCCTTTAAGGAGAACGGAACAGTTACCGCCGGAAATGCTTCAGGAATCAATGATGGCGCGGCGGCTATGCTTGTAGTGTCGGAAGACAAATGTAAGGAACATGCGTTAAAGCCGTTGGCATATATCAAGGGTTATTCACTTGTTGGCGTTGACCCTGCATATATGGGAATGGGACCGGTGAAGGCCATTTCGTCACTTCTGAAGCAACAGGGAATGTCTATTGATGACATCGATCTTTTTGAAATTAATGAAGCGTTCGCCGCACAAGCACTAGCGGTATTGAAAGAGCTTGGAATCAATCCTGAGAAGGTGAATGTCAATGGCGGCGCGATCGCGATCGGGCATCCTGTCGGTGCAAGCGGTGCTAGGGTATTGGTTACGCTGGTTCATGAAATGGTGCGAAGATCTTCACGTTACGGCATCGCCTCGTTATGCATCGGAACGGGAATGGGAATAGCGATGCTAGTTGAAAATGCACTCATTTAAAGTGCGAGTTCAGGATGACTTTTAGAACTATCTCTTAAAAGGAAGGGAGATCGCTATGAATCAAAAAGATGTACTTTCACTCCAATCCATGCCTGCGGCCAGCGGCAGTTATGGGCGCCCGCCATGTCGCTTCATCAACCGGGAATTTTTCATCATTACCTATGAATCCGATCCCGCTGCGATTAGACAGGCGGTCCCGGAACCTCTTCAGCCGGATGGAAGCAATACCGTTTCCTATGAATGGATCAAGATGCCCGATTCATCCGGGTTAGGAAGCTATGAGGAAAGCGGTATTGTCATTCCGTGTACTTTTCATGGAGAACCCTGTAATTTTGTTGCCCAAATGTATTTGGATAACGCGCCTGCTATTCTGGGAGGACGTGAAATCTGGGGATTTCCGAAAAAATGGGCGAAGCCTCGCTTGATCGTTGAGGAGACGGAAACGCTGACGGGTACATTGCATTACAACAACGTCCTGGTGGCCACGGGAACCATGCCTTTCAAATATAACATTCTTGATGAAAAGGAAACGGCTAAAGCCATCGCAAAAACGCAAGTTAATTTGAAATTAATTCCTGATGTTGACGGTACCCCTAAAATTGCTCAGTTGGTAGCGTATAATCTCGAAAACATTACGGTTAAAGGCGCCTGGTCAGGGCCTGCGAGGTTAAGCCTGATTCCCCATGTCAACGCTCCTGTGGCAGATTTGCCGGTAAAAGCTTATATTGGCGGAAAACATTTTATTGCCGATTTAACGCTTCCATATGGAAGAGTCCTCTATGATTATCTCCAATAAAGTTGCTTTCCTAAAAATATATATATAAGGAGAAGGAACCATGAATAACAAAGTAATCTCCGCTGAAGAAGCAGTTAAGCAGATCAAAGACGGAGACACGGTGATGGTCGGAGGTTTTCTGGCAGGAGGCTTTCCGGAGGAACTTGTACGTGCGCTTGTCGACACCAATCCCGCCAGCAATCTTACGATTATATCCAATGATACAGGCACACCGGAATTATCTATCTATAAGCTTGTAAAAAGCGGCAGAGTAAAGCGGATTTTTGCATCCTATATTGGCTCTAATCCGGAAACGGGAAGGCTCCTGATGACGAAAGAAGCGGAGGTTCAACTCTTCCCGCAAGGTACGCTCGCTGAAAAAATACGTGCAGGAGGAGCAGGCTTGGGCGGTGTTTTAACGCCTGTAGGTGTAGGCACCATTGTAGAGGAAGGAAAAAAGAAAATCCAAATTGACGGGAGAGAATATTTGCTCGAACTGCCGCTCAAAGCGGATGTGGCGCTAATCAGAGCTCATAAGGCTGATGAAGCGGGAAATCTTGTCATCAACGGCTCTTCACGTAACTTCAATTTGGTAATGGCTACAGCGGCAGAGTATGTAGTTGCTCAGACAGACGAATACGTAAAGACGGGAGAAATTGACCCCAATCATGTCAACGTTCCCGGAATATTTGTCGACGCAATTGTAAAGGTGGGTGAAAACGCATGAATAACAGAGAATTCATTGCTCGAAGAATAGCCCAGGAATTTAAAAATGGCGAAGTTGTCAACCTTGGTGTTGGAATGCCTACAATGGTGGTAGACTATATCCCCGAAAACATTCATATTATGCTGCAGGCTGAGAACGGAATCCTCGGTGTAGGCCCAAAAGCGACTCAGGGGAAAGAAAGACTCGATTGTATCGATTCAGGCGGAAACTATGTTACAACTATGGAAGGAGCTTGCTTTTTCGACAGTTCGCTTTCATTTTCTATCATCCGTGGAGGGCATGTGGATATCACCGTGTTGGGCGCCCTGGAGGTCGATGAGAAAGGCAACCTTGCAAGCTGGATGATCCCAGGGAAAAAGGTTCCGGGCATGGGGGGAGCCATGGATTTGGTGGTCGGAGCCAAGAGAGTGATTGTAGCCATGGAGCATGTGAACAAAAATGGAGCGCCGAAAATACTGGAACAATGTAAACTACCCCTGACCGCTGTAAATGTTGTAAAGACCATCGTAACCGAAAAGGCTGTCATCGATGTTATTCCAGGTAGTGGGCTGATGCTGAAGGAAATTGCGCCGGGTTTATCGGTGGAAGACGTTCAATTGGCAACTGAGGCTAAACTGATGATTTCACCACATTTAAAGGCCATTGCAGTATAAAGTCATGTAAAGGAACCAACTCCACCTTCAAATTAACTTGTCTGGCGTTTAACTTGTTCCCTCGACTGTATTCATTATTACAAATAAGGTTCGCTAATTGCTCATTGAGCAATTGCGAGCCTTTTAGGGTTGAAGCGGGATCATTCAAGCAGCATTCTACGATGAAAGCCTACAGCTGTCCAAGATCTTTCTAAAGCTATACCCCATACTATGGGAAAAATCTGGTTTGGTGCCCCTCTTCTATTGTTCTTCCAGACGATCCACACGGACGGTTTGGGTATTGCCGGGTCTGCTACCTATCTGTACCGTTGCCATACCGTTTGCTTGGTCTACATGCTCAATCCAGATCGGTTTACCATCCAATTGTACGGCAATATTTTCGGATGAATCATAAATAGCTTTTGCTCGTTCCACGTTCATGTTATTCTTCCCCTCCTGTTTGTTGTTGTGTGCATTCATTCAGAAATATAGTTCACCTAGTCTTCATCTATAATCCGTTCAACGTCTAATGAAGGGATGCTATGAGAAGGCGAAGTTGAAACTACAGCCTCCAAATCCACATGAGCCACAGCTACGGGAAAAGGCGGACGGATTCCATGTGAAAGAGCAAACTCGGGCGGCAATGCATCCTGTTCGCCTCCAGCTGGGCCCCGAAAGGCGATTTGGCTTTGACCCACACGATGCCTGATTTGCTGAGGATAGGATTTTCCGGACATAAATTGTGTACCCCCTTTTGAATCGGATATGCCTTACTATGTACCAAAATTACTGTAACCATGCGCACGCGGGAGCAATTCGCTGTCTTCATTCACAACTCATACAAATCCTTTGTACGAAGCATAAAAATGATTTGCTCACAACCAAGGCGTTGGAATCGAAGGATGCAGATGCGGATAGCTCATCACTATGCGATGCTCGGTAATCGTTTAGTGCGTTTGCTTGCGACGACGGATGTACATTTTTCGTGAATTTAAACATAAAACAGCCCCAGCTTCTCACGAAGACCGGGGCTATCTATGATTCCATCCCATAAATGAGGTGCGTATTATTTTTATGCTTTAGCTGCCCAAATTTCAATTTCAATTTTTATTTCAGGCAATCCTAGAGCAGTAAGGTAGCCGATAGTCATTGCAGGATAATCATTCCCGAATAACTTTTCCCATTGGGAATACATGTAATCCCAATCTATCTGCTCAGTTGCCCATACATTTACTTTTATAATATTGTCAGCGGTTAATTGTTCGGCGTCCAAAACTGATTTAATGTTATTAAAAGTATTGCTGATTTGTAGGTTAAAGCTTTCTGGGAATTGGCCATTCTGATCTACTCCAACTTGACCCGAAGTCACGAATAGCTCTGAATTTCTTGGAACTTTAGTTATATGTGTGTAATTCCCTACTGGTTTCGGCATAGCTGCCGGGTTTTTTCTAGTTATTTTTTCATTTTTCATTTAATCGACCTCGTCATTTTTAAATTTTTCTACCGTTTCTTCTAACCACTTTTAGGCAGACTCCACCAATAAAAATGATTTTAGAAAAAAACAGCAGTAGAGTATCCATATCCAAAAGATATAAAGTTTAATGATCTTTTCTTCATGACATGAACACTCCTTTCTTTAAAATGTCAAAATCGTTGGTTATCCCTTATCTTAATATAACTAATGTAACTTAACAAGTTCATATCATTGTGTTATGCGATGTAGTCATACCTCAGAATGCAGATTAGTTGGCTTGCTCTTTTCTTTACACCTCATACATTCCTTTCTCCGAAGCATACTAAGTGAAAAATCTAAGTGAAAAATGGATATGCTCACAGCCGAGCGTTGGAAACGAAGGATACAAAATGCGGATTTAAGAAAAGGAGGACTGCGGTATGCATACGGTCTGGAAAGGCGCGATCAGCTTTGGGCTGGTTCATGTGCCCGTTAAAATGTTTTCTGCGACTGAGGATAAGGACATTTCCATGCGTTATATTCACAAGGAGTGTGGAAGCCCACTTAGCTATGTACGAAAGTGTCCCGTTTGTGACAAGGAGGTCGAATGGGAGGAAATTGGAAAAGGATACGAATATGAAAAAGGAAAATTTGTCATGTTCGACAAGGAGGAACTGGAGCAAGTTAGCGGACAAGCGGATAAAAATATTGTTATTTTAGATTTTGTGGATTTGCAGGAAATTGATCCGATTTACTTTCAGAAAACGTATTATCTGTCCCCGGATCAAGCTGGCTCCAATGCGTATAAGCTGCTCATGAATGCGATGAAGGATACCGGGAAAATCGGGATTGCCCAAATCTCCATCCGCTCTAAAAGCAGCCTGGCGGCTATTCGGGTGTTGGATGAATGTTTGGCGGTGGAGACGATGTTTTACCCCGATGAAATTCGCCCCATTGCTCAAGTGCCTAACTTACCGGGGCAGGAGGAGGTTAAAGAGAAGGAGCTGACCATGGCAAAAATGCTAATCGAGCAGCTATCTACACCTTTTGATGCAGCAAAGTATACGGATCAGTACCGCGAGCGTCTGCTGGATCTCATTCAACATAAAGTGGCTGGTGAAGAGGTGCGAATCGCCCCAACACAGCCTCAGACCAATGTAGTAGATTTAATGGCCGCCCTTCAGGCCAGCATCGAGGCAGTGCAACCTGTCGTTACCGATCCCGGCCCTGCTGCGAAAAAACGCCCTGCGCGTAAACCAGCGGCCCCAACAGCACAGCAGGCTGTTGCAGGCGAGAACATCTCTCCGACTCCAGTCAAAAAGAAAAGAAGCACTGCCAAACGTAAAGAAACTTAAGCTGAGTTACAGAAAAGTCTGGTTAAGGGGTGGCGGTGACACTGCTTTGATACGATAGTAGCTGACTGAACGCCCCCCGCTCCTCTTGTTCCAGTTGGTGGTAGTTCCCCTGCTGTATGACCTCGCCTTGATCCAGTACGACAATTTGATCCGCATGTCTGATAGTTGACAGGCGGTGAGCAATGACGATCAACGTCATTTGACCTTTCATCCGTTCCAGTGCTGCCTGAATTGCGGCTTCATGCTCACCATCCAGCGCACTTGTCGCTTCATCTAGTATAAGTACCGAAGGATGATGCAAGACAGCCCGTGCTAATACTAGCCGTTGACGTTCTCCTCCAGACAGACGAATCCCGCGATCTCCAATTACTGTGTCCAGCCCTTCGGGCAATCTGGATACAAAGTTGTCTGCGGCGGCAAAATGTAACGCCTCCCATAGCTGCTGCTCACTAGCATTCTTATCTGCCAGCATCAAATTTTCGCGGACAGTCGCGTGAAATAAAAATGGGTCTTGTGACACGTAGCCAAACGACTGCCGCCACTGGAGCAACAATTCGTCGTCCAGAACAAGCCCGTCTATTGTAATCTGCCCCCCAGTTGGACGTAAAAAACCCATCAGGACATCGACCATTGTACTTTTACCTGCTCCCGATTTCCCTACAATGGCTGTCATTCCCCGAGCGGGTATGAACAAGTTAATATGACGCAGCGCAGACTCTGCTGCACCATCGTAGCGATAATCCAGATGGCTGCATTCGATCCCATGACGAAGGGACAGGGGTTGCCGTACAAATGCAGATACAATCAATGACGGATCTGTGAAAGCTTCGCACTCCTGTTGCACCTTGGTGACACTTTCAAAAGCGGAGATCATAGACATGATGTATTCCAGACTCGCTTGAATAAGAGCAAATCGGGGCCATAAGCGGGAAAATATAAGAATCAGCACAATCAGTTTTTCAGGAGTAACATGCAGCCACTGCAGCGATGTAAATATGACACAAGCGACAAAAACAGCTGCCGCTGTACGATGAAAAAACTGTGTGGTCGCATTTTGCCGGACAAATTGGGTCGTATTATCCTCCATGCGTTGTGTCAGGGAGCGAAACCAATGGATATTCGCCGCTTCCAACAGATTGCTTTTAATATCTTTCATGCCGTTCATGTGATCCGTAATCCCAGCAAAATAAACCTGCGACAGCTCAGTGGTACGATCACCTAATTGTTTGGCATTTCGAATGGAGCGGCGGAACACGACAAACAGCCCCAATCCACTCAGAAATACCAGCCCGGTTAAAGAGGGGGATAACCAAAAAGCCAACGCAATCTGGATCATCGTAAACATGACAGCAGTAGTCAGTTGAAGAAGCAAATTCGTTCCCTGACTGACACGCGCCAGCTCGGTCGTCATCACATGGCTAAAATCAGATTTACGCTGACGCAAATAAAATGCCCACTGCGCCTTCATAAAGGAAGTGTACACGTCTATTCGCAAAGAGCGCATAAAACGCTGCTGAATCCGCGAATTCAGGATGGATTGGTAACGCTGAAGCAAAGCCTGCCCTGTAAGCAGCACTATAAAAACCATCAACATCCCCGGCAACAGCCAGCTTTTAGGAATGAACGGCAAAAAATGTTCCAATCCACCAGACAGAAATGGCATCCCTGAATGACCAACAAATACGCCGATAGCCGCCAGCATAGGAACAAGCATATAAATGCCAAAACCCTCCAGCAGGCTGACAATGATCATACATCCAATATTGAGAAATAACGCACCGCCGTTCACGCTATACAGCTTTGTCATATATAATCGCAGGTGAACCATAATGCACACTCCTTATCCAGGATTTTGAAAAATTCGATTCCAGTCGCTCCAAAGTGCAATATATAGACGAACTAGACCATTTCGATCTATATATTGTTCATTGAAAGTCGCTTATTGGATTTTTGCAAAATCCTCTATCGAGTCAGTGCTTTGAAAATCGCCGCTTCAGCCAAAGAAATGGACGTAAAGGGATATACAAAAAATGCAGCTGGCGAGGCAGTGGAAAAACGGCCGAATCCCCCGTAGAAGGAAACAAACGGCTGATGAGGTACCATAGTCTGTGTCTTGGCTCTTTTAAGGAAAGCAAGTAAGTGCGGCTGACCGGCTGATGGGCAGCCGCCGTGTTTCTGGTCATGACTTGGCTGGAGGCGACAGCTGGAGTAATGGGGGCACAACTGGTAGCAGTGCTCATCGGGCTATGATCGGCGTTACTGGCATCTTCCGTGATGCTAGTAACGCCACTGGTGGCAAGCATGGCTGCTTCGCCACAGGTACCGCATACCGAAGCACCGCCATCCGGAGGGGCGGCCTCCGCTTGCTCCGCCAAAGCTCTGCTATGCAGCAGCTCTGATGGAGCAAGCCTACCTGTACTCGGCCCGTGGGCAATCGGGTACGGTGCGGGAACGCTGGCCTGCATGAAGGCCAGCGCGCTCAGCGCGAGCCTGTGCGCCTGCCGGGTAGCCGATGCCGGACGCATCGGCTCCGGTATCGGCGTACCCAACAGCGCAGCGGCGAGTGCCCAAGCCTGCCCCCCAGCAGGCAGGCCCCCGTAGCGGCGCATCATCGGCAGTAGCGCCTCCCAATCGACAGCACATACCGCAAGCCTGTCGATGTCAACCAGCCAGCGCAGCCTTAACCAGCCGTGACGCGCACCATGCGCGCTCAAGTACAGAAATTGATGCTCGCTGCCAAGCGTATACATACAGGACGTCATCACAGTCCTGTTGTCGGCAGGTCCCAACGGTACCTGCCGACTGGTTCCTGCAGCTTTGCCCATTTTCCGGCAGTTCCACAGCTCGTCAAAAGAGGGTTCCCCACCCCCATCCGGGTGAAGCCGCCAATGCAGCTCAATCTCTACCCGTTTTTGGGGATGGAGGTAGGATGCATGATGGTCCTTCCATTTCCAACTACCAAGGACACGCACTTCTCCGCTCTTGGACGCATATCCGGCTTCCTTCATCCAATGCTCAGCCTCATCCATATCGTCAGGGGCAATGAGTAAATCTATATCCTTGGAGGTACGCAGAGAAACATCCCCGTACAACTGCTGCGCCAGAGCAGGACCCTTCAACATAAGCACACGAATTCCATTAACTATGAGCAGCCTGGTCAGACGCTCGGCTTCTGCTTGAAGATGGAGCATGCGAAGCGTGTTTCGATGATACTGCGCCTGAAGGTTTCGCAACAATTCTGCGGGAATGAACGGATGATTCAATGTTTTCAGTTGGAGATACACCGTAGGTACCACTCGATGGTGCTCGGTCAGACGTAAAAAGCGGACCCAATCCATCTCACGCAGCTGGGTAGCAGCAGTCTTATCCTGCCAATGAGAAACGTCTTTCCCCAATAGAGAGAGTAACAACGTTAATTCTTGATCCTCATTCCAATTCGCAAGTTCCAAAACAGACTTGGTGGGCATGCATTCTTCTCCTTCTTGTCTCATCGCATTAAAGCAAAGAACTGCCTTTATCTTTCATTTTTTTTGTATTTGTAGCCATCACAGCACGTCTCCCGAATATCCCCACCACCGTAAATGCTTCCATCTCCCGTTTCCCCGTAACATAAATCGGTCCGCTACGTACCCATGCATGTGCGGCCAAGCGTCCAGCGGCATTTTTGGCTGTGCCCAGATACAGCGTGCAGTCCAGTTTTCTGCGCCCCAGCAACGTCATCGCCGCAGCGGCTTGTACAAGACAACTACTGCGCCAAGGAGTATAACGGCTTGCCAGCTCCACAGCGTGCGAAATCTGCTGAATGGACTTCTCCTGCCTGACATCACACTGCCATGGAGTTTCTTCCATACATATGCCCCAAACACTTGAGTAATCCCCAAAAGAACGACGCTGGCGCAGCCTCGCCCATCCCAGCTCCAGCCAGGCTTCCGGCAACAATTTCCTGACCTCTGGAGACAGGAGAAGAAGCCGTTGTATCCGCATGTTATACCGACTCCCGTAGAAGCTTTAACAGTCCTTCCCGCTCCAACTCAGCCACAAAGGTATGTACCTGCTGTCTGCACTGTTCCTCGTCCACCTCATATTCATTCGTCAGGACAGTTACGATATCGCCAAGTGAAGGACCGGATTCTGCCAGTTCCCAGATTCGTCCTCCTGTGAAGCCTAAGTTATAATATTTACCAGTGTTAATGCTCATCATCACTTTTTCTCCGTCCATATCACTGACATAGACCTCTTCACCGTAAATGACGCGATAATGGTCTTTAGCTGGATTAGTGGCTGCCATAACTCTTTTCCTCCTTACGAATGATATCAAGTACCCGTTGTACAACCTCGGACGCAGTAAAGACGGAACTATCCCTCAGCAGCCGCCAGCCCTCTACTTTACGAGCCATCCTAGCCGATGTATCAAACGACCATTCACTCAAACCCATTCGCGGAATAATCACCCTACGATATGTATGTTGTAGTAATGTATGCAAGCACTCCAGAACGTTCAAGGGCTGTTCCGTAACCGCCACTAGCTCCCCTTCGCGCATCAACGCACGGATTGGAGAATCTGCCACAAGCTCGAATACGCCCCCTAAGGGCAGCGGATCGTTAAAAAATTCATCTACGGCGGGTACAGCATATTTATTCAGCTCACCTGCAAGCATACGCAGATCACTGTATTGTGGCATTACAGAATTGCCATCAGTTAGGGACCGTATGTTATTTCTTTTGCGTGCATGCTTGTTCTCCCGTAAAGCCTCCAGTTGGAGCAAGCTATCCAACCCCAGCTTTTGCTGCGGATAAGCTGGATACACGATGGCTGAGGAAGCCGTAGCTTTTACAGCAATCACGTCATCACTAACCATCTGATAACCTGCCTGCCTAAAAGCAGCAGCCAGTGTCGATTTGCCCGTACCCGATTCACCCACAAATGCATAGGCCCTCTCCCCGATGACGACCGCACTTCCGTGAATAGGTAATATTCGTCTTTGCATCAGCAGAACACCCATGCATGTACCCAGCACAAACAGCCGCACGGTGTCAGGATCGGCCCCGGAGAATATGCTTACCTCGATCTCCTTGCCTTCCCTGACGGCATAAATGGCCGTGCCTGGTATTTGGAACATAAATCGCTCATCTAGCATCACAAAATTGGCCTGCTCCAGCTGACCACTCCATGCAGTTAAATCAGCCTGTCGAATGACTACATCCTCTACTGCTTCCGGTGCTGCCAGGATCAGCTCAGGCAGATTCAGCTCACTGGCAATTCTGAGTCCAAAGGCTATATATTTCGTCCAACTGACATTTGCACTCCTGTCATGCACGATAGGACTCACTCCTCTGTCCTTAAAAATCCCGTCTTTATTTCTTGGGCAGTACCTCTAACCCGAAGAAATAAAGACGGCTTTGTATTGAATACGAGTCCAATGGATTATGCTATTCTCGTTCATTCAGTCGTTATCGGACCAGTTTTTTTGCTTCCAGCCCAACATCGGCTGCATGTATAACCATGTGTTAGCTTGGATTATGAAGATCGGCATCGTGGTCAGACACCCAGTCAATCTGTTTCCAGCCTTTACCCGCCATAGTCTGGTTAATATCCAGCACCTCTATCGTCGGTTCCTGCCATTCTTTTTTACTCATCTCATCACCTCCCCTCCAACGAATGGCGAACTGTCTGACCGGATAGGTTCGATCAGTTCAATCTACAGAGAAAACGGTACACGATCAGGCTATGCATTAGTAGTCGTATATTCGGATCAGACGCCTGCTCAGGGCGGGGGTGGTGAAGTTTCGCCATAGCCGTCTTAATAAACTCAATATTGAGATATTCGGCGGCTCGTAAATCATGACACATCAGTTGAAGCTCTCCCATAAACGTATCCCAGCAAGGAAGCATTCGATGTAACCAATCTGCAGGCTGTACACCGCGTACCCGCTGGTTCAACCGAACATCATCAGGTAGATGATCACGCATGGCCGTACGAATGAGGGCACGGTCCCGACCGTTTTGCACATACTGTTCAAAAGGCACCGATAAGCAAAAGCGAATCACTCGGCTGTCTCCGGTCGGATCACGTTCCCACAGGCCATACCGTAGTGAAAGTTTGGTCGCGACCACACCATTTTTGTTAGCAATCGCCAAATTCGAAAATTTCTCTTTTCTCGTCTGATCGGCGTTTTTCATCCAGCCTGTTCCGCTCAATACAGGAATATCTTCTACATGCATCCGTTTGGCAAACTCCGGGTGGATCAGTGAAGGAACGGGACTTCGATTGCTACGCCGCAGCCATGAACGAGATTCAAGCGAAGTCGCTTTTTTCAACATCACAGGGAGTAGATGAGACATACGCCTGCCCGTAAGCTTGCTGTACCGCCACAACCCCTGAAAGGATTGCAACCAGTGCAAACGACGAAACTGCCGGGCATAATAGTCTAGTGCAGGGCCCCACGATACGGTAAAATTGCCTCGTGCCCCGGTCAACAGTACACCGACATTGTGCTCCTGTGCTTTTTCATAAAAACCTCTGATCCAGAAGGAGTTTTCAAAATATTTGTAGGGTGCTTCCATGAGTTCCAGCCAAATATCAATTTCAGAAAACGGACTTTTACCCTCAAAATCCATATAATTCTCGTGAATGTTGCCCACATAGCGAGCCGTAGACTGAATATAGCTTCGTTCGTTCGCCATCAATGTAGGCGGTGTCCAGTCTGTAAAATCTTGAACAGGCACATAGCTGTAGGCATGCAGTGGCTTTTGTTGCAAGTGCAGCGATGGCGCGGCAAAGCTGGCAACCGCCCCGGAATCCAGCCCTCCGCTCAAGGCAGCCCCTACAGCGCGATGCGTCCGTAGTCGGGCAGTGACCGCCTGTGTGAACACCTCGCGGAAAGCTTCTATGTACTCGCCCCCTGTTTTGAGCCGCAGTGGCTCTACCTCATCCAGACATGCATATTTATGAAGGGTTCGCTTCCCCTCCTCCATAGTGAACCAATGTGCAGGAGGAAGCTGGTTGATATGCTTGTATGCGGTCGTTCCGATATCGACGGATTCCTGCATGGCACGGATGGACAAAAATTCGGCTAGCCACGGTTCATGCAGTTCTTTTCGCAGAGAGGACAGGGCCAAAAGTGGAGCGACTACCGTGCTAAACGCGAATCCTCGGTCATGTTGGTAGATGTACAGCGTACGATTTCCTGTCATATCTCGAGCACCATATAATCGATGTTCCTTGGCATCCCAAATGACAAAGGCAAAATCACCTATCAGATAACTGGCTGCTTCCACTCCCCATTTGTCATATGCCAGCAAAATCAGCTCGCTGTCTGTGATATCTTGCCGCCGTTCCTGCTCAACTCCCAGCCGTTCAAACAGCTCGGAACGATTGTCAATAATCGCATCCGCCGTGATTGCCAAATCTCTTAGCTCATCATAGAAGGGAAGACGCTCATGAACAGATTCCGGGGTCACATGCTGGGCATGACAACCCAAAAAAATTGAGCCTTCGCACCAAGCGCATACGCGGTCAGCGGGATATTTTCGCAGGGCTTGCATCATTTTCCCGCCTTCTTCGGTGCTTACGGACTCATGTCCAAAGCTATAGATTCCGGCAATCGCACTCACGTTCTTCCCCCTTTTTCTTTTCCTATGCTTGATAACGCTACAGACGCCAAGCGCCCGAGCTTACGGGCAAAGAGGCTGCGAGATCGGAGACCTTGATTTGGGCGTTGATAGCTTTGGAGCTGAGCGATAAGACGGTTCCGCTCCTCATAGCTATGTGCCAACCTGTTTTCCAGTGATTGGATCCGCCGATCGTTCACGATCTGGTCCACCTCCATCCTTGCCAGATCTTGAGGTACAGTATGATGGGTTGCATTTATCACAAGTTCTCTGTTATCTGCATCCCGGTCTTCCAGCATCCGATAAGCTGCCTTCCATTCAAAGCCGCTTTGTTGGAGAAATTGTTGTGTACGTTGACTCAGCAGCTCTATATCCGGCTCCTCTTCAAAGCGGACTCCAGTCATCTGCTCAGCCTGCTCCAACGCTTCCGCGTAACCAAGCTGCCTAAACATGCGGGACCCAATGCTTCTGCAATATAGCTCAATTTCCGTTTTACTCAACAAATGTTGCCAGCTATGTACCGAATCCTGATGCGCCTGCTCATGCTCTCCTACGAATGGATCACCCGCTCCCATACTATAAAAAAGACTGGATTTGGGCGTATCCGCAAAGTCTCCGTACTTTTCCATCCCCGGCTCATACTTGATCCCCAGAAAACCGCACAGCTTCTCGATCTCCATCGTTGGATTGGATACGAGTTGTTCATACCTAAGCGGGTATGCAAGTGGATGAGGTGTAGCAAAATAATGAGCATAACGGAACAAACCAACCGTAATATCCGTCATTTTCATATTAAAATGCGGACTCCCCAGTTCCTCCAGCAGTTGAAAACGTCCATTCCGTAGCTGATTGACCTTTTTGAATGAGGCCACAATGGCTAAAGGATTCCGGATAAGCCACAGCCTGCGGGCATCAGGGAATAAACGGTCTATAAATTCCAGCACCGTATAGTAACGCGGGGATTTGTCGATAAGCATATCTGCTGTAGTTCCTTGAAGCAGACCATTATATATTTCAAGTGCATACGAACGGGAGGCCTGCTCCAGTACATCGGAGGAAACCATACCTTTAAAAAATTGCCGAAGTATCCCTGTTCCTCCATATGGCCGTGCATGTGACTGAGGAAGATCATATAAACTGAGCAGAAACCACATTTCCTGTGTGGCAAACAGGCGGGAATGGTTTTGCAAAATGGCGGTAAGCAGCGAGCTTCCACTCCGAGGGACACTTAACAGGAATACCAGCCCTCCGCCTTGCTTTTCAATCAAGCAAACTCCTCCTCTACCTCTGCTCAAGACACTTTAATAGATACATATCGTATTTTTTATTATAAATTTATGATACATAATGTATCTTGTCAATCCCTTTGATGGATAAATTCAGCACTTCACGTTCATGTTAAACCATATGTAGATCTATAAGCTCAACAATCAGCCTGTAAATAAAGATTTTTCTGCATGTTAGCCCAAGGAGGATAGCATTATGGGACAAGCTGTTAAAGGTACTATTACCATTGAAGGTCAGGAAATTCCTATCACCAACCCGGATAAACCACTGTGGCCTGAAGCAGGCGTGACTAAGGCGCTATATCTTCGCAAGCTCGCGGTATTGGCTCCCTTCCTGCTCAAATATTGCCATCATCGTCTGCTGACCGTCATCCGCTGGCCACATGGGATTCACGGTGATTTTTTTTATCAGAAAAATGCCCCACGTCCTCGGCCGGACTATATTGAAACCGCTCTGCATGATGGTATTGAATATATCGTGCTCGGCAAATTGCCACAACTTCTCTGGCTTGGTAATCAAGCTGCGTTGGAATTCCACCCCTCTCTGCATGAAGCGGGAAGCAAGCTGCCCTGTGAATGGATGATTGACCTTGATCCATCCAGAGAGGTGGAGCCACGTATTATGGAGGCAGCCTCTATTGTCGGTGAAGTACTGGCTTCGCTTGGTTTGGATTCCGTCCCCAAAACTTCCGGGGCCACAGGTGTACAAATTATCGTTCCGATCCGTACAGGCATAACCTTCGACGAACTTCGCAGCATCGGGCTATTAGTTGGACAGTTTGTGACAGAAAAGCACCCGCATCTGTTCACACTCGAACGGTTAAAGAAGGATCGGGGAACAGCCATCTATTTTGATTATTTGCAGCATTATCAGGGGAAAACTCTGGCCGCTCCTTATACCCCGCGGGCACGCCCTGGCGCTACGGTCTCCACTCCGCTAACATGGGAAGAGGTACGGCAAGATGTATCACCACTTGACTACCATTTGCTGAATATTGAGGAACGACTAAACCAGGTAGGCGACTTGATCGACAAGGTTCCTCCCCAGCCCGTAGAAGACGTCCTCAAGCATATGCGCACCAAGGCACACCGAACCTGATCCATGCTTGGAAGAACAAAAAAGGGGACGAACCCCGCAGCCATTAGGCTGAGAAATTGTCCCCTTGCGCTAGTGTATTCCTTTTTTCTTAAAGCGTCCGCCCTTCACATCGTGAATGTTACCGATCGCAACGAAAGCGTGCGGGTCCCAATCTTCAACGATGCTCTTCAGCTTCGCTTCCTCCAGTCGGGTAATGACGACGAAAATCACTTTCTTGCTTTCGCCCGTAAAGCCGCCTTCACCTTCCAGATAAGTTACGCCCCGTCCAAGACGATCCGTCAGGGCATCCCCAATATCACGGTATTTTTCACTAATAATCCAGACCGATTTGGACTGATCCAGACCTTCAATCGTAATATCAATCATTTTCATGGCAATATAATAAGCAATCATGGAATACAGGGCATTCGGCCAACCGAACACAAAACCTGCACTTCCCAGAATGAAGATATTAACGAACAGTACGATCTCACCGACCGAAAAAGGAGTTTTTTCACTGACGAGAATAGCTACGATCTCTGTTCCATCCAGCGAGCCGCCGGACCGAATCACAAGACCCACCCCAACGCCGAGAATGACGCCCCCAAAGATAGCACCCAATAGTGGTTCGCCAGGAGTCAATGCACTTACATTGTGAAGTAACGCGGTACCGATGGACATCACGATAATGCCAAATAATGTGGATAAAGCGAAGGTTTTACCGATTTGTTTGTATCCGATAAGTAAAAATGGAAGGTTCAACAGGGTCAGGAAAATACCGAGTGGATAGCCAGTAATCTTGGAGGCCATAATGGAAATACCTGTGACGCCTCCGTCGATAACGCCGTTAGGAACCAGAAATATTTCGAGGCCCACTGCCATAAGCGTCGCACCAAAAATAATCATGGCCGCACGCTGAAACAGGCGTTTTGCTTTGTTCTTCGGATTAGCTGGAATTTTGCTGATCTTGGTCAACTCTCCGGTTACATCTGTGATTTCAGACAGATTTTGAACTTCCTTGCTCACTACACTCATATATAAATCCCCCCGTTACAGTATGGTATATTGGACCGAAAAAGGGGCTGCTATTCGCAGTCCCCTCTCCTTTACCGCGCTTGTGTTATATGAATAGTATACCATAAAACTGTGATTTTGCGCAAAAAAGTTAGCAAAGAGCACATAAATCACAATAAAGCGGGATTATATCGATAAAAACGGCGAAAACCGCCTTTAAAGGAGTGGAGAGAGCATGCGAGTTAGAATTTCAGCTATTTTCTGAGATCGAGGCCGTCTGCGGAACACGTTTAAATCTATGCGTGAGGAGTTGGAAATGTCCTCTACAAAATCTTCCGAAAGCCGTTCCAGTGCTGAATTAGCAAAAACTATAGCGGTCAACTCAAAATTATAGAAAAAGCTGCGCATGTCCATATTGGCGGTCCCGACCGAGCCGAGTAAATCATCGACAATCACCACTTTGGCGTGAATAAATCCTTTTCGATATTGGTAGAACTCCACCCCTGCCTCCAGCAATTCTTGCACATAGGATAAAGACGCCAGATGAACCAGCTTCGAATCGGATTGGTAGGGAATAATAATTTTCACATCTACGCCACTGACTGCTGCTAGCTTGAGCGCCTCATAAATCCCCAGATCGGGAATAAAATACGGCGTCGTAATCCAAATCCGCTTTTTGGCAACTGTGAGCGCTCCAAAACACATTTCCTGAATCGTATCCCAAACCTGATCGGGACCGCTGCTCAAAATCTGTACTTCCTCATCCCCAGTGCAGGTATGTGGAGGAAATAAATTCACATCCATCAGCCTTTCCCCTGAGGCCAGCTTCCAGTCGCTAAGAAATGCATTTTGCAGAAAATAAACGCTATCTCCTTCAATCTGCAAATGCGTATCCCTCCAAAATCCCACTTTGGGGTATTTTCCGAGATAATCGTCGCCTACATTAATCCCTCCCACAAATCCGATCATGCCGTCCACCACCACGATTTTCCTGTGATTGCGATAGTTAATCCGGCGGTCCAACGTGGCGAAAAACGGAGGTAGAAAATAATGAAATTCCACTCCCGCCTCACTACAGGTACGAATAAAGGAATAGGGCAAATGGTAGCTTCCTACACCGTCCACAACGAATCGTACCTTTACTCCCTCACGTGCCTTGCGGATCATGACCTCTTGAAACTTTCTTCCGATTTCGTCGGCCCGAAATATGTAAAACTCCACATGGATATGATGTTGTGCATGTTCCATCGCTGTCAGCATAGCCTCGAAGGTTTCTTCACCGTTCGTCAGCACACGTGTGCGATTACATCCAGTCAACGGGTTTTCTGACATACGAATTAACTGGTTAAACAGACGCTCCTGATGCTTGAAATGAGGATTATGCATTTGCTCCACATGTTCAATCACCTTGGATTGCGCCCACAGACGCTCGCGAAATTCACGAAACAGCTGCGATCCCCCTTTTCGAACCATTTTGCGCTTCTGATAATCCTGTGCAACAAAGTAGTACACGACAAAGCCAATGAGCGGGAAGCAAAACAAAATAAAAAGCCAGGCTACCGCTTTGGACGGCTTGCGAAATTCAAAGAGCAGGATCGTCCCGGTCTGAAAAATAAAAACAATTAAAACCAACAGCAACCACAGCATGTCTAAGCCTCCTTATATATCTCAGGATTTTGCAAAATCCTCATCTACGTTTTATACTAAGCTCCAATTTTTTTGACATGTTTGCCTCTTAAGCTGAATAGATAGTAACCAAGCACTATAGGAGCGATGTCCGGAAAGGAGCGATTATGAAAAAAGGAAGCCTAAATCGCCGGATGACCCTGCTTGTTATTCGGGATGCACAGCAACCGCCCAAGCAGCTACAATGCTCTACAGCCGCTGTCATTCTCGTCCCAACTCTTGTGATCGCGTCTATCTCTACACTCGTGATCGGGCTGCAAATCCATTCTTCCCATATTATCTCCCAAATGGAAACGAATCTTGCTGTCCAGAGTTTGCAGATGGAGGTCACGGTAGCGGACAAGGATGCAGCCATTGGGCGACTACGGCAGGAAGTCATGGAGCTGACGAATCAAGCCACCAATATTCGTGAACGCCTCCAGCGTGTAACGGAGCTGGAACAGCAAATGCAGCAATTCATTCGTAAACACGGAAACTCATCTGCCACAAGTAACCATAAAAAGACCATGACGCCGCTCTCCTGGGATGCTTCCGGCCATATCGGGGGCGAGCTGATCGCAGTGCATGAAAATACTGCCCTCCTAACTCGCCAGGCAATGGATGATTTTCAGGAGATCGAATCTCTGTTGGACACGGTGGAACGTACGGTTCCCCGCTCTATTCAGCAAGCAAATGCCGTACAGCAGAATCTGGAGCGCAAACAAGCCGCACAGCTACTCCAGACTCGTAGACTGGCTCTTGCCGAGCAAGGGAATCCCTCCGTTTGGCCTGTAGGTTCACGGCGAATGACCTCCAGCTTCGGCTATCGCAGCGACCCTTTTACAGGCAGATCTGCCTTCCATTCAGGCGTGGACATTGCCGGACAAACCGGTGATCCTGTCTATGCAGCAGGAGCTGGCACCGTCTTGGAGGCTGCTTCTAGCGGAGCCCGCGGCAAGTGCATCATCATCCAGCATCCTGACGGACTCCAGAGCTGGTATATGCACCTGAGCGGCATGCAGGTGGCTCCGGGGGATCGTGTCCACAAAGGACAGACCATCGGTCTGCTGGGAAGTACTGGGAGAAGCACAGGACCTCATCTTCATTTTCAGATCGTCAAGCATAACCAACCTGTCGATCCATTACTGTATGTACAATGAGGATTTTTGAAAATATTTACAATAAAAGATTGGGGGAAAACCATCATGTTCAAGGAATCCAAAAAAAAGCTCTCCGCCCCAGCTATGGATACACTGCTCGCTAATGGCACCAGCTTTGAAGGTACAGTTGAGGCAGAGGCCAATATTCGGATTGACGGTCATTTTCAGGGCGATATCCGCAGCACTCGTACTGTCGTCATTGGAGAATCTGCTGTTGTACGTTCGGATATCATCGCACAAGACGTCATTCTTGCCGGTAAGGTGTTTGGCAGCATTACTACAGAAGGACGACTGACCATTACGCCGACAGGTGAACTGTACGGAAATACCGCGACCACTGCATTGGTCATTTCTGAAGGCGGTATACTGGACGGCACAATTCAAATGAACCGAACAAAGGATGTAGAGTTGTCAACTTCTACGGATGAGTCAAACGACGAAACCCAATCTAGTTTCAGCAAAAACAAGGAGCATAGCCAAGCCGCTCTGCAATCCGAAGCAGGATAAAGTCAGTATATACTCCTTTAAATCCAGTGCATTCTCCATTCATTCCATAATATCCTCCACTCTGCGTTCCAAAAATAATTGGTACACCTTGCGTATGACGATTTTTCCGCACATATACAATGGAATCACCAAAATGATACCCAGAATCCCGAGCAGGTCGCCACCAACTAACAGTAAAATAACGACAGTCAACGGATGAATATCCAGCTGCTTGCCAAAAACTATAGGTGACAGCCAATTATCCTGAATTTGCTGTGCAGCGATCACCACGACCAGGGACCAGAGTGCCATCGAAGGTGATTCGAGTAATCCAATAATAACCACAGGTATAGAAGCAGCCACTGCCCCCACATAGGGAATAAAATTAAGAAAAATCGAAATAACGGCAAGCAGCAAGGCATAAGGCAAGCCAATAATTAAAAATCCAAGAAACATCATCACACCCAACGCGACATTAATCAGCACCCGACTCACGATAAAGCTGCTGAGTGCACTATCGATATCTTCCATAACCTCCAATGCGTCCTTGTGATATTTTTTTGGAAAGAAGTTTAGCATTTTAGGGCCAAACTTGCTCCCTTCCTTCAGCATGTAATAGAGCAATATTGGAAAGGTAGCCAATACAATAAAAAAGTAGGACACGAACGATACCAGCTTTACCGAATAATCAGACAGTGTCGAAAAAGCTTCGTTCAACGTATCTGACAGTTGTGACAGCGGGTCTTCACCCGGAGGCAGCACTTGTCTCAAGGATTGATTATGCCGCCATTGGCTCAATTGATCAACCAGACTTTTAATGAGCTTCGGCGCATTTTCAAATAAATTGGTAACTTGATCACGCAGCGTAGGCCACACACCCCATGAGAAAACAAACAATAACACTCCAATGACCAAATAAATCAGCAAGATGGAGATAGATCGTTTGATTTTTCTCCGTTCCATTACATCTACAATCGGCCTCAATAAATAATAGAGGAAAAAAGATAGCATCAACGGTACAACCAGCAAGCTGACCAAAGATACGAGAGGACTGAATATAAAGCTTACTTTGGTGCCCAAGTAAATGATGAGTAATAGCATGACAATACCCGTAGTCAGACGAAAAAAACGATTATTTTGCAGCATATCATGCGGCCCCTCTCTATTCTGTTTCTCTCTACCTCTTTAAACGCAAAATGACCCTATTGATTGATTCTTGCTGAAAATAGATTACAATATACCCCTGCACGCAGAATGTGTAGTAAAAAATGACATAGATACAGGATAAAATAGTCTTAAATGAGGATTTTGCAAAATTATGAGATAACAAAAGGACGTCCAAATGCTAGGCATTTGAACGTCCTTTGTGTTACTCTATGGCACTTCGATTTAGGTCGAAACATCCCGTTTTACGAAAACCACCCAGGCAATGGCGATAAAAATCACATAATAGGCGGCCAGCACGGTGAGCGAAAAGGTTAGACTGGAACTTACCGTACCCGGCGGCATATCTAAATATTTTTTCAGATCCATATGCGTAAATAGAACGTATTTGGTCCATTCAAAACGATCTGTGCTGAACAAGCCAATCGTGTTATAAACTGTTTTGGTGAACATCATGAACAGTGACAGCCCAATCGCCAAGGCACTGGAACGGAAAACAGCGGACAGCATAAAAGCAAAGGCCATCGTCACGAATAAGGCGATATAGCTATACAAGAAGTTCAGTGTTACGTAAGATATCGGATCACTGAACAGCGGAACAGAACCCGCTGGTGCATCCTTGGATAACATCAGCCATGAGGACAGCGTAACCATCAAAATCAAAATGATCGTTCCGAGCAAACTGAACAAAATCACGGATATATACTTGGACAACAATATTTTGCTGCGAGTCCAAGGTCGGATGAGCAGCAGCTTAATCGTTCCCCAAGTAAATTCACCAGCCACCGAATCAGCGGCTACAATGACCGTAAACGTCGTATTGAGGAAAAATGTAAACAACGTCGTCAACGCAATCCCATCCCACACACTGACCTGATCGGAAACCAGGGAAATCAGCATCGGAATCACAGCAGTGATGACCGCCAGCAATCCCAGCATAATCCATGTGCGCACACGCAGGTAAATTTTCAGATTTTCGTTATGTACCAGCTTGAAGAAATCACCCAATGACCCCGCCTCCCGTCACTTCCAAAAATTGATCTTCCAGCGTACGGGCAACCGGGCGAATCGCATATACTTTAATGCCATTTGCAGCCAGCAGGCTGTTCATCTCTGCAATCTGTTCCCGCTCCAGGTGAAGCAGCAGTTGATTACCTTCGACGCGCCCTGCTCCAGCAAGCGCATAAGCTTGTTCGGCATCATTTACCTCAAAAGCAATTTCCGCCTTCTGCACTTCCTCCCCTGTATTCTTCAGTTGCTTGATATCAACCAGCCGTCCGCTCTGAATAATAGCTACACGGTCGCACATCAGCTCCATCTCGGACAACAAATGGCTTGATACGAATACAGTAATTCCTTCCGTACGGGTCAATTGACGCAAATAATCCCGCAGTTCACGAATACCCTGCGGGTCCAAGCCATTGGTCGGCTCGTCCAGCACAAGCAGCTTCGGTCGATGCAAAATCGCCTGAGCTACCCCAAGTCGCTGCCGCATCCCGAGCGAGTAGGTTTTTACTTTATCGTGAATCCGATTTCCGAGTCCCACCAGACGAATCGCTTCTTCCACGCGCTCTTGGGTCACGCCAGGAGACATTCGCGCAAAATGCTGCAAATTTTGATAGCCTGTCAAAAACTTGTACATCTCCGGGTTCTCAACAATCGCGCCGACATGGGCAACGGCCTTTTCAAAATCGGTATTGATGCTGTCTCCACAAATATGAATATCGCCCTTGCTGATCGAAATCAGGCCAACCATCATACGGATGGTGGTCGTTTTTCCCGCACCATTGGGTCCAAGGAAACCAAATACCTGCCCCGCCGGAACCTCCAGCGTCAGATCATCCACGATCGCTTTTGAGGAAATGATTTTACTCACACCCTCCATACGTATGACGGGAACCTGTCCTGTCGCTTGCTGCATGCTTTGAAACTCCTTCCATCCGGAGTGAAGCTGTGATCCATTTTACTGTACATTTCCGGTTTTGGAAGTATTGTACCATATTTAACCTTTTAGAAACACCACGCAACCTCTATTCCTTGTCCTTATATATCCAAAGCACCCGCCACTTCTCATCTTCCTGCGTCACATAACAAGGCTGTACGATATCAAAGTTGCCGAATCGGGTCTTGTAATGCTGAGTGACCGTAATACGGTAAACTTTCCCTAACTCTTCTCCATTCTGATCGGTACGAATGTCATATTCAGCCTGCGGCTCCCCCAGTTCAAACGTGAACGTATCCGTCCCCATATCCTGCATAAAAACGTGCGCACGCTGCTGTACATACGTGGACTTCTCGAATTTCTTTTTCATTTGCGAATGAAAAAACTCCCATGAGCCTCCGAAATTTCCCGATTGCTCCATAGTGTAGAACTCGTTCAGTGCTTCTACCGCTTGATCGCCCTCGCCTGTAGACATCACCCCATGCAGACCCAGCCACAGCAGCCATAACAATCCACATATGATTGCAAAATATAATAGCTTACGGACGAACGCCGAAGCCGCTCTCCTTCTAAACAGCACACATTGCCCCTCCCTCTGTTGGACTATACCGAATTCTCTACAGATGTATGTGGGACAAGCCTTTTTTAGAAGACTTTATAAGAAAATAACGGGTGACCTCCCAATAGGGCACCCGTCTACATAAGGCTTACCTAAGGCGATATGGCCTCGGTAAGCATGTGCTTCTCCAGCACTCCATGGATACGCTGGCGTTCCTGCTCATCCACAATGTAATAATACACACCGTTGATTTTACGCCCATGTCCCTTCAGCTCAACGGTATCCATCTGCTTGAGGGACGGACCGATCCGGGTCAGGAAGGTGGTCATATCGTCAAAGGTAATGTCTGTGCGAATCTGCTCCCCCGCTGCCTCCAGTATCGGTTTTACCCTCAACAGCCCTTCCTTGCTGATGGACTGGGCAAGAATTTGCTTGAGTAGCTCCCGTTGGCGAGCATTTCTTCCGAGATCCCCACGTGGATCATCAAAACGCATACGGGCGTAGGCCAACGCCTCAGCCCCGTTCAAGTTCAAATTACCCTGCGCAAAATGATGGCCCTCATATTGAAAATCAAGTGGGTTATGAACCTCGACTCCCCCCACAAGGTCCACCATTTTCGCAAACCCTTCCATGTTCATCTGTACATAGTAATCTATCGGATGGTTCAAAAAATGCTCTACCGTACGGATCGACATATCCACGCCCCCAAAAGCAAAAGCGTGATTGATTTTGTCCTCACGCCCCCTGCCGATCAACTCTGTTCGCGTATCACGTGGGATGTTGAACATCAACATAGAGCCTTCGGCAGGGTTAACAGACAAGACGATCATCGTATCCGATCGTCCTGGATCGTGAGACCGCCGATCTACGCCCAGTACCAGCACGGTGAACGGCTTGAACTGGGAGATGGCTGCCGGATTGGGTGTACTTGATCCAGAGTCTGTATCTACGGATCGCCCTGCTCCGCCCGTTGCAAGGGTAGAAACCGCCCCAGGCTGCACGATGCTGCGCGGATGATACATCGCATTCGCCGCTGTTTTAAAGGAATGATACACATAAGCGGTGTAGGCAGTAGCCCCTACGACCAATAACGCCGCAGCCCCCAATGTCATCTTCAGCCATCGTTTCATATGCAGCCTCCCCTTTACGGATTTACTACAGACTGATGACGATCTACATCCAGATTGTTCATCTGTGGCCTGCCGACAGAATAGTATGCAAAGGCGGATTGTCTGATTTGCTCCTCGCTGTACACATTGCGTCCGTCAATCATAATTGGATACTTCATAAGCTCATTCAGCTCACCCAACCCGATATCACCAAACTCTTCCCATTCCGTCAATAGACACAGTGCGTCACATCCCTCTGCCGCTTCTCGTGCGCTATCTGCCCACGTTACTTCCGAGCTGTCCAGCAGTCGGCGGAAGTTAGCGGTAGCGATCGGGTCATATGCACGAATTTGCGCCCCTGCCTCCAGCAGCGACTGCATGATATCCAGCGCCGGGGCATCTCTTACGTCATCTGTATTCGGTTTAAAGGCCAGCCCCCATATGCCAATCGTGGCTCCTTCCAGATCACCCAGCGCCTCTTTTAGCTTACGAATCACGTTAAAACGTTGCCCCTGATTCACTTCTACCACAGATTTCAGCAGCTTGAATTCATAGTCCACGTTGCCAGCAATTTGGATCAGAGCTTGTGTATCCTTGGGAAAACAGGAACCCCCATAGCCAATACCAGCAGACAAAAAGGAGGAACCGATCCGCTGATCCAGCCCCATACCGTGTGCCACGCGTGTAACGTCTGCGCCCACCTTTTCACAAATATTTGCAATCTCATTAATAAACGAAATTTTGGTCGCCAAAAAAGCATTCGACGCGTACTTGATCATCTCCGCCGAACGGATATCCGTGGTTACGATATTTGTCGTCAACGGTTCGTGCAGTGTAGTCAGCACAGTGGACACATGCGGATCGGAAGCTCCGATGATGATTCGATCTGGCTGAAGGGTGTCTATGACTGCTGAACCTTCGCGTAAAAATTCAGGAACCGAAGCCACACCAAAAGGATAGTTTGTGCGGCTCGCAATCCAATTTTGAATACGTTCGTTCGTTCCGACAGGCACCGTGCTTTTGGTGACAATTACTTTGTAGCCATTCATGGCGTCTGCCACCTCGCAGGCGGCTTCTTCAATATAGGACAGGTTCGCTTCTCCGCCTGGCAGCGAAGGTGTACCGACCGCCAAAATAACAATTTCGGCTGCCTCCACCGAAGCAGCCGTATCTGTTGTAAAGCTTAGTCGGCCTTGTTCTACATTATCTTTAATTAGAGCCTTTAATCCCGGTTCATAAATCGGCACCCCACCTGCACGCAGCTGATGAATTTTGTCCTCATTCTGATCTACACAGACGACGGTATTCCCGAGTGCGGCAAAACAGACCCCCGACACCAGCCCGACATACCCTGCACCAATTACACATAGCTTCAAAGCAACTCCCCCTTTTACATGCTGTCTCATTGCATCCTGCTTTTACCGACTTCACTTCTCTATATCTCTTCCTGCAAGCCGATTATGATAAAGCGTAAGCCGTTTGTTTTGCCGATAAGATTTTAGAAAACGGTATACATACATCGGATTGTTATAGGCATACCTCTTCCATAATCGCTTCGGTTCACAGATCAGACGGTACAGCCACTCCAGCCCCAGCTTTTGTATCGCTAGTGGCGGTCTACGAACCTTTCCAGTGATATAGTCAAAGGCCGCCCCTACTCCAATCATCACGCCATGAATGCGGTCTTTGTTTCGATGCATCCATATTTCCTGCTTCGGGCAGCCTAAGCTGACGAATATGATATGCGCGCCGGACGCATTGATTTCATCAATGATCCGCTCCTCCTCATCTGGGTGAAGCTCACGAAATGGTGGTGAAAAGCTGCCCGCGATGCGGATTCCGGGGTAATCCTGTTCTACTCTTTCTTTTAAGCTATCCAGCGTATCCGGCGTACTGCCGTAAAAATATATACTCACCTTCGTCTGTGGCGCACGTTCGCACAACTTGAGCATCAGACTGGGACCATCTACCCGATCCTGACGCTCAAATCCGTACAGCTTAAGCGCCCATACCAACGGCATACCATCCGGAGTACACAAATCGGCTTGAGTGAGCGCTTCGTGGAACTCGGAATGATTCCCGGCTGTGACAATGGAATGCGTGTTGCAAATACAAACATAGCCGTCCTTTCGTTCGACTGCCCATTGTTCCAGCATGTGTACCGTCTCCTGAAACGTAAGTGCTGCAATATCTGCATCCGCAATCCTTCCGACTCTATATTGGGGCAGCTGCTTCATAATCACGCTCCTCCATCGCCTCGCTATATATCGCCATCAGCTGCTTCACATTCACTTCTTCCGTATAGCGTGCAGCGTAGTTTTCCGACACCTTCTGTCTCATAGCTGCATAGTTTTCATAAGCTACTGCACAGCGAATCACAGTCTTTATATTTTCCAAATCATCATGTTGAAAATGGAAACCCGTCACCCCGTCCTCCACGACTTCCTCCAGTGCGCCGAGCCGGCTGCATAATACCGGGGTTCCAACAGAAAAAGACTCTACAATGGTCATGGGAAATCCTTCATACCAAATGGAAGGTACCATGACATACATGGCCCGGCTCATGCAATCCAGTACCGTGTCTCCATCCTGCTTACCGAGAAACCGAACATCTTCCTGCGGATAAGCAGCGGCCAATTCAGCCTTTTCCGGACCATCCCCAATGATGACCAGTCTAAATCCCCCCCGATCTTCCAACTGTGACCAGGCTTGCAGCAGATTGCGAACCCCTTTTTCAGCAGAAATCCGCCCCACGAACAACAAATAACGATCATTCGGGTCATACTGGGTTTTCACTTTTTTATGATGGATAAAATTCGGCTTTACCGCGATACGATCCAGCGGAATACCGCTTTCGGCAAATTTGCCCCGTGCAAACTCCGTCAGCGCAATATAGCGACTTACCTTGTGCTGCCATGTGCCGATCAGATCGTTGAACTTAATCATCGCCGCCACCGGAATCGTCTGAAGCTGTGAACCTCGATAGCATCCATGACGGATGGAGTGCAGCAGCGTGCCGTGCAGACATTTTTCACAAACCTTATTCCCTCGCATAAAGGTTGCCGCCGGACAAATCAGCCTGTAATTATGCAGTGTCTGGACAACCGGAATCCCCAGCCGTTCACAAGCATGATAGACCGAAGGAGATATAACTGGGAAAAAATTATGCACATGCACCACATCCGGCTTCACCTGTAAAAGCAGCTTCTTAATTCTTTTGAATTCCGGCAGGGACCATGCCGCCTCTACTGCCAGCTTTGCCATGTTCGCTAGCCCTCTGCTTTGAATGCTGTCGTTGTGCACATAGTAATGCTCTGTCTCTATTCCTCTGGAACGCAGCATAGCCGATTCTTGCTCGACAACCTTGTCTTCTCCCCCGCTTTGCTGATAAAAGTTATGGATGATCAGCACCTTGCTTACAGGAGGGTTCATCTGTCTGCTGACCTGTTGGCTCACGTGGCTGCCCCTCTTTCCTGCGTTGATTGCATAACGTGGTTAGAATTCCCGGGCTTGATCCCTTGATGGCTTACTATTTCATCCGCAATGCGATCCCACGACATACGCTCGACCGTAAGGAAGGCCTTCTCCGCCATACTTCGTCTCAGCTCAGCATTATCCAGCAAAGCGCCTATCCGACCAGACCATTCCTCTTCTGAAAAGCTTCTCAGCATGACTCCGCTCACTCCGTCCTCAATCAAGGTAATCGAGCCCCCGTTTACCGAAGAGATAATCGGGACGCGAAACAGCATGCTTTCCAGCAGCACCATACCAAAAATATCGTATTGGGTCGGAAACAGCATCACATCCGCCGCTCCATAAACCTGCCACAGATGACGTTGCTCCACTCTTGAAAAATGTATAATACTGTCCGTTATTCCCAGTTCATGAGCATATGTCCAATAGCGGTCTGTGTCCGTCTTCCGTCCATTCCCGACCATTAACAAAAGGCAGCTAGGATGCTTTTGGAGTACCCTTTTGAACGTACTCAGCATAAAACGTATATTTCTCCGTTCCTCCAGTACACCAACATACAGTAGCACCGGACGATCTCCGATTCGACGCAGCTCATTCGCGACCTCACGGTTTTCCTCACGTTCTCCGCTTATGTCTTCACTGTTGTTACTGGTGTTACTGGTGTCACTGTCGAATGCTCTCTCTACTTTACTGCGATCCAGTCCGACCCCAATCGTAACCACGTTGTCAAAACCTTTTTTCTCCAAATAGCACTTGGCAAGATCGGATTTGACATAGGTACGGCGTAGAGATTTTGCTACCTTCGGCAGCAGCATAATATCGTACAGTTTGCGGATCAGCGCGTGCGTGTTATCCCGGTATGGGCCGTGATACAACGCCAGCTTATCAGGGCATTTGCGGGAAAGCAGATAGGTCATGATCTGGTTGTATTCTGTAGTAATGACCAGACCATAAGCATCCAGAAAAGAATCTTTGAGAACATCTCTGTAGATGCTGTTGCTTAAGAACTTAAACCCGTGGAGCCAGATAATACGCAGGGTGCATCCTTCGTGACGGTAGACCTGTTCCAGATGGGTTTCCTTACGATCGTTGTAGTAAACAATATCGCAATCATAGCCTTTTCGAACGAGTGCTTTGCCCAAACCGACTTCCTGTAAATTGTATGAGTCCCCGTTCACCTTGCTAGCAAAATTGCGGAGATACAATATTTTTTGAATCATCATCAGGGCTCCTGCCATTTCATATTGGGTGAGTTATGGAGCACGGAGGGTTCAGAGAACGCTGCGCGTTCCATTTGATCTTCCGATCGCTGTTGCAGTGGGATTCCTGGATATATAAAACATTCCGATGTAAGAATCCCACTGCAAAGGCGAACGCTAGCGCTTCTTCAGATTCAAATGGAACGCTCCGCTGCTGACCGCCGTTTCCATAAAGTCACCCCATTTAAAAAAGGGAATGCTGGGCATGAAGTGCCTTCGCTGCGCGGATATACGCGAGCGAATGCATGCAGCCGTTGACTACGCTAACTTGTATACCGGTCACATAGCGATAAACGATTGAACAGCATAGAGCTACTACCACTGGGCTGACACAAGACCTTAACGATGACTAGATTGTCGCCTGCTAAAAGATTGCTATCCACCAAACGCTGTCACCCTGACAGAGAACGGTACAGAGCATTAATTTCGCCGGCATGCATGCCCGACGAGAAGTTCGCGGCGATAGGGCGAAGCTATCGCCAGGCAGTTCTTACCTCCCCCACCTTATGGGCTGGGGGAAATTCTTTTTGGCTGCGGTGGGTAGCGGAGGGTAAGGGTTTGAATCTGAAGAAGCGAAGCGGTCGCCTTTGACGAGGGATTCCGCCCTCTGTAGGGCTTTATTCAAACAAAGGAATCCCACGTCAACAGCGATCGGAAGATCAAACCCGTCCCGAAGCGGCCTTTCCCCTCCAACTTGAATGTTCACGCTGCCTTTCCTCCATCATCTGCATATTAAAATGGTCTGCCCCTTTGAGCTGGGCAGCTGCCATATCCGCCACTAAAGTCACACTCGATTCCATCGGCACAAAGCGGTATTTGTAGGCCGTAAGCCGATGATCGGTTTCGTGAAATAAAATATCCTGAGCGTAATTCCCCCATCGGTCCTTGGGCATCAAATCAATGGTCATGCCAGCATGCGCAGAGGGCAGCAGCATATTAGAGCCGTGGATGCCGATCACTAATCGGCTGGCTGCGTATACCTCGCAGACCCGCAGCTCACTTTCCCGGTCAAAGCGTGTGACACGCTCATCAGAAATCCATGCCGGGAAGCTCCCGGTACGCCCAAGTCCAGCGACTGTAAAACGATGATCTGGGAAGCTTTCTCTCAGCCTGCGGAACAGTCGTATGATTTTACTGCGCTGATGATAAATTAGCGGTTTTAGCCCACGTTTGAGCTGCGGAAATTTCTGTACCGCTCTTGCGATATGATGGCTGCCGCTCCACAAGCGGTCTTCCCTCCATACAAAGGTAATGCGCGGCTCCGACTCACGCCCCTCGTCATAGCGGGAGACACCTGTAAACTGCTCAATATCAAACTGATTGGGATGTGAATATGCCGGGCTGACATACACCTCATCAAAACGCATCAGTTCCTCAATCATCCGATGATGTAGTACAGGATAAAAGTTTCGTGCCTTGCTGAACGGCACATCAACCATCCAAATTTCAGACACATATGCTGGCACCATCCATTCCAGCGACTTTTGCACAATGACGATGATGCCCAGGTCCGGCGATTGCTCGTATTCGCGTTGCACATTGAGCAGCTTGAGCAAAGCATGGCCATACAAATAATCCATTGTGTTGATGATAATCACACGTGTAGAAGCTTTCATTTTATGCACAGTCATGCCGACTGCTAAGTCATAGGAAGGATTCATCAACGATTGCCGCAAAGGCTCTCCGAGCCATTTTCTCGACTTCGCATCACCGGTCAGAATATAGTCAGGCATTTCTACACGATAAGGTGAATACGTGGCATGACCGACCCTCATGTCCTCGAGATATTCGCGTCCGCACCCCTCACACGCAGTGCTGACACATACATGGATTCCCTGCCACAGCACCTCTCCACCACGTACCTTACTTCCACAATGCGGGCACTGTTCCTCATGCCGAACAAACGGTTTAATGGGTATCATGATTGTTCTCTCCAACTTTCGGTACTGTAATATGAACACGCCAGAAGGTCAGGATGGACTTCATCATCCAACCCAAATTAGATTTAACTTCCTTAAATAGCAAATCTAATAGAAATACAGATATCGTAAAGGACAAGATCGTCGCCACTAACGACCCTCGGACACCAAGCAACGGGATTAGCGCGTAATTGAAAGCGATATTCGTGACCGCCCCCACCACCGAGGTCAGCAGCGTGTATCTGAACAAATTTTCATTGGTAATAAACAAGCTTTTAGCAACACTGAAGTTAGTGAAAAACAGACGAATCGCAAACAGAGACAACAGCGAACCTGCTTCGGTAAATTCTTTCCCATACAGCACAACCACTACCCATTGGGATAGAAAAAATAAAGGTACCGAGGTCACAAGAAAGCATATAAACATCAGGCGATACACCGTAGACAATGTCTGTCTGTATTCGTCGCTTCCTTTCTGCTTGGAGCGGGTTACTACTGGAGCATAGGCCGTTGTCAGAACAACCGGAATGAAGCCCAGCACTTCGATGAGTCGGAGTGCAACGGAGTATTGCCCAACCGCAGCGTTCCCCAGCAGTTCACCGATAATGACTTGATCGATCCGTGCCTGTACATATACAGCGGAAGATGACAGTATAAGCGGCCAGCTGTGATTCATAATTCGCCGAGCTGTGGCTAAGCGGAACGTCCATCGCTTCACACGTCGTCCTTCCTTACGGAAGAAATACAGCAGCAGCAGGCTCCCCAATAGAAACTCTCCATGAGCACACAACGCCACCACCCATATCGGAACACCGGACAACAACAGAATGATTTTGATGGTGGAGCCGAGAACAAAGGCGGTATTCTTGGCAACGACCGTGTATTTGGACAGCATCTGCGCACGAAACCAGTAGTCGATGATATCAAACAATTGAAATACCGAGGCCGTAGCCAAGATCAGATTGATCAACCGCACCGAACTGTCTTCCGGTCTGAGCAGTGAAATGAAAGAATAGGACAGTACAATGGCCATCAAAGTACCTACCAATTTCAGCAGAACCGCCGTACCCAATAGCTCATGCTCATCCTTGGGGTCTTTGACAAGATCGCGTACTAATATAGAATCAAAGCCAAGGGTCGTGAAAATCAGAAACATCCCGAAAAAGGATTCCGCATAATTCCACTTTCCCAGTTCCTCTGGTCCCAACACTCTCGCCATGATGATGCTGACTGCCAGGCCGAACACCATGCGAATCATTTTGTCACCGAACAGCCATGATGTATTCACCAGCAAACTTCTGCGCGGTTTGGCGCGTTTTTCGACTAATGTCATAGGTTTTACTCCATCTTGAAAAATGACCTTGCGTACAGCGAAGAGACCCCCGCCCAGGCGGATGGCCTCTCCATCTCTTACACGACGACAGAAGCTTCAACTGCAGCCTGCCTTTTTACCCGCTCCAAGTCTGTATCCACCATCATATGAATGAGCTGCTCGAAGCCTACTTCCAATCGCCAGCCCAGCTTTTCTTTCGCCTTGGCACAATCGCCGAGCAATAGATCTACCTCTGCCGGACGGACAAATTGAGGATCGATCACGACGTAATCCTCATAATTTAGGCCTACATGGGAAAAGGCAATTTGCAGCAGTTCACGCACAGAATGCATTTCTCCCGTGGAAATGACGTAATCATCCGGTTGATCCTGCTGAAGCATCAGCCACATCGCCTTTACATAATCCCCTGCAAAACCCCAGTCTCGCAGTGAATCCAAATTTCCCATGCGCAGCTCCTGCTGCAACCCCAACTTGATGCGAGCTACCGCATCCGACACCTTACGCGTTACAAATTCCAGTCCTCGGCGTGGGGATTCGTGATTGAACAAAATGCCAGAGCAAGCAAACATATTAAAGCTTTCGCGATAGTTCACTGTAATCCAATGGCCGTATACTTTGGCGACACCGTAGGGACTACGTGGGTAAAACGGAGTCGTTTCTGTCTGCGGTGTCTCCAGCACCTTACCGAACATCTCGCTGCTTGACGCCTGATAAAAGCGCGCTTCCGGTTTGGCAATTCGAACCGCCTCCAGCATATTGGTGACAGACAGCGCTGTAATCTGACCTGTAGCCAACGGCTGCGGCCATGAGGCCGCTACGAAGGATTGAGCAGCCAAGTTGTAGACCTCATCCGGGTCGGACTGACGGACGGCTTCGATCAATGAAGCCAGATCAGTCATATCACCGGAAAGCCAGTGGATGTCATTCTGGATATGCGCTACATTTTCAAAGTTCGGTGTGCTGGTTCGTCTGCGCACCCCGTACACCTCATAATCCTTGGACAGCAGCAACTCAGCCAGATAGGACCCGTCTTGTCCGGTAATCCCTGTGATCAGCGCTTTTTTCATTCCCATTCCCCCACCGTTTTTTTATTGTTCAACCAGATCCAGACCTTGAAATGCCTGATACACAGACTTTAATCCCTCTTCTAGTGAAATACGCGCCGACCAACCCAGCTCGGAAATTCGGGATACATCTACCAACTTACGCGGCGTTCCATCAGGAGCGGAGGTGTTAAAGGTAATTTCTCCCTCATAGTCGACTACATTCTTCACTCGTTCAGCCAGCTCACGAATAGAGATATCCTCACCTACGCCGATATTTACAATTTCATTTCCCTCATAATTGTTCATCAGGAACAGACAGGCTTCAGCCAAATCATCAGAATGAAGAAATTCTCGCCGCGGCGTACCTGAGCCCCATACTTCGACAGTCGGGGATTGATTCAGCTTGGCTTCATGAAACTTGCGGATGAGCGCAGGCAGCACATGAGAGGTCTGGAGATCAAAGTTGTCGCCCGGACCGTATAAATTCGTCGGCATCACAGAAATAAACCGGGTTCCATACTGACGGTTGTAAGACTGACACATTTTAATCCCGGCAATTTTAGCAATTGCATAGGCCTCATTAGTAGGCTCCAGTTCACCTGTAAGCAGATATTCTTCCCGCAACGGCTGCGGAGCAAATTTAGGATAGATACAAGTAGAGCCGAGGAATAACAGCTTGCCTACATTCGCCCGGTATGCCGCATCAATCACATTCGTTTGTATAAGCAGATTGTCACGGATAAAATCAGCCGGATATTCGTTATTCGCCAAAATCCCACCAACCTTGGCCGCTGCCAGAAATACATAATCCACAGGCTCTGTTTCAAAAAAATGATCTACTGCCTCTTTATTGCGTAGATCCAGCTCACGGCTTGTGCGAGTAATAATATGACGGTAACCCGCATCCTGAAGCGCTCGGACAATAGCGGAACCCACCAGTCCGTTATGCCCTGCTACATATATGTTGGAATGAAGATCCATACTTATCCCCTACCTTCTTCGTGAAAATGAAAGACTTTAATACGCATCCTTGGAGCCTAGCAGCACACGAAATGTTTTCAGCATAATGATCATATCTGTGCGGAAACTGCGTCTGGATATGTACTCCAAATCCAGTTCTACCATCTGGTTAAAGCTTAGATGATTACGACCGCTGATCTGCCATAGACCAGTGCAGCCCGGTGTAACCGTCAGACGCAGCTTATCCCTCACTGTGTAATCATGGACTTCTCTTGGCAATGGGGGTCTGGGTCCTACCAGACTCATCTGCCCACGTAGTACATTGAACAGTTGTGGCAGCTCGTCGATGCTCGTTCTGCGAAGAAAGCGACCCACACGGGTAATTCGGGGATCGTCCCGCATTTTGAACATCGCACCCTCAATTTCATTTTCCACCAGCAGTGCAGACAATCTGGCTTCGGCATCAGACACCATAGAACGAAATTTGATCATGCGAAACGGCCGCTCGTTTTTTCCAATACGTACTTGATAAAATATTGCACTGCCTTTTGGGTCCTCCAGCTTAATCAGCAAAACGACAAGCAGAAATACCGGGCATAGCACGATGATTCCAATGAAAGACAATATAATATCCATGCTTCGCTTCACGAACGGGTATACGTTCCATCCTTGCCGCCGTTCAAGCCCATGAGCAACCGAATAAACATCCACTGACGCGCCCAGCACTTCGGCCTCGTTCGAGCGGGAAGAAGACACGTCTCATCACCTCGCTCCTTATTGATAAGTATTATTTATACATTGTTAAAAGAATTTTATATACTATCATTTTCCTCCTTTTTATTCATGTCAGATTGCGTTCCTCCATCCCCCGCTCGGCGCGGGTATTCGAACGCTTCACATTATTAAGTACTACACCCAGAATGCGCGCCTTTACTCTTTCCAAATTCGCTTTTGCTTTCTTGACGATATCCTTTTTGACTTTCCCTGCCTGCACCACCAGAATGACTCCGTCACACATAGCGCTTATAATTAAGCCATCCGGAAAGGACAGCAACGGCGGCGTATCCATTAAGATCACGTCATAATGTTCTTTTAGGTCAACCAGCAGAGCATTCATTCTGCGGGAACTGAGCATCTCGGACGGATTGGGCGGGTTCGGTCCGGCTGTAATTGCATGCAGATGGTCAATCCCGGTTTCCTGAACCACATCCTGCCATGCCTGTTGATTGGCAAGCACCCGTGTCAGCCCCGTGTGATTACGCAAACCAAACATATGGTGCAAAGAGGAACGACGCAGATCCATATCCATAATCAGCACCTTTTTCCCCTCTTGCGCATAGGTTACAGCCAAATTGCTAATCGTGACCGTTCTACCTTCACCCGCCTGAGCGGACGCCACCATCATAACCTCAATCGGCTCGTCTATAGAAGAAAACTGGATGTTAGTACGAAGCATGCGGTACTCCTCCGAAACGGAAGACTGAGCATGTAGGGATGTAACGAGCTGATTATTGATTAATCGCGGCATATTGCCCTTCACCTACCTGTTTAGGAGTTGTAGTGGAGCTGTCGGAGCGTTTATCTTCTTTTTTCATTTTCGTAATCAGGGATAGGGTAGGCAGACCGAGTTCTTTTTCAATATCCTCTTCATTCTTAAATGTATCATCCAGTACCTCCAGCAAAAACGCCAAGCCTATTCCCAACAATAAAGAGGTGGCAAAAGCAATAAATATCTGTATAGCGGGATTACTGTTCACGGGAACTGCTGGATCATTCAGACTGGCTTCGCTTAGGATGGTGACATTGTCCATTTTCATGATAGAGGGGATTTGCCGTTTGAATACTTTGGCTACCGCATTGACGGTTTTCACAGCCTTCGTATACGATAAATCGCGGATTGTTACATCCATGACCTGTGAATCACCTGCGGTGTTCACTCTTAATTTTGACGCCAAAGCTGACGGAGTGACCTTAAGGTCGGGGAAGCTGGCGACCACCTGATCCATAATCGCCGAGGAGATCATAATTTGCTTATAGGAGTTCGTTAAGGCTATATTCGTTTGAACTACACTGTAATCAACGACACCTGCACGATCCGGTCGTGGCGTCTGGTTGATAATGAGCTTTGCGGTAGCTTCGTAAATCTGCGGGGTAAAATATACATTTTTTATGCCCACTACAGTACATACCAGCAATACGATGCTACCAATCAACCACATTCTTTTACGGATCAAACGGATGTACTCTTTCAACTGCACAAGACCAGTCCTCCCTGATTGACTTGTTTTCGATGCAATAACGCTTGTACTGATCCTCTGCATAACGGGGAAAAGAACGATGCATGACCCTCTAATCTATAGTAAAATGTTGTATAATAGCGCATAGAAGGTCCAGCCAGCGAATAAGCACAAAATGCTCAATCATCGGTGGCCTCTTAGGGTATATAAACGAAGACATAAGTGAAAACTATGAAATAAAGATACGTTATGTAACTTACATAACTAATTTATGATACAAAACGTATCTTGTCAAGCGTAAAATTGCTTTTTTACCTTTCTTAACCTTGCCTTCAGGAGGAAAAACAGATGAATTATGGCACCCGCATCGCTGAATTACGAGAACATAAGGGATTAAAACAAGAGGAGCTAGCGCAATCCCTCGGAATTACGCGGGCAGCTCTTTCTCACTATGAAAAAAATAGGCGCAAGCCAGATTTTGAGATCCTGACCAAGCTCGCTGATATTTTTGGGGTAACGATTGACTACTTGGTGGGACGTACGAGCCATCCGGCGGCAATATTGGATTCAGATGTGAGGGAATTTGTGGACCAGCTTGAACTGTCCGACGAGGATATTCTGCGACGTTTCAACCTGACCATTGACGGACGCACCTTGTCTGAGGAAGAAGCCAAACGTTTTATTGCATTTGTCCGAATGGAACGAATGATGGAATAAAGAACGCGGCCGACTGCCTTACGTCTCGCTCAAGTAAGACCAGCCGTTGGAATTTACACGCGCTTGTCCTTCCGGTATGTGGTTCCATCAGCGTCGCTTTCTAGCCATTCTGGTATCGTGATACCACATTGGAGCAAAATGTCCCGGATGTCCAAGTGGATGGCAGCTTTGTCTGCTTTCTGTACGTTGTTTCGAAAAAGAGGGTTGTTCACCCCTAATTCTGTCTCCTTGTTCATTCAGCACTAACCTCGCTTTATTATTCTTGGTCACCGGAAAGAGATTTCCCACAAACCATGTATGTATAGTCATGAACAAAACTATTATATATGAATACATACCTGCAATGTTGTCGTCTTATGACGAGAATATAAAAGGATTTTCTTATTTTTTTCTTCATTATACGTAAAGTATTGGCAAATCAGAACGATTTTCCAACAAAAAAGAACCTGTCAGGTCCTATTTTCTCCTGATAGGTTCTTTTTTGTTTTATTTCGAAATGATGTTAGGTATTCGTTATCTAAGGTCCTATATACATTCCGATCTGATATTAAGCGACCTCGGCTGCCTGGGAAACCTGAGTGCCTCCGGTCGCCCGAACTTTGTAGACATAGTGACCTCCGGCTTTTACCGTCCGATCTGTATACGTGCTTCCCGCTACTTGCGAGGCAATCACCTGATAAGCCCCGTCGGTCCCGTCAGCACGCAGCACATCATAGGAAGATACGCCTTCTGCCTGAAGCCAATTAATCTTTACTGCCCCATCCTGAACAGAGGCTGCCTTCACCCCTGTTGGAGCTGAAGCTGCGGTTTGATCTGTACTTTTTAATTCCAAAATATATTGTACCGCTTCACCAGGACCCAGCTTTTCTTCAAAATCAAGGGCAGGAGAAGCCTTGAGTCCTGATATGGAACGTTGTGCCTGACTGTAAGTAGAACCCGCTCCAAAACGTTCACCCGTGTACAAACCGGCTTTCGGCATCGTTACCCGTACACGAACTGTCTGCGTGGTAGCTTCGAAATTCACTAGATTCACCAGCAATTTGTCTGAAGTAGCGCCGCTACCTGCCAGCGGTTTAAGCTTGGACGTATCCACCGCACGAACATACACCATCTTATCCTTGGTATCCTCTGGATTCAGCACTGTATAAGTCAGAGGTTTTCCATGGGTGGCATAGGCTAAGCTCAAGCGTCTCATGATCTTAACGCGGGTGTCCTGCCCTTGCCCAAACGGATAAATTTCTGTGTTGGCCGGATTATGACTTTGCAGATCGAAGCCTGTTTTAAACAGCGTATAATCTTTATAAAAAGCAGCGTGCTGGATAAACATATCGGCAAACCCAATTTGCGAACGCATAATCCGGTCGAATGCGGCTGCTTGTGGCTGACTAGCCCCGTAATCTGGATTGTCTCGATGCGTATCATTGGTACCGAACTCCGTATTCAGCATCTTTTTCGCCAGTCCATTGCTCGAACCGCCGAAGGTTTTCAAATTTTGGACGAAGCTACCCCCGCCCTCTTCATTATACGATTCACCATAGGCGTGTCCATTGGTCAGATCGGTGACTTCCTCCAGCTGTTTACGTTGCGCCGGGTCCCGTTCCCATCCATCTGGGTCACCGCATTTTTGCGTACCTCCGGTTTGATTTTTGCATGCCTTAGTAGAGTACGTTGGCCAGTAGGCCCAGCCCGGTGCTACGGTTTTGAGATGCGGTGCCAATTGCTTGCCTTCTGTATTCAACCACTTGGCCACAGCCAGATTTACCGCCTTGGAGCGATTAAATAATCCAGGTTCATTATCTACTTCATAATATTGAAGATAAGAACCGTATTTTTTTACATAATCGCGCAACTTTTGCTTGGCCGTCTCTGGTAGAGAACCATCTTTTTGCAGCTTAATATCACCTGTATATAAATACAAAGCAGACGATTGCATATTATACTGCTTTAACGTTTGATAGTAATCATCCACGTCTGTACAGGCCTTGCCCACATTACTGGCACAGGTGACCCTCATGACGTTGCCACTATAAGCAATGCCCAGCCACTTGAGAACGTATGGTAAATGCTTAACTGCACCCTGATCATAATAAAATTCTTTATTGTTCACATTTGTTCCGGTCAGTATATATTTACCGTGTACCGGTTCGGTCGCAGGTGAAGCTAACGTCTCCAAGCTCAAGTCATCCCAAGTCCACCACACATTTTTATCTTCTGCAGAGGAGCAGTATAGGCAGCGCGCTGTCTTTAGCTTGAGTACGTTAACACCGCTTTGCAATTGCTCTTTGGGTATATACAGCTCGTAGTTGTTTTTGAAATTATAAGTACTCCCAGTACCGGAAACCCCGGCAATCTGAATAATACCGGACAGCTGATGATTTGAAAATACAGCCATTTGCGGGACTGCTTTGCCCGCATCCAAAATCCGAACACGGAATATCATACCATTGGGAGGAATCTGATTCAGCTTATACTGGAGTGTCAGTTCAGGGTTCGTGGACGCATTCAAACCGGGAGGAATATCTCCACTGCTGAGCAATACCGGAACTGTTGTACTCTCTGCTTCCGACAATGCTGACAATGATCCTTTAGCAGACGATTCGGTAGAGGCAGCTGCTGTAGAAATATCGATATTATCCCTACCGACCACACCTTTGAATTCCGCTGAAGAGTCATCCCTCTGACCCAGCTTCCATACTGGACTGGCAGCCGCTACTTTATCCGTCTGCAATTCTGCGCTTCTTGAAGGCGTGTATATAAACCAAGCGATCATCGCTATAGCTACGACCGCTAGTAGTCCAGATAAAACTACTGAATACCTATGGGATAACCATTTTTTTATCATATGATCCACCCTCTCTCCTCAAATTTTTTGACCGGGAAAGAGTATCAATCAAGGAAGAAACAAAGCGTTTCCGGGAATCACCGCTTTCGCTTCATGCTGACTTTCCCACATTAGACGTGCCATCGCGTCGCCTTTTTCATCATAGTATTCCACTTTTAAATCTACCATTTTGCCTGCTTCCAAAGTAATACTACCTTTACGCTCTGTCCAGCTTTGTTTGAACCAGCTGTCAATAACCAACTTGCCGTCTACCCATACACGGATACCGTCATCGGATATCGTTGTGAACGTATATGTCTCGCTATATTGCGGTTTGATTTTACCCGTCCAGCGAACCGAGAACTGATCGGCATTCACCTTTGGATCAGCTGCATTGGCACGCCAGTTGTAGTCCAGCTTGCTATCTGTACGGATCAAAGCAGGACTTCCGCTCAAATTCATATTGTTAAAATATTCGCCCTGCAGCCCGTTCACATATACCCCATCAGGAACGGAAGGAGGAGCCGGAGTCGGAGCCGGGATAGGCTCACTTTGCCCCTCGTCCGGTAAGGTCGGTACGTCTGTCCCAGGTTGTTCGATTGCTGCCAGCCCATTTTTCACATCATCCCGCGTCAAACTCTTCGAATCATTCATATAATCCTGAATTTGATTTGTTGTGTTATTCTCAGTCAGCATCTTGCCCCAAGTCATGGAATATACCCATTTAGGTTGAGCCTGCAATACCTCAGAACTAGGCATCTCACCGTGCTCCCCAATGGCAATCGGCTTATTCCGTGCCAGCCCGAGCAGACCTTCGTAATGACTTTGCTTAAAATCATTGTTGTAAATGTCTACTGCCAAAATGTCCACTTTGTCATCCCCCGGGTATTTTGGGGTATACGGGACAGTATACGAATTGGGCGCATTCGGACTCCATACCCACAGCAGATTGTTCAATTGATGTGTGTTTGTAAAACGGTCATACATGATATTCCATAGCTGATTGAAATTAGTTTTGTTTCCCCACCAGAACCAGTCACCATTCATTTCGTGGTAAGGTCTCCACAAAACCGGAACCCCTGCATCACGAAGCTGCTTTAACGATACAGCGACCTTATCCAGATCGGCAATGAGGAGGTTATACTGCGCAGTACCTGGAGTCACGTATTTGTTGAACTCTGCCTGACTTACTTTCGCCTGTACATTGGCCCAAGTCAGTGGCCTACCTGGTAGCGCTTCATGAAAAGTCATCGTCACAATTCCACCGGATCTGTCCCAACGGATAGCACTATCGACGACATTTTTACGTTGTGCTGCTTCCGTAGCGTCAGATTGACCAGAGATAGCTCCCATCTCATAGCCGTGTACACCAACATATGCCTGACTGATTTTTTGGACCTTGTTACTTAATTCATCTGGACTTTCCAAATAATCATGCTGACCGGTGACTATTTTTTTCCCTGAGATGTTGAGTAAATAATTGTATAGTTCACGGGCCTGAGTAGAAGCGTCCGAATTAACAGGTTGTAATGAAGCGGCATTCGCCACCGACAGAGAATCTCCAAAACCGACGGGCAACAATGAAAAAAGCATAACAACAGGGAGTACATGACGTATCAGTCGATACAGAGGAATAAAATTGAATCTCACTTTCGCTCTTCCTTTCGGTAGCCAGGCTGCCATCCTTGTGGAAGGCCCTTTAGCTTTGCGTACCTGCCTTTCGACAGGGCTGCGTTTATCGTTGGAAGGAGTTTGGATTCCTTCTTACCCTAAGTATCGACTTTTTTTTACCAAAATTTAATAGGTCATGTTCATGAATTTACAGGTTTTCGCCCAATTTCGACAGTTTAGGCTATGAATTTTCATGAATTCGTCTTTTTTTCGTTTTTACGAAAATAATTAGGAGATAAATTGGTGACGGGAAATTTCATTCCAATCCATACAAAAGCGGACAATATCCTCTTCAACCAACTCAGAGCCAGTCTGCACCTCAATAAAATCCACATCGGTCACTGCCAAAATGCTATGCTTCGTCCCTTCAGGGATACGTACTACGTCACCAGCCTTCACTTTGTGCAGCTTCTCATTCAAAATAATTTCCGCTTCACCGCTAATAATGGTCCAGATTTCACTTCGTTTGAAATGAAGCTGGTAGCTGATATTTTTGCCTTTCCGTACGCGGATTCGTTTGGTCAATACCTCGTTACCCTCGTCATACTTGACATAATCCACAACCCGATACTGTCCCCAACGACGTTCTTCATACATTGGACGCTGATCATGAGCCTTGAGCACTTCCTTAATACGAGGACTTTCTGCCTTATTGGTCACAAGAATGCCATCCGGGCTAGCGGCTACGATCAGATCATTCGTTCCAATGATCGCCACAGGAATGTCTAACTCGTTAATAAGGCTCGTATTGACGCAATCCTCCGTTACTACACCTCTGCCCACTTGTTGATTAGACATTTCTTCTGTGAGCGTATTCCAGGTACCCAAATCCTTCCAAAAACCATCATACGGAAGAACTACGATGTCCTTTTCCTTCTCGACTACTTCATAGTCAAAGCTGATTTTTTCCAGAGATGCGTATTGCTTTTGCATTTCTTCATAATTAAGCGGCAACCCCTTGGATGCCAAGATATCCAGCAAATAACTTAATTTGAATGCAAAAACCCCGCAGTTCCATAGAGCATTGCGTTCAATCAGACGCTCCGCCTGCTCCCGGTCGGGTTTCTCTTGAAAATGGCTCACTTCACGGTAGCCTGTGCTACCTTGAGTGGCATCGTTTTTCGGAATAATGTAACCATATTTCTCTGAAGGATAGGAAGGGACAACCCCGATTAAAGCAAGCTTGCCTTCACTCTCCTGAAGCGTATGTTCCAGCTGGGCTACGGAAGCGAAGAAAGCATCCTCAACATAAGGATCTACAGGCAATATTGCTATAATTTCATCAGGTGAAACACCTGCAATGGAATATAGATAAGTCGCTGTCAGCGCAATCGCAGGAAAGGTGTCTCTGCGTTCCGGCTCAACAATAATGCGCGTATTCGGCCCGACCTGACTCTGGATCATTTCGACCTGTGCTCTCCCTGTCGCAATAAACGAGGATTCTGATAATCCGTTGTCTCCCAATTGTCTCCATACCCGCTGTACCATGGATTCCGAAATCCCCTCCGGGCTCTCCAGTACCTTCAAAAATTGTTTGGAACGGGAATCGTTGGACAAAGGCCATAATCTTTTACCGGAACCACCAGACAAAAGTACGAGCTTCATAACTCTCCACTTCCTCTCTATATTGGTTGGATGATCGTTCTGATGATGAGTTGACTACCCGCTACGGTATGAATTTAATCTTATGATCGCTGTTGGACCGGGATTCACTCGATTATATAAAATCGTATATAGGTTTGAATCCCACAAAGCTTATGCTTCCGATGCGAGCTTTCCTTTGGAAAGCTTTCAGGCGAACGCTCCGCTTCTCCAGATTCAAATCCATCCCTGCGCTACTCAAAAATGCATCATGACGATCATACCGTTTATTGCAAAAGGCACGACCGGACATTATTAAGTCCAGTCAGCCTGTAAAATCTCACGCTTGGCGTTTACCTGCCTTGCTTCACAGGAGCGGCGCCGCGGTACAGCCGCATGGCGCTTTGATCGGAAGGAGCGGCATCAACCGCGCCGCTCCTTCCGATACGCCCTTCCTACTCCCACCCCATAAGGTGGTAGTTTAAAAACTGTGACTCTATGCTGGAAAAGCAGCGGAGCGGTCCATTTGAATCTGGAGAAGCGCTAGCGTTCGCCTTTGCAGTGGGATTCTTACCTTGGAATGTTTTATATAATCCAAAGAATCCCACTGCAACAGCGATCGGAAGATCGAATGGAACGCGCAGCGCCTCCAACCCGCCACAGTCACTTTTTAATCTGTCACTTTTAAACCTCTACCTTATCCCGATTCCACCCACTCATCCGCGGACGACCCACGGAGTAGTATTCCAGCCCGGAGCCTTGGATCTGTTCCTCACCGAATACGTTACGACCGTCAATGAGAACCGGTTTGTGCAGAATGGAGGCCAGTTGTACGAGATCAACTTTTTTGAACTCTTCCCAATCGGTCAACAGGCACACAGCGTCGCTACCTTCAGCGGCTTGCTGTGGGGACAAGCACCATACAATATTCGGGTGATCCACGCGCTCCTTGAATTTATCCATCGCAATAGGATCATACAGCTTGACAATAGCGCCTGCCTGAATGAGCGTTTCTACGATTTCCAGTGCTGGAGCTTCGCGGATGTCATCTGTATTGGGCTTGAAGGCGAGGCCCCAAATGCCAATGGACACACCGTTCAGTTGACCCAGCGATTCGCGCAGCTTGGATACAATCATAAAGCGCTGGTCGGTATTCACCTCGACCACCGATTTCAACAACTTAAATTCATAGTCTACATTACCTGCAATTTGGATAAGCGCATTTGTGTCTTTTGGAAAGCAAGAGCCACCATACCCGATCCCTGCTTGTAGGAAAGAGGAGCCAATCCGTTTGTCCATACCCATACCGTCAGCCACACAGGTTACATCGGCGCCAACCTTTTCGCAAATATTAGCGATTTCGTTAATGAACGAAATTTTAGTTGCCAGAAACGCATTGGACGCGTATTTGATCATTTCAGCACTACGGATATCCGTCACATAGATTTTATCCGTGAAGACCTGATGCAGAGTGACCATGGTTTCACGCAATCCTGTATTGTCCAAACCAATAATGATGCGATCCGGATGAAGCGTATCATTGATGGCTGAGCCTTCTCTCAGAAACTCCGGCGCGGAGACGATATCGAAAGACAAGCTCGTGTGGCGAGCCAATACGTCCTTAATCTTTTCGTTCGTTCCGACAGGTACAGTACTCTTGGTCATAATAATCTTATACCCGTTCATGGCTTTCCCAACATCAGCGGCCGCCTGTTCAATGTACGACAAATTCGCCTCGCCGTTAGCCAGAGAAGGCGTACCTACCGCCAAAATTACGATATCCGAGCGGCGTACCGCATCGGCCAAATCCGAGGTGAACTCCAACCGGCCCGCTTCCAGATTCAACGCGATCAATTCCTCAATACCCGGTTCATAAATCGGAGATTCTGCCCGGTTCAACATGTCGATTTTGTGCTGCTCCAGATCGACACAAATCACCTCATTACCTTTTTGCGCAAAACATACACCCGAGACGAGCCCAACGTATCCAGTACCGATTACAGCCAGCTTCATTCCGTTCATCCTCCTTTTAGAAAGTTCACATAGGCTTGTTCTACATACTTTTTTAATTGATCCTTGAAGTTTTCTTCATCAAATTTGCGGGCATGGGTAATGATATCGTCCACATTCCATGCATGTTGCTCAACCTTTTCGACGGCCTCCAGCACATCCTCTACTTGATGCTTGCGGAAAAATACGCCGTTCACATGAGGAACAATCGTATCCAGCGCTCCCCCACCCTGAAAAGCGATGACAGGCCGTCCGGCCGCATTCGCCTCCAAAGGCGTAATACCGAAGTCCTCTTCACCAGGAAAAACGAGCGCTCGGCATTCTGCCATCAGCTTGTTAACCTCTTCATCCTCAAGCCTGCCGAGGAACTCAATGTTCGGAGCAGCCATACCTTCGAGTCGTTTACGGTCCGGTCCTTCACCCACAATGCGCAGCTTGAGACCGTTACGTTTGAATGCTTCGATCGCGAGATCGATGCGCTTGTAGGACACCAATCGGGATACGATCAGGTAATAGTCACCGATGTTTGTAGCGCGTTTAAAACGGGATGTATTAATAGGTGGGAAAATCACATCCGAATCCCTTTGGTAATAGTGCAAAATTCTTCGTTTAACAACCGAAGAGTTGGCAACAAACTGGTCTACGTTGCGAGAAGTTTTGGCATCCCATGTTTTCAACCGGTTCATGTACAGCTTGAGCATGTTTTTGAGCAGGTTGGATTTGGACTGCCGGGCCATATATGTATCGTAATCCCAGGCAAACCGCATCGGTGTGTGACAATAACAAATGTGAAACGTATGTTTGGGTACCTGGATGCTTTTCATAAATGCACTACTGGAGCTTAAAACAATGTCGAAATCCCTAAAATCAAAATCACGGATAGCAATGGGATACAGCGGCAGCACTCCTTTGAAGTTGTCCTTCACCCCTGGGACTTTTTGTAGCCAAGTGGCTCTAATATCCGCATCCTTCAAGTTACGCGACAGGCGGTCGTCGCTGAACACCGTTGTGAAGATAGGAGCCTCCGGATACATATCGTGGAATACCTCTACTACCCTTTCCGCTCCGCCCATTTGGATTAAGTAATCGTGTGCTATCGCTATTTTCATCTGAATCATCCTTTAACGCGAATGTCGGTCAGACTCCTGCCAACAAACCCTTATAGTAATGAACTATATCCTTAACTGTGTTCTCGATGACAAAATGCTTTTTGACCCGTTCCATCCCTCTCTCACCCATCTGCTGACGTTCTTGTGGATGCTCCAACATCCAGCGGATGGCTTCTTCCAGCTTAGCCGGATCACCCGGTTCAATAAGCAGCCCGGTTTCATGGGGTACCACCGTTTCCTTGGGTCCACCCTCATTGGAAGCAATCACTGGGAGACCCGCAGCCATGCCTTCAATAATGACCTGACCGAATGGTTCTGGTGTAATAGAGGTATGAATCAGCAAATCACAACGCTGCATCAGGCCTTGAATGTCATCGACGTGTCCCAGCAGATTGACGTTAGCCAACCCGTATTCGCGCATCGTGGACTCTAATCGTTGCTTGTATTCCTCTTCTCCGAACAACGCATCTCCAGCCAGCCAGAATTTCACGCGCTGATCCGGTAAAAAGGAGCGTGCCGCTTCCAGTAAAATATGCTGTCCCTTCCATTCCGCCAATCTGCCGACCAATACGACGTTAAACGAGTCATCACCACGTGAATCCGCAGCCGTGTCACGTGCTGTAATTGCTTTGGCAAAAGCAGAGTAAACGACGAGCGTCTTTTTGTCCGGGGGTAACTCCAACGCACTCAGCGTGGATTTGGAATTTGCAATCACTCCGTTGGGCAAAAAGCGGGACATCAGCCGAATCCCTTTGGCCACAATCGGCTTCAGATACGGCGGACCGATGTGGTCACGGATATGCCAGATCAAGGGCAGCTTCGCCGATTTGGCGGCTACTGTACCATACAGTGCAGACTTGAGCGAGTTCGTGTGAACGCACACGACCTTTTCCTCACGCAGCAAGGGCGCAAGTTTTCTACCGTAAGCCAGCAAACGAAAAGCTGCTGCAGGCGCACCTAGATTCACGGCATTCCGTCCCCGATTGCGAATCGAATCGTCCAATGGAACGATGCGCACATCAATATCACGCTGCCGAAGCCGATCTGCTAAATCGCCCTCCTCTGCCAAAATAACGAGCGGGTCGATATGTTCCCCGATATTCGTCAGTATGTTATACAAAGCGACTTCGCCGCCGCTCCATCTTGCCGTATGGTCAATATAAGCTACTCTCATCATTTCGCCGCCGCCTTTCTATCAAGGACCTGTCGGAACACCTCTTCCACCTGCTCCGCTACATGTCCCCATGTATATCTGCTCAGGACATGGTCCCGGCATTCCCTTGCATTCGGTAGAAGTTCACGATGATCCAGCACACGCAGCAACCCTTCAGCAATGGCTTCACTATCCGTTCCCTTGAACAAAAGCTCGGGACGGAATCCTCTTAAAATCTCCTTATTGCCACCCACAGGAGTCGCCAGCACCGGCAGTCCCGAGGCCATCGCCTCCACTGTGATCAGACCGAAACCTTCCAGTGCCTGTGTAGGTACAACGAACAAATTCGATGCTTGGTGGTACAGTGGAAGCTCCTCATCTGACACATAACCGAGCAGCCTTACATGGTTATGAAGATTGTATTCCGCCACCTTGGAAGCCAATTCCTCCATCAAGGGGCCCTTCCCTCCAATCAGCAACACATGATCAGGATGACGCTCGGTTACTCGTCGCCATGCTTCCAGTAGCTGTAGCAGTCCCATTCGATTAACAAGACGACGAACGGTGAGCACAATCGTCGCATTTTGCGGCAAATTCAGGCGCTTCCGCACCGCTTCTTGATCCTCTGCCGGGTGGAACCTTTCTACATTCGCCGCACCAGGAATAACATGAATTTTGCTGAGTGGAACCTTATAGTGCTCATGCAAAATATCCCGAAAGGTTTCGCTTAGCACTATAAATTTATCCGCCAATCCGTAGGCCTTCATTTCAATGGATTTAGCCAATGTCGTTTTTAGCAAATGCTTGATGCCCTGTCCTTCAATCTTCATTTCCTCCGTCCACGGTCCGTGAAAGGTGGTAACTACCGGAATTCCTCTTTTTTTCGCCTCCAGCGCCGGTCCGACACCATAGGGAGCAAAATGGGAATACAGTACATCCGTCGGTTGCTTGTCAAACAGCTCTGCTGCATATTTTTGCATTAGCTCTCGACGCTTCCACATGGATTGCTGCTTGCTGCCAATCGAATGAATCCGAATACGGTCGGGCGCCTGCGGCTGCTCGTCACTACAGATTAGAGCATCCAGCGTATTGCGCTCTAACGTAAGCTGCTCACAGATGGATTTGAAATATGTGTTGAGGCCTCCTGGCTGCAAGGACGGCCAGCTAAGCCCCGTTGCCGCAATACGAAATCCGTTATTGTACGACATAGCTGGTTTCTCCTTTCTGCTCGGTATGTCCGTCATCCACGATTTCTATCTTTTTTCGCCGCTTGGTTAGCTCATAATGCTTGAAGCAGACGAGAAACTCATACATCACCCAGAATACTGCTACGGCAAAACCCGCCAATCCCTTGCGGTATAAGCCTTGGACAAAATACTTCTGCACAAAGCGGGCAGGAGGCCGCCACAACAGTCTGGTAATCCGAAAGGATCTTCCTTTGTTAAATGCCGTCTCTGCTTCCAGATCTGTATATTTGTTAAAACGGGTCATATGATCACTGATGCTGCGGAAGCCGTAGTGCCATAACACGCCCTCCAGATTGACAATCTGGGAAGAGGCTACATCCGGCATTTCATGAACAAGACTATTCGTAATGCCATAAATACGCCGATTGTACAAACGAACCAGGTATTCGCCTTTGTTCATCCATTTGCCGAGAAAATCTCCAATCCGGAATACGGAATATGCTTTGGCCGGATCGTGGAGCGTTTCCTTTACTTTCAACAAGTCTCCAAGCAACTCTGCATCCACTACTTCGTCCGTATCAATCAGGAATATCCAATCAAATTCCGCTTTTTCAACACCAAACATGCGCTGTTTGGCATAACCGGGCCACGGGTTGGAAAACACCCGACAGCCCAAGGATTCAGCTACCTGAATCGTATTGTCCTTGCTCCCTCCGTCAATGACGACGATATCGTCCGCAAAGGGCTTGCAGGATTTAATGGCGGCTGTGATTCGAGTGCCATCATCCTGAGCGATAATAACTACGGATATCCGGTTGTCCGCGGGAACGCTAGACATGTGGTTCATTAGCGGGTGCCTCCTTCTTTATCTAACCGTTAACTGGCTTTTTCCGGATGTAGTGTGACATCGTTGATCGGAGCCATTGAAAATCTTGTTTGGAAATAAGCAGTCTTGGAATCTTCATTTTTAGAACGAATTTAACATTACATAAAATGAAAATGAACCGTAGAATCCCCGAAGACAGCATTGCTATCCCTGCACCCGTCAATCCATATTTCGGTACGAGTATGGACAGCAATGGAATGACGAGCGCCAATCCGACACCCTGTAGAATGGTAACCAGTTTGGGCTTACCCAACGCCATAAATTGTTGTGCCAGCACCATGGTTCCCCCACTGATAGCAACCTCAAGCACCAGGAACCGGAATACCGTAAGCGCTTGTTTAAACTCTTGACCATATAACAATGTAAATACGAACGGAGCAATCAGCATCAGCATCACCGCAGCCAGAAAGGTTGCCGTTGATGTCACTCGAAATGCCCGAAATGTTATGGCCACCGCCTCTTCCTTATTCAGACCGGAGGCTTTGGGAAACAGCACGACAATGATCGAGGTAGAAAATACATTCACCATCCTGGCCAAGCTGACCGCTACTGCATATAAACCGAGATCAGCGGGTCTGAGCAGACCCGCAATCAAAATCTGATCAATATAAGTGGAAACCTGCCCCATGAGATCATTTCCGTATGAACCCATACCGTAGGTAAAGAGATTTTTAAATTGCGTCCAGCTGTTCTTTACCTTTGGTTTGTACAGCCGAATCATTCGTATCGTGACACCAATATAAATCGGCAAGCCCGGCAGTAAATAGGCCAATGCCGAGGTGTACGGATTCATATTTCCGGTTAAGATCAGAATCGCCAGACCCAGCAGTGTACTTAGCGGTACCAGATACCGGAATAAATTGTACTGCTTATATTCCGAGCGAACTTGAAGCAATGCATTATTGATCTGTGAAATCGCTATGAGCGGACACATCATCATGGAGCACTGCGCGAAAAGTATGACCGATGAAGAAAAAGAGCGCAGCCAATAAGGAATTAGAAAAACTCCGACGAGTGTCGCCAAGCCCCCGAACATGGTAGCCAGCAGCAAGGCCAGACCATACAGCTTGCCCGTTTCCTCCGGTTTCCTTTTCGCATTGTAAATTAATGCAGATGGGACACCGAAGCTCATGCAGAAGGCGAGAAATTGGGACCAGTTCACCATCGCTGTCTGTTCCCCGCGTCCAGTAGGACCCAGGAATCGTGCCGTTAGCACACCAGTCAGCATATTCACGACGAGAATCAGCATACTGAATATCATCGTTTTTACTGCTGCAGAGCTGTTATCCTTGCTTTTGGCAAACCGAATCACCGTGGACCATAGTGTCCGGACAGGTGCGGATAATGCTTGTAAGTTTTGCACAGCCTTTACCTTCTTTCCGCGATGACATCTTTTGCCCATAGTCCTATTCCGATCATCATCCAGATCAGATAGCCGCGCATACCGGGGAAACCATTATCTGATATGAGACTGGCTACAGCTCCGGCCCACGTAGCCAACGCCAGTCTGATATAAGGCTGACTGGCATCTCGTGCGGCAATACGGGCGAGAAGACGCTTGATGATAACGAAGAGACCACCGAAGAAAAAGAATGCCCCGAAAATACCGAAGGTGAGGAAAATGGCGATATATCCATTATCCATAATCCCAAGTTCGCCGAGATCGCCGCCGTTATCAAGCTTGGTTCCGATTCCTACACTCCCAATCCCCTGCCCGACCGGATTGCCAGCAATCGCCGGAAGCATCGTATGCAGTAAATCCAAACGTTCATTGTACGAATGATCCTGCTGAATATCCGTCAGCGTCTGCATGCGAGCCACCAAACCTTCTGCCCCTGGAAGTTTTGGAACAATGATGTAGAGAAGAAGGCCAACTATAGCTAGTTGAAACAAGGTTTTCCACTTTCCCTTGGAAGACGAACTGAGAATGTAAGCCAGTAACATGACGAATGCAATTAGCCAGGCTGAACGTACCAGCGTGATTAAGAGACAAACGACCGTCAGCAGGATTCCGATCCATCCCAAAGTGCCACGCCAACGTTTTTCCATTAGCATGGGTACAAGTGCCATCGCCAGGAAAATAGCGCAGGGACCGGGCGAGTTCATGGAAGAAAATACTCTGATTTGAAGTGGTTCTGGAACACCAATGGAATTCATTTCTACATGATTCATCCAAAATGCATCCCACGGAGGCACCGTCAAGTACTGAATAATGCCGTAAATTGCCACAAGAACAGCAATGTTGGCATATGAATACAGCAGTCGGTCCAGCTCCTTCGCCTTCATGGGCTTAATCGCAAGATAAGGCAACAGGATCAAAGGAACCACATAATTGGCTAAATCATAAGCAAAAACAATACCATTTTTGAATAACCCGACCACACTTCCGTAGGCCAATTCTATGCCGAAAAATACAGCAATTCGGGTCAAGGGTTTTTCCGCCTGATGAATGCCTCGCAACACAGGAATAATCAACATACTGCTTACCAGCAGCGGTGCCACGCTCAACAAGGAAACCGAGTGATACGTTCCCTCCATCCAATCCGCAATGCGGCGGATTTCCGGGCCTACTGCCCACACTGCCAGTGTGTAAGGAATCAGTAGCCGCGATTGCAAGATCGCCAGCAGGAAGGCCGGAAAAACGAGCGCCAGCAATATGGCTCCCTGCTGGCTCATGGTGGGATTCATCTTGGCGCTGACAAATCCGATGGCGAGTGGCAACATACAAGCCAGCAACCCCATGCCGATCATGCTGATTCCACGCCGATTTCCTAGCCAAACGGAAATCTGCTGATCTGCCAACCGACTCATGTTTCTCACCCCTGACCTCCCTTCATCCGCTTCCGCTTGAACATCTCCTTAAACAGCAGAACGAGAAATTGGGAATCCTCAATCAAATATCTTTTCCACAATCGTTTAGGCTCCTGAGACAACCTCCAGAACCATTCAAATCCCGTCTTCTGCATCAGCTCCGGTGCTCTTTTCACATTTCCCGACAGGAAATCAAAGGTCGCTCCCACCCCAATCGAAATCGGAGCGCGGTAAGTCTCGTAATATCTGTAGATCCATTTTTCCTGTTTAGGGGCGCCTACACCTACAAAAACGATGTCCGGGCGAGCCTCTTGAAGCAGTTGGATAATGTGCCTATTCTCCTCCTCGTTTTTCTCAAAACCATAAGAAGGAGAGTAACAGCCCACCACATTCATGTTCGGATAAGATTCCTGGAGATTGAGCATAGCCTTCTCAGGAATACCGTCAGCTGCACCCAGAAAAAATAAACGATAGCCTCGATCCTCAAAAGCCTCTCCCAACCGAGTGAACAAATCTGACCCGGAGACCTTTTGTTTGAGGGGTTTTTTCAGTAACTTGGACGCCCATATGATAGGCATCCCATCGGCCACTACAGCTCCGGCATCCGAATACACCTTGCGGAATTCATCATCCTTGCGAAGCTTGATCACATGATCGACATTACAGGTCAAAATGTAGGAATGACGCTGATGTTCAATAGAGGTATCTATAAATTCGAGTAGATCATTAAAATCGTAATTATCAAAGTTGACATCGAACATGTTCACTCTGCTCATCGTATCACTTCTCTTTGCGAAAATCGGTTTGAGTAGATGTCTGGTATAACGCGTTCAAATACCAGCAAAATGGAATAATCATCTGAACCGTCGACAACGTATTATCTGAAAACGAGTAGATCAGAAAGCCTGCAATTAAGCTTACAAAATAAGGTTTGATAGACTTGGCAAGCGACCGGTAAATGAGAGCGAACACGATCAGCAATGAAAGCATTAATAGCCCGCAACCGATATATCCCGTGTCAAAATAAAAGCGTATATACTCGTTATGCGGTACAACAAAGCCATTGAATAATGTCCCATCGTTCGCGACCGTTACCGCGCCAAGACCTCTCCCTGACCAAGGGTAATCATGTACTCTGTTCAAAAAATATTCCCATGCCTCCGAGCGTCCCGACAGGTCAATGCCTGTATCGGTCTCCCGTTCGAAGGAGCGTTTTTTTAAATTGTTCCATTGCAGGGCCACCGCCCCCAGAGCAACCAAAAACGATCCGGCCAGCGGTAGCAAATAATTGACTTTCCCCTTGAGGTACTGACGGGCAATATCAAACAGATACACAGCAAACATTAATAACAATGCCAGAATCGGTCCACGTGTACCGGTGGCGATCAGAATCAGAAAGTTCAGTGCCAACACAGTGTAATAAAATGCGGCTTGCTTGGGTTTACGCTTGACCTCAATTAGAGAGACGGCAATTCCGAGAAAGGAGAGCATTGCCAGATGCGGCGGTATATTCGCTCCTTGTACTCTGACTGCGCCCGTAAATTCTACATCCGTAAACGAATGCAGCCCTAGAACCTGCAAACCCAATCCAATGACCACACTAATAATTGGCAACAGACTGATCAGTCGGATATGCTTTTCTGCTACATCCTTTTTCCACTGGATCAGTAAAAAAAAGAAAGGGAGTGATAAACCGACGAACGCCTTAACGGCAATCGAGGTCGTTAACAAAGGCAGCCATGCTGAAAATCCAAATGTGATCCCCAGCATGATCACCAATGCCCAGACCGGATAGCTGAACTTGAGACGTATGCCATACACGAGCATGCACGGCACCAGCAGAGCCAAAATGCCCAATTTGTACAATGACAAAATCTCAATACCGAACACGCCACCCTGATACAGAGAATCGACTGAGACTGCTGTACTTAGCAAAACAGCGTAGCTGATGCGCTCTGGATGATGGATAGAAACAGCCAGCAAGAGCAGTAAACATACCGCCGCAATACTGACCACCGGCTGATAGGTAGCCGCAATTCCTACAGCAAGAGCGCCCAGTAGAAAAATAAAAACATGCTGTATGGTGTTTATTCTAGTAGTCCAAGGATAGTTACTCATGTTCCATCTTTCACCCCGCAGCTGACTCGCTTTTCCGGTTGCGCAGTGTATCCAGTGTCCCACGGATACTTTCAAGCCTGCACCGGTTCAACAGCTTCCTGCCCTCACTACGTGCCAGCAGGGAATCCAAAGTGATGTATAACACTTTGGCTGCCGTCTTCGCCATCAGCATCGCGTTGCCGCGCAGACCTACGGCCTGAGCAGCGTTAGACAAGCCCTGACAATAGTAGCGGTTCATGATCCATTCTTTCGTTAACCGTGAAGCCGGCACAAAATGTTCCACAGACATGTGTGGATGATACATAATCGTTCCACCATTTTTACGGATTTGCTCGAATACCCACGATTCTTCACCTGATAGAAGGATATCTCCCTTTCTGCCTAGATGAAGCGGGAACATAACGGCGGCAAAAGCCGTTTTGCGCATCGCCATATTCGCTCCAAATGGATTCAGTCCAGACGGATATTCACGAACGGCTTTGCCCAGATCAATAATCGTGTAAGGCAGTTCAAGCGGGCCTGTTAGCCAACCCGGTCGTTCCGTCTCAAACATAGGGTCAATTTTCCCACCCATAGCCGTCAGCTCAGGATTGTTCCCGAATGCTGACATAATCGTTTGCAACCATGTAACACACGGAATTGCATCATCATCGAGAAAAGCAATGACTTCCGCTCTTGATAACGTAATGCCTGCATTGCGAGCAGCAGACAGTCCTTGTTCGCGCTCATAATGATATCGGAGATGGATATTCTGACCATGGGCGACGGTGAACCTTTTGATCGTCGCTGCTGTATGATCGGTGGATCGGTTATCGACCACAATGATCTCAGCCAGTGCAAGGTCTTCCAGCTCCAGCAGGGACATTAACGTTTTCTCCAGCAGGTCCGCCCGGTTATAGGTGCAAATAACGACGGACACTGCGGGACATCGCTTGAATGCATCCATCAGTAAGCATCCTTGGAGAACAGCATTTTAACGCCTGTTTTCATGATGATTTTCAAATCGAGCCACGTATTGCGAACATGAATATACTTCAAATCCATTTGCACCATTTCTTCGAAGCCTACACTGTTACGTGCGCTCACCTGCCAGTAACCCGTACATCCCGGTGTTACAATCAGGCGTTGCTTATCATAATCAGAATATTGCTCGACCTCGCTGGGCAACGGCGGACGCGGACCGACTAAAGTCATGTCGCCGACCAACACGTTCCACAGCTGCGGAATCTCATCAATACTCGTCTTGCGCAGAAAACTGCCAATTTTCGTGATCCGAGGATCGTTTTTAATTTTAAACATGGCGCCGCTCACTTCATTCAGCTCCATCAAGTCCTTTTTCAGTTCCTCTGCATTGGACACCATTGAACGGAATTTATACATATCGAATAACTTCTCATTCTTGCCCACCCGAGTTTGCTTGAAAAACACGCTTCCCTTTGGGTCTTCGAGCTTAATCAAAACGCCTACCACTACAAAAAGCGGAAGCAAGACGATCAAGCCCACGAACGACAGCAGCATATCAAGGAGGCGTTTTGTGACCAGGTAGGACGTTTTATCCTGAATTTGTGTATTTCCGTATGGCATGTAAAACGCTTTACCTGACATGACAGCCTCGCCGTCCTCCGGTAAATTTTCCATGCTCATGCTGACGCACCCCCTCTCAACCTGCCGTGGTTGCTTTCTCGGTCTTTTTCAACCATTCATTCATGGCCTCCATAACCGGATACTTCAAATCATCGCTGGCAAGTGCAAATTCAAGTGTGGTTAAAATATATCCAAGACGCTCACCCACGTCATAACGAGTGCCTTCAAAATCATAGGCGTACACACGCTCACTCTGATTCAGCTTTTGGATCGCATCCGTCAACTGAATTTCGCCGCCAGCTCCTTTTTCCTGAAGATCAAGATATTTGAAAATTTTCGGCGAGAACACGTAGCGACCCATAATAGCCAAATCAGATGGCGCTGTGCCTGGAGCCGGTTTTTCTATAAAATTATTCACTCGGTACAAGCGTCCGTCCTGCTGATCCGGTTCAATGATGCCGTACCGGTTCGTAAATTCCTGCGGTACCCGCTGCACACCGATAACCGAATTTTGAGTTTCCTCATACTGATCCATCAGCTGGCGCAGGCAAGGTTTTTGACCTGTTACGATATCATCGCCCAGCAGCACACCAAACGGCTCGTCCCCGATAAAGCGTCTTGCGCACCATACCGCATGTCCAAGACCTTTGGGTTCTTTTTGGCGAATGTAGTGAATTTCCACTCCCGAAGAACGCTGTACTTCCTCCAGAAGTTTCAGCTTACCGTCCTCGAGCAGTTTGGATTCCAGCTCAAATGCGTTGTCAAAGTGGTCCTCAATGGCACGTTTGCCTTTACCCGTAACGATAATAATGTCCTCAATACCCGAAGCAATCGCTTCTTCCACGATATATTGAATCGTAGGCTTATTGATAATTGGAAGCATTTCCTTAGGCATCGCTTTTGTGGCAGGGAGGAAGCGCGTACCTAACCCTGCTGCTGGAATAATGGCCTTTTTCACTCTTTTCGTCATCGCACTCATTCTCCTTGCTTCATCGAATTTTGGTGTTGCTTACTTCACCTGATTCATCACAATTCCAACCAGCGTCGCACTGGCCTGCTCCATGAGTTGCTTTGTTTTGCGTAGATCTTCCCGTTTGGTACGACCATGTCTAGCAACGAGAATCACACCATCCGTCAAGCCTGCAATCAAGCGAGCATCCGTATAATTCAACGCCGGAGCCGAATCAAGCAAGATGATGTCATATTCACGTTTGAGCTCTTCCAGCAGCTCAGCCATACGTTCGCTACCGAGCAGATCTGCTGCGTTGTACAGGGTGTCTCCACCGGGAACAACCGATAGCTCCAGCCCACCATGCCTAACGATAGACTTGGAAGAAGCCCCACCGCGCAAATAAGCCGATAGACCTGCGGTATTCTCCATTCCGAATATTTCGTGCAGCGCTGGTTTATGCAGATTGCAATCCACCAGAGCCACCTTCTTGCCTTCTTGTGCAAAGGAAACTCCGATGTTGGCGAGCAGTGTAGTTTTACCCGCTCCGCTTTCCGGCGAGGTCAACAATAGAACCGTGCCACGGTCCTTTTGCCCAATCACCTGCTGCCGGATGTATGTACGGAGGGATCGAAATGATTCCGAGATATACGATGATGGATTACTTTCTGTAATCAACATGTCATTCAATCGCAGCATATTTACGCTCCCCTACCCGTTCTTTGGAATTTCCGGCTGCTCCATCGACGTCTTTCTTGCGAATGACTGGAATCGATGCGATTACCGGAATGCCGATGTCCGCGTCCGCTTCTTTCTCCGAGCGCAGCGTGCCGTTAATGCTTTCCAGGAACACAATCGTGCCCAATGCAATCATCAGCGATACGAGAAAACTAATCGCAATATTCATGAGCGGGTTCCCATTAATCGGGTCAGGATTGGCCTGAGGGTCCGCTTCATTTAAAATTTTCACATTATTCAATTCCATCAATCCCGGAACCGTCTGTACGAATTTCTGGGTTACCGCGTTTACAACCGCTGCGGCCTGTGGATAGCTCCCTGCCTCAAACGTCAAACCGATAACCTGACTTTTATCCGAGGATTTAATCTGCAGCTTCTCTGCCAACTTCTGCTGCGTCAAACCGAACTCGGGATGAGCCGCTACAACAGCGTCCATAATTTTAGGTGAAGTGAGAATTTGCTTGTAGCTTTCCACCAAATTAAGACTTGTGTTGACGTCGTTCAGATTGTTACTCCCCTGCTTGGCGGAAATATGATTAACCAGCAGTTGGCTTGAAGCGGAATAGACTGGCTTCACAACATTGTCGCTCACAAAGTATGTTGTTACACATGAGAGAATGACAAAAATTGCGATCAGCCACAATCTTCTTTTGATCAGGACTAGATAATCCAAAATGGTTTTCTCCACAAAAATCCTCCCTCCTATACAATTTCTCTTCATATTTAAGTATGACTTTATTGTAACAATTGGCTCTGTGAACGACATGGAACCGAATGGCACTTTCTCCCTCACTATGGGGGGAGGGAAATGTATACTTTCGGATACGGCATGGTATACTTTTGTACCATGCTTTGTCGATTATGGAAAAAGAAATCGAAAAAAGCCTCAAAATCACAAAGCTTGGTGATTTTGAGGCTTTTCTTTCCACTCGCATATAAAAGTGCAGCGCAGCTTATAGAGTCAGCGCATCATACCATGTTTGTTGGCTCGTACTTCGCCAGACCAATGGCATTGGCATACAATGCTGCCTGCGTACGATCCGCCAGCCGCAGCTTGGCCAAGATCTGACTGACATGCTTTTTGACTGTGAACTCACTGATAAATAACCGCGATGCAATTTCACGATTGCAGGCTCCTTGTCCCAGCTCGACCAGCACTTCCTTTTCCTTTGGCGTCAGGTCGTCCGACAGATTGCCCGCATCTTCACGCAGCTTGTTTTCGAGAATAGCCGGATCATAATATTTGCGTCCTTTGTTGACAAGATGAATCGCGTAAATTAATTCCTCAGGCAATGCTTCCTTAAGCACATAACCATCCACGGAAGCTTCCTCTGCTTTCAGAAAATCTTCACGTGTTGCGGAAGAGGTCAGCAAAATAAATTTGCTTCTGAAACCACGTCCGCGCGCTATCTTGATAATATCCAGCCCCGATTCATCAGCTAGTTTCAAATCCAGCAGCACCAGATCCGGATCTGTTTCCTCGATCACCACAAGTGCTTCCTGTTGATTCTGGGCCTCTCCCGCAAACTGAACATTGGGCTGCATGGATATAACCGCAGCGAGTCCTTTCCGTACTAAAGGATGATCATCGACAATGACAATTTTCATGATTCGGCCTCCTGTCTACAGTTCAGGATTTGCATAATCCCTATGTATCCGATTGTTACCGCAGATTTTGTATTGCAGAATGTTCACGCATTTTATTCGAGGATTTTGCAAAATCCTCATTCATAAGCATTTACCGGAATGGACAATCGGATCTGTGTTCCCTCTCCGATTCGACTTGAAATATCAAATTCGCCTCCCATCGATTGAGCTAAATATTCCATATTCATCATGCCCAGGCCCCCGCCTGCACTGACCGCCTCACCTCCTGCTACCATTCTCGCCGTCTCAAACCCTACTCCGTCGTCATGAATAGACAGTCTAATCACTTGGGGCGTCAATTTTAACTTCACATCAATTCGCTTGGCCAATCCATGACGGATTGCGTTCCCCGCCGCTTCGGAAATGATGCGGAACAAAGCTTTTTGGTACAAATACGGAAGTGAATAATGATCACCATGAATGTCAAAATCAATTTGTACATGGTTCAGCTTGGAGAGTGTATGGAGATGACTTTTCACCGTCCCTAACCAAGTTGAGCCTCCGCTTTTTTTCGAGCTTAAACTATGAATCGCCCCTTTCAGCTCTCTAACCGCTTGGTTAGCAGATTGCTGAATTAGATCAATTTGTTCCTCCACCTGCTCCTTTGGCTGATGACACCAGGTTTGCCGGAGAGAATGCGTTGCGTACACAATACCAAAAAGACTTTGAGAAACATTGTCATGCATTTCATTTGCAATTCGGTTCTGCTCATTCGTCACAATCAGCTGATTTTCAATACGCTCCAGCTCATAGCGCTCCAAGAACACAGCGCTCAGCTCAGCCAAGAATATCAGTTGTTGCACGAGCCAGCGTCTTCCTGTCAGACTTTGATCCGGGCCCAGCTTGAGGCCAATCGTCGCTACAAAACGGGTCGTCATCGGTACTGTGATCATGAGGAAATCGCCCCATTCTGGCAGATGTCTGAAAAATGGTTCACGCTCTTCCCTGAATTCCTCCCGATAATTCCCCAGCTCCTCAAATAGCTGCTCCTCCTCCTCTACCGTCCAGCCTGTCTGGCTACTTTCCGGTGCATCCTCCTCCTGACTATCCAGCCAGAAAAATGCACGGCTCTGCTTTGTTAGCTTGACAGTATAGTCTGAGATGACCTGGCCGAGATTTAAAGCCTCATTGTGGCTGGTCGTCTCCATGATGTGGTAAATCGACTTGATATGATCCATCGTCTCATTGGCTTGTTCTTTAGCCACCTTCAGTTCGTCCTTCATGACGCCGATAACCTGCATTGCCATCGTAGTTACGATCAGTACCAGAAACAAATTGATATTCTGCAATATAAGATCCCACAAAAAATATTGACCTGGTGTAAAAAAGATATAACAAAATGTAAGCACCAAGCCGATATAAGAAAGGAGGAGTGTCCAACTGTATCTCATAGACAGATGAGCACAAGCCACCAGCATGGGGGTAATCACATACCATTTGAACGGGCTATCCATCCCTCCGGTTGGGAATAACAACAAAATGATCCCTGCTGTTTCTAGTGCAATGCTGCATTTCAATACCATATCATGAAGTCTGTATTTACGGTAAATCCAAGTAAATGCTGTAACGGATAAAAATAGAAAACCAATCAGTAATAGCTTCTGCCACACGATTAACCTAGATGATTCGAACAGAAAAACAAGTGACGTTAGAGATAGTGATACATAACGGTATAAAAAAATCATTTTGTCTTCTGCTGACTTCCTCAACTTCATCCTGTCACCCTATTCTGTGTTTTGAAGGGACGATGGGCATATTAGGTTTGTTTGTGTACTCTAAAAAAATCATAACCAATCCAAAAATAAATAACAAGACATAAACTCTTACGTAAACGGTTACATTCCAAAAAATTTGGTACTTTTTATAACATATTTACCGTTTCAGGAAAACATTTTGGGGGTAATGTCAGAATTTATGACGTTTGTCAAGGAAATGAATCACATTTTTAGCAACCTAAAAAAGACTTGCTGGTACCACCGTGATTATAACAGCGGTATTCAGCGAGTCCTTTTTTAGTAAATTTGGTAGTCTACATTTTAGCCCCCGGCACGCGCCAATTCACGCATATTGGCTTCAAATGCTGCCAACAGAGCTTCATCTCCGCTCAAACCAGTTGCCTCTTCTTTTTGGATCTGTTCAACCATACGCTTGTAATCCTTTGGAATCACCCGTACAAACTGCTGAATCGCAGTCTGCCAATCATCCAAAATACGTTGTCCCGCTTCACTACCCGTGTAAGTGACATGGCGTTGAATCAAGCCGCGCAAATCCGCTGCTTCTGCAGGTTCTTCCACACCTTCCAGCAACACCATTTCCAGATTACAACGGCTCAGGAACGTCCCCTCAGGGTCATAGACATATGCAATACCTCCGGACATTCCGGCTCCAAAATTCCGTCCGGTTCCACCCAATACCGCTACACGTCCGCCCGTCATATATTCGCAACCATGATCCCCAACGCCCTCAACTACAATTCGTGCGCCGGAGTTCCGAACGGCAAAGCGCTCGCCTGCGATTCCGCTAATGTAAGCTTCACCGCTGGTCGCTCCATACAAGGCTGTATTTCCGATAATAATGTTCTCTTCTGCCTTAAAGGTTGCTTTGTGAGACTTTTTCACTATAACCTTACCGCCAGATAGCCCTTTACCGACATAGTCATTGCTATCGCCTTCCACGCTCAGCGTGATGCCTTTCGGAATAAATGCCCCGAAGCTCTGACCTGCCGATCCAATAAAGTTAAAGCGAATCGTATCCTCTGGCAGACCCGCCGCTCCATACTTACGGGTGACCTCGCTGCCCAGAATCGTTCCTACCGCCCGATTTACGTTTGTAATAGGTAAGGTACCCTCAACAGGCGTTCCGTTCTCCAGCGCTTCCGCAGCCATCGGTACGAGCTGCTGCATGTCGAGTGTTTCTTCCAGACCGTGATTTTGGCGTTGTACGCGGTAACGTACACTACCTTCTTCCAACTCAGGAACATGCAACAGCAAGCTCAGGTCTACGCCCTTCTTCTTCCAATGCGAATCGGCGTTCACGGTATCCAGACAATCCGTACGTCCAATCATTTCCTGAATTGTACGGAAGCCCAATTCCGCCATAATTTCACGGACATCTTCTGCGATGAAACGCATAAAATTCACCACATGGGCAGGATCGCCCATATAATTTTTGCGCAGCTCCGGATTCTGCGTAGCCACACCAACCGGACATGTATCCATTTGGCATACCCGCATCATAATACAGCCCAACGCCACGAGCGGCGCTGTAGAGAAGCCGTATTCTTCCGCGCCCAACAGGGCAGCTACTACCAAATCGCGGCCAGACAGCATCTTGCCGTCTGTCTCCAATACCACGCGGTCGCGCAGGTTGTTCAACATCAGCGTCTGATGCGTCTCCGCCAGACCCAGCTCCCAAGGCATACCTGCATGGCGAATGGAGCCTTGCGGGGAAGCGCCTGTACCACCGTCGTAACCGCTGACCAGAATAATGTCAGCACGGCCTTTTGCTACCCCTGTAGCAATCGTGCCTACGCCTACTTCTGACACCAGTTTCACGTTAATGTCAGCACGCGGATTGGCGTTTTTGAGATCATAGATGAGCTCTGCCAAATCCTCGATAGAATAAATATCGTGATGCGGCGGTGGTGAAATCAAACCTACTCCTGGCGTAGAACCACGTACCTCAGCAACCCAAGGGTATACCTTACGTCCTGGCAGTTGTCCACCTTCACCCGGCTTCGCGCCTTGCGCCATTTTGATCTGAATTTCGTCGGCATTCACCAAGTAATTCGATGTTACACCGAATCGGCCTGACGCTACCTGCTTAATCGAACTGCGACGAGAATCGCCATTGGCATCCGGAATGAAACGTGCAGGGTTCTCCCCACCTTCACCCGTATTGCTCTTGCCACCGATCCGATTCATCGCAATCGCCATATCTTCATGCGCTTCCTGACTGATCGAGCCAAAGGACATGGCTCCTGTCTTGAAGCGACGCATAATGGATGCAGCGGATTCCACTTCTTCCAGCGGCACAGGCTCACCCGTAGGCTTCAACTGAAGCATCGAGCGGATCGTTAAATGCTGTTCCGTTTCGCCCTGCACCAGCTTGGCGTATTTCTTGTATAACTTGTAGTCTCCAGAGCGAACCGACTGCTGGAGCAAATGCACCGTTTGCGGGTTAAACAAATGCTCTTCCCCGTCGTTACGCCATTGATAGTCGCCGCCCGAATCCAGCACTTTGTCGTTGCCGTCCTTGTCGGTGAAAGCACGGTTATGATGAACGAGCGCTTCCGTAGTCACTTCCTCCAGACCGATACCGCCAATGCGGGAAGGTGTCCAGGTGAAATAACGGTCAACAAAATCCTGTTTCAGACCTACAGCCTCAAAAATTTGTGCTCCACGGTACGACTGAATCGTGGAAATACCCATTTTGGACAATATTTTAACGACACCCTTTGTTGCCGCTTTAATATAATTTTTAACTGCCTTTTCGTGCGAGATGCCGCGCAGCAAGCCCTGCTGAATCATGACATCCAGCGTTTCAAAAGCCAGATAAGGATTAACCGCGCTCACACCGTATCCAAGCAGCACCGCATAATGGTGAATATCCCTTGGCTCCCCGGACTCCAGCAAAATGCTCACACGTGTACGTGTACCCTGCTTAATCAGATGGTGATGCAGGCTGGAAACAGCTAGCAACGCCGGAATGGCCGCATTTTCCGCATCCACTCCACGGTCGGACAAAATCAGGATGTTATGACCTTTGTCAATGACACGGTCAGCCGCCTCAAACAATCCTTCCAGCGCCTTGCGTAAGCCCTCAGCACCTTCCTTCGCTTCAAAGAAGATCGGAATTGTCATTGATTTGAAGCCCGGACGGTGTACGTGGCGAATTTTGGCAAACTCCTCATTCGACAACACCGGCGAATCCAAACGAATCTGACGACAGCTTTCCGGTTCTGGATGCAGTAAATTGCGCTCTGGCCCAATCGTAGTTGCGGTTGACGTTACAATCTCTTCACGAATGGCGTCAATCGGCGGGTTCGTGACTTGGGCAAACATTTGTTTAAAGTAATTGTACAAACGTTGCGGACGATCAGACAGCACCGCCAATGGTGCGTCGTACCCCATTGAGCCAATCGGTTCTGCACCTGTAAGTGCCATCGGCTCCAGAATTTTGCGCAGTTCTTCAAACGTATATCCAAAAGCGAGCTGAAGCTGATTTACATTTTCATGTTTAGGCTCCGGCTGTTCTAGTGCTTCTGGCAGCTCATCCAGATCAACCAAGTGCTCATCCAGCCATTGCTGATAAGGTTCCTCGGAAGCGATACGTTCCTTTAACTCTTCGTCAGAAACGATACGGCCTTCTTGGGTATCAACCAACAGCATACGACCCGGACGGAGACGATCCTTATAGAGCACATTTTCAGGAGCAATATCCAATACACCCGCCTCTGAAGACAGTGCGATCAGATCGTCCTTGGTCACATAGTAACGTGCAGGACGCAGACCGTTGCGGTCGAGAATGGCTCCGATTTGGATACCGTCTGTAAACGCCATCGCAGCAGGTCCGTCCCACGGTTCCATCATGGTGCTGTGATATTCATAAAATGCTCGCTTCTTCGGGTCCATGGTTTCATGCTTGTTCCAAGGCTCCGGCACCATCATCATGGCTACATGAGGAAGGGAACGTCCGCTCAGATACAGAAACTCCAGCGTATTATCAAACATGGCTGTATCGGAGCCATCTGGGTTAATGACTGGTTTTACCTTCTTGATATCTCCACCAAACGCTTCGCTTTCAAACTGCGCCTGGCGAGCATGCATCCAGTTCACGTTGCCGCGCATAGTATTGATTTCACCGTTGTGAATCATAAAACGATAAGGATGCGCACGGTCCCAGCTCGGGAACGTATTCGTGCTAAAACGGGAATGGACCAGCGCGATCGCCGATGTCATCCGCTCATCCTGCAAATCCAGATAAAATTTGCCTACCTGCTCGGTTGTCAGCATTCCTTTGTATACAACCTTGCGACATGACAAACTTGGAATATAGAACGACTCACCGTTCTCATCCTCTTGGTTATAGCGAATAGCAAGCTCTGCACGTTTGCGAATGACATACAGTTTCCGTTCAAAGTCCAGCTCTTCCTTCAGATCGCTACTGCGACCGATGAATACCTGACGCACGCCCGGTTTAGCTGCTTTTGCCGATTTCCCCAGCATTTCGTCATAAGTTGGAACATCGCGAAAACCCAAACAATTTTGACCTTCGTCCACGATGATATCTCTTAGCTTCTGCTCATGCACCTCACGAACTTTTGGATCATTGGATACAAAAAGCATACCAACGCCATAATGTCCGGCCTTTGGCAATTTGAAACCCAATCGCTCCGCTTCCTCTTGAAAAAACAGATGAGGGACCTGAATCATAATCCCTGCTCCGTCACCGGAGTTTGGTTCACTTCCCTGACCGCCCCGATGCTCCATATTCACGAGCATGGTCAAAGCCTGACTTACAATATCGTGCGATGGTTTTCCCTTGATGTGGGCAACAAAGCCCATGCCGCAGGCGTCTTTTTCGAATTGGGGATCATATAGTCCCTGTTTGGGTGGTAAACCTGTCTGTCTCATGGAACGCAACCTTTCTGTTATAAAGTCATGCTGGCCTGAAATACAGGCGGCCGAATAGAAGACAGTGGCAACAAGAGGTAACTCAAAGAACAACTACGAGGAATGGGGGACAAAACATGTGACGTATTCAAGGCGGTACGGTCCGCTGAATGCGTATGTTTTTCAATAATTATGCAATGGCTTGACTTGAAAAATACGTCGATTCCACTGATGAATCTAATTAGTTCTATCATTTTATCATTGACCTATCATGTTAGCAATTCAAAGTTTTTATGATTGTGATAATAAATCTTTTACATTACAGCTTCAACGTATCAATGCAAAAATATCTCATTTTTATGTATAAATATTCACTTTTAAAAAACAGCCTTTCCTATTCCTCTAAGGAACAGAAAAGGCTGACAAAGGAGATTTGATGAGTTTATAGACCATCAAGTGTATTCCCGCAAATCAGATATCCGTATTAAAATTCGAGACTTTCGCCGGGCTTCAATGCTTTCCCTTCAATGCCTTCTTTGTGTAGACGATCACAGAAGCCGTCTCCGTCCTGCTCAATACCCGGGAACGTATTGTAATGCACCGGTATTACGCGGCTTGCACGCAGCCATTTTGCTGCCAACAGTGCATCCTCCGGTCCCATCGTATAACCATCTCCGATCGGCAATACCGCAGCATCGATGGAGTTAGTTTCCCCAATGAGACGCATGTCGCCAAACAGGCCAGTATCCCCTGCATGGAAAAAGGTTTGGCCTCCCATGGTCAATAAAATCCCCGCAGGCTCTCCCATGTAAATGGTTTGTCCGTCCACCGTCAAAGATGAGCTGTGGAATGCAAGTGTGAATTTCACATGGAAACCGTCAAAGTGGTGACCCCCACCCAGATTCATACCGTGAGCTTTGGCTCCCAAGGATGAACAATATTCAGCCAGTTCCGCGACCGCGATTACTGGACAATCATTGCGCTTGGCAATTTCAACAGCATCTCCAAAATGATCAGCATGACCGTGTGTCAACAACACGGCATCCACCTGAATATCCTCAGCTTTTACGGTTGCCTTAGGATTTCCCGTCAAAAAAGGATCAATAATAATCCTTTTCCCCTCTGCCTCTACCAGTACAACTGAATGTCCATAATATGTGATTTTCATATCATCTAAGCCTCCTTTGTCACTTTCATTATTTTGGTTACTTTCCTTTACCTATTATACCTCTTTTGCATACTGGCTTCACCTGTACCACAAAATCCGTTCACAAAGCTGAACCCTATTGTTTAGAAAGGGCTGTTATTTGTAGAAGGCTGCCAACTAAACCGTTTCAATCTATACATTACTGATTTGAAACGCTCAGGGGTTTTATGCCAAATGCTCATTTATAAAAGGTATGATGACCGATAGTTTTCACCTTGGTACGCGAATGATGAACCGTAAGGTCCTGGGCTAACGTAAGCGACAGGAAAAAACAGGTGTTATCAGGCACGGCTTTATGGCCGTTCAAAGCAGCAGTAACCGCACGGATGCTGTCCTGGTTGGGCTGAACACGACGAAGACGCCCGTTCGCGACCGGACTAAATTGCGCTTTTTGATAAATCACTGCCTGAATCGTATCGGGAAATGGGGCTGACCGCAGCCGGTTTAAGACAACGTTGGCAACTGCCACTTTGCCTTCGTACGGTTCGCCTTCTGCTTCTGCCATCACTATTTTTTGCAGCAGGAGCAGTTCTTTAGCGGAGACAGGATAGCTCCAGGTAGACAACGCCTTGTCATCCTGAGTGAGCATTTTTGTCTTCGTAAAGTAGATGGTTGTAGGAGGGGTTAGGATTGCGGACTTGCTATGCTGGACCTCAAGCTTTTTCTTGCCTGTAGCAACGTTATTCCGAGCTTGTTCCGCCTGCTTCATCTGGGAAGCGGGTAACGGTGTCGGCATGATTTCTTTCCAGCTTGGCTGCCCATGAGCAGCGACAAAGATGGGGCTTGTCCTGTTTGACCCGTTATGGGTCCCCATCCTGTCGCCATATGAAGGAGCCGAAGAGTTCCCTGACCAGCTCAGAGATTGCATAGGTGTATTTTTATGATTTTTCTGTGTTTGCTGAACCTCAGCGTAGAGGCCTATCCCCAATATACAAACAAGCAGCACACTCAAAAGAGGTGCAAACCAACGATGTTCTTTAACGATTTCCATAATGTTCCTCCCGTTAACTTTAAGCACATTCCTCAGATATGTAACCCAAAATGCGCCTTTTGAATAACGCTGAAACACTATATCACTAAATTCGCTGATAGATCAAGGCTTTCACCTCATTAATGGGAATGTTTGAATTATTTGGTACATTGGTTTTTGACCCATTCGGGTTGCATATAAAACAAATTCTCCCACTTCCCACGGCTCGCTGCATCGGTCATTTGACTGCCAAATAGACGGTGGAATAGGCTTTTCTCCTGTGTACGAACGTGCTAGGGTGATATGAGGTCGATAAGGTCGTTCCTCGGGTTTAAAACCCAGCGGTTCCGTAGCCTGGAGTATGGACTGGTACAGTTGATCCAGTGACTCACGCTGCCCGGTCACTCCCCTCCACAGTACACGCGGAAATTCTTCACGGCCAAAAAAACCTGCTTCTCCAATGCCGAGTGTGAACGGGCCATGCTCAGCTGCAGCTTGAACTAAAACCTGCTCAAGTTTCGGTATAACCGAGGTCTCCACATCACCCAAAAACTGAAGTGTCACGTGGTAATCTCTGAAATCACTCCATTTGCGAAAAGTCAGGTCTTTTAAATCCTGCTCCACCCAATCATGTAATTTCTTCTTATGCTCATTTGGGAGAGCAATAGCTGTAAAAAGTCTTTGCGATTCATTTTTCATCAATCTATACCTCCTTTCCTAATAGATATTTGTGGATATCTCAAAAAGTAGCTGTTTGGATTGTCCCTAATCAGGGTAAAGCCATTTGTTGTTATATATAGTGACACCGCGAGCTCGTTTTTACCCTAATTATGCAATTTTTTCGGCAATCTGTTATTCTTGAAAGGATGGTTCGCCAGAATATATTGGAAACTCCAAGGAATCAAAAATCGAGGAGGCTATGAACTATGGGAAACATTTTAAGCTTACATCAACTTACGGAAGAGCAAAAAAAACAAGTTCGTGCAACAGCTCCGGGCTACGAATTGATTATTGGCAAAGCTCAGGAATTGGAGCCTAAACAAATCCGGGAGGCCGAGGTTATTCTAGGCTGGTCCAAGCATATTGCCGAAGAGGCGTTACACCCAGACAGCAAACTGAAGTGGATACAAACCTGGTCGGCTGGAATTGACAAGCTACCGCTTACCGAATTGGAAAAGCGTAACATTTTACTCACGAATACGAGTGGTGTGCATGCAATTCCAATTACAGAGCAGATCTTTGGCATGCTGCTATCGCATACACGTTATTTACAGCAAGCAGCTCTCTTGCAACGTCAGAAAACATGGCAGCCACCGAAAGGCCAACTGACGGAATTACGTGGCAAAACGCTGTTGATTACAGGCGTTGGCGAAATTGGCCGTGAAACAGCGCGGATTGCAGAAGCTTTTGGCATGCGGGTGATCGGAGTCCGTCGTTCTGGCAAGGAAGCTCCCCATGTAGAGCATATGTATACTAACGAACAACTACACGAAGCATTGGGAGCAGCGGATATCGTGGTAAATATATTGCCATTCACCAAGGAAACCCATCACTTCTTTGACGAAAAAGCATTTGCAGCTATGCGTAAGGGAGCCTTCTTCATTAATGTAGGCCGCGGTGGCACCGTTCATACGGATGCGCTTGTACGCTCTTTGGAGCAAAAGCATATTGCCTTTGCCGGACTGGATGTATTCGAGGAAGAACCGCTACCTGCTTCACATCCGCTATGGAGTCTGGACCATGTCTTGATCACACCGCATATTGCAGGCGATACGGACCGATATGCCGAACGGGCAGTAGATATTTTTCTTACTAATTTGAATGCCTATGCCGCTGATCAGAAACTGCCGCTGAATGTGGTTAACTACAAAACTCAGTATTAACACACTACTTACAGATCCAAATTTCCCGACTCATACCTGTCTTATGTATGCGGCATTGCTCCGTAAGGGTCCAATCTGAGTCGGATAACAATGTTTCCATCGGCTCCGTGCTCACGACCACTGCCCGCGCGGCCAAGCGTCTCAGACTGCGCAGCATCTTCTTTTGTTCATCAGCCGGGAGCACGGAGCACAGGTTATAGGGCATATCCAATATGGCTGCATCGTATGTGCCTTCGAGCATATTCATATCCCCGAGCTTCACTAGATCTTCTTCATATCCAAAATGACGCAAATTCACTCGTGCCCCACGCACCGCCAACGGGTTGATATCACAACCGCGAATATCCTTTCCCATACTCAATGCCTCAATCATTACATTGCCCATACCACAACACGGGTCTAGCAGTTTCAATGAGCCTGACTCTCCCTTTGCTGCTGTTAGATCAGTTGCTGCCAAATTCACAAGTGCCCTAGCTACCAGAACGGGTAGTCCAGTAGAATAATTTTGCGGCTTCTGACGACGCTCCTGCCACGATCTGTCGCTATACTGACACGTGCCCAGTAGCCACCGTTCTCCTATCCGAATAACACCAAGGGTGATATCCGGTGTCTTCATTTGCGCCTGCCCATGAATGCGTGCACCCATTCGGCGTTCGATCCCGCGCCGCTCGTCATAGTCAGCCTCATGGTCACCTTCTTTAAGGCACAACACCTTGAAAGTCTTTCCTTCCTCAAGTTGTAACATAGAAGCTGCTTCGCATAGCTCTTCCAGCGTTCCCGCATCTGTCATTACATCCAGCCTAAGATGAATAAACGGGCTCGTCCCCGGCTCCAGACGCCGATGGGACAATAGGATGGAGTCCTGCACGGGCGGCTGACCGAACAAGCATTTTAATTCCAAAAAACACAACTCACGCTCTGTTTCATGACACGCATAGGTATATATGTAGCTTGGTTTCATTTCTTCGATATTCGTTTTCTGTTTATTCATGTCATATCTCTTTTCATTTGGAATCAAGGTTAGAATTTACAGCCTCCGCTATTAGACGGTAGGAGTGAAGCCGCTGCTCATAATCGGGAATCAGTGTGACCAACAGAAACTCATCATTATCATATTTAATCTGCAAGCCGCGTAACCGTTCGGCAATATCCGACGGCGTTCCCACCAGCCAGCTGGCTCGCATTGCCGGGTCGCCCAATGAAATCTGACCAGCCCATTGCTGCGCCAGTTCATTCGTCAAGGCACATACTGCTCCTACAGCAACCATGGTACGTGGCTTGTCCATCCGGTTGGATGGCTGAAAGCTGGAGCGGTAAATGCTTAGCATTTCTTCCGTTTGCTGTTCACTCATAAACTGACCGAATACATAGCCTGTTGAATACTGGGCGGCATATTCGGCACTTTTTCGGTTTGTACCCAGCATCCACACTGCTGGCGGCTGTTCAGGCATCGGCCGGGCAAACACAGGCACCTGTTCATATTCGTATGTACCTTCCAGCAAAGCCAATAGAGCTTCCATCGTCTGTGGCAGCTCCGTCACATGTTGAAGAAAATTACCGCTCAGTGCCATTGAAGCATGAGGTCCACCACCAGGTGCTCTCCCCAGGCCCAATTCGACTCTGCCAGGATATAGAGCAGCCAGCAAATGAAACCATTCCGCGACCTTGACTGGACTATAATGCGGGAGCAAAATAGCACCCGCACCCAGTTTGATTGTCTTCGTCACCGCCCCGATATGAGACAGCAGCACTTCCGGGCTGGAGGAAGCCAGCCCCTCCATATCATGGTGCTCCGAGGTCCAGTAGCGTGTATATCCCCATGCTTCTGCCTGTCTCGCTAGTTCACCAGCTCGTTGAACCGCCTGCTCCGGACGGTTACCGGGCAGCAACGGCACCATATCGAGCACACCGAGATTCAACCTTTTCGTAGATAAAGACTGAGATTGCATAGACACATTCCTCCTTCCTGCTATCCATTACAAACCAGTTCCTTCTACTATATAGGGGTAATTTAAAGGTCAATCCAGATCATAAATCGAACCCACCTTCAGGCCGTATAACTCATTATAGATTTTTTCAGCAAAAGCATCGGTCATGCCTGCAATATAGTCTATGACCATATGCTCCCATGTCCAGATCGGTTTCGCCTTGGCTTGGTCGCGCTCATAGCGCTGGAGCCAGTCGCTTGGAATAATAGATTTGGACGTTTCCGGGTCTAGAAAAGCTAACCACAGCCGTCTGAGCATCCACTCACTCCGTTTTTGCAGTCGCTGTACGCGCAGATCGCGGATCATCGTAACCCAAGCAAAGCTTTTCAACACACTCACAGTGCGCAGCATATCCAAATCTTCGCTTCCATCTCGTACGAAGGTCACCTTTTTCCAATTTCCATCCTCAATTACACCCAAGCTGCTGACAAACAGGCTGACCCAGTATGCCTTCACTTCACGGCGGGTACGGGAATAATCGTGTTCACACATCGGCATCTTGCCGTTCCACACCTTCAAAAATTCGCTCAGCACAGCCGCTACCTTCTGCTCAATCTGAGCCAGTTGCCAGCCTTGCCAGAAGCTATCCTCCAACGTGGTGATTTTCTCCGTAATCAGACGAATTAAATACGGATCATATAAGAAGTGCTCATGTACCTCGATTTTCCCAGCCTTAATCCCGTCCTCCAGATCATGCGCAGAATAAGCGATATCGTCGCACAGGTCCATAAGCTGGGCTTCCAACGTTTTTTTACCATCAGGGATACCCCAATCCTCGCGGATGGAACGTATGTATTCCCACTCATGCAGGTACAACCCTTTTTTGTTCAGAATCCCCGGGTACGGGTATTTGTTGATCCCCAGTAACACAGCGTCCGACAAATTCAAACCATCCACGTTCTCACGCTTCTCCAAAAACATAATCAGCCGGAAATTGTGCGCGTTCCCTTCAAAATGCTCATAAATTCGTCGCTCACGCGCATAGGCCTCCTGTCCACGCTTAGACTCCGGTGTGAAGCCTCCGGCAGAGGATATCTTTTCTACCTTTGTTTCAATCAGTTGATCCAAAATCCCGTCCAGCACCTCTTCCCCCTTGTGTCCGAACGGTGGATGCCCAAAGTCATGTGCAATGGAAGCACATTCTACCACCTCAGGGTCAATGATCAGTCCTGCGTTATCTGCTTGTTCCAGCTCTACTTCGGGATGGCGGCGCAGCAAGCTTCGTGATGCTTCACGCGCAATTTGCGCTACCTCCAAAGAATGCGTCAGTCGTGTGCGGTAATAATCGCCCGTGCCTGCGCCAAACACCTGTGATTTACCCTGCAACCGACGGAAAGTCGGTGAATGGATTAAACGGGAGTAGTCCCGTTCATATGCGGCCCGTGAAGCGTCGCTTCGTGTCTGTTCCGCAAATTGCCGATGCTCTCTCTTGTCCTGCCATGTCATAAAGCCCACTCCCTACGTACTCAATTGGAGTGATTATACATTTTTTTTGCGCCTCAGGAAAGCTCACATGACTTTCAACTGTAAAAGTTACTTTTAGCGTCACTGCGCAGTCGGATTGTGCTTTCGAAGCGAGTATCCTACGGAAAGCTCTTAATGTCATATAAAAAAGGTGTTCCCCAGCCATTTGATTCAGGCCAGAGAACACCCCTTTACTCAACTTTATATACCTCACCACTTTTGCTCTAACGCTTCGCCCTCGGGTCAAGCACATCCCGCAGGCCGTCCCCCATTAGGTTAAAGCCCAATACGGTCAGCATAATAGATACCCCCGGAAAAATAACTGTCCACGGCGCGTTCTGGATATATTGCCGCGAATCGGACAACATTTTACCCCACTCTGGCTCAGGAGGTTGTGCACCCAAGCCCAGAAATCCAAGCGCTGCCGCTTCAATAATGGCCGTTCCGATCCCCAACGTTCCCTGTACGATGATCGGTGTCAGGCTGTTAGGCAAAATATAACGGAGGATGATTCGTGTATTATTGGCTCCAAGCGCTCTGGCAGAAGTGATATACTCCTCCGTTTTGACACTCAGCACCTTAGATCGAACCAACCGTCCATATGTTGGCACATTGACAATGGCAATGGCATACAACGCATTTTCCAATGAAGGTCCTAGAATGGCCACAATGGCAATGGCCAGCAAAATCCCCGGAAATGCCAGTAAAATGTCGAATAGCCGCGAGATGACCATATCTGCCCATTTTCCGTAAAATCCTGCGATTAAACCTAAGGCTGTTCCTACAATCATTGAACCAATAACAGACAAGAAACCGACCCACAACGAGATTCTGGCTCCATACAGCGTGCGAGTCAGTAAATCTCGACCGAGATCATCCGTACCGAACCAATGCTCCGCAGAAGGAGGCTGCAAACGGCTCACCAAATTTTGCTCTTTATAGTCAAAAGGAGCAATCCACGGCGCGATCAAAGCAATGATGACAAAGAAGATAATAATGCTCAGGCCGACGAACGCCATTTTATTGTGACGAAAAGCCCTCCATGCGTCTCTCCAAGGGCCAGTCACGACAGGCAAATGAGCCAATGTGCTGCGTGTCGTCGGTATGTTGTTGGGTTCCATTGAAAATTGTGACATCGGACAAGCTCCCCCTTGAACAATTGGCGACTTGATTACTGATAACGGATACGCCGGTCGAGCACCGCGTACAGCAAATCGACAATCAGATTAATGATGACGAACAGGAACGCAATGATCAGAATTCCGCTTTGAATAACCGGATAGTCACGCGAGCTGATCGCTTCAAAAATGTACCGTCCGATGCCAGGCCAGGCAAAAATGGTTTCTGTCAGTACCGCGCCTCCCAGTAGTGAGCCAGTCTGAAGACCGATGACAGTAAGTACGGGGATCGCAGCATTTTTAAGCGCATGTTTGTATACGACTTGAAAAGATGCCAGCCCCTTCGCCCGAGCTGTACGGATATAGTCCGCATCCATAACCTCCAGCATGCTGGAACGGGTAATGCGCGCAATGACCGCCATTGGAATCGTTCCCAGTGCGATACTGGGCAGGATCAAATGCTTGATGACGGTCCACACCTGATCCATACGTCCACCTATGATCGCATCAATCACGGCTAAATGTGTCACAGCTTCCACCGGATCACGAGAATTCATGCGTCCGATGGAAGGAAGCCAATGCAGTTTATTTGCAAAGATCCATTGCTCCATCAAGCCCAGCCAAAAAATCGGCATCGATACTCCGACCAGGGCAATGACCATACTGACATAGTCAAACCAGGAATTTCGCTTCCAGGCACTCACGATGCCGGCGTTCATTCCGACTACTACAGCAAAAAACATGCTTGCTACTGTCAACTCCAGCGTAGCCGCCAGATAAGGAAGCATTTCCCGGGCAATCGGCTGCCTGGTACGAATGGAATCGCCCAAGTCCCCTTGTGCCAGCTCACCTAAATAGGTCCCATATTGCTGTAACCACGGCTTATCCAGCCCCAATTGCTCACGTAGCGCCTGCTTGGACTGTTCCGTAGCCTTATCTCCCAGTATGGTTTCCGCCGGATCTCCCGGAATGGCATGAATAATGGAAAAAACGATGAGCGTCATGCCCAGTAATACAGGAATCAATATAGCCAGTCTTTTTACAATATATGAGTTCATATCCTATTCACCGCCTGCTTGCGTTTGGGCTATTCAAAATAAATATTTCCGTACGCTTCAATACCTGCCGGAGAAGGTACAAAACCCTTGAGGTTCGCTTTACCTGCCATCAGCGGTGTGCTATGAACCAATGGAATCCACGGCGCATCCTGTTTAATAATCACTTGTGCTTGTTTATACAGTTCCCCACGCTTGTTCTGGTCGACCTCAACCTGAGCCTTCACCAATATTTTATGAAGTTCCTCATTCACATAAAAACTGCGGTTATTGCCTGGAATCGTATCCTTGTCCAGCAATGTATAAAGAAAATTATCCGGGTCACCATTGTCCCCGTTCCATCCCAGCATATACAGATCATCCTTTTCCCCCGCCTTAACATCATCCAGATACGTAGCCCATTCCGGGGATTGGATGTTTACTTTGACGCCTATTTTTTCAAAATCGGCTTGAATGGCCTCTGCCACCTTTTTGCCGTCAGGCATATAAGGACGAGATACGGGCATTGCATAGAAGGTTAACGGCTCGGGAAGCCCGTTAGGAAAGCCCGCTTCCGCTAGCAAAGATTTAGCCTTATCCAGATCATAGGCATAGTCCTGAATACTATCGTTGTACCCCCATAACGTAGGTGGCATCGGATTGACCGCAGGCTTAGCCTGCCCTGCAAACAATGCATCAATAATGGCCTGCTTGTTCACTGCATGATTCAGTGCCTGCCGCACCTTGGGATTATTGAAGGTTTTTTTCTTTAAATTAAAGCCAATGTACGCCACATTAAAGGAGGGACGTTCAATTTTCACCAACTCGCTATTACCGTCTAACTGCTTTGCATCATCCGGGTTCAAATCCTCCATCAGGTCAATTTCCCCGTTTTGCAGAGCATTAAATCTCGCGGTATTGTCGGGTATGGAACGAACAATGATCTTAGCCAGCTTCGGCTGCCCCTCTTTCCAATAGTTTGGATTCTTCTCCAGCGTGATGGTATCGTTCCGTTTCCATTCCTTAAATACAAAAGGACCCGTGCCGACCGGATTACTCTTGAAATCAGCCTTTTTCTCCTGAATAGCCTTGGGACTTGAAATACTAAAGGATGGCATAGCGATATTTTGTAAAAACGGCGCCTGCGGCTTGTTTAGTGTAAACTGGACGCTGTTCGCATCTACCGCTTTAACCTCCTTAATCACCCTACTTCCTTCAGGACCGAACATAGAATCATAATAGTCAAACGAGTCACCTTCAAATTTGTATGGACTTTTCGGATCAGCCCAGCGGTCAAAGTTAAACACAACCGCTTCTGCGTTAAAATCACTTCCGTCATGGAATTTTACACCCTGACGCAGCTTGAACGTATAGACCAGTCCATCTGGTGATACTTCCCAGCTCTCTGCAAGCCCCGGTTGGATCTCCGTTGTGTTTTGCTTATATTCCAGCAGTGTGTCGAACACTTGCATTCCGATTTTTAGCGACTCGCTTTCAGTCACAATGGCAGGATCTAGCGCCACGGAATCTCCGCCGCGTCCATAAATGAGTGTGTCCTGCACGCCCTCTCCTGCTCCGCTTGGTGTTTTCCCTGCCTCTGGCTTTGCTCCTTCACCTGATCCCCCACAACCGGAAAGCGCCAAAACAGCTCCTAGCGCAAGCACCAGCAGAACGGTCCAGATTTTGTGTTTTGCATACTTTTTGCTCATGCAGCAAACCCCTTTCACACCTTATATATTGTTAATTCGTTGATACCGGATGAATGCCAATTCCTTTGGATTGACATGACAAGCTTGTCCTCAAGCTGTGGTCCCAAGTTCCGAGTTCATCAAATAGGTGTAGTAGGACAGAAGTTTTCATAATCTAGTGGTGTAAGAGATGCTGTAGGGTAATGAATAGATGTGATGTAATAAATAGAAAGAGGAGTATGTGAGGTCGTGGTGAAAGTGTGATATATACTCACAAACAGTGAATATTATGCTCAAACAAAGTTGATTATTGGATACTTTACTATAAAATCTGGAAGCATACAAGGGGGTTTTTCATACATTACGATATGTTTTTATACATCATGTCAATTAATATTACAAACCAACTTACACGATCATATCAAATAAATACTCCTGCTTGGGGTCTTCAACCTCCAAGCAGGAGCATAATCTTACCTCAAAAATGTATTCAGCACCAAACCTACAGACACGGCTTGGGCTCCTTTTACGATAGAGAAATGATCGCCAGGCACTTTATGCGTGAACATTTCCCCCTTACAATACAATTCCCATCCTTTATATCCTAATTCCCAGGTATGTTCTGAAATAAACAAACATACAGGGGCCTTTACAGCTCGATCGGGCTGGTAGACATGCTGCATTTTCACCCAATGATTCACACTTTTAAAGCGTTCTAGTAATTCACTCCGTCCCAACTCATTAAATTCCGGTAGCAAGGGGAGTACACTGGCTGGAAATGCTCGCTTCCACTGCGAAAAATCCAACGTTTCTTCCATCCTCTCCAGTTCCTGAATATGGTGGTCCCAGTGATCTTCCTTGCCATACTTCAAAGGTGGCAGTGTGTCCAGAATGGCCAAAAGTTCGACACGTTCTTCTTGTTCTTCCAATTGTCGGGTCATTTCGAAAGCAAGCGTTCCCCCCATACTCCACCCCGCAACATAATACGGGCCTGTTTTCTGAATACTTTTCAATTGATTCACATATCGGTGTGCCGCTTCCTTCATCCCGGCTGTTTTATTTTCAGCAAGAATCGAAGCATCCATTTTTATGCCCCAATAATTCCAAGTAGCTGTAAGTCCGTTGACCAATTCCATGTAGCAACTGACATCCAAGCTTCCATCATGGATGAAAAAAAGGTGCTTATCCTGCGCTGTGCCGGGCTTTAAGAGAACAAGCGTGTCTGCTCTGGCTGGAAACACACTTCTTTCCTTTCCCTGCAATGCACTTGCCAGTTGGCGGATGGTAGGAAAAGTAAATAATTTGGTGAGCGGTAGGTCTATCCCTAACTCACGCAAAACTAGCGAAACCAGCTTGGTAGCCTTGAGCGAGCTTCCTCCCAGGGTGAAAAAATTGTCCGTTACGCCAATGCGATCCGTCGGCAGGTTCGTGGGCAGAACCATCGACCAGATGCGAACCAGCTCCTGTTCCAGTTCATTGCAAGGAGGGACATATTCATTCTCCCGCAGTGCTTCAAGATCAGGCTCTGGCAACGCGTTCCGATCAACTTTGCCATTCACATTCAGTGGCAAACGCGGAAGTCGGATCAGACAGGCAGGAATCATATAATCCGGCAAATATGTAGCCAGCTCCAGCCGGACTTCTGCCTGTGACATTTCTACGTCGGAAACAAAGTAAGCACAGAGGTATTTGATCCCGTCGCTGTGCTGACGAACAAGCACGACTGCTTCCTGAATCCCCTCTATATGTGCAAGCCGAGCCTCAATTTCGCCGGTTTCAATACGAAAGCCCCGAATTTTGACCTGGTGATCCATGCGACCCAAAAATTCAAGCGTTCCGTCAGCCAGCCATCGGGCACAATCTCCAGAACGGTACATACGCTCTTCTGGGAGCCAGGGATGAGAAACAAATTTGGCTGCCGTTAATTCCTCCCGAGCCAAATAGCCACGCGCCAATCCTTCACCTCCAATGCACAGCTCACCCGGTACTCCAATGGGCTGAAGTTGATTGGACGCGCTCAGGATATAGACCTGTGTATTGGCGACAGGCTTGCCAATCGGCACGTTATGGTCATAGTCCTCCTGAATCGTATGGAACGACGTAAAAATAGTATTCTCCGAAGGACCGTAGGCATTGACAATCGTTAAATCCGGCTGGGCGGCGCGAAGGAGCTTCATATGCTGCGGAGACAAGGCGTCTCCCCCGGTCATGATCAATCGAAGTCCAGTAAAGATGGAAGGTTTCTCATCAATCAGCTGATTTAGCAAAGGAGCCGTGAACCATGCCATCGTGATTCCATACTGTGCCATCCTCTTGCCGAGTATATCGGCAGATAAAAGCTCTTCTTTTTCAATGAGATACAAGGTTGCCCCGCTCAGCAGTGTTCCCCACAGTTCAAAAACCGACACATCAAAGGCCAGGGAACACGTCTGCAATATTCGATCCTCTTGCGTAATAGCCAACGGCCCTGGCTCTAACACTAGGCGAGCAAAGGATTGATGCTCAATCATTACACCCTTTGGTTGTCCTGTAGACCCTGAAGTATAAATAATGTACATCACATTGTGCGCCTGATTGCTGTCCTCCAGATTACGGGGTTCTCCCGTATAGAGACTCTGGTCTGTGAGCAGTAACATGTCCACTCCAGGAAAGCGTCTAGTGCTGGCAGTCGGTAGAAGGCATATTTTCGCCTGACTATCCTGTAATAGATATTGAATCCGTTCATCTGGGTAGAGCGGATCAATCGGTAAATAAGCGGCCCCGGCCTTCAAAATAGCTAAAATACCAACAATCATCTCCAACGCAGGCGTAGCTAAAATACCGACGACATCTTCTGCCTGAACTCCCTTTTGCCGTAAAACCCGCGCCAATTGATTGGCACGTTCATTTAATTCATCATACGTTAGTTGCTTTTCTTTCCACCTCACGGCTGGATGGTCAGGCGTCCGTATCACTTGCTGTTCGAACAGTCGATGGATGGTTACCCCATGCGAATTTTTTTCGTATGCATTTTTGCTGTGGGTCTGATTAAAAGTATGAAGTAAAACGGTGCGCTCTTCTTCTGTAACCATATCAATGTCTTCAATCCGAATATCGGGTTGTTCGCCAATGATTTCGACAATTCTGGCAAAATGTCGTAGCATCCGGCGGGCGCTTTCCTCCGTAAACAACGCTTTGCGATATTCCAGTTCCAGCCCGATACCCTCCTGCATTTCGTATGCATACAAGGTGATATCAAATTTAGCGATTTTATGTTCAAAAGTATAAGGAGAAAACGTGACCTCTGTTGCCTGCACGACAGGCTGCGGTACATTTTCCAATACAAAGCAAGCATCAAATAAGGGATTACGACCACTGATCCGTTCAGGATTGACCTGCTCCACCAGCATATCAAAGGGGTAGTCCTGATGCTCAAACGCAGCAAAAGTTTGGTCTGCCACTTCTTCCAGAAAATCAGAGAACCGCTTGGTTCTCTGCGGTTTCTGACGCAAGGCGAGCGTGTTCACGAACATGCCCACAATCCCTTCAAACTCGGAATGAGTCCTTCCGGCGACAGGTGTTCCGATGACCAGATCCTCCTGTCCGGCATATTTGGACAGAAGGATGCTGTACGCGGCGAGTAGAACCATATACAACGTAACATTGTGCTGCAAGCATAATGCACGCAAGGAGTGAGCCGTATCAGCTTCAATCGAGTACGATACGATCCCACCGCTGTAATCAGACCTTAAGCCTTTTTCATCCGTAGGCAACGACAGCAGAGGAACATCCTCTGTAAATTGGTTCAGCCAAAATTCACCCTGTTTCTGAATATGAATATCGCTTAATTGATCGTTTTGCCAGATCGTATAATCGACATACTGAAACTCTAATGGAGCAAGCTCCTGTCCCTGATATAGAGCCATCAGCTCTTCAAATATAATGTTGATGGTTACCGCATCCGCGATGATATGGTGGATATCAAACAGGAACAGAATCTCCCCATCAACCAAAGGTACAAGCTCAGCCCGCCATAGAGGGGCCTCGTTCAGATTGAACGGACGGATAAACTCGTTAACAAGCTTATCCGTACTCTGATCCGAACGTTCTCTATAGGGAATCGATACATCGATGGATTCATGGACGAGTTGTAAAACCTCGCCGTCCTTTTGAATAAAGGACGTTCGCAAGCTCTCATGACGTTCTGTCAGCCTACACCATGCTCTGTACAGCCGCTCTGGCTCCAGCGCTCCTTTGATGATTCGAATGCTGGGCATGTTATAGATAATGTTAGGTCCGAGAAGATCATGAATCAGATATAGCCGTTTTTGCGCCGAAGATGTTTCATATCCTTCATAATGCATGATGCTAAATCTCCCTCCGTCGGCGTTCTTTTTTCTCTACTTTTACTGATGACAGTGCATGCTGCTGAACTGGGATGACTTCTCTCATAAGCTTTCCATCGGACCGAAGTATGTTGCTAATCTCGGTTTCCTCTGTTCTGAAAAACTCAATGGCAAACGGAACAGATTCATGAATAAGCTGAACAATCTCGCCGTTGATCACATCAAATGTGGTCCTAAAAGCTTCGTGACGCTGAATAAGCGCTTGGAAGGCTCCCTCAAGTCTGGCCAGGTCCAGTTCTCCTTCCAACATCATGGCGCCCGGTAGATTATAGCTTAGATCCTCTGGATTCAGCTCGTGCATCATAAAAAGACGCATTTGAGCAGACGAGGCCGGATAATGGGCGCTTGGAGTCGCAGCAGGGATCAAGGAACGGACTGTCGCTTCATCCTCGTGATGACACTCAACTCTTCTGGAGCTTATGTGATCTGAAAGTTGTCGAATAGTCGGAGCTGCAAAAAGTTCCTTTAAAGTAATCTCGATGGCCAACATTTGACGCACACGCAAAATGAACTGGTAAGCGAGCAACGAATCTCCGCCAAACTCAAAGAAATGATCATCTATACCTACTGCGCCTGTTTTGAAAATGTCCGCCCACAACAGGAGCAGTTGCTGTTCCATTTCGTTGCGGGGCGGTGTATGTTCTTTGCCGGAAGGCAACTCTACCCCCAAGGTATTTAACGCCTTACGGTCCAGCTTTCCGCTTGAACCTAGAGGCATCGTCTCCACCTTCACAAAACGTAAAGGAGTCATATATTCCGGTAATCGTTCCAGCAAAAATGCCCGCAGTTCTCGAACTGTACAGTCGGTTTGCACAACCAGATAAGCACACAAATACTTGTTGCCCTGCTCATCTGTCAAATCAAGTACAGCCGCCTGCTGAATGTCGTTATTTTGCAAGAGGGCTGTTTCAATTTCACCTGTCTCAATCCGGTAGCCTCCGATTTTCACCATTTGATCCAATCGTCCCAAGTAAACAATCTCTCCGCTAGGCAGCATCCGGGCAAGATCGCCTGTCCGATAGATTCGCTCACCTGGTACAAAAGGATTGGGGATAAAACGCTCTGCCGTAAGTCCATCCAGATGTACATACCCGCGTGCCAGATGGCACCCTCCCAGACAAAGCTCTCCTACCTGCCCCAAACCAACCAACGCCAGCTCCTGATTTAAAATATACGCCCGGGTGTTGCCCACAGGCCGTCCGATCGGAATCGGACCTTCGGAAGATACAGACGTACACGTATAGGCTGTTGCAAACACACTGGCTTCCGTAGGCCCATACAGATTAAGTAATCTCGCTTCCGGGAACTTCAGATTAAAACTTCGCACCTGCTCCTGGCCTATCTGTTCGCCACCCGACATGACCCAACGCAAAGTGGCTGCTTGGATTGTATCCTCGACTGAAAGCTCTGACAAAAACATTTGCAGCACAGTAGGAATGAAGAAAGCCACTGTAACCTGATGCCTGTGAATGGTACCCAGCAATTGACGGGTATCCGTTTCTGCACCTGCCTCCAATAACACCAATCGTCCTCCGCCCATGAACCAGCTGAAAAGCTCGACGATGGAACCATCAAAGGTATAGGATGCTTTTTGCAGCACCGTGTCCTGCTCCCTTAAACCAAGCTGTTGTGCCAGCCATACCACTCGCGCACTAAAGGCGTGATGCTCCACCATCACCCCTTTGGGCTGCCCGGTTGAGCCGGAGGTGAAGATGACATAAGCCAGATGATCAGGCTGGATGACAAGCTCTGGATTACCTCGTTCTTGCTGATCCTGACACAGTAAGTCAACGTCGATGACCTGCTGGATTCCTTCATCTATCCAGTTGGCGTGGCATTGCTGATGGGTCAGAATCCATTCGGCACCAGCGTCTGCCAGGATGTAGCGAATCCGTTCCTTTGGATCGGCTGGATGAATGGGGAGGTACGCCGCCCCTGCTTTTAACACGCCCAATAAAGCAACAATCATTTCCGGTGAGCGCTCCATAACAATAGCTACTATTTGCTCCGGCCGGGTACCGGAGTCCAGTAGGCTATGTGCAACCAGATTCGCCCGTCGATTCACCTCTCCGTAGCTGATCTCCTGTTGACCGGAAATGAGAGCGATCTGCTCAGGGTTTCGGCTTGCTTGATCCTCGAAATATTGATGTAACAGCTTTACGGACCCCGGACCCATGTCTGTCTGATTGAAATCATGGACAAGTGTCTTCCATTCCGCCTCGCTCACCGATTCCGAAGCCGCTATGGCAAGCTCACTCACCCAGTCCTCTTCCTTGTGGACGCTTGCTGACTCAAGTATTTCCTCTCTGTCCCGCTGATTCGGGTCAACTGCCACCTTTTCTATCCGAAGCTCTCCAATCTTTTGCTGTGGATTGACAAGGACAGTGTGTAAGATTTGAAGGAATTCCCGGCTCAAGCGTTCCACCGTCTCCCCGGTAAAGAGATCTACATCGTATTGAAAAATACATTCGATATGCTCGTCGGTCATAGCTGCGGTAAATGTTAAATCGAATTGTGCTCCTGTATACTCCGCTTCATCACATGGAGTCAGTTTCAGGCCGGGTAATTCTACGATGGTACGGGAAGATTCGTTCAATAATGCAAACATGGTATCGAACAGCGGATTGCGACTTGTTTGGCCAGCCAAATTCAACTTCTCAACCAGTTGCTCGAACGGATAGTCCTGATGCTCAAAAGCCTGGAGAGAGCGTTCCTTTACCTGCATTAAAAATTCGTGCACTGTCATGTCCTTCTTCGGCGTGTTGCGAAGGGCCAAAGTATTGACGAACATGCCGACAAGAGGACTCAGGCTCGCATGAGTTCTGCCGGATACCGGAATGCCGACGATAATATCTTCCTGCCCACTGGCTTTGGCCAGCAATAGGTTATAGGCCGCCAGTAGAACCATAAATACCGTGACATTTTGTTGCAGGGCAAAGCGTTTTAACTTCCACGTCCATTCCTGATCCAGCTCAAAATGAACGGCTTGCCCTTCACCTCTTCTCACATCGGGGCGTGCATAATCCGTAGGCAATTCCAGCTCTGTAATTTCCCCTTGAAAAAGCTCCAGCCAAAACTGCTCCTGCTGACGGAATTCCACACTGTTCAAAAACTCACGCTGCCACACGGCATAGTCTTTATACTGGATCGTCAATTCCGGTAAGCTCATGCCCCCGTATAAACGAGCAAATTCCTCGACGATTATCTCCTGGGAAAGACCGTCCGTAATAATATGATGCATATCAATGAACAGCAAATGACGGTTGGCAGGCTGATGAATAACCTGAACGCGGAACAATGGCTTTTGCCGGAGATTAAAGGGCTTGATTAATCCGTCCTGTTCCACTAATATTCCACGTTCACAGCCCGATTGAATTTCTTCTATCCAGGTCGCTAACCCTTGAACCGTACCTGCCCGGAAGAAATCGCGCAGTGTCAGATTTACATTCCATTCCTTGTTAATAAGGTAGACCAGCTTGGTTGCCAGCAAGGATTGACCGCCCAGCAGGAAGAAGTCATCCTGTGTGCCAATCTGCTCCCGGTGCAGGATTTCCGACCAAAGCTCAACCAAGCGCTCTTCCAGGGGTGAAGCTGGATGTACATAGGCCGTACCGACCTTGATACTTTCATTAACCTGCGGTAAAGCATGACGGTCGATTTTTCCGTGATGTGTTAACGGGATCTCATCGACTCGAACAAAGTAAGACGGAATCATATATTCAGGCAAGGTTACCGACAGATGGGTCTTCAGTTCTGCCACCGACAATTCCTGATCTGTAACGATATAGGCGCATAGCTCATGCATACCAGGCTGGACTTCCTGAACCAACACCACTCCATCCTGTATACGCGGGTGCTGGAGCAACGATTTTTCAACCTCGCCCGGCTCAATGCGGTAACCCCGCACTTTAACCTGCTGATCGACTCTTCCTAAAAATTGAATTTGCCCATCTTCAAGATATCTGCCCAGATCACCTGTTTTGTACATCCGCTCGCCCGGTATCCACGGATTTGCTACAAACTGCTGCTGCGTCAGTTCGGGGCGGTTCATATAGCCGCGTGCAACACCCCAGCCTGAAATGCATATTTCACCGGGTACCCCGATAGGCATAACATCCGTACCCCTGCGATTCATGATGTATACCTCAGCATTGGCTACAGGCCGTCCGACAGGCAATGGATGGACAGCTGGAATATCCGGCACACAATAATAGGTAGCACAGACAGTCGCTTCTGTCGGTCCGTACGTATTGTAGACCTTTGCGGAACGCAACAACTGGGTGACATATTCGCTTTTCAGCACATCCCCCCCGCTAATGTAAGTGCGAATATGCGGGAAAGGGGGCAGTTGATTTAGCTCATTTAAAATAAACGGCGAGGCGCTGACCACGGTCACTTGCTGCTGGCGAATGAATTGGTTCAGCAATTGGATGTCCTTCAGTTCATCCCGTGAAACCATAGCCAGCGTTCCCCCTGCTGCCAATGTAGGGTATATTTCCTCCACGGATGCATCAAAGGTAATGGCTGCCTGCTGGAGCACTACGTCCTCAGCCGTTAAGTGGAATTTATGCTGGAAAGCCGTGATGTAATTCGTTACATTTCTATGCTCAACCATGACTCCTTTGGGCTTACCGGATGATCCTGACGTGTACAAAATATAAGCCAAATGGTGAGGTGCCAGAGGCTCCTTGCCCGCAAGTGCAAGAGCTACATTATCAGCATCTCCGCTGTACAAGGCCGGATCACTTACATCCATGACAGATCCTGTAAAGCGCAGCGTGTCGATGCTGGCGGTACCCGTAGAAGTTAGGAGCAGAGACACGCCGCTGTCCTCCAGCATGTAGGCCACCCGCTCCGTCGGATGTTCCGGGTCCATAGGGACATAGGCTGCTCCTACTTTGAGTACGGCAAGCATGCTGGTCAGCATATCCAGCGAACGGGGAACCAGGATGCCGACAGCTTGGTCCGGTACCAAATGATAAGTTAGCAAGTGCCGGGCAAGCTGATTAGCTCTGATATTCAATTGGCTGTAAGTCAGCGAATGCTCTCCGTAGACGGCAGCAATCCGCTCAGGATGCTGTTCGGCCTGTTCTTCAAACCACTGGTGAACCAGCTTTTCTTGTGGGTAATTCACCCGGGTTTCATTCCACTCGTACAGGGTTCGCTGCTGTTCTTCCGCCTGATTCATGGAAATGAGGCCAATCGGCCGCGAAGCATCAGCACAAACTTCTTGTAAAAGATTCTTGTAATAGCTCGCAAGCCGACGTATGGTCTCTCCCTTGAACAGTTGGGTCGCATACTCAAAGTGAAAACGCAGCTTGCCTTCATTTTCAACCCATATGACTGTCAGATCGACTTGTACAGCCTCCATCTTAGCTTCCAACGGAGTAAAGCGAAGCCCGTTGATGCTCATCGGCTCCCCCCGAAAGTTCTGGGAAATAAACTGAACATCAAAAAGTGGGTTCCGGCTCCGGTCTCTCGGTACGTCAAGCTGATTCAGCAGCATTTCAAAGGGATAATCCTCATGCTTATAGGCTTCAAGCGCGTGCTTCTTAACCTCCTTCAAATATGCTGCGAAAGGCTTATCTTCAGCTGGCGCAGTTCGTAGGGCCAGCGTATTGATGAACAGCCCAATCATGTGCTGGACCTCTTCCGACTGGCGACCTGCGCTTGGAATGCCAATAATGATCTCTTCCTGATTCGCATATTTGGCCAATAAAGTGCTATAGACAGCGTACAGAAGCATAAAGAGCGTAACCCCATGCTGTACCGCTGTTTTTTTAGCCAAAGCTGTTAATTCCTCACTCAGATCAAATGTATAGACATCCCCGGCATTACTCATTTGCGCTGCCCGCGGCTCATCTGTAGGCAAATCAAGTACAGGCAGCGTCCCCTTAAATACGTCCAGCCAGTATGCCTCCTGCTTTTTCATTTCGGCACTGTCCAAACGCTGATTTTGCCACAATGTAAAATCGGTATATTGCATAGGCAGTTGCGGTAGATCCTGTCCAGAATAGCCCTGTATCATTTCACTTAATAAAATACCAATCGAGGCTCCATCGGCTGCAATATGGTCAACATCGCACAGAAAGAGGTGGGAATCGTCCTTCAGCCGGATCAGCTTCGCCTTTAACAGCGGCGCACGATTCAGGTCAAAGGGACGGATAAATTCATCCACATACGCTTCCAGCTCGCGCCCGTCCCCTTCGCTATATTCCAGTGAAAAATCTACCTCCGGGTACACTCTCTGTACCAGTTCGTTATCCCGCAACTCAAAAGCGGTGCGCAGCGAGCTATGACGACGAATTACCGCATATATGGCTTTCTCCAACCGATGATGATCCAGATTACCAGTGATGGTCATCGCACTGCATAGATTGTTCAAGGTGCTATGTCCTGCCATTTGACGCATCATATAAAATCGACGTTGCGTCGAGGAAGCTGGGTACACCTCACGTTGTTCCACCGGATGAATGATCAGATTTTTGTCAGCTGATTGGGGTGCAGGCAGCTCCGTTTTCGTCAGAAGAGGCTGCTTCGCTTCTCCATCCGTATACAGAGCTAATTCGCTGACCGTCATATAGTTGAAGATATCGCTCATATCCACTTTTTTGGACAAGCTTTGATTCATCTGTCCCACCATTTTACTAGCAATCAGGGAGTCTCCTCCCAGCTCATAAAAACTGTCATAGATGTTCAGCTCATCAAGCCCCAGCACTTCCGCCCATATGCTTGCGATCACCTTTTCAGATGAGCTATATTGTTCTGTTGCCCGACCACGCAACTGCACAGGACGGCGCACGGCAGCAGATGACGTGACCGCATGGTCATGCAGAAGCCGACGATGACGGTCCAGAATAGCCCGCATTTCATGAGAAAATCCGAAAGGAATGGCAGCGGAATCCAGCGCGGCCACCTGAGCGTAATTCAAGCCACCCACAATGACACGGGGAACGGGATGAAGCAATAATTGTTCAAGAGCGGCCAGTCCCTCTTGTGTGGACAGAGCCTGAAATAAGCTCTCTTGGAAATCAACCTCATGCTCAAAAGCCATCCCAACTTCCTGCCAAGGAGCCCAGTTGATGGCAAGCGTACGTCGGCCGGAGTGATTCCGCCACTCGGCAAAGGCATCCAGATAGGCGTTGGCTGCCGTGTAGTCGCTTTGGCCTGGTCCACCCATCAGTGAAGTCACAGATGAAAAAAGAATAAAAAAGTCCAGTGTATCCGCAGTGGTGATTCGGTCAAGCACATGTGTGCCTGTTACCTTCGGAGCCAGTACCTCGGTAAAGCGGTCCTGGCTCTTGAGAGCCATAAAACCGTCTCCAGCCACACCCGCAGCATGGATGATACCGTGAATAGCCCCATACTTGTGGCGAAGTTCATTCAAGGCTTGCTTCATAGCGGTCTCGTCAGCTACATCGACAGCATAATATTCTACCTGCGCTCCCTGCTGCTCCAATTCCAGTAAGGCGGTAACCGTATTCAGCATCCTTGTATTCATATCTGGCTTTAAGTTCTGTCTTACGTTACGGCTTCCGTTCGAATCAGCGTTTGCAATGGCCTCCCATTGCTCCTTGGGTGGCAAAGGCTTGCGACCTATCAATCCCAGTGTGACCTGACCTTTAGAAGCAAGCCATTTACCGATTGCCAATCCCAGCCCGCCAGTACCCCCAGTTATGACATAGGTTCCCTGCGGTCTGATCGTAATCGGGTCAACTTCGCTTTCCGTCAGATCCACAGGTTCAATCTGCTCTACATAACGTTCGCCGTTACGCCAAGCGACCAGAAATATATCAACATCGTGCCGTAGGGAATGAATGAGTTCTGAAGGCTGGGTGCTTGTATCTATATCGAGGCAACGGCAGCTCAGATCAGGGTATTCCTGACCGATGACACGGGCCAGCCCAAACAAGCCCGCATGTTCTGGTTTTAATTCATTTTCCAATTCATTCACTTTATAAGCCTGCTCAGCGATCACCGTCAGTTCCTTAACAGCTGACTTGGTCTCTGCGATTGCCTTAGCCAGATGAAATAGCTGAACCATAGACTGCCCGTTCCAGAGGTATATCAGTTTCTTAGCATTCTGACATCGCATCTCTGTCAACAAGCGTCTATGATCTTCCTCGGAACCCGTAGAGAAGTAAGCATGGTCTGACATTTTAGTAAAGGTGACTCCTCGCTTCACTTCAACCACATCATACCCTTCGTGCGCTAACAATCCACGTAGCGTTACACCGATCGGACGGTTATCAGTGAATAATAAAATCGTTTCCAGCGGTGTGGATAACACTGAATCATTTGCGGTCCGGGTTACTGTATCTTCTTCATACTCGGAGGGTGCTTGTTCTTGCTTTTTCCATACAATCTGATGATATTTATGATGTTCTGTATAGCGGGTTCGTTTAAGATCCGCCTCGTGTACACGTTTGACTGCATAATCTTCAATTTCTACCAGTACCTGACCTTCGGCACCCAGAATGAGCACATCTACCGTTAAAATTTCTCCACTTTCCCTGACCTTGCTTTTTTTGCGCAGATAGCTGTAGCAAAGCCGTGGAAGGGAGTCGTAAATGCGCAACTTGTGATATGAAAATGGCAGAAACAGGCCATTTCCTAAACTCTGGCTTGCTACCCCGACGGCCACATCCAACAAAGCGGGATGCAGCACGTATTGACTTACATCCATTTGATAGGCTGCGGGCAGCTCCAGCTTAGCCAACACTTGATCTGTTCCAATTGCAATCGTCCGTAGCGTCTCCCACCGCGGCCCGAATGAAAATGCAGCAGCAGCTTCGGCATGATTCTCACCGACTACTACTTCCTGATCGTTGCACTCAGTCCGAATATCGCCCAGACTCATAACAGGATGGGCTGCCTTTACAAATACCGCGCGCCCCTGTGCATGCCTTACCCAATTCTGCTCCCACGGCTGAACTGAGGGTCCCGTCCGGCTTAATACCTTAAACGAAAACGTCTCACCCTCCCGTTGCAAAACGGTGTGTACTTCTCTTTCTTCCTCTGCATCCACGATGAGCGGAGAAATAAACTGGATATCATATAGCTCCAGCACCTTGCCTGGACGCTTGTATTTTTCCAACCCTGCCCTAACCATTTCCAGATAAGTGGTTCCTGGTACAATACAGTTTTCCATAATCTTATGCTCGCTTAGTACCCAATGACGCCCAACAGAGAAACGGGTCAGGTAAATATCCTGATCCTCGGTTTCTGCCAAACAATAGTCCAAAAGCGGATGTGTTGTTTCCATCTCTGTGAATTTTCGAACATGGGAAGCCTGAGAAACGACTGCCTTCTCCTCTACCTCCACCCAGCATCGCTTAGGCTCAAAAGGATAGGTGGGAATGCTTCGTCTGCGGCACGCTTTGCCTTCATACAAGCTCTCCCATTCCACATCTGCTCCCTCAACATACATACGGCACAGAGAATCCAGCGTATCGAACTCGAATGAAGACTGGGTCAGTTTCTCTTTGGCTGATGCTGTCAGTCTTCTGGATTCCTCCAGCGTAAGCTCCCCTGCTTCTTTTTCCTTCTGTGCAGATACAACCTTATGACGTCCAAAATACACACCCGGTATGAACTCTTCTTGTTGCGCTTGTCCGCTGAAACCTGAGGTCTGAATTTGAGTCAGCTTTGCTCCTAGATCATCCCAATCCCGGCACAGAATCGCCAGACGAAAGCCATACTGCCCTCGTCCGGTATTGGCGGTATAACAAAGATCGCGTAACGGATAGGTTTTGGGTTCCATGACATATTGCTGATATTGCTTCACATAGGCTGCAAGCACTGTTTCATTTTTAGCAGATAACGTAAAAAGCTGAACCGTTTCCGGTGTTTCCTGCTCCAACTGGCCACCATCCTGCATTTCAGCCCACACCGGGGCCTCTTCCAGAACGACATGGCAGTTCGTACCGCTGAGCCCGAAGGAACTGACTCCGCAACGCCGTGGAAAATCCTCCTTGGGCCAAGGCTGCAGCTTGTCATTCACATATACAGGCGAATCAATAAAGCTAATATCCGGGTTTGGGCAGGTAAAATGTAGGCTCGCCGGAATTTCTGCATGCTCCAAAGCGAGCACTGCCTTTAAAAAGCCCGTGATTCCCGCACTGTTATCCAGGTGACCTACATTGGTTTTGACCGAGCCTATGGCACAAAATTGATTCCGGTCGGTATACTGCCGAAAGGCTCTCCGTATACCATCAATCTCCACTGGATCACCCAGCTTGGTGCCTGTCCCATGAGCTTCAATATATGTAATGGTATCCGGGTCAATCCCAGCATCCTTCCAGGCCCGTACAATGACATCCTCTCCTGCCAGCGAATTGGGAGCCGTAATCCCGGCTGAAGTCCCGTCATTGTTCACAGCACTGCCTTTAATGACAGCATAAATATGGTCCTGATCCTGAATGGCCCGCTTCAAGGGTTTGAGCAGAACAGCGGCTACACCTTCTCCTCCGCCTGTGCCATCTGAAACGCTATCGAACGTTCTCGTCCGGTCATCCGAGGAGCCTACACCCAGTCCCCCTCCCTTTCCCTCTTTTATAGGTACGAGTGTGACCTTCACCCCGCCGGCAATCGCCGTATCGCAATCGCCGTGCCGCAAATCCCGGCAGGCCAGGTGAATGGCCACCAAAGATGAAGAACATGCGGTATCCACCAACAGACTGGGCCCTTTTAAATCCAGCAGATAGGCAATCCGACTGGCAATCATGGAATGGATATTACCTGGAATCGCTGAAGAAGCTGATGAAGGAGCCATTTCTGCTATAAACCGCTTGTACTCCTCACCAAAATCACTGCTGTAGCCGACATAGACTCCTGTCCGACTACCGGAAAGCTTTTTACCACCGTACCCCGCATCTTCAACCGCCGCCCAGGCAGACTCCAAAAATAGTCGCTGGTTTGGGTCCATCAATCGCGCTTCAGCCGGAGAAAGTTGAAAAAAGGGATAGTCGAACTTATCAATTTCTTCTAGAAATCCACCTTCATTTAATGCCGTTTGTTCATTTAACAGCCCGGCTTGGAAGAGGCTCTCCAGCTCCCTTTTTCGTCGGGCAGGAAAAGGGCGTATAGCGTCCTGCCCCGCCCGCAGAAGATCCCAAAACTGAGCTGCATTTTCACTTTCGGCAATTTTACAGCTAATCCCGATGACTGCAATATCCGAATCTCGCAGCTCATTAACCGCGATCGGACCCGCGTCCTGAAAATCCTGTTCATTGAATTGAAGAGCCGCCAGATTGAATCCTGTTTTTGTCATCATCGTACTCCCTTCCGTTCCTCGTGTTCGCTGCGATTAGCTGACCTGAAACGCGGGAAATAATTCGCGTGTATGCGTATTGCTGAAAATCTGCTCAAACCGTTCAGCCCGTAGTTCCGTTGGTGTTAATTTGGTTGCAAAAATGGACTTTAGCTTGTCCAGAGCTTGCTGCATTTGTTCCAACGTTGGTTCTGTTCCGGTTGTGATCAATTGTTCGCGCAGGTTTTGCAATTCTTTGTATGGAACGACTACACCCTGCTCATACTCATCGTTATTCCAGTTCCGGTTCTGGGTTGAAACCGCAATCGCAATACAGGAGGTCACCAGACCCAAACCATCTGGTTTGCTCTCGATATCAGCATTCCGCAGCAATTCCAGAGTGGAGGGATGCTCAAAAGCAAAGGAATGAGCCGTAGAGGTGATACCAGCCATTAAATTTCTCAATACGGTTTTGGGGCCGATTTCTATAAAATGATTCACACCCTGATTCAGCATGTATTGAACGCTTCTGTGCCATTGCACAGGCCGTGCCATCTGGGACGTCAGGTTAGATAGGATATAACGACGATCCGCATAGGGTGTCGCTGTAACATTAGAGAGCACAGGCCATTGAAAACGGCCATAATCATATCTCTCCAGCTCCTCCCGAAATTTCCCCGCAGCGCTCCGCATTAAATTCGTATGGAACGGAAAGCCCACCTTGAGGCGAATCGTTTTGATTCCTCTACGGTTCAGTTCCTCTTCTGCCTTCTCCAGTGCAGGAGTATGACCCGAAATGACGAGCTGCTCAGAGGAATTATAATTCGCAATGCCGACCGATACACCGGCTGTCGAGGCTTTCTGGCACACCTCATCCACCTCACGCTCATGACTCCCGACTACCGCCAGCATCGCTCCTGTACCGGGAGCAACAGCTTCCTGCATCAGAATGCCCCGCTGACGTACTATTTTCACCGCATCCGAAAAAGCAAGCGCCCCTGTACTGACCAATGCCGAGAATTCTCCCAGACTGTGACCCGCTACCAGAGATGGAGCAAGCATCAATTCCTGCATCAGTACACGAAAAGCTGCGATGCTCACGGTCAAAATGGCAGGCTGGGCATTAGCGGTCAGAGTCAGCTCATCCATGGAACCTGTGAAACAAAGCGTCTTTAGATCAACCCCTAGCGCATCCTCGGCCTCTTCAAAGGTTTCTCTTGCTACTGAATATTCATCGTATAAGCTTTGACCCATGCCTACATATTGAGAGCCTTGCCCCGGGAATAAAAATCCTAATTTTTTCATCGTTCCATCCTCCTTATAGTAGGTCTGCAATCTTGTGCAGTACGTGGACATAGGCCTTCATTATCTGTTCCGCCCAAGTCTTCTTCAGTTTTCCAGCTTGATATTCGCATAGGAACCGTACCTGCTCCGTGCGCACATCCATATGAAGCACCCAGTCAAATTGTCGGGTCACCTCATGTCCCGCCGGCGTATGATTCAGAAACACACAAGGGAGAAAAGCAGACGGATTGGCGTTTCCTGTCCCATTTGGCAACATAACTGGGATCGGGTAAAGGTCGGTCTCTTTCGCTTTTTGACGATGACCAGCAACCTCTATGCACAGGGCGCTAAAATCATCATTTTCCGTCAATCGTACACGCAGCGGATACAAGCTCTCCCCTGTCAGTTGTAATGCGAGGAAAGAGGACTGTCCATGGTGTACGAACTGTTTATGTGGTAATAGGTGCCCTTCACCGATGAGCAATACCAGTTCGGACTGACCTGTCATTTGTGACAAAACATACGTATAAACGGCTAGTAACAAGTCTGTTAGGGCAAAATCCTGACTCCAAACTGCTTTCTGTAACGTGGTCAGCAGGTCCGCAGGTAAGGTAAAGGTGAACGTAGCCTGCCCTTCGGCTCCTCCATCTGTCCGCATCGCCTTATTCCACGGAATAAAAGATAACGATTCAGCCAAGTAAAGACGCCAGTATTGCTCCTGACGCTCATATCGTTCCTGTTCCGCATCCGTCCATGCTTGTTCTCCTTGCTGCTGCTCCAGAAAACCGGAAAGTCTCGCAATCGTCGGATAGGCAAAGCAGTCTGCAACGCTGATTTTCCCTGGATAGATTTGCTGAAGACGAACATTCATTTGAATGAGCAGAACCGAATTGCCCCCCAGCTCAAAGAAATTATCGTGGATGCCAAGTCCACTTCTGTGCAATACCTCTTCCCAAATTCGGCTGACCTGCATTTCCACCTCTGTAGCAGGTGCTGTATATTCCACTTCAAGAAGAGGACGGCTAGGATCCGGCTTGGGCAGCATTCGACGGTTTACTTTTCCGTTCGGCGTTAAAGGCATCTCCGACAAGGTAATAAAATGCGAGGGAACCATATATTCTGGCAGCCGGGCAAGCAAATGATTACGTAGCTCACTCACCGATAAAGTCTGCTGGCCTACCCAATAGGCACAAAGGGAGTGGTTCTCCTGTTCAGCTGGTCGATCCTGTACCACCACAGCTTCCCGAATGGCAGGATGAGCCAGCAGCGCCTGTTCAATTTCCCCCAGCTCCACCCGATAGCCACGGACCTTGATCTGATCATCCATCCGGCCCAACACTTCAATCTCACCGTTAGGCAGCCACCGCGCCAAATCTCCGGTCTTAAACATTCGCTCACCGGACCGGAACGGATTGGCTTTGAACTTCTCCGCTGTTAGCTGAGGGCGCTTGTCATAACCGGATGCAAGTCCCTTGCCTCCAATCCAGAGATCACCCGCTACAAGATCCGGTACAGGCTGGAGCTGCCCATCCAGAATATATACTTGTGTATTCGCTATCGGCGTACCCACTCTCACCCGCTCGTGCTGGGTAAGCTCCTGCACAGTTGACCAGACTGTAGTTTCGGTTGGGCCGTACATATTAAAAATACGCGCAGTGGTCATCTCCTGCGTCTGACGAAGCAATGGCTCTGGTAAAGCCTCGCCTCCCACCATCACGACCTGCAACGTGCGCATACTCTCTTTTGCTTCTGGGTGCATAAGCAAAAGCTGAAGCCGCGAGGGCGTCATTTGCAGCAAGTGCGGACCTGTTCGGTGAATTGCCTCCAACAGCAGTTCAGCATTCGCCTGCTCTTCTCCCGTAGATAACACTACCCGTAGCCCCTTCGCCAAAGGCAGTAGCGTTTCCAATACAAAAATATCAAATGCGGCAGTAGTTACTGAGAAGAAGGTTTGACCTTCAGGAAACGGTATTCGCTCGGTAATCCCGTAGATCAGGTTAACGATGGCTTCCTGACGGATCATCACGCCTTTCGGATGTCCGGTCGAGCCTGAGGTGAAAATCATATACGCCAAATCATGGGGTCCCGGCTGTGTGATCTCCAGCCTTTTTCCATCCTGACGGTATATACTCGCGTCATTCAACGAAATGACTTCGCCTCTAAAATCCAGTCCATCCAGCAGTGTGTCCCGACTAATAAGCCATTGCGCTTCACTCTCTTCCAGCATGTAGGAAATACGCGCCGCAGGATAGTCGGGGTCGATCGGCAAATAGGCAGCACCTGCCTTTAAAATGCCGAGCATCGCCGTCAGCAAATCTACCGACCGTTCCAGCAGCAAGGCAACCACCGTATTCACGTCCGCTCCTTTGCTGCGCAATGTTCTCGCCACCCGATTGGACAGGACATCCAGCTCGCCATAGGTCAAACACTGGCTCCCACATTCTACCGCTATGGCGTCCGGCATCCGTGCAGCCTGTTCTTCGAACAGGTGATGCATCAGCTTGTCAGCCGGAAGCGCAAGCTCAGTCACATTGCGGTCGACAAGGATGCGTGATTGCTCCGCAGGAGTCAGCAGGCTGGCAGCATACAGGGGACGATCTGGCTGTGAAGCCAGTTGGGCCACCAGCTCTATGAAATGCTGCGCCATCTGGCGAACCGTATGCTCGCGGAACAGTTCCGTGCTGTATTCAAAGGTACAATGCAGCCCATTACGGCTAATATTACTTGCACCTTTCTCAGTCGGCATCTCAACCACGGTCAGCATCAAATCAAATGAAGCAAAAGGGCTTTCCAACGGATAAGGCTTCACCTGTAAACCCGGTACTTCCCTGCTGCCATCCATAAAATTTTGCAGCCGAAACATCGTGTCAAACAGCGGATTACGACTCAAATCCCGCTGGAGATGCAAGCGATTAACGAGCATATCAAAGGGGTAATCCTGATGCTCAAACGCATTCAACGCATTGTCTTTGACCTCGTCCAGAAACTGTCGGAAGGTCTTCTCCTGTACGGGAGCATTTCGTAACGTAAGTGTATTTACGAACATACCGAGCATCCGCTCCAGCTGAACATGCGATCTTCCGGCTACTGGCGTACCCACCACGATGTCCTCCTGCCCACTGTAGCGTGACAAGAATACATTGTATGCTGCAAGCAAAACCATGAATAACGTGGCACCACTCTCCGTTGCCAGCTTCCGCAAACTTGTTGCACAGTCTGACGACAGACTAAATTCCAGCGAGCCCCCGGCAAAGCTCCGTTGTCTTGGTCTTGGATAATCTCCCGGCAGATTCAGAAGTGGAATTTCCTTTCCAGTGTGCTGTTCGTCGAACATCTTCAGCCAGAACGCTTCCTGTTCTTTCAGATGTTCCCCGCTGAGCTGTATATGCTGCCAGGCGGCAAAGTCTTTATACTGAATGTGCGGTTTTTCCAGAGCGCTTCCTTCCATCAGGGAGATAAACTCATCAATAAGCACTGTCGCAGAAATTCCATCAAAAATAATATGATGCACATCCAGCAGTAGAACATGGCTCTGCTCCGCTAATCGAACCAGCATTACCCGTAAAAGCGGTGGCTGTTGCAAATCAAAAGGACGCAAAAATGATTGCTGAATCTGCGGCATATCGGCCGCCGTCCCTTCGGTATATTCCATTTTCCAAGCTACATCCGAATGAATCTGCTGTACTACCTCATCCTCCAGCAGGGTAAAGCCCGTTCGAAATACTTCATGCCGGAGCAGTAATGTTCGAAACAGACGTTCAAGCTGCTCTCGTTGGATACTGCCTTCCAAATGCCATGCAGTGAACACGTGATTGCTCAGGCTTTCTCCTTCCAATTGATGCAAAACAAATAATCGTCTTTGAGCGGCGGAAACTGGGTAATACTCCTGCTCAGGCAACGGTTCGATAGAAGCTGCATGAACAGAGGTCTTTTGACGAAGCAAATCTGCCAGCTCACGAATGGTTTGATGATCAAAAAGTTCTTTGAACGTCACTTTCACCTGCAAGCGCTCCTGAATCCGGTAAATCATTTTTGCCATCTTGAGTGAATGTCCACCCAACGCAAAAAAGGGGTCCTGTACACCCACTTGCGCTATATCCAAAATTTCTGTCCAAATGGTGGATAGCTCCTGCTCCATGCCGTTTCTTGGAGGTACATATTCTGTTCCTGCAAGACTTCTTCCCTCAGGTTTTGGCATGTGCTTACGGTCGATTTTACCGTGTGGGGTCAAAGGCATGGCTTCGAGAGGGACCAACAGACCGGGAACCATATAGTCGGGAAGCCGTTCTTTTAGATGTTCACGTACCCCTTCTGACGTCATTTCCGGCGACTGCAATGTGTAGTAGCCGATCAGCCCGGTTAATCCCGTTGCCTCGATATGTGCAATCACCGCTGCCTCACGAATAGATGGAAGACTGACCAGCGCCTGCTCAACTTCCTTCATTTCGACGCGAAATCCCCGCACCTGAACCTGATCGTCCTTTCGCCCAAGATACTGAAATTGCCCATCCGGGGTCTGACAGCCTAAGTCTCCCGTTCGATAAAGCCTTTCTCCAGTCAACGGATGCATAGTGAAGGCTCTGGCTGTCAAATCCGGCTTGGCCCAATATCCGCTCGCCAGTCCTGTCCCGCCGATACAAATTTCGCCTTGCACTTGGAATCCGGCAAGCTGTCCATCCTGATCCAGCACATACACATGAGTATTCGCAATCGGCAGCCCCAGAGGAATACGTAACGTTCCTGCATCCGGCTTGTGCTGAATGATATGCTGGGTCGCATAGATGGCCGATTCGGTCATGCCGTATAGATTGGCGATTTTCGCTGTGCGAAAAAGAGTGTACCATTCCTGCACGATATTCACCGGAAGCGCTTCGCCCCCGTTAAAAATCCACTTTAGATCAGGCAATGGATGAGATTCCCCCGCATTTCGTACAGCACTTAGGAAAACATTCATGAGCGCAGGAACAAATTGAGTAACCGTCACTTTTTCCCGCTCCATAAATGGGTATAGCTGTGCAGGGTCTTTGACGATATCCGCAGGTACAATCGTTAATTTGGCTCCCTCCATCAGCGGCCAGAACCATTCCCACACCGAGTCTGTAAAGCTGGTAGACGTCTTCTGCGCGATGACATCGTCTGCTCCCAGAGCAAAGGTATCCTGCAACCAAAATAACGTATTCAGCACAGCCTTATGGGTCATCATCACCCCTTTGGGCTGTCCCGTGGAGCCAGATGTGTACATGATATACGCCAGGTCTTTTTCATTAGGAATATTTTGCAGACTCAGCTCATCCGTAGACATCCCTTGTGCTTTGACAGGAATAAAATAAGACTCATCCCCTCGCATCTCCCGCAGTCTAACGATCCATTCCGACTCTCCCCATACCGTTTCATCCAGACAAATGACAGTTTTAATACAGTCTGGCAAATGATCTAACGTCCGTCCGAAATAACGTAAATTCGTAACAAGCACGCGGCACGAACTGTCGTCAAGCATATATTGGATTCGGGATTGCGGATAATCAGGATCAATCGGTACATAGGCACCACCAGCCTTCATAATCCCTAAAATAGCGGTAAGCAATGGGACATTCCTATCCCCCATAATGGCAACCAGCGAGTTCGGACGAACTCCATAGCGACTGAAAAGCTGTCCCAATTGGTTGGAGCGAAGGTGCAGCTCCTTATAGGTGACAGCCATGTCGCCGTCCAGAACCCCCACTGCATCAGGGGTACGGAGCGTCTGCTCCTGAATACGAGACGTAATTGTGACTCCAGCCGGATAAACCTTCTGCGTATCATTAACACGATGGATGACCGCGCGTTCCTCTGCCCCCATGTAATCCATTTTCCACACAGACTGCTCCGGGTCCTGAATGGCACCCGCAATAATGTTACGGAAATACGCTCCGATCCTGGACATCGTTAAGGCTGTAAACAAATCTGTTCCATAGCTAAGCGATATGACCAATTCGTCATTTACGGATTCCACAATTACGGTCAAGTCAAACTCGTTCGCGTCGGCACCATTTCCCAGCTTGATTCTTTCCATCGGGATTCCCCCGAAGTTCTCCTCATTTTTGGAGCCGGCTGCAAAATTAATTAGAACGTCAAACAGTGGGGCACGATTTAGGCGGCGTGGACGGTTCAATACCTGCAATAGCTTGTCAAAAGGATAGTCCTGATGGGCGTATGCTCCTGCGCACTCATCTTTAACTTGTTGTAACAATCGGGAAAAAGAAATGTCTCGGGAAAGTCGATTCCGCAGCACGAGAGTATTCACAAAAAAACCCATCAGGTTTCGAACCTGCTTTTGATTCCGTCCCGCCACAGGAGTACCAATAATAATGTCCTCTTGCTGAGTAAGCCGGGCTAATAACACATTTAGACTGGCAACGATCGACATGAACATGGTGGTTCCGTACGTGCGGTTCAACCGCTCCAAGCCCGCGCATAATTCCGCATCCAGAATGACCTTTTCCACCGCCGCCGGAGCATTTCGGATGGTCGGACGCGGAAAATCCAAAGGCAATTGAAGACTTGGCAATTCACCATCCAATCGGGATTTCCAGTATTGCTCCTGCGAGCTTAGTTTTCCAGTAAGCACCTGCTGATTTTGCCAATGTGCATAATCAATATACTGGATCGGCAATTCTGGCAAATGGGGGCTTGTTCCTTGCTCCAACGCCTGATAAATATGAAACAGTTCTTGAAAAAACAGATCCATAGACCAACCATCTTCAATGATGTGGTGCATACAAATATGAAAAACATAGTCGTTTGCCGCCAGCATGTAGATCTGTGCCCGCCATAATGGACTCTGCTCCAGATCAAAAGGCTGATTCATCACAGTCTGTATTTCTTTTTGTACCTCTGCCCACGCTGTTTCTTCCCCTGTATCCGATACATCCACAACAGGCACGTTTAAGGTCAATTGCTCCAGCACCACTTGCTTCGGTACACCTTCGACCACCGTGAACACTGTACGAAGGATAAAATGTCTTTCAACGATGGTATGGAGGGCCTGCTGTAAATACGCGGTATTCACAGCTTGTCTGATTCGAACGGCTACCGACTGATTTAAGGCGCTGCTCTGAGCGTCCAGCTGGGACTGAACCCAGAACCGTTTCTGCCCATGAGACAGATCATAGGTCTGCTTCTCTCCCATGTGTAAACCTCCATCTGTACATTATTCGAGGATATGCTACTGCTTTTCGTATAACGTTTCATTGCACCAGACATACCGGGTTCCGTTCCATTCGGTTGCAGAACGTACATCCGGGAAAAAGCCGCTGCCGAGCAGATTGGCGCTAGTATTGCACAGCACTGGAATACCGCTCAAATTCTCGTACGCATGCAGCAATTCATAGATCAGCGGATTATCCTCCCGACTCACCGTCTGCAGGCGTGCCGTTCCATCGAGATGACGGATCGCAGGAATGCGTTCCACCCATTCATCACGCAACATATGATCAAAAAGCATATACGGATCACGTGTTCCCGGTGAAAAAATAGCAGGTGCATGCTCCTCCATACAAATCGGTGAGACCGGACGATAGTCTTCCCGCTGCTTGATGGCATTCAGGCGGTCTTTCATATCCGGTTGAACGGCAGCTGCCAGTATACTCCGGTTGCCCAAAGCACGTGGTCCCAGTTCCGCCCGATCATGCAGCACCACGACAGGTTCATCTGTCGTATGCAGCAGCTCCGCGAGCTGTGCTACCGTACAAGCACGTGATTCCCAACCTTCTGCTGGCTCATTTTGAATGACCATGGGTCCGCTGTACACAGACCAATTCAAATGAGGATGACCTGTCTGATGAATCATTTCACAACAGGCAGCACCAATAGCCGAACCTGTATCATTGGTAAACGGAGAAACAAACACATCGTCAAATAATCCGCTTTCCCGAATCGCACTGTTCCATTTGATATTCAGAGAACAGCCTCCTATAAAGCAAAAGTTTCGTGTTTTCCGTCCATGCTTGGTCACACTCGTCTCCAGCGAGGTTACGAGAAGCTGCTCCAAATACTGATGAAAAGACGCCATGGCGTCTGCATGCGGAATATGATGCTCATCTACATATCGCTTGATTTCCTGGGAAAAGGTCCAGTTAAACTCCAGCGAGGGTGAAAAATGCCGTGCATACGTTAATTCAAACTGTTCGAGCAGCTCTGGACGTACCTGTCCCTTGGCAATGTAGGCCATGACCTTGCCCGCTACCGAAAGATCATCCACACGTGGTCCTTGCCCTCCGCGCAGAAATGGCTCAAAGTGCAGCGAAAACAGTGAATAAATGTTGCCAATGTACATGAAGAGAGGACCGAGATTTTCTAATTTTCCGTTCGCTGGATCAAAGTAATAAAAACGCGGATACATGCCGCCATCGTACACAAGCGCGTAAGACGGCTCCTTGGTCACCGCATAAGGACTTGCGCAATAGGTGCTGGCGATATGTGTGGTTGAATGCATATAACTGGTATAGTTGTAGGTTCTTCCACCAATGGCAAGGCCACTGCCCGAATAGGCTTGGAGCGCGTCGGCTGAAAGCGATACTTCGCGGTAAGGTGCAACCGTGAGGGACAGCTCCTGTCCATGGGAACGCGTATCCACCTTACTTTCCTTCAATCCGGCCCAGCCGTCGATGACAAACCGATCCACATCTGCCGAGGTATAGCCATGCAGGTTAAGCACTTCCTCGACAAAATCCAAATCAGGAATTTCGCTGTAGCGTTTGTTGTTATTGAATTTTTCAACCTCGTAGCTGAAAATAAGCTTGTTATCCTCAATCAAGGCCACACTACCATCATGCGTTAATTTCAGTCCGCAGAATAACATGTTCCTTCACTCCTCACCTGTTAGCCCAACACAAAGCCGCTTTATTGTTCAGCCTCAGCAAAATGACGTGGTAATACCGGAATGATATCGGATTCCTCGGAATCGACACGATTGGATTCATCTATCCAGCTTCCCAGCCCGGCCACCGTTGGCTCCTGAAAAAAGACCTGAATCGGTACATCTATGGCCAGCTGGTCTTTAATTTTAGCAATGACACTCATCAGCATCAGCGAATCTCCATTTTCAAAAAAGTCCTGGTGTATGCTAATTTCCTCATGCCCCAGTACCTCGCCCCAAATCTGACCTAGCTGCCGTTCTGTTTTCGAATACGCATCTCCATCACGGCCGATCAAGGTCACTTGAATGTGAGAGTTCATGTGCACTCCAGTGTCCGTAGCCTCCGACTTGGGCTGTAGCGTACGAAACAGCTCTTCCTCGAAGGAGACAAATTTAGCACCCAGTTTCACATTTCGCTGGATCATATCGTTCAGCGCTTCATTAGAGGTAATGAACTGCTTCAGCTCTTGATAGGACTCCAGCAGATGACTGTAGGCTTCAGACTCTTGATCGTTGTGTCCCTGCGCTTGCTCTGTAATTTCCTTTGTTAAGTCTGGGGAAAAGCGGACCTTGAGCAGCGTCAACACTTGAGCCAGCTCCTGGCTGCGAATGTTGGCAATGACCGTTTGGGTCAGTTTATATTGCAAAAGCCGATCAAACAGCTTGCCATAGTCCTCCGACGAAATCGGCTGAGATAACATCCGTTGATCCATCAGCTCGTCCGATGTAGCCCCCATCTCCAGATGCGACCAGTTGATCGCCATCATCTCCATGCCACGACGGCTCTGATAGTGGGCATACTGATCCAGAAATGCATTTGCAGCAGCGTAGCTACCCAAGCCTACACCTCCCAGCTGCGAAGCCACTGACGAGAAAAGAATCCAGAAGTCCAGCGTTTGATCCTTAGTCACCTCGTTTAACACCCATGTTCCTATTACCTTGGCTCCCATGGTTCGCTGGAACCCCGCTGCATCCATCTGCTCCAGACGAATTTCCTCCAAATGCATCGCGGCATTCATGACCCCATGAATCGGGCCATAACGTGCATACACATCATCCACGACCTTCTTCATTGCATCCAGATCCGTGATATCTGCCGCATAGTAGCTCACCTCGGAGCCGAGCTTTTCAATCTCCAACAGTCCACGGATTTTCTTCGTAATTTCAGAGGTATCCAGCCCCGCAGCTCGTTCCTGCCAGCTTTCCCGGTCCGGAAGCACAGTACGGTTCACCAGCACGAGCTTAACCTTCGCCTGCCGGGCAAGATAGCGGCAGGTTTCCAGTCCAACTGAACCGGCTCCCCCGGCAATCAGATAGACGCCACCCTCACGGATTGTAATCTTCCGATGTGGATGAGCTGTAAGCTGCATCCGTTCCAGCTGCTGCGTATACCGCTGACCGCTTCGCCATGCTGAACTTTGATCTGCTTCGTCCCGATCCAATTCCAGCATGATTTCCTGAGCAATGTCGGAATTGTCACGTCCGATCGTTTCTACATCCATACAGCTACAACGATGCTGACTATATTCCTGCGAGATGACCTTCATCAATCCCCACAGAGGCGCTTTTTCCGGGAACACATATGTATCCTCCGCTACGACCAGCTGTGCGTAGTTCGAGACGACTTTGATTTCCAACAGGCGATGAATCGAGCTTGCCTGAACAGCCTTCATCAAATAAAAAAGACTTAAAGCCCCTTGCTCCTGACTTTCATTCAAATCATCGAGCTGTCGCATGCGACTGCGAATTTCGGTGCAGGTCCACAAGTGGACGATACCGGAAAGCTCTGCTCCCCCTCGCGTCTCAACCTCGGTCACGGCTGCAAGCAGCCTGTTATAATCCTCCGCATAGCCGGGACGAATCTGATAATGGCTCGGATCTATGGCAGCATAATCAGATGCAGCCTCTACGATAATAGGTGTGAGTCCTTGATCCTTCATAAACTCGCTTAGTGAAGCAGCTACGCCTTCTTCATCCGCCAGAATAAGCCATGACTTGCTGGTAACCGACCGTTCTTGGGAGGCAGAAGCCGTCAACGGACTGGCTACCCAATTCAGTTCATAGAACCACTGGTCAACCTGCTTCTCCGGTACCGATCTCAAGGCTGGGGAATCTGCTACACGCTCCATCGCATGCTCCGGGATATAATTCACCCAATGTCGTTTGCCTGCAAATGGATATACAGGTAAAGGAACACGATGTCTTTGATCCAAATCATGCAGAGCTGTCCAATTGATCTCGCTACCTTGCATATATTCATCCACAACCCGATCTAGGCTGGTGTCAGGCTGTACCTTGAAGCTTTTCTCCTCACGGGTCGTTAGGCGGGTATAATATATCCCCTCTCCCGCTAAAGCTGGACGTGCAGCTTCATCTGCATTTGCAAAACGCTCCAGCCCTTCCTTCAATTCTTCAAGACTTGTAGCTACAATCGCAAGCCGATAAGCATAGTGCCCCCGTCCCTGATTGCTTGTAAAACAAATATCTGGCAGCGCATGAGCCGTGCGATCCAAAAACGTATGATAACGGTCAACCAAAGCATCAAAGGAAGCTTTACTCTTGGCAGACAACGTAAATACATACGGTACGTTTTCTCCACTGGCGGACTGGCTCTGCTCGTCCTGCTCATATTCCTCCAATATGACATGACAGTTAGTTCCTGCTAGACCAAAAGCACTTACTCCTGCCCGCCGTGGCACTCCTGCCTCCGTCTCCCATGGAACCAACTCTGTATTCACATACACAGGCGATTCAATGAAATTAATGTGCGGATTCGGCTCGTTAAAATGGAGGGTTGCCGGAATCTCCTTCTTTTGCAATAACAGCACTGTTTTGATTAGACCTGCAATACCGGCTGCGGTGTCCAGATGACCTATGTTCGTTTTCACCGCGCCCAAGGCACAAAAATGCCGCTTGTCCGTGTAGCTGCGGAAGGCGTTGGTAATGCCTTCAATCTCAATTGGGTCACCTAGACGAGTTCCTGTACCGTGAGCCTCAATGTAGGTTACCGTTTCCGGAGAGATACCCGCATTACGCCAAGCTTCCTTCATTAGCTCCGTCTGAGCCAAGGCACTTGGCGCGGTAATGCCGTTGGACTTTCCGTCCGAATTCATGGAGCTGCCTTTAATGACAGCGTAGATATGGTCCCGATCCTTTTTAGCCTTTTCCAGCGTCTTCAGTACGATGACCCCGAATCCCTCGCCCCATACCGTCCCATTCGCTGCGGCATCGAAGGTGCGCGCAACAGAGTCGGGAGAAGCAATGCCGATATCGACCAGCCCTTCATCTACAGGAAACAGGGTCAGGTTCAGCCCGCCGGCTACAGCCATGTCACAATCGCCAGTAATCAGTCCTTTGACCGCATGATGCACAGCAGCCAAAGATGCCGAGCAGGCGGTATCAATCAGATGGCTGCCGCTGGCGAGATTCAGCAAGTAGGCCACCCGACTGGCTACGACTGAAATGGTATTGCCGGGTAAGGCATACGGCTCCATGTTCTGAATCAGTTGCAAGTAATCGGCATCCGTATCCCCTACGTATACCCCGGTTCGTGAGCCGTACAATTCCTTTTCGGCATAGCCGGCATCCTCCAGTGCTTCCCAGGTAACTTCAAGGAAAATGCGCTGCAAAGGGTCCATACACCGGGCTTCTGCGGGAGTAATGTTAAAATATTCCGCATCAAAACGATCAATATGGTCCAAATAAGCTCCTCTGCGATACTTGATCTCCGGCGCATATCGTTTACCTTTAAAATAGTCCCGAATAGGCCGGTCCACATCAGCCTTGCGGCTTTCCGGGAAGTCCCTCACGGCATCCATGCCGTTCACGAGATTATCCCAAAACTCATCCGTTCCATTTGCTCCCGGAAAACGACAGGCCATCCCAACAACGGCAATATCATCAACCTTCACCGTTTTGGCCTCATTTTCGAATAGCTCTTTTAGCATCGGCAGAGCTTCTATCTTGGAGAGATGTTTTGCAGCAACCTGAGCTAGCAAATACTTCTGAACCCGTTTCATATGTTATCCCTCCTTCAGATGGTCCAGCGCCCGTATAGACTCGCTTACATCCAGTGAGCCATCTTCAATTTGATCCAGCAGGCTCATAAGATCCTGATCCAGCTGTTCGTCATCCTTGGACTGATTTTCAAAGTGATTCATATACGCTGCAATCGTAGGATAGGAAAACAGCTCGGCTACTGTTGCCTCACTGCCCAGTGCGTGCTTCATCTTTCGATGAAGCCGAACAATCGAGATGGAATTGCCGCCGATTTCAAAAAAGCTGTCATGGATGCCGACGTCCTCCGGGCTTATATTTAAAATTCCGGCCCAGATTTTCGTCAGCATATGCTCTCTTTCATTGCGAGGCGCCACATATGCGGTTGAACGGTGAACTCGGCCCTCCGGCTGTGGCAGATTTTTGCGATCAATCTTCCCGTTCGGAGTTAACGGCATCTCCAGCAGTTCCATGAAAAATCCCGGAATCATATACTCAGGTAATATTTCACGCAAGTGTGTTGTCAGATCATCCACTTCGAGCCCTTTTTCCAGCGAAGTAAAATAACATAAGAGATTGGTTACACCAAACTCATCCGTTTGGGCAATCACAGCGGTTTCCTTGATCCCTGGAAAAACGGATACGGCCCGCTCCACTTCTTTGAGTTCTACGCGATACCCCCGCACCTGTACCTGATCATCCTTGCGGCCGCTATACTCTAGAATGCCATCCGGCCGTAACAGGCCCAAATCACCTGTACGATATAGCCTTTCTCCTGTTTTGGGATGCTGAGTAAAAGCCTTGGCAGTTGCTTCTGCCTTATTCCAGTACCCCTCCGTCAGACCAATCCCGCCGATGCATATTTCGCCTTTGACCTCAAAGGGGCACAATTGCCCCTCCTTGTCCAAAATATAAACATGCGTGTTCGCAAGGGGCCTTCCCAACGGAATGCTCAATTCGCCCTCTGCCGGAAATGCGTCAATCAGGTAACAGGTTGCATAAATAGCCGACTCGGTCATACCGTAAATGTTGGCAATCTTGGCTTGCTGGAATGTGCTGTACCAGTCCCGCACCCCATTGACGAGCAAGGCTTCGCCTCCATTGAATACCCATTTAAGTTCCGGTAGCGGTTGATCCGTCTCTTCGGTCGGAACCGCATCCAGAAAGAGACTCATCTGGGCCGGAACGAACTGGGTAATGGTAATCTTGTCATCCCGTAGCTGTTCATATAGCCGTTGAGGATCTTTGACCGCATCCGAGCTGAATATAGACAGCTTGGCTCCGTATATCAGAGGCCAGAAGAATTCCCATACCGAATCGGTAAAACTGGCAGAAGTCTTCTGCGCAATCACATCTTCTGCGGTCAAACAAAAGGTGTCCTGCAACCAAAAGAGCGTATTCAGCACAGCTTTATGCGTCATCATGACTCCTTTGGGATCTCCCGTAGAGCCTGAGGTGTAAATCAAATACGCAAGATCATTTTCACCGGCAGGACAGGCCCATGAGCCCTGCTCCTGGCGCTCCCAATCCGACCGCTGATACACCTTCAGATGATCTGCTCGCATCTTCGTTTCGTCAAGACAAACAACCGTCGTCATGCTTTCCGGCAAATCTCCCAGCATCGTTTGCAGCTTGGCAGACTCGGTGATCAGCACACCGCAAGCACTGTCGCGCAGCATATATTGAATCCGCTTTTTCGGGTAGTCCGGGTCAATAGGCACGTAAGCTGCACCTGCTTTTAATACGCCGAAAACAGCCACTAAAAGCTCAATTCCCCGTTCCGCTACCACTGCTACCCGCTGGTTAGGCCGCACACCTGCTGCGTGCAGCAGGCGGGCCATTCGGTTCGCTTGTTCCTCCAATTGGGCATACGTAATGGAGGAGCCGTATTCATAAATAGCGGTTTGCTGTGGTGTGATTGCGACCTGACGGGCAAACAAATCAGGAATCGTAACATGATCCTCATAAAGCTTTGCAGTCTGATTCATCTCCGCAATGACGCGTTCCTCTTCTGCCGATAGAATTTCAAATGCATCAAAATCCAGATCCATAGGGTCTACTCCCGAACCGGAATTGCAGCAGATACAGCCGATTGACCTACCAAGCTGTTTGTGAAAAAGTCCACTAAGCGATCTATGCCTTCGTTGTATCGCGTTGTAGAGTAGGACAGGCGCAGCATTTTCGGCAATCCAAAATCAGAACCTGGCACAGTCGCCACTTGTTTGGCTCTCATAATTTGTTCAGCCAGCTCCAAACTCGTTTCGATGCCGTGCTCGTCCATGTACTTTTCACAATCGAGTGTGAAGTAAAAGCTACCTTGTGCAGGGATAGCACGTACGAGCGGAACCTCATTGAATCGCTCCACCGTATAATCCCGTCTTGCTTTATACAGGCTGACCAGCTGCTCAATCTCTTCGGGATGTGCCAATGCTTCCAGTGCGCCAAATTGCACGACAGGGTCGGCTGTCAGCAATGTATGATGCTGTATGACCGTGAGCGGTGTGACTAGCTCGTCAGGAACGATACAGTAGCCCACGCGCCGACTGTACATCCGGTACCCTTTGGAGAAAGCATTCGTTGTAATAAAGGCTGATTTGGTATCCTTCAGCTCCAGTACCGAAGTGCTTCGTTCATCAAAGCAAACATTGGCATAAATCTCATCATTAATGACCACTGCCTGACCGTTGATAATTTCATCAATGGCATACAGCTCGTCTTTCGTTAAGATGTTGCCTAGCGGATTACCAGGCGAATTAATGACTACAATTCTGGTTTTATCCGTGAAATTTTCCTTAAAGGAATCCAGATCCAGTGCCAACGTCTCCAAATTGATATCATAGTAGCGAACATTCGCCCCTACCAATTGGGCGCAAAAATGATACAGAGAATAGTACGGACGCGGTAAAAGAACCTCATCCCCCTCTTTTGCCAGCAAATAAAACAGATTTCGGAATAAGGCGCTGGTGCCTACATTAATCAGGATATTGTTAGGGTTAATGTCCAGATCATATGTTTTCTTGTATTCCTCCGCGAGCGCTTCCTTTAATTCCGGCAAGCCCGGCGGAAATACAAGCGAGCTTTTTTCAAAGGTGTCCAACGCATCCTTCATCGACTGAATGATATCCTCATGCAAAGGTAGCTCGGATTTTCCCAAGGTCATTCGAATGACCTCTTTGGAGCCGTTTTTCTCAAATTCATAAGCCATTTGATCCAGAACGAACATTAAAAACCGATTGTCATAAAATTCAATAGATGATCTTAATTCCATTTGTAATTGCCTCCTTTGAATGAACCGCACGTTAATGGGATACCTTAGACAGGTTGGACACACTACTAGCAATGGTCTTGATTATTTTGTGATACCTTTCCAGCATAGAGTGGACATAGGAAGATTCCAGCAAAGCGGTATTCCACCTCAGGGAACAGGTCAGTCCGGTTGTTGATTTCACGACTGACAGTTGCAGTGCTGCTGGCTCTGAGGGGTATACACGCAATCCCACTTCCCCTCCCTCGGGTAAAGATCTCGTTCCATCCTCTGTGCAAAAGACGACGTTATAACGTGATGAACCCTCCCTCCCGCTCTTCAACTCATTAGGGTCCAGCAGCAAATGAAACGGATATAAAACAGCTTGAAGCGCAGCTTGATGTTTGTCCTTCACTTTTTCTAGCAAAGGATTAAACGACGAAAGCCCCTCCATCGAAACTCTGACTGGCACAGGATGCTGGATACATAAAGGTACTCCGCTGCCCTGAACTGGATGTCCTTCGGGATGCATGACATAGATCAAAAGCTCCTCCGCATGCGTTAATTGCCGCAGCAGCAGGAAATAACAGGCGAATAGAACGTCCGTAACAGAACCTTCATGACTGGAGGCAAAAGCTTTTAGAGCTTCAGTCTCCTCTGTGGCGAGAGGCACTTCAATAGAAGTCCCCTCGGGTGTTACAAAAGCTTCTTCCCCGCGTTTGAACGGCAATCCGATCGGAGGAAGCGGCTTTTGCAGTGCCTCAGTCCAATACGCCTTTTGAGGCTCCAAATATCCTTCCTGCAGCAACCGTTGTTGCCAATAAGTAAAATCAATCTGCGAGATGGACTGAAATATGTGGTCTGTATCCACTGCCGAATCCGTAACAGCAGCGGAATAGCGAATAAACAGTTGTTCCAGCCAACCTTTCAGATCGAGGCACTCCGTTAGTAATGGATGAACAGCGACGATCAATTGGCATCGTTCGTTGCTGTCACAACCCAAGCGTATCCGGTACAGCGGACCTTGTCGTAACTCGAACGGGTTTTGATACTCCACAGCCACACGGTGTTCCGCCCAAGAAGCTGCATCCCCCTCTATTACATCTGTAAATTTGTAATCCAACGGAAGACACGCCTGCACCTGCTGAGTCGGCCCGGCTGTCTCTTCCCTAAAGGTTGTTCTGAGCGTGCTGTGTTCGGCTTGCAGTTCTTCCAGCACTCTGGCAAATAACGTTTGATCCACCTTGCCTTTCCACGTTGCATAAACGATCACATTATTAGTTGATCCTCGATGTCGCCATATCTGCTTTTGATAAAAAGACAAAGGGTGCTGCTCAGCCTCCGGTGCCGGGCAGATCGCAGGAAGCGCAAAAGTAGAGTCCTTTCCCTGCCGTTTCTGTTTCATCTTCTCCGCTTCCTCAGGTGAAAAAATCCGGTACTCCGCTAAAGCTTGCTCAGGCTGGTCCACAATCTGGTCGATCAGGCTGAGCAAATGTCCTGCCAGCGCAGTGATCGTCTGTTCGTGAAACAAACGGGAGTAATACTCAAAGGTACATTTCAGTTCCCCTTGCATTCCCTGAAAAATGTCGAGCTTTAAATCCATGGTTGAACTGTGCTTGGCCCAGTCCACCATGTTCAGCGTTAAATCTCCCATCGTAAATTGGGTTTTCTGCATCCCCTGATTATGTAAAATAAGCATGGTGTCAAAAATAGGGTTGCGTGAAAGATCGCGCTTCTGATCCAGATGCTCCACCATTTTTTCAAATGGATAATCCTGATGATCATACGCGGCTATGGTGCGATGAGCCACCTCCTTTAAGAAGTCCGTAAAGCGCCGCTCACCCGCTGGAGTATTACGAATAGGCAAGTAGTTGGTAAAAAGTCCTATCGTATGCTCTACACCCGCATAACGTCTGCCAGCAATGAGGGAGCCTACAATGACATCCTCCTGCCCTGTGTATTGATAAAGCAGCACATTGTATACAGCAAGAAGCGTCATATACAGCGTAGCGCCATGCTCCTGTCCCATCGCTCGCAAGCGTTCAGCGACCACTTTGTCAATCGTGAACGAGTACACCCCCCCTTCAAAAGTCATCACAGGCGGCCGGGGATAGTCACTGGGCATTTTCAGAACAGGCAATCCTGACTCCAGTCCTTCCGTTAACGTCCTCAGCCAAAATTGCTCCTGTTGCAGCATCTGCTCACTTTGCAGAAAAGCATTTTGCCATACCGCATAGTCCTTATATTGGATACGCAGCGGCGGCAGGTTCTGCCCGGCATAAAGACTGGTAAATTCCCGAATGAGGATCTCCATGGAAACGCCATCCGAAACAATATGATGCATATCAAACATCAGCAAATGCTTGTCCTCTTCATCACATTCCTCCGTTAATCGCAGCAAGCGTATCCGAAGTAAAGGAGCCTCTCCCAGGGAAAACGGCTGGACAAATTCCTCCATCAGCTTTTGTACATCTGCTCCCTTTGGAGCCACACCCAGCGATATAGCAAGCTCAGCCTGCGGAAGAACACTTTGCACAATTTCATCCTCCGCAACATCAAACACCGTCCGAAAGGATTCATGGCGACGAATGATCGCAGCAAAAGCAGCTTTAAAGCGTTCCACATCCAAGCGTCCCGTGATCGTAGCCGCTCCGGGCATGTTGTAACTCAAATTGCCTTCTGCCAGCTGCTTCAAAATAAACTGACGGCGCTGCGCATTGGATACGGGATAAAATGCTTGTGGAGACACAGGTTCTATGGACTGGTAATCCGATTTTTTTTCACCTGAAATAAGCTGGGCAAGCTCACGAATGCAGGGATGCCCAAACAAATCAACCAATGTAATTCGTGTATGGAATACCTGGCTTATGGCAGTAATCAGATCTGTTGCCAACAGAGAGTCCCCGCCAAGTTCGAAGAAATCCGCATCCACAGACAGCTCGTCAATGCCTAAAATTCGGCCCCAGATACGTGCCAGCCTGTCTTCTGTTTCCGTCGGAACATATCCGTCACCAAAGGAAACGCGTGCTTCGCTATAAGCTGACACCTGTTCATCGCGGTTGCTGCTTCTACGTTGGATCGGCGGCTCCACCCAATATCGTTGCTTCTCCCAAGCGTATGCAGGCAAGGGTACTTTGACACACCCACCTACCGGATAATCCTCCGCCCAGCGCCTGTTCTCCCCGGCAACATATCGCCGGGCAATCATCGGGGCATCATCTGTATCCAGCGCCATTTCTACCAGGGACTCGCTGCACATGGAACAGAAAATCCCCTGCTGCTCCAGCCCTGTTCCATCCTGACGAACCAAAGCATCATAGGCCTGTTTGAGCTTTGTCCAAAGGCTGCGTCGATCCGTGACCGGAATCGCCAGCCGATAAGCATGATGCTCTCTGCCCGTATTCAGGACGTAACAGATATTTTCCAAAGGCGGAATATCGTCATTCTCCAAAAAATCAATATATCGGGCAGTCAATCTTCGCAGTGAATCCTCACTGTATGCCGAAAGGGTAAATACACGTTCCCCACCGCAGGGTAGATCGGAGGACGAAGAAAGGGAGGGCCTGCTTCCCTGATAATCCTCCAGCACCACATGACAATTTGTACCGCTTAACCCCCATGAACTGATACCCGCCCTCAGTGGTATTCCGTCCTCACTTCGCCATTCGGTTAGCTTCGTATGGATATAGACCGGAGAGCTATGCAGGTTCATCAACGGATTCGGATAAGCAAAATGCAGGGTGGGCGGAAGCTGCTTATGCTGTAAAGCCATGATCATTTTGATTAATCCTGCCATGCCTGAAGCGGAATCAAGATGACCGATATTGCTTTTAACCGAGCCGATTCCGCAAAATTGTCTGTTTTGCGTATACCTGCGAAAGGCATTCGTAATCCCCTTAATTTCAATCGGATCTCCAATTTTGGTCCCCGTTCCATGGGCCTCGATGTAAGAGATCGTCGAAGGGTCAATGCCCGCACGCTTCCACGCCTCTACAATCACTTCTTCCTGAGCTCGGGCATTCGGGGAGGCCAATCCGTTGGAGGCACCGTCCTGATTGATGGCACTTGCTTTAATCACAGAGTAAATATAATCGTGATCCCTCTCGGCTTGCTCCAGTGGCTTGATCAGAACAACGCCACAACCTTCGCCCCATCCTGTACCGTCGGCATCCGCGTCGAAGCTGCGTGATTGTCCTTGCGGAGAAGTAATCCCAAGCCCGCCCGGCTCCATCCTGGTGGGTAACGCACCAATGGCTACCCCACCCACCAAAGCCATGCTGCAATCTCCAGCGCGTAATCCCTCACATGCAAGATGCAAAGCAACCAGGGAAGACGAGCAGGCGGTGGCTACACTCAATGCAGGACCGGACAGATTCAGCGCATAAGCGAGACGGCTTGCGATAACTGGCGGGAAATTCCCGACAAAGGCGGTGGACGACTCGCTTTCGATCAGCTCCTTGTATCGCGCTTCACTATAGCCGACATATACCCCCACTCGTGAGCCACGAATGCGTTCACCACCATACCCTGCGTCCTCAATGGCCTCATAACCGGTTTCCATGAACATACGCTGCTGCGGGTCCATGTATTTGGCTTCACCCGGAAGAATATTAAAAAATGCCGCGTCAAACGTATCAACTTCCTCCAAATAGCCTGCCGGCATATATGGCCCTTGATTCTCCTCATCCAAAAAGGGACGAATCTGCTCCAAACGTGAGCTTGGAAACGTTCGTATCCCATTCAAACCGTTGACCAGATTACTCCAATATTGTTCCTTGTTATCTGCTTGCGGGAACCGTCCGGCTACGCCGATAATGGCTATATCCCTGTTGCGGTTTATTCCATCGTGGGCTGCGGACGATGAAGCAGTTTTGAGCCGAACCTGATATTGCTTGATCAGAGAATACGCATGCTCTTCGGATAATTCCTGTTTGGCTACAAGCTGCAAAATGGCTTCAACAAACGTATCCCTCATATGCTTTCATATCCTTTCATAGCTTCATCCACTGAAATAGCGTCCTCCTTTACACGCTTGATCAGGCTTCGTAAATCCTCGTCCGCTTCGTCCGCGCCGGAAACTTCAACCTGTAAGTGCGGTGCTACGTCCGTCACTTCTCTTGTGCTGGCGGCATGCCTGTTTTCCATAAACTGCGCCAGCTGCGCAACTGTACCGTACGAGAACAAATCCCCGGCCTCCACTTCGGGATCAACCCGTTCATTCAGAAGACTCAGCACTTTCAAAATAAGCAAGGAATCCCCGCCGATTTCAAAAAAATGTTGACCTACATCAATTTCCTCGTATCCCAGCACCTCTGCCCATATTTGAGCGATCTGCTGTTCCAGCTCTGTGTAAGGCTCTGTTGTTTTCCCTTTCAGACTGACCTTCACATCTGTCACCAAACGGTTAGGCTCGACAGATGGCAGAGCTCCTGCTTCCTTGGTGGATTTAGCTACAGCTCGGCGTCGACTCGTCAACATATCCGGCGCAAGCTGAATTTTCATCATCGGCGCCCATTCACGCAGCTTCTGTGTATCAAACTTGCCGATGGCCACCTGATCCAGCGGATAAGACAAGCTCATGCGGAAAGCAGCCAGCGCATCTGATACAGGCATATAGTCCATGCACCCTGGTCCAGTGAGTCCCTCCCACGCATACCAGTTGATCGCAAGCGTCGTTTGCCCCTGCATGTTACGCTGTGCGCTGAAGGCATCCATAAACGCATTGGCAGCCGCATAATCTCCACCGCCAGCTCCGCCCCATAGCGAGGCTACCGAGGAGTACAGAACAAAGAAATCTGTCTCTTGTTCCGCCAGAAGCTTATCCAATACCAGCGTTCCGTGAATTTTGGGGCGAAGCACCTTGCGAAAATCACCCAAATTCTGAATCTCCAGCGGACGACTGGTGTCGCCGCTAGCTGCCGCACAATGAACAACTCCCTTAACGGGGCCATAACGAGCTTGTACATCGTCAAAAATGTGTTGCATCTGCCTATAATCAGCCACATCTCCCGCGTAATAATGCACCTTTGAGCCGTGTTTTTCCATGTCTGCAAAGGCCGAAAGCTTACGGTAAATTACGGTATCAGCCTTCCTTTGCACCTGATCATTTATGATGTGTGACCATTGCGATTTTTCCGGCAGCTCCGTTCGGTTCAGGATGACTAGATGGATCGGAGCTTGCTCGGATAAATACCGGCTAACCTCCAGTCCTAATCCCCCTGCGCCTCCAGTCACGATATATACGGCACCCGGACGAACGGTGATGGAACGCCGGGGTGGAATACCCGGATGATTCCGATTATCTGGAGTGCTTACCGTATCCGATTCGAGACGAGACATACCTTGGATGTAACGCTCCTGACGGATGACAACGAATGAATCCGTTTTGTTTTCTTGCAGCTCGGTCATGATCAGATCCGCCACTTGCTCGTTGGTGTGGTGGAGCGTTTCGACATCCAGTCCGAAGCATTGCAATTGTGGATGCTCCTGAGAAATAACTTTGACCAAACCGTGAATCGCCGCTTTTTCAGGTGATACTTGTTGCTCGTCCGATATCCGCTGGGTAAAGTTCGAAACCACCCGCAAGTCCAGCGTTTCATGCAGACCCTGATGAAGTAATGCTTTAGTCAGAAAATAAAGACTATAGACACCTGACTCCAAACCTGCATCCACTGTTTCAATGTTGACTGGGGTTGACGGGGTGACTGTACAGGTCCAGAGATGAACGATACCGTTCAAGCGCTGGTTATGTTGTCCCAGTTCATTCATGAGTTGAATATAATCTGCTTCTACACCCGGCTGGATGGTGTACTGTTGATCGTTCCGTTTTTCAAACCTTTGCCCAGCCTCTACAGTCACCACAGGATGACCGGAGCGCCTCATGCGTTGCACCAGTTCCTCACCAATCCCCAGTTTGTCTTTGAAGATTAGCCAGTTTCCTTGAGCCAACACGCCTTCTCTTGTCTTCTTCAGTTCTTTTTTAATCCACCGAACACGGTACATTAAATCTTCAACCCTGCTCACTTGTTCTTGCTCGCTCATTCGACCGATAATCAGCGCGGTTTCGGCCTCGGCACGGTTTGGCAAATGCATAGGAAAGGTTCGTACCTCCGTGAATCGCTCCTCCTTCAACAACTGCCCCCATGTTTCCGTCGTAACCAGCGGAGAATCCTTTCGTATGTCCTGATCCTCGAACAGCCACCATCCCTCCGTCATTCCCCAGACGAGATTTTCCGCAGGCTCGTTCTGCACTTTTTCGATCATAAACAGGGCTCCACCAGGAGCAAGCACCTTTTTCAACTGGGACAAGGCCGTCCGCAAACAGCTCGTGGCATGAACTACATTCAGGCCAATAATGATATCAAACTGTTCTGGCACAAAGCCTTGTGCCACAGGATCTTCTTCAATATTAAAAGTCTGATATCGAACAAACGGGTAAGCTGCAAACTGCTTTTGCGCTTCCAAAATGATGCCCCGGCCCAAATCGGTGTAGCAATACTCGACTTGACGATTTGCTATGGCTGGGAAAAGAACCTTGCCCACCGTTCCCGACCCAGCCCCAACTTCCAGAATGCGGAGCCGTTTTCCCGCTTGCGCTAAAATATGCTGCTTTAATGCGTCCAGCGCCATCGTCTCACACAGATCGCCCAGCGTACGTCCCTGATTGGCAAAGCCCGCCAGGAATTGCGATGTACCATCGGGAAACAGCACACTCAGGGGTGACCTTTTCCCGGTCAGCACAGCCGGATAGGCGTCCAGACAATACTTCAACACCTTGAATGTTCCCGCAAATGCCGGATATTGTTCCACGTATTGGGTGTATAAGGCCGACAGATCGGGAGCTGACCCTTCAAGGGTTAGCGTGATATTATCACCGTCAATACAGATGTAACCCTGTTCTTCTACGAAACGCAGCATGAACCGAAATAGACGATGATATGTGGAAGTAATCCCTATCGTATGCAACATTTCTGGCTCTTTATATACTTTTCCGGGTTCCGTGAGCGTCCCCCATTGTCTGAATAATCCGATAATAAGCTGGGCCGCAAATTCATCAACCGCCTTTTTATAGCCCTGTACTACCGCAAAGCCGCTCTCTTCCAATAACCGTTCACCAAATTGGAAAACCGCCTCGGTAGCCTGCCAGAAGTCAAGAGCTTTCTCCTGCGTGTCAGGGGTCAATTCCGCACTGTTTCGTACATGCGGTGGTTGCTGAACTTTGGGTTCAACCCAGTAGCGCTTCTCTTCAAACGGGTAGCCTGGAAGAGGGACTCGCACCCGATTTTGCCCGTGATAATAGTCCTCCCATTTCAGATCCCTTCCTTGCATATACGCCTTTGCCATATGCTCCAGCGATTCCGCAGGCTGTACCCTATACGGCTCAGGGCTGTTCCCTGTTTTTGCTGTCGTATTTACGTATATTCGTTCGCGATCCGGTAATGCCGAAGCTGCATCATGATCGCTCTGCTCCACGGACAGCATGAGCTTACGCCGTAATTCTTCCTGCGAGTTGACGACGGTAGCCAAACGGCAGGTGTCGTTTCCACGGCTGATATTGGTACAGTAACAAATGTCTGCCAAAGCTTCGTTGGTATTTCCCAGATAAGCTGCAAACCTGTCGGCATAAGCGTAGAGCGCTTGTTCAGTCCGAGCTGACAAGGTGAATACATATTCCTCGCCCAGAGAAGGAACTTCTCTTTGGATCGCATATTCCTCCAGCACAACATGGCAGTTCGTTCCGCTCAAGCCAAAGGAGCTTACCCCTGCACGACGAATTCCGCAGTCTGGCGTCCATTCCTGAAGTGACGGAGCAACATAAACCGGAGAATTTGCAAAATCAATATGTGGGTTAGGCACTTTAAAATGAAGGGATGCCGGAATCTGACGCTTGCTGATGGCCAGCACTGCTTTTATAAACCCGGCAATCCCTGCCGCTGAATCCAGATGCCCGATATTGCTTTTGACGGAGCCTACCGCACAGAACTGCTTACGATCTGTATACCGTCCAAAAGCCCGTGTAATGCCCTCCATTTCAATAGGATCACCTAGCTTGGTGCCTGTTCCGTGCGTTTCGATATAAGAAACCGTCTGCGGATCAATCTCCGCACGCTTCCAGGCCTCTTCAATCACTTCAGCCTGCGCTGCCGCATTGGGAGCTGTGATCCCGTTGGAGCGACCATCCGAGTTAGCTGCGCTTCCTTTGATTACTGCGTAAATATAATCACCATCAGCCACCGCCTGCTCCAGTGACTTCAGTACAACAGCGCCAACCCCTTCGCCACCGCCTGTACCATCTGCCGATGCGTCGTACGCCTTCGTCTTTCCATCAGGTGAGGCGATTCCCATATTGAAGAGATTTTCATCCACCATCGACAGATACAGATTGACACCACCAGCTACAGCCATTTCACAACCGCCGGACGTTATCTCCTGTACCGCATGATGCACGGCGATGAGTGAAGAGGAACAGGCTGTATCAACAACCTCCGCCGGGCCTGTCCAATTGAAGGCATAAGCAATCCGTCCGGCAATCACAGCCTGCAAATTCCCCGGAATTGCGGAAGGCTCTACCTGTGGCATAAGGTCCACATATTGCGGTGTGCCTGTCCCTACGAACACTCCTGTCTTCGAGCCATACACCTCTTTTTCCGAGTATCCCGCATTCACCATCGCTTCCCATACAACCTGCAACAGTAGACGCTGCTGCGGGTCCATCATCCGTGCTTCATTAGGGGATATTTGAAAAAACGATGCATCAAAGCCATCAATTCGATCCAGATATGCCCCTTGCGGCAACGATCTTGACTGCCCGACTACATCATCTGAACTCTGAGCAATATCCTGTAACCGATGGGCCGGAATGTCGCGGACGGCATCCACCTCGCGACACAGATTGTCCCAGAAGTCATCGCAATTGTCCGCCATAGGGAAACGGCAAGCCATGCCAATCACAGCAACATCACCGTTTCGCCCCTTGCTTCCAAGCTCAGGTCTGTGGGTATGTAGTCGTTTTGTTTCCGTTTTGTGAAGGGCTTCGGTAGGTTGCTCTACACCGCCGAACTGAATGATTTTGGCCTGCATGGCGATCGTATGATGTGTAAAGAGCTGCGGAATCGTCAGCTGAACTTTCAGCAGATGGTGGATTCTGCTTTGCAGTCGCACGATAGACAACGAATTTCCACCTGCTTCAAAAAAACTTTCCTCCACACTAACGACAGGTACGACCAGCAGCTTCTTCCAGATCTCCGCCAGCTGTTCTTCCAGCTCATTACGTGGTGCCACATATGCACGGGTTTCGGTAATTACAATCTGGTGCAGAGGCAACGCTTTTTTATCCACCTTGCCGTTCACTGTGACGGGCATGGACTCCAAGCAGACGATATGAGTCGGGACCATATAGCCCGGTACATGCTGCTTCAAGTACGACTGGACATCGCTCGTTCCGACCGGAGATTCTTGCCTGGCTCCCGATTTTTTCAAGGTATAAAAGGCAGCAAGATCCTCGGTTCGTTCCTCTGATCCATGCGGAATGACCACGGCTTCTTTGATGGACGGATGACTTCTGAGAACAGATTCAATCTCCCCCAGCTCCACACGCATCCCCCGGATCTTAACCTGATCATCGGACCTGCCGACAAACTCCAGATTGCCGTCGGGCAACCATTTCACCAGATCGCCTGTTTTATACATCCGTTCTGATTCGGTCCCAAACGGATTCGGCACAAAGCGTTCTGCCGTCAAGCGTGGATTGTATAAGTATCCGCGCGCCAGTCCAGCGCCAGCGATGAACAGCTCACCAGTAGCTCCGAAGGGCAGCAAGCGTTGCTGTGGATCCAGAACGTATACCTGATAATTCAGCAGAGGCTTACCTATGGGTAATGTTGCTCGCTGCTCTACAGGCAGACATTCATACAGAGTTGTATTAATAGCCGCTTCCGTCGGGCCGTAAATGTTGAGCAGCTTGTCTATGTTCAGCTTATCGCGTAATTGCTGTACCAGCTCGCCGCTGCAAACCTCACCTGCCACCATGATAAAAGCAAAGTGATGTTCGATATCTGTCACCTGTTCCAACAGCACTTCCATCAGTGAAGGTACGGTATTCAACACGTTAATCCGTTCCTTCCGTACCAGTCCCCAAAAGGCGCTTGGATCGGTTTTGGCTTCTTTTGGAATCAGATATAGTGTCCCGCCTGTAGCTAACGGTAAAAAAATCTGCTGCACAGAGGGATCGAATGTGAACGGAGCCATCAAAACATGTCTCAACTGTTCATGGAAGTCATAGCTGCGTTTCAGTCCAGCCAATTGATTGACAATATGACGATGCTCTATCACCACCCCTTTAGGCGCTCCCGTCGAGCCTGATGTGTATATGACATACGCTGTATGATCAGGTCTACCCTCAAACGGTAGATTGGACGGCTCCCCCGCATATAATGCAGGATTGGATAGATCGAGCACTGTTCCTTGAAAAGCATGGGTATCCACATGCTGTGGAGGTGAGATCAACAACTCCATCCGACTATCCGTTAAAAGCTGCTGTACCCGCTCTACTGGAAACGTCGAATCTATCGGACAATACGCCGCTCCAGCCTTTAATACCGCTAAGATGGCAATGATGACCTCCGTCGTCGGCTCAGCCATGATGCCCACGATATCATCCGATCCCACTCCGTGACGTTGTAAAGTACGGGCCAACTGATTTGCCTTCGCATTTAGCTCTCTATAGCTAATGCGATACCCTGCCTCGACCACAGCAGCTTGTTCAGGCGTTGTAATCACCTGTTCTTCGAACAATTGATGCAGCAAGGTCACACCCGGCAGCTCTACAGCCGTCTGGTTTAATCCATGTACCAGAAGCTCTCGTTGCTGTGGAGCCAGCATATTTGCCGCATCATCCTCCAGAGAGACCGCCGATTTCTCAGGCCATTGAGCCAGAACATACAGCAAATTTGCAGCAAAGGATTGGACTAGGGACAACGAATACACCTCAGGCCGATAAACCAGTTGCAGCATTCGACCTTCTTCGTTTGGTACAAGCTTGATCATCAGATCGAACCGATCCAGGTCCTCAGTCACCGTTTGTAATCCCTCATCCACACATGCCAGTTGCCACAGTTCTTGCAGTTCTCTCCCGTGAAGAGATGTCCATTTGTTATAGAGAAGGGGCACAGAAACATCCTGATGATTCAGCGTTCGAGAAAACTCGGCCTTCATGTCTTCGTTAAGCTCACGCCAGGTTCGGCTTCCCTGAACCCGCGACTTGAGAAAAAGTACATTTCCCCGCTTGGGTTCGGACTGTATAAGCGTCGTCGTGCCGATACAAATATCCTCTGACTGCGAATAGCGATAGACCAGCCCTGACAGCGCCGTCAGGAACAAAATAAAACGTCCCAATTCCGAGCCCTTCGACATTTGATCCAATTGACGAATCGTTTTCCTGGGAATAACCATTTCGAGCGTTTCCTTGCGAGCCTCCAGCTGATGGTTAGACTTGCTTCTGCTTGTAGGCAGTAATTCCCTCGGCAGGTCTTGAGACCATTTTTCCATCCAATATTCTTCAATGATCCGGCCTTTCAAATGTGTACTTTTGTCCATACACACTCCCCTCTCTGTCAACCGTTCCAGGCCTTCATGAGCTGACGAATCTACCATATCTTCCAGTTGATAATCTCAATGAATCACTTAATTAATTCACTATTCAAAATGCTCAGTCTTTCCTCAAAAGGAGGATGCACGTGATTCAGTTCCTTCTTCCATTCAGCCTTGCAGCTGCAATCCAGATGGTCCAGAACGCTCGGATCAAGAGTGTGATTATACTCCTTCAACGCCTCCATTACTCGATCACTGCAATGCGGACAATTGTAAGGCACCCCGACAGGAGAAGGATAGAATTGGAACAAACCGACGATGATCTTGCCCAAATGCGCCGTCCGTTTTACCACCTCAACGATGCTCCAGAGCCATGCCGGTTTATAGGCGCCCTGGTCACTTAAATATTGCACCAGTGTATAATCCTGTACGGTACAGCTTTCCAGTGAAACGGTCGTCGTACCGAGCTCAAAAGCATGCTCAATCGTTTGTACGGCATGTTCGATAGCCTCTTGTTCCGTAATAAAGGGCGGCTTCAGCAACACATAGCTGCGTAAATTCAGCTCCTGGGTCACCAAGCGAGCGGCCTTATCAAATTGCTTTAAGGAAAAGCCTTTGTTTATGCATACATACCGCAAAAAGTCGTCAATCATTTCGAGCCCCATGGCGACTTCCACATGCTTATCCGGTAAAAGGCGCTTAATTTCCGCCATATTTTCTTTCGTTACAAATTCGGGTCTGGTTTCGATGACCAGCATTTTGATCTCAGGCTTTTCTCCAACCATGCGTATGATTTCCCACAGCGCTTCAGCCGGAACTTCATTGTCGTTGAGAATGGAGCCGTTATTATACAGATTGAGTAAAGGATATTTGCTAAAATCAATCCGCTTAAATTCCTCACTAAATTGCTCCAAATAATAATGGGCAGAGAGAGGGCCGTCTTTACGTGTTTGCTTGGCCAAATGACCGCACATGGTGCAGCCATTTCCGTTTTTCAAGGCCCACTCACATCCGTTAGACATTAAATACATGACTGCGCGTTGATAGTTTTTTCCCTGAAAGTTTTCCTCACGAATATCCGTTTCTGTCGCTACTTTGTCCAAATGATACTGTTCATCTGGAATTTTAGCGTGAATCTCCTTCATTAGATTGGCGATGAGTCGGTAATAGTGGGCGGTTTCTTTCGTGGTCATCCATTGATAGGAATCCATTTGTTCCCAAGCTTTCGGCTTCTTCATCTTCATACACTCCTTTTCAAAGTATCCGGGCTATAGTCAAATTCAATTGCCCAGACCTCTTCCAGTCTCTTTTCCATCTCCGTCAAGGAGTGAATATTCTGAATGGCACAATCTCTTTCTGTAACGATCAGCCTGAGCAAAGCAACATAACGTTCACATAACAGTTCAATCGCGGACGGCTCATATTTTGAGGGCTGATACATGATTTGGATGGCTGTTTGCTCCATTTGATGAATGCTCACCAGAAGTGAATAATCCGTTACGCTATGGCCAGAAAAGGATTCCAAGTTCAATTCACTCTGTTGATTGATCTCCAGCGGATAATTTTCAATCACAAGCAACGTATCAAAAAGACGCTCTGTGCTTCTGAAATTGCCGTAAGACTGTATATCCACAAGCGGTGTTGTTTCGTAGGGCTGTCTCGCTACGCTGGCTTGCTGAATATCGAGCAAGGCTTGTTGCAGCGTATCTCCATTGCCTGACTGTAACCGTACAGGAACCGTGTTCATCAAAAGCCCCACTACCCGTTCAATTCCAGGCAGGCTGCTGGAGCGGCCAGATACCGTCGTGCCGAAAAGCACATCCTGACGTCTGCTGACCTTTTGCAGCAGAATACCCCAAGCCGCTGTAAAAAGGGTACCTACTGTCACGGATTCTTCCTTCGCAACAGCTTCAAGCCCCCTCACCAGCTCCGATTGCAAAACATACGATTCGCAAGCCGTATCGCTTATTTCTGAGCTAGAAATTGTATCGGGTAAACACAGGGGCTGAACCTCATATCCAGTCAGGTAAGCTTGCCAAAATGCCTTACTTCCGCTTCTATCCTGCATCCCAAGCCATTTCACGTACTCTCGAAAACGCGGCTTGGCTAATCGTTCTGGCTCCCGGCCTGCACGCAGCGCATCATATGCCCGGATAAACTCACCCAGCACAATGCCATTACTCCAGCCATCCATCACAATATGGTGGTTGCTGACCATCATGATATGACGATCATGCGCCAGCCTAAACACCGTAATCCGCAGTAGGGGGCCCTCGGACAGGTCAAATCCTACAGCACGGTCTGCCTCGCGCAGCTCCTGTAGTACCGTCTCTTGCTCCACCTCTTCCATTTCTATGAGGTCATGGAAAGTGAAAGATAGGACGCGTCCTTTCAGGACAATCTGAACCGGGTTCTGGATCTTTTCCCAGCGGAATACGCTTCTCAGCACTTCATGCTGTTGAATCGTCCATTTCCACGCCTCACAGCAGACAGATAGATCAAGCTGACCCTGCAGCGTATAGCTGTATTGCTCAAAGTAAGCTCCTGTATCCTTGTCCCGTAAATAGTGGTAAAGCATTCCTTCCTGCATGGGAGTCAAACCAATGACATCCTCCACACGTGTTTTGTTCAATGGACGGTGGCTCATGGTTGTCTCTCCCTTACAATTGAATGATGGTGCCAATCCCATACGCGAACAGTCCCTCTTGCGGGTGACGAATAAACGGCTCTCGACAGCCCGTTGGGTCTACAAATTCCTCAAAGGAGGGATAACTTTGTTTCACTTCATCCCAGAAAACGCCAACATCATAACCTCTTCCCCACGTTTCAGGCCGCATGCTGATATCATGAAAAGCAATCATGCCGCCCGGTGCCACCAGCTCTTGATACATACGAAAATCCGAACTCACACCACCGTAGGAATGATCTCCATCAATAAATAGAAGGTCAATCTGCCGGTCTCCTAAAACCTTTTTCAAGTCCTGTTTGGTGGAGCAGTGAAATGAACGGTCTCGAATAAAAGAAAACTGCTGTCCCGTGCTGCCAAAGCTGGAGTAGAGCTGTACCTCACTGTCATCCTGACCCCCTCCATACGGTCCACCCGGATAATCAATACTGACGAGCAACGCGTCTGGATCGGCCAGTTGACTCAGGCAATAAAACACACCGCCGCTGGCTGTCCCGATCTCAACGACTGTTTTAGGCTTTTGGCCTTTCACGACCTCCAGAAAGCGACGCAGCTCATAGGGATTCTGAATGGCTGGAAAAACAGGTACATGCTCGGCGACACGCTCCAAAATAGCTCTTAACCGGATAGATTGCGGACTGGTCACGTCTTCTTGAAGATTTTCCGGGGAAAGCAGTTCGAATAACTCGGGCACGATGACCTTAGCCAAGAGTCCTTCCACATCAGGTTCATCTTCTCCGTCCAGTAGCCATGCTTCTGGCAGCCGAGGAAGCTTGTCCTCAGGATTTTCGCCTTTTTCAATGGCTGCTTTGAGAAGATTTGCCTGTTCCCGTGTTAGCTTCACATACCCAGGCTTCCATGCATGAATGAGTATAAAATCCCCCTTTACCTTGATGTGATCCAAGCCAAACTTGTGCACCCATGGCAGATCGTTGTATCGCTTTTGCAGATAATAATTTAGGGGGCCTGTCGGGAGAATGCGTAAATGTTCCAATCTGTTGCTCATGCTCTCACCTCGTTCTCGTCGTAATCCATTCCTAAGTTACGTAAAAAAGATCCGGTATGGGAGTGCTCACAGGTCGCAACCTGCTCAGGCGTTCCAGCTGCCACTAGCTGTCCACCTCGGGTGCCCCCTTCAGGGCCAAGGTCTATCACATAATCTGCTGTTTTGATCAGATGCAGGTTATGTTCAATGATGAGTACGGTGTTGCCCTCATCCACGAGCTGTTGAAGGATAGTTAGCAGTCGCTGAATGTCGTCGGGATGCAAGCCTGTGGTCGGTTCATCCAAAATGTACAACAGGCTGCGCCCTTTTTTTAACTGACTTAGCTCCTCTACCAGCTTAATACGCTGGGCTTCCCCGCCAGATAATGTCGTGGCAGACTGACCCAGCTTCATATAACCAAGACCCAATTCGTTCATGAGCTTCAACTTGCCGTAAATATCCGGTTGGTCAGCGAAGAAAACAGCAGCTTCTTCAATGCTCATCTCCAATACATCCGCGATATTCTTCTCGTGATATGTAATTGCCAGTATATCCTCGCTGTAGCGTCTGCCCCGGCACGTTTCGCAAACCATTTCAACGTCAGACATAAACTGCATTTCAGTGACGATCACCCCGAGTCCTGAACAAACTTCACAGCGTCCACCCGGTGAATTGAAGCTAAAATGTGCACTCTTTCGTTGGAGTTGCTTAGCTATTTCTATCCTGGCAAACAGCTTTCGAATGGCGTCAAACACCCCCACATAGGTAGCCGGAGTGGATCGCGGTGTCCGTCCAATTGGCTTCTGATCGATACAGATCACCTGATCAATCGACGCTTCTCCTTTCAGCTCTACATCGTGCTTCAGATATGCAGATTTACCATCCAGGCGAGAACGTAATTTCTCATATATAACGTTATGAACTAGCGTGGTTTTCCCTGATCCAGAGACCCCTGTAACACAAACCAAACAACCCAATGGAATACGAATATTCAGGTTTTGCAGATTATTCTCCCTGGCTCCCAGCACCTCAAGATATTTCCCGTCACAGGCCTTTCTTCGTTGGGTGGGAACAGGAATACCTTGCTTGCCGCTCAAATATTGTCCTGTCAAAGACTTCGAATTGCTCATGACTTCTTCCACCGTACCCTGTGCTACAATTTCACCGCCGAGCAATCCTGCGCCAGGTCCAATATCAACAAGATAATCCGCTTGGGCCATAATCTCCTCATCATGTTCGACGACCAAGATGGTATTTCCCAAATCCCGTAGTCTGTGAAGCATAGCTATCATTTTCCCGGTATCCTTCGGGTGTAATCCAACACTGGGTTCATCCAAAATGTAGATCATGCCCATCAGCCCAGAGCTTAATTGGGTCGTCAAGCGTACGCGCTGTGATTCACCACCCGAGAGCAGGGTCACCGGACGGTTCAGATTTAAATAGTCCAGTCCCATATCCAGCAGCAGCGTCAAACGAGTCTTGATTTCCTGTAAAATGGGCTGGGCCACAGCCGCAAGACTCTCGAAAACTTGAGGTGCCATTCGCAGTAGTTCATCACAGCCTGCATACAGCTCAACCAACGGCATGTTCGAAAAATCGCGGATCGTTTTGTCCCCCACACGATATAGCAGTCGTTCTGCCTTCAAACGTGCTCCTCCGCAGCTCGGACATACTTGTTCCCGCATCACTTCCTTGTCTTCCGCTTTCATGGCGCTCATTTCATCCTTGGCATTAGCGTTAAAGCGCTCATAAATAAGATTCACAATCCCTGCAAATCTTTCGTGCATCAGCTTGCCACCTGTAGCAGGATTCTCAATTGCAATCTTTTCCCCTTGAGTACCGTATAGCACAGCGTATAACGCCTCATCTGGCAGATCCTTTACCGCCGTGCTCAGTTCAAAATGATATCGGGTCGCTAGTCCCTCCAAAATTTTTCGATTTTTATGAAATTTCTCTTGCTCACATTGCCAGCCAAGTAGCTGAATCGCTCCTTCAGCTAGACTTTTGGATCGATCAGGAATCACACGTTCCAGATCTACTTCATAATGAGTGCCCAGTCCTGTACAAGTCGGACAAGCACCCAAAGGACTATTCGACGAGAAAGCCCCTGCCGAAATTTCACTCGCCACCATACCACAACAGGAGCAACCGAAATTTGGATTCCATACGAATCGTTTATCAACCATAGGTCGAATTTGAATCCAGCCATCTCCTAAGTCTAGTGCTTTATCCACCATAGCTTGAATATCTTTGCGTTGCTCCACGGAAGCTGAAATCGTAATTCTGCCAACCAGTACCTCCAGCTGACTGTCTCCTTTTCCTAGACGTACGGCCTGTGGAGACCTACCGGAAAACAAAGCTTCTGCTTGCTCTATATCCAGCATTTTTTGATTCCAGCTTAATTGGGTGTAGCCTTTTTTTTGTATTTCCTTCAGCAACGCGACAGGCCCTTCATGTGGCATGGAAAGGATTGGCGCATAGATTTCTATTGAAGTGTCGGGTGAACAATGGAGTATCTGCTCCGTGATTTTTTTCCTTGTCTGTACAGACAGTGCTTCCTGACAGTAGGGACAAACCGCCCGACTTGTTCGTGAAAACAACAACCGGACAAAAGAGGAGATTTCGGTCAATGTACCCACGGTTGACCTCGGGTTGCGCGACACCGTCTTTTGCTCCATCGCGATTGCCGGAGACAACCCTTCGATCAAGTCCACATCCGCCTCTTCCGTTTTTCGCAAGCCCATTCGTTCATATGCGGACAGCGACTCCATTAAGCGTCGTCGCCCTTCCGCATATAGTGTATTGAAGACAAGCGATGATTTACCCGAGCCGCTAACTCCCGTGAAAACAACCAGTTGATCTCGCGGAATCCGCAAGGAGATATTTTTCAGGTTGTGCTGTCTTGCACCTTTGACAACAATGTAGTTTTGCATGCTAAGCCCACACTTTTTCATAAATTTTAATGGATTGGTTATGAGCCACTGACTTCAGCACTCAACACCTCCAGCTCCTTCATCTGCCCCATTTCCATCTTCAGCAGTCGGTCTGCGGTATGGAAATAATGGTCATCATGCGTAATGGCGAAAATAATTTTACCCGCCGCCTTCATTTCAGGCAGAAGTGTATGGTAAAAGAACTTGCGGAATTCCGGATCTTGATCGGCAGCCCATTCGTCAAACAAATATACGGGTCGATCCTCCAGATAACAGATCAAAAGCGCAAGTCGCTTTCGTTGTCCACCTGATAGCTTGAGCGTACTGAAATATCCATCCTTGACCGTTACTTTTTCCTCCAGTCCCAGTCTTTTCAGATAACGCTCAATGTCGGACTGCTTTTCCTTATAATCAATGTCGTACAAGCGCTCAAACAGATGAAAATCAGAGAAGACGGTGGAAAAATACTCGCCCGACGTGCGGGCATCAATGACTTCTCCATTGATCGTGATGTATCCCGTTTGTGGAGGATAGAGGGCAGTCATTAATTTAGCAAGCGTCGTTTTACCACTGCCGTTGCCGCCTGTGATGAAAATGGTCTGTCCTTTAGCCGCTTCCAGTGTAATAGGTCCGACCAGAAAGCTGGACTCTCCAGTCACGTTGCTGTACTCGAAGCTAAGATTATGAAAACCAATTCGTTCCACAGCCACTTCTTCATCCACCAAACTCGCAGTATCATACACTTCTCCGCTGTCATCAGTCGGCATTTCCGCAATAAAGGCTTTAATTCTTCGCCAGGAGGTCCGAATCTGGAACAGCTCCGGCACAGCCTGCAACAATCCGTTGATGGGTCCGATCAAGTAGAGGAACACGACAACAAATTGAATTAATGTGTAATCCTTAATGTTCGGGAAAATCGTCGGGAACACAAAGGTAACTACACCTAAAATTAAAATCAGCAGCGTCTCGCCCAGCACCAGTGCATTGGTAAATTTAATGCGGGACACGGAGCGTTTTTGACGATACTGTTCACAGCTATCCTGAATATCGCTGCTAAACTCCGTCTTTTTGCGTCCATGCATACTAAGCTCTTTAAAACCTTTGAGCATATGGTCGATGAACCCCAAATACACGTTTTGGGTATCCCTCGCCTCTTCCCAATAGCGGTTAGCCGTACCGCTGACGATGCTATAAAATGCGGCAATCACCGCAATGACAGCCAGGGAGAGTATCGTGCCCCAAAATGAAATCGTACCGAGATAAACAAAGCAGCAGATGACTGTCAGTAGACTGGTCGCGAACCCCACCGCCACATTGGCCGAGAAGCCCACCATCTCTGTATCATTATTTAAAGTGGCTAAAATTTTGCCATTGTCCATGCGTTCTAATTTGTCATAAGAGCTGTGTAGCACACGTTGAATCAGTTCCATTCGTTTTCGATAAATCATGTTGTAGGTAATCTTCACTAATTTGGTTTCAATCAGCTTGCGACCGAAAATATAAACCGCCAGCGCTAATCCGAAATAATACAGCAGATATTTGAGCGGTATTTCGCTGCCAATTGAGAAATTGACGATAAAAATGACAAAAGCATTCGCCGCCCCGCTCAGCAAGCTCATCATTACCAGTAAAGGAAGCGAGCGTTTATTTTCGTCTGTGTTCGGAAAAAGCGTACCCAACACCAGGTAGCCAAAGCTCAAGAGCAATCCCAGCCCCAAGGCTGCAATCGCAAACGGAAAGCTAAACGGAGACCAGACGATCGCAGTTGTCCAAGAAACGCCCTGCATGGCTGTAGGAACCAGATAAACTCCATACAAAAATGGTGTACTGCAAAGTAAAAATAGCAGCCATGTGAGCAGCTTTTTTGGATTCAAAGGCTTCAAAACACGTTGTTTGCGGATGATATCTCGTACCACCGTCATCAACAGGACCACTACCGCCAGCACATAACATGCCAGCATGATCGTAATAACGGACCACGCATTGTCTGTTTTCTGATCTGGCTCATACGGAGACACAGGCTGACGATCTCGTAAAATGTCCATAAGACCATGCCCGGTGATATACGTTAACGTGGTACCGTTGTTTGCCATAATCCCTACAGCCAGCTGATCCTGAGGGCGAAAAACCATATAAGCAGAAAAATTCGGATTTAATCCAGCCTTGGACACCTCTCCGTTTCCACTTTGGTAGTCAGCCCAGCCCATAGCATAAGACGACATATCAAACTTGCTGGGGGTAACGGTGCGGTCAGGCGCATGAGTTTCCATAATTAATGGAGTCATGGGAGATTTCAGGCTGCCCAACTGATATTTGAGCCAAGTGGCGAGGTCATTTCCGTCCATCATGATATAACCAGCGGGACGGTTTCCTCTAAAGACAGGGGATTGATATTCACGTGCTTGAAAAAAGCCGTTCTTGTAGCCTGTTGCCATCGTGGGTGCGGCTTCTGTGGGATAAAGAGTAGTTTTATTCAGACCTAAAGGCTGAAAAATATGGGTCTTCATATAATCTTCGTAAGGTTGCCCTGTGACCTTTTGAATGACAGCCCCCACGATTGCGTAGTTAATGGTGGCATATTCAAAGCGTTCGCCAGGACGATTATGTAATTCCAGGCCATTCACATTTCGTACAACCTGTTCCAGTGAATCGGGACGGTTGGAGATCGGGATGTCGGTAATTGTGTACCATGGAATGCCACTGGAGTGATGTAACAGCTGCCGCAGTGTAATCTCGACATTTTGGTGCTTATACTTGGCTTGAAACCATGGAAAAAACTTTGAAACGGGATCATCCAGCTTCAACAACCCCTGCTGCTGTAGTTGCAGCACGGCAAGTGCTGTAAATCCTTTGGAGCAAGAGGCAATTTCAAAGCTTGTCTCGGGTGTTACAGGAACCTGCTTGTCCACATTGGCATACCCAAAACTTTTGAGATAGGCCGTTTCCTTTCCACGAACCACAATAACTGTCATTCCAGGGATATGACCTTCCTGCATCTTCTCATGAATAAATGCTTCCAAACGCTGAGTGGTGTTTTCATCCAATCCTGCTGCGGCCTCCGCACGACTGGGCGGAATACATGTAGCCACTAAAGCGAAAATCAGGATAACCGCTGCCATTTTTCTCATGATCATCTTTTTACATTCCATAATCGCTCCAGCTTTCTTTGTAATATGTAATCAAAGCTTGCTTGACCAATATATGTAAGACTATTTATCTAGTAATTACATAAAAAAACTAGGATAAATAGTATTCAACATCATGAATAAATATACACAATTTGTATATTTAATTTATGGATAATTAAATAGTTTAAGAGTAAATATATGTTAAATAGGAATGGATTTATTTAAAGGAAAATTAAGGAAGAATGCCAGGATATTGATTGCGAAATCGGAGAGTCAATTACCAGAAATACTTAATAAATTAATATTTATCAATATTATCGAAATTGTATTAACACCTTAACATTTCATCCATATCGGATGTAGTGAGCTAATTCACACTTTTTTAAAAATTCCATTGTAAACCTACGGAAACCTTTTAAAGGGAACTCGCCTTTTTAAATTGGAATAAAATTGTCGAAAATCCGTTTTATTTTTTGTTTAAAAATACATTTTTTCTGCTTGATTGTTTTTATTGGGTGGGCTAGGATCATTTTTATGTAGACTCTATGTTTTTCAATATCTGCATGTATAAGGAGGCTAATGGATGTTCTATGCATTAACGCATTCTCAAAAAAGAGTTTGGTATAACGAGAAAATATATGGTACGACAGCCATGCACAATTTGACCGGACTTGTACGCATTCAAAAGGAACTAGAGTTTGACGCGCTGGAGAAAGCGATTCAACTCTTCATTTCCAAAACGGAAGGCCTCCGCATCCAGATCGAAGAGCAAAATGGAGAACCCGTACAGTACGTGAAGCCCTATGAAAAGGAGCAGATCGCATGTATTGATTTTAGTCATGAGCCTGATCCGTTACTTCATTTTGAACAATGGCTGAAGGCTGTGAGTGGACAGGTTATGCCTCTGTTGAATGCCAAACTGTATTCTTTTGTTATTTTTAAACTTGGGCCTGGTGATGTTGGTTATTTGGGTCAATTTCATCATATTATTGCAGACGGTTGGGCCTTACATATCGTGTCTGAACGAATTTCGCAGTATTATACACTACTGGTTAACCACAGCCCCCTGCCTGCTGATGAAGAATATTCCTACATACCTATCATTGATCAAGAACAAGCCTATTTAACATCTGAGCGTTTTATTAAAAATAAAATATTCTGGCATGAAAAATTCCAAACCTTACCCGACATGATACCTATCAACAAAAGCAAAGATATTTCGGCCGTTCGAACGTCCTTTGCCATCGACAGTGAAACTTCACGTATCATTCAGACCTTTATCCAAAGCTCCAAACTTTCTGTAAACGTATTATTCGTATCCGCCCTTCTGCTTTACATCTACCGGACGACTCAAGAAACCGATGTGGTGATCGGGACTCCAGTCCTAAACAGATCGGGCAAAAAACAAAAAAATACGTTTGGTATGTTCACCAGCACCATGCCGTTTCGCATCCAACTGGATGAAGCTTTAGATGCCTGCTCTTTGATGAAGCATGTGGGGGCAGAACTGATGAATTTTTATTTTCATCAAAAATATCCATATGATCTTCTAGCTAGTGACCTGGAGCTTGCTCAAAAAGGATATAACAGTCTGTTTGATATGTGTGTTAATTATTACAATATGAAATTTAGTCCCCAATTTGATGGGTGCCCCTATGAAGTTCAGGAGGTTTTCAGTGGTTATCAACCTTATGCGCTGCAACTGGTTATTCGTGACTGGGAGGGGAGCGGAAGAATTACGCTGGACTTTGACTATAAAGTGAATTCTTACAGTGAGACGCAGATCGCAAAAATGTTTGAGTATATCATTCATATCGTTCGCGAGATGATCGAGCAGCCACAGACCCCGATTGCGGAAATTGAAATGCTATCTCCGCAGGAACAAAATGAGCTGATCTATGGGCTGAATCAAACACGTTCTTCCTATCCCTCGTCCCTAACCATTACTCAGTTATTTGAGCAGCAAGTCGTTGAAAAAGCTACTAATATTGCCTGTTACTTTGAAGAGCACACGTTAACCTATCGTGAGTTAAATGAACAAGCTAACCAACTGACGAGGTTTTTAAAAAGCCGTGGTATTGGGCAAGAGAGTATCGTGGGGATCATGGCTGGGCATTCATTTGAGCTTATCATTTCGATCTTAGCTGTGTTGAAATCAGGTGGGGCCTATCTGCCTATAGATCCTCACTATCCAGCTGACCGTGTTAGCTATATGCTGGAGGATTCCGGGGCTGCTTTGCTTCTTACCGATGCACCTTTGAATGATGATATTTCATTTTCCAGAGGAGTTTATCGTATAGACGATGCATCCCTGTACCATGGAGATTGCTCGAATTTGAAGCCACAAAGCGGACCGAACCAGCTCGCTTATGTAATTTACACCTCCGGTTCCACAGGCAAACCTAAAGGAGTGGCAGTTCCGCACAAGGGACTTGTGAATTACATATGGTGGGCGAATAAAACCTACTTGTCCGCAGCTCACGAGGTCTTTGCTTGTTATTCGTCAATAGCCTTTGATCTGACTGTCACTTCCATATTCACCCCATTAATCAGCGGACATGCCATTAACCTCTACAGAGATGATGATCCCGGCGAATTTGTATTGTTCCGCATTATGAAAGACCAACGTACAACCATTGTAAAGCTAACTCCCGCACACTTGTCCCTTCTACAAGAGTCGGACATTCGTACATCGAGCGTCCGCAAATGCATTGTAGGAGGAGAAGATCTCAAAGTCAGTCTTGCTCACAACATTCATGACAAGTTTGGCGGAAGTATTGCCCTGTTCAATGAGTACGGACCTACGGAAACCGTCGTAGGCTGCATGATCCATATGTATGATGCAGACCGGGATAGCAGAAGATCCGTTCCCATCGGTGTGCCTTCCGATAACGTGGCTGTATATTTGCTGGATACGCACTTAAAGCCTGTTCCTGTGCAGGTAAAAGGAGAAATCTACATTTCCGGTCATGGAGTGGCAAGAGGATATCTGAACAGACTGGAACTCACAAAAGAAAGGTTTCTCGATAATCCTTTTGTTCCTGGCGAACGAATGTATAAAACCGGTGACATGGGGATACGGCTGGAAAATGGCCTGATCGAATACCTTGGCCGAAATGATAACCAAGTCAAAATCAGAGGCTTTCGTATCGAGCTGGGTGAGATTGAAGGAGCTTTATCCTCCTATCCTGACATCCAGCATGCTGTCGTAAACGTTGTGGAAACAGGCGATGCGAATAGATATCCCGTTTTGTGTGCCTATTATGTATCTGATCGTGTTATCTCTCCCAAGCTTCTCAAAGATTATTTACATGCTTGTCTTCCCCATTATATGGTACCAAGCCACATACTCCAGCTGGAAATCATTCCGCTTACATCCAATGGCAAGGTGGACAAGCAAAAGCTTCCTGTGCCAGACGTGTCCTCTGGATTAACTGACATATATGAGGAAGCCCATAATACGGTGGAAAGCATTCTCGTGCAGGTTTGGGAAGAGCTGTTCCATACGTCTATCATAGGTATCCACGATAATTTCTTCGCACTGGGCGGAGACTCTATTAAAGCGATCCAGATGACATCCAAATTAAATAACTATGATTTGGAAGTGGGTGTACAGGATGTTTTAGCGCATCCCAGTATAGCAGAGCTTGCTCATTACACACGCCAAAAGAGCCGACTGTACGATTCTTCAGCTCCCGTCAGCGGAGAAATTCAGCCTACACCGATCTCCTTGTGGTTTATGGAGCAGTCATTTCATAATCCTCATCACTATAATCAATCGGTCTTGCTTCTGCTGAAAAATGAAATGGATCGTTCTGCTCTAGAAAAGGCATTTCACAAGGTAATTGAGCATCACGATGCTTTAAGGATGAGCATACACCCGGCTGGCAAGTTATTTTATAACCCGGAACTCACTGCAATCCCGTTCAAGCTGGATTGTTATGACATGACGCCTATTTCAGCAGATGCTTGGCAGCATGAATTCAATAAGCTGGTGCATAGCTTGCAATCCGGTTTCGATCTGTCCCACCGTCTTCCTATTCGAGCAGCTATATTCGATCACGGACAAGGAACCTGGGAATTGTTCATCACTGCGCATCATCTGGTTGTAGATGGAGTTTCCTGGAGAATTATATTGGAGGATGTATTGGAGGCTTATCATGCCTTAGAAGAAGGCAAGGAGGTACATTTTTCAAGAAAAACAGCCTCTGTTCAAACCTTTGCCAAGGAGCTTCATCATTATTCCACTACTGCGGATCTACGGGAGGAGCTTGATTTTTGGAATGAAATGGAGGGCGGCAACGACCATTTTCCAGCATTCATCACAAGCCAGCCAGCTACTGCCGTAAACTATGCTTCATGTGCAGTCGTCGAAGGAGAACTTTCCCCTACCCATACGCACAAACTGCTCACCAAGGCGAATCAGGTCTATCATACTGAGCCTGTGGATTTACTGCTAGCTGCCTTGGCGTTAAGTGTAAAGGAATGGATCGGGTTGGACGATTTCACTTATGAGGTTGAGCATCACGGAAGGAGCCTGGATCACGTAGACGTATCCAGAACGGTTGGCTGGTTTACGGCGTTACATCCCTTACGTATTCAAGTGCCAGGTACAGAAATAGGCAGTGTCATTGCATATGTCAAGGAACTGCGCCGACGCATTCCCCAACAGGGTATCGGTTATGGCATTTTAAAATACATGCAAGGAGCTATTGAAAAAAGTAAAAAGATTCGTCCCCTACGCTTCAATTATCTGGGACAGTTCGATCACGAAAGTCAGAGTTCAGACTATGTATATAAGCATACTCCAGGCCTTCAAGATGTGGACTACGCCAATCATCTAACGGCTGGCATCGAAATCAACAGCCTGATTGTTAACGACCAGTTGGTGGTCCATATGATGTACAGCACGGAAATGTTTGAAAAAGAAAGTATAACTGAATTTATGCATATGTATGTCCAAACTCTACACCGTGTGATTGATTTTACACTTAGTCAGCAAAATGTTCACTTCACTCCTTCGGACTTTGAATCTGCTCGGATTAGCCAAGAGGATATTGAATTGCTTTTCGAATAAGGGTGCAATAAGGGCAGGCGGTTGCCTTCAACCGCCTGTCTATTTAGACTTCGGGCGTAACTGCTTTACTCATTTCATATAAAAGTGGGATTGGCAGTGAATGAGTTCTTTCGAAGATCATTTGGTTGTTTTAAACACACCCAGACGGTTCAGTACGACCAGTAAGCGATAAAAATCGTAACTGCTTGGCAGTTTCGCATCCACAATCGGGCTTGCCGGATTAAATGCAACAGCGGCAGCCATCGCTTCCTTCGCCCAGGTCGGTACAGGCATAGCCTGACGCGCCTCCAGTTCAGCTACCCGCTGATCCACCTTTTTAATATAAGCGCTTTGTTCATTCAACGTCTGCTTAAGCACATCTTTGCTGTTTTCAAGGGCGGCGACCTGCTGCTGCAGGGCCTTAAATGCCGCTTTTTCCTCTGCTGTCATTGGCTCATCCCCCTTTTCTCCTACAAATGCTTGGCGTAGCTCGGCCTCTGTTCCGACGTATACATTCAGGTCAACCGGCCCTTGAATTCCATCAACCCGTCCACTATCGCTGTATTGCCAAAAGTCCCAGCGCTTCCATGCCGTGGTGTCGCCGGGCACTCGTGTACTATAACGCGCAATCCACAGCTTATAACTACCCAATGGGGCTTTGAAATGGGCAGCAAAAGCATTCCCTGTATATACCATCGGCTTGCGGCCGCTTACTCGTTCAAATTCCGTTATAAATGCCAACGCAACCTCATGAATCGCGGCCGAGCTAAGCCCTCCCGGATTATTTTCGTAATCCATCACCGCTGGCAAGTCCAGCGCTTTCGCACCCCCCACCTGATCCAGCACCTCGGCGAAATGCCTGGCTTCCGCTTTTGCTGCGTTTACACTAGTTGCATCTACAAAATGGTAAGCTCCCAGGAGAATCCCGGCTGCCTTGATCCCTTTTGCATTCGTGATAAATGTCGGATCGACGTAACGCTGTCCTTGACTCGCTTTAATAAAGGCAAACGATTTACCATCGGCTCGTACACGCTTCCAATCAATCGTTCCCTGATATCGGGATACGTCAATGCCTTCGGCAGCGTTAGGGCTGCGATTCTGCATAAGGCGTTCCCTCCTTATCATTCATAATGTTGTAGCTCACTTTGTCTCTGTTATCCATATGCTTGGACCATCCATACGGTCTGGGCTTTTCCACTTTTACACCGAAAAAAGGGCGAAAAGGTAGTCTGCCTATTTTGGTAGTGGCCACTAGTGGCACTTTATGAAGCTTTATTTTCTTTGTCGGAAGGGTCGGTTGGCTTTATTTTTTCTCCACTCGACTTGGACTCAAAAATAGCTACCGCATTCCGCAAAATATCCGGCATCGGCACTCCCATTCTGCCCACATTTTCAATAATGGACAACAGCTCGTTCGCTAAATAAAAGAAAACGACGGCATCCCGGAAGTAATGTGCATCCCCGAGAATACCGTCGATTAGATGAGCTACCGTAATGAGCAAAAACACGGTAACCTTGCGAAAAATACCGTAATACCCCTGGCGGCTTTTTAGCTCCCCATTAATCCAGGCCGCTGCCCATCCGGTGAAAAAGTCGATCACGACCATCCACCACAGCAACGTCAACATTGTGGTCCACCCCCCAAAAAAATAACCGATCAAGGTCCCCGTGGATAGCCCCAGCCAAATCTGATCGATCTTTTCATGCATATTTGTTCCCCCTTTTGAACCAAGGTGTAAAATGAATGCCCTTGGACTGATTCAAGGGCATTTAAAAACACGCTCTGCGCGGGCGTGTTTGTTATACTTGTTCAGTTTTGGCTAAATCCAAATTTGTCTTAACCATGTCTTGCAGCACTACTGGCACATCTTCAATCGAACGACGACCAGATAAAATAAGTTGTACGAAAGTTGCAGCGAATGCTTTTTTGATTTTATTGTCCACCGTATTACCACCTTTGGTTATTATGCTAAAGCAAATAGTACTATTCTTAGAATTCTACTTAAACATCGGTCTGTTGTGACATAACGAACTGAATCAGCCCTGCAATTGTCTCTTTGTTATCCAGATCAGCTTGTTTTAATATCTCAATTTCTTCTTGGAGCTTTTCCTCCACAGACGGCCTAGGATTCGGTGCTGGAATTCTTTCGAAATCACCTGTATCCGGATGGAATTTACTCCCTAATACTTCGTATCCATTAACTTCAATTACTTTATCACCTGCTGGCGCTTCAATACTCTGCGATACTGCGAATATTACGCAATCATTATTATACTGAGCAAAATATTTCATATAACATCCCCACCTTAATTAAATTCTATGACTTCAAAACTTGCAAAAATATAATAATCTCCGCCTCTTTCATGAGTGAATTTGACTTGCGTTGGGCTTATAATGCTGGCCATATGGCTATCATCATCTCCGTAAGTTGTTAAGTTCAACATTGCTTTTCCGACATTGACAGGTGCAATATTTACAATACCGTCAGGCACATTACTGGAAATACTAAATCTTTGTATGCTTTTCACAGAACCAGTCTCCTTTACACTATTAATAAGTTGTCTTAATTCATCACCTATTGCCTTTACCGCACTGGGAGTAGCTGCCTGATCTGTAGCTGTACTTCCGGTAGATGTATTAAGTTGCACAATCCCCCTAGCCTGTGTGGATGCAGAAGGCAAATCTGATGCTGGGTGACTATGCTGCTTGGGAGCAGCGTACTGATCTGTATACTTCTTGGCATTCCCCTCTGTTGCACTCCATACCGCTTGCTTGGCTGCCGTAACATGGATCTCTGTATTGCTGGCATGGTTGTCTAACGCTTCCTTAGAAGCAACACCGTTTCCAGCCGGGTCCTTTTTGATATTTTCAACCTGTGCGGCCAATTCCAGATCGTTAGCATAAAGGGTATCAATCGGTCCATTCAGGACGTCCGCATGTCCTTGGTCGGTAGTAACAAATCTGCGTGGTTGTTGTATGCTCATATTTTGTATCCTCCTTAATAGATGTCATCAATTTCGAAAACAAACTCCATATCACTATCCTTGACCTTGTTACTCATCGTACGAACAGCCGTCAGCTTACCTGCTGAATCTACTAAAGCCAGCTCATTAATCGTTTCTCCCGCCAATTCATTTTCTGCCAGTGAGCAGGTATATCGAATTGTTGCAGGAGCAATAAATTCAAAGCTCGTAATATCCTTTTGAACCAGTTCCTTTTTCAACACCTGTTCTGTTCCATCCAAAGGCAGTGGTTTCCCTGCTTGATCCACACCTCCGCTACCAAATGCCATTTTTACTACTTTACTTAGCGTTCCTCCCTCAGCGCGGGCACGAGCCATTTGTTCCCTTGCATATGCAGTCGTGACTGTCAAAACTTGTTCTGCCATACTTACCATCCTTTCTATCTTAAAAATAAAAGTTATATTTGTTTAGATTGAAATGACTTTCTCGGTTGAGCTTAACATCTGACTACCGTCCAGCTTCATACTTCCATCTAACTTCCAATAATGGTCTCGAATTTTCATTCTGCCTTCCTGATGATGATCCACTCGATGCTTGATGACCATTTTTGAACGGTTCAAATAGCGCATAGGTTCCTCTGTCCACCCGGACAAAGAAGCTATTCCGTTCAGTAACTCGACACCATCTAAATACCATGGCCTTCCACCCAAAAAGCGAACTCTCGAACGTAATCGAATACGAGAAACTATTTCATTTTCATGAAGAAATGTAAGCCTGGTTTTGTTATTCATATAAAAAGCAAGATGAGCAGGCTTAATATCCTCAATGATCTTTTTGAAATCAATCATATTTTCAGGGATGCGATTTTTAAAGCTTATACTGAACTTATATTCCGTCGGATGAAAGTCTACTTCCCCTTCCACATCAAAAGAGTTCATGATTTTCCGTATTAAATCCCCTGAAAATTTGCCGCTTCCACGAAGTTTTGACTCCACAACAGATCGCCGCTGTTCCAGCGGTTTTTCCAAATGGGTTTGGATACCCAACTCCATTTCCCAGCGTTCGAGCCCCCAAGTGGCAGTACGAACAAAAAACTGAGCTAACGTATCATCCAACGCGAGATATAGAGCATCTAGTTCGCTACCCTTTGCATCCATATCGACGTGCATAACACGAGATGCTTCGTAATAGGCAGGAAGATAGGAAAATAGCTCCGGTCCCCGCGAACTGAACATTCGATTACTAAAATCATCGGTTACATCTTGGATAACAGATTCTTTTTTTTCGTCAATATCCATCCACACTCACCATCCCCAGCTCTACCCCCTGACCGAATTGAATCGTTATAAAAGGATTGCTTTGTCTGTTCATTTTCAACTTGGAGAAACCCATTATAATCAGATCCATTCTTTCATACATGCTCGCTCCTCCTTTGAGTACAGGCATTTTTGCCCTCTGCTCTATACCGTTTTTTTACGAAAAATAGAGCTATACCATTTAACCGGTTCTCGCTGTGCACTGGAAACCTCCATAGATGACGATTCCTCTACGTTGTCCAATACCAGATCAGAACGATGGGATAAAATCATTTCCTTCACTTGTTTACGTTGTTTTTCATCTAAAGCGTAGCTTCCAATGATAGCTGCTATATTACCTTCTCCCCGATCATAGCGGGTAACACAAGCATAAGCACAAATACGCAATTGAGTCTCTGTTAAAGCAGTCATAGTTATGACTTCACCTCTTTTAAATAAGATTTTTGCAGTTAAACAGGAGTCGGTACTTGGTTATTTTCCTGTGTTACCAAGCATGAACTGACTCAGCACTACTTCGAGATCTGCAATACGCTGCTTCAATTGATCTGTCTCACTTGGCTGTTGCTCTGCTTTTTGTGTCAGTTCCTTAATCGCCTCGGCACTTAATCCTTCACTCCAGAACGTCGTTGGATCTCTTCGTTCTGGAGTCGCAAAAGCCGGAGCAGAATATATAGGTTCGTCTCCACGTTCGTTTTCCAGCTTGTTTTGCCATTCATCATGTAGCTTCTGAAATGAAGCTTGCGATTCCTTGCTGAGTTGCTCATACGCCCTCTGGGCTTCTAACAGTTTTTCACCATATTCTGTTTCTTGGGTTAGCCAGGATTGAATGTCAAAATGAGGCTGGTATAAGCCCGGTGGAACTGGAATACCAACGGTATAGCCAGCGATTTTTTTTTCCTTCATAGTCTGATCTCTGGTTTCTAAGGAAGCATAAAAAGGGACGACACCCACAAAGGCATCGTCCACAAGCTCGTCCTCTAGATAGAGACCGCTTATATTCACTTTAGGAACTGCTTTCATTTGGTCACTCCCCTTGTTTTGCACGGTATTTAAAATCTAGTATTAAATAAGAATTGTGTACTGCATTATCACACTGTATACTGCTCTCGCCTACATATATAGTTGAGGGATAAGGGACACTACCTTCAGCAGAAAGCGCCGCAACCTCCATTGGCCTTTCCGCTTCATAACCATCCGGTAATGTAAAAATCTGTGTTCCAAAAGCAGTAGCACCTCCGCGAATAAATCCCTGTACATGTACCCAGCCTTGAGAATCCTTACAGTAGCCTACTGGCCTACGAGTATTATCATAGTTAACCCACCCGTTGAGTAATGTAGGAGCTATCCATTTTAAGGTGATATCGTTCTCTACCCTCCCATTTTCAACGACCGACAAACGTGTACTATTCTGTTGAACACTATCTACCAAGTCAAGTAAAAGCGTTTTTTCATTGGCTGTATAAGTTCCGATAAATTTGACAACGGGTGAACGATCAAACATTAGGTAGGTAGTATTGTAAGACGACGATAAATTGAAATTGGCGGTCAAAGTATACACTTGCTCTTTGCCGAAGGTAGATTGGTATTGATCTGAAACTGTGGCAATTATCCATGACGAATCCTTTTTACCATCTCTATAAACGGCTAAGATTTTATTTACTCTATTTTTTAAAATACTCGGATCATCTGTACGACCGTTTATATAGTAAGCTCCATTTGTGTAAACTGCCTTTGATCGTTCACGTAGTATAATCCCCGTACCGACTTCGACCTGATTCCCTCCCTCAATAAAGGATAGCTGTCCCTCACTAACGATGGGTTCAACAGTAGGTGTCTTAAGCTGATACACGAGTTGTTGCGTTGTCCAAATTCCATATCTTGTGTATGTCAAGGAAGTTATCCCTGTTGTTGGTAATGTTGTAACGAAAAACGTTGCAGATGGCGTACCGTTGGCCACATAAATAGAATCTATTGGGCACCACGCCTTGCCTGCAGATTCGTTATTAAAAGGCTTGCTTACATCTCCTTGTCCCGCAAGATACATCTTCCAACCATTGAAATAAGCCTTAATCTCGTCCGATGTCGGTGTATAACTGTCCCCCCATCCGCTGTCTGTAAGCGAGACACCTATTTGAAAATTATCGTACGTGCCATTACTGCTCGATGATCCTATATTGTAACTGTCGGATTGACCAATTGCAGTTGCGTAATTCGACTCTTTAATAACCTTGCTGTTAAATTTGACGAATATCCCCGTACCGTCTATGGCTGGGGTAATTCCATTGTTTAGTGAACCTACCGTTTTATTACCGATTACCGATGTGTAAAACGCGTACTCCCGGTTGCCATCCAGCACTATGGCATTCCACTTCTTAGATTTGAAATACTGACCCTCTCTCTCAAATACCGTGTCAGCATTTTCGCCCGTAACAGGATCGGCATACAGGTCCGTTTGTAATGCCAGCATGGAGTCCTCACGTGATTTGAATGGTTTGGCAATGCTTCCGATGTTGAGCATCATTTCTGAAAAAACAAACGTACCAAAAACACCTGTATCCGCTCCAACTATAATACACAATCCAAATGTCCCAACAGGAGTTGTAAACGTCTGTGATAAAGTGTGCTCACCGTTAGCTACTGCGTATGGGCCAGTGTCTAAGGGTACCCCAACGTAATTCCCGTACGCATCTAGTGCACGGATATTGTAGTAACCACCTGCACCAATGACTCCCCCGATATTAGATACTGACACTTTCATGGATAAAGTGTAAGCTTTACTAGCTGCAGCCGGGAGGTTCCAGGCATACGAGCTATATCCTGCTGTACTCTTAGTGAGAGTGGCGACATATGGAGCGGTAATTTTTTTTGAACCTGTGGTCACACTGTTTTCAGCTTCGTAAATGCTAGGCAGCATATTCTCCCCATACCGAATCGCATAAGGATTACACACAGGCATTACACTGTTCACATATGGATATTCGGCAGCTACCTGTTCAGGTGACATACTTTTAATTGCTGTGGCCTCAGATGAACTCAGTTCGTAAACAGCCATTTCATCAAAGTAAGCATACTGCCCAACAGATCCGCGAGAAACAGCATAAGGAATAGGTGCTTTAGCGGCTTTTCTAGCATCATATACCGCATAACAAAAAGTAAATTCATTTGAATCCGTAGTACTCATATCCACCGCATATGCAATTTCGTCAGTCAATTGAATATATGCCCTAGCATCAGTACCTGAAAGATTCCCATTTTTAACATAACCACGGATCAAATAATACGGCGCCCCCTCTCCAAATTTAAGAGGCAAACCATAAGCTCCAGCTATACCAACTGGTGTTGTACTAACGGTAACCTCAAGAGCATTGTTACCTGTAAGTTTATTACTTGCGTTTAATTCCAGCTTTGCTGTGTTGTTTACAGCTGACCAACCTGTCAGACTTTCCATTCCTCCAGTGCGTCCCAACAAATTCACCAACGTACGCCCTTTCATCCCCGTCAGCGAAAACGGAGATGCCTTTTCCGCATGAACAATTTGTACCCCAGGTTCCAAAGTTACCGCCTTACGATCCGTCGTATCCAGACGCTTCTTGATCGCATTCACACCATCATTCACATCACCTGCAAAATCATCTACAGCGCGCCAGTTTTGGTCCAAATACTTCTCCAGATCAAAATACGTGGTTTTGGGCGATGTGCGGTCAATTTGATTTAAGCCAAGATTTGGTGTTTTTTCGCTTGCCATGTTATGCGCCACCTCCTAAATATCTATCCTGTGTTGTATGTTCATTTTCATAGACGGTCATAGACTCGACTTCAGCAATGGTCAGGTAGCGTAATTTGTACTCCACCGCCATGTGAGCGGGCTTGATCTCCTCAATGGCTTCTTTAAGATCCTCCACGTTAGGCGGAATCCCGATGGTATCCATAAATTTGACGGTAAATCCCCATTCGGCGGGATGAAAGATAACATCTACAGTGCCTCCGTCATACGCCTCCGCTACATTTTTGACAAGCCGGCCGGAAAAAGTTCCTGCCCCTCGCAGCTTCGACTCCACCACCGCACGCCGTTGGTCCAATGGCTTCGTCAGATCGGTTTCAATCCCCAGCTCCATTTCCCAGCGTTCCAACCCCCACGTGGCGGTACGTACGAAAAACTGTCCCACCGTTGCATCCATTGCAAGATACAAAGCGTCCAATTCGCTTCCTTTAGCATCCATATCGGAACGCATTACACGTGAGGTTTCATAATAGGCAGGCAAATAGGAAAGCAGCTCGCGTCCCCGCTCGCTGCTCATTTGGCCCAATGTATCTCCCGCTATAGTTACCCGATTAACAAAAGTGTCACTACGGTTTGCACGTTTTCCCTGGTCTGAATTATTCAATAAATCTTCAAAACTGTTCGTTCCATTGTTACTCACTGACGCTCACCGTCCCCAGCACTGCCACCTGACCTGATCCAATCTCAATATTCTGATTGCTCTGTCCATTGATTTTCAGTTCAGAGAAATCAATAATAATCGGAATGTCGAGCAGCACAGCAGAAATCCGGGTATACCGTACCAACGGGTCTTCTTTGTAAAAAGCAAGCTGCTTCAAATACGTCCGCACACCGCTTTCGATCAGCTTTTTGATTTCATCCAGTGTGGACGGCTTCTCTTTGGTACGCTGTACCTTAACTGAGATATTAATTTCCACTTCTGTCGCTGGCATGATCGTCACCACAGGGCCCGCTGGTGCCAGCCCTTCTCCTTGTCCATCCTGAGTCGGATCAATGTATTTCTGCACCGCAGCCACGATATCCGGGCTGGCCGCGCGTTTATCCGTATCCAGCACATATAACCCTACTGTTCCCGGCCCTTTCCAGAGAGGAACAACTTCTACGCCACCAACTCCAGCAATCTCATTCGCCCACTGGGTATACTGCGCCTTGTTGCCACTGGTACCCTGGTTCCGCACCTTGGCATAAAAACGCTCCAGCAACAACTGGTCGCTCTCAACGTCTGTACCACTTTTGGTTTCCTCCGTATTGATCACAGAGGCGACCCCGCTAACCGGGGTTGCCATCACTTGGATGACACCCGCAGGCACATTACCGCTGCGCCCGGGATTCACCGCCCGAATAGCCGCTTCCCCGGCACCTTGTTCATCCAGCGTGACCGATGCCGTGATCGCATACTCAATGGAGGCTTCCCCGGATACATCATCTGCCGGGGTCGCCACCAACGTTCCCGCCGGGACGGTCGTTCCCGCTGTGCCTGTAAAACTGACCATACCTGAGGCAGCAACCGCTTCTCGCCGTGTCACCCCATGCTCTGCTGTCCGCAAATCCAGCTCCGGCGAGCGAAAATCCGGGTTGTCGCTGGCTGCTGTGCTGGCAAAGCCACGTCGCAGTAGCTCCTGCGCCCAGATTGCCGCTTCGGATAGCATAAACGCTACTGGCGCCTGTGCATCCCAAATAAAAGAGCCCTCGGACTTATCCATGTCCGAAGGCACTTTTTCCAGCATCCGATTTAAAATTCCCTCTTCCGTCTGGTCTACCAAATATTCCGGCAAGTCTGCCATTAGATCACCACACTTTCCACAATTTCTGTTTCATCTCGCACGTTCGTAATCTGGCAGCTAAAATGGCACGCCTCACCTTCCCAGCGAAACGTGAATTGATCCACACTAGCCGTACGTGCATCTGCTAGTAATGCCTCCGTGACCATGCGTTTAATTTCGCTTTCTTGCACACCGTGCCCATAGCTGCTGCCAATTAGCTCCTCCAGCTCACTCCCATAGTCAGGTGAATAGATCACATGCCGGTAGCGAGGAGTGCGAATCGCTTTTTCACACCACTGTACCCAGGCTTCTTTCTCGCCTGTAGTCACGATTTTACGGCTAGGGCTCATAACAAACTCACCAGCTTCAAAATCAAACCGCCAGCTTCGCCCAAATACCGCACGGTTATCCTCCAGTACATCCGGGTCGGTCATATCCGTGTCTGTCCAGATCATATCATCTGTTTCGGGGAATAAATTAGCCACGTCCACTCACCACCTTGCACACGACCACCACATCATTGCCGCTATTCACCCGAACCGCAAGTACACGATCTCCAGGCTTAAGACCTTCGTTCAAACTGAGATTCACATCCTCCAGCTCGTCTTCCCCGATATAAAAGGAAGTTTTCAGCTCTTTGCCTTCCCAATTTTCCGATTCCACTGCGGTTGAGGTGCCTTTATACATATGACTTGGTACAGACAGCAGCCCCGGTAGCTCGGCGACCAGATAATCCTGAAGCTCATGTTTAAAATCGTCCAGCTTGAGTCCCGTGGAGGTGATCGTTCCTAGTACCGCGCCTACCCCACTCAGTGCTTGCTTGGTATGCTTATGAAAAGAAGATTGCAGCGCAGTAGCCAAATGCCCATAGGGGTCCTTATTCAAGGTAAAACCTCCTTTTTACATCGTCATACGTTCCGAGCTCCAGCGACATACTGCCGGGGTTACCTAATTCCCTGCTCACTGAAATGACCAACAGCTTTATGGAACCTAACATTACCGCGTCTCCTGCTCGAATCGTGTTCATATCCGGTGCATTTACCGATATCGTTTGTTGTATGCCTCTCAGCTTACTTTTGGCCAACTCACGTGCTGCTGCACCAGACTTGACTTCGTCATCCTGCACGATCACCTGAAGTGTCCCATATTTGGCAATGTCCTTTTCCTCAAGCGCCATCACCTTGGACGGTACCTCATTGCCTGATTCACTGGCAGCCGTAGCCAGTACCTTCACTCTCGTGGCCGCACCTTCCAGCGTACGGGATTGAGTTGTATCCGTGACTCTCTCCAGAGCATACACATCTTTGTTCGTTCCCAGCTCGTACAGCTCCAAGCCGGAAGAAATCATCCGTGGATGATACAGCTTCCCCCCCGCCTTTGCCGTTTCGCGCAGATCTCCCAGCATCATAGAATAGATGGACTGTGTGCGGTATACGGCGCGTCCCAGCGTTTTTTTCGTATCTGGCAATGAAGCGATTTTCAGCTTCCAGTCCCTAGCATACTTCTGAAAACGCTGAGTAGCCGTCTGCTTGGCAGGAAGTAAATATTCATCCTCTGACTTGTCCAAATACACCGTACGGTCATATAACGTCAGCGTCATACGTTTGAGCCCGTTGTTAGAGGTTTCAACTTCCCAGATCACCGCTGGAGACAGCAAGGGGACATAATCCTTTTTGCCATAAGGAATCCCACTAACCCGGATCGACATCCCTGGAGAAATGGGCGGCATATCCGACGTAACGACCAGATTGACCGTGCCCTGATAGGCGATTTGCTCCAGCGAATCCCTCAAATTAATGTTCTCCACGAGAGGAGATAAATCATATTTATCCTGTAAAATGACTTTGTAGCTCATGATAACACCAGCTTTTGACCCGGTTTAATTGCATTCGGATTTTGTCCAATGACCTTTTTATTAAGCTGATAAATACGACTCCATTGCGAACTATCCCCCAACTCCAGCTTGGCAATTTTGGACAAGGAATCACCCGACTTAACCGTATATGTTTTTTTCTTTTCTTTCATATCTGTGCGAGGTTTTTTGTTGACCGCAGCCGCCTTACTTCCCGTGACGCCAGCTTTTTTGGCAACTTTCATATCACTCCAGGTCCGCAGTGACAGATCAAAATTCACATCCCCATACTCGCCGCCGCGAAAGGTGGAATTATGGGATGCCACAATTACTGGCACATTCACGGCTGTCTCCGTAATGATAAAACGTAACGGGTTCTTGGATAACAAAAAGCCATTCAACGTGTTCATGGCCTCCTGTGGATCAGGGATATCTTCGTATGTGCAATACGCTGGATTGTATTCTTTCGGAAAAAAAGAAGAGAAGGAGATTTCCTTCACCTTCTCCCCTTGTGGGAAGTCAAACTCCCCATAGGATAAAATCGTCGTTGTATCAAATCCTTTTTGCCGTGAGATCGTCACTTCCTCAGGATTTACTGGAAACTGAAACTTTTTTCCTTTACCATCCGTCAAACTAAATTCCATCTCTTTCCTCCTTCCCCATTGCTACCATATACTGCACTACATAGCTCCAGCGCCTGCTGGCTTGGTATTCTGCGTTGCACGCAGAATTTCAGCTTTGAGACGGTAGCCAATTTGCGTAATAAGCCCATCCACATCCAGCTTGTTCTCATGTACAGTGACCTGTACAGCCCCCGCAGGAAGATTGAATTGGTTGGTGGTTTCCGTTTTAAAATCCTTCAAAAAGCCAGACAGGGTTCCCATCTGTTCAGGACTGATCTGTACTACTTGAGGTGTCGGATTACCATTACCTTTGCCTTTAGCTTTGGCTCCATTGTTCGCATGAGCCGCAGTATTCAGTAGTGGGTTTGGATTGACTCCCTGGTTAGCTATAGCCATCGGCCCATATGGGTTAGCAGCGCCTTTTACGCTTGGTTGCGGAGGTCCATACATCACTTGAGAGCCGGGTGGTAACCCCGGAAATGGTGGCATAGGTGTTAATGGTTTATTCGACACAGCTACAGCTGGTTGAGGTGGCGTGGCAGGCTTGGGTACTTCAGGTGGCTTAGCTGGCTCTTTCTTAGGTTCATCTTTTTTACCAAAAGAAAAGAAATCAGAAAAGCCTTTACCGAAGTCTCCAGCCTTATCTGAAAGCCAACCTGTAACCTGGGAAGCTTTTTCTCCAAGAAATTTACCAGCGGACTTCGCTTTGTCCATCATGGCTGGACCATAATCTGAGACTAATCCACCAATTTTCCCACCAATCCAATCACCTGCCATACTCCCTAGTGTAGAACCAATAACAGTACCTGCTCCTGGAATCACTGAACCTACAATACCACCGACGGCTCCCAATACTCCCCCGCCTATAGCAGAGCCTACAGCTTGTGAGCGTTCTTTACCAGGAGCGGACTGAGCGATATTCATAATATCCATCCCATAACTTAAAGGTCCCAACAGTTTTTTCGCTCCACCTTTTAGAAGGTTTTTGAATAAGCCTGATCCTGCTTCCTCAACCGCTCCAGCAGCACTACTTGGGTTTATAATGCTAGAAGCAGCACTAGAAGCTGCTTCTGTGGCAGTACTACCACCGCCTTTAAAGACTCCAAACATTCCCTCTCCACCTTCAAAGAGATCTGAGAACCCCCCACCTACTTTTTCCATGAAGTCTCCACCATTTTTCCCAAAAGAATAAGCTTTTTTTGCAACATCTTTAATTTTTTCTCCAGTAGTTGCTCCAACAGGTCGTGTAAATAATTTTCTTCCTGCTTTCAATGCTTTTTTACCCGCTGAAGGTGCTTCAGATAAGTTTTTTATCCCCCCACCAATTTTTTTAAGATTACTAAAAAAATCCTTTGTCTTCCCCCAAACCGTCTTAGGCTCTTCTTTTTTCTCTGCAGCTGGTGTCACAGATCCCAACTTAGTACTTAAATCCGCAATAGCGGCCGTATTGGCCTCTATAGCAGTAGTATTTGCTTTTAAAACCGTACCCAGGTTATTGTCAGACTTAACCGGGCCTGCTTTAGCAGTGCCGCTATTCACCTTCACATTTACATTTCCCGAGGCGTTAATAATCTGGGATTTAACCCGATTAATCTTGTTCAACAGATTATCCAGCCCTTTGGAGGCCATATCGTTCAGCACAATTTCCGGGGCCATGCGAGTGCGGCCGATTTTCAACACACGTCCTTGAATCCGCTCAAAATAGCGTTCCATTGCGCGCAATTCTCTGTTCGCCTTAATGACGTTTTTAGGATCAATCACAAGGTTCATGCGGTAATTTAATGCTTCTGCCATCTATCATGTTCACCTCCTTGTTTATGCTTTTGAAGCTGCTATGCTATCCATTTCCTGTTCGGCAAACGCCAGCAGCAGCATGCGCTCACCGCGGGGAAGCCGCCAAAAGTCTCCGGGGCGGAGGTGGTGCCGGACCCACAAGTGGTACAGCATCGTCGTCATTCCCCCGGAGCTGATTAGTTTTTTAGATCAGCAATCTCAACACCAAAACCGGACAGTTCCAGCACCTTATCCCCTACTGCATCCAGTTCACCAGCCAGCAGCATACGGCGGACAGACTGTTCGCCACCGGACAGCTTCAAGCGGCTTGTAATCCGGGGATCGCCCCAACCGTTAAGGGACAGGCCCTTCACTTCCAGCTTTCCAGTAGCTTCCGAAATCAACAAGGCGTTGAACGTTTCAGTATCTACCTTCTCATCCACTGCACCTTTCACAGTCCGTCGAATCGTGCAGCGTTCACGAATGCTGTCCACCTTACTGGAGGTCAGGCCGTGCAGCACAATTTTCATATCAAGGCGCTTGATACGAACCGTTTCCTCAGGTAGTTTTTCGGCAGCTTCAAACAGGCTGTCCAAAATTTGTTCTTCTGTCATATTCTCATTCAAGCTCATAAGTCATTCTCCCTTATTGTTCATTTGTATTTGGGGAACGGAACGCTTGACAGCATCCCATCCCCCGTCTTCCAATTTAGTTTGCTACAATCGGATCAAGCAGCTCATAACCTTCAAAGGTGAAGGTCGTTTCTTCCTGTACTTCTTCTCCTGCTGTCCAGTTGGCCAGTTGGATTTTGTCAGCAGTGCAACGAATGAGACGAATACTTTCATGTCCGAAGGCTTCTGGATCATCCAATTTAGTAATAATCTCAAAACGGTTAAAACCGCGACGAATCATATCGGATGTGACCTTGTAGCCACTCATTGTTCCCGTTCCCTTTTTGATACCGCGCTTGTGCACCTTCCACTCATTGCCCACGAGATTCAGCTCGCGTTTTTCCATTTCCACGCTGGCTTCCAGCTTGTTGATATTCGTCTGCCACACCCCGTCCACATGCGCCTGACCATACGTACCTAAAATGACTCTTGAAGCATCCAACATTTCTTTTTCCTCCTCAAAATGATCCATAATATAGTTCGGGATTTCACAAAATCCTCGTTGTTAACAAGCTACACCATTTCTGCTGATTGCCTGCGAAATGCTTGTACACGTAAAATGCTTATTTATTGCACGTAAAATGTGCCGAACAGTTGCTCCATCACGTCGGTAAGCTTCACGTTCCATTGCAGGAACACTTGATCCGGCTCCGGTTTGATGACTGGTGCATCGCCGTAGTAAGCCGGGTCGAGAATGACATCGTAGCCATCTGCTTCGATGACGTTGCTCAGCGACAGCTGTGCCAGGTATTCTTTGATCGCACCGATAAGCGCCAGACGACCTTCCACCGTGTTGTTGATTTTGCCAATGTAAGTCTCTTCGGCTGCACGCTGCAAGTCAGCATTAATAGCATCCATGACACGGATGGAACGAATTTTCTTCCATGCATTGTTTTGTCCAGCAGCCGGGTTCACCAAACTGTTGATGCCACGCAGCGCTTTGACCTGACGACCGTCAAAGAACAAAAGGAAGACACCATTACGGACTGCCTGCTCCTGCTCGGAACGTGTCCAGCGACGGGTCACATCCTCAAAAGGTGTAACCGCATACGTTGCCGATTGATTCAGACGTTGACCTGCAATCAGCCCGGCTACATAAGCAGCCGTTTGGGCGGAACTGTAGTCCGTACCTGCCAGACGTACGCCTGTACCGACGTTCACGATGCCTTCATGGTTCAGTGCCAGGGAACGTGCAGAGGCCAAGCTGACAGCTGTTTTGGACACATCATCTGCCGCAGAACCGCCGAATACAGCGATTACGCCCTTACCTTCGTTGCGGACACGCTTGATCCAGGCAGCAAAGCTTTGCAGCAATGCCAGATCAGCTGCATAATCCAGGGCCAACACATTAAACTCCTGTCCTTCAAGTGCCTCCTGCATCGCGATGTAATCGGCATTAACCAGCTTGCTATTGCCGCTGTTGCCGCCAGTGAGGTGTACGCCGCTGACATCCACCGGAATGCCGCCGTCGCCAACAACCTCGGCCTTCACCCATACGTTTTCGCTATTCTCGTTCATGGCCTTGGCAATAGAGGCTGCTGTACCGTCACTGCCTTTGTACGTGCCGAGCAGCTTGGTTCCTTCATAGAGGCGCACCTCACGAGCTTGCTCATCGCCCAAAGTTGGCTGTACAGTTACAGCGAAACCATTACCACGGCTACCTGTGTACAAAGCCTTCAGACGCAGCACATCCGCCGGGGTCGCACCGCCGCTTTTCAGCGTCACAGATGCTTCAGCAGCTGTATCATCTGCCAAACGGTAGGCTAGCAGCTTTTTCGGACCGCCCAGCAATGCCAGATACAGCGTCGAATACGCGGTCGCACCGTCCAGACTGTCACCCGAAAAGATTTGGCTGATTGCCGTTTCACTGCCGATCTCTACAAACTCACGTACAGGGCCCCAATTCGCCTTAACGGGTACAACGACCGTACCACGTGACCCACCTTGAATTGCTGAAGCTGCTGCTGCCTGAAAATTCATATACAAACCCGGCAATACCGGTTTATTCGTGTTTTCCCATGTTCCGCCTGCCATAATTAGTCCACCTTCGCTTTCATAAATTGTTCGATTTTAGTGTGTGCTTCTGCTACCGTAAACAGCTTGTCCTGTGTGCCAAAAAAGGCTCCTGCCAGCACTTCTTCTTTCACGGAAAACAATTGTTCTGCGTGCTCCTTTAGCTCCTCCAGCGTATAGCGAGGGCCGCTTGCTTCCTGCCCGGAATGTACCGGGGCCTTCTCATGATTTTCCAAGGTCACTCGGACCACCTCATTTCAAAATAGGATGAATTTCCACTCTGCGAATCAACGCTGCTTCCTCAGCTGGGCGCATACGCCGCTGTACCAGCATCAGCCGAAGCTGACCGTCTAAAATGGCATCTGCCTGCAAATCAGCTGAAGCTTCAGCTGTAGACATATAACGGCCTTTGTCCTGATCCAGAGGAAGCTGGATTTGAGCGGCAAAGCCCTCGATCAGTGCGGAAGCTGCGCGGTTTTCTTCAGTGGTGTCCGGGGCGGTAATATGCCCGATGAACCGTTTGCGCAGCTCATACATGGAGGCTCCCGCCATCCTAGTTTCGCAGCCGCTCATCCGCCATAGTACCGCGTGCCGGCCCGGCTGTGCTGGCCATGCGTCGGCGTATACCGACCACGTTTCGCCCAGTTGCTTCTGCGTCCAGCGGACCAGCGCGGCCAGCCACTCTTCCGGCTGTGTAGCACCGTTTGCTGGAACGGCCGAACCACCTTCCGTCTCAGGCACATACACGCCAAAACGCAGCGTTCTATAGGCCTTGCCCGTAACAGTGTCCAGCTTTTCTGCATCCCGCACACCCAAATAGTGCGCGGTAAAAGCCGATGTATCCTCACCTGCACCTGTCACTGGTTCCCGGTGCAGCCCGGCAATCAGGGCATTCGCCCATACATCAGCCTGCGCCAGCCCGGCTTGTCCTGCGTACAGCTTGATGCGAACAACCTGCCGATAGCCGGCCCAGGAAGACTTCCAAATTTCCTCGCCCAGCGCCATAACAGCATACGGCTCCTCTGCCGTCTGCGACGGTGGCTGAACATCGTATACACGCCCTTGCAGCGCTGGAATAATTTCAATGAGCTTTTGCTTAAAGGCTTGTCTCATCCTGCGGCATGCCACCTTTGCGTCCCCTGCGTTCGCATGTTGTGGCTATTCAGCCAGGCTTTTTTCCACTTTCGTGTTCTCATCCGGCGCAGCCTCGTACTCATGCATTGCAGCATCCCTTGCTTAGGCAACACGACTCCTCCTTTCTGTACAACGAATTCCCGGGAACCGACAGAGACGATCACCGCATGAAAAAACCGGCCCTAATGGCCGGCTAACGTTTGACTGTGTGTGTCTTCGGTATGTCCTCTTGTCTTGATTCCCGATGATATAATCTTACACCCTAATAACGAATGCGTTGCCGGGGAAATGGACGATAAAAGCAGAGACTAGGGATGATGTTGGGAGGTTTTTAGAGAACATATGTTCCTATTATAAAAAAAGGCCTTGATCCCTGTTATTACAGGAAATCAAGGCCTTTTAGGAAACCATTTTAAAATAGAAATGAGAACAAGTGGATAATTATTACATTAACCCAGTTTTCGATCCGCGCCCTTCTGCAAGCCTGCCAAATTTAAAACGCCTTGGTCCGCCAGTGCAAGCGCCATTTTGTAAAAAGCACGCGTACGAAGCTTCGTGTACGTATCCTTGCTGACCGGAGGGTCCAGTACGTAATTGTAAACCTTGTAATCAAACACATCGTCATCCTTTAAATAACGTTCACGGATGAGCAGCTGTTCGCGTTCATTCAAGCGACTCACTACGGCATCTACCATTTCGCAGTAGGCCAAGCGGGCGGCAGGAGCATCTACATTATATACGGCTGTCCGGGCCGTTGGATCGCTTGTCACATTCGTTGGGCCGTTCGGGCGATCCGTATAGCCAGCCGTAATAAAGCTCTCCCGATCCATAAAAGTAATCGTTTTATAAATTCGGTATTTCTCAAACACACCCTCCAATGCATTCTGCGTTTTGCGACGGTCCAATTCGGGTAAGTTATTTCTCATGTAAAGCAACACTCCTTATCTTATGCCTTTTGACAATGATGTATTTTTAAATGAGGATTTTGCACTTCGAAGCGATTGGAATCGAATTTTGCAAAATCCTGAAATAGAAAAACGTTCGTGTTTACATTGTGTTCCCCTTTTGTTCGTATCTTGAGTATAACATAACATTATTTAGGATAGGTATCCATCGTCAAAAAAAGCAGTATAGCTCTAAAAACAGGATATTCGCTTTATTTTCCTATGCCTTTTGGCATATTACGTGCTTTTACTATTTACCTAATGGTATAATAAAACTAGTATCTATGATTCTCTTGCAGAAAGGAGCCCCCATTGTGGAACAGCCAGCATTCGGAACTTACTTAAAACAGCAGCGTGAGCACAAGCAATGGAGCATCAACCAGTTGGCAGATGCTGCAGGTATAAGCAATTCACAAATTTCCCGCATTGAAAATGGACTGCGCGGAATCCCCAAACCCTCCACTCTCCGCAAAATAGCGGACGCGCTTAGCGTATCCTATACCGAAATGATGAAGGCCGCCGGATATTGGGGAGATGATGATTCAATGGAGCAAAATCCACATGAACTTTATCGTTCTACTGTGCCGGAATGGGCAACCTCCAAAGACCGCCGGGATTTTAAAAAAATGCTGGAGGAAGACGACGAATTAATGTTCGATGGCATTCCGCTGGATGAAAAAGACCGTCAACGGATCAAGGACGTGCTGACAGGTCTGTTCTGGGAAGCCAAGCAGATGAACAAACATAAAAAGCCCAAAGAGCCCCAAGCGGGCAAAGATCAGGGATAGTAGGTGAGCGCATGAACGAACTCATTCACAAACTTGTCCGAAAATACCGTACCAACTGCCCCTTCGATATTGCGAAAGCTTTGGGTATCCATATCCGATACTGCGATCTAGGCCCCACAACCAAAGGGCTGTATTACCACAAGCTGCGTAGAAGATTTATCGTTATCCACAATGGCCTCACACCCGAATGGGAACGGTTCGTCTGTGCGCATGAATTGGACATGACCGACTGCATAAAGGCATTAGCCGCTTTTTTATGGAGGAGCACTCCTACTTTTCCCCAGGAAAATTTGAACAGCAGGCCAATCGGTTTGCCGTGCTTTTGCTGAGTGAAGGAAAACCGCCACTAGCTGACGAAACGTTGGATCACTATTTACCCCGGATCGGGCTGCCCAAAGAGACTGCCCTTTTTTTTGACTACAAAACAGAACGTTAGTTCTCATTCCATGAGTTACTGTTTATTACTTCCTCTACAATATAGGTAACTAGACGATGTATTTAACAACCGATATCTCAAAAAATTTTAGTGCTTTGATATAAAATAGAAGTTATTTTTACAATCATCTGATAAAATGTGGTCGTAAGCGGTTTCTCTAATTCATTTATTTTATGGGAGGTTGAAGGAACAACATGAACTCATGGAAAAAACTCTCGTCGATCCTGACGACTGCCGCGCTTCTACTTGGTTGTCTTGGTACAGCAGCAGCAGACCCAGCAACCAATGTGGGAACAGCTGGAACGGCAACGGCTCCAGTCAGCGGTAAGCACATCACCATCCTACATACGAACGATACCCATGCCCACGTGGCCGCGAACGACAAGGAAATGGGATTCGCCAAGCTGGCGGGTATCATTGATCAGTATCGGGCTTCCAATCCCAATACACTGCTGCTAGATGACGGGGATACCGTTCATGGAACGACCTTCGCTACTTTGGTTAACGGTGAGAGCATTGTGAAAGTGATTAACAAGTTGCGTTATGATGCTATGGTTCCGGGTAACCACGAGTTTAATTATGGTTGGAAGCATCTTGTTGAGCTAAGTAAGGAGATTCAGTTCCCTGTGCTCAGCGCCAATATTAAACAAACAGACGGAACACGTTTGTTCAAACCCTATGTTATTAAAGAAGTGGACGGCGTTAAAATCGGTATTATCGGTTTGACTACGCCAGAAACAGCATATAAGACTAATCCCAAAAATGTTGAGGGTATTCAATTCACCGACCCTGCGGCTGAGGCCAAAGCGGCTGTTGATGAAATCCGCAGCAAAGTAGATGTCGTTGTTGTTCTTGGTCACCTGGGGCAGGATGCGTCTAGTAAGGACACCAGCCTTAAGGTAGTTAAGGAAGTGCCTGGCATTGATATTTTCATCGATGGACACAGCCATACCGTTCTGGAAAAAGGCTTGATTAGTGACAATGGTACATTGATCGCTAGCGCAGGTGAATACACCAAGTATCTGGGTGTTGTGGACTTATGGGTCGACGGCGGTAAGGTTACGCAAAAGCAAGCCAAGCTGATTGATTCGACTCAAGCAGTCGACGTTCAGCCCGACGCTGAGATTGCTGCATTGATCGCCTCCATTCAAAAGGACCAGGAACCTATTCTTAAAGAGGTTGTAACGCAAACGAGTGTGGATCTGGAAGGAGCACGCGAAAAGGTACGTGCAAGTGAAACCAATCTCGGTGACCTGCTCACCGATGCTATGCGTGATGTTTCAGGAGCAGACGTGGCTTTAACGAACGGTGGCGGCATACGGGCTTCCATCAAGACGGGGACAGTAACCAAGGGAGACATCATCACTGTGCTGCCCTTCGGCAACCAGATCGTTACCCTGAAAGTGAAGGGCTCTGACATTCAGGCCGCACTGGAAAATGGTACAGCCTCCTATCCAGAGCCAAGCGGAGGTTTCCCACAGGTATCAGGTATCTCGTTCAAAATAGACACATCAGCAGCCAAAGGGAGCCGTGTTCATTCCATCCTGATTGGCGGGAAGACACTTGATCCTGAGGCAACATACACACTGGCCACCAATGATTTTACTGCCGTAGGTGGTGACCAATATACGATGTTCGCTAAATATCCACAGGCAGGTATGTTCGGCTCGCTTGACGAAGCGTTAATTCGCTACATGCAAAAGGTGGGCTCCGCTAGCCTGCAAGTACAAGCGGACGGTCGCATTCAAGAAGCCAAGGCTGATGGTAAAACTTCTGTCCCTGCCACACAAGCTGCGCCATCTGCTTCAACGGCAACACCCGCACCTGTGCAGGAAAAGCCGCAATCCGTACCTACACCGGCTGCGAAACCAGCACCCGCAAAACCGGCACCGGCAAAGTCTCAAACAGCCAAGCCACAGCAGACATCCGCTTCTGCACAAGTTACAAATAGCCATGTATATGTTGTGAAATCCGGGGATACGCTGTATGACATTTCCCGCAAACATGGTACCACCTGGCAACAGCTTCAGCAGTTGAATAAGTTGAAGAATCCTCACCGCATTTATCCGGGACAAAAGTTAGACCTCCCGGCCTAATTCAATAGCTAGCAAAAACAGCGTCCGGAATCCTAGTGGTTTCGGATGCTGCTGTATGTCAGGCGTTTTTAGATATGCGATAGTCCAAGCTCATTTGGACATCGCATATTTTTTTTAAAAGCAAACCTTTTAACCGCTGACAAGTTGTGAACCGAGAGGTATGATGGAGAAGAGTCATTCGGGCAGAGAACATTCGTCCCGATATCCATTGGGATCAGTTATATGTGTGGAAGGAGTCCAGAAATGCAATACATTATTTACGATCTTGAATTTACCGTTAGCCGTAACGCCAGATATTCCTCCGAAATCATTGATATCGGTGCCGTCAAAGTTGTTCAGGGAGACGATGGCCTATACGTTGCGGATACGTTTCACAGTTTTGTAAGACCCTCGAATCGGCCTGTACTCTCTACAGATACCGTTCAGTTCACGGGTATTACTCAACGAGACATTGATGCCGCCCCACTATTCCCTGAAGCTGTGAAGCAATTCATAGCCTGGCTCGGTACGGATTCCCCTTATTATTTATGCGCATGGGGCCCGGATGACCGTCAGAAGCTGGTATCCCATTGTCGTACCCATCATGTAGATCTCGGATGGATTCATAATACAAATGATATACAGAAGCAGATTTCCCGTCTGTTTAGTTCCAATGGAAAGTACCGTCAGTTGAGCCTGTCTCAGGCGCTGGAATTGTGCAACATTGACTTCGACGGTCAACAACACCGGGCACTGGATGATGCCGTGAACACCGCACAGGTTTTCATGTACCATTTTGATCGTATTACATTAGTTCATAATGCTGCTGACGATGAGGAAAGCCGCGGCTCGAAGCTCGTCTACTCCTCACCAGAAGAAGAACAGGAGCAGTACAGTCCTTTTGGCAATCTCGCCAACCTGTTTAAAGACCGTTAAACGGATAGCTCCCCGGCCCGTTCCGGGGGATCTCCCCCTGTTATTCTTGATTTCCTGCCTTTTTATCGAAATAGAATGCTCCCCAGGTCCGCAGCATTTCTTGCATTCGTTTGCGGTACCGTAAAGGCTCCAGGATCTCGGCCTCAGCTCCATAGGAAGTGAGCCAATCCAAAAATTCACGGTCATGATTGACCGTCACCTCAAACAACAAACTTCCATCCGGCAAATCCTTAAGAAAAGGCTTGATGAACAGCTCCTCTTCTTTGACCCGATATACAGATTCGGCAGAAAAACGTACCACAAACCGGATATTCTGATTTCCTTTGGTCACCGACCAGGTCCCTTTAAAAAACATTTCCATTTCAGTTGTATTTTTTTGAAACGTATACGGCAAAATTCTCATGTTCCGAAAGCGGCTGATCCGAAAGGTTCTCATAGCGGAGTGCTTGTGACAAAAACCAAGCATATAGAATCGCCGATCCTGCGGAACCAAACAATAAGGATCTACCTGAACTAGGGATACATTTTCATTTTGAGGCGAGCTGTACTCCGCTTCAATCGTCTGCTGCGTAAGACTCGCCAAAACAATCAGCCTGAGCAGATAGGGCTGGTTTTCCCGATCAAGTGTCGAGCCGAGCCGGATGATATTTTTCATTTCCTGCGCGAAGCTCGTCTGGTCCATCTTTTTTTTCTGACTAGAGGCCATCACTTTCTCATAAGCACTTTCAAAAGCTGGCGGTAAAAGAGGCTTTACCGTTTCCATAATCTCTCCCAGCTTGGTAAAAGCCTCTACCTCTTCTTCCGTCCAATTCAGAGGATACAAAGCAAAATTACTAATAAAAATGTACCCTTTGCCATGCCCCATATTCGTAATCGGAATATGCATAGCGCTTAACGCCTCCATATCCCGGTATATAGTACGTTCTGATGTTTCACAACGTTCGGCAAGCTCTCTTGCCAATATCCCCGGATTTGCCTGAACAATAGTAATAATCCGCATTAAACGTATCAACCGATCAGTCAAGGAAGTCTCTCCTTTACAAAAAGATAGTAAATTAGACTCACTATATTACACAAATAAACTAGCATAATTGCCTATCTTAAAATATCATTTTCAGTAAAATGAACATCTCCTACCGATATTGCTTTATTAAAAATGACCTTAGAACTATACGCTGTGAATGAGACAAAAGTACCACTCCATTTATTGCGTATGGCCAGAATTAACTCGGCTTCCTGCAGGTAGTCCATGTCATCGCTTCTTGCTGCACGTATAAGTAATTCATCTGCTTGTCTGGTAAGGATGAACGCCCCTCGCTCATATTCCCCTTTCTCGTACATACGCAATGCTTTTTTTACAATAGGGGACGTCTCATTCAGCTTTATGTATTTTTCCACCTTCGGGTTGGATGGAATGCTCAGCAGACCAAGATGATGCGTGAAATGGATATAGAGCTGGTCTGTCCGGATCAGCGTTCGCTTTTCCTGCGATGGCTTGCGCCAGCTCCACTCCATCATTCCAATCGTATGTCTTCCGGACGAGTGAGCCGGTATAGAAAACGTTAAAATAGCCTGTCTATATTTTCCCCGCCGTACATCACCACAGTGAACAAACATGCTATCTCCGTTTTCTGAGCGTTTAAAACCGAGCCTCACCCCTTCAGCTTTTAATAGACTTACCCCGTTTTCTGGAATGAACTGGAGTTGAAGGTCACATCCCGCTGCTTTCGGTATTAGATTTCCTTTTCTTTTACGTATAGCTCCATAGCCCCATTCTATCAGTAGATTTACTTGTTTGGACCCATTCGCAGATATAGACTCTTTGTCCCATGTGCACGTTACATTGAGCATTGACTTCACCACTGGTAAATTCCCCCTAAAAGAACATGTAACTCTAAATTAACAGTGTTATCTGACACTATATTGTCAGGGAACGTATGTTTGATTGTGAAAATTATACATGGGAATCTTTATGAAGGGGGACCTAGTTTGGTAAATAACATTTTAAACCATTTTAATTACATAAATGCGCAAAAATAGCCCGGCATATGCCGGGCTATTTTATAGTCTACTTCTATATTTATACTTATGAGATTGTAGTTTCTGTTAAAGAAACTTTCGTTTTTGTGCAAATATCAGATATAGGAGCAAAAGTAGTGCTATCTACAACGAGATCCTTTGATAACGGCTTTCCATTTACAGTGATTTTTAAAGTTTTATAGTTTTGTTCTCTCTCATTCATCTTGCAAAATCTCCTTCTATATCAATTTTTAATATATTTCAGTTCATATATTCAACTTAAGCCCTGATCAGGTGCGGATCGTTCTTTACTCGTATGCTGGAAAAAATGCCGGAATGTTGCCGCTTCCTTGATATACCCGTTTTAAGGTACACTTAAACTAATATATCGACTTTTTTTGAGAACATTTTCTCCGTATTTGTCGTCCATTTATTCTAAAATCTGCATCCGAATCGTTATATTATACGTAACCATGTCATATGGGTAATGATCCGTATCACCTAACATCTTGGTTTATCAAAAGGGGGAACATCTCTTGGCACGACCAACTTGTCGTTTTGCTTTGTACCGCCGCATTGTCTGCGCTGCTATAGCACTTTTGTTTATTTTTGGGATAACTCGTGTACCCGAAGTACATGCTGCTTATTGGGATGATGTGTACCAAGGCTTCGAGCAATTTTCGCGGTTGCCCGGTGATGTGTACCAGCTCAAGGAAAGCTACCGACAAACACAGGAAGATCTGGAAAAGGCTCGTAACAGCTTAGAGGCCTATCAAGAGCAAAATGCCCAATTGCTGGAGCAAAACCGCAAGCTGACTGACACTGTCACAGAATTAAAAAATCTTCAAACCCAGCGCGATCAGGCTTCACACCGAAATAAAATGCTCATCATCACAGCTATAATTCTGCTGGCCGGTTATTTTATCGGTATCCGACTGTTGCGTTACGGGATGCGTCGACGTTCGGGAAGGTACTAACTGTCTGAAAGGATGAAAGGTCTGAATGGACATACAAGCAGGACAACACCATGATGAAAGCGTCGGTTCGGTCGTAACGCTCGATCTGGCGGAAGGAGAAAAGCTGCATGTTCTGCATCCGCAGCAAATCATCGCATACCGCGGACCCAGCTCAGGCCGTAGTGATAAACTGATGAATATTAAGGGCATGTATCGCAAACACAAACTGATTCAAGCCGATTTCACAGGAGCTTGTCGCCTAATTGCCGCACTTCCGCCTGGCTTTAGTCTAAAAATGATTAAGCTTGAAGGGAGCGATGATCTGTTATACGATTTTCGCAACCTGTTCTGGTACAGCTCCGGTATCCAAATGCGTACCAAGCTGCTAAGCATGAAAAACATGTTGTTTAGCCGCGATGTTATAAAAATGAAATTCGATGGTGTTGGTCAAATCGGTCTTTTGACGCAGGGATTGGTATGTCAAGAACAGCTTCATCCCACAGAGCCGATATATGTGGATGCAAGCAGCGTCATTGCCTATCCCGAAAACGCTAAACTAGAGTTGACCGTGTACGGCAACCATCTGGCCAGCCAGCATATGAACTATCATTTTAAAATGACCGGACAGGGTACCGTACTATTTCATGCTGGGGAACATCATCGGCGGCTTCAACAGGATATGAACGACGATGGCGTGATCAAGCGATTTTTACGGGAAGTCATTCCATTTGGTGGAGTGTTTATCAAATAGCCCTGCCATGCTATAATGACAATGCTATAGCCGTCTGTCCTCATGGCAGATACTAATGGAGAAAATCCATGCGTCATGCATGGGAGAGGTTCGCGAACTCCCTCTATAAAAAACTAACGATGCTTTGTCCTCCGCAAGAAAAATGAATTCGCGGGGCAAGGCCTGTTTTTTGTTGAAGTCGGTTCAAGAACTCTCCTTCTTCCAAGTGACAAGGCTCCATGTCTTGCACCATTCCAAGAAGATCGAGAGGTTTTTTTATGTTTGCAAACGAAAAAGCAGTCGTCGTATTCAGCGGCGGCCAAGACAGCACAACCTGTTTATTTTGGGCAAAAAAACATTTTGCTGAAGTAGAAACCGTGACGTTCGATTACGGTCAACGCCACAAGCAGGAAATCGAAGTAGCCGCTGGAATTGCCCGCGAGCTGGGTGTTCCGCAAACGGTACTGGATATGAGCCTGCTTAATCAACTAGCCCCTAATGCCCTCACACGCACCGACATTGACATTACTCAACAGGAAGGCGAACTGCCTAGCACCTTTGTAGACGGTCGTAACCTACTGTTCCTGAGCTTCGCGGGAGTTCTCGCCAAGCAAAAAGGAGCGCGCCACTTGATTACAGGCGTTTGTGAGACGGATTTCAGCGGCTATCCCGATTGCCGGGATTCCTTTATCAAATCGCTGAACGTCACACTGAACCTTTCGATGGACTATCCCTTTGTGATTCATACCCCGCTCATGTGGTTGAACAAGGCCGAAACCTGGCACATGGCCGATGAGCTGAAAGCTTTTGAATTTGTAAGAACACGTACACTAACGTGCTATAACGGCGTCATTGGCGACGGCTGTGGCGAATGCCCTGCTTGCAAACTTCGCCGTGCTGGACTCGAGCAGTATCTCGCGGTGCGCGGTGCTTCATCCCAAGGAGTTGAAGGTCATGCGTGAGCCAGGTACCTTTCGCATTGTCGATAAGCTCCAGCAGTTCGGGACAGACATTGAGCACTCTCAGCTGCGTTATCACCGCAAACGTGTACTAGTCAGCAAACAATTTACATTCGATGCAGCACATCATTTGCACTGCTACGAAGGCAAATGCAAAAATCTGCACGGACATACCTATATCGTCGTGTTTGGCATAAGCGGTATACCGGGCGAAACGGGTCTAACGCTGGATTTTGGTGACATCAAAACGATCTGGAAAGAGCGGCTTGAGCCTTTTCTGGACCATCGTTACTTGAATGAGACGCTTCCTCCAATGAATACAACGGCGGAAAATATGGTCGTCTGGATCTTTGAACAAATGGAGTCAGCCTTGACCTCGGATGCATACTGCAACCGTGTCGCAGGTGGACGTACCGAGTTTGTACGGTTGTTCGAGACACCTACCAGCTACGCCGAGTTCCGACGGGAGTGGATGCTCGATGAGTAATACCGTGACGACTCACCAACCCATGACAGCCTCCCACGGCACCAAACTAGCCCCTATTCCCGTACTAGAGGTGTTTGGTCCTACCGTTCAGGGCGAAGGTATGGTCATTGGTCGTAAAACGATGTTTGTTCGCACCGCAGGCTGCGATTACCATTGCTCGTGGTGCGACTCCGCCTTTACCTGGGACGGCAGCGCCAAGGACCAGATCCGTCGTCTGAGTGCCACTGACATTTGGCAGGAGCTGAAGGCCATCGGTGGCGAACGGTTTTCGCATGTGACCCTTTCTGGAGGCAATCCTGCTCTGCTACCGCAGATTGGGGAGCTAATCACCCTGCTGCGCAGCCAAGGCATTGCCACCGCTGTCGAAACACAAGGCTCCCGTTGGCAGGAATGGCTATACGATATCGATGAGGTAACCCTATCCCCGAAGCCGCCCAGCTCTGGTATGACGACCAACTGGGACGTGCTGGATGATATCGTCGCCCGTCTATCGAACCGGAAGATGGCTAGTGAGTCCCGAGCTACGTCCAACGTCCCAACCGCACCAGGCTTGAAGGAACCCGCTAATGAATCTGCGCGGCTCTATACCGGAGCTTGCAGCTTGAAGGTCGTCATCTTCGATGACACCGATCTTGCCTATGCCCGCATCGTTCACGAGCGCTATCCACACGTACCGCTGTTCCTCCAGACGGGTAATCCAGATGTGAACACGGAGAACACCGGACAGATTGCGGAGTCCCTACTCCATCGTTATGAATGGCTTATCGACCGTGTCATGGACGATTCCCGACTAAACGACGTAAGAGTACTCCCGCAGCTCCACACCCTCGTATGGGGCAATAAACGCGGCGTATAACACTTATATGTAATATATTCCGTATGGGCTGTATGTGATACACAAGATACACCAAATTAGTCGAAGTACACCCTCGACACCCAAGTTACAAAACAAGAGAAACCCTCGTCCGTAAGGACGGGGTTCTCAACAAGCTCGCTCCTTTTATAAAGGAGCGAGCACTATTCACTTCTGCCCCAACCAATATGTAAACGGGTAGGGACTTTATGGTGTTGACGGCGGTCGGCAGCGAAGCGGAGGATTTGAAGCTGTAGAAGCGTTAGCGTTCGCCTTTGAAATGGGATTCTAACCTATATCTTTCACCTTATCAGAAAGAATCCCATTTCGACAGCGATCGGAAGCTCAAATCCTTCGCGGAGCATCCCCTATCCTCCTCACCACCATAACTCCCTATCTCTTTTACCAAACCAAACTTAAGGAGCCCCATCCAATGACCGGAAGAACACCCGAAGAAATGACCGACGTTACCCTGCTTGGCAATCAAGGCACACAATACACGTTTGCCTATGATCCCGCCATTCTCGAAAGCTTTGATAATAAACATCCGTATCGGGATTATTTTGTAAAGTTCAATTGCCCGGAGTTCACCAGCCTGTGCCCGATTACAGGACAGCCTGATTTTGCAACCATCTATATCAGCTACATTCCCGATATTAAAATGGTAGAAAGCAAGTCCCTTAAGCTGTACCTGTTCAGCTTCCGTAACCACGGCGATTTCCATGAAGACTGCGTCAATATCATCATGAATGACTTAATTAAGCTGATGGACCCTCGCTACATTGAAGTATGGGGCAAATTCACGCCACGCGGCGGCATCTCTATCGACCCGTACACCAACTACGGCAAGCCAGGAACGAAGTACGAACAGATAGCGGAGCACCGCATGATGAACCATGATATGTACCCGGAAAAGATCGATAACCGTTAAGCTAATAACTCTTCTGACATAGCGTAAATATCAAGGGGTTGTCCTAAAGTCATCAAATGACAAGGGACAGCCCCTTGGTTGTACTGAAAGGATGCTGTGCATGCTCGTGGCGTTACACATCCAGATCAAATCTTGATTTTTTATATTCATACGGTGTTTTACCCATAACTTCTCTAAAAGCCTTTCTGAAAGATTTCTCGTTTGGAAACCCAACCTCGTAAGAAATTTCTGTAAGTGACTTATTAGTTGAATCCAGTAAATCGATCGCCTTCTCCAAACAAAGAATTTGCTTGTATTCGGTAAACGTCTGGCCTGTATATTCATGAAACATTCGCGACAAATAAGCCTCCGAATAACCGCAGATACGGGCCGTTTTGGCCAGGCTAATATTTTCAGTATAATGCTCTTTAATAAAGTCCATGATTGTCTTTATCTTTCGTTGCTTTTCACTAAATACTTCCGGTGGAATGTCTGTTGCTTGACTAAAATGATTGACAAGCAAATATTTCAGTTCAATAATTCGGCTTTGCTCTAAAATGTAGTCGTATTTGCTTTTGGAAATATGTAGATCATATATATCCATAAACAATCCTCTTAATTTAGAGATTATAGTATCTTCAACTTGTTTCTCTTGCGTGTTTAATTGGATGATTACTTGTTCATTGGCAAAGAAAGTGTCTGGAAATTGCAGCACAATGACTTGGTTCTCCGTAATGCTCTGCGTGGAATGCGGGACATTGCTGTTAATGAATAGCGCATCCTTTTCCATCAAAATAGTTATTTTTCCTTCATGCCACACCTTTAGACTTCCACTTGTACAGTAGATCAACTCCATATTGCTGTGAAAATGCATAGGAATGACTCTTTCTGTATCTCTGGATTGGAACATAAAAAGGTTAATCATTTTTTTTCTGTCTATTTCGATATGTTCATATATTTTTTTCATCACTACACCTCATCAGCCAGCCATGAGTGATCCATCTGTATTCTATATTAAGCAATAAACTCTTATACTAATACTCATACTATACCGATAGTAAAATGCCCGGACAAGCAGAATCTATTCAACGGACCAAAATAAAAAAGAAGGCAGTTCTTCCCGTAAACGGGATAATGAACAGCCTTCCTTAGCCTACTTGCAACTCGGCAAGCAAAAAAATGTTAACCTACACATTCCTGCAACTGATACATTCTAACTTCACCTACATTGTCTCCTGCCTCAAGCAATACATTGCGTTGGTCTGCATCTTCTATGAAATAACGCAGGGAAAACACTTCTTCACCCTCGTTAACAAATATTTCCAAGCTTGAGCTTTCAATAAATATTTGCATTTCTGCAAGCTTATTATTTAATGTTGCTTTTCTGTACTCCCTCTCGCCAGTCAACCAGTTTGTTCTCCAAACTGTCAGACTATTTTGTTCCCAATCATAGTCAAATTGCACAGCATCCCTAATGATCATTTTAAAGTTTTCTGTGAGTAAGGAAAAATGAACAATGAGCTCCGTTTGTGTAGAAGGCAGTAACCACTCACTGTTATTTTGAATTTCCCCTTTGTAATGCATGTCATCCAGTCTTAACAATTGTAATTCCGGCAATGGTTTCTGGTACAACACACCGTTCATCAATACCACTTCTCTAGGAAGTGTCAATGCATGAATCCAGCCCTCCTGAATGGTCGGAACAGCTCTCTCCGCTTCCTCATTCATGGCGCTCATCCATCCGAACATAATGGTTCTGTCATTAACCTTAAATGATTGTGGCGCGTAAAAATCAAATCCTCGATCAAGCTCTTTAAAATCGGAAAGGTTGCCGTTAAATTTGCCTGTATCCGATAATTTGCCAACAATATAACCCGATTGATTAGGATTTTTATAATATTCGCCTTTCTCCAGTAAACCCTGAGGAGAGAAAATAAAAACATCATTTTCGGCAAAATGAAGTACATCCGGACATTCCCACATATATCCAAATTGATGATCGTGATCAACAAATGATCCTTGGCATTCCCATTCGGACAAATTTTTAGATTTGTAGATAAGCGTATCTCCAGTCAAATCTTCTCTCTGAGCACCAACAATCAACCACCAGTTCCCGTGTTGGTCTCTCCATACTTTCGGATCTCGAACATGCCGGGTATAACCTTTGGGGTGCTCAAACAAGGGACCTATTTTTTGGAAATACTCGCCATCCTCCGAAATCGCGGCGCATTGATAGCTTTCTTTTACTCCATCATCTCGGATTACATTTCCTGTATAAAACAGATACAGCTTTTCATTATGAACAATGCCTCCGCCCGAATAAATGCCATCCTTGTCATACCATTCTGAAGGCTCCAGCGCGACACTTTTCCTTTGCCAGTGCACCAGATCGCTGGAAACAACATGGCCCCAGCATTTATTTTTATGCTCCGTTCCTTTTGGATTCCACTGATAGAACACATGATATTGATGATTGAAATAGGCAAGTCCATTAGGGTCATTGAGCAAACCGTAAGGAGGAGTAATATGATATTTCAGGTTATACGCGTCGCTTTTATTCATGCTCATCCTCCGGTAAAAAAACAAAACTAAAACTCAGCAAAATTTCCTGCGAGCTTGACCCGATATAAATATCAAATTCGCCGGGTTCACTTTTGTATTGCATTTCACGATCATAAAATTTAAGCATCTCTTCATGAATTGAAAATTCGACATTTTGGGTCTCGCCACTTTGCAAAAAAACTTTTTTAAAGTCTTTTAATTCTTTCACTGGTCTTGCAACACTTGCAAATTTATCGCGAATATATAATTGGATCGTTTCCTTTCCATCATAAATTCCAGTGTTGGTGACAGAAATACAGATATCAACTGACTCATTTTTTTTCATTTCTTTTTGGCTAACTGTTAATAGGCTGTATTCAAATGAGGTATAGGATTTACCATAGCCAAACGGATACAAGGGTTCATTCACTTCATCAATATATCGGGATGCAAACCGATAAGAACCATTTTCCTTTAAATTTGGTCTTCCTGTATTCAACTCATTGTAGGATATCGGAATTTGTCCAACGCTTCGTGGAAAGGTCATGGCTAATTTCCCCGATGGATTGACTTCCCCATACAGTATATTGGCCAGTGCTTCTCCGCCCATCGTTCCTGGATACCAGGCTTGGACAATAGCGTCAACTTTTCCGGCTACTTCGGTAAGAATCAAAGGTCTTCCGCTATAAACGATCAGAACCATCTTTTTGCCCAGTAAACTTAATTCATGGAGCAGTTTCATTTGCGGCTTAGGAAGCGTCGGGTTCGTTCGCGATCCCCCTTCTCCGCTCTGATAAATACTTTCTCCCAAGGCGAGTACAATGACATCCGCTTCGTTAGCATTCCGGATCGCTTCGTGCAGTAGGGCCTCCTCATCCACTGTTTCAGCAGCCAGCTTGTCCGCATATTTTCCAAGGGCTTCTCTCGCATTAGTGGGGAGCATATGCGCCCCTTTGCAAACCGAGAGATTGTCGGGATCAACATGCTTTAATAATCCCATTTTCAAATTGACGGTATCCGCCTCATCCCCCTTAATGGCCCACATGCCCAGGGTAGAGTTTTCATCTGCGTAAGGGCCGATTAAAGCTACTTTGGTATGTTTAGACAATGGCAGTAGTTGATTTTCATTTTTCAGCAAGACTACGGATTCTTCAGCCAAGGACAGCGCGGCTTTTTTATGTTCATCTGACAGAATACTGTTTCTCGACCGCTGAACGGTTTCCTGTAATCCGCGGAACGGGTCCTCAAAAAGCCCCAAATCATTTTTTAGCTTTAAAACACGGTATACAGCCTCATTCAAAAGCTCCAGCATATGCTCGTTATCCGATACTACTTTCTCCAATTGATTGGCATATATCGCTGTCTTCATATCCACATCAACACCAGCCAATAACGCAATCCTTGCGGCTGAAGCCTCGTCTTCAGCATAACCGTGCATGATCAGTTCTTCTATAGCGGCGTAATCCGAGATCAACACACCATTAAAATTCATTTCTCGTCTTAGCACGTCGCGGTTAAGCCACTCGTTTCCTGTCGCAGGGACGCCGTTCAAGGTATTAAAGGCCGTCATAACAAGCTTTGCCCCCGCTTCGATTGCAGCTTGATACCCTGGCAAATAATATTCTCGCAGCGTATGCTCCGACATATCCACGGCGTTATACTCACGTCCAGCGACAGGTGCCCCATAAGCGGCAAAATGCTTGACGCAAGCGGCAATTTTATTGGCTGGTATGATCCCTTCCAAGCTTCTTCCCTGTATCCCCTGAACCATGCTTTCAGCGTATTTCTTCGCTAGCAAAGTATCCTCTCCAGGCGATTCCATCACCCGCCCCCAACGGGGATCTCTAACGATATCTACCATGGGGGAAAAGGTCACGTGAACACCTTCGTCGTAACATTCCTGGGCAGCAATCGAACCCGCATGTTCTATTCCCTCATAATTCCAACTACATGCTTGTGCAATCGGAATCGGGAAGATAGTTCGATACCCATAGATAATATCTGCCATGAACAGCAGCGGAATTTTATGAATCGATTTTTCTAAATAATCCGTTTGCAACTGGATAATTTTTTCTGGGTTAGTGATGTTCAATATCGATCCTGTGTTATATATATTGTAGCCGGCGTTTAACCCTAATTTTTTTAAAGGCCCCGTCACAACAGTGTCTATATCCCCTTCAAAAAAATCACCGGTCAGTTGGATGAGCTGGCCTATTTTCTCTTCTATTGAAAGGCTGTCCAATTTCTTAAGTAGTGTGTTGTTGTCCATGATTCTCCCCACATCATTTTATTTGTTATCTGTTTTTTCTTTAAACCCAAAGATCCACGTTAGCGAAAATGCTACAGCAAAGCCGATTACACAAACTAAAATGTAAAGAAATATCTGATTGTTCAGGTACAATAACATTCCAGGTAGGGCTGTAATCGACATCCCCGTTGCTTGAATATTAAATATACGTGCGAAGAAACCACCAACCGCTCCTCCAATCAAGCCCATCATGAACGGTTTGCCATATCGAATGTTCACCCCAAAGATAGCGGGTTCTGTAATGCCCAACAACGCTGACAAGGTAGAAGGATAAGCAATGGATTTGGTTTTTACATTTTTGGATTTTAGACCAACAGCTAGCGCAGCACCCGCTTGTGCGCAAATCGACGCCGAACTGATCGGGTTCACCATATTCCAACCATTGCCCACTAACATCTGTATTTCAATCAGGTTTAAGGCATGGTGTAGTCCGGTAACTACAATAATCTGATTGATGCCACCGTAAATAAATCCGCCGATGCCGTATGGTAATTTCAAAATGGCGGTAACAGCCATTAATATTAAAGCTTCCACCTCGTGAAAAATGGGACCAATTACGAACAATCCCAGTACCAGTGTTATTAATAATGTTAGAAACGGTGTTAGAATTAAGTCCAATGCATCGGGGACTGACTTCCTGATCTTCTTCTCCAGCATCGCCCCCACGACACCTATTATGAAAGCAGGCAGAACCGAGCCCTGATAGCCTGCAATTTTAATGAATCCGAAAAACACTAGTGGTTCCTGAACTTTTTGGGCGACATCCCAGGATGTAGGCAACGAAGGACTCACTAACATTAATCCAATCAAAATCCCCAATAGCGGCGATCCACCAAACACCCGGAAGGCCGACCAACATACCAACACGGGTAAAAATGCAAAAGCCGTATCGGTCAATATTTGTGTAAACAATATGAAATTCGCAGAAATATGATCAGGCGTAAGTCCAAATAACTGGAGCAGTGCAGGCTGAGTTACTAAGCCTCTAACTCCCATGAATAATCCTGTAGCTACCAATGCGGGCATAATCGGAACAAATACATCCCCGAAAACTCGGATCATTCTTTTGAACCGATTATCATCTTGGGTGGAGGCCATTTCTTTCAAATCAGCCTTTGATGTAGCAGATATGCTTTGACCAACCATGGCATCGTATACTTTATTTACAGTACCGGTTCCAAAAATAATTTGATATTGCCCAGAGGTAAAGAAAACGCCTTTGGCCTTATCAATATTCTCAATAAATTCATCATCAATAATTTCTCTATCTTTTACAATCAGCCTCAGCCGTGTGGCACAATGTGCCATGGAAATAATATTGTCTTCTCCGCCAAGCCCTTTAATGACATCTTGGGCTATTTTAACGTATTCCTTTTCAAGACTCATCAGTCTCTTCCTTTCCTCTGTTCCTCTTAGTTAGTCTGAATCATTTGAAAATTTGATCAAATATGCTTCTTAAGAATATCATGACTGCGCTTTCAAACAGCGGGATTATTTTACTACATTAAGGTCAAATTTTGACCTTTTTATACTTTTGATTAATTATGATGAAACAATAAAGTGCACCCTAGAATACATACTGGAATAACCTTCTGGTTTATCCCCATGTATTTTAAAGGTGCACTTCAATTGTTGTATAGAGAGTTAATTACGTTTTACTTAGTGACTTTCAACTGAGCACTGTCAGCTGTATAGATAACCTTCACTTTATAATTGCTTGGTAAACCTACTGTTTCAATCGAAGAAAATGCTCCATTCCGTTTACCATAAGTTAAGATCGTAGCACCATTAGCCGGTACATATTTGTTAGAAAAATTCAGACGTAATTTTCCGTTGAGTATGGCTGTTCCCTTCATTTTGAGCACATCATTTTTACTGCGCAGGTTAAGCTCAAGTGTTCCCTTGGCAGATTGTCTGTAATTTCCGCCAATAATCAGCTTTCCAGAAGCATTTTTAAGCAGAGTTCCCCCGTTATTCGTAATTCCACCACTTCCGAAAGCCGTTTCCGAAGTTCCCTCCAGAGTACCTTGTTCGATCTGTGTACCGCCGGAATACGTATTGTTGCCCATTAGCTTCAACGTACCTGTTCCCTTTTTAGTCAGCTTTCCAACGCCGGAGATATTGTTGCGCCAGCGATCCAGTGCATTGAAACCGCCTTTGGAAGCGTCCATATTTACCGCAACATTATTGGTGAAAGCACCGTAGCCATCCGCGGCGGAAAACAGGTTCAATCGTCCCCATCCCTCAGCATCATCAAGTACAGGATAGCCGGAAGGAATCCCTGTAGTAGCCAAAACCCAACGACGTTGTGTGCTATCCAGGTAAGGCAAGCGTGTCTCCAACAGTACCTCAGCTCCCTTAGGCACTGTCATTGGCGTCGTAGTTGGATTAACCTGACTGAATCCGTATGTTAATCGTTGATTATAATTTTTTTTGTTTGTGGCATAATTGCTGAATCGATCTGGAGCTGTGCCTTTCTGAGACAGCAGTTGTTTACGAGCATCCTGATAAGCCGCTTTCTTCAAACTGCTATTGGCCGGATCAGACAGGATAGCAGCAGCCATCGCCGTTGCCATGACACGTCCTCCCATAACATCAAGCGGGGAGTGCATACCGGCAACAACACGGTTATTGCCCAGCTCCGAAGCTCGTGTCAGCAGTTCCTGATAACGCTCCGGCACGGCATAGGCCATAGCAATAGAACTGAGATACGCAGCATTGGTATGACCGCTAGGAAAGCCGCCATCGCTAGTAGCATCAGCTTTGAGAGCAGGAATAAGGCTCGGAACAACCACTGAGTTATCGCTCCAGCGAAACGGACGAGGATAGCTAAAGTAAGACTTAACCGGGTTCGTCGTAGAGTATTCCCCGCGCAAGGTATTTACCAGATTTACGATGTTACCGAGATTGGAGCTTGTACTCCCTGCATTCGTTCCCTCATCTTCGTATTTCTTAGTCAGGGCATCTGCCGGAATGTCGTTGATCGTTGTCGTGGCACCTGCATTCTTTCGATATACATCAGTGAGCGAACCCAGACCGTCGATCACACTGTAGCTCTGGTTTCTGCGATCATCCAAATAAGCCGCATCGGCCTCACTGGAAGTGCGCCGGGCAGCTATATCAATCACTTTTTGAATATTAGCGTCCAGCACGCTGCTGTTTAGCTTGGTACCTGTATCCCAGGTAGCGCCGGGAGTCCAAAGCTTATTAAATTCGGAGAGCAACCCGAGGGTTGGATTAGAGCTTTCCGTCTTATTTACAGAACTATTATTTTTATAATGATCTACGAAATATCCCCACGACGGTTCTGTTGGAGTTACCGTTGTTGGTAGGGTTGCCGCACTCGCATAACTTCCACCCAGGGAACCTAGAAGTAATGGTAAAGATAGTAATGCAACTGATAGTGGTTTCCTTAGCGATTTCATTCTCAAATCAGATCCTCTCTTCTCTTGTGCTCTTCATACTTTCTCTACGAAGCTATTATCTATATAAAAAGATGTATGACATAAAGAATCATATCTTAAGTTTGTTAAATAAAGAGCTTAGTTTTGTTAAATGAAAAAAAGGCATCCCAAGAGCCGTATATACGACTCTGGAGATACCTTGTTCAAACCGTTATAGAAAACCAGCTACCCTACAGCCATACTTCTATGACTTTGCCATTCACGAAAGCTACCGCCTTGAAATAAAGACTACGGTTGCCGTATACCCAGGCTTCGACTTGAGTTCCGTTTGAAGCAGCCCCCTTTTCTCTGACTGTTGGGTTTCCCCATGCGAACTGCACCTGCGTCGTATTCATGCCCAAGCTTACCTCATTATTTTTAATCTTGTTCCAGATGGCTTGCGACCATTGGTATTTCTTGTACGGATCGTAAGTCAGAAATTGATCGGAATCAGACAGCATTTGTGGAATGCGTGAAGCTCCGATGATGGAATACGTGTCATAAGTTTCGCCATTGGCCCCCTGGAAAATAACTTCGTAAGATTTAACACCGTTCGGATCCGTGCTGACTTCGATATCTTTAACTGTTACCTTGCCAAATCGCTCTCCAGCGCTATAGAAGTTATTGACCCAATAGGTTTTGCCAATTAATTTGGACAGACTACCCAGATCAATGGCTCTGATAATTTTTGCCGTTTCTGGCGTCTCAATGACCAGCTTGGTAGCGCCCACAGATAATTCTCCTTGCTGGCGGTCACGATTCCATTTGAATCCGCCCAACTTCAGATCGGTCAGTAATGTTCCCGGGAATACAACCTGTCCGTTAACCGTTTGAACCTTGCCCTTCAGTGCAACAGGTTTACCATTCACCATCGCGGTGGAGCTCCCTTTTTGGAGTACGATATTGTTTTTACCCAGCTTGATCGTAAAGGTCTGGTTCGCCACGGTAACAGATCCACCCAGCGTCTTGAACACAGACTGCACAGGTAAATACACATTGCCGTTCAGTATAGCCGCCCCGGTCAAGGTTTGATCGGACGATACCTTTAGTGTAAAAGAAGATGGTATTCCTTCGGTCCGCAGAGCTACGGATGTGCTTCCAATGCCCCTTACTTTGAGTGTACCGGAACCATTCTGCTGTAGCTCGGCAACCTGCGGTTTCTCCACTTCAATCTCACTAGCTTCGGGATGACGTGTTAGTCGATAACCGTTCGAATACGTCTCTTGTACATTTAATTGAATCGTATCGCCGATGGCAGCCTCTTTGGAGGTCGTCAACAAGGACATACCCGTTAATGTAGGCAAGCTCAGCGCAGTCGTGATTCCGTCCTTATAGCCGACCCAAGAGCCATCCTTTAATTGTGCAAAAAGCTCGTCAGGCGAATCAACCAACCGTGCAACATTAGATAACCCGCTAAGCTGCACAGCTGGATATTTCTTCATTCGGTCATAGCTCCATACAGTCCCGTCATGATGTACAGTAATCAAGACATGTGTACCTTTTTTCCATAAAATTGAAGCAATATCACTTCCCACTTCGCGCGGTGGTTCATTGGTCAGCATATCCAGCATCGTGACATGGCCATCTTCCTTAAGTACTGCAGCATACGCCGTACTCATTTTGATATCAAGCGCACCATCTACATGACCTATCTTGCGGGGCTTAGATTCTGCGTACCCTGTGGAATACCATACATCACCGGATCGAGTAAGAACCGTAAAATAGGTACTTACCTTATCACCATCTATAGCATCCGATATTCCCTCAACCTGTTCTCTTCCCCAGGAGATCGTCCCATCGGTTTTAATAGCCAAACCCTCACCTGTAATTTCTTTAACTCCTGAGGATTGAGCCGTCACTTTTGGGTCGGAGTTATCATCCCAGATGGCTACCTTCCCGTCCTCAGTCCAGCCATAATAACCTTGGCTCTCGTTTTTGCTGCCTGTAATGCCTTTCAAATTCAATTTCTCAATAACCGGGCCATCTATACTCTTTCTCCATAAAGAACCGTCATCCAGTATGTAGTTATTCCGGTCGATCACGTCTATAATTTTAGCATTTTTCCAAGTGTTGTTCGTCGTTACATTTGCCGCTACTGCTGTTTCTCCAGTGTTTAACGTAGTTCCCACCACCGCTCCACATACCATGGATACTGCCAGCAAAATCTTCGCTGCTTTTCTCATCGTGGTTCCCCTTTTCTATCTATATTTCCATATCAGTATTTTGCATAATTCCATTCCCAACGCTCAAAAATATAATATATAGACGAACTGGATCACTTCGATCTCTATTTTGCTGATTTGAAAAGCGCTCTTGGGACTTATGCAAAATACTCACATATATATCGGTTTTGAGGATGATAAACGTTTGAATTTCGATGTACCATTTTAGAAACCAACTAAATCGAGTAATAAAGAGTATCCAGCAGAATGGGCAAGCAGCGATGAGTAAAGGGGGACTTTACCCCACTTTCAGCCATTTGCTGCAAACGGATCGCTTCCTATATCTTAAAATATACATACATATTCGGAGGTTGCCATGACTAGTAAATCTGCTACAAAAAATGAAACGGGCCAATCGCTTCCCCTCCCGGGGCCGCAAGCGAAAAGCACCGTTTTTGCGATTCTGATTGCGATCAGTTTCGTCCATCTGTTCAATGACTCGATTCAATCGGTCATTCCAGCGATCTTTCCGATCTTAAAGGAATCTATGAGCCTGAGCTACACGCAGATCGGCTGGATTTCATTCGCGATCAATTTTACAGCTTCAATCATGCAGCCCGTGATTGGCTTGTTTTCGGACAAACGACCTACGCCAGCTATTCTTCCCATCGGTATGGGCTTTACGCTGACTGGCATGCTGCTGCTCGCCTATGCTGCCGATTATAAAGCGGTGCTGATCGCAGTCATCTTTGTGGGTCTGGGCTCGGCTGCCTTTCACCCTGAAGGCTCGCGCGTATCCCATATGGCGGCCGGGCCGCGTCGGGGATTGGCACAATCCATTTTTCAAGTTGGCGGCAATGCGGGCCAATCGCTGGCGCCGATGCTCACGAGCTGGATTTTTATCCCGTTAGGACAATTCGGTGCGATCTGGTTCACAGGTATTGCGGCAGCAGGAATTGTTGTGCAATCGTTCATCGCCCGCTGGTACGGTAACGTCCTACGTACAGAAGGCGTTGCACGCAAAAAAGCGGTGGCACGCCGCATGAAGCCCGAAGTGCGTAACCGCGTTATGTTTGCCATGATTGTCCTCATTCTACTGGTATTCGTCCGTTCGTGGTACTCGACCTCGGTCGGAAGCTACTATTCGTTTTACCTGATGGAAGTATTTAAAATGCCATTGGCTGATGCACAGCTTTACATTTTCCTGTTCCTCGGGGCTGGAGCGCTGGGCACCTTCTTTGGCGGTCCGCTCGCGGACCGTTTTGGTAAACGCAATATGATTTTTCTGTCCATGGTATTAGCTGCACCACTCGCGCTGGCACTACCTTATGCCAACCAATTCTGGACGGCGATCCTGCTAGCAATTATCGGGTTTATTATGCTGTCTAGCTTTTCGGTCACAGTTGTATATGCACAGATGCTTGTGCCCGGCAAAATCGGGACCGTGTCCGGTCTCATTACGGGCCTGGCTTTTGGCCTTGGCGGTGTAGGCGCACTCGTACTCGGCAACTGGATCGACAAAGTAGGCATCACCCACATCATGTTCTTGTGTGGCTTTTTGCCACTGCTCGGCATCTTAACCTTCCTGCTTCCTACAGATAAAACCCTGAACCGCTGGGCGGAAGAAAATGGAGCCGAAGTGTAACAGGCAAACGTGTGGCGGCCATCTTGGCCGCTGCACAACTTTATAGCCAACTCACGTGTTTCCTCACGAAAAAAATATCCCCTTTTACGCCTAAGTGTTGCAATCAGTTCTCTACTTCTGCCAAACGCATCAAAATACGACGCTTCCGATACAACATTTTCCCTGCTTCTGCTACGTCACTAATAGCGCTTCGATTCGCGATGGAGCCGAACAAAATGCCCGCAATCGGGACCATTTGAAGCAGCTTTTTCCATCCAAACTGATCACGATAGGTGTTAATGACCTCTCTCCATCCCTGCATCTGGGAAAAAACCTGTGCCTGACGTGAAGGATCATCGAACAAAGCCAACTCCTCTAATACAGCCTTTTTACCCACAATATCAGATGAAGCAAATTGCATACATTTAATAATAAAAATGCGTTCCTGCTTATCATGGGGATTAAAGCCATAACACAAGGCTATTTCCTGAAGCACTTTGAGTGACAAGCCGAGCAAAAGAGGAATATCCGCCGCAATCGTAAACACACCCCCAATCCCCGTTGTTGCTCCCTGAGCGGTGGCAAAGGTAATGCGACCCGCCGTCATCTCGTCAGCAGTCCGATCCATGATTGTTAGCGGGAGCTCAGCCGCCTGCTTCAACTCCCACATAGGTTCGGCACTATGTTCCGAATCAGCGTTTTCCCCGGCACGAGGCAGGTCCTGCGTATCCGACACGGAATCTGTGCCATTTTGCTGAATTACATGTTCATGGGCCGTCTTTTTCAGCCTGTTCAGAACCGTTTCTTCCTTCACCAAATATTTGCCGCCGTTCTGAATGAAACTGCCCATCTCATTAAGCAGTTGCTCTAGCTTGTCTTTAATGATTTTGGGCGTCAGCCGATCCAGCAGCATAAAAGGCCATCTGCCGATTTTTTCCCAGAAAAAAATGTCCTTCTGTTCCTTTTCCCATTTTTCAATATTCTTCAGCTCATGACGCAATACGTCCTGGCTTTCCCGATATTCTGCAAGCTGCTTCATAACCGTAGACGTCTCCTTTTGACTATGCTAGTTTATGTATGGGTAATACGTAAGCAAGGCGAGTTCAGGTTTCTTTTTTTAGCAAACTAGATGATATAGTAAGTTAAAAATCCGTACAGATCGGAGTGTAATGATGAATAATGTAGAGCTTGTCCCTTACCATTGTGGGCATGATGCCATTTTACATACCTTCTACTTACCTGAGGAGCAGAAGCAGTTTACTGGAATGCCGGATGAAATGTTGACACTGGCCAAGGAAGATCCGCACCGCCATCCTGTCGTGATTACGGCTACTAGAACACCCGTTGGATTTTTCATTTTATACGATGGGGATGAATTAGCGGACTATACGAATATTTCTGAGGCACTGCTGCTGCGCGCGTTCTCTATTCATTACGCAGATCAGGGACAAGGATTCGCTAAAAAAGGGCTGCTTCTACTACCACAGTTCATCGCCAGACACTTCCCACATATTCGCGAGATTGTACTGGGCGTCAATGCCCGTAATCTGCCTGCCCAAAATCTGTATCGCAAATGCGGCTTTATCGATGAAGGCAACACTAAAATGGGACAACACGGCTTGCAGCATATTTTTAAAATGAGCCTATAACGTTGACCTCGATAGCCCTCGCCCACATAAAAAAGCTTTCGGCACAAACGCCGAAAGCTTTTATCGTTAAATCTCACCAATGGAAAAACTCAATTTGTAATTACCAAACTTCGTAAGCTCATCCAGCATGGTATTTAACTCTGCCTGTGATGACATGCGCAAGCGCATCCAATAACAGCCTTCCCCACTCACCCGATGGATTTCGACAATATAGGGATGCTCCCGTGCAAAAGCCTGGAAAGCACTGTGAGTCGTTCCTGAATTCAAAAAAACCGTAATAAAGGCATGAATCGTCTGTCCAATTTTTTCAGGGTTCCAGCGCAGCGTATAACCCTCGATAATGCCCGCATCCTGCATTTTTCGAACACGTGCCCCTACGGCTTGGCCCGTCAAATGAACAAGCTGACCAATCTCCTTGTTCGATAAAGAGCTGTCTTCAATTAAATGATGAAGAATGCGCAGATCGGTGTCATCAGGTACGAATAGTTCCATAGTTATTTTTCCTTTCATGATGAAACGAGAATGCTGGTTTTCCTTTCAGCAAGCTGTAGCCTGTAGCTCATTGCGTCAGATATGATTGTAACAGAAACAAAGAACCACCGAAAATACACTTGGTCCAAAAACATTCACTACCAAAGGAGCTTCCATATATGAAAATCACACTAATCCGTAACGCAACCTTATGGCTGGAATACGCTGGAGTAAAATTTCTGATTGATCCGATGTTAAGCGATGCTGGCGCAAATCCGCCAGTTCCCAATACGGAAAATGCCCGCCGTAATCCGCTGGTTCCCTTGCCGCCGCAATGGCAGGCACTCGGACAGCCTGACGTTGTGATCGTCACACATTTACATCCGGATCATTGGGACCCGGCAGCAGTACACTGGTTGGACAAACAAATTCCCGTCTTCTGCCAGCCCGGAAATGAAGAACAGATCGCTGCTGACGGTTTTACACAGGTTACTCCGATTTGGGTAGCTGGTTCTGTGGGAGAAATTGAGATTATCCGTACAGCCGGGCATCACGGCACCGGAGAAATCGGGGAACAGATGGGACCCGTATCCGGCTTTGTGTTTCAGGCTCCAGGTGAACCTGTCGTCTATTTGGCCGGGGATACGATCTGGTGCAGTGAAGTCGCGGAAGCACTGGATAAATACCGTCCTGAGTGGACAATTGTGAACGCTGGAGGAGCACGGTTTACGGTAGGTGATCCTATTATTATGACTGCCCAAGATGTAACAGCTGTTGCGCAGTATGCCACTTATACACAAATCGTGGCTGTCCACATGGAGGCAATCAACCATTGTCTACTAACTCGCTCTGAGCTTACAGAACACATCAACCGTGAAGGTTTGGAGGGACGCGTCCATATTCCGGCAGATGGAGCAACGGTTTCGGGATAATATGTGTTCTGGCATCTGATGACGGTTCCTACATTCCAGGCCAAACGCTGCATATAAACGGCGGTCAAATGGTCACGACTTAGTTTCGTTGGCTGATAGCCACAAAACCCAACAAGCAAGAAAACCTCCAGCATCCACATTTCAAGTGGGACTGGAGGTGTCTTGTTTTACGATATCGAATCTGAGCTTAAGCTGATCTTTTGTTTTTGTTGTAAATATCGAAGGCAACTGCCAGCAGCAGCACCAAGCCCTTGATACCTTGCTGCCAGTCAATACCCAGACCAATCAGAGACATGCCGTTATTCAGTACGCCCATGACCAAACCACCGATAATGGCTCCAAAAACGGTTCCGATCCCGCCGGATGCCGAAGCACCGCCGATAAAGCAAGCTGCGATGGCATCCAGCTCAAAGTTCGTACCTGCTCTCGGCGTAGCCGCGTTCAGACGTGCAGCAAAGATCAGACCGGAAATGGCGGCCAGCACGCCCATGTTGACGAATACCCAGAACGTTACTTTTTTCGTTTTGACACCGGACAGACCCGCTGCCTTTTCATTTCCACCCAACGCATACACATGACGGCCCATAATCGTGCGGTTCATGACGAAGGAGTATACAACGATCAGTATGAACAGCAGCACGAGAATGTTAGGTATCCCCGCGTAGCTCGCGAGCATGAAGGTGAACAGATTGATAACCGCAGCTACCACAATCAACTTGAGTACAAATAAAGTCTGTGACGGAACCTCGAATCCATATTTAAGCTGAGAACGGCGTTCGCGAAGTTCGTTCACGATAAACCATACCGTGAGTGCAATACCGACAATGATGGATACCAGGTTATACCCGGTAGATGAAAAATCCGGCAGGAAGCCTGAACTGATTTTCTGGAATCCCCCCGGAAATGGAGAGATAGATTGGCCTTCCAGCACGATCATTGTCAATCCGCGAAAGAGCAGCATTCCCGCCAATGTAACGATAAATGCCGGAATCCGTACATAAGCGACCCAGAACCCTTGCCATGCGCCGATTAACGCCCCGACCAGCAAGGATGCAATCACAGCGATCCATGCTGGAAGCTGCCAGTCGACCATCATTATGGCGGCAACCGCACCGACAAAAGCGGCTATGGAGCCGACGGACAGATCAATATGTCCAGTGATGATGACCAGCACCATCCCGATAGCCAGTACGAGAATATAGCTGTTTTGCAGAATCAGATTTGTAATATTAATCGGCTTCAACAGCAGGCCGCCTGTCAGTACCTCGAACAAAATCATAATGACGACCAGCGCAATCATCATGCCATATTGGCGGATGTTATTTTTAAATAGTTTAGTTATGGTTTCCATGCTTCACGCCTCCTGACTTGGTCATATATCTCATCAACGTTTCCTGCGACGCGTCCTCACGGCTAACCTCTCCAGTGATCCGCCCAGCATTCATGACATAAATCCGGTCACACAAGCCTAGTACCTCTGGCAGCTCGGACGAAATGACCAGCACTCCCTTGCCTTCAGCGGCAAGTCGATGAATAATCGTATAAATTTCATATTTGGCGCCCACATCAATGCCGCGTGTCGGCTCATCCAGAATCAGAATATCCGGCCCGGCGAAAATCCATTTGCTCAGCACCACCTTCTGCTGATTGCCGCCACTCAGATTACCCGTTTTCTGTAAAATGCTCGGCGCTTTGATGTTCATGCTTTTTTTCATTTCCTCTGCAACGACGACTTCCTCCTGCTCATTGACGACAGCGCCCTTCGTCAGCTTGTTCAGGCCAGTCAGCGAAATATTACGCTTGATATCATCCATCAGAATGAGGCCATACTCCTTGCGATCCTCTGTCACATAGGCAAAGCCGTTGTTGATCGCGTCTGTAACTGTGTTGTTCTGGATCGGCTTGTCGTCTTTAATCAGCTGACCGGAAATGTTGCGTCCGTACGACTTGCCAAAAATACTCATCGCCAGCTCGGTCCGTCCCGCCCCCATCAGCCCGGCAATACCGACAATTTCACCACGCCGGATGTTCAAATTCACCTGATCCAGCACCTTGCGGTCTGCATGATGCTCGTGATACACCGTCCAATCCTTCACTTCCAACACGACTTTGCCAATCTCGGCATGGCGCTCTGGATAACGACTGGTCAGATCACGTCCAACCATCCCGCTAATGATCCGATCCTCCGTAACCTCATCCTTTTTCATATCCAGTGTCTCAATCGTCTTTCCGTCCCGCAAAATCGTGATCGAATCTGACACCTTCGCGACCTCATTCAGCTTATGGGAGATCAGGATGCAGGAAATGCCCTGTTTTTTAAATTCCAGCATCAAATTAAGCAGATTTTCACTATCATCCTCATTCAACGCCGCTGTCGGTTCATCGAGAATAAGCAGCTTCACCTTTTTTGAGAGCGCTTTCGCAATTTCAACTAGTTGTTGCTTCCCGACCCCGATGTTCGTAACTAATGTATTGGGATTTTCACTCAAACCGACCTTGGACAGTAGCTCGCGTGTCCCTACAAAAGTCTCTTTCCAATCAATCACGCCGCCACTGGCGCGTTCGTTGCCCAGATAAATATTTTCCGCAATCGAGAGATACGGGATCAGCGCCAGCTCCTGATGGATAATGACAATGCCCAATTCCTCGCTCTGCTTGATATCCTTGAACTCACATGTTTTGCCCTGGAAAACAATATCCCCTTCATAGGTTCCATGCGGATATACACCGCTCAGTACCTTCATCAGCGTCGATTTACCCGCACCGTTCTCACCGCACAGGGAATGGATTTCGCCTTCCTTGACCTTGAGATTTACATTTTCCAATGCCTTCACGCCGGGAAAGGTTTTGGTAATTCCCTTCATTTCCAAAATGATTCCAGTCATGGGATACGCTCCTTTCGGTTGGATTCTTACTCTTATTTCAGTCCGATTTGCTCTTTGGTGTAATAGTGACTGCCGACAATATCCTTTTCCACATTCGTCCGATCCACCGAGATCGGATCAAGCAAGTAAGCAGGAATGACCTTTTTACCGTTGTTATATGATTCGGTGTCATTCACTTCCGCTTGTTTGCCCTGTAAAATGCTGTTGGCCATCACGACCGTTTGCTCAGCCAGCTTGCGAGTATCCTTAAATACAGTTTGCGTCTGCTCCCCAGACACAATCGACTTGATGGAAGCCAGCTCCGCATCCTGCCCTGTAATGATCGGCAGCGGCTTGTTCGCTGATCCATATCCGACCCCTTTTAGGGATGAAATGATACCGATACTAATTCCATCATACGGGGATAGTACCGCGTCCAGATTAGCCCCCGAATAGTACGCACTCAGCAGATTATCCATTCTCGACTGGGCCAAAGCTCCGTCCCACCGCAGTGTAGCGATCTGCGCCATCGTCATCTGCTTGCTGCGCACGACCAGTTTGCCGGAATCCACGTACGGTTTAAGTACAGACATCGCACCATTAAAGAAGAAATAAGCGTTATTGTCATCCGGTGAACCACCGAACAGCTCGATATTGAAAGGGCCTTTGCCTTCCTTGAGTCCCAGCTTTTTCTCAATATATGCCGCCTGTAGCACGCCCACCTTAAAGTTATCGAAGGTCGCATAATACGTCAGATACGGTGTGTTGCGAATCAGACGGTCGTAAGAAATAACCTGGATGCCTCGGTCGTGTGCCTTCTGAATCACATCCGTCAGCGTGTTTCCGTCGACCGAAGCGATCACCATAACATTGACGCCCTTGGTGATCATATTTTCGATTTGGGAGATTTGGTTTTCAACCACGTCCTCGGCGTACTGTAAATCCGTTTTATAGCCTTGCTCCTGAAACAACCGGACCATATTCTCTCCGTCCCCTACCCAACGCTCGGACGATTTGGTCGGCATGGAAATGCCCACGTAGCCTTTTTCCTTGCTGCCCGTTCCACTCTCCGCCAAATTACAGGCCGAAAGCATCAGGGCCAAAACCAGAAGCCATACGACAACAGCTCCTTTTTTCATATGAAGTTCCCCTTTCCTCATGTGATGCGGGTCAATTTGAAGGTAAGGATTTTGCAAATCCTCAGGTTAGTGCTGAATAGAAAATGAGATGGGATAGCGCTTACATAATTGAGGCAATGATCACCTCTCCTTTTTTATGTGCAAACACATGGTATCATTCCAGGCCGGGAAAGGTCTTTGCAGGTTTTGAACTTTTTTTATAAAATTTTAACCTTTGTGTGGGTGAAGGAAGGGACGGGATTGGATTTAAGGAGAATGGAGATTGTCGGGAGAGCGGTCATATATTTTGAAAATGAAAAAAAGACTTAGCCTTCTTACGATTGGCAAAGTCTCAATTTGTTGAATCATTAAATGGTCTATCTAAAGAGTTCACACTTTTATTGACAATTCACCAATGATAGGTACGTGTGGGTTAAATAAACGCCAGCTAATCCTATTAGATAAAAAGACTATATAGCAGACCCAGGCTCCAACGGAGCCACAGCTTGAATATTTATGTTATACGACGGAATCACTTCTTCGATCAACCAAAATTCTTCCTTGATCTTGATCTGTCATTGCTCTGCTATGTGTTCCAATAAATCTCCTGGTTGACAACCTAAAGCCGTACATAATTTATCAATCACTTCTAATGACACATATTCATTCGTATTGAGCTTCGCCATTGTAGCAGACGAAATCCCCGTCATTTTAAGTAAGTCTTGCTTCTTAATTTCCCTGTCGATCAATAATTTTTGAAAAGGTTTGTAACTAATCATCTGTTATTCCTTTCACACATAAGTGAATTTTCTTTAATTATATAAAAGTATATTTTTATCAAAAACAACTCCAGCTACAACCAGTTCTCATCCGAACGAAATCTTTACTTCAAGCAGTTACATGAACTACTAACAGAGGATATACAAAAGACTCTATTCCTTTTTGATGACGCAGACCTTTCTGTTCAAGCTATTTTAGAGCGTGAAATCTATTTGCAAGGTTTTAAAGATGCTGTTCATCTACATAACGAATTAGATTTATCTTTAGATTGAGAGCCTATCGGCTCTTTTTTCTTTTGATTCTGTCGTATAACGTTTGTGTGTTCACGATGCCGAGAGGCAGGCTTAAGGCCACAAAGTGGCCGGTTGCGCTTGCTCAGTTAGCCTCGCAGGTGTGTCCGCCTGATTCCGCTTCCCCGAAGAAGCTTAGAGCGAACCGAGGGCCGAATGGCCCAAAGCGTGAACATGTTGTTAAACGACGATTCTGACTTCTAGAGTTACTATTAAACTATTATTAATCAAAATTTTGAATCAATTTGTTTTAGAATAGAATTATAGTACGTCCTAACTAATTCTCTTTCAACTTTACTAACATAGCTATTATGGGCAATTAAATTTCTAATATCGGCCATTTCATCAAGTTTTGATAGAATAAAATTTTGAGTTGGAAAATACTTTTCAAACAATGTCCAGTTGTTGTTTATTAATGTGCCTATGTCCTTGAAATCCAAATAAAATAGATCCGAATCTCCTCTTATGCTTAACCATTTTTTATTTGCTGCACTTTCCTTTCTACTGCTAACTGTTTTTTCTAAGGATCTAGGTATTGATACTTTATTTATATAATCAGTACCATACTTTTCAGTTGCAACAATTTCGAAAAAAATACGCAGTGAATTTTCTATAGAGTATAAGAAAGTATAAAGTTCAGCCATTTCTCTACCTTTATCACGAATCTCTGCTGGAAGAATTCTAGGAAGAATATCTGATGTAGACTCGTTAATTTGATTTTCTAGCTCAACTATAATATCTTCGTGAGAATCAATATCTATATTAAGATCTGGTACAAAAGCTATTTCTTTAATGTCATATCCAACTTCTCCAGGAATCAAATTGGAGCATATTTCAAAAATTATGCCTCGATATTCGTCTTTCGACAATGCCTCAATTGAATTTGGATTAACATAAAATTTGACCTTCACTCCCCTAGCGTTCCATCTTCCACTCCGATCCACATAATATGAAGTCCCTAGATCGTCAATTGAAATTTTTGATGCTTTTAGAGAAGGTATTATCTCATTTTTATTTGTTCTTTTCAGTTCAATTAATATACCTTGTAAAAGTTTTTCATTTGAAAACGGCAATTCATAAGTAAATTCAGACATATTTTTCCCCTTTAGTTTGAAATATTTTCTCTAATCTTAAGAAGTTTCGCTTAACGTTGTTGTGTTCCCGACGCCTCACCACCTTAAGGTCCGTAGGACCGGCCGCGATGCGGTTAGGTGGTGCAGGTGTGTCTGCTGAATATGCTTCCTCGAAATCCCTCTTGCAGACCAAGGCTCCGTAGGAGCCGCAGTGGGAACACCGTGTTATACGCTGACCAGGACCTCTTCGAATTCACTGAAAAATTACTTTCAATCTATCAGATTTACCTCTTCTCTATTGTCCTGATCCATCAATTATAATATTAGCTCTTTCATAAGGTTTCTGTATCTTTACATATTGTTCTTCTGCAGGCATCCATGTATCTTCCCACATAGTACGCATATTCTCACCATCTCTGTCGATACCTCTTTGTAACCTTATTTTGTTGGGTGTATCAACCCAGATAGTATAGTCATAGTATCTAAATAGCTCGGTTCTTAAAGTATATACTCCTTCAATGATTACAATTGAGCCACCTGAAACTGTATTCCATTCCGTTAATGTATCAGTATTCCAATCATATCTTTGATACTTTCCTAATAAACCTTTACTTAAAGGCAGTATCACTTGATTTAATAATCTCTTCCAATCGAAATCTTTACCAATATCATCTGTGTTTTCTATATGTTTTCTTTGTTCTGATGGCAAGTAAAAATCATCCATATGTACTACAAAAACATTCTCAGTAAACGTCTCCTTTAATCTTTCTGCTAATGTGCTCTTACCGGAACCTCCACATCCATCAATACCAATAATAAAGCTATTGTGTGTTTTTGGTTTCTTCTTAATTGCTTCAATCATTTGATTTATTTGAAAGATTTCCATGTTTTTTCTCCATTCTCCAGGTTTGCGGATAACGTTACTGTATTCACGACCCGACGCATGTCGGGTGTTCGGCTCCTGCCGAACCAAGGGCGTATGACCGCAGCGTGAATAATATGTTATCTGAAGGACTGTTCGAATTATTCGCTTATGAATTCAAATTTCTTCGCTATATACTTTGCTGTATTCTCGATATAAGGAAAGACTGTACTATCATTAATATTTAATGCATCAAGTTCATTTAAAATCTTTTGCTTATTTACAATAGTTATTCTTTTTACTGTAATATCTTCGGTTCCTTCTTCATTCATAACTGCTTCATGACCAAAAAGCAAAAATGCTCCTGATTGTGAGTGTATTCTACTATTGGCTCGCTTACTTTTAATACACAAGATATCTTGTAAGTCTGTTGACACTATTCTAGGCTGAAAAAACGGCTTCTCTTCCATGATGTAATGAAGTAATCTACCAACAATTTGTTGCTTGTTAAATTCCTCCACATCAGCCTCAAATATAATGTTTTCTTTATCATCTTTCGATAATTTCGCTAGATTTGAAATACAACTCGCTTTATCAGAATCAAAGTATTTAATATGACTCTTCTTTACTTTGAAAATAATAACTTCACCCTCAACTTTCATGTTGCTAGCTGAAGAACATGCAAAATACAAAGCGATAAGTGGATTAGATGTTATATCTAGCAAGCGTGTTGGCAGTGAATAATGTTGCATTCTTACTAACTTATCCAAAGTACTCGTATCCATTGAAAAATCAGAAGAATTAGATAATATCATTTCATTAAACATTACATTTTCGTTATCAAGAAATTTGTAATTCCCAGCTTTATCTTTCCTAAAAAGAGAGGGCACAAGTTTGTATTCTTTTTTATCTGAATGCCCTCTATAAAAAGTATCATTGTCTTGATCATTGCTTAGCTTAAAAATTTCTTCAATATATGATTTTACTGATTCTACTACTAAGCTATCTGATTCTACTGGATCAGGTAGAACAGTATCATTCTTATCTACTTCGATCTTAATAAGGTTTGCTTCACTTAGACGTGTTAATAAATCTTCATCTTTGATTGCCCAATGAGTTCGATTAATCTCCCAACCTCTGATGTCTAATAACAACGCTATATCTTCCAAATCCGAAGATTTTATAGATGGAATTTCTTCATCAAATGAATACTCAATAAGATACATTCTTCCCCTGTCAGAGATTTTTTCTAAATAACCAACTTTGGAATATCCTTCAAAACCCTCATAAGTGAACAAACAAGGAAATGATTTAAGTACATCCAATTGATCTTGTTTAGCATTTTTAAAAACATCGCTGATATCCATGTTTGTATACTCTAAAAATCTACTTTTATCGATTTCATAATGATTTTTTTCCCAAGCGTCATCTTGGCTAGTAATAAAAAGATTATACATTTTATCACTCCTAGTTTTGTGATTATAGAGTCTTTCAGATAACGTCTTATTTACGAACTTCGTGAAAACAAGGAAAATAATAAATTAAACGAATCATCGTATTTGGAATAGTCCTTTTGAATCATGTTTATATTCTATCATAAAATGGAATAATATTACAAATGATAACTATAGTTAAAAACAAAAAAATCCCTGCCTTCACAACAGAAACTTTTTTGAATAATTGATTCACGCAAACGTCCCATCAATGACAAGTACGTGTGGGTCAATAAATAGATGTATTCAATGGATAAGAAGACAGGCTTGTTGTCGCGCTTGGCGATTTCAAAAGCTTCCTCCGACCAAGGGAAGCAGTTCACCGGGTTATGTGCATGTTGCAGCACATACGGCGACTTTTCCTTGGCTAATCTATCGGGTACTTTTTGAGTTGTCATGGAGCATCGCCTCGTTGGATTTGGGTAAAGTATTGCTTAAGCTCAGTTTAGCTAAAAAGGTGAGGTAGGACTTGAGTTGGAAGTTTTCAACTAGTAATCATTCAATACTCCTTGTATCTCATGAGGGTATTCAATTTCCTGTAACAAACATTTCAGCAAATCACGATAATCCGAATAATTTGTTTCAATTATAAATGCTACTTGTTGAGATATTAAAGTAAAACTATTCATTGACACTAGAACACCAACAAGTAATGATTGCGCCATAAGATTATTAAATTTCAATGCAATATTCATTAATATCCTTGTAACATTTATTTGTAATGCTATATTTTGTGTCTCATAGTAAATACAATTTATAAGTAAAGATACTTGATCCCAGTCCGCTTCATTATTATTTGATATATTGGATATATTTTCTTCAGTCATCTGTACAAAAGGAATCATTAGTGCGTCATATTTGGCACACTCCACAAATACATTTATCGGAATTGATTTGAATGGTACTATAAACTTTTCAATAACCCTATCAGAATCCTCAACTTGAACTGATGCAATACACTTTAAAACATAATTAACATCGGCCGAGAAATCTTTAAATTCATAATTTTCCAAACTATAAAACGGAAAATTTTCTTTTCTCATACTTTTTCTATCCATAAGATTAATGTCGTCAATAAGTTCTTTAGTTGTCTGATACCGTTTAGTACGCTCCTCCTCCATAGCCTTCATAACAATTAGCTGATATTTTACTGTCTTCCTGTATCGTTCTTCTGGTGATCTCCCACTTAATAAATAATAGAGCATTGCACCTAATGAATAAATATCAGATAAATGATCGGCACTCTTCAAACTGTTTAATTGTTCTGGCGCGGTATAACCTGCTCTTCCATAACCATAAACAAAGAGTCCTGTTGATTTCGATTGTGATCGCTTATCTTTTACTAGTCCAAAATCAGCAACTTTTACTACTATAGTCCCGTCACTCTCTTTAAATATCAAAATATTATGAGGAGCTAAATCTCGATGACTAATTTTGCGGTCATGAAGATAAGCTATACCACTTAAAATATCTTTAAAAATACTTATTCTTATATCTTCCGATATATTGGAATTCAGTCCCAACCATTCATCTAATGAAGCATCTGCCAAAGGCATTGTGAAAAGGAATGGCTCATTCACTAGTTGTATTTTGCTAATTTCAATTATATTTCTATGAGAAGCTTTCTCTTTTAGAAACTTCACTTCTCTTTTGAATCGGAGATAATGATCGTCTCCTTCTACTTCTTTATTTTTAAACATACGGGATCTTTCGAAAAGAACTTTACATGCTAATTCTTTTTTTAATATAGGATCAAACACTCTATATACTTCTGCAAAGGATCCTTCACCAATCTTTTTTAAGGGAATTAATTGATAATCTCTTTCCTCTTCATTATCTAAAATCCATAAACGATTTGTTTTTTTAGTAGAATCTGGACAGAACAAAATATTATTCCCTTTTAAAATATCTTCTATCTGTTCTTCATTTGGGTTTGGAATGAATTCAGTTCCTAATGTCAAATGATTTAATACTTGTAATGCAAACAACAACATTTTACCGCCATCAGATTTAGGACTGAAGTAATCATAGTCACCGGTAAACTCATAAGCAAGCATTGGTAAATAGATGTTACTCTTTAAAGGGAGGTAATTAAATATTTTATTAATTAATTCGAGCAAATGTTTTAAGGAGTCCGGCCTCTTTTTGTGCATAATATGAATAAATGGTGCATTTTTATAAGTCTTGATAAATAAAATGAATTGGTAGAATGAACTTTCCATCGGATAATCACTCAAAAGTGTTTGGAAAAATTTCTTCTTTTCCGTATCATAACGCTGCTTGTCTTCACTTTTTGAAGTTAATTCCCCCCCGTAGTACATTTTTAATAAATCATTTAGATCATATCCATCGAATAATTCTCGATATTTACTATTCCGAATTTCCTTTTCAATTTTGTCAGCGGCAATTGGGATTACCTTCTCATTTCCATAAACCGAACCAAAAAAACCGTTTAATACCCGCAATTCATCAGATGTTGGATCTTCAAGATTAACTATCGTACTTCTGGTAATTCTTCCATAACTTCTGTATTTTTGACGAAAAAGCAAGAACACTCTGTTAAAGCCATCGATGTTCCGGAAAATCTCGACTAATTGCTGTAATGATGATTCCATCTATCCAGTTTCCTCCGGCATGTTTTTCTATAAGCTTTTAGCAAGCATATTATGCTAAGTTCTTTCGTCTTTTTAAGAGAACGTAAGGGTAATAGAAAACCCATCATCTTGTCACATTATTCCTCATAATTTGTCCTATTTGCCACCTTCATGAAGAATTTCATTCACCTCCGCCGCACGTGGTGAACACCAAATAACTCAAAACAATGTAACCTGAGCAACCGAAGATTGAATGTCCTCGCTTGCTTCATAAGGCTCTTCTACACGTGTCTTCTTAATGCCATTCCATGAGTAAGAAATTGAATTAACAAGATTTGAATTCCCCATTCGATTCAGAACATAAATCGACAGATCAGGCACTATATCGAAACATCCCCATAAGGATTGAGAGTTTAATGTGTAATCAAAGTCGTACATCTCAATAACTTTGAATGCTTCTTTGATATTGTTATCATCTACGCCTGCAAACGCTTCGTCTAATGCAAATATACGAGGAGCTTCACAGTGAGCATTTTGCAAACGTGCATCAACAGCTGCTAGAAGTGGCGTATACATCGCCATTGCTCGCTCACCACCAGAGAATGTGTTGTAATTGCTTTTCTTCATTTCTTTGCGCTTTTCACCTGTTTTTTCGTAGTAAATAATGAACTCATACCATTCTCGATAATCCAAGACTGACTTAATATCTTCCATGAAGGTCGATGTACCGCTCAACTCAGCTTTGCGTTTCGCCTCATATACCTTGGAACGAAAATGCTGGGCTATCCTTTTCCTATCGGGATCCGCAAGCCACATAGGATCCTTCTCTAGAAATCGAACCAATTCTAGTGTATCGAGTTCTTGTTCACTGTCAGTCTTTTTCGGTGACCACTCGACATCAAACTTCAGTCCACTGGAGTTCTGCGTCTTTTCCATTATTGTATTGATACGTGCTACCCATTCTTTTGAATTTTGAATTTTGTTTTTTATGGTTTCTCCCACATGATTAATCAGGATGTCTTCGTAAATCTCACGGTCCTTTTCAGCCATTACCTCTGCAAGCGTTTTATCTTGCTCGGTCAGTTTGATTTTGGCAAACGAGGGCGAAACACGACGCGACTGATACTCTAGTGTAATTTTTTCACGTCTGGCTATCATTTTAAGCATTTCCACACGACTTTCATCTTCAATAACCATATGAGAAAAATCGACTTCAAATTCTAACGGTTCCATCGTTAAATTGTATTCTGGTAAACCCTTGTCCGCATCCGAGAAAACATTGCCTAACTCGCTTTTATTTTTTACTCTATCCTTTTTCGAGAGGAGCTGCCCGAACTTGGACATGATACTCTCAGCAAGCGATTCCGTATCTGATTCGATTTCAAGCCCAAATTTTCCACTGAATTCTTTTACATCTTGAAACAAAGCAATTTCCCATGCCAAAACAAGCTCTTGCATAAAAAGTTCTTTCTGAGCACCAGTCGAAAGACGGTCACGAAGATTTTTTAAATCGTTTTTCAGTTCACTAAGTTCCCTGTCCAGTGCCCTTTGGTCTATTGGAAATTGTTCCAGCTTATCGTTAATACTTTGGGCAAGCTTTCGAATATTATCCGCGCCAATATCTTGTAACTGCTTTTCATAGCTTTCTATTCGTGTATCTATGCTTTTGATTCGCCCATCAAGTGACAGAACGTCGGCCCTTGCCACATCCACAACATCTTTAAAAGTAATTATCTTGTCATCTTGATTCTTTAGAAGACTTTGTTTATCCCCTCGGGAACGATAAGAACTCTTCAGATTTGATAACGCTCGCTCAAAATTTCGTAAGCCATCACACGCATCATTTACGGCTTGCTCATTTTTCTCAATAGTGATATCTTCGAACTCTACATTTAGGTTCCTGATTTGTGTCTCCACGCTGGTGTTCAGTTCCTTGAATTTTTCATTTAACGACGAGATCTCAGGCTCCAACAATTCTGCAATGCGTTTTGCAACGACTTCAAATTTTTCTTTGGCATCCTTTAGAGCCGGAAATTTCGGGCATGACCGGTACTCAACTTCAATTTTTCTTTGTCGCGTTTTACTTTCATTAGAAAGTACTTCAAGCTTATCAATTTCAAGCTTAAGAGCAGCAACCTTTTCTTTTAACATTGCAATTATGCGAAGCCGCTCTTGTTCCCGCGCATGCTTTCCAATATATTTGGCTACACCATACTGCGAAGCAGTTCCGGCTATAAAAGAACCTTTAAATGATCCATCAGCCGTTACAAAATGGACGTCCTCATTAGAAACCGAAATCCCCTTCAGAACTGCTAGCACATCTTCATGACTCACATCGCCAGTAGCCGAAACCGAAACATCTAGATACTTTGTTAGATTGTTTGGTACCTGAGCCTGATGAGTACTAAGAACCGTTCCAGACAACGCTTCGTTATAACGGTTAGCGGGTACAATCAGCGAAGTTAGTATACCAGTTTCAGTAAGTACCGATTCCAAACGTGACTTCTGCTCCTCAGTAAGATTCTTTTTGAAATCAACCACAGCGTAAAAAGGTACATACGGTATCCCTTTTTCTTTGAACTCCCGTATCTGGTTCTCCTTGGCTATCGGAAGTTCAGGTTCAATTTCATCAGTTCCCTCAAGAACAACGACTTCTTCTTTAGTAAGATCTCTTTCTTCAACCTTTAATCGAATTTGTGCTTCTAGCCATGCTTGCTCTTTAATGCATTGGGACACTTGTTCTTCGCGCTCACCCGAGATTGGCAACATCAATTGCTCCTCAGTCACATTTTCCAGATATCCATTAAACATCCGTTTCACACTCGTACTACTATTAACGCTAAGCACAAGAGCTGTTAATTCATTCATCCAGTTTTCAAGCTCTATATAAGCGTTGTTTCGTTCCATATCATAGATATTCGCAAGAGAAGTGCGCCTTTCTCTTTCGTTTTCAAGAACGTCTTGTTTCACTTCAATTTGTTGTCTCATACCATCTAGATCGCGCTTCTTTTGGTCCAGCTCTTTAATTTGTTTGAGAAGTCCTCCAAGTCTTTGAAGCCTGATTCTTATTTCAGACTCCCAATTTGAAAAAAGATAATCCCCATTTTTTTCATTCCGTTTGAAATGGTCAGAGAATGCCAGATAGATGTCTTCAAATGCCGAATCTATCCCCAGTTCCTCCAGACTCTCCATCGCGACTTTAAGTTCTTTATCAATTGCCCACAATTCATTTTCAATATTACGCCTTTCGTTATTAGCATCCATTAATGATTTTTCATTTAACTCATAGCGATTCTTTTTGACTGATTTCTCATTCAATATTCGCGCTAGCTCTTGTCTGGCAGATTGAAGAGCATCATCCAAATCCACTATTTTATCATGCCCCAATTCCTGTCTTGCTTGCTTCAACCCTTCAATTTCACGTTCAATGTTTCGGAGTTTTTGCTCGGTCTCATCATAGTCGACACTCTTGGTTTCAATATCTCTTTGTACTCTCTGATGTTCCAAAGCAATGGTATCCCACGTATTTTTGCTTTCCAAATAATACTTAGCCTTCTCCGCAAATACGTATGAAACATAATCGTCATAACCTTTATCCAGTTTCGTTGCAAAACCAAGGTCGTTTTGCGTTTTTAGAATTTCCCGCTGTGTTTGGTCTTGTGCTTCCACGGTAGTGGTTAAAGCGGACAATTCATGATCGGATAATGGCGGTAATGATTCGTTCAAGGTTTCTTTTAAATCGTCCGGCCCTCCTCCTTTGGTTAATTTAGGGCTCTTAAGCCGTACGAGTACATCGGTAAAAAGCTTAAGTCCTGTTACATCCGGAAACTTGAACAGTTGCTTATTAATCAGTTCCGCGTAATCTTTACTATCAACGACCGTACCACTCTCGCCGATTGCTGTTGTTATTTGTTTTCTATCTAAGGGAATTTGCTCTGGTGAATCATCTAGTACTTCTACCTTATAGAGTGAGATCGGATTTGGTCCACGCCCAATACGCCGATGACGGTCATGAATCACAAACCCCCAGGCATCTTCCAACCTTCTGTTTTTCCGTTTGGAATGTAGTCCAAATCCCGTCGTGATATACTGCTCCGTGTTCGTCAACTTATATTCAATTACAACATAACCAATGCGCTCGATAATGTCCTTGTTTAACGACTCTTCTCCAAGCAAGATGTCATAAAACTTGCGGTCACTTGACTCAAATGGATCCAACCGCTTAGGGTCTTTGTTTCCATCTAGCATGAATGTAAAAAGCGTATTCATGGCAATCGACTTTCCCGCACCATTATGACCACGCAGTAACAGTCTTCCGTTCTTGAAGTAATATTCTTCATAATTAAAATACCAATAGTTAAATAGGATGAAGCGATGAGGCTTCCAACGCTGTGTATGATTAGTCATCATCATACTCCTTTATTATTTTCTTCTTTAGGTTTTTCAAAAAATCTTCCGATTACATCATATAGTTTTAAATCACCTTCTTGCGTTGTCTCCGCTAATTTCCATTCAAATAGCATATTTTTAATTGTATTCTTAATTTCAGTGATACTCATACTTTTTAGGCCCGTCGTCCATCCGTGACTATTCTCATCTATGAGCTGTCGACACATAATATCCAAATCAACATTTGTTAAAACGACTGTCCCATCTTTTTGTTCACCGAGACTGTCATCATCGTCGATGATTTTAAGTCTTAACAACGTTGCAAACTGAACAAGTAGGTTCGATTCAGCATTACTTGCTGGAAAGAACCGACGAAACGTGCTTACGTTTTCTTTTACTAAAAAAGCACTGCTTCCGTAGACATCCAGATTCATATCGTAGTATTTTTCGGCATGTTCATTTAAGTGGCGACTGTACTGTCTTAAGTAATCAAAATCTGACGCCGATACTTCATGCCGATACAAGGCTGGCTCTAAAAACAGTTTCCGGTACAGTAAATGCTTTCTTTCTAGACCTAATTCCCGTTCCTGAGTTTCTTGAATCAACATAATATCATTTAGCGTCAATTCTCCTTCAATATTAAAACCAATATTACGCATAAAATATTTCACAAGCCCGGTTGAACGCAACAGTGCATCATTGGTTTCTCTGTCTTGGAAGTCTTCTATGTTTTTATCAATCACTTCTATCAGACACCGTCGAACAGCTTCTTTCAATACACGAACAAGTGATAGTCGGTTTCTATAGCCTTCGTTACCCTTCCATGTTAATGGTAGGGGGTTTTCATTGACCGATCTCTTGGAACTTCTTGGGTAGTACGAAACGACCGCTTGGCAAACATCTGACAGCGTAAATTGCTTTGATGCCTTTCCATCCAAAAACGCAAGTACACAGTAAAAAATGATGTAATCTTTCACCTCTTTGAAATCTGATATGCCTGTTGACGGTTGAGGCGTTACTTGAAACTTCTCAACTTTTGCAAAATTTGTCCCAACTACCAACTTAAAACGGAAGTAGTCCTTAAAGTAATCTCGCAGAAACCCTTCGTTTTGTTTAATTTCATAAAAAAGCTCTGGATTCTCCTTGCGCACAACCCAAAAATTATCGAGTAGTTGATGAATGCAATTAAGAGACTCCTGAGACAACTTTTTCACGCGTTTTCACCTCGGTAAATGTCATTTGGAAATCGGGCAAGAAGAGGATTCCATCTAAACAATGCAATTCAATAATATCGTTACTAACCTTATGAAGTTTAAATTTCACGCCCAGTTCTGTGGTACCCTCATAAATGCCGTAGCCAACTGGATTCAACAGCGCCGCACTTATCCAATCCAATAATGCCTTTCGAACAAACGGCTCAACTCTGGTTTCCAAATCCTTCAAGATTAAGCAAGGCTGCTCCACGATCGCTTTTAATACAGTTTCTTCGTATGTCAGCCGCTCCGCGAGCAACCGTTGCTGCTCGAGTGCCTCCTGGCTCACTTTCGATACCTTCAAATTCTGCTTTATGGTTCTCTCGGATGGTGGTCGAATACGATACGTCACATCTAGCTCATCCGGGTCAAAATCCCATACCGTACCATCATTCTTTTCCGACGGTTTCCGTGCGACTTTGAAATGCTGGATACCTTCGAATCCAAATAGGTAAGAAAAAACTTGATGGGCTTCTTCCAAGTTGCCGGACTCATGTATCATGTCTGCAAGTCGTAAAAATTCTGTTACTCGACTTTTTTTCACAAATTGTCGCTCTGCATAAAAATGCGCAAGCTTAGACATTTTACTGATGGCATCCCGAGTACGAACTTCAAGTTGAAACGCTTTGCTCGATTTAGTATCACTTGCCAAAAACCAGTTACGGATACCTGTCCATACATCAAAAAAGGTATCGGAATACTCTTTATCCGACACAACCGTAGTGGTCGGCATATTTTTTTTATGACGGACGAGTTGCATTACGATGTTCTGAATTTTCTTCTCTGAAATGTGTGTAATAATATTAATTATCGCAGGCGAATTGCGGTTAAGTTCAACCATGAAATCCGTTAAATAAGAACAGAACTGATTTTTAAATACGATGAAGGCATCGGTTTCCATTTTGCTATCCAATTTATCACCGCTGATATGATTCAAATAATCCGAAGCATCATTATCAAGCTTTGTAAAACGTTCGAACAGCTCCTCCCACGCTTCATATAGTTGAACAAGCGAAGACGAATCCAACTCGGTTTGCATGGAAAATCCGTTTAATTTTACAAGCGCATTATATAGGTGCTCAGTGAGTTTTTTATCCAAAGAACCACCACGTATACGATGAAGTTTTTTCTCCATAAAAATAAGCATTTTTTCAAATTCAATCGTATATTCCGTTAGTGAATATGTTTTTCGATTCCTAATAAGTTCTTCCAATGTAACAGCATCTGTATTATCTTGGTTCAACACTAAGTTATTGTTTTCAACTAAGACCGATAAATCAGCATCTTGCTCTTCGAGTGTATAATCCCCAAATTCCGGAAATTGTTTAAGATGCGTGAAAATTTCTATTGGTAAAACTTCATTATTAAATATACGATGTTGCTCATACACGTATCTTAATATTGGACGATATCGGTGCGTTTTTTGTGTTGACAAATAACTTGCTTCTTTTATTGCACGCGTCAATGACAAATCCAAATGAAACACTCCTTTTCGAAGTCCTGTTTTACATAATTTGATAAACGTAGTCTCGTTTCTTAATATTTGGAAATACCGATATTATAAATATATAACATCGGGGTCGGATTCTAAATGAAAAATATTCAAAATGCGGTGATAATTCATGGTCTTGCCAGTTAACGCCGGCAAAGATGCTAAGAAAAATACAACATTCATTTCCGGACAAAACGGGAAGCGGGAAGCGGAAAGCGAATATACAAAATTTCGGCTGGAGGTTGAAGTAGATGAATATATCACGCCGGAAAAAAATGAATTTCGGAGCATTTATTGAGGAATGGTAATCGATAAGCCACTATATAAGTTGAACTTAATATTAGAAAACTATGGTAAGAATTTCGTTACTACATGTCGAAGTATGTAATAAGCGGCTTTACTTCTGCCAGCGCTCGGATAACTTCCAGCATATCCGCCAGTTCTTCCAGCGCATCCTGATCCTTTTCCGCTACAAAATATTCCTCGACTTCTTCACGAAGCTTTGTTCGCAATTCCTGCTTGTATTCCTCTGGTTCCAAGATACGTGTCCGACATTCCTTACCCTGAGACATAATGAGGTGCGGAATTCGATCCCGCACCAGTTTGTTGTATGTAGGCATATGAAATAACACCCTTTCTGATGTGGAAGTGTTAGCCAGCATCCAACATCTTCCTTTGCGTCATTATATCATTAGCTCAAAAAGAACCGGGTATTATTGATAAAAGATCTACCGATTCATTGAACGAATTTTCTTTATAAATAGATGGATACCGCTTAGACGGATCGGCTACGATCCGCTGTGACAGAGACTCTAGAATAGAGTCCGTTTTATAAAGCAACTTGTCTACTTCCCCCAGCTTCATCGGCTCTTTAGATACATCATCTTCTCCCGAAACCAGATAATGTACCGTACCGATAAACAGCACCATATCTAAATTGGGCTCAGCCTCTGTGTGAATTAAAGGGAACAGGTCAGTCACGGATAAACGAATATACAATGGAATGATTTTGTTTCGATGAACATAAATGGCCTTAGCCATAGAAAACATCGCTCGATCACAAAGAATGAGGCAGTTTTGAAACTGATGATGGTCGCGCATCATCTGTGCAAGCTTGATCTGGTATTCGGCAAGCTTTTGAAAATCCATCATGCAATTGAATATGTAGGTGTCGCTGTACTTAGGCAATTTGAAATCGGAATCACTATGTAGGGGACTTAAGGAGTAATGTTTCAAGGGGAATCAACTCCTGAATTAAAATTTCATAAACGAGGATTTTGCAAAAATCCCATAAGCGACTTCCAATGAACAAAATATAGATGGAAATAGTTTAGTTCGTCTATATCTTGCACTTCGGAGCGACTGGTATCGAATTTTGCAAAATCCTGAAACAATGTGAGCAACGTAGCACAATTATGTAACCATCAAGATGTATAATTTTCTAGCTACCGGACAAGCTTCATAATAAATATTACTATATAGTAGTTTTTAATTCAATTTACTTACTAACACTTATTAATTAGATGTAACTCTTTCTCTACACTTCTAACTAGAGGATTTTGCAAAATCCAATAAGCGACTTCCAATTAATAATATATAGATTGAGATGATCTCGTTCGTCTATATATTACATTTTGGAGCGATTGGAATCGAATTTTGTGAAATTCTTACTATAGAGAGGTGTAATCATGTCAGAACTTTTAGAATTAGTCGGTACACGTATTCGAGATATTCGAAAGTCTAAAGGGCTTTCCCAAGAAGCTTTAGCCGAAAAAGCAGGATTCAATTCGAGTTATATTGGTTTCATTGAGCGAGCGGAGAGAAATATATCTTTGAAAAATCTGGAGAAAATAGCGAAGGCATTGAACGTGGGCGTCTATCAGTTGCTTACATATGTGAAGGACAATGATGAGCTTACCGAAGAAGATTCGAGTATAAAAACCATTTTGACTCTCCTAAGAACTCGTGAATCCAAAGATACTGAGCTGGCATTAAAGATTCTTACGGACATCTTTATAAGAATCGATGAACGATGAAACAAAAAAGGAACTGCGCTTTGCAGTTCCCCACCAACCCCTTACGACAACGCCAACATCGCTTTCATATCTTCCTCTGCGGTAGTAATCAGTTTCAAGCCAAACATCTCCACCAGTACATCCAGTACGCCAGAAGAAATGAACTCAGGCGGCTTCGGCCCAATGCGAATATCTTGGATGCCAAGGCTGAACAAGCCCAGCAGGATGGCAACCGCTTTTTGCTCAAACCAGGACAGAACAATGCTGACAGGCAGCTCGTTCACCGTACAGCCGAAAGCATCCGCTAATGCCAGAGCGATTTTAACAGTAGAACCCGAATTGTTGCATTGTCCCAAATCAATATAACGCGGAATGCCGGTATCTCCAACGGTGCCATAATCCACGTCATTAAAGCGGAATTTACCACAGGACGTGGTCAGAATAACCGTATCGTTCGGCAAGGATGTAGCCAGCTCGCGGTAATAGTTACCGCCTTTGCCTGGTGCGTCGCAGCCTGCAATGACGAAGAAACGACGGATATGTCCGTCTTTAACGGCCTGAATAATCTCAGGAGCCAGCCCAATAACCGTCTCATGATGATATCCCGTCGTAAGCACCTGCTCCGAATCTACATCTGCGGCTGGCAGGGCTAACGCACGCTCGATCAATGGTGAAAAGTCGTCGTCCATGATCTTGGCTACTCCCTCCAGCCCGGCTACTTCATAAGAGAAGAAGCGGTCTGCATACGTGCCTTTAATCGGCATAACACAATTCGTCGTGGCGAGAATCGCACCTGGGAACTCCTCGAACAGTCTACGCTGATCGTACCAGGCTTTACCGATATTCCCTTTGAGATGTGCATATTTCTTCAATGCCGGATAACCGTGGGCAGGCAGCATTTCTGAGTGGGTATAGATGTTGATGCCTTTACCCTCTGTCTGCCGCAGCAATTCCTCCAGCGCATATAAATTATGTCCGGTCACGACGATGCATTGGCCTTCGATTTTATTTTGGCTGACCGTAATCGGCTGCGGAATGCCAAAACGATCCGTATGCGCACGATCCAGCACATCCATGATCCGTACAGCCGCATTTCCGACCTTCATCGCCATTTCCAAATGCTCTTGTACATTAAAGTTAGAATTGGTTAAGGTCATATATAACGCTTCGTGCGTGATCCGATCCACCTCAGGATCGGTATAGCCCAACTGGCGAGCATGTGTCGCATAGGCAGCAATCCCTTTTAATGCAAAAATCATCGTATCCTGCAAGCTTGCTATCGTCTCATCCTTCCCGCACACCCCAACTACTTTACACCCGCCACTCGGCGTCTGTTCACACTGATAACAAAACATATCGTTTTCCTCCAAATATTGATAGATATTTGTTCGTTATCCCCAGCGTAACAAACCCCTGAATACATAGGTGTGATTACACACACATTTTTTCTTACAGTTTATTATGAAACAGTGTGGGACTCATCCCTCATTTCAATCCTTCCTACTCTACCGTGCTTTCTTGAATTCCACCGCCTTTACGGTACTGCACAGGGGACACGCCCATAGTCTTTTTAAAAGCGGTGCTAAAATAGTGCTGACTGTCGTAACCCGTACGTTCTGCTATATCATAGATAGACAACGTCGTGGAATCCAGCAGTTGCACCGCTTTACGGATACGGGCACGCGTGACGAGGGTCACGAAGCTGTCGTTGAGCTCCTTTTTGAGCACACGGCTGAGATATACGGCGGATACTTGTAGCCGCGAAGCAAGGGCTTCCAACGTCAGCTCCCGATCGGCGTAACCTTCCTGAATGAGCTGCCGAGCCCGGCGTACGATGGGAGACAACTGCGATTCGCCATACACACGATCCCGACTCACCCGGTATGCGTCAATTGCGCCTTCCAGTCCACCCGCGTTGGACTCCACATGCGTATGAACCGCTATATTCAGGTAGCGCCCAATCGCCTGCTCCATGGAAGCGCCTATCGTCTCGGGTGCCTCCTGCCACAGGCATATGCCGATCAGTCCGTTCGCATCGCGGAACAACACATGCGGGCAGTCCTCCAGCAGTTCGCCAATAATATTTTCAGCGGCAAAAAGAAATAACTGGCGGTCATTCTCGCGCATAATCGTCTGCCGGGCCTCTGCCGCAGGCCACCGTACGACACCGATCTGAGCAGGCGGCCGCGATGGAAGCCGTAAAAACGCCAACTGCTCCATGACGTCTTTTCCCGTGTGTTGCCCTTCCAGCCATTCCAGGCAAAACCGCTGGCGCAGCAGCGGAATATTCCGTTCAATCTGTCCGGCGGCTTGTTCTACATAGGCGGCACGCTTGTGCTCTTCGTCCATTCGCTGACGAAGCCGCAACAACGCAGCATGAAGCTGATCCGCATCTACCGGCTTCAAAATATAATCCTCTACGCCAAGTCGGACAGCCTCCTGCGCATAAGCAAACTCATCATGCCCGGAAATGATCAGACAGCGGCATTCCGGACGTTCTTCCCGCAGCCGCCGAATCAGTTCAATGCCGTCCATGAACGGCATATTCATATCGACCAGCACGATGTCGATATGAAGCTGACCCACCAGCTCCAGCGCTTCTTCTCCGTCCTCCGCCTCTGCTGCAACCTCCATGCCCAGAGCCGCCCAGTCTATGCAATCTCGTATCCCCTCTCGGATGATCGGCTCATCATCTGCGATCAATACTTGGTAACGTTTTGCCGTCCCTATGGTCACTTCCGTTATGGCCTGGTCAATCAGACTCACCGTTGTCGAGTTGTCTGTGGCCTGTGATTTCGTCATCCTGACCCTCTCCTTTTTCATAAGGCTTCTTCAGTTGCGCCATATCCAGCAGCAACGGATGAGTGATCGTAACGCAGGTACCTGTCCCTTCTTTGCTCTCCAGTACAATTCCATATTCCTCGCCAAAAGACAACCGGATACGCGCTTGTACATTCAGCATGCCATAGCTTCTGCCATGGGTACTAACTCCCTTTTGCTTCTGCTTTCCCTCCATCGCCTCCAGGGGTATTTCCAGCCATTCGCGCAGTTCACGCAGACGGTCCGTCGTCATCCCTGCGCCATCGTCACGTACCGTCAGCAGCAGCTTGTCGCCCTCGGCTTTAGCTTCTATCCAAATCGTGCCTGGGCCTCGTCTGGCCTTGATGCCGTGATAAATCGCATTTTCCACTACAGGCTGAAGCATTAACTTCAACACGAACAGATCCTTTAGCTCGTCGGGTACATTCAATTCCCAGCGAAGTCGGTCACGATAGCGGGTTTGCTGGATTTGCATATAGCTCGATATATGCTCAATCTCGGAGCGCAGCGGAATAAAGTCATCCCCCTTGCTCAGCCCGAGACGGAACAATCTCGATAGGGCCCCCACCATGTCGGACACGTCGTCTGCTCCATTTTTTCGAGCCATCCAGTGAATGGTATCTAGCGTATTGTATAAAAAATGCGGCTTAATATGCTCCTGAAGGCTGCGCAGCTCGGCATCCCGTTTTTGTCGTTCCCTCAGTTCGCTAAGTGACATGAGACGGCGAATTTGCTCCAGCATCCGGTTAAAACTCCGCCCCAGCATTCCAACTTCATCCCCACGGTCACTCCATTGGCGAACTGTAAGATCTCCTGTCTCTGCTGCCCGCATATAGGACATCAGCCGGAAAATCGGCTGCGCAATGGAACTCGACAATCGCAAGGATGCCGTTAAGCCAAATAGACATACAATAAAAACAAAACAGACGACATAGAACTTAATTTGCCGAACTTCCAGTGTAGATTCGCGTGCCGGGAATACCCCCACTGTTCTCCAGCCCGTGAATTCGGAAGCCCTGAACATGAACAGCAATTCTCTGCCCCCAGCTTCACGGGTAAACATCCCGCTGTCACCTGCCCCGAACCATTGCGACGGAATGCGCTCAATCAAAGGCATATCCGGCCTGTACACGCTGCGCCCCTCAGCGTCTGTCACCATTAAATACCCGCTTTTGCCCAAGGTTACATCTCTGGCAGCCTGCGACACAGCCCGCAGCTTGAGGTCAATCATAATCACGCCTAACACGTGTCCGGTTTCCGGATCCGTAACCGAACGAACGACGGAGACAATTTCGCTGTCCTTGTACCGGACATGAGTAGTCACATTACGGTGGCTCGGCTGTCCTAGCACAGTGAATATGCCTGCATGCTGCGCCGCCTGTTGGTACCAGCCTTCTTCCGTCAGGCTACGCGTGCTTCGAGCATACATTTCGTTGCTGATATAGTCGCCTTTTTCGTTTACGATCAGAATCCCTGCAATTTCAGGATATAACGTAGTATAGCCCTGCAAAAATTGCTTCATTTTATACAGCGTATCCTGCTCCTGTACAGAACTTAATGCCTGCTTGGAAGTGAGAGTCTGGTTTTGCACCGAGTTCTGTGCCCGCTCCCCCTGGTTTTCCGGCGTTACTATACTCACATGACCCGCGTGGCCGTCTGCCAACGTCTTTCCTTTCCAGAACTCCCCGATATCGGGGTTAAAAGCAATCAGATACGTCATGTTTTGCAAATTTTCCATTTTGGTGTCCAGCGCTTCGTTCACCTTGCCAATCAATTGCATCGTATGGTCTTCCACCTGCCGCTCAATAATCCGTTCCACCGTCCAATTGACCAGCAGACCTAATCCCAGCGAAGGCACAATGCCAAACAGCAGGAATAGCAGCATGAGCTGATAGCGTAAAGGCATATTGCGCAAGCGTAAGCGAGGCATCGTTTGGTGCACCCTTAAGTGGATACGCTTCCAAAATTTATTTCGCATAATAATCATCTACATTCGCCCGGGTGACCACGGAAATCCCAGTATCTACCCGCACGGGCAGCGGAGTGTTGTCGCCAGAGGAAGAAGGTGCAGGAATCGTTAAATGATGATGCAGATGGAACAGATATTGAAGCGACCAATAGCCCATATTCCATGTTCCCTGGGCAATCGTTGCCGAGATCGTCCCACCACGAATCATATCCAGTGTCGCTTTATTTGTATCAAAAGAAATGATTTTCAGCGGATGGCTGTTTTTTTGACTCAGTACCGCTTCACCCACACCTGTTCCTCCCGTTGCATCGGTCACAAAAATGCCCGCCAGTTTCGGATAAGCTTTCATCAGCCTTTGCGACTCATCCCGGGAGACCATCGCGTCTGCACGGCCATCTGCGACTTCCACCACCTTCATCGCAGGATACTGCCGCTGAATGGTATCGCGAAAGCCACGCGAGCGTTCTTCATGATTTTGCTGTCCAGGCAGCGTCAGAACAGCGACCTGACCTTCTCGTCCCAACAGCTCTGCCATCTTATCCGCAGCGGTCACGCCCGCCTTATAATTATCCGTGCCCAAAAAGGAATACGCACGACTCCCCGGCGCTCCGGCATCAAACAGTACTACAGGAATGCCCGCATCCAGCGCCTTATTAATCACCGGAATCAGGGAGTGAGGATCAATCGCTGATATGGCAATCCCTGCGGGCTTACGAGCAATCGCCTGCTCAATAACGGTCGTCTGCTCCTGCGCATCATAACGGGTTGCTCCCCGATACTCCACAGTCACCCCCAGCGCATCCCCGGCATCCTCGAAGCCCTTGAGCCCGCTTTTCCAATACTCCAAACCAGACTGGAAGGTAATCATCATATAGGTTTCTCCGATGCTGCCTCGTAGCCCCTTATCCTCCCAAGTGCCATTCAACGGGCCCGTTTGTTCATACCTGAACACATAGAGAGCAAAGGCCGCAATCAACAGCATATATACCAGCAGCGTTTTTTTCATCCTTCCTCTCCTCTTCCTGTGTATATCCTTAAGTTATAAATTCACTTTAATTTATTCTGGTTTTACTTAGATTGTAAACGCAATCATATCAAATTGGAACTACTTCACTCTTCTTACTTTCAGGTGGCGTTAATCCTGCACTAATGTTTCTACGTTACAATACCTACAATTGTGCTAGGGAAAACATGTGCGTATCTTGAGGAAAAGGAGTGATATGGATGAGCAAGCCGCGTATCGCGGAGTGGACAGAACTACGGGGCCTTGCCTACCTCGCTGTCGTGCTTCAGCATTGCATTGGCGAATATATTTATCGCAGCGACATCCAACAGCCAGATTCTGTTATGCTCGCGATGCTGTATCATTTGACACGTTTTGGCACACCGACGTTCGTTTTCCTGTCTGCGGCGCTACTTTTTTATAATGGCAACAAACCGATTGGTTATCCTCGCTATATTGGCAGGCGGTTTCGAGATATTTATGTTCCTTTCCTTTGCTGGACTGTTATTTATTGGGTATGTACTCAGAACTGGTCAACGGCGCAGTGGGGAAATATTTATTTTTACAAAGGTATGTTCGAGGAAATGATCATCCCCGTCAGCGGATATCATCTATGGTTTGTAGTCATGATCTTTCAGTTTTATATTTTGTTTCCTTTATTTTTAAAAGCAGCCGGCCAGGTTCAAGCGTTTCTACGTCGTTACAGCGCGAAAAGACGCAAACAGCTTGTTTTGGCTATTATGCTGATTGCCGCTGTGGTTTATGCTTTGCTGTTACAATGGTCCTACTATGACATGTCGGCATGGAGCACCGGGTTGCCGTCCTTTTGGCAGACTCTGCTGGATTATCGCACCTATAACTTTGTCATGTACTTTTTCTATTTTATGCTGGGCGCAGTATGTGCTTACATGACAGACACCTGGCGTGGACTGGCCAAACAGACGTTGCCGTGGAATGTATTTGTCTTTATTGGTTTGTTCATGCTCATGGGTCACACGATGCTGATCCAGTCGGGTGATACGATCAATCTCAATATTTCCACCTATTTGAAGCCAAGCACCTTTGTTCTAATCGTGTCGCAGTTGCTTTTATTGTACGGACTGCTGCTCCATTTGCAAAAAGATACGCGATCCGAGCCGTTTCGCCGTATGCTGAACTGGATCGGACGTTATTCTTTTGGAGGATATCTGGCCCATGCGCTCCTACTGGCCTTCATATCCTACTACACCCGCCCGCTTGCACTGGGCGATCATCATTTTACAGCTACGCTCATTACGTTTATCGTCGTGGCAAGTGTTTCTCTGGGCATAAGCTGGCTCTTTGCCCATCTGCCTGGCGGCAACTGGATTGTTGGCTCTAAAGGCAGACAGCGGTTGAACTGGCACTCGTTTCGTTTCCAGTTCCTTTCCTCCAAACGTGCTTCCAAAAGCACGCAGGAGCTTGGCTAATCTTGTGCGTCTGTATTTCAGCATGGGGTTATAATTCCAATGGACTTTGGCAGGGCTCACTTATTGAGCTCTGCTTTTTTTTGTTGCCTTAGTATGCCGTCCCCTCAAAAAAAAGATTAACATTTTATGACATGAATATGTATTTTATTTTAAAATAAGTAATTATATAGAATAATCATAAACGTTACGCGGGAAAAGTCACAGTTTTGCATAACAAAGAAGGGAGAGGATGTACTGAACATAACATCGTCGTTGTTAATGATCTAGCCCTAAACATAGTGAGGCAGCTTCTTGGTTTGAAACATACGGTTGTACTGATTAATCAGTTCATCCAAAAGCATAGACTGCTCAAGTACACAAGCATGTCCGAAGCCATACTCTTCGTAAAGATCATACAAATGTTGTCTGGCGTGTTCCATCTGTTGAATTAACGTTACCGTTTCATACCTGTTCATCCTGCATACCTCCTAATGAATCTCATTTTAAGGAGGGATGTACAAATACGTCATGATCTTTTTTGAACCAAAAAATTACAAAATAATACAAAAAGAGACCAGCAATAAGCTGGTCCATAGTAATGAATTAGTGCTTGGTCAAGATCCACCAACGTGTCCTTGTGTTTGGATCGTGCCGGAGCTTGGATTTCCGGCTTGCACTGGTACTGTGAATACCAGCAATAAGCTAGTTACCGCCAAGTAGAAAGCCATCCTTTTGATCATTTTTTTCCCACACCTCCTCATAAATAGATTGGAACTGTGTCTGTGTTTCAGGAGCCGCATGTGTTTTGAAATGAGAAAATAATCCAAAACAATTGGCAATAAGTAGTACATGATTAATTGTAACAGCTTTTTCAAACGCGTTTATTAAACATTTGAAACCATATGGATATCTACCTTTATTTAGGCTGTACTTAGCCATTTTGTACCAGAAGCGTACGTACTCTTCCGGTAAAACTTGTTGTGTATACATGTCAGAAGACAACGGTTCCTGATAAGCTGCAATTTGAGATTCAAAACGCTGAAGGATATGGTCTACATCTACATTGTACCGATTAGCAACTTCAAGAACGTTTAGTAGCTCGGCAAAAATCTCATTTTCGGCAGCCATGTGTTCTACGTAATCGGGGAGAACACTAATATCCCCGGACATAAGCCTGTTGACGTACGTATTAATTTTCGCCCATTGCTGATATTGTTTCTTCCAATAAAGTGAATCAGGGTCCTTCTCTTTTACCCAACTTAGATCGGCATAACCTCGAATATGTTCTAATGCCTGTTCATGATCTCCTTTCGCATCGCAAGCATTAGCACACAGCAATTCGGAGTAAACTATGTATACAAACAGTGGCCTGCTTAGCTTTTTTCGTGGCTCTGTTCCTTTTCGCTTAGAGTTATGAACCAAATTATATTGGATCTGTCCTAATTGACCCATTTGATGTGCAAATTCATACACCTTGTCCCACATACTTAATGATCTGTACACGTTCGCCAAATCTTTTAATGCATCTAATTGCTCTATCTCGTCTAAACGATCAACAAAAGGGGCAAATTCAATGGCAGCTTGAAGATTTACAGCTCTATCTTGTCCAATATTGATTTGGAACAAACGATACTGGCAGATCGCCAATCGCTCTGAATGCTGCTGCTTCTCACTTTCAGCCACCTTTTTGTAAAGGTAAGCCGCTGCTTCATTATAACCGTCTTTGTATACATTTTCGGCAACTTCAAAGAGTGATGGCGGATAATTAGGGTTATCCAATAACAGAATTACCACTCGCTGCAAGCAGTCCAGTCGTCCTAGCTCAATGCATCGGTATAGGAAAGGGCTGATTTTTTTCCAGTTGAGCGGAGATTCTTCAATACATTCTTCAATATAACGCTCGTAAAAATAATCCGGTGGTAAATTCATTCCCGCAGTAATACTATCCAGTTGGTGAACAGAAATAGATCGGTTACCGGTCACAATGCTACTAACTGTACCTACATTCAAATCAATCGTGTGACCAAACTTGGTCATCGTTAAGCCTTTTCGTTTCAAATAGGTTTGAATTTCTGCCTGTATCGTAGGTGTGATTTCCATGGATAAACCACCCTTTCAGCATTTTCATAGAATTTCAATTTCAATAAACAATATAGTTTGGAAACTAATAGTATAATTATTGATTTTCCTTCACGATAATACCATATTTTGGAACAAACATAAATGCTTTTACTTTATTGATTTTTATATTTTTATTAGGAGATCATTGGATGTTGGACAATGGAAGGAGAAGATCATTTGAAAAATACAGGTATGACACGTCCCTTGGATACGTTAGGCCGGATTGTTATCCCTAAGGAGTTGCGAACCTCTATGGGTATTCAAGCTGGTGAGTCCTTAGAATTTTATTTAGATGTTGAAACAGGTTTATTGAGTATGCGGAAGTATATTGGAGTCTGCTGTCACTTATGCTATTCGATTCAGGATTTAAGCTATTTCAGGGATTCATTTTTATGTAAAAAATGCATAAACGATCTGAAGGGAAATATAGGTGTGAGTCAATTACCTGTTCCTGTCGTAAAGAAACCTGCGTACAAAGAAAAAAATGCACATCGGTTGTCTTCACAACATTTAGTTGAAAATCTAAGAAAACTCATGCGCGAGCATCCAACAGCCAAGCAAGGCGAATATGCTGAATGGCTCGGCGTGTCCCAAGGCCGTATTTCCCAGCTTAAAAAGCTATTATAGGTATCGCTCAACTCTTATTCTAGCAAAGCTAAATAACCAGTCGCCGGTTGATTTCGTGCGACTGGTTATTTCAACTTTTCATTAGTAGGAAGGACTACAGGGGATAAATCATGATAGACCGACAGAGCTGACTGCTGTGACAAATATCGCTTACAAAACCTACCACTTCTGAGATAGTGTAGATACACGAAACAGTACAAAGAATGGGGAACTTATGACAACGACAAGGAAGAATAAGAAATCTTCGCAGAAGCAATCAGCCTCAGTCTGTACCTGCATTAATCTGCGCCGTTCCTCGATGGCTGTTACGGGACTGTATGACCGGTATCTGGCCCCGAGCGGACTCAATATTAGCCAATTCTCGCTTCTCAAGCACTTAACTGCGCTGGGACCGGCAAGTGTAAGCGAATTGGCACTGGAGATGCGGCTCGACCGGACCACGATTGTGCGCAATTTGAAGGCGCTGGAGCATAGCGGATATGTGGAGGATACATCTGCTGAGGGCAGTCGCAACCGCTGCCTTACTCTGACGGAGAGTGGAAGAACGGTATACAACGACGCAGCAGAGCTTTGGGAGGAGGCGCAACGTTTTTTGCAGGAGTCATTGGGAATCGGACAGTTACAGATACTCAACACACTCTTATCCAAGATTGAAAATTTGGATGGATATTAGACGGCTCCTCATCCAGGTGGAGTTGTGTTCAATTCGTGTATATACACGAAAAAGATCGAAATGTTTATTGCGGTATCAAGGCTAGAGATGTCTTTAAAATGCTATTATAGCGATCGCATTGCATTTGATCACCACTGCGGGTCATCGGAGAAGTACTTCCAGCTGTAGTAAGAGGTCAGTGATATACCTTAGCCCGCCACAAGACTTCTGAAGGGAAGCTTTACTGTGAACAATAACCACGGAGAGGGATGTGGATAGGATGGTTGAATCCGTACCGGATATGAGAGAAAACATCGTAGCCGAGATGAAAACCTATGTGAGCGAAGACAAAGGCAATGTTTGTGAAGAACTACAGAGTCCTTATTACGAGGAGCCGATTATTCAATTTGCCGCGGGCAATGATCCTTTGTTTGAGGAGTACAAAAGAGTGGTCGGGCCCGACCACGCCACGCCGCAGGAAGCATTTGAACGTTCCTTTGGAATGGGGAGTTTTGATGGAGGTACCGTTATCAGCGTTGTGCTGCCGATCAGCGAGACGATCCGCAAGGCTAATCGGGCGCAAAAAGATAGAGCCTCAAGGGAATGGGCGCTGCTGCGGACCTTTGGCGATGAATATTTTGTACAGTCTGCAAGGCGGCATTTGGCGGGATACTTAACAGGCCTTGGTTACCGTGCAGTTGCACCGCTGGATACGGATTGGTACAGCATCTATGGTGCCACAGGGGGGCCGATCTCCAACTGGTCGGAGCGACACATTGCATATGCTGCGGGTCTTGGCACCTTCAGTATCAACGACGGCTTCATCACCGAAAAAGGAATTGCCATCCGCCTGCTGTCCGTGGTGACCGATCTCAAGGTGCCGCCTGATGCCAGAGCATCTTCAGTCACAGGCCATACCGGAAACTGCCTGCTGTGTAGCAAGGGCATCTGCGGTGTGTGCATTACCCGCTGCCCTGTGCAAGCCATCAGCAAGGAAGGCGGACATGACAAGATTGCCTGCATGAAATTTGTGTACGGCCAGGCATCACGGGACTTTGCGGTTCTAAACGGCGGCGAGGCCAAATCAGGTGCCGGCTGCGGACTGTGCCAGACCAAGGTGCCCTGCGAGAGCAGGAATCCGATGCGGACCGCCCGGTGAATATGGAAACCTTGAGGACCGCCATTCTCAAGGTTTTTTAGTGCAAAAAAGATCATGCTAGTTCTGCATCAGCCAGGCACCCCTTTTACATTTAGTTTTCGTTAGCCGAGGTTGACGGTATCCCCTGCTAACGCTTCAATTGAGCTTCATTCGAAGTGCCGGACTTACGATCGAATGTAATTGGCCCTTTGCGGTTGACGAGCCGTTTCAGATCGACGGTCATTTCATTTTTCAGCTTATTTATAAGCTGTTCCTCATTAATTCCTTTGCTTTTAGCGATGTCGGACAACGATTTGCCTTGTCCCAACTCATTTTCTAAGCGAACAGGAGTGATACCCAGTAGTTTGGCTACTTTTTCGTTCAGATGATGGTCCCAGCCTCCAGGCCGTTTGCCATGCCCGTGCTTATAAGCATGTCCTTGTCGATGGCAGTCCTGTGACTGCATGCGCCCTGGATCAGCCTCACCCTGAATAGAGTTGCTAGGAGTAAGAGCTTGCATCTGGGGGCTTGTCTTTATACCAGCAGCTTCGATCATCCCTGCACTACCATACATCATCACTCCTACATACAGGGTAGCAGTGATTAATTTCCATTGTTTTTTCATATTCAGGCCCTTCTTTCACCCATTTTAATTTAATATTTTCTCTTTCCGCTATTTTTATTCGTATTTTCACCTGTTAAGTAGTCACAAGACCGGGAAAATACGAGCTCATGAACATTTCTATCACGGTTATATCCCAATCTTCGATCTGCACGCACTCCTTGGGAAACCTTATCCTGTAGGGTAAGTAAAATGAAGTACTAAACTTTCTACAATATAATTCGAAATTTTTCAGGTAAAATATTAAGGAAAATATGATAAAATTTTTTTGTAATCGATTACAATTAAATTTTTGGAAAGAAATGTTGTATCAAGCTACTACAGAATGCATTGCATCATAGTCAGACTACATGCAATTACACACAAGGAGGAAAGTCCAATGAAACAAAAAAGAATACGGTTATTTTTATCAATTTTGATTTGTTTTTCGCTTATCTTACCCGCAGTAAATGCACAGGCGGCAACAACGATCACCTCAAACCAAACCGGTACCCATGACAACTACTACTATGAGTTGTGGAAAGATTCCGGGAACACAAGTATGACTCTTAATAGTGGGGGGGCGTTCAGTGCCCAGTGGAGTAACATTGGAAATGCATTATTCCGTAAAGGCAAGAAATTCGACGAGACCAAGACACACCAGCAAATTGGAAACATTTCCGTAAACTACAGTGCCAACTACCAACCAAATGGTAATTCGTATTTATGCGTCTATGGATGGGCAGTTAACCCGCTCGTAGAATATTACATCGTCGATAGCTGGGGAAGCTGGCGTCCACCCGGTGCAACATCGAAGGGCACTTTTACCGTTGACGGGGGAACATATGATATTTATGAAACCACTCGGGTTGACCAGCCTTCCATTAAAGGAGACAAAACAACTTTTCAACAGTATTGGAGTGTCCGGACATCCAAACGCACAAGCGGAACCATATCGGTTAGCGAGCACTTCAAAAAGTGGGAAAGCATGGGCATGAAAATGGGCAAGATGTATGAAACTTCACTTACTGTAGAGGGATACCAAAGCAGTGGGAGTGCTAATGTAACTAGTAATACAATTACGATTGGCGGCAGTTCTGACGGCGGAACGACTACTCCTCCAGGCACAAGTACGAAAATAGAAGCCGAAAGTATGACCAAAAGCGGTCAGCATACCTCAAATATCAGCTCGCCGTTCAACGGAGTGGCTTTATACTCCAACAATGATTCGGTGAAATATACGCAAAATTTCACTAGCGGCACCCATAGTTTTTCACTACGTGGTGCCTCGAACAACTCCAACATGGCCAAAGTTAACTTGAAAATCGGTGGACAAACAAAGGGGTCCTTCTATTTTGGTGGAAGCAACCCTGCTGTCTATACTTTAAACAATGTCAGCCATGGCACCGGAAACCAAGAGATCGAGCTCGTTGTAACAGCCGATGACGGAACATGGGATGCTTATGTTGATTATTTGGAGATCAACTAACCTTATTATCTATTAAAATTGTTAAGGAGGTACAACCTTGTTTATAGCTAAAGCAGGAAAATGGACGGCGATTATGTCAATCACCTTGTCTTTATTCACAGGCTCGCTGGTGATCTCGAGCAACCAGGCGCTTGCGGCTGATTGCTCGAGCGGTTATGTAGCGTTAACCTTCGACGATGGTCCCAATCCCTCTAACACCAAAGCGCTGCTTAGTGCTCTGAAGCAAAACGGTTTACGCGCGACGCTCTTTAATCTTGGACAAAACGCGCAGAATAATCCTTCGCTTGTACGTGACCAGCAAGCAGCAGGCATGTGGATCGGTAATCATTCATGGTCACATCCGCATATGACACAACTGAGCACATCGCAGATGTCATCGGAAATTACACGCACGCAGCAAATGATACAGTCCATTACTGGCACGGCACCAAAGTTGTTCCGTCCTCCGTATGGCGAGACCAACGCAACCCTCAAATCCATTGAGACCCAAAACGGTCTTACCGAAGTATTGTGGAACGTTGACTCCCAAGACTGGAACGGCGCCTCCACCGCACAGATCGTAGCTGCTGCGGGCAAACTTAAAAACGGCGATGTGATCCTGATGCATGATCAGTACCAGACTACACTCCAAGCTATTCCACAAATTGCACAGAACCTCAAAAACCGTAACCTTTGCTCTGGTATGATCTCACCAAGCAATGGCCAGGCGGTAGCGCCTGATGGCGGAAACGGCGAAACGCCGCCAAACAAAGGCACAAAAGTGGAAGCAGAGAATATGACCAAAGGCGGTCAGTACACTTCAAATATCAGCTCGCCGTTCAACGGAGTGGCTTTATACTCCAACAATGATTCAGTGAAATTCACACAGAATTTTACCAGTGGCACCCATAGTTTTTCACTCCGTGGTGCTTCAAATAATTCCAACATGGCCAAAGTTGACTTGAAAATTGGTGGACAAACGAAGGGTACCTTCTATTTCGGCGGGAGCAGTCCTGCGGTCTATACTTTAAACAATGTCAGCCATGGAACCGGAAATCAAGAGATTGAGCTTGTTGTAACAGCCGATGATGGGACATGGGATGCTTATATTGACTATTTAGAGATCATCTAATTTTAAAAAAACAAAATCCCGGCGGGATCTTCCCAGCCGGGATTTTTGTCGATATCCTTTTTACAACATTCTCAATGTAAAAATAACAAAATCTTGAAAATTGCAATCTGTTGTATAATGGCGGTTAACAACTAGAAATCGCTATAAAAATATTCATAAGAGATGCAGGTGATAGCGATGGAATGGTATTTTGCATACAAAGACGAATTGGAAAAAGTATTTCGTCAAGCGGAGGAACGGACGTCCACGTTTCCAGCTCCCTTTCAGCAAGAGGGTTTGGACTATCTGGCGCGTTTTAATCCGTTGAGGGAAGACAGCACGCGTAATTACATATGCTATTTGCTTCCATTTTGGCTGCAAGAACTCACCGGACTCCCCCCCGAAACATGCCGCAAGCTGTCACTTGGCAACGTGTTCGTCATGGCTCACTATTTAATTCAAGATGATGTGATGGACACAGCAGCAGACAACCGTAAAACGCAACTCGCGTTAAGCCAGCTATTCTATACCGAGTGTCTAAGCGTATATCGGGACCTTTTTCCGGCAACCTCTCCTTTTTGGTCATATGCCCGAACGTATATTGATGAATGGGCCGTTAGTGTGACATCCGAAGGAACAGAGGACTATTTTCAAGGGGAAAGAAATAAGGTCGCGCTGAAAGCAAGTCCATTAAAAATGGCCGGAACGGGTGCTTTACTGCTTGCAGGCCGTGCCGATCTGATCCAGATCATTACAGATATGACGGACTTGGCGCTACTCGTGCTTCAAATGTCGGATGATTGGGCGGATTGGTCAGAAGATTTGGTCGAACATAGCTATAACTGTCTTTTGTCCCATATCAGTGCCGAGCAGAAGACGGCTTACTGTGAAGGATTGGGACCCAAACAGATTCAGGAAGCGATTTATGTACGCGGTGCGCTCGCCAACTATGTGAACATTGCCGATCAAGCAGTCCAACAGTTAGAGACCCTGGAGCCTTCTATCCACGGCCTACGTAGTTTTGCACATTCTATCGCAGCGGAGCTGGGCGAAGTGGCGGCGGAAATTGAAGGCGGACGCTCGCATTTGAGAAGAGGCGGACTTGATTACTGGCTCTCCAAAAATATGAAATAATGCTAGATTTTTCTGAGTCTTTCGTGGTATACTGACTAGGTAAATATAACCAATTGAATGAGAGGGTGATTTTTGATGGCTACTGAAGTTCTTCAAACACAAGTCATTCAAAAAGCTTGGGAGGATGCCAGTTTCAGAGAGAAACTGATGACAGATCCCAAATCTGCAATTCGTGATGTGTTAGGAGTCGTGATCCCCGATCATATCCAAATCAAAACGTTAGAGGAAACGCCTGATCAGTTTTTTCTGGTAATTCCTCCAGACCCCTCCGGTGTACTCGCTGCATCCCAGAAACCTCGCTCGATGTGGTAAATTGGTTGTTAATGCTTATTTAATCTATATTCCTTAATCTCATGTGGGTGGGCTCAGCAAGCTTCCCTCCGTTTTCTCCGAATGCAAAAAAGCCGGATATTATCCGGCTACGGGGAAGCGGATGGTCGCTTCCGTTCCCACCCCTTTTGCACTTGTAAAAGTTATTTTTCCATTCATCGTTTCAATAATCCGAAAAGTCACCATCATCCCCAAACCCGTGCCTTTTGTCTTATTCGAGAAATAAGGCTCACCTAGTCTGGATAAAGTCTGAGCATCCATCCCTTCACCATTATCCCGAATATGAATGACAGCTTCTCCGTTGTCCACATAAGCCCATATATGAATATGACCCTGGTCTCGCAGCGCTTCAATGCTGTTTTTGATAATATTGATGAACGCCTGCTTGAACTTGGAGGAATTCCCGCGTACTTTGATTTCCTGGGGAATATCCAGTGAAATTTTTCCACCTTGCAAATTAGCCATTGGACTGATGATTCCTTCAATATGTTTGAATTCGTCCAATATGGTCAACGTTTTGGTTTGGTCAAACTCTGGCTTGGCAAAAGTCAAAAAATCAGTAATAATCGCGGAAGCTCGATCCAGCTCCTCCAGAGCGATATGTAGATAGTCTTTGTTTTTGCCATCCTCCTGCTTGCTCATCAACTGAAGAAATCCACGTGTAACCTGAAGGGGATTACGTACCTCATGAGCTACAGATGCAGCCAGATCGCTAATAATCTCCATTTTCTCCGAACGTTGAAGCTCATTATTGAACATCTCCAGTTCTCTGGAATACCGAACCACCTGCTTGTGCTTTTCTGCCAGTCTTCTGCCCAAAATCGCGATCAACGCCAGTACAAAACCGAACACGCCCCATTTCCACAAAAACATATTGTAGTGTCCGTCCAGAATAAAGAACCAGCTCAGTTCCCCGATAGAGATGACTGCAAAAAATGCAAAGCCTGTCGATAAAATGATCGCTTCGTGATCACCCTTAAGTGCCATGCGAACCGAAGCAAATACCAGCAGTATCATTAAGGCGACGAGTAATATACCCAGGATGACTACACTAAAAAAATAATATATATCGTTCAACCGCTCCTGTGCTCCTAAATTAACAATCATCATGGTAAAGCAGAACAAAGAGTAGGCGGTTAACACCTTTCTGAATTTGCGAATCAGTATAATCGAATTGATATTTTGCTCAAAAAAGTAGGCTAATGAAGGTAGCAGAATAAATAGTGCCACATCAAAAAGTTGTAAGTACAGCTTGCCATAGCCGCGATAGAATGTATACAAGAATGGTGAATACGTTACGATCATCAGACCAATAGACAATACAATCGCACTTAGGGACAGCCACATGGCCATACTCGGACGGAACAGAAAAAACGAGCAGATCAGTAATACCAGGGCGATAAAGATAAACGTACTGCCCAGTACAATATCTAAAACATCCATTCTGACCAAGGTTCCCAATAAATCACGATAATCACCGGTCATCACATTGCCGATAATGCCCAGTCTATTCTTACTGCTTTCCGTCCATATGTATAATGTTTTACCGCTGTCTTCCGGCTTCAGCGGAATCAGAATACGATTATTCTCATAATTGTACCCACGGTAGGATTCGTAAAAATTGGTCCCATCTTTATACAGCGTAATATGCCTGCCATAAATATTTTCAAAAAGTACCGCTGGCGTTTCATCATTTAACGAAGGTAACTTAATACGAATCCAGGCGGAGCCTATATTACCGGGCTGCCTAAGCAGTTGTGTATCATCTTCAATATGCATCCAGACCTTGCTGCGATCCTTTACCTCATCTAAAGAGCCATCCTCGTCTACCGCTCCCCATCTCATATCCCAGGAGGGTATTTTATAATCCCTTTCCGGGGTCATTTTGGCCGCATAGGCGGAGTGGCCCAGCGACAACAGCAACACAATGACCGCTAGCAGGGTGGCGACAGCTTTGGGCACATGCCTCATGTTAAGCACCTCAAAGTTACATAGTAGGATTTACAAGTTTGTATACGTTTTAACATTTTTTACGTCCTGAAATTATATTATTCTATACGATGATGTGCATACCTTCTTCATAAGAAGGGTATCATGTTCTTTTTACTCATTTTTTGTAAAATCTTCATATTGATTAATGATCATTTCCTGTTCGCGCCGCTCCTTCTGCTCTCTAAGCCCCAACCACGGTTCACAATCTTCATCTTCATAGATCGTCCAAATATCGGAAAATAAATAATCGCGTATTTCTACTATTTTTCCGGCTTGTCCGCCATCTGTCCAGTATAAGCCTTCCGGGCGCCGAATGAGGGTGCGGGAAAATCCCGGGGTAGATGCCTTTTGACCTACTCGGATACGACTAATCATCGGACCAAACATGTACCATTCCAATTCATATCCCTCCCTATCTTCTTTATCATATCACAGCAGTTACCAAAAAAACGCTAATTGAGAATGGGCATATCCCTATTCGCATGATTTTAACTTCCTACAGACACACTAACTCAAGGTTTAGCCGTTCTGCTGTTTGGGTAAGGTCGGAATAAGCAACAAAAAATAAAGGAGCTGAGCAACATGGCCAATCGTGATGATCGAGCTAATGAGCTACATGACAATGATTTTGAGCCTTCTCTGCAAAATGCAGAAACCAACTGGGAGAATCTGACGGAAGGGCCGGATACTCCTCTGGAGGACGTCCCAGATGCCGATGAACTGACACCGAACAGTCCTGTCGATCCTTCTGCTCCTGCTGAATTCCTGCATGGTACCGATTTGCTGAACGGTACGGATGGAGACGAAGAAGAGCAACTGGACAGCGACGATATGCTGGATTAACCACTTCATTTTATCAGGTGAAAGAAAACGGTTACCAATTCTGGTATGCGGGTAATGAAGTGTATAACAGAAAGGAGTTGACTGATCTCCTATGTATAAAGATCCGATGTCTCAGGCCGATATGGAGTATAAGCGCTACAAAACCTTGAATCCTGTGGAAGCAGACGAACGTAGGACCGCGGACAAGACAACTACAGATGATATTTCGGCCGAAGATAACCCACGAGGAGTCGCATCTGCGAAGCCCGAACCCAGGGATCAAGGAAAATGAAAGGGTCAATTAGAGAATGCAAAAAGGGTGCAACCTAAGCCACGCAGATGATACATGGCTTGAGTGCACCCTTTTTGTACTTCATATGTTTACAATGGCAGCAATGCTACTGTCGATTTAGCTTCCAATCCATCTACCATTTCGTTCCAGACAGCAGGCTTGTTCGGCAATACTGTATAGTACCGACGTATAAAAGCTGCCACCAATTTGGCGCTCACTTCTTCCACGCTATCATCCTCAGGCATAAAGCCTAAATTCAGCCCTTCTACTGCTACACCATCGTTATTCCAGGACGGATGTACGTAGTCCAGATCCAAACGCTTATAGCCCAGATGAGATAGCACCTCACGTCGCACGTACGGGTCCATTGGCTTGACACCACCAAAGGGATGCTCGTTGCCACGGTAAGGGTCATAGATTTCAGCAAACATCCCCTGTAACTGCTGTCCGCTGGCCTGAGCAAGCGCGTGCAAGTCATTCTGGCGTCGTGTCCAAAGAAAACGGCCAATGCCCAGTCCCGGTTGTCCGATGATCGTAAAATCTGTCATAGCTACATTAAAGTCCTCATAATAACGATACTCTGTTGCACCAACTACCTTATCATCCTGTACCGCAACAAAGACACGAATACCCGGGTCTTCCAGCGGTTCCTTCCACAGACTGTACTCCAGCACTTCCTCTGGTGGAAATACTTCCTGCATTAGCTGATGCATGCTCGCAAACAAGGGGTCTTCAATATGAGTAATGCGATGATATTCCATAGGATAGGACACGCTCCTCTACAATTAGTGATGGGTATGAAACGGATTTCGCCATTCCATGAGGGCAGCATAATTACGCGATTGTTCATCATCCAAATAATTCGGCAGGATACAAACAGGCACCCGTCCGCAACGAAGCAGAAAAGTTAATACCGGGTCCTTCAGCTCACCAGACACTACGGCATCCACATACGCTTCTGCGCTCAATTGGTCGGCATGATGCTGATAACTAGGCATACGCCCCGCGCCCAGCAAACGATCCAGTCTCCGTTCAATCACAAGATGATATAAGGAAAAAATCAGCCATTTGCCCAGACCCAATCTGCGGTAAGCAGGACGTACCGCCAAATCAATCACATACAGCGCCTTGCCGTCCTCACAATGCGTACGAATATAACCGTCATCTGCTACTTCCTCCCATGTATGCTGGGGATGTTCGGGGTTATAATGCATCAGTAGGCTGGTTACCGAACCCGCCAGTTCCCCCTCAATTTCCACACACAGCGCTCCATCTGCAAAATGCTCTGTCTGGCTAGCAATCTGCTCCCGGCTCCATAACAGCTCCTGCGGATAAGGTGGGGGGAAGCTCTCCTGCTGAATACGCAGCAATCCCTCATAATCGGCTGTAGAATAATTACGAATCACCGCCCGTAGCGGCCGATCGCCGTCAAAGATGAACCATTCTTTGCGATACATGGCTTATTTCCTTTCATTAGCTCCAGTCTGTGTATAAATCTGTTCTACGGTCACGCCAGGTTGTAACCGAGCCCCGCTCGCGCACATCGTACAACAGCTGCAAATCGAGATCTGCTGTCACAATCATATCGTTGTTCAGTTCACCCTCCACCATAATGCCGCGTGGCGGAAAAGGAATGTCATTGGGTGTAATGACTGCGGCTTGTCCATAATTGGCACGCATAAAATCAACCGTAGGCAAAGCGCCGACAGTTCCCGTTAAAACGACATACACCTGATTTTCAACCGCTCTGGCGTGGCTTGTATATCGTACCCGGTAAAATCCGTGACGATCGTCCGTACAGGAAGGACAGAAAATAATATCTGCTCCCTTGGCCTTCGCCATGCGAACGATTTCGGGAAATTCAATATCATAGCAGGTCAGCATCGCTATGGTGCCCTTGGACGTCTCAAACACATTCAGCCCCTCACCGGGAGCCATATTCCATTCATGCACCTCTGTCGGTGTAATGTGAATTTTGTCCTGAGTGGCCACACGCCCGTCCGGGTAAAACAAATGTGCCGTATTATATAAACGTTCGTTTCTCCTAACTACATGAGTGCCACCGATAATATGCATCCCGGTTCGACGTGCGAACGAAGTGAATAATTCAAGGTACCGGTCCGTAAAATCCGGCAGGTAGTTGATCGTCAGAGCTTTGCCTTCACTATCACCAATCGACATAAGCTGGGTCGTAAAAAACTCGGGAAACAGAACAAATTCCGCGCCAAATTCCTCCGCTGTTTTGATATAATGCTCCGATTGCAGGGCAAATTGCTCGAATGAGTCAATCGTATGCAGATGATATTGAACCGCCGATACTCTGATTTTGCTCATAATTCCTCCTCGGACATCACGTCTTTTAGATTGCAAGGGGGGCCCGTTGCTGTTCACATTATAACCGATTCAAAACGGTGCGAAAACTGAACCTGATAATCAGGGCTTGCCTTCTGCACCTACTTTGTTTAAAATAAGGTCAAATCTTTTGAATACCATGAACAAAGACAGTGACGGAGACAAGTAAACGTCTAACGGATTCCCACAGAAAGGTACGAATTGCTGAGAGCGTACCGCAATCCCGCGTTGAAATTCACTCCCGAGTCGAGCCTTGAACCGACAGAAGGATTCATTCCTTTGTCCGCAGTAGAGGTTTCCGGAAGCCCCCGTTACGGGCATCAAGCTCAGAAGTTACTGCCGTCGACTGAACGACGTTGACGATTCGTATGTATACTTCTGTAATTAGGGTGGTACCACGGCATTCGTCCCTTGCGACGAGTGCCTTTTTGTGTTATTTTCTGCAAGAAAAGTCTATGGGCTGACAGAAAAAACAAATTTAAATTCGGGAAGGATGTAGTACTGTATGTCTACAAATGAAAATTCTTTGGAGCTGCTGCGTGAACAGCTCGATGCTACAAATTTGCAATTGCTGGAGTTGCTGTCCCAACGCGCTGAACTGGCGGGACAACTTGGAAAATTGAAGGAAGCTCAAGGGGTACCTGACTTTGATCCGGTACGTGAGCAACAAATGTTGGACAAACTGATCGCGGCTAACCGTGGGCCTTTTGACGATGCTACGATTCGCCAGCTGTTCAAAAATATTTTCAAGGCTTCTTTGAACTATCAAAAAGAAGAACACAAAAAACATCTGATCGTTAGCCGCAAAAATCAACCGGATAGCACAGTTATCAAGGTTAAAGATACGCTGGTGGGCGGCAAAGCCTCCATCATGGTTGCAGGTCCCTGCTCGGTCGAAAGCTACCAGCAAACTCGCGAAGTAGGTGCGGCTCTCAAGGAAGCCGGTGTGCCGATTCTGCGTGGTGGTGCGTTCAAACCACGTACGTCCCCGTATGATTTCCAAGGGCTGGGCGTAGAAGGATTGCAAATTCTCAAACGTGTAGGCGACGAGTTCGGGCTGGCTACAATCAGTGAAATCGTCGATCCAAGACATTTGGAGGAAGCCATCCAATACATCGATATTATCCAAATTGGCGCGCGCAACATGCACAACTTTGAATTGCTCAAAGCTGCGGGTGAAACCAGAACTCCGGTTCTGCTCAAACGCGGACTGGCTGCCACAATGGAAGAGTTCCTTCATGCTGCTGAATACATTGTTTCCCGTGGTAACACGCAAGTCATGCTGATTGAACGCGGTATCCGTACGTACGAAAAATGGACGCGTAACACGCTGGATATTTCCGCTGTTCCGATTTTGAAAAAGGAAAGCCATCTGCCTGTATTGGTGGACGTGACTCACTCCACAGGACGTAAGGACATCCTGGCTCCTTGCGCCAAAGCTGCCTTGGCTGCTGGAGCCGACGGTATCATGGTGGAAGTCCATCCAAACCCAGCAGTCGCTTTGTCCGATGCTCAGCAACAGCTGAACATTCCTGAGTTCCACAACTTCCTGTCTGAAGTCAAAGAATCCGGTTTATTCAAAGCGTAAAACTAATTTTATGCCGGGATTCATAAACCGCTTTCATTTTCTCGGACAATGATGTAAAATTGAATCAGGATTGTGACTGATCATGCAGGCAAAACCTAAATGTATGTATGCTCGACTTTTGTTGAGACATATATATGTTTAGGTTTTTTTTATGCCTAATTCTTGAATAAAAAGAATACCTACATGGTTATAATCCTAAAAAAACATCATAGGAACGTTCAGAGAGGGGAACAGAAATGAGAGAAAGAAAAGGGTTAAGCATTTTTTTATTAGCCATGATTTGTATTTTGATCATCAGTGGCTGTAGTAGTAAGGCTCCCGCCGTTGTGAAGGATGAAAGCGCTGCTCCAACAGAAAAACAAACGGAAAATAAAGTAGAAAATAAAGCAACCAAGGCCAGAACGGTAATCACTACCGATGGAGAAGTAGATGATATGAACTCTGTCATTCGCTTTCTTCTTTACTCCAATGAAATGGATTTGTCGGGGATTGTACTGACTAGCTCCGTATATCATTATGCAGGTGATGAAAAGGCTGGCATCAAGCCATTTAGATGGACCGGAACACAATGGGTAACGGACATGATTGATGCCTACGGAGAGATTTATCCCAACTTAATCAAACATGCCGAGGGATATCCAAAGCCTGAATATATCAAGAGCGTTACCAAAATAGGTAACATTTCAAATAAAGGTGAAATGGACAAAGAAACGGAAGGCTCCAATTTCCTTAAAACACTTTTCCTGGACGATGACAAAAGAGATTTGTACGTACAAACTTGGGGTGGAACCAATACCACGGCCAGAGCTTTAAAGTCCATTGAAGACGAATATAAAAATACAGATCAATGGGAAACGATTCAAAAAAAAGTAAGTGATAAACTCGTACTGTACATCATTCTGGACCAGGACGATAGCTACAATAATTACATCGCTAAAAATTGGCCTGATATCAGAATTATCAATGATCAATCTAACTTCTGGCATTTCGCTTATGCTTGGAAAATGCACACAGAAGAAGTAAACAGCAAGTTGCACGGGGAATGGAACTTCAAAAATATTAAAGATGGTCATGGCAAGTTGCTCAATATGTATGCCTTGATGGGCGATGGCAATATCATCAAAGGCGAGTTGGATGAAGAACAAAGAGGCAGTGAAGCCTACTTAAAGAAAAATCCACAATACGACAAGTATGACTTTATTTCTGAAGGTGATTCTCCATCCTTCTTCTATTTAATTGATAACGGATTGCGGAGTATGGAAAACCCAACCTATGGTGGCTGGGGAGGTCGTTTCGGTGTCGTTAACGATAAATTATTTAGAAATACCGTGTTAGATTATGATGTGCATACGAAAAAATTCGAAGCAGAGTATTCTCTGATGCGTTGGTTTGATGATATTCAAAATGACTTTGCTGCTCGTGCAGATTGGGCTATTGCATCCGACTACAAAGATGCCAACCACAATCCAACGTTGACCATTAAAGAAGGATTAGACCTAACCGCTAGTCCAGGGGAGAAAATAACCCTGCATGCAGAAGGTTCAGATCCCGACGGTAATCAATTGACCTATAAATGGTGGAGATATTTTGAAGCAGACACGTATGAGGATTCTAAAGTAAAACCAGCACAAGTTAAACCTGAATTGCTGGGGGAAATGCAGCTTGGGCTTCATCGAGAAGTAGCTAAAGGCGAGAAAGTAAACACGATTGACTTGCAAGGTAGTGATACGAATGCAGTTAGTTTCACAGTTCCTGCAGATGCTAAGTCAGGGAATACGCTTCATATCATTGCAGAAGTACAGGACAATGGAAAACATCCTTTAAAGCATTATCAACGTGTGATTGTAACCGTAAAATAATTGAACACAACACCCAATAAAATTAGGCTCATGGAATAACACTCCATGGGCCTGTTTATTTTTGCACATCGGAACTCAGACAATCTCTATACACGTTTAATGCTTTTTTCAGTCAAAGGAACATAATATCCTTTGCCATTCGGACCCATAGCAAATTTATTGCGAAGATGAATTAGATTAGGGCCGAATTTCGCCTCTAATTGTTCACGGAACTCATATAGGATTTCCATGATATAAATATCATGAATAATCACTTCTGTAATCGGCATCACCAGACCCGGATGCAACGTCCATGCAGCGCGGCTGTCATCTCCAAGTGAAAGTATGCCAGCTACGACCTCCCTGTCGTCTACGCTAAGTACAATCCACCGACCACCAATTTCAGACGTAATCTCCTCACTCATATCATGGCGGTAAACAGTAGCGAAATCAAAATTAAGCTCCCCATACGCTACAATGATCACTTCAATTCCTTGTTGAGCGACTTGCTCTAAGGCATCTCGGAACACCTCGGCATCCTCTTTCCAAATTTCCAATAAAATTCGGTGTTTTGCTCCCTTTACCCCTTCATTTATGCGATTGATAATGGCTTCATACCCCGAAATATTCCAAATATTCTCTCTATTTTGAAATGATGCTGTGTACTGCTCCAAACTCTCTTGCGCCACATTGAAAATCTGCTCTGCTTTGCGTTTTCTCTGGGCAATCAATTCATGTGGCGGGAGCGGCACATACAGAGGCGTATTTTCTTGACTGACCATGATATCCCCACGGCTGACCATTCCAGACAAAACCTCGTAAATTTTGGATCTCGGTACCCCGGAATTCAATGAAACGGCGTATCCCGAAAGTGGAGAGCTTTCCAATAAGGTCACATAAGCCTTAGCTTCATATTCACTAAAATTCAAATCCCGTAGAATTTCTAATATATTTGGTTTTGGTTTCATGACGTCTTCTCCTCAATTCGTGTTCATCCTTACTATATCACTTCCCCTTGACAAAAACTGATATACACACTATCTTTTTAGTAACGTTTTTATAGTAGTCACTTTAGTAGCTACTATCATCATTTCACAGGGGATTACCTCAGGGAGGATTTAACTTGAACAAAGTCATAGCTCATCACAGCGAAAGCAGCCGGATTTACTACGGTTCTACGATTCTGGCCCTATTGATCTGGAGTACATCGTTTATTGCCACTAAAGCAGCCTACACGACGTTCCCCCCTCTTACCTTGGGTCTATCCAGATTTATTATAGCTTCCGTTGTGCTAGGTATCGTTTTGCTGATTAAAAAAGAACATATCAAAGTAAAGCCAAAAGATTTGGCTACGATTTCGTTTAGTGGTGTTTTGGGAATCACTCTCTATTTTTCAATGGAGAATATAGGGGTTAGCTTGACTACCGCTTCCAACGCAGCATTAATTGTTGCATCATATCCCGCAATTACATCGCTGCTTGAACTTATTTTGTATAAAGTGAAAATATCCAAATATAAAATTTGCGGCATAGCACTGGCCATGATCGGGGTATATTTCTTGACTTCAGTTGGCGAAAGTTCGGCTAATAAGAATCAACTAATCGGAAATTTAATATTGATTGGAACGGGTTTTGCGTGGGCGTTTTACACTTTCATGACGCGCAAGGTAGTGGACAAATATCCGCCTGTGACGTTATCTTTTTATCAAACTGTTGCAGGGAGTATCTTTTTTATACCGTTGGCTCTATTAGAAAAGGATAGTTGGCAGGCTCCGACAACAGGATCGTTTATGTTGTTAGTATATTTGGGCGTATTCTGCTCCGTTATCGCATTTTTGCTTTACAATTACGGATTAATCAAGCTGTCACCGAGCAGTTCCGTTTCTCTGATGAATTTGGTTCCGATATTTGGAGTCTTATTTTCTGTGTTACTTTTGCAAGAAACGATTACATGGCGCCAAATCATTGGTGGTTTGGTCGTCATTATAGGTGTCCTACTGAGTGCTCATCAAACGAACCGTACCTAAAATGATAGATTGCACACTAGTTATAAAAGTTAAGATAAGCATCGTTGTTATAGGTATTAGCGCTACAGTACAAGGGCGAGTGACCTCACCAAAAGTTTCTCGCCCAGTCGGTTGCATTTATGCAGTCGGCTTTTTTTCTTTTATATAAAAAAGGTGGTTATATTGATTGATGAGGTTATCCATAATTACAGACTGTCTGAGCACACTGGCATGATTAAAGCCATGTTTTGCTTGCAAAATATACAGCTTTTGACGAGCTTTCTCAAGCTGTTGACGCAAAATGTCGTCTCTTATCATAATATATCCCTCCTTGTCATATTATCAGTGTAGAGGGTTATGAATAAGTATACTAAAAGTAAAGGTTTGGGATAATTATCTAATAGCACAAAAAAAGACCTGCTCTATGAGCTCTAAGGTTGTCCTCTTAGACAATCCTGTGTGATTCGCTTATCCGGCAGAATGAATATCCTGATCCGTCACGTTCTTCCTGGCTGAAACCGGGAACACGTTTTTTCCCTTCGCCCATAGCAACAACGCTGCAAGCAGCAGTATGCCACCGTTTAACACAAAGATCCAGCGGATTGGCATCCAGCTGCCAAGCATACCGCCAATCAACGGCCCCGCCATGGTCGCGAGTTGAGTAGCTGATTGGCTCAAGCTAAAGGCTCGTCCGCGAAACTCCGGCTTGGTGACCTCCACAGTCATTGCGTTGATAGCCGGCATGACGGACGCATAAAACAATCCATATCCAAACCGAAGCGCACCAAAACCAACAAAGTTGGTTACAAAAAATTGTAAGATGTTCCCGATTCCCGAACCGATCAGTCCAATCAGCAGCACGTGTGCAAATCCGGTCCGGCCTCCAATCCGTCCCCATCGGGGAGCCATGAGCACCGCCGCAATACCAACGGCTGAGAATACAATCCCGGAACTTAAAGACGCCCGGCTACGGTCAACTCCCATTTCAAGCACATATACCGTAATTAACGGTTCCAATATCATGACGGAAAAGGTACTTAATCCCGCCAGAATAAGCAAAAAGCACAAAGGCCGATTAGCAATAGCCTCCTTGATATCATCACGAACATGCGAGCGGGTACTGGTTCCCTTGAAGCTGTCCTCTCTAGCGCCAAAAGTCGCGATTAACGCAGATACCAGCACAAGAGCTGCAGAGAAAAAAAAGGCATTTCGATTGCCATAATAATGGCTCACTACACCGCCAATCAGCGGACCTATAATGCTGCCTGTCGCCCCAGCGGTCGCCATAATACCGAGTGCATAGCCGGTTTTCTCCTCAGGCGAGCCCGTTCCGACCAGCGCAATCGCAGCAGGAATAAACCCGGATAGAAGGCCTTGAAACAACCGTACTCCTACGAACACATACGGATCTGTCACAAAAGCACATATCAGGTACAACACCGCCAGGCTAAAGCCTGAACGAATCAACATCGGCTTACGTCCATACTTATCTGCAAGCGAACCCCAAAATGGGGCAATCAGCGCGCTGGCTAAAAAAGTGACTCCAAAGGCAATCCCCGACCACAGTTCCAGATGATCATTTACGCCCATTTCCGTATTCAGAAAAATAGGTAAAAACGGAATAGACACGGAATAGGCCATGCTGCAAAACAATACTCCAATCCACAAAATGACCAGGTTTCGCTTCCAATATAGATGCATGATGCCACACGTCCCTTCTGCTCATTCCATTATTACCCTCTAAATTAGAAAAGTCTACCGCCCAGCTCATCCTTCAATCGTGGAACAACCGTGCAGAAGCTGATATAATCGAATGGAATGGAGATGATGACATGGCTAAGAAGAGAAATTCGTCTTCCCCTGCTCCTGCGGCTCAGGACAAACCTGCTACGTTAAAAGATCTGTTGAGTCAGGATGTGCTGAATAAGCTTAAGGCTCAAGCCAATGAAGCCCAAGCAGAACAGGACAAGCGTAAAGAAGACGAACGGCAGCGTGCCGTCGAAGCAAAAAAAGCTGAACAGAAGAAGCTGGATAACAACTTCGAGCATCTACTGAATAACAGCAATTTGGACTGGCACAAATATAAATAAGCCAAAACCACAACGGTTTTGGCCTATCTTTACGCTTTATGTTATAGCCAGTCACGAATATGTTGTACTGAGTACAGCACCCCTACCCAAACCGGCAGACTGAACGCCATACCCCATATGAGACCTTTCGCCAGCTTTTTGTCTACCTCCATCATGATCCTGCCCCTTTCCTTGGGAATAGCAGCAGTATGGGTCAAGAATACGGCTTTCAAACCCGTATTTCCTTATCCCCAGCAAAAAAGGTATGATAGAAAATGGAAAAGTGTTCTGCGCTGCCCCCAAACTATAATTTAGGATGTTACACCATCCAACCTTTCAGGAGGAATATCAATGAACCGAAAAACGATACGCCCATGGTACACGCTGTGCCTGCTGGCCATCATGCTCGTGCTGGTTGCTGGATGCGGCACAAAAGCGGCCGATGTGGAAGCTGCCAGCCGGACAAGCACTACAACTCCTGCTGCGACTAAAGACAAAAGCAAGGCTGTTTCCCATCCGATTGTCACGATTGTCATGAATGATGGCAAGAAAATTAAGCTTGAGCTGTATCCGGAAGTAGCACCGAACACGGTTAACAACTTCATTTCTTTGGTGCAAAAGGGAGCCTATAACGGTACCATTTTCCACCGTGTCATCCCAGGCTTTATGATTCAGGGTGGTGATCCGCAAGGTAACGGTACAGGTGGCCCCGGCTACAGTATCAAAGGCGAATTCAAGAGCAATGGTGTTAACAATACACTCAAACATACACGTGGCGTATTATCCATGGCCCGCTCAGCGGATCTGGATTCGGCCGGATCGCAATTTTTCATCATGGTTGCCGATGCGGACTACCTCGACGGTCAATATGCCGCTTTCGGTAAAGTAACGTCCGGGTTGGATGTGGTCGATGCTATCGTCAATTCCAAACGAGATAGCAATGACAAACCGATCAAACCGGCTACGATGAAAAAAGTCACTGTGGATACGCTGGGTAAAAAATATCCAGCTCCAGTCAAAGTAAAGTAAGACATCAAATCAGTCTTTCAAAACGGGATAACAGCAACGACCTTGTGCATACGCATGAGGTCGTTTTTGCTTATCCCCTGATGCTTTCTAAGCTGCTGTCTCTGTGATGTAGTAAGAGTATATACACAAAAGGAAGCGTTTTCAATCATTATTTTTAAAGTTTTTTACTGTTAAATGGGTCTGTCAGCGTTCGACAAAAAGCTACTAAATAAGCAGTAAATTCGTCTAATTGGACTTAGTCTCGACTGAACGAATACCTTCCATCTCTTGCAGCAGTGACAGCAGTTCCTCCACTCCCTCTGACCGGGACAGCTTTACAAGCATATGAATAACCAACTGCTCACCGTTATTGATGCGCTCGGCGTGAAAGCTGTGAATCGTCAGCTTCTTGTGCTCCAGCAGTTCTTTGATCCGATTCAGTACGCCCGGCTCATTGTCGACCTGAACAACTACTTGTCGCGTAGACGGGGTAGCCATCTGATAAAAACGACTATGGAGCAAGGACTGAGCCGCTAAAATAAACAGCGTTACACCTGCACCAAGCCCATACATCCCTGCACCTACGGCAATACCGATTCCGGCGGTAGTCCAGATGCCTGCGGCAGTGGTCAGTCCTTTAATTCTATTTTTTTGTGTAAAAATCATCCCTGCGCCGATAAAGCCGACTCCACTTATAACCTGTGCTGCTATTCTGGAAGGGTCCAGCGACAGGTTCGACCAGACGGTTTGATCCTGAAAACCATATTTGGATACCACCATCATGAGCGCTGCGCCAATACCGACAATGAAATGGGTGCAAATGCCCGCTTCTTTCATGCGACTTTTGCGCTCATAGCCAATTAAGGCGCCGCATAGTCCGGCAAACATGACCCGAATCAGGTAATCCCAATCCCACATACTTTTTTCACTCCACTATCGTTTATGTTTTGAAAAGATGCTGCTCCTCAAAAATATACAATTCTAAAATGCTATGGCAAATGAGCCGTTTATACAGCTGTTATTTTGTTATTACCCAAATTTTAAGGAACCCTCACTTCATCCTCTGGCAGATTGCGATGTAGCTTCCTCCCCTTGAGCAACCACAGCTCCGGTGTATCCTGTACACCATCAAGGCGCAAGCTGAACGCCTCTGCTGGTAAATTGTGTATACGCAGCAATAGACGGTTTCCGTCTGCTACGGCATCCACAAGCTCCAGCAACGTTAGTGAATCGTTTCTTAGGTGGCGGCTCACCTCGCGTGTTGTACCTGCTCTGTCCTCCCGGCTCCAAATACGCAGCTCATCTACAGACGGTGTGGCAATCCGCTTGCTGAAAGAAATAACTACCTCATCTTCGGCTGAACGTTCCGCCTTAAGCGGTTTGGGCGGCTCATCGTACATGTAACCACCCAAATGGTATTCATAGGCGGTCCAGGCGTCGTAGCCGCCCTCAAGGGCGGTAGCCCCAAACCGCTGCGTCCACTCGCGGTCACGTACCATACGCGCGAGGGAGCCAATATCCGCCTGCACCCCGAGGGGCAGGCCCGGATAAGCGGCCCGTATCGACTGCGCGATGCGAGCATAGCCCCGGGTATACTGTGGCGGTAGACGGCGGCGCATCCAGTCCGGCCAATGGGTCTGGAGTACGTGCATATCCGGGGCGACGCACCCGATCATAGCTACCGCGTCCAGCCCCTGCCATTCCCGCAGCTGGCCTGGGACATCGCCGCGTCCGCTCACAGCAAGCGACCATGTCGCCACGCAGATGTCCGGCCGGACATCACGCACACCGCCCGCGCCGTTCACCAGCTCGCTGATCAGGCCGTTCACGGCGTCCACACGCAGATCAACCCACTGCGCGTACAGCTTCGGAACCTTCCGGTAATAATTCCGCGCATGCTTGTCGCGGAAATCCGGAATGTTCTCACCACTGCGCTCGCGAAAGGCACGCTGTGCATGCGGCCCAACATCCCCGTACACTCCACTGCGCAGCCCGTTCCATTCGGGGAAATAAGGCTCCGCCACCTCGAACCCGTCGAACGGAATGTCGGTGACGAGCCGGGCAGCGGCTTTCTTTTTCCATTCCACATACTCCTGAGCAAAATGCGAAAGCCGCTGAAATCCGTCGTTTGGTTCGCGCAGCAGCTCCATGCGCCATTCTTTCCACTCTGGCGGCAGCTGGGACACGCCAAAAGAACCGTTGCCTAGCACCATCGCCCACACCGCTATGCCTCTGCGTTGAAAAGCAGCAACAAGCGCTCCATCCACTTCATTTTCACGCACGACAAAATAATGAACGGTCTGGTAGCCCGCAAGGGCGATCTCATCTGCTATACTGTCCCGCGAACGGTTGGCGTAATAGGGAAACAACGGATCGATTTGAATACTGGGGCCGTTCAGTGCCCACGGTTTCATTTTTCCGGTCAGTGCTATAGCGTCTGTCGATTCGGGTCGGTCATTTGCGTTATAGCTCAATTCGATCCACCTCCGTCACTCGGTCTTCTCCATACTTGTTCCTGCTATATGATTTTGCTATAAGTTCCTGCTGGTTCGCCTATGTTACCATATTTCGCAAATGGGATGAAATCCAGCTGTGACTGTTTCACCATCAACGTACAGAGGTATGGAATAACGAGTCAGGTTTAGTTTATGAACGGAATGGGAGGAATAGTCAATGGCAGAGCAGAGATTGCAAGGGAAGATAGCAGTGGTCAGTGGTGGAGGTTCAGGGATCGGCAAGGCGACCGCGATCCGTTTTGCAGAACAAGGCGCCAAGGTGGTCATGCTGGATCGGACACCCAAGCATGCAGAGGAGACCAAAGCAATCATTGAGCAGGCTGGCGGCGAGGCACTTGTACTGGAATGTGATATTTCCAAGCCGGACATGATTCAGCAGGGGTTCGCTAAAGTCGTGGAAACGTACGGAAAGCTGGACATAGTATTCGCCAACGCAGGCATTAACGGCACCATGGCCCCTATTGAGACACTGGAACTGGAGGAATGGGACCGCACGATGAACATCAATCTTCGCGGCACCTTTGCTACCGTTAAATATGCCGTCCCTTACCTGAAAGAACGCGGCGGCAGCATTATCATTACCAGCTCCATCAACGGTAATCGAACCTTTTCAGGTATTGGATTCTCAGCCTACGCCTCCACCAAGGCAGCTCAGGTTGCTTTTATGAAAATGGCAGCGCTGGAGCTGGCACGTTACAAAATTCGGGTCAACGCGATATGCCCGGGAGCTATCGACACGGAAATTGACGATAACACGTACCCTTCGGAAGACTTGAAGCAGGTACAAATTCCAGTCGAATTTCCGAAGGGCGGAGAGCATCCGCTAGAGGATGTCCCTGGTGAGCCAGAGCAGGTTGCCAATCTGGTCCTGTTTCTCGCCTCAGACGAGTCATCTCATGTATCGGGTACGGAAATTTATGTAGACGGAGCAGAATCACTACTGCGTTAAGTATTAGAATGGGGAACGTTATACCCATGTGTACTACTGTTTAGGCATTCTTAGCAGCCTTATCCCTGGTCATATACTTGTGGAATAGGCTGCTTTTATATCGCTTTACAACGGCTTTATATCGACCTGTCAGCACCATGCAGAGCTCCTTTGCGAAAGCGGACATACAGCCTGCCTCCTGGAAGCACCTCGAACAACAGCATCAGAAGCGAAAAGAACAGCAGTGCAATGGCTTCTTCTGCCAGAATGTACAGAGGATATGGCCCCAAAACATCCAATATCGACGGTGTCGACGGCTTTCCAGCTAGAAACATGTAGTTAGCACCGAGAGCATCGTCTACGATCCACACCATCAGCGCCAAGCCATTCAGAAAAAGCATCACTCCTCCCACACTCTTCCACGTCGGTCGGAGTTCTTCTATCCAGGTCATATACAAGGCTGCCAAAATAATAGCACTATGAGCTACGAAAAAATGGATAAAACGATAATGCGGAAATGCGTATGCCAAATTAGGCGTCAGTACGGCTTGGAGCGCCCCTCCAATTCCGGCAAAAAGGATGATCGGATATAACCAGCGGCTTCGAAAAATAAGCATCAGGATAGACAGCAGCAGTGTCACACTGCACAGTTCTAATGGCAATGAGGTCTGGACATCCCAAATATGCTGCATCACATACCAAATATTCAGAGTCACCTCTGACAGAATGAGGAATGTAATTAACAACCAGCGAATTCCCTCGCTTACAGGCTTGTTCGATCGAATCCATCCCCGAGTCAGCCACAGCATCAAAGCGCATACAATGAGTCCCAATATAGCCAACCCATGTGACGGAGTAAAAGCCTCGAACCCTTCTGGCGCATTGGCATCAAACCAAGGCCCTGACCACGACCTATCCATAGCTAGCCCCCTTTGATCTCTTTCTCTCTTCGTTGCATTCTATTTTATACCCAATAGCCGATTATGTTCTAGCCGTGTTTCTTGCTTGTTCAATACCTTACCTTTATGATAAAAGATATTATATTTAAAGGAGAACCCTCATGGCCATTAATCGCCGATTAATTACAGATCAGGATTTCAATGAGGCACTGGAACGTCATCTTCGTGTCCGAGTATTTCAGGATGACCAATTGATTGGCTCTGGCGGAATCATAATCCGTTTCGACGATCAAACCATCGTCGTGCAATCCAGCGTCAGTGATCTGGCTTACCACCCCAGAAAACAATGTGAGTTTTTTGAAATTAAAAAATAGCCACTACACACCGGGGAACCATTTTGCTTCGTTTTCCGGTGTGTAGCGGCTATATTTTGTTTGTATATATCATGCCTCACATGACGGTTTCTGTTATAGTTGCATTCCCCGTGTTTTCATCATGAGTTTATTCGTAAGCACTTTCAAATCCTCGGAAGAAGACGAAATTTCCTGCATAATTGCTGTCTCCTCATGAGCAGCTGTATAAATTTTGTGAGCTCCTTCAGAGAAGGCCCCTGACATTTGCTGAATACGATGGATCTGCTCAAAGGTTTGATCTACCCGGTTCGTCTGCTCCGTCACGGCTTCTTCCATTAAACGGATGCTCTCGACAAATTCACGTACAATAGCGTTCAAACGGTTCAGCGTCTGATCCACAGAGCTTGTCCGTTCCGCCTCAGCACTGACCAATGACGTCTGCTGATGCATCAACTGCACTGTCTCTACGATTTGTGACTGGACACGGCTAACGATGGCATTTATTTGCTGCACAGACTCCGTACTTTGGGCAGCAAGTGCGCGAATTTGGTGAGCCACTACAGCAAACCCGTTCCCTTCTTCTCCCGCACGCGCCGCTTCTATGGAAGCATTTAACGCCAGCAAATGGGTCTGTTCCGCAATATCCTTCACGGTGCTTGTAATCGCTTCAATTTGGGAAGCTTCTTTTTCCAGTCGGGCAATTACCTGCTGCGAACGACCATGTGATGCTGTCAGCTCTCCCATTCCATCCATCAGGGATGAAAATACGGTCTGCGTCGAATCTACTGAATGCTCCATATGGCCTGACAGTTCCAGCATATGCCCCGATTTGCTACGCATCATTTTAAAATCGCCCAGCATTCGGTCTGCTGTTTTAATAGATTGGGCAGATGCTTGCTTTTGCTGCTCCACGCCATTCAAAATATCTTCTACCACCGAAGACATGGACTCAATTTGTGTGGTAGCCTGCACAATAGCCAAGCTCAGATTTTCCGCACTTTGCGAAGTTGTTCTGGTGCTGTACGAGATCTCATTGAACATATCTTTAATGTTCAGCATCATATGCCGAAATGCATCATACAGAACTTTAATTTCATCCTCCGAACGACGTTCAGGAATCACAACAGACAGGTTCCCCGCCGAGGCTTCCTCTGCCGCCTTTGCCAACCTAACAATTGGCCGTGTGAGTAATTTTGAGATCAACCAGCCCAAAATGCCACTCCACAGAACACCCAATAACAGAATGATCGAAGTGTACACCCATTCTTGTGTACCTTGAGCAAGCCAGTCCTTGAGTACAAAAATAAAAAAAGCGCTTGTTCCATAGGTTATTGCAGAAATTGAGACAAATGCAGTAACCATTTTCGTACCTAGTGACATCTTCATGTACTGTAGCCCACCCCAAAAAACTCAAATTTGATTCCATTTTACCATAAAATTGCTACATTTCTAGTAGTATTTTTCATAGACAGATATATTCATGAGCATAAAGATACAGAGTCTTAAGTCCCCTATCCTAATCACAAAAAACAATATGTTACCAGGTAGCAGCTTGCATCTTAAAACGGACGAATCGCGCTGTCACAAGCTTTACAGGCCATTCGTCACATCTTAAGCGAGCTGTTACTCGACAAAGTCATTTTCCATTATTAAAAATCATTGTCATTTTTCTGTTCAACGACTGCTTTCTTAATCGCTTCAATTGTGTCTATTTGGTGACTGTTTTTTTCCAGTACGGTAAACTCCCATAAACCGATGGTCAGCTTCTCTCCTTGCTGGATATCAAAACGCTCTGAAAGCATCCATCCCCCAATTGTATATACGTCCCCGGCCTCAATATCCGTCTCCAAGCGTCGATTGACCTCATGAATGAGCGCCTGTGATTTGAGTATGTAACGATGATCATCTGTTTTTGTAATGAGTGGAGTTAACGCTGCGGGGGTTTCGGTGTCGGTATAGGAAGGAATGTCTCCAACAATCTCCTCCATAATGTCCTCCAGTGTGACAAGTCCAGATGTTCCACCATATTCGTCCACCAGCACCGCTACTGGAATGCGTCGTTTTTGCATCTGAATCAGCAGATCCCGAGCCTGAACCGTCTCGATAACCTGAAGCACCGGGTGAATATAAGAAGCCATCGTCGTATTCCCTGTGCTGTGCCCACGTGCCAAATCATGCAGGGCTTCCTTGACGCGAATCATCCCGATAATACGATCCCGGTCGCCATGTTCAGCTACAGGTAGAAAATTATAAACTTTGTCCTCGATCAGCTCCATAAACTCGGCCACTGTTGCCTGGTGGGAGATGGAACGGATGTGGATGCGCGGTACCATAATTTCCTGCGCCGCACGGTCGTCAAAATCAAATACATTGTTCAGATATCGATATTCTGTCGGTGTAATTTCACCACTACGAAAGCCTTCAGATAACGCCAAACGAAGCTCGGCTTCACTGAGTGCCGCATCTTCTTCAGATACCCTTTTGAGCCCGAAGAGACCCGTAATGACACGCGATGAACGACTGAGCACCCAATTCAGGGGATAGGTCATTTTATAGAATATCGTGATCGGACGGGCAAAAAACAATGCCATTGGTTCAGCAATCTGTATGGCGAATGTTTTCGGTACCAGCTCCCCAATGACCACCTCGAAATAGGTCAAGATTAGAAAAGCCAGCAAAAAGGAGAGCACTCCCGTCAGGCCTGCTGGAATATGAGCCAACACAAACAGGGGATGTAGCAGATGTTCAACAGTAGATTCCCCTAGCCAGCCTAGCGCCATTGAGGTTAATGTGGTTCCGAGCTGACAAGCAGATAAATACTCGTCCAGCCGAGACAGAATGTTTTTAACGGCTTTCGCATTTTTGTTGCCTTCAGAGGCCAATTGATTGATGCGAGATACTCGCACACGAATAATGGAATACTCCGAGGCCACAAAAAAAGCAGTTAATGCGATAAGTAATATAACCAGAATGATATTTATCGTTTCCATAGCCCTCTCTTGCTCCGTTCATAGCGAAGCAAAAAGTACCCCCTTTGACATTCATTTTTGGATGGAACCATAACATAAGTAATGATGTCCATAATCGTGTATTACCCAAAAATGACAAGGAGTAGACTATGTATGCCCCTGTTAGCAAATCGCCAGCGGACTCTTTTGCACAATATCTATCCATTGATCAGCTATCAACTGATGCCCAACCGCTGTCGGATGAACCCCGTCATGCAGCCAATAGGAGGCGTCCGCCTGGGTAGCGGCTTCGTTCAACATGCTCTGGAGCGGCACAAATACGGCCCCAAATTCGTCCGCAAGCTGACGTACAATACGCTGGTATCCCGTTATTTTTTCTTGCCAAATGTCCCATCGCGCCTCGGTAGCTCCCGTTTTCAAAATAAACGGCTCGCACAGCACGAGTCCCAGATCAGGCATCACTTCACGCGTTTCTTCCAGAAGGTGGCGATAGGCTCGTTCAAATCGGTCCGTCACCCCGGACGGCTCCTGCTCCACGATCCGCCAGGCGTCGTTCACTCCGATTAGAATACTGAGCAGGTCCGGCTTCAGGCTAAACGTGTCCTCATTCCAACGTGCATACAAATCCGAAACTCGATCCCCCGAAATTCCCCGGTTCACAAACTCTGGCTGCGTGGTAGTCAAACGGCTCCCCAACGCACCTGCGATCAGATACACATAGCTCTGACCCAGCCAATGGTTCGCGTCCTCATTTCGTCCCCTTCCTCCGTCTGTTATAGAATCTCCCTGAAAAAGAATACGTGCATGTTCTGTACTCGTCATCTTCCTAACTTCCTCCTTCGCATTTTCCAATAATACCCTTATCATACCTCGCAGCTTCTAAATTATAAAGCGGTTTCAAAACATAGAAGAATTATAGATTTGCCATATGGCCGGATTCACTAGCTTTAATTAGGGTAGGAATCCGGTGGCAAAGGCGATCAAGTCATTTCACATCGCTCGGTACTTACACACCTCACGAAAATTACAGCCTCCGCACGCTCTGCGTGAAGGCATCGGAGTGAAGAAAGATTCAGGCTTGGGGCGATTATAGTAATCGTCATCGAGACAGGACTTCATTTCCTCGATGTATCGTCCGACATTACCAACCACTTTGTCGATATCCTCTTGCGCGGGACGATACACCTCATGCTCTCCTGTCATCAGATACTCCACACGTACCTCGATCTTCTCCAATGGAAGCTGATAGTGCTCCTGCACATAGGAAGCATACAAAAAAAGTTGGTCGGAAAAATCGCCTTCCTTGCCTGTTTTCCAATCCACGATGACCAAGTCTCCATTGTCTCTACGGTAGAGCAAATCCATTTTGACATACACTTTCGTCTCGTGAAGGAGCATCGTATCCCACTTCTCCACTTCTACAATTCGGGCCTTTCCCTGTTGCAGTTCATGCCAAACCGCAGTACGGTATAAATTGTGTATCACCGCGTGCTGTCGCTCCTTAATAAGGGCGATTCGTTCCGAAAGCACCTCGTCGTCGTAATAAACCTCCGCCAGCATGACGCGATTTTTCGGATCTTGTAGCCATAGCTCACGGTGTAGCGATTCCTTGTAGCTGTCATTCAACATGTTCTTCATAGCTGTCTCGAGGTATGCTGTACGCGGGATAGCCCCTTTTTCCATCCATCCACGTATGACTGATTCACACATTTGATGCGTGATATTCCCGAATAAAATATATAAGTTGCTCAGTTGCTTGAGCCGATACAACGTAACTTGCTCTTCAGTGCCCTGTGCCGAATTCCAGCCATTATGCGAGCCGTAATAATGATAATAGTATTTGCGTAAGCATTCATCGAACGTTTGAGCCCTCGATTGCGAATAGGACCAGGACGGGTATATAGCCATGACAGGCCCTCCTTCATTAAAACTATCATCTCTTTATTATAACGCAAACCTAAGCTGTATCGGCGATAAAAAGGACAAAGACTTTAACCCATGGGTTAAAGTCTTCTACTGACTGACTAGTTTGTAAACTCTCAATGAGTCCGTTCAACATTTATCAAATCACTAACATTAACGGCACCGTCCTCACGGACGTTGACAACAAGTACCGGAGTTCCCAGCATTCCGCTGATCCACTCCTTATAATCATCCACATGATCATTCGGAAGAATCGTCAAGATGACACCAGCGAAGCCACCCCCATGTACCCTGCATGCGCTGTTATCTATTGATTTTAAATACATTTCGGTTAAAGCCAGTGCAACCGATACGTCTTGTTCCCGCGCAACCCCACTTCTATATACGTTTTGGAGCCATTTCCATGAGGAATTACCAGATTCGGTAATGAGCCTCAGGAAATCAGTAAAGCGCCCCTCCTCCAGTGATTTCACCTGTTCATCCACACGCCTATTTTCTTCAAAAAAATGCAACGCCCGCAGTACTGCACGGTCTCCTGCTTTTTCCCTGACCATTTTAAGGTTGGCATATAGATCCTCTGGCAATAAGTCACGGCAAACCGAAGCGTCTAAAGATTGAGCCACTGCAAACATTTCGTTGGGCACCGCCGCGTAATCGTCCGTTAAATCAGCATGATTTCCGCCTGTATTTACAATAACGAGGGAATATCCGTTTTGTTCAAAATTCCAATGAACAGGATTTATGATCGGTTCCTTGGGATTTTCAAAGTCAATGGAAATCAAGCCGCCATACGCGCAAGCCATCTGATCAAGCAGCCCCGACGGCTTGTTCCAATAGCTATTTTCCGCATACTGACCAATTTTGGATTTAGCAACTGCATCTAACGCTCCCTCGTTATAAAAATGATTTAATATCGTGCATATCAACATTTCAAAAGAAGCGGAAGAGCTTAAACCTGAAGCAGAGAATACATTACTTGATATATAAGCTTGGAATCCCCCGATACGGTATCCGAATTCAAGTAGACCAGCGGCAATACCACGAACCAGCAGCATCGTACTGTCATCCTCCGGTTTTGGCGACAAGTCGGTTAAATCGATGACGTACTTCGTCTTATAGCCTTCAGAAAAGAATGTAATTACAGACTCCTCCACTTTAGAAGCTGCAGCGATGGTATCGAGTGTTATACTGCCTGCCAGCACCTTCCCGTGATTGTGGTCTGTATGATTTCCACCAATTTCGCAACGTCCCGGAGCACTAAACAGTTCAATATCCCCTACACCAAAATGCTCCCGATACGCCTGTATAAGTGATTCATATCGAGTCGTTTGCTCAGAGATTTGCTGTTGACCGTACATTCGGGCAAGCACCATTTGTCCCTCTCTGGAATTCAATAGTTCCATATCTTTCATCGTATATCCCCCTAATTGTATGTGTTTTCCTATGCTGGAATGATACTATAATTATCTCAATTTTCCCTGTATAAAAGTATGGCACTTTTAAAATTTGTAAGCGCTTATTTTAATCGCTTTACTGAGCATTTTACCAATTTAACTAAAAAAGAACCAGCCCTAATTGGGCCGGTTCCTTGAATATCTTTTTTAGTCGCGTTTCAGTACATATTCCCCATCATTGTTACGAGTTACTGTGGCGCCAAGCGCCTCGGCAACTGATTTGAAAGGAACATACAATGTGCCATATTCATCCGTATATGGAGCTTGTGGCAGCGTCAATGTGCTTCCTTCCAATACAGCCTGTTTGGAGCCACTTTTCAGCTTAATCGTCTTACCTGTAATATCATCAATTACAGTAGTTTGTTTAGCAGCTGCATCCCATTTTAACTCGGAGTTCAGTTCGCTCGTCAGTTCACGCAATGGAATAAAGGCAGTGCCACCACGATTCTCCAAGACGTAGTAATCGTCTTTAGGATCGAAAATGGTTTCTACTTTTGTAATTTCCAAATCATTTTTTAAAATGTTGTAGATCGGAGAATTCGCTTCAAAATTGCGCAGCGTCGCTCCCGGAGTTAATTCAGCTTGTTTATTCAAATCAATAACACCGTTAGAAATATCCACTTTATCAGCTGTCACACTACCATTGACGTTCCAAGATTGAGTTTCGGTCAGAATTGTGAAGGACTTCACTGGAAGACCGTCCACATCTGGCAAAGCAACCGTCAGGTCTGTCGCCGCTTTGCGAACATTTCCTTTTTCATCAAAATACATGTCGCTTTTCAGAACCGTGTTAGCACTCAGAACCGTTTTGATTTCAGGGGACTGTGCATACATGGTGCTAACGCCTACATCATACTGATCAACGGCCAGATCCAAATACTTTTTAACTTCGGTATAAGCCTCATTGACCATTTTTTCTTTGTTAGCACTCAGTTCCGTTGTTACTTTATCACTACCTTCAATATTCATGCCGGAAGCAATCGTTTTAGTCATATCAATGGCTTGCCCGATCAGCTCTTTCAAGCCTGCTTCGTCCTTCGCCAGATTCGCCAGGAACGGTTTTACCAATGTTACCAGCTCATCACCACGAAGTTCAGCATGCAGATGGGTCAGTTTCACTTTGTCTTTTTCACCGTATACTTCCTCGGTTACAGACGTTGCAGAAATGGTAGAAGGGTTAGGCGCATGCTTGAGCATAAGTGCAGCGGCTGTTTTCGTCAGTTCTCTCACGTCTTTGGAATATACATATGGATCAAATCCAGCAGGCAGACCGCTCAAACTCTCTTGCGAGTTCAAAGATATGTAATAAGGTTTTTTGGCACCTTCCAGTTGAATAGCCAAACCTTGGCGGTCTAAAGCAAGTTCAAACGGCAAATTATACTTATCGATGTGCAATGTACCTTTGGCAGAAGCAAGTTCCTCCGATTGTACCTTGGCTTCATCCACTGTGACGGAAATCGAATTAATCAAATCTACGATTTCTTTATCTCCTTGCGTGATTCCTTCTTTTGGAGTCAATTTAAGAGAGATTTTCTCCGTTGTTTGCTGGGATTTCACATCAAGTGTTCCCAATAAATTTTTACTTACATCAAATCCACCTACTGCCTGGCAACCTGTCAAAGCTACCATTAACAGAATAAGAGGGACGGCGATCCATTTTTTTATATTCATATTAATCCCCTTTCAAGATATTTCCGTTATCTCTTCTATTATCTCAGTGTTAACACGCATTGTAAATGAGTAGAATGGAAAATAGAACTAGTTATTTAGGATCAATTTTCAGCCTGAAGCATTCGGTAAGCCAGTAGCGCCATCTCTAGGCAACGACGTTTGTCAGGGTCTGCCAGATTTCCCTCTATGATTTCATTAATTTTATCCAGCCGATTATAAAGGGTCTGTCTGTGAATGTACAAAATTCCGGCGGTATCACGCTTGGAGCCATGGGATTGAAAATAGGCATCCAGTGTATCCAGAAGCTGCATATGGTGCTCACGATCATGCGCAATCAGCCCGCCCAAATGGTCCTCTACGAACTCTTGTAGAAAAGGAATGCGGGGCACCGCCTTCAACAACTGATAGATTCCGATGCTGTCGTAAAACAACCGATCCTTCATGACTGGGACGCTTCGTGCCACTTCAATGACCTCATATGCCTCTTCAAAACTGCGATCCGTCCCCGTCATGCGATGCCTTACTTTACCAAAGCCTGCATGAATGCGCACCTTATCAAGCTGTCCTGCGGCATAATTCTGAATATATTGAACAGTATGGGCAAGCACTTTTTTCATTTGCGCTGCGGAACGCAGTGTTAATTCCTCCTTGGCACAAAGGATGTAGCATTGACTCCCCTTCATCATCAGCAGATTGTGCAACGTTTCTTTTTTCAACAATGAACGAAGCAGCACCAGCACATCCTGATTGATGGATTCCTTGCGTACCTGACTGGCATCCTTGTCCTGATGTTCCACCTCGATGACCCCTGCCCAAAATAAATACTGCCCCTTCGATAACAATCGCAGGCCCATTCGGGTCTGGGCCTGTTCTTCACTGGGAAGCTGTCCGCTCAATACATCCTGAATCAATTCATTTTGATTACGCAGCAATCGGTCTTCAAGAAACTGTGTTCTCAGCACCAATGTAGCGGCTGCCTTGGCAGTGTAATCGAGTAACAGCGACATTTCTTCCGTTGGCATTTCACTATGCAGCACCAAACCTACTGCGGAAAACACCTGACCGAAGCATACAACGGGCTGGAACAAGACGGCGGTGGATTCATTCAGGTGAAACAGCAGATGCCCCTCCCGATCGGCTGTCATACTAGATTCCACTTCATTGGCATAAAAATCTGCAATACGGTCCGCTAGATCCGGCTGGACGGAAGGTACGAATCGATTGGTTTCAATGGAAGACATGTAGATGACCTGCCGGGCTGCATAGTCATGAAGCACACGCAAGAGGGCGTTCATATCAGTGCTGCGCAGGGTCTCCTGCTGAAGCTGACGTGAAAATCGCTCCAGATCTTTTAGGAGTTCATGATGTCGGTTAATAAGTAGGGAATGAATATCTTGTGTAATTTCAACAAAACGCACTGGCTGCTCAAATACGATGACCGGGAAGTGATGTCGTTCCGCCAACTCCAGAATTTCAGAGGGGATTTCATGAATGCTCGTGCCCAGCTCCACGCACAATCCCGCAGCTTCCGAGCGGATCAGTTGCTCCATATACTCGGCACGCTCTTCCCCCTTCCGTGTGAGCCACAGGCCGGTCGTCAAAATCAAGTCATGACGGCTCACAAACGGAGAAACATTTGTGATTTCTAGTACATGGACCCAACCCACACGGCGATTTACGCCCTGTTCCCCCGCCGCCAGTTTTGCCCGCCGGAAAACGGGACGTTCCAGCACATCCGCAATGGTAAATGTTTTTTTACCGTTCATCGGCATTCTCCTTATGTATATGTCTTTATGTCATTTTATATGACATATATTCATCAAAAAGTCGAGCCTTTAAGTCAGATAATCCGACAAAATGTATGATGTCAAGGAGCTTCCCCCCTTGTAAACTGTACCTAATCTAACATGAATTGCATTTATCGGCTTGAGTCCATGTAACTAATCGGCAAACTGCACAAAAATGATAGTGTAATTTTCTTAACAATTATTTTTAGGAGAGGTGAATGAAATGAAAATTGGGATTCCGAAAGAGATTAAAAACAACGAAAATCGTGTCGCTCTAACGCCTACAGGTGCAGCTCAAATGATTCAACACGGACATCACGTATTTGTGGAAAGCCATGCAGGTGTTGAAAGCGGCTTTACGGATGGAGATTATGCCACTGCGGGTGCGACTCTTGTGCAACAAGCTGCGGACGTGTGGTCCCAGGCGGATCTGATTATCAAGGTAAAAGAGCCGCTCCCCTCTGAATACGGGTATTTTCGACCAGGATTGATTTTATTCACCTATCTGCATTTGGCTGCCGAGCCAGCACTGGCCCGCGCTTTAACAGACAACGGCGTAGCCGCCATTTCCTATGAGACGCTAGATGTTGAAGGCAGCCTCCCGCTGCTTACCCCGATGAGTGAGGTTGCCGGACGAATGGCTGTACAAATTGGAGCACAACTGCTGGAAAAACCAAAGGGTGGCAAAGGCATCCTGCTGGCAGGTGTGCCGGGGGTCAAACGCGGTAAAGTGACCATTATTGGCGGAGGGGTGGTCGGCACCAATGCTGCCAAGGTCGCCATCGGTCTCGGGGCAGATGTGACACTGATCGACCTGAGCCTGCAAAGACTGCGCCAACTGGACGATATTTTTGGCAATCAGCTCCATACGCTGGTGTCCACCCCGTCCAACATTGCTGAAGCCGTGGCGCAAAGTGATTTGCTGATCGGTGCTGTCCTGATCACTGGTGCCAAAGCCCCGCGGCTCGTAACGGAAGCCATGGTACAGACGATGCAGCCCGGCTCTGTGATTGTGGATGTCGCCATCGACCAAGGCGGCATAGTCGAGACGATTGACCACATCACGACACACGACCAGCCTACCTATGTGAAGCATGGCGTCATTCACTATGCGGTAGCAAACATGCCGGGCGCGGTACCGCAAACCTCGACGCTCGCTCTGACGAACGCGACGCTCCCCTTTGCTCTCCAGCTCGCAGATCTGGGTGTGCAAGAGGCGCTTCGCAGAAGCAAGCCGCTGCTTAGCGGCACCAACGTCCTGAACGGACATATTACCTACGAAGCGGTCGCACGTGATCTGGGATATCCTTATGTTCCCGTGGAACAGGCATGGCAGGCGAAAGCCTTACAATAGAAACAGCTCAAAGAACCACACGCTCTTCCCAGCAGGGACTGGAGCGTGTGGTTCTTTTTGTGCTAGCTGTATTCACCATACTTACTGCATTTCAGACGATTTCTGACGAAAGGAACGTTTGAAGATGGCGATAAATATCTGTGATTTCTTCCAGCGACATGCGCACCAGTCCGCTAGACGAAGGTGCCACAAATTCATGCATCTCGGGAATTAGCGGTTCAGGCTGAAATCCCCAATCTACTTTGGATTTTTTACTGTATTCGGTGTACACGCCTTTGCCGACAAAGCAAGCAACCCTCGGGCGGTATTCCTTTAGCTTCTCGTATAGCTTCAGACGTCCTTCGGCGTATTCCTCGCGTGCAATGTCCTCTACTCCCCTCGTAGGACGGGAAACAATGTTCGTAAAGCCGAAGCCCAGCTTCAGCAGCTCCCGATCTTCCGATGGATCGTACAAGCGAGGTGTCAAGCCTGCTCCCTCCAGTATGCGCCAAAAGCGGTTGCGCGGATTCGCATAATGATGTCCTACCTCGCCTGATTTCAAGCTGGGATTAAAGCCGATGAATACAACGGATAATCCATAATCCAGATGATCATCTACCTCATGCAGTTCTGTCTCTCGCTCTGTCATGGGCTCCTCCTTTCTCAAACAATATCCAGCGGCTGCTTCCGCGTTGGCGGAGAAAAAGCTTCGTCTATTTGTTGAAGTTGTTCAGGAGTGAGCCGAATACTTGCTGCCGCTGCATTTTCTCGTACATGCGATTCCTGCACCGCCTTCGGAATTGCCCAGACATCACCGTCCCGTATGACCCACGCGAGCGCAATTTGGGATGGAGTTACCCCGTGGCTGGCAGCAATGTCTACCATAACAGGATGCTCCAGCAGACCCCGTCGCAAGCGGCCACCTTGGGCAATCGGGCAATAGGCCATCACAGGCACTCCATGCGTACGGCTCCAAGGTAGCAGATCATATTCGATGCCCCGCGAAGCCGCGTGATACAGCACTTGATTGACAGTGCAGGCTTCGCCTCCACCCAGGCTCCATAGCTCCTCCATGTCGGATTTGTCCAGATTGGACACTCCCCAGCTACGGATTTTGCCCTGCTCACGCAGTTTTTCCATGCCTTGTACCGTTTCTTCCAGCGGAATATTCCCGCGCCAATGCAACAGATACATGTCCATGTACTCTGTTCCCATTCGTGTTAGGCTCGCTTCGCACGCTTGAGCCAGTCCTTGGCGGTCCGCATGATGAGGATACGCCTTGCTAACAAGATAGACATCGTCCCGGCGACCCCGAATGGCCTCTCCGACGATCTCTTCTGCGCCGCCCTCCGCATACATTTCAGCCGTGTCCACCAGCGTCATACCCAGCTCCAAGCCTAGTTGAAGCGCGCGCACCTCTTCCTGCCGGAGTGACGCTTTTTCCCCCATATGCCACGTGCCCTGCCCGATTAGTGGTACTTCACGACCGTCAGTCCATCTAATCACACTTTTCTTATGTTGGCTCATATTCATCCCTCCTTAGGATCCTGATGCCACAGGCTTGTCAAATACATGGCTCTGCGTCCAATGCTGTCCACCATCCGAGGTGGTATACATAACTGGGGCCTGCTCTGAATCTGAGAAAATAGCCCAGCCTTCCTTGGCATTTGCCATCCCGATTTGCTGACCGCCATAACCGTCAAAGCCTTGCTTGCCATTGTTCCACGTCTTGCCGCCGTCAGTCGTCCAGCCGATCGTATTAGGCTTGTCGCACGGTGCGCAGTAGCCACCCATCCATGCGGTACTGCTATTAACCGGATAGAGCATACCTGGTGCCGTCCCTTCATTTTTGGCAACCTGGTTCTCTTGCTGGCTAATACCTGGTGCCGGACCGCCGCCAGCGGTGGCATTCGCCAGCACAGCACGCCAGCTTTGTCCACTATCGGCAGTATGCCAAAGCGAATACGACGTCTGATTCATCCCCGTATCTCCAACCAGCTCGATCCATGCGTTGCCACGTTCTACCGAACGAATAATGGCTCCATTTAGAGGCGCCTCCGTTGTGCGTGACATGACAGTAGTCCACTTTTGGCCCCCGTTAACAGTGTGTAAAATCTGAAACGAACGGTCTGTGTCCTGCGTAACCGCCCAGCCGTTTTGCCGATCATGGTAATATGGCTGTCCTACCATGTGGCCAGGCATGGGGAGCGAAGACCAGCTATGCCCGCCATCCTTCGTATATTGGCTGCCACTGAACCCTTCCTTGGACGATACAAAGTGTAAAAAGCCCGCTTGCCCTTGCTCAGGTACAGTCCCCACAACCTCCCAGCGTTTGCCGCCATCGCGAGTGGCCAGCAGCGATCCGCTGTCTGCCATCACAGTCCAGGCCTGCTGTCCGTTCAAGGCAAAAATCTGCTGAACCGTACCTTGGCCCTGATATTGCACATTCCACGTCGATCCGACTGAATCGGATGCAGCCGCGTCCGTTCGGGCAATCCAGCCATTTCCGCCGATCCAGCCGGATTGACCGTCGATCAAACGCAGCGCGGTAATATTGTCCATGCGGACCTTCGCTATAGTAGAGTCTGTGGTTGCTTGTCCTCCTGTTTTCGGTGTATCTACAGTTGTTCCCGAACCATTCGCTTGTGCCGAGGCGGCACCCTTTTGCTCATTTTGAGCCGTTTGTCCTGTTTGCGAGCCTGTTTCACACCCCGCTGTCACTATGGCTACGGCGAGCAAAAGCACCCATACCGATGTTTTTTTCTTCATTTTCGTTCATCCCCTTATGTTGGTGATATACATGCTGTGCGGGTATTGTATTCACAGCAAAGCATATTCTATGTATTACCCTGCTGTCTTCGTTTCACTCTTAAGGTGAATATACGGGTGACTGTATGCGAACCATCGTTTCAGGTTTACGAGTTTACAGGAACAAAGCCGCCTTTTTCGATGGCCCGGGTTCCTTCTTCACTTTGCAGCCATTCGAGTAATCGTTGCATCGAAGGGCTTGGTTTCTCGCCTTCCCGTGTGACCACGAACAGTTGAGCTGTGAATGGATATTGCTTCGAGCGAATGTGTTCTTTGTTCGGCTCTACTCCATCAATAGACAAAAATTTGACCTCTTGACGATTATGCATCACATTTGCAAAATAATAAAATGAATATCCGAGCGCGTTGTGATCCTTGTTAAAATCTGCGACTGCATTAATCATACCACCCATAATGCCAATTTGTAGTTCACGTGGCGGGTCAGCCATCTCATGGCCTGCCATCACTTTCTTTTGCATGTATGTCTGACTGCCTGAATTTTCTTCTCGCTGATAAGCAATGATCGGCTGATCCTTGCCCCCTACTTCATTCCAATTATGGATAGCCCCTTCATATATGCGGCGTACCTGCTCCGAAGAAAGTCCGTCAACCGGATTGTCTTGATGCACGAGAAAAATAAACGCATCCCACCCAATGGGTGTTAGCCTCATTTGTATTCCCCGGCTTTTTGCCAGACGCAGTTCCTCATCGGAAGGACCGGCCACCAGGATCAGATCCGCCTTCTTTTCGATCAAATTGACATATGCCTGATGGGTCGTGTTGAATCTCAGCTCGTGCGCCGCTCGCGCCTTGCTCATTCCAGTCAGTTCATGCAGCATATCCTGCGCAAACGGAATGGCCGCCGTAGCCCCGTCAACTACCGGAAAATCCTTCTCTGCAATGTACGGGCGTTGAGGAAGCATCAGTGTAATCGTCAGCACAATGACGAGCGCAGCAGATATCGCGGCAACAATCCATTGCCATCTATGATCCACCTTACCATTCTTGTCGGTTAGCGCTGGATAACGATTCACCCCAACTCCTACTACCATGCCAGCTATCGGCAGCAGTGCTGCCAGTAGAAACCAGATTTCACCATGCTGTGTATATGGCCCCAGTACCTCCAACACAGGCTCTGCCCAGGCGTGATAGAGTGAAAAAAGTTCCCACGCCCCTCCCCACACTTCAGCAGGTTGACCACCAGACCCTTGTATTCCTATAATCCACAACCACAGCCCACATAATAATGATAATAGCCCAGTCAGCATCAGCGAAAGCTTGCCCATGCTGGACACACGTGCACTCAAGGCACCATAAGCTGCAAAAATGAGACCGATAATCCATGCATATAGAAGCAGTATTACAAACACAGTTGTATCTGTGACACCTTCATGCCTCAGCAGAAGCTGCACTTGGGGTGCCACAACCATACTCCAAACTACATTAAACATGACTGAAAACAATCCAAACATAAACGTACCGCCCAGCCATGGCCAAAACCATGCTATCCGCACAGACTCGTCCTTTTCCGGCTTGGTTATAACTCCCTTTGGATCAGACATGTACATCCCCCTATATCTAATGAATGAAATGAGACTGAAAGCCATCGCTTCTTCATTGTACAATTATGGTAAAGATTAGTATACGAGAGGAGGAAAAAATGTCCTTATCCGGTCATCCGAACGAGGAGGCACTCAAGCTGCGTATGGCAAAAAAGGCCTCCCCCACGGGAAAGGCCTTTTTGGTATCGGATTTTAAGGAACTGTCGGTAAAGCCTTTGCAAGCTCCGGTGTCATTTCGTTTGGAGTTAAATAGCAATAGCGTGTATGGGGGTCTGAACTAAATAAAGGTTTGATCTTGACCTGAACCAGGTAAGTGCCTTTCGCCCTATTTGGAGTATAGCTATAGGGTCTGCGCTTTTCCAGTACAGTGCTCCAGAGCTTCGGATCTTCAATCGTTATTGCTTTATGCTTCTGTTGGATGCTTTTAAATAGCTTATAGTCTTCAATATACTGATTGGGTTGATAAGGTTCAAGCTCTTCAGCAATAATAGGAACAGCCCGTATCGAAAAAATATCCTTGGAATCAATGATCACCTTATCCGCATACCCCTTTTGCTCTAGCCAACCTGTAAGCTTGTGATAGGAAGCCGGCCATTCAAATGAAAATTCACGATGCCAGCTCGGTTCGTTATTGGTAAAGGATGACTCTTTGTTTGTAATAGAAACACTCCCTAGGGGATATCGATGTGATTGCATTTCGCTATAACTCATATTTAATACTTCTTCTCTGAGTATATCTTCAAATTCACGAGTTTCTTTTGGATTGGTTAAAACCACTCGTCTTTCATTATCATCTACGGATTGGATATTAATCGTCTCTGCTTTTCCTTGCAGCTTATCCAGCTCGTATCTTACCGTTTTATAAGGCTCTGTTTCCATCACTTTAGTCAGTTCTGTCCGGAAAGGCTTCTCCGGGAATGTATAGCGGCGAGTCATGGTGGAACCATCATCCAAGCGGTAGATTATGACTGCCCTTTCGACGGCCAGGTTTTTGGACAATGTTTTCTCGCCAGCTGCATGTGCACGTACGAGTTCACGATGTAAATTCAGCACAGAGGCGATATAGGCCCTGTCTTGGGAGTAATAAGCTTCTTTTTCTGCATTTCCCCCTAGAGGCTCCTCTTGCCCGACATAAACTTTTTCTACGGAGTGTGCTGTTGGAATCCGCCCCTCATAACCCAACCAACCTGATATCGGGATATATAGTACCAGCCCCATGATCACACCGTACACGACCATTTCCACCAAAGCTCGAACACGCACAATTTGCCACGTCTTGCGGACGACCATCTCTACAACGATATAGCCTAGAACAGCTCCAAGTGCATACCCAAAAATCGACCAATTTGCTGCTCCTCTTGTACCTGCATTATAAAAATAATCGCCTATTACAAGCATGGCGCATAGTATAACCCCTGCCTTGAACAAAGGTTGAAAGAAAGAAAACGCCATGGCCTGAGTCGCCTTCTCGACCAAGCGTTTACGATACAAACCATAACTCAAGGCAACAAACAACAGAGAGATACCTAAATAGGCAAGTAGCTCCATGTAGGAAAAGGCGCGCTGCGGCAAATTGTCCATAATGCGTACAAACGGCGATAAGTTATCCCAGACATTATTACTGCTGCGAAACTCCGAGCCGTTAATATATTGAACAATGGTTTCTCGCACTTGCACATAACCGTATAAATTACGTTCCAGAAAACGCCCTATCATCATGGATAGAAACTGAGGCAATAGCAGCAAAACATACACTACTACGATCTGTAGCAACGATTGTCCCACACAAATCCCTACAAACACAGTAAAAGTAAACAGGAAAATCGTAAGGACAGATACGACCAGTGCCCATGATCCAATATCATTGATATGAAAAATATAAGGCAGTTCGACTGACGTGTTAACCCAAGCAGTTACTCCCGCAGTCAGCCATACAGGTACAAGTAAAAGAATAAGACCGCTAATTAAATGTGATGTTAATAAATGCTCTCTACGCAAAGGTAGGCTGTGATACAAATCGGATGACCCCTGTCGCTGAACAAAACGAAGCAGCATCACACCTGCCAGCACGGGTACGGTCGTTAAGATTAATTTTTGCAATTCATTACCTGAGCTTGTGTTATCAAACAAGCTTTTTAAAACCACTCGTGGTTGTTCATCACCAATGCTCATAAACAATGGCAGCAGTACTGTAAACAGCAATCCTACCAAGTACAATAGACCGATCCAGCCATGCTGTCTCAGGCATTGGCGAATTACGCCGCCGCTACAGAAGAATCGGTTGGATGTCATAACCTGCGTCCTCCATTTCATAAATGAAAATTTCTTCAAGCGTCAACGGCAGCAAATCAAACACATGCGGCTCATACGCCTCAATCGTCTCTGCAATCCGCTCTCGTTCCCCCCGGATAATGAGCAGCAGAACACTGCCCCTCCGCTCCTTATGTACAACCGAAAGTTGTCCACATACGGTTTCCTCATGCGTGCTTTCACGAAAGGCAACCTGCACCTTATGCGTATCAGACTTGAGGTCGTCGACCTCTTTTTCCAACAGCATCCGCCCCTGGTGCATAATGCCGACGTGATCACACATGTCTTCTATTTCACGCAAATTATGAGATGAGATCACGACGGTCATCTCGCGTGCAGCGGTTTCCTGGAACAGTAAATTTTTGATCATTCTACGCATCACCGGGTCCAGCCCATCAATCGGTTCATCCAAAATGAGCAGCTCAGGCATACAGCTCAAGGCAAGCAAAAAAGCAGCCTGGCGCTTCATCCCCTTGGAAAAACGGTGGAGCTTTCGTTTAGGATCTAGCTTAAAAATCTCCGTAAGCTGTATGTAGCGTTCCTCGCTCCAGCTCGGATAAATGGAGCGGTAAAACCGGGCCATCTGACGAATTGTCGCTTGCGGAAAAAAATAGGGGGTGTCTGGCATAAACAGAATGTGCTGCTTGACTTCTGGCTGCTCATATACGGACTGTCCGCCAATCAGTACCTTTCCTGCATCCGGTCGGTAAATCCCGGCGATGATTTTGAGCAGTGTCGTTTTCCCTGCCCCGTTCGAGCCCAGCAACCCAAAAATAGAGCCCTTCTTCACCGTAAGGGCGAGCTGATCGACAGCCTTTTCTTCTGTAAATGTCTTTGTGACTTCCCTTAATTCAATCAAGGGACATCCCCCTTTCCTTTGTTTGTATAGCTTCCACGTATATGTCGTCCACTTCCTGCTGCGTAAAACCGAAATGGACGGCTTCAATCATCTGTTTTAACAATGCCGCCCGAATCTCATCCCGCTTTATTTGCTGCGGCTGATGCTCGGCAGGTGTGACAAAGCTGCCTTTGCCTTGAACGGAATAAATGTATCCTTCTCGTTCCAACTCTCGATACGCCTTCTGAATCGTATTCGGATTCACCGTAAGCTGAGCGGACAATGTCCGTACGGAAGGCAATTGCTCATCCGGCTGAAGTGATCCGTACACGATCATTTCCTTTACCCTGTCCATAAGCTGTTCGTAGATCGGCTTGCGGCTGCGGATATCCAGCTCGAACATGGACTTCCTCCTTTCAAGACTTATTCTGATTCACTTGTATATACTGAACTGTTCTAACTGTACTATCATTAATAGTACAGTTAGAACAGTTTGTCAATCTTTTCTTTGGTTATTCCTTACAAAAATAGCCGTGATGCATCACGCATCACGGCTATCTCTTTTTAGCCTTCCTTTGACTCATAAGGTTCATCACGGCTTATATTCGCAAGCGTTGAACCTTCCGGTAGCTTAAGATCCAGCTGGAACCGGAACGTCGCTCCTCTGGCCTCATCGCTATCTACACCAATAGCCCCCCCCATCAGCTTGACCAAGTTTTTACAGATGGACAATCCTAGTCCCGTCCCTCCATATTTTCGGTTCAGTGCCGGATGAAGCTGGGAAAAAGGCTGAAACAATAGATGCTGGCGGTCTGCTGGGATACCGATTCCAGTATCCGTTACACTGAACTCAATCAGGCATCTATTTTTACGACGGCTGTAAGCCTTTCTCTCCACAAAGATATTTACACGCCCTCGCTCCGTAAATTTGATCGCATTGCTCACCAAATTCACCAGCACCTGTCGAATACGCACATGATCGCCGACCAGCATCCCCGGCATTTCCTGATCCACATGCCATTCCAGCTCAATGCCTTTTTCCATAGCCTGCGTCATGAATAGGTCAGCCACACTGCCCACCACATCATCTAGCACAAAGGACTCGTGCAGCAAAGACATTTTGCCAGCTTCGATTTTGCTCAAATCCAGTATCTCGTTCAATATCTGCATTAAAGCACCGCTGCTACTGGTAATAATGTCTATATAGCTACGCTGCTCCTCATCCAATTCAGTATCTGCCAGTAACCCCGCCATGCCTATAATGCCGTTCATCGGTGTACGGAGCTCATGACTCATCACAGAAAGAAACTCTGACTTGGCCCGATCGGCGCGTTCGGCAGACTCCTTGGCCCGAATGATCTCCTTTTCATTCGTCCTGTCTACAAAAACCATCACAGCCCCTTTTCGCTCGCCATTATCCATCAAAGGGCTGATTCGATAGGAGGCCAGAAAGCTAGACCCGCCTTTTTTCCAAAATACAGCTTCCTCTGCCTGATAAGAGGCTCCGCTTCGAATCGCTTGAAGAATAGAGGACTGTTCGTCCGGAAAATGACTGCCAATTTCGTCAGCATGGAGGATCATGTCTATGCAAGCGCCATTCAGCGGATTGGCAGATCCTACGCCAAACATCTCAACAGCTGCCGGGTTCATAAAGCGGACATGTCCTTCGGTACTTAAACCTACAATTCCTTCGGATACGGCATTCAAAATAAGCGAATGCTCATTACTGAGCTTTTCAATTTGAGCAATGTAGCTTTTAAGAGGGGTAACATTTTCTATAATCCCGTAGCAGCCTACAATTTCCTCTTGCACGAAAATCGGGATATTCGTCATCTTGATGAATAGACGCTCCCCCTCCTTATGTATAAATTCCGATTCATAGGTTTGCGTCTCACCCTGCTTGGCCAGCTCCATGTGACGCTTGATTTTGTCCTGTTCCTCAGAGGAAGCCATGATGAGTATGTCAGCCCCAAGCAGCTTATCCTTCGTATAACCCGTAAGCTCCTCCAAGCTCGGATTCACGCTCAAGATATGACCTTCCATATTCACGGCGCATATCCCGAGTGGATTATGCTGAAACAGTGACCTATAACGGTTTTCACTTTCGCGCAGACGCTGCTCCATTTCCCGGTGCTCTGTAACATCCTGGATCATTCCAACCACTTGAACGGGCTTGCCTGCATGCTCGTCCATTTCAGCTTCCCAGATTGAACGCAGTACCTTTTGTTCCCCATTCGGCAATACAATCCGGTAAAAGGTTTCTTCGTGAACTCCCTTTAATATAACGTTGGTGATAATCTGTTTCATGCGCTCTGTATCTTCTGGATGAACAGCCGCCATGAACGCGTCAATACTTGTTTCAACCGACTTGACACGATAACCAAAAATGCTGCGAAATTCCTTGGAGAAATGCATAACATTGTTGACCAGATCCCAGTCCCATGAGCCGAACATCGCCAACCGTTGAGCTTTTGCCAAATTCTCCTCGCTCTTCTGGCGCTCTGTGATGTTGCGTCCGATGGACAGTACTCGCTTGATTCTGCCCTGTTCATCCCGAATAATGCGGTACGATACTTCCAGCCACAAATAGTGCCCGTCCTTATGACGAACACGCCGCTTCATGATGCCTGTTTCCTTGAAGAGTCCATGTACACGCATATAATCGGCATCTTCAACATGGTAGAATTGGAGCCGCTTTTTGCCGAGCATTTCCTGCTTTGTATAGCCTAGGAGTTTTTCCACCGAAGGAGAAATATATTGGAGTATGCCGTCCGCCGTGCTATATGAGATAACATCCGGCGTATTTTCCGTAATCAGCATGTACAAATCCTCATTATCCGAGAGCACCTGCTCCATATCTTTTTTCTCCGTGATATCCATTGCATACGCAATCAAATAAGATTGTTCGGTAGCCTCATCATCAAATATGGTTAATTCCAGCGATAGCCAGACGGATGTTCCCCTTTTATGTTTCAAACGCAGCTCTGTCTTATAGACTTGATCCGTAGCCTGTAGCCAACCTGCATAAGCCTCCCTCAACCCTCGCTGATCCTGAGCCTCTTTATACAAGAGATGGTAATATCGGATATCCAGTAATTCCTCCTGCTCATATCCGACCATTTTGCAAAAGGCGGGATTGACGTACAGGCACTTCCCTTCCCTCGACAAAATCACGATTCCTGTCGGGGCATGATTATACATATGTTCCAGCAAAGGTAGTCGTCGAGCAGCAGAAAACACAATCAATCTCCTCCTCTGTAGTCTGGCAGTTTTATCCAATTGTACATATTATAACATGATATGGGATTTTTATAGCGGTGAGTCCACCTCTAGATGAAGGCCCTTAAAACATGTATGCACAAAAGATTGCCGATGTAGGTTCATCGGCAATCTTCGAATTATTTTTTTATACCACCCGGCTAAGAAAATGACGCAAAAATCGCTCCGCATCGACTTTAAGTGCCACATCAACCGTAGTCAGTGCTTGAGCTTCGTTCTCATTTTGCACCTCACGTGTGCGACCAACCTCGGCGGAATCGCCCACCTCAACGGCAATGTGCATTGGACGCGTCTCCACAAAGCTAGAATCTATCGCTAATCCTACAGCCAGTGGATCATGCAAAGCACAGCCTGCAATACCAGGTCTGAAATTGCGATAGGCTTCCATATAAAAGTCTGTCATATCTGCCATAAACGCACCCAGCTCGGTCCCTTGCTCACGCCATTTGTCCACATCCTGCTGGGGAAGCAGTGTTTGCATCGTGACGTCCAGCCCAACGAGCGTAAGCGGAAAGCCCGCTCCCAGCACATAGGCTGCGGCTTCTGGATCGGCGTAAATATTCGCTTCAGCCGTCGGAGTTACATTCCCTTTCACTGTAACCGCGCCGCCCATGATGATCAGGCGGTCAAGCAATTGGGGCAATTCGGGACAGCGATCCAATGCAATCGCAAGATTGGTCAGCGGTCCCACAGCTACCAGGGTAAGTTTGCCTTCATAGCGACGAGCCTGTCCGATTATAAAGTCAGCCGCATCCCCAGACGCAGCCTGACGGGAGGGCGCCCCCTTCAATTGATTGCCAATACCGTCTTCACCGTGAATATGCCGGGAATAAGGTTTGAACAGCTCCCGAGCATACGGCTTGTGAGCGCCAGACACGACCGGAGCCTCTACCCCCAGTTTTTCCAGCAGAATCAGTGAGTTACGTGTTGCCTCCTCCACCGAGATATTACCAAAGGTGGTTGTAATACCGAGTAGCTCCAATTCCGGCGAATGGACCGCATACGCAATAGCAAGCGCGTCGTCAATGCCAGTATCTACATCTAAGATTAACTTTTTGCTCATGATGACCCTCCACAGTAGAACAGCATTCTTTTTTTCATTATACACAATTTCAATGCTTATTCCCTTGGTCATCAAATTCTTTATTCGAGGACGTAAAAGAAGGCTACGACAGTTATGCCGTAGCCTTCTTTTAATACTTTTCAATCACTCAAGGGCACTTGTTCTGGCTAAATCCTAAGGCTCGATTCCCCACACCAGCTTATCATTGTGGAACAACGTTACTTTGTTCCATTCTGCATAAGAGGTTTTAGTTGGATCGAAGGAGTAATCATTGGATTCGTTCAGGTTAGACCAGTCGCTATTGTTCATGCGGATCTGAATATCACCTGTTTGCGCTCCAGCAGCAAGCGAGCCGGCAGCAGCACTGAAACCAATTTCAATATAGTTGTCTGTAATGGTACGCAGCACGTTATCATTGCCTACTTGCGCATAGTCTACTGCAGATTGCAACTCTTGGCTGCCATCCTTCGTGAAGTAATAGCGGATTTTCAGCTCACTCAGCTTCACGGGTGTTGTACCTTTATTTTTCAGGTTAAGGAAAGGCTTGACTGCGTTATTAGCTGGGTCGGTGTCACCAGCCCGGTACATTACAACCAGATCACCCGCTGGTTCTGTAGGGTCCGTCGGTGTACCTTTTGGTTCAGCGCTTACCGCTACGGAATCCTTACTTGTTCCTTTCGCATTCGTAGCACTTACAACATAGAAGTAAGTTGTTCCGTTCGTCAGCCCTTTATCCGTGTACTCTTTTTCCGTTACAAGAGGCGCAACGGCTGTAAAAGGACCTGCTTCGCTAGTGGCACGTTTGACCGTGTAGCTATCGGCACCAGTAGACGCATTCCAAGTCAGCGTTACTTGAGCATTGCCCACAACAGCCTTTAAGCCTGACGGTACAGCTGGAGCTGTAGGCGCTGGGTCCACACCACCAGTGGAAGGCACGATTGCAGGGTACGCATTTTGTACCAGCATCACAAACTGATCATGGAACCATGCTCCTGAAATAGGTGCATTCGGTAAAGCATCTGTTAATGTGCCGTCCTTGGTTGTATAGGTAGGATCACACATACGGTCAAAGCCTTTACCCTCATCGTTCGGAATGAGTGAGCTGGAACCATCGGAATCACCCGGAGGTTTCGCCCATACATAGGCATCAATATGGCCAGCTGGAGCCGTTTGTGGCGGTGTTCCCATACCTGCTCCACTGTTATTACACCAGTTACCACGGTGCGAGCGTTTGTCAACACGGCCTGAGTTTACATAGGAGTTAATATCATTGCCGACTGCGGAAGTCGGACGGTTAGGTCCGCCCCATCCGTTACGGCCTGTATCAATTAACATACCGAGTGAGCTCGGCCAGCCTGCGCTGACAAAATCTCTATGCAATGACTCTGCGAAATCCGATTCATCGAAATTAGGATTCCATTCATAGTACTTGGACGATTTGATCGGTTGTCCGCCGACATTCAGATTTGGATCAGGCAAATTAGGTTCTGTCAGCGGTGAAGTATTGGCTGTATTCGTGATAAAGCCATCTACACTGGACAGACCTTTGCTAGTGTCTTTGAAGATAGTTGTAAACAGGGATACCGTTGCTGCACGGTTGTTATCCCAACCTAACCAGCCAGAGTGACCGATATCTACGTATTTGTACACATTCGGAATCTCGTTCAGCTTATTCATTGTGTACTTAACGCCAGCTTCATAAATCCCTGTAGACTTGGCTTGCGCACATTTAGGATCATCCAGATTGGTTACCAGGTTTGGCAAACTATCTGGTTCAATGATCGCTACGATACGAATATCCTTATATTTGGGATTTGCAAAAATAGAAGCAATTTTGTCAACATAATCCTTTTTATATGTTTCCAGCCCTGCCTGAGTCAGCGGTAATTCACCATTGGAAGCCAAGGCATGACAATCCCGTCCGGGCAGATCATACACAATAAATTCCGCCGTAATCGGTGTGCTGCCTTTCTTTTGCGCCAATACTTGGTCCAAATGCGCTTCCAGGCCAAGCTTGCCTCCACCGCCGTTAATAGCAGCGATACGATCAAGCCATACGGCTGTCGGGAATGTTTTGACCGTTTGCATTTTTGCTTTCAGATTGGCATCCGTAATCTTGGCAATCGATGTATCAACACTAGCCGCATAATCAGGACTAACATATTTTGTCGCCCCTTGGTAAGGATTGTCCACATGGGATTCTGCATGTATTTTATCCGTAAATCCTGCACCTGGTAGAAAGCTGCTTGCGACGAGTGATAGCGCAAAAGCATACTTCATGCTTTTACGAAGCACTTGCTTTGTTTTCAATTGCTTCACCTATCTTTCCGTGGATTTTGTTGAATCTTCCTTGTCGGCACCTGATTGTTACATGATTAAATGTGAGTTACGCCTACTCTCTCCAAAAAAAAGCGGCGTTCATAGTTGCGAAAGGTAAGCGCTTTCTATTTGTCCATGCGCTCACATTTTCCCCTTTTTGTCACCTCCTATGTTAGATTATAGTGAGCTGGAAATCTGCTGTAAATTGAATAAATTAAGGACTACATTATTAATTAGGCATATGAATTGCCACTCTAACGGTTCGTTGTGGTACCTCTTTTTCTGAAACCGGTTCCTTCATTTGTTGAACATCCCTGCTATGACAAGCTCTCAGGAGATTTAGGATCGACAGCAAAAGAGCGAATTCAAAAAAAGCAAGACTGTATTCTTTAATTTCCGTCAGCCTAAATCGACAATGATAAACTCCAGAACGCCAACTATGCCAAATCGTTATATCTATCGACAGCAAAAGGGTGTTTTCAGGCCACATGACCGTGAAAACACCCTTTTATTGTTGTGAAGTCAATCTATGCTCTTGTTGTTCTACACTTTTTCGCGATCCTTGCCCTTATCGGATTGCCCTGCATTTTTATTGGCGGCATCCCGATCCAGCTGCATTTCTTCAACCGTCTTCACCTTAAGTCGCGCTGCTCCCTCATAAGGTCGGGTTGGAATCAGATCGCCTGCAGCCAGACGTTGACGCGCCTCGACAATTGCTGCTCCGTATTGCGGCAACCATGCTTCCTGGGCCACCAGCATTTCATCGACCATCTGCCAAATTTCTTTCGGATTACACACCGCGCCCACTAGCGGATCCATCATAAACGCTTGCCGCAGCAGCTTATCATCTCCGTGCACAGCCGCTTCAACAGCCAAACGCTGGACGGAAATACTTACATTGCAGACGGCAGCAAGACCGAGCGGAAGGTCTCCTACATGTGGCATGGAGATACCATTCCGATCCACATATCCAGGCGCTTCAATAATCGCATCGTCCGGCAAATTGGAGATCACACCGTTATTTACGACATTAAAATGCCCCCGGTATACACGTCCGGTTTCTAGACCTTCGATAATGTATGAACCATGCTCTTCACCGCGATTTTCCGCCTTGTACTCCAATGGGTCTTCTTTCATCCAGTTGGGGAAATCTGTTTCAAACCAATTACGTCCTTCTGTACATACACGCAGATAGCCGCCTGTTTCTCCGTTGATCCAGCTGCCTAGATCAATCCAGTCCAGAATTTCATTCGGACGCTTCCGGTACCAAGGTACATATTCACTTAGATGGCCATTCGACTCTGTGCTGTAATAGCCAAAACGACGAAGCATGTCGATGCGTACCTTTTCGGTGCGGCTATATTCGGGATGTTTTTCAAAAGCCTCCAGCAGTCCAGCTGTCAGATCCTTGCCTTCATGTGACGCCTGAATGTACCACGTCTGGTGATTGATTCCGGCGCACACAATGTCCACATCCTGCTTCTCCAGACCATACACCTCGGCAATTTGGTGATGCCCATGCTGGACGCCGTGGCATAGGCCGATTGTACGCACACCGCTGTATTTATTGCAGGCCCACGTAATCATCGCCATCGGGTTCGAGTAGTTCAGCAACAATACATCCGGTGCACTTAGCTCGCGGATATCCTTGCAGATGGCCAGCATTTCAGCAATACCACGCTGACCGTACATAATCCCTCCTGCACACAGTGTATCGCCCACGCATTGATCCACGCCATATTTCAGCGGAATATCCACATCGGTTGCAAAGCCCTCCAGCCCGCCAACCCGGATCGTACAAATGACGTATTTGGCATCCTTTAGAGCTATCTTTCGGTCCGTAGAGGACTGTATCTGTATGGACAAACCATTCTCACGAATATCCCGCTGGCACAGCTCAGTAACCATATCCAGATTGTGCTGACTGATATCCGTAAAAGCCACTTCAATATCGTTAAATTCCGGCACCGATAACAGATCTCGTAAAATTCCACGGGTAAAACCGATGCTTCCTGCTCCGATAAAAGCTACTTTAAATGACACGGCATTCAACCTCCGGTAATTAGAATTGGTATATACCGTCATTGTAGCAATAGGTCTGCGGAAAGCGTTATCAAAATCATGACCAGTTTCGTATTTAGGTGTCAAAAATCCTAACTTTCGCTTTAGCAGAGGGTTGCCGATTTCCATTTCGTTCCATCCGTTTCTCTCTTTCTATCTAGTGTTTTTTCAGTTCAATATGTACTTTAAGTGCGGTAAATGTAGTAACATAAAAGAAAACATTGGAGAGCAAGGAGCAGCCTAAGATGAACAAAAAGATTATCTTTTTAGATATAGATGGAACGCTAGTGGATGATGATGGTATGATTCCCGAATCTGCAAAAACAGCATGTATCGAAGCGAGAAAGAACGGACATCTGATTTATTTATGCACTGGCCGATCCAAAGCGGAGATTTATGATTTTATCATGGAGGTCGGTTTTGACGGGATCATCGGAGCTGGCGGGGGCTTTGTAGAAATCGAAGGCGAGATGTTATATCACCACAAAGTATCGGATGAAGATGTTAAACATATGGTCGATTACTTTGATGAACATGATTTGGACTTTTATTTGGAATCGAACGGGGGACTGTTTGCGAGTAAAAACTTTTTGCCCCATGTGGAACGGCTTATCTATGGTGATGTGGACAATGATCCCGTAGCCAGAGAAAAAAAAGAACAACGTCCGCATCCGTTTATCACTGGCCTAACTATAGGAGAGGACAACCTGTACCGTAGTGACGTGAACAAAGCATGCTTTTTGGAAAACAAAAATGTTCCTTTCGAACAGATCAAAAAGGAATTTGCAGGGAAATTTGAGGTTATTCAATGTACTGTATCTGCTTTCGGGCAAGACAGCGGCGAGCTAATGGTTCCCGGTATTCACAAAGCCGTAGCTATTGAAAAGCTTATTGAGCATTTGGGAAGATCCCAAGAAGACACCATTGCTATCGGAGATGGGATGAACGATGCTGAAATGATTGAATATTGTGCGCTAGGAATTGCTATGGGAAATGCCAAACCGGGCCTCAAAGCCATTGCAGATGACATTACGGATGCTGTCGATGAAGATGGACTGTTTCACAGCTTTAAAAAGCATGGTCTGATTTAGTGAGGTTATTTTTTTATACTTAAGCCCCTGCAGTAGTTTCTGGACTTAAAAATGTCCTAATTCTACTGGTAGGGGCCTATCTCCAATGCTATCTTTCCACGGAATTCACATAGTACTTGCTCGGCTTCCATCTCCTCACTACTTGTAAGATGGGCAAACCATTCTTCAAATATCTGTTGTTGCTTACCCTTCAAGATTTCTACTTTGGTCATGTACCTTGATTAAAATATGGAATTCCTCCTCAATAACCGCGCTTATGCTGACGATAGCTGCGTGCGGTTGTTTTGTTGCTGTATAATGAGTGAGTCTGTAAATATTTACAAAGGAGCAAGACATGTCAAACCGTAAATGGACATTTATCCTTATCCCAGTCTTCCTGCTATTTGCCTGGCTGCTCTTCCAGTTCACTCTGTCTTCTTTTCAAATTCACCAATTTGCAGAGTTATTGAAGACGGTTTCTCCAAAAGACGGGGTTTCCGCTACAAAAGTCGTACTGATATCCCAGGAGTTGGATAATTATTACTGGCGGTCAATCGAACAAGGAGCCCGAAAGGAAGCGGAACAGTACGGTATGCGGCTCGATTATATCGGGCCGGACCGCATTAATCCGTCCGAGCAGGTCAAACTGCTGGATAAAGCGATTGCCAGTAAGGCGGATGCAATTCTGGTTCAAGGGATAAATGATCCAGAGTATCGCCGATTAATCGACAAAGCAGCCGGACTTGGCATCCCCGTCATCACGATTGATACGGATGAACCAGATTCCCGTAGACTAGCTTACGTGGGAACGGATAACGAAGGAGCAGGAAAACGGATGGGCGCGCTGTTAGCGAAAGCCTCTGGAGAGCGTGGCGACATTGGAGTTATGATCAGTAGCGAGCGCGTCGAGAATCAGCGACTCAGGCTTGCTGGATTTCGTTCCGTGATCGGTCGCTATCCCAAGCTCCGCATTGTGGAGATTCGCTCCTCAAATATTTCACGGCTTCAGGCAGCACAGCAAGCTCAGAACATGCTCACCCGGTATCCGCAGATCCGCTTCATGGTCGGATTCAGTGCGCTGGACGGCCTTGGCATTCTGGAAGCCTCGGAGCGACGCGGAGCGCGGAATTTGCAGATTTTCGCTTTTGACGATATGGCCGAGACGTTGAAAGCCATCAGAGATTGCAAAATCGAACTGACCATTGTTCAACAGCCAGAGGAAATGGGGGCTAAGTCCATAAAATTACTGAATGATTATCTAAAGGGGAATACCCCCCAGGAATTAACATACACCAGGATATATGAGATGCATGCGGACACTCCCGACAACATGACCGGAGATGACAGACGATGACGATCAGAACGAAGCTGCTTCTGTTCATCCCTCTTCTAGTTGTGTTCGCCAATATCATTGCTTATTTTGTATTCCAAAGCGGAAAGGTCGTACAACAGAGCTACGATGAAATGCTTGGCCGCATTCTTCTCATCGAGCAAACCTCCGAATCGGCGGAGAGCAACTTAAATCTCCTATATGCCTATCTGCTTAATCCAAGAGGCGATAAGGCTGTGCAGGGCCCGACAGAATACCAATTGATGCAGTTGAAAGGCAGAATTCAGGAAGTCTCCGACTCGACCGACCCTTCTTTCGCCGAGGAGGACTACGTGAATCTGTTGGCTACATTTCTTAAAGAGAAACAAGCCGCAGTTCTGGATGCAAAGGCACAAGATCCTCAATCGGCTTTTGAACATTATATTGAAGCGGAGAAAACCGTCAGCTATATTCATGAGGAGGGTCAGCAACTGATCGATGATGAACTGGCTTATTACCGGCCAATCATTGAGAACATCCGGAACAAGAATGAGCGAATGAACGGATGGGGAGTGGCGTTGTTCGGCATGAACGCGCTGATGGGGGTTTTGCTTGCAATCTGGGTCTCGCGCAGCATTACTGGCCCTGTCGGCAGACTTGTCGGACTGGCGAAGCGAATCGCCACAGGTGATCTGAATATCAAGCCCCAACCGCGACGGGATGACGAGCTAGGCGTACTGTCGGACGCCATTTCGCAAATGTCCGCCGATTTGAGTATCCTCATCGAGAAGGATAAACAGAGTCTGGAAATGCGGCGGCTTGTGAAGGAACTGGAGCTTCTGGCTCTGCAAAATCAAATTAACCCGCACTTTTTATTTAATACCTTAAATGTGCTCTCCAAGCTGGCGATCCTGGAAGGGGCGGAGAAAACCAGCGACCTGATCGTTTCGCTGTCCAATCTGCTACGGTACAGCCTGCAGAAGCTGGACAAACCCGTAACTCTCCAGGAGGAACTGGATCATATCCGCGAATACGTAACCATCCAGCAGGCGCGCTTCAGGGACAGAATTCGCTTTGATCTTCACTTTGACGCTTCCGTACTTCAGCAGCAAATTCCGGCCCTGACGATCCAGCCATTTATTGAAAACGCTTTTCTTCATGGTGTGGCAGATATGGAAGACGGAGCCATTATCGTGTTAACGCTGTCGAGAGCAAACGAAGATGTACAAATTGAAATTTCGGACAACGGAAAGGGCATGACGGAGGAAACCCGACTGTCCGTACTCCGTCTTAAAGGCGAAGCCGAAAGCGGCAGTTCAACAGGACTTGGAATGCAAAATGTGTTTAGGCGGCTGCAGTTGTTCTACGGAAAGGAAGAAGAAATGGTTGAAATCAATAGCAGTATCGGACGAGGTACTACCATAACAATACGAATTCCAGTCAAGAAGGAGAGTGAGCGGACTGATGTATCGGTTGTTGATCGCGGATGACGAGGCTTTGGAGAGAGAAGGACTGGAATTGACAGTGGAACGGGCGATGCCGGGGATATTCCGGTTTATTCATGCCGGCAACGGCCGCATGGCGATTGAATGTGCGGAAGAGCACCGTCCCCATATTGCCATTCTGGATATCAATATGCCTGGAATCGACGGGCTTGCGGCGCTTCGTGAATTAAAGGAGCGGCTTCCCGATACCCGATTCGTGCTCGTCACTGCCTATGATTATTTTGCCTATGCCCGGGAGGCGCTCTCTTTGGGTGTGAAAGAATATATTCTGAAGCCAGCGAAGCGAGAACTGATCATCGGTACACTGAAACGACTGATTGAAGAAATTGAGTGCGAGAAGCGGGCACGTACGGAAGAATTGGAGCTTAGGCACAAAATCTCACAGCTGATGCCGCTCGCAGAAAATGAGCTGGCTTTAATGCTTATGGTCGACCAGACCGTGGATTCAAGCGCTTCCCAGCTATCGGAATGGCTGGACTTTCCTCTTGATCAGGGAAGCGCCATCATTGCCGCCTTTGACGGATATACGGACGAGCAGGATAAAAAGAAAATTTACGATCATTTCCGAAGCTATGTAAAAACGCATGGCCCGAATGCCATTGTAAGCTCCTTGATCGACCATCATGTAGCCACTTTTTTACGCAAGCCGCCTGTCACCGGCGAAAACGACTGGCGGCAGTTGGTTAAACACCTTGTTCAGCAGCTCTCCGAGCTTGCCCAGGAGCAACTTGGTATAAAGACGGCCATTGGAATCGGATCGCTGCATAGCGGCGAGGAAGGACTTCGCAAGTCCTATTTCGAAGCCGTTTTTGCCTCCACCCTACGCAAGCGGGATGGAGGTTTCTGCCACTTTGACGAACTGAAGTCATCAGAGGCTGGAAACGCTTCTTTGCTTGCCATCAAAGCGGAGAATGGAATGCTTCAGCAGACGTACGTCATGTCAGCACTGCAACGGATACGCGAACAGCGAGAGGTTCAAACACTGACTATGCTGGGTAGGGCGAAAATGTATATCGAGGAACGGTTCAACGATGATCTTTCGCTGGAAGAAGTGGCTGATTTTGTCCATTTGAATCCTCACTACTTCAGCAAAATTTTCAAACAGGAATACGGAGAAACATTCATCGACTTCGTAACCCGGCTGCGGATTGATAAAGCCATCTCTCTGATTAAGGCCGGCAACCTTACTCTTAAGGAAATCAGCTTTGAAGTGGGTTATAAGGACCCGAACTATTTTAGCCGCGTCTTTAAGAAGATAACGGGTGTTCCTCCCACTGAGTTCAAAGGCCAAAAATAGTAGAGATTCATCCATGCCGACTATCGGCATGGATTTTTTTAAGCTCGAATGACAAGGTAATGCTAGGTTCAGCCCCTCTATCTCCGATTCGGGAATCGAAGCCAAAATCGTGCATGAAAAGGTCCGTTTATTGAAGACGATAACCGGCCTTTCTTTTATAAGCGCATGTTATACTTCTCCTCGAAGAACGGAATGAGGTTCCAGAGATCTGGAGGGGAGATGATCATATGGCAGTAATCATCAATAATGAAAGCGCTCAACAGAAAGCGCTTCAATCAGAAAAATCTAATATGCTTTTTGTGACGTTGGTATCCATCGTAGCTGCGCTCGGAGGCATCCTGTTCGGTTTTGATATCGCGGTTGTTTCGGGAGCGATCGAATTCCTGCAGCAGCGTTTTTCGCTGAACGAATTTCAGGTTGGTTGGGCGGTGTCAAGTCTGATTGTCGGGAGTGTCACCGGAGCGGCTCTCTCCGGCTACATGAGTGAAAAGATCGGCAGAAAAAAGGTATTGCTGGCCGCCGGATTTTTATTCATCGTCGGCTCGATCTGCTCAGCGCTTCAAGACACGTTCACCGGGTATGTTATCTTTCGCATGATCGGTGGCATTGGCATAGGGATCACTTCCACCGTTTGTCCGGTGTACAACGCGGAGATCGCTCCCGCTAAATACCGAGGCCGTTTGGTTGCTTTAAATCAGTTGGCGATCGTAACTGGGATTTTCCTGGTTTATTTTCAGAATTCGTGGATCGTCAGCCTGGGGGATGAAGCCTGGGGTGTCTCAACAGCCTGGCGCTGGATGTTCGGAGTGGGAGCCGTTCCGGGACTGATCTTTATGCTCTTGATGCTCTTCATACCCGAAAGCCCGAGATGGCTTATTAAACAGAATCGGCCTTATGAAGCGCTGCCGATTTTGCTGAAAATTCACGGTGAAGAAGCCGCTAAGCAGGAAGTGCTTGATATCAAGGAATCATTCAAAAATGAGAACAACTCATTGAAACAATTGTTCGCTCCTGGTATTCGGGTCGCTCTCTTTATCGGTGTTATGCTCGCCATTATGCAGCATATTACCGGCATCAATGCCATTTTGTACTACGCGCCGGTTATTTTTAAGGGAATGGGACTCGGTACGGACGCTTCTTTGACCCAGACCATTTGGATCGGGTTGATCAATGTGTTGTTCACCATCGTATCCGTATGGCTGATCGACAAAGCGGGACGAAAAGTCCTGCTGATAATTGGCACCTCGTTGATGACCCTCTGTTTGGTCATTATTGGAGCCGCATTCAAAATGGGTTTGACCACCGGACCGCTTGTGCTCATCATGATATTGATCTACGTGGCCTCCTATGCTATATCACTTGGGCCGATCGTATGGGTTATGATCTCGGAGATCTTTCCGAACCGCATTCGCGGCAAAGCGGTCGCCATCGCTTCGATGGCATTGTGGGCCGGCGATTATCTGGTATCGCAGGCATTCCCTCCTCTGCTGAGTTCAGCCGGCCCGTCCAATACCTTCTGGTTATTCGGAGCCATCTCGTTGTTCGTCGTAGTCTTTTTATGGCGCAAGGTTCCCGAAACCAAGGGGAGATCACTTGAACAGATGGAAAATATGTGGCTTGGGAAATGACCCAACTTTAGCTCTCAAGAAGCCCGGACACATGTTATAATGCTTCAAAACACACGTCCTCTGAGTCATACCGACCTAAATCGGCAATGGTTCAGAGGCTTCTTATTTCAGTTCCCATCCTCCTCCGCATAGTTCCTCACATTGCGCTCTACAGCAGAGCGGTATTCAACAGGCGTCTTGCCTGTGTGCTTTTTGAACAACATATGAAAATACTGCCTGCTGGCCACGCCTACATAATCGGCAATTTCTTGAATGGGAATGTCCGTTTGCTGAAGAAGCATACGGGCCTTGTCCATTCGCAGCATCGTTAAATACGCGGTGAGTGTTAGCCCAGTATGCTTTTTGAAAATACGGTGCAAATAACCTGGGTGCAGATTCACGGCTGCCGCCATGTCCTTAACCACAATATCTCGGTCATAGTTCAGATGGAGAAATTCAATGCATCGTTTGATGTACATATCCGTTTGCTGCGTGTTGCTGCGCTCTGCCTCTTCCCGTAGACGTGCAATTCGTACTAGCAATTGCATAAAAAGCATCTCTGCCATTGCACCCGGCTGTTCTTTTCGTTGGTCCAGCTCCAGCACGAGACTTTTCAGCGCATAATATACCTCTTCCGGGTCCGATAATACCAGATACGGGAACGGACGTGACATGAGAGTCGTGACCTCCTGCTCCTCTGCTGCCATTTGTCGGATAGACGGCCCTACCCTCACTCCCTCCGTAAAACCAAACTCTACATTTAGCATCCGGCACGGTTGTTCTCCTTCCACCACTAGTCGATGCGGTACACCTGCGTCCAGCATAATAAACTCGCCTTTACGCAGCGTGATGCTTTCTTCCACATTCTCTCCCGTTTGTACATCTACCCTGCAAAAGCCGGAAATCATGTACATAATTTCGGTAGAATGATGATCGTGGTAAGACATGGTGTAGTCATGCCATTGCTTGTAATAGTAAGCAAAAAAACGGGGAATATAATCCCCGTCACGCAGCCGTGGCTCAAACAGACTTCCGTTCATCCCCGCACCTCCACAAAAATAGATAAGGCTAACACGACAACGTATCTGCAACCGCTCTATTTTCACAGTTTAACAGACTGAGTCCTGTACTTCTATTTCACTCCATCGGACGATCTGAAATCCTTTGGAATACGGCAGGCGACTCTTGCCTAAAAGGTTGGGGATTTATCACTTTTTGGACTTAAATACTGAATCAACATTCCCGCAAATCGGTTAGCAATTTCTATATCATCAAGTTCGTTATTCCAATCGTCCTTGGACGTCAGACTCATTTTCTGGAGTATACCCATCATAGACGTGAAGATAAAATGAGCGGTCTTCAAGGGTTCTGTGTCGGACTTTAATGATCCATCTTGGAATCCAACTTCCAGAGCATCCATCAGGAAATGTCGTTCCTTTTCCCGGCTAACAAAATTTTTGTACTGTTCTTTGAGTTCTTGATTTGAATCATAAGCTTCGTAATGCAGATCGAATAGAAGAATAAACTTGATGTATTCTGGATGTTGCCAAGCGTAATCAATCCATGCATCAAGCATCAAAGTAAGCATCTCCTTACCGCTCATTTCGGCTGAAGGTGCCCTTCTAACAAATTCGGTCATGCTCTCAAGGATTTCCATCTGAACCTCAAAGATCAGTTCGTTCATGGACTGAAAGTGCTTATAGAATGTGACCCGACTTACACCAGCCACGTTGCATACATCCTTAATATTAACTTTGAGAAAGCTTTGCTTCATAAAAAGTTCCTTGGCAGCCGCAATGAGTTCTTCCCGATTTTTGTTTTTCAAATTCTGGTGCCAGTTCTCAGTCATTAACAACCATCCGTTTCTCATTTTTCGATTTTTGTAAGGTTAAGAAAAGGGCAGATGCAAGGATAAGTGCACCAAAAATATAAGGAATATGAATGTGTTTGTCAAACATCAAACCCGCTAAAATGGGTCCCAATATATTGCCTAGGCTGGTATACGTCGTATTCAATCCGGCGGCATATCCTTGACGATCACCAGCTGAGTTCGCGATCATTGTACTTACGGTTGGCCTTAGGAAGGCATTAAAAGCAAAAAACAGCGCCGATACCGCCAGCAGATAACCTAAATTGATCTTAATTATCATTAACAGTAAAGCGATGGCTGTCATGATCAAAGAAAGACGTATAAGCTTCATCTCACCAAGTCTCTTGATGAGATAATCAAGTAGCCATATCTGTACTACGATGCCTATAATTGCACCAACCGTAATGATCATTGAGATTTTAGTGGCATCAAAACCATATTTTCGTTCCACAAAAAGAGCATACACCGTTTCATAATTCATCAAACCTAATGTCATGATCAGAATGAGGAGAAGATAACGAAAATAGGATGTCCGAAATGAATTTAGGATTTGGTTGCGAATTGGCTCCCGGCGGACCCATTGGCTAGCGGGTTTTCGTTTTTCCTTGGGTAGTGTCTCTGGCATATACAAGCTAAGCAGCGTAGCTACAAGTCCAAGTCCACCAGCAAAAAAATAGGGCACCCTTATGCCAAACTCAGCGATCATACCGCCTAACCCCGGACCAAGCACCATACCCAAATTCATGGAAGCACCCAAGTATCCCATTCCTTTAGCTCGGGTTTCAGAAGTGGTAATATCAGCGACGTAGGCCATATTAGAAGGAACCATTAATCCAATACCTATCCCCCCGATAAATCGGGCTATATATAGAAGAGGCAATGTCGTAGAAACAGCAAACATTAGATCCGAGATGACGGTTAAAAACAGACCGGTGATGATCATGGATTTCCGCCCCCATCTATCCGAAAGCTGCCCACCTAGGGGCGAAAAAATAAACTGTGCTGCTCCAAAAGCGGCAATAAGATACCCCGCAGCAGCTCCTGCCGCATTAAATTGTTTCAGATATTCAGGCAGAATGGGAATCACCATACCTTGACCCAATAAAGCAATAAACAAATTCAGCATCAGAATGAAAAGTGGAAATGTAGCAGACTTAGGTAAGCTGCTCATGTTTGTAACCCCCTTCAACCATTTACACTATGTAACCATTTACTATGTGTAAACTATATTAGTTGAAATAGGGACCCTTGTAAATAAAATTACAAACCTATTATTCCAAGCTAATACCAGAAAGAGATCTTTTTATTCTTGCTTTACACATTAGGCTCCTGTTTTGCAAACTCTTGTAACATACCTCTTATTTGTTCTACCAATATAGCAGGTGCTTTCTTTGGTGAACCCGTGTCAAACGGAGGCTGAGGATCGTATTCCAAAATCAGCTGAACTCCTTTACTCATATCTTCTCCCAATTCCCATGCCAATAGCTGGAGTGCCATATCAATACCAGAGGAGACACCGGCTGCTGTAACGATTTTGCCCTGACGAACCACTCTCTCATCTGTTGGAATGGCTCCAAGAGATTGGAGCAGGTCTAAGGAACCCCAATGACTGGTGGCTACGGTTCCATTTAACAAGCCTGCGGCGCTCAAAATCAAAGAGCCGTTACAAACCGACGTGGTCCATTTCGTAGTTTCATGTATTTGGCGAATCCAATTTAACGTTTCTTCGTCATTCATTGGAGTTTTATAATTTGGCGGACTGCAACCTGGAACAACAAGAATATCAGCTGAACTAACTTCAGAAAAGCTGTAATCGGCATGCAAATAACCCATATTTGAGTCCAGCTTGATTAACCCTTTTTTCTTAGCGACAAACTTCACTTCACATTTCAGTGTAGCAGCAAATACATCGTATGGACCCATTGCATCTAATGCCGTAATTCCATCGAAAAGCATGATTGCGATTTTCATGATGATCTCTCCTTTGAAGTGGGATTTTATTCTTGCACATCCATACTAACATACATATACGGGGTATGGGTATATTTAATGGTGTGAAAGCAGTATCTTCATTTCAAACGCCTCTTTAAGAGTACGTACCTGTAAAAAGGCATACTTAAAAAGGGCCACCCCCGAGGTAGTCCTTTTAAGTATGCATGTAAATCTGTAGATCGCGAGCCGGCTTAAGAGCTTTGCTTACTCAATTGACCATAATATAAATTACTGTAAAAGCCTTTGTGAGCCAGCAGTTCATCATGAGAACCCTGCTCCTCCAAACGGCCATCCTTTAAGACCAGAATCCGGTCAGCCTGACGAATGGTATTCAGCCGATGCGCGATGACGAAACTTGTTCGCCCCTGCATGAGCCGCTCCAGTCCTTCTTGTATCTTCATCTCGGTAATGGTGTCGATGCTGCTGGTTGCCTCGTCGAGTACAAGGATGGAAGGGTTGGCCAAAATAGCACGGGCAATAGCCAGCAGTTGTTTTTGCCCTTGACTGATGCCACTGCCGTTCGCTTGCAGCACCTTGTCGTATCCGTCCTTCATCCGCATGATAAAGGAATGGGCGTTGGCCAGTTTCGATGCTTGTTCAACCTCCTCATCGGTGGCGTCCAGTCTGCCGAAGCGGATATTTTCACGAATCGTCCCCTGCAACAGGAAGGAGTCCTGTAGCACAAATGCCATGCGGGAGCGCAAGCTTTCACGCTGTATGGTGGTGATATCGCGCCCGTCCACCGTAATCATTCCCTTGTCGGGGCTATAAAATCTGGAGAGGAGCTGGATCAGTGTCGTTTTTCCTGCCCCGGTCGGGCCGACTAGTGCGATCATTTCACCAGGTTTGGCTTCAAAAGAGATACCTTCCAGCGTAGCGCTTCCCTCATCATAACCGAAGGAAACATCCGTAAACCGCACCGCCCCCTCCACATGCTCTACCTCCACTGCGCCGCGTTCATCCTTGGACTCTTCATCTTCATCCAATATTTCAAATACTCGTTCAGCTCCGGCAATAGCGGACAGCAGGGTGTTCCACTGGTTAGCCAAATCATTCAACGGTCTGGTGAACTGGCGGGCATATTCTACGAATACAATAATTGTACCTATAGTGATGGAGCCGCGAATGGCCAAAATCCCACCGATCCCCGCTACAATAGCAAAGCTGAGATTATTCAGTCCGTTCATCAGCTTCGGTATAAAGCCTGAAATCGTTTGTGCCCAGAAGCCCGATAGCCGAATACGGTCATTACGCTCGCCAAAACCACGGATGACTCTCTTTTCCTGCGAAAATGCTTTAATAATCTGCTGCCCAGACAGTGTTTCTTCGATGTATCCGTTCAGTTCGCCCAAATTCTTCTGGCGTTCCTTATATAAGGGCCCGGTGCGACGTGTAATCCAGCGCATCCCGGCAGCCATTAGCGGCACCACGATAAAGGTCAGCAGGGTCATCAGCGGGCTTAACCACAGCATCACCGTGAGTGTACCGATTAACGTCAATATACTCGAAAAAATCTGAATGGCGGAACTGTTAAGCGTAGAACTGACATTTTCGATATCATTGGTCAGACGGCTCATAATCTCTCCCTGCTGACGTTTGCCGTAGAAAGGAATCGGTAGTCGATGCAAATGTGAAAACAGATCGAAACGCATGCGGTACACCGTCTCTTGGGCAATCTCGATCATCCAGATATTTTGCAGCCAGGAGGTCAGCGAGTTGAGCAGATATACAGCTCCTAATCCGATGAGAAAATAAATCCACGTGCGTCCACCCGGACCTTCGAGAAAATCATCCACCGCTACGCCGACCAGATATGGACCCAGCAGAGCCAGCCCGGAGCTGAGCAGTACCATGAACAGCACCAGCATCAGTTTGGCCTTACGGCGGGCCAGATAAGCCCATATCCGTCCTAACGTGCCAGACCAGTTCTTCGCTTTGGCCTTGCGGCGTCCTTCCGCTCCCACCGGATTTCGCAGCACACCGGACGGCGGTGTAGGCTGACGGAACGGTTCAATGAGTTCCTTGAACATGCGACTCCTCCTTTCCGTATTGTGATTCATAGATACGCCGATACAGATCCGAGCTATCCATGAGATGCTCATGACTTCCACTTGCCATCAGGCGACCCTCATCCAGCAGTAAAATCTGATCTGCTGAGGCCGTCGAGCTGATTTTTTGCGTAATGAGAAATGTCGTGCAGGACAGGCCATCGAGTGCATTCAGTAGTGCTGCTTCTGTCCCTACATCCAATGCACTTGTGCTGTCGTCCAAAATCAGCACTGTCGGCTGGCGCACCAGTGCGCGGGCAATCGAAAGCCGCTGTTTCTGTCCGCCAGACAGATTGACACCACGCTGCCCGAGCATCGTGTCATAGCCTTGCGGCAAGCGTTCAATCATATTATGGATTTGCGCCATGCGTGCGGCTTCCTTAATTTGCTCCAGGCTGGCATTCTCCAGCCCCCAAGCAATATTATCCCGAATCGAGCCGGTGAATAGCAGTACCTCCTGAGGCACATAGCCAATAGCCTCTCGCAATATGGACGCATCCAGTTCACGAGCGTCCTTTCCGTCAAAGCGCACATAACCTTCATCTTCTTCATACAGACGTGTAATCAACTGCACAAGTGAGGATTTGCCCGAGCCAGTGGCCCCCATAATAGCTATCCGCTCGCCCGATTGCGCCTTAAAAGATATATCCTTTAGGACAGCCAGATCACTGCCCGGATAATGAAAGCTTACCCGGTCCATTTCCACCTGTCCCTCAATCCGTGTATGATGCGTCGAAACAGGCTCCAGCTCTTGCCCATCTTCATTAGATGTTTCCAATACCTCTCGAATCCGCCCCGTAGATGCAGTTGCCCGGGAAAATACAACAACGATACCTGATAAGGCAGACAAGGCTCCAATTGTCCGCAGTGAATAATTGACGACTGCGACCACCTGTCCTACACTGGCATCCCCAGTGGAAATTTGGCCGCGTCCGAACCAAAGTACTGCAATAATCCCTGCATTCATCGTAAACAAAATGAACGGCATCGTCGTTTCTGTCCATCGTAGAGCGGACACCGTCCCTTTCATCAATTCGCCTCCGTAATGGGCAAAACGTTCGATTTCATGCCGCATCCGCACAAAAACCCGGATGAGACGGATACCTGTCAGATTCTCCTGAATCACTCCGTTAACGTCATCCAAGCGTCGCTGGACACCTTTAAACAAAGTGACCGTCCGCCGCATCATCACCAACACAAACACGAACAGCACTGGGGCCATAACCGCCAATAGCAGCCCAAGCCTGAAATGTACAACCAGTGCCATCACAATACTGCCGATGACTACAAGCGGAACCCGTGTCATAAAACGCAGGCTCATAAACACCGTATCTTGTACTTGCGTGACATCCCCGGTCAGGCGCGTAATCAGCGACGAAGTGGCAAAACGTTTAAACACAGGATACGAAAAGGATTGCACTTTACGGTACAGCTTTTCCCGCAAATCATAGCCGAAGCCCTGACTTGCATGTGAAGCAAAAAAAGAGCTGGATATCCCCGCCATAAAAGCGATAACGGCACTCCCCACCAATACACTGCCCCATAACCAGACGACGGACAAATCCTGCTGTCGGATGCCCTCATCAATGATTTTAGAGATCAAATATGGCTGTGATAGCTCTACCGTCAATTCCAGCAACATCATCACGAGCGCTGCGATGGCTGGAACCCGATATTTTTTTAGAAAAGAAAACATCATTCCCACAAGCATTCCTCCAATTGCCCATAGCCGTCCTTCCAGATCAGCGTGTAATGGTTATAAGATTCGAACCTGTCTGCTGTAAAACCATATATACGCACTTTATACAGCACTATATTTTATTATACCCTTCTGAACGGCTTCGTTTAACCAGCAAATTGGAGACTCCGGTTGTGAAATTAAAAGATATGCAAGAAAGCGTTCCAGTCACGGTCACACTTACCGGACGGGAACGCTTTTTCGATTATTTCGGCAGCTCTGCCGGATAATACTGCAGCCAGCGCCTTAAATCCGCGCTATGAATGACACGCTTGGGATCTTCACCGACTAGGCGAAGTCGCTCCAGCAGGAACTTGATTTCACCGGAGCCCGCCTCGATTCCTTCCTGCTCCAGCATATATTGAACTGCACTTCTGCCCGAATGCTTGCCGAGTACAAACGAATGGTCAGCACCCAGCTCAGTCGGATCAAGGGCCTGATAGGCGGCGCGCTCCTTTAGCAGACCGTTGATATGTATGCCGGATTCATGGGCGAATACCATGTCTCCCACAATTGGCTTACCTTCGGGAATGATTCGGTTGGAGGCTTTGGAGACCAGTGCAGCCAGCGGGTTCAGCAGTTCGGGGCGGACACTGCAGGTTCCTTGATATAGATCCCTCCACGACATCACCACTTCCTCCAACGCCGTATTACCTGCCCTTTCCCCAAGGCCCGACACTGTGGTACTGGCCCAGACAGCTCCCGCCTGCAAAGCTGCCAAAGTATTGGCAAGCGCTAGGCCATAATCATTATGACAGTGAATCTCAAGCTCCACATCCTGCGGCACGCGCGATACAAATCTGTCTATACGGGCAGCTATGGCAGCGGGATGGTGAACGGACAGCGTGTCGGCATATCTGAAGCGCCGGATACCATCCCTATAGAGCTGATTCGCCAACTGCTCAAGGAACAGGTCATCTGCCCTTGAAGCATCCTCAAAGCCTACGGAAACAGTCAATCCTTTACACAGACCGTAATCGACTGACTTGCGGATCAGCTCCGTCACCTGCTCAGGATTCATACCCAGCTTGGCCTTCATCTGCACCGTCGACACGGGAACCGAAATATGGGCCCAGCCGACACCTGTCGATTCAGCTGCATCAATATCCGAGAACACCGCGCGATTCCAGGTCATTAGCTTCATCTGAAGTCCGAGAGCAGCAATCCTGGCAATAGACCTGCACTCCGCCTCTCCCATTGCCGGAATTCCGATCTCAGCCTGCTCCACCCCCGCTGAGTCCAGCATGATGGCAATTTCAGTTTTCTCCTCGGCCGAAAAGGCAACGCCCGGAGCCTGTTCTCCATCACGAAGTGTCGTATCACAAATATGCAATCGACTCATCTGTATTCCCTCCCGTTCCGCAGCACGGACAACGCGGATTGCGTTTGACCGTTATGGTGCAGCTGCTCATATCCAGCACATTCATACGGTACATGCGGTCAGTGAACAGATTGCCCGCATCTGTAATCCATTTGACCGCTTCCAGTGCAGCCATACAGCCAATCAAGCCAGAGGTGGCTCCCAGGACCGGGAATCCCAGAGGCTCCCAAGGCTGTCCGCCTTCTGGGTAGAGACATTCCAAGCATGCCGTCCTACCGGGATCAATGGTCATCAATGATACTTCATAGGCGTACATGGCCGCTTCTATCATCGGTCTGCCATGTCGAACACATAATCTGTTCAGCGCATATCTTTCCGGAAAGTCATACCGTGCATCAATCACGATATCCGCCGCTTCTACCCATGGTCGAGAGGATTCTTCCGTGATTCTGTCGGCGTGGCCTTCAAGCTGGGTCTCCGGATTGATACGGTGCAAATGCTGCAATGCCGTTTCCATCCGTTCCTCCCCGATTCGTCCGCTGTCCATCAGCACCTGCCGGTTCATATCGGGCAGATGGATTACGCCCTCATGGGCCAATATCAGCTTTCCCACTCCAGCAGCGGCCAGGTACATGGCCGCTGTCCCTCCCAATCCTCCGATGCCTGCAACCATAACAGTAGCCTGCTTTAGCCTGTTCTGACCTTCCACTCCCAGCAGCTTCAACTGGCGTCCGTATCTACTGTCTTCCAGCAGCTGTACCATTCGTCCACCCCTCCATGTGCGGCTCCCGCCTTTAAGATATTCGGTCCGCAGGATCTTGACATCATATACGGTTGCTCTTCCTTACAGAAGGCTCATGATTCGGCTTTGCCGCTGCCCTCCTCAGCGTGCAGGATTTTGGCAAGCCACATGGGCGGATTACGAGCCAGCATATTCTGGAGACGCTGGACCTGCTCCTCAATGGTGCTACCGAAGGCCACCTTCACAGGCATAATGGTCCGTTTGGTAACCTGTGCGGCGGCCGAAGCGCCAATCTGTACCAGGAAGATCAAGGCACAATCCTCGATCAGGCCAATTCGACTGGCGATCTTGCCCGCCTCGTTCTCATCGCTCCCCAGGGCTATCCGCCGATGCTCCAGGAACTGGACACCTGAGTGCCGAATTTCGAATACAGTGAACATGGGACTCTGCCCAAAATGAGCATTCACATGCACACCGTCTTCCGTCGCAAATGCAACCTTCACCCTCCTCTCCCCCTCTCGGCAAGCAATACATTACCCACCTTGTTCACCCACTCCATAGTTCCACGGTATCCGACGCTTACCGATGTGTGGGCGCCCAGCTCGTCATACACCGGCAAGCCTGCCGGTACGAATGAGGCCCCGGCCCGTGCCGCTCCCTTTCTTCCATGTGAATTGCTGATCCACAAATCAACGCCCTGCGCGCTCTCCTCTGCATCATCCAGATCACCGATCCAGACTTCCCGTTCTGTCTTTTGCAGTGCGGGCGTGCTGCAGGGTGTAATTAGCCGCTTCAGTTCCACTCCCATCTCCTCCAGCCAGGCTGCGGTCGACAGCATATGATCCGGTTCTAGCGCCACTACAGCCGAAGCGCCAGAATAATAGAAATGGGCATCCAGCATGCTGTCCAACAGATTTTCACGCTGCCAGCGGAAGCGAACGGGGGCTGGCTCGCGGCTGATTTTCTGCAGAAAATGTATGAACGCATCGCTCGCGGTCAAGCCAGACAGACCAGCGAACAAGTGATAGGGAATGCCTGCGGCATGATCCAGCCTGCGCGCCGGACGTTCCATGCTCGCGCCAATGGCAATGGTGCAGGAAGACTCCAGCATCTGGCAGGCTGAATCCAGCGGAGTCCCCCCTCTCGTCAAAGGGGAAAAGCCTGTCAGCAGGTGACCAGACAAGGAAGTGGAAATATCGGGGAGCGTAATAACCTCTAGGCCGAAGGAAGCGATAATATCCTTGATTTCCATGACATCTCCGGCAGTCAGATAAGAAGCCGGCAGCAGATTGACCTGCGTCCGGCGCTGTTTTTTGGGGGACTTGCCTCCGGCTAACCCGAGTACGGCATCCATTAGCGACTCTACTGTACTGCTGTAGCCCGTCTCCAGAGAACCGTGAAAATCAGGCAGCGATACAGAAAACAGCAGACTTTCCTTCAAGGCCCGTTCTCGCTTGAACGCTTTTACCCTGGACTGAAAATCAACACCTGCCACCTCAGTGAGGGCCGTGCTGATAACGCCGATGACATCTGGATGATGCTTAGACCAGATATGATCCAGCGCCTCCTCCAGATTCCGGTCTGCATCAAATATAACGTCCATCTCTTGCAGCGCAGAGGTCTGAACGGCAATCGGCTCTCGAAAATGGCGAGTCAGCAGCGCCTTGGAGAAGGCCGAGCAGCCCTGAGCGCCGTGCAGCAAAGGCATTGAGCGATACATCCCTTGCAGAGCCAACACGCCGCCCAGAGGCTGTCCTACCTTGAGCGGGTTGACACTGACAGGCTTCGTGGCGGATTTAATCGGCAAATTCCGTCTCCTCCTCCCATGGAGCCAATTTGGCGGTCAGCTCCCATACCGGATGCTGCAGCGTATGCACAAGCTGTTTCGCCAGAGATAACAGCCCGTCATAGCCCGCATAGGCTTTGTGCCGTTCTTGATTGATGTCCACAAAAGGAATCTGTTCCTTAAGCGCCATATACATGTTCCGGCCCCCGGCAATGACCATGTCTGCCTTGCGGCTCCGTACGGTCTTGAGAATCTGCCGGGCGCCGCCTTCCGGGATGTATTCCGCATCATCTCCGATACGGTCAGCAATCCGGGATACATCCTCGGCAGTACTCTTGTTCGTGCCTACACCAACTACCTTAATGCCCAGCTCCTGCAAAGCCGTAATGACAGACCAGCTCTTTACCCCTCCGGTATAGAGCACTGCCCGCTTTCCTTTCAGTTGCTTGCGGTAGGGTTCCAGCTCCAGCGATAGCCTCATTTCCTCCCGTGCGGCCAGCTTATCCACCCGTCGCTCTACATCACGATCTCCAGTCAGGTAAGCCATCTGCCGCAAGGAATAACTCGTCTCCTTTGCTCCATAAAATGAACCTTCAAAATAAGGAATGCCGTATTTACGCTCCATTTGGACTGCCAGGCCCAGCAAAGCCCGGCTGCATACGACCATATTGGCCTTGGCACGATGCGCCCATCCCACCTCACGGAACCGACCGTCCCCGGTAATTCGGGACAGGATACTCATTCCCGCCTGCTGCATCAGCCGCTCGATATGCCACATCTCGCCCGCAATATTGTATTCCCCAATGAGATTGATATCATGGGAGGTTGTCTGTTCCGGCTCGGTGCTGCCGATAATATGCTGGAACAGCACGTCTCCGGCCAGCCGGGTCCCGAGATTCTTGCTGCCCACAAATCCCGGACTGTTCACCGGAATGATCGGCGTCCCCATCCGCTCCGATTCAGCCTTGCAGACCCCCTCGATATCTTCACCGGTGAGGGCTGTGACACATGTTGTATAGACAAACACAGCGGGAGGAGCAAAGCGGCTGACAATGTAGCGAATCGATTCATGCAGCTTCTGTTCACTACCAAAAATGATGTCCTGTTCTCCAAGATCAGTAGTGAAGCCATACGCCGACAGCTCTGGGCCGCTGGACAGGCTGCCTCTGCTCTCCCAGCTATTGCCGAGACAGGCAATCGGCCCGTGCACCAGATGAGCCGCATCTGCAATGGGGATCAGTGTAATCTGGGCCCCGTCAAAGGAGCAGCCACCCGAAGCCTCCCCCGGCACAGGCCGGGGACAGGGCGTGCTTTTGGGAATTTTGTTGCCGCAGGATACCTCCAGCCTTCCGTTAGACACAGCCGGCTCCATCCGCACACCCCCCTTATTTCAGATAGAATCCATTGAAATAGCTGCCAACTTCCATCTACGCGGTACAGCAATTAGCGCACCAGATCAAAGCTATGATCCGGGGCCTGCTCTTCCATGACATCCAGTACGGTATTCACGAATTGGGTAAGCAGATTCAGCGCACCCTGGTAGCCGATAATCGGATAACGATGCAGATGATGCCTGTCGAAGATCGGAAAGCCCACACGGAGCAAAGGAATTTTCGCCTCTTTGGCCGCGAACTTCAGGTGGGAGCTGCCAATAGCCAGGTCCACCGGGTCCTGGAACAGCAGCGAACGCATATGCCACAAATCCTGACCGGAATGAACCGTGGCTTCTGCACCGTAAGGGCTGGACTTCAGCAGAAGCTCTGCTTCCTTCTCAAATTTCCGGTCCCCATTGGAGCAAACAATATGCACCGGCTCCATGCCCAACTCCAGACAAAAGCCAATCAGGCCGATGAGCATATCCGGGTCTCCCGCCATAGCCACTCGTTTGCCGTGCAGATAAGCATGCGAATCCATCATGGCATCCACAATTCGGGCGCGCTCCTGCTTCAATGCCTCGGGAATTTCCTTTCCGGACAGACGGCTGATCTCTTCAAGCAAGCAATCAGTAGCGCGGATGCCCAGCGGCGTGGAGATGGAAGACACCTGCTGCCCCCAGGTTCGCTTCATATAGCCTAATGTTTTACGAAGAGAGTACTGCTGGATCGCCAACGTGCCGGCAGCATCTGCGGCCTCGGGCACATCCTTAAGCGGCGTTCCCCCGTAATAGTAGCTGTACTCTCCAGTGGCCCCTGAATCAAAATTACTGCTGTGGTCACCCAGAATGGTATACGTAGCGCCGAACATCCCCAGTATGCGCCGCATTTCCGCAAAATTGCCCGTATACCCGTCAAACCCGAGCAGTACATTCAGCTTCAATTCATGACCAGGCTGCGGCGTCCGGCCTGACTTGTTATACAGCGTCTCCAGTACAGAGCGCAGCATGGCGTCATAGCCTGTAATATGTGAACCGGAGAAGCTGGGGGTATTGGCAAAAGGAACCGGCATATCCTCGGGAAGGGCTCCCTCCTGACGGGCATTAGCCAAGAAGGCAGACAGATCATCTCCGATCACCTCTGCCATACAGGTCGTGCATACCGCAATCATCTCCGGCTGATACAAGGCAATACAGTTCTCTATACCGTCAATGAGGTTGCGCATGCCGCCGAATACGGCGGCATCCTCGGTCATCGAGGTGGAGACGGCAGGAACAGGCTCTTTGAAGTGGCGGGCAAGATGGCTACGGAAATAAGCCGTACAGCCCTGTGAGCCATGAATGAACGGGAGCGTTTTTTCAAAGCCCAGCGCAGCCATAACTGCTCCCAGCGGCTGACAAGCCTTGGCCGGGTTCACGACTACAGCTGTACGAGCGAAATTCTTATCCTTGTATTCCTTGGTCTTGGTGTACTCTAGGGTGGCGGTAACCTCCTCTGGCGAGCAAGGGGCCTCGAAGGCCCGTTTCTCCTCACGCTGGCGCACATATTTATCCTGCCGAAACAGCTGATTGTGATCGACAATGTTCAGACGCTCGTTCATACCGGCACCTCCGCAGTCTGCCGGGACGGCAGCAGGCTCCATACTGGACTGTTTATGGTCATATCCATATCACGTGCAAAAATCTTGAAGCCGTCAAAACCATGATAAGGCCCGCTGTAATCCCAGGAGTGCATTTGACGGAAGGGAATGCCCATTTTGTGATACACATATTTCTCCTTGACTCCGGCACCCATTAAGTCAATATTCAGCCGCTGGGCCAATTCCTCCAGCTCATAGGCAGTTGGATCATCGTACAGAATGGTGCCTTCCTTTACATCGGGAAATGTCTTTTCGTAATCATCCTTGTGGGCAAATTCATAGCCTGTAGCCACAATTTCCATCCCCAGGTCCTCATAGGCACCGATGGTATGCCTTGCCCGCAGTCCGCCAATCAGAAGCATCACCTTTTTGCCTTCCAGACGTGGGCGGTATTTACGGATGACCGCCTCCATCTGCGGCATATATTGGGCAATGACCTGCTCACATTTTTCCTGAATCGTCTCGTCAAAGCGGGCAGCAATCGCTCTTAGGCTCTCCATCGTCTTGGTCGGGCCGAAGAAGTTATATTCCATCCAGGGAATTCCGTATTCCTGCTCCATCGTTGTGCACATATAATTCATGGAACGATGACAATGGATTAGATTGAGCTTGGATTTATGCGCAATCCCCAGCTCATTGATCGTACCGTCACCCGACCACTGCGCTATAACCCGCAGTCCCATTTCCTCCAGCAAAATGCGCGAAGCCCAGGCATCACCGCCGATATTGTAGTCCCCGATAATGGAGACATCATAAGGCCCGGACTCCTTTAGCTCGCGGCGCCCCATCAGAAAATCGCGGATAGCATCATTGGCAATGTGATGGCCCAGAGACTGACTCACCCCGCGAAAGCCCTCACAGCGTACAGGAATGACCGGAATGCCCAGCTCCTCTGTCATCTTCTTAGCCACGGCCCCGATATCATCACCAATCAGTCCGACCGGACATTCAGATTGCACGGAGATGCCCTTAGCCAGCGGGAACATCTCCTTAATTTCCCTGCAGATCACCTCCAGCTTCTTATCTCCGCCGAACACGATATCCTTTTCCTGAAAATTGCTTGTAATCTGCATGGCGGTAAAATTATCGATTCCCAATACCCCATTCGCATAATTGCGTCGGGTACCCCAACTGTATTGCCCGCAGCCGATGGGACCATGGCTAATGTGCACCATGTCTTTAATCGGGCCCCATACCACACCCTTGGAGCCTGCATAAGCACAGCCCCTTGCTGTCATGACGCCGGGCCGTGATTTCATGTTGGACTTAATGGAACAGGTTCCGCAGTTCACAAGCTCCTCATCCGCGATCTCAAAATGCTTGGTCCGGTCCTTCTTGGCCTTCTTGGGATATACCTCCAGTATCTCCTCTACGATCTGCTTTCCCTTATCCACAATACTGCTCATTTGGCCTATTCCTCCCTCCTGCGAGCTACGCGTTCAGCTCCCCCCATCATCACACGTTGGTTCCGTCATTAAGCCTTCTAGCTGGAGCCTACTGCCCGGACGCCTCAGCTTTGTTAATTGCGGTTTCTTCATCCTCAATAATGCCGAATTCCATCAACAGATCCTCCAGATCTTCCATGGAAATGGGAGTGGGAACCGTTAGCATATCGTTATTCAAAATCTTACCTGCCAGCTCTTCATACTCCGCAGCCTGCTTATGTTCCGGGTTATATTGGGTAACGGTCATACGGCGCAGCTCAGCGTGCTGTACAACATTGTCACGCGGCAAAAAGTGGATCATCTGCGTGTTCAGTCTTCTCGCAAGCTCTGTAATCAATTCCGCTTCCAGGTCCGTATTCCGGCTGTTGCAGATTAAGCCGCCCAAACGTACCCCGCCGCTGTTGGCATACTTCAATATCCCGCGCGCAATATTGTTGGCAGCGTACATAGCCATCATCTCGCCTGAGCATACGATGTAGATTTCCTGCGCCTTCTTCTCCCGGATCGGCATGGCGAAGCCCCCGCACACAACGTCCCCAAGTACATCGTAGGATACGAAATCCAGCCCTTCGTAGGCGCCCTCTTCCTCCAGAAAATTAATGGCTGTGATGATGCCGCGTCCTGCACAGCCGACACCGGGCTCTGGCCCGCCGCATTCCACGTTCAGAATGTCACCGAAGCCCTTCTGGACAACATCCTCCAGCTCCAAATCCTCTACCGTGCCCCTTTCAGCAGCTAGATGTAGCACTGTCTGTTGGGCCTTCGTATTCAGAATAAGACGGGTGGAGTCTGCCTTGGGATCACAGCCTACGATCATAATTTTTTGTTTGAATTTGGTCGCGAGCTGAGCCAGTGTATTCTGCGAGGTTGTCGATTTGCCGATACCGCCCTTACCGTAAAACGCAATTTGTCTCATATTTTCTCAGCCTCCAAAATGTTTAATGGGTAAATCCGAATGATTGCCCTTAACTCCCTTATTGCGCTTACTTCCTTTATTGCTCTGCACAGGATACATATAACGCAGAAATTTCACATATTCCAGAACCGATTCCTCAATATCCCCGCCGCATACAATAGGCAGCACGCCAGCTTCCTGCAATGCCTCTTTGGGGGCTTCGCCTATGCCGGACGACAGCAGCAATGCACAGTCATGCACCATGGAAAGGATCTCCTTCATCGTCTCGACCTTGTCCCCATTGCAATCGGCTTTCCCGTGGCAGTAGGATTGCACCTTACGAATGCCTATGAAATTTACGATGGTCCCGTCGCTTTCATAGATCATAAATTCCTTGGCACGGCCGAAATGCTGATTCACCTTCCCTCCACCACGACTGGCCACTGCGATTAGGACTGGCTTTGAGGTGAAGCTCGCTTCAGGCTTATCTCCCGATAACGGGCAGCTACAGCCAGCCCCGGTTGACGGTTGTTTGTGGTGTGATTGTCCCTCCTTGCGTTCCATTCTCACTCTCACCTTCTCGTCCAGTTCTTTCTGAAATTGTGCCCTTGCCCCTTCATCCATGGGAGGAGCAGCCGCTATGTTCTCCCATGTAAAATCCTGATTGCGATCCTCGCCCAGCAGTCCAATCGCATCTGCCCTGCACTGACGGCAATGGCGCATAATGACAGCCCCCGCTTCAGCACATTGCTCCTGCAGCTGCCGGACCAGACGGGGACGGGGAGCCCGCATCCCTTCCTGCTCATACCGGCTACCAGGTGCGATGATGAGCGGCATAATGTTGTGCAGCACTGCGCCGTGCTCCTTGACCACCCTGGCTACCTCCGGCAGATGGGCATCATTGACTTCGGGAATCAGCACCGAGTTCACCTTGCACAATACGCCTCTCGAAGCCAGCATCTTCAAGCCTGCCAGCTGGCGGTCAATCAACAGCCGCGCGGCCTCCTCTCCTGCATAGCGTTTTCCTTCATCGTAGACCCATCCATAAATGCGGCTCCCCACCACTGGATCTACAGCATTGATCGTGATCGTGACATGCGAAATACCCAGCTCTACAATCCTGTCGATATGCCTGATCAAGGTAAGACCATTCGTGCTGAGACAGAATATGACATCCTTAACTGTCTCACGGACCCGGCGGAAGGTATCGAAGGTTGCCTCCGCATTGGCCAGCGGATCTCCAGGTCCCGCAATGCCGACAACGGACAGCTGCATCAGCTGTGCCGCTACGCCATAGGTCTTGCTCGCCGCCTGCTCCGGCGTGAGCAGTTCACTAACAACGCCGGGACGGCTTTCATTGACGCAATCGAATTTGCGGTTGCAATAATGGCATTGAATATTGCATGCCGGGGCTACTGGAAGATGAATGCGCGCAAAATAGCGATGTGCCTCTTCGTTATAACAGGGATGTCGTCTGAGGGTTTCCAATGCTAAGGGGGTTTCCGAGAGATCAGCTAAAGAGTCCATTCATTCCCTCCTCTCCACGTTATATTCCCTTACACAAATCTCTGTTTTTGTCTGGAATATAATTACATCTTAGAGACAGGGACAAATCCAGTCAATTCGCTTCTCCATGAAATCTCTGACATTTATCCTCATTTCACATATGTGTCAAATTTTACGTTAGGTAAGATATCACATCCTTCACATGTGCGCGGTTACATTTCATATTCTCAATAACATCAAGACGTAAAAAAAGAGAGTCCGTTAAGACGGCTCTCCTTTTGAAATAAGAAATTCAAATTGGCTTGATCCTTACATGTTGGTAAAACGCCTGCCCTCCAAATACATTCACACCCACAAGTCCCTCGGTGAACGTACTATCTTCCAGGTCGATGACCTGCTCACCGTCTACATCAATGCGAATGCGCAGACCCTCCGCCACGATTTTAATATGATGAAACATTTCCGGCAAAACGAATCTTGGCACCTTGGCAAGCACCTGTCGCTCCTCAAATCGACCCTCTTTTTTAAAAAATAGGCGAATCGATTTCAGATTGGGGTCCAAATTCAGATAATAGCCACTCGATCCGTCAGCATTGGCGCGGAAAATCATGGATCCAGCACTTCCATTTCCATGCAGCTTCATATCAGCCTCGTACGTAAAATCTTCCGCCTGCTCAGCAGCCATATAATTCGCATCGCTGATATAGCTTCCTCGTATCCCATCCGTTGTCACGATCCACCGCGATGCGGAAACATCCGGCTTCCAACCTGTAAGGTTGGTATGAAACACCCCACCGTGCACCTTAACCAAGGTACTACCGCGGACCTTATCCTCCGAATCGGAAGCCGTAACAACAGCTTCTCCCGGGGCAACCGCCTCCATTAACGCACTCCCGTCCTCGGACGCATTGATCTTTACAATCTCAGGATTGTTAGAAACCCAAATCAGCGAGATTTCTTTTTCTCCAGACTCATCCCCCACACTCGCGTACAGACGCTTCGTCTGCTCCCTCGCAAGCTCCACATAAGTGTGATCCATGATCACACTGGCAGACGAAGCATCTGGTAGCCTCCAGCTGTTCCGCAAGGCATAAACATGGAGGGAAACAACCTTCACCTCACCACCCTGGGTGTAAAAGCCCATCCCTCTTCGCGCCGAATCGGGCAAAATAATCTCCGAAAATACGACCTCTCCATCATTTCCAAACACCTCAACCGAGGATTCGTCCACAAATATACGCATTTGGATTCGATTTCCGATAGGTGCAAGTAATGCTTTATGAAGCGTTGAAAATAGAGTAGAGAAATCTGTAAGCCCTGAATCAGCACGGTTTACAAACATTTGTTGTATGTCTGTTGTATAGCCGACCGCCGTTCTTTGCTCACCGCCATCCCGCACGTAAAACCCGAATGCTGAAGCAGCCCCAACAGAAGGCAGTTCGAACACCGCTTCAATCTCATAGGCACCTGCATCCAAACCTTCCAGTATATTCGGAGAAGATTCCGTGACACTTTGATTTTCTATCGCAAATAAACGGGAACGCAGCGAAGTCAGCTCGGATATCGGATGCTGTATCAAACGGATGCCTTCACGAGTTGTTTTTAGCGATAACTCTCTCGGGATGCTAAACTGTCCCTTCCAGGGAGAAGTCGGAAAGCTAAACGGATAGTCCCAATTCGTCATCCATGCCAGCATGATACGCCGCCCGTCGGGTACATCGGAGAAGGACATTGAGGCGTAGAATTCCTTGCCCCAATCGGTTTTCAACACCTTCCCCGGTGAATGATCGTTTTGAAATTTGCCATCAGACGTCAGTTCACCGATAAAATATTCCGCATCCGAGCCTTGAGTGTTTGTGCTGGCTCCAGTGCTAATCATCAGCACCCATTTAGAAGTATTACCATCGTCTACCGGAAGCTGAAATAGATCCGGGCATTCCCATACTCCACCACGTATATAATCACCATAACCAAAGTTATCCGTCCAGCGCCAATCTATTAGGTTGGTGGAGGTAAAAAAACGGATATGATCGCCTCCCGACACTACCATAATCCAGCGCTGATAGACTTCATCCCACACTACTTTAGGATCACGGAAATCCCAATTGCCAGGATCGTTTTCACTTTGGCCCGGGTTCTCTATTACAATTGGGCGGTCTTTCGGGTATTGCCATGTACGTCCCCGGTCTGTGCTGTAAGCAAGGCCGATTCTCTGGTTGCCCTTGAGCTGATCGGGATTGAAGGAAGTGTAATAGGCAATCAGCCCTGCTCCTCCGTAGTCACCGAACAAGCTGGAAGTATTGGTTAGATCGGCTACAGCCGAGCCTGACCAGATATGACCAAGATCATTCCACTTCAATGCAAACGGAAGCCTTTTCCAATCCAGCAAATTCTGGCTGACCGCATGCGCCCATTGTCCACCATCCTGATGGAACAGGTGATACTCCCCCTCGAAATAAACCAATCCGTTCGGATCGCTCGCCGAGCCTCTGGCAGGAGAATAATGATACTGCGGGCGATATTTTTCTGTATAGTAATTCGAGACAGAGGTAAGGTAGATATCCTGAAAATAAGCAGTTCCCCCGGTCACTTTCAAGCCTGCAAAGACGTTGGTATTGCTGCTATCCATGATATCAATTGCCGCAGGAGTATATCCATCTATAAATACCTGAATCCGCTCTCCATGAGCGATGATTTCCAAGTGGTGTTTGCTGCTGAACCCACCCTGATATGTCTGCGCCGACTTTGTAATCAACGTTCCGTCCGCCTTCTTCAGTTGTACGCGAACCTGATTGCCTTCGCCTTGCACAGAAGCAACATATCCATTTTTCCCATCCTGACTCCCTCTGAAAAATAGTCCTGCTTCCATTCCCGGTTCAGAAGGATTCAGCGTCACACCGCCTTCCAGCACCAGGTCTGTAGCTGCGGAGCCATATATTTTCAATGCATCTTCTGCACTTGTTCCCTCAGCCCTTTGCCCTTTCAGGTCAGGTTGCCATTTTCCACGGATCAGGAGCGGTCCGCTTAGATTCGTATCCATATCACTGACTTGAATGTTCTGAAATAACGCCGATCCATTCCAGACATTCAGCCCCAAATATCCTGATGTATAAGTCGTATCGACCACATCTATAATCGGCTTATATCCCTCATCCCAGAACACTTTAAGATGGGAGCCCTCTACGCTCACCTTAAGATGATAAATAGCTCCTTTTTTTAAATTGACCTGACGTTCCTCTTTCAGTCTTCCAATATCCCCGGCAGCATCCCGCAACCGCAACAATCCGGCAGCCGGCACGATTTGGAGCATATAGGAAGACCACCCGTCCTCACTGGAACGGAATACTAGCGTAGCATCCGCCTGTGTGTCTGTGACCATCACATCCGCCTCAAAAGTAAAATCCTGAGACGTTGTTCCGGACATAGCCATCACATTTTCCTGCGGCTCCGACCTCAGCAAAAGTCCCTGGATGTTATCTTCTTTGTGCCCCTGTCCCTTAATCTGCCAATTGGTCAGGTTCGTTCGCGTGTTAGTAAACTCCACCTTCATCCCCCTACCTTCTAGTACGGATCAACACCGCGCATCCACTACAAAATAATTGGAAAATCCGCTGTTTAGATCTTCATGGAGAACGTCTCATTTCAACGGCGAACGATCCACATAGATATGAATGTCCAATCGGTTTTCTACTGTTTCCAGTGAGGCTGCGTGTCTTCCCGCAAAGTCTTCATGGAAATCCGAACAGCCTGACCGTGTCCGGTCTACATATACTTCCTGCGTATCAGAAGCATAACCGACGAGCATCTCCTGTTTTTCTGATACTCGCAATTCCCCCAATCTGTAATAAATCGCCTGTACAACAAATTTGAAAAGGCTTACATTTTTCATCTTCAATTTACCAAATCGAAATGTCATTCGTCAATGTTTTTTGTAAAAAAATAATTGACATTTGACTAAATATAGCATTAATAAATTATGCTTCTGTAAGAAGAAATGATAACCGATATAGTATATAATCCAACTTTAAAAGTTAACCATAAACAATGACCGCTTTACTTATACAGCATGGATCTGTCCTCTCTGTTTCCCATGCGCACTTTTTTTGTCCAGCTTATATAAGATTGGATTTAAATTTATTTGTCGATCCGATGGAGATAAATATAAGTTACCAAACAAGATTTACAAATGTAAATATTATTTGTTCGTTTGTAATGCAAACATTGCTATTTCATGCGAACTATTATACATTTAAGGTCTAAACGGAGAGCTGTAAGAGGCAACTGTACCTCTCAGGCAATCCATTATTAGTGAAGGTGGAACCTGTCTATGAAGAAAGAAAAAGTCACCATTCAAGACATTGCTGACGCTTTGGGAATCTCTCGAAATACCGCGTCCAAAGCGATTAACGGTAATGATAGCATCCCGGTTGATACTCGGAACAAGGTCATTAAAAAAGCGATAGAACTTAAATATAAGCAATTTGCCTATGTGGAAACGGAGAGCATCATCCCGAAAAATCAAGGTAACATTGCCCTGGTCACATGTAATCTGCCGAACAGCTCACATTTTGGCTCCTTACTCATCAGTGGTTTGGAGAAAAGAATAAGCGCAGAAGGGTATAATCTGTCGATTCATATTGTGCGGGAAAATGAAATCCATGCAGGAACGCTTCCTAATAATTTTGAAGCTTCCAAGGTGGATGGAATTATTTGTATTGAAATGTTTGATCCACAATATAGTGAGCTTATTACGGATTTGGGACTGCCCACGATCTTTATTGATTGTTCTGTGGACATTTCTTATCCTGATTTGAAAGCGGATTTATTGCTGATGGAAAATGAACATAGCGTTTATTCTGTCACCAAAAGCCTGATTCATCGTGGATTTACGCGGATCGGGTTTGCTGGGGATTATAAGCATTGCAAAAGCTTCAACGAGCGGTGGGTTGGATATAACAGAGCTTTAATCGAAGCAGGTCTACATGTGGATTTATCTTGCTGTATCGTCGATCAGGACCGGAATTTTTTCTCCGAGTCGGATTGGATGGATAAACAATTGGAAGGCATGAACGTGCTACCGTCTGCGTTCGTGTGCGCCAATGATTTTATTGCCGTCAGTGTCATGAAAGCGCTCAAAAATAAAAACTTGAAAATTCCTGACGATATTGCTGTGTTTGGGTTTGATAACGCTCCTGAATCCCGGATTGTGGAACCTCATTTATCCACCGTGCATATCTACAACAACGAAATGGGCATTACGGCGGCTGAGATGCTATTGGCGCGGGTCAAAAATCCTTCTAGACCTTATCAGATCACGCATATCAGAACAGAGCCGATATTTAGAGAATCCACTCCAGTGTTACAAATAGAAAAGTAAAAAGATGTTCTGACGACGCTCCGCGAACGGAACGTTGCTCCAATCGCTGTTGTATCCGGATTTTATTTAATGGCTTAGTGGTAAAAATCCGGATACAAAGGCGACCGCTGACGCTTTTTCTCAATCGTTCCGTCCTCTCCGCTACTTTCAGCGTTTCCCTCACTATTAAGGCTTTTCTAACCATCAATACAGACCTTGGATAGAGCTACCTCTACTGTGAAAGCTCTAAGAAAGCAAAGAGGCAAACCCCTAAATCATCCAGAGGCTTGCCTTTTTCTAAATCCATTAACTAATTTATACGCCGAAATAGATCTTAGTCTTCAGCTATTGGTTTATAAATCCTCTGCTGGAACTACTGGAACTACTGGCTCTCCCTCTATTTCCTTCGCATCTATTTCCGCCCCATCGATTTTCGTTTCATCGACTTCTTTTTCATCTACCTCCGCTGTCTTTGCCTCATCCACCTCATCACTGCTCTCTTCCTCCATCAAGGCTTTTGGCGTGTAGAGCTTGGGAATCGGTACATTCGCCCAATCCATATCGGACGCAAAGTAAAAGCTCGTATAGGAAGGTTGGTTATACCCGGTATTTTGACGCGCCACATCCGTGCGATATTGCGGATCATGCATCAACGTGTACAATTTATGCGTCGTAGGCTCTGTGCTCAGATAGATACGGATTGCTGAGCTATCCGCTGTGCGGACGAGCATTTCCTCCCGCCAATCTCCGAAAATGTCGGCTACCAGCGATGGAGTTCCTTTCGTATAGTTGTTCGTTTTGGTTCCAGTGGCGGTCATCAATGTACCTCGTTTCCAATCCTCAATGGTTGGGGTTACATCAATTGCACCGTTTACGATTTGTGTGGTCATATCAGCTGCCCATTTGATACTCATATTGGTACCTGGCATCTTCGTATCCAGCTGTTTACCCGCTGCGGTCCACAGGCCTATGGCCCACGTCTCCAGACCTCGCTGATCCGGATCTATGTCACCGACCATTCCCCGACCTGTATCCTTGCCGGAATATGCGCCGTAAATGATTTCACCCGTTTTGGCATCCCGCAAAGAATAGCCATATGGAGCGTAGGTGCCACCTTCATGTACCATAAAGATTTCTTTGCCGGGGCGATCCGGGTCAATATCGGTCACATGCAGCGCATCGCCATGTCCCAATCTGGCGGTTTGACCTGGAGTTGCGCTTTCAGGAGGCATGACATCAAATGAGCTGTACAACAGGCTGCCATCATGGTCAATCGTGGCGGAACCGTATACGATTTCGTCCTTGCCGTCACCGTCCACATCCACCACGCTCAAAGAATGCGCTCCCTGTGTGGTCAAGGTGCCAAATTTCGGGTCCGTTCCATCACGCCCGTGCGGACTATCGTTAAATGGATTGGTCATCGGTGTCCAGCCACTGTCCACCATCCAATGTTTTTGGAGATGGCGACCATCCCATGTGTAGGTGGCCAAAGTGGAACGCGTATAATAGCCGCGTGCAAATACAGCGTACGGCTTGCGTCCGTCCAAGTAAGCCACACCTGCCAGAAAGCGGTCTACACGGTTGGCGGGTTCAATGCGGGCCATGGCGTAATCTCCCCACATGAGGCCATCGTCATGACGCTCCGGCTCATAGCGGATGGTATCCAGCTCAGCTCCCGTTTTCCCTTTGAAAATCGTCAAATACTCCGGTCCATCGACGATGAAGCCCTCGAACTCTCTAAGCTTGTTTTTGTCGCTCCGTGAAGGCGCGTATACATCCATAAAGTAGTCTGTCAGGCTTTCCGCATCCTTTCGGGATAACGGATAATTGTACTTCGGAGCGATACCAAAGCATTCCTCCAGCGTAGCAGGCCATTGTCCCTTGACCACTTCTTCATGCTTCGTCCAGTTCATAAACATGTTCACCACATGCTCATAATAATCCGAGCGACTCAAACGGTAATCGTCCTCATGTGTAATCCCTGCTTTGCGATCCTCACGTGGAAGAGTAATATACTTTTCTTTTTTCGGCTTGCCCTTCTTATCAAAAGAAATCGTTTTGGTCCCTGGAGCCGTTTTGAACATCAGCTCGGCTTTACCATCGCCGTCAAAATCGTACACCATCATTTGTGTATAATGCGCACCTGATCGAATATTCACGCCCAGATCGATCCGATACAACAGCTTGCCTTCGGCCGTATACGCATCGACATACGTATTTCCGGTATACCCCTTCTGAGATACATCTTTGGAGTTCGACGGGTCCCATTTTACAAAAAATTCATATTGTCCGTCTCCATCCACATCCCCCACACTCATATCGTTGGCCGAATAAGTATAGGATTCACCTGCTGGTGTTACGCCATCAGCAGGCTTTTGGAGAGGAAGTTCATAGTAACCCTGTTGCCATGGCTTCACTTTGGCGCTACGATCCTTTTCCCGTCCATTAACGACTGAAGCTACTCTGTATACCGATTTCCCATTCCCTTCCTTATCCACATAGTTGGTACTGTCGGTCACTGTCGCGATCTTCTTACCGTCACGATATACGTTAAAGTCCGCTCCTGTCAGCCCCGTTGAACCGTAACCGTTCACTTCTTGAGCCAATAACCGCCAGCTTAAAAATACCCCCTCCTGCGTTGCCGCAGCTACCAGTCCGCGATCCAGCTTTTCCAGCTGAATGCTGCCGCTACGGTTCTGTTCAACTGCGATTGCTGATTCCGCCTGCAGCGTCGGTTCGGACAAGTCTTCCGCAGCCACTCCTCCAGTCGTCCCCGTCATCGCCAGCATCGCTGCCAACGCGGCGGTCAAGCTTCCCTTTCGCCATGCGCCTTTCCCTTGAGCCATCCAGGTCGTCCTCCTCGAATGTATTGTGATGACAAGCAAATACCTGAAATGATTGCGCTTACATAAATTAAATTCCCTATTATTATAGTTTTGCCGTTCCCCCAAACGCGTTTAAATATCCGAGGATTTCTCTACACAAAACCGTGTTGTTTACTCATTCCAAATAAAACAGCCCTCACCAAGCCTGTTAACGGCATACTGAGGACTCAATATATATCTAATTTTCCTTTTATATTTTAGTGATACCCAATAATTTGAGCTACAACCACGAATACTGCACCCAGTACGAACCAGGCGGCCAGTAACGGCCAAAAGAAGCGTACCCATTTCTGATATGGAATACCCGACACCGCCAAACTCCCCATTAAGGCAGAGGAAGTAGGCAAAATCATATTCGAAAATCCATCTCCCAACTGGAATGCAAGGACTGTGGTCTGCCGTGTAATACCCAACAGATCGGACAGCGGCACCATAATGGGCATCGTCGTCGCTGCCATCCCCGAACCGGAGGTAATAAATACATTCATGACATTTTGGAACACATACATACCCAGCACTTGCACGGATTCCGGCAGATGTCCCACCATGATAGCAAGGCTGTTAACGATCGAATCAATCACATTGCCGTGATCCAGCACGACGACGATGGAACGTGCAAAACCAATGATCAGGGCACCATAGGTGATATCTTTGGCCCCTTTGGCAAACTCTGTCGCAATGCGACTTGGCCCATAGCCTGCACAAAAGCCGGAAATGACTCCCATCGAAAGAAACAGGGCAGCCAGTTCCTCCATCCACCAATCTTTTTTGGACACTCCCCAGATTAACATCGCGAAGCTTACTATAACGGTCAAAATGATCAGGATATGCTTAAGCTGTATGGAAGGCAGATTGGATAGATCCACCGGCTTGTCTTCAGCGCTCTTTTCCAATTCGTAAACGAGGCTGCTTTCCGGGCTTTTCTTCACTTTACTGGCATAACGCATAATATATAAGCTCGTAATAACGATCAGGATGACCAACAGGATGGCACGAAGCCACAGCCCTGAAAAAATAGGAATTTGCGCAATCGCCTGTGCCAATCCGACATTAAACGGGTTCAGCAGCCCGGCGGTAAACCCGCAGGAGGCTCCCAGCGAAATCATGGCTGTACCCGTCAACGCATCAAATTTCAACGCCCGGGCGATGGCAATACCAATCGGCACGAATACCATCACCTCAGTGGACATTCCCATGGTAAAACCACCTACGGAAAACAAGGTGATAAACACGGGAATGACCCATAACCCCTTGTTGGAAAAAGACCTCGCAACTCTTCCGGTCACCGCCTCAATTGTGCCCGAGGAAGTAATAATCTGAAAGACACCGCCAATGATTAGAATGAAAAAGACAACATCAGCCGAATCGACTAGACCGGATACGATGGATTTTGGGATGTCCCACAGCGTAACCGGATTCGGATCGACATGAGCGTACGAACCGGGAACGAGCAGCGTTTTGCCGGTCGTTTCATTTTTAACCCGTTCAAACTCTCCAGCGGGAACGACATAAGTCAATATTCCAGCCACTAAGGTCAGGAAAATAAGAATGACAAAGGTGTGCGGCATTTTCAGCCATTTCTTCGGACCGCTCGGTACGGTCGTGTTGCTACTCATTCGGATGCTCCCCCGTTTCTCAACGCTTGCCATTGTTCAAATTCAGTCCGTACCTCTCTCAAAGCCACCGGATCGGTTACCAGATCATAAGCGGTCAGCGCCAGCGCTTTGGCGGCATAATTCATTTCAATCATGCCTTCCTCTGCTCCTGCAAGCCGGGCAAATTCTGGCGTATGCGTGGACGCGTCACCCAATCGGATATAAGGATGAATCGCTGCAGTAATCTGGCTGACATTGCCGATATCCGACGAGCCGATCCCTCCCTGCGCAGGCGGCTCGTGAACCTCCAAACCCAGCTGCTCCAACTTGCTCTGGAACAAAGCCGCCAGCTTTTTGTTGGTATTGCGCTCCGCATAAATAAGCCCCTCGACAATATCCACCGTCGCGCCCATACCTTCTGCCGCCGCACGAACAGCACGATACACCTTGTCCCTCACCTCAGCCAGACCGACGACGGTTTGCGCCCGTAAAATAAACACAGCCTCGCACAGCTCCGGCACGACATTGGGAGCATCCCCGCCTTTGGTAATAATGCCGTGGATACGTACGTCGCTGGTAACGAACTGGCGAACCGAATTAATCGCCACAAAGGCATTGATCATAGCATCCAGCGCGCTAATGCCTTTCTCCGGAGAGGATGCGGCATGAGCCTGCTTGCCATGAAACGTGAAGGTGGCGTCCACGCAGGCCAGTCCCCCGCGTAAAACCATCGTTTTATTCTGTGGATGCACCATCATAACGGCGTCCACGCCGTCGAACACACCATACTCGCACATCATGATTTTGCCGCCGCCCTCCTCCTCGGCGGGTGTGCCCAATACCACAATACGTCCGGGTAGGTCCGATATCGCTTCTTTTAGGGCTATGGCTGCTCCGACCGATGCGGTACAGATCAGATTGTGACCGCAGGCATGTCCGATCACCGGAAGTGCGTCATACTCTGCCAGCAAAGCAATTGTCGGTCCGCCGGGCTTCCCTTCCCATTCGGCGCGGAAGGAGGTTTCCAGTCCTGCAATCCCCTTTTCCACAGCAAAACCAGCTTGCTCCAGTGTACTCGTGAGCCATCCCTGAGCCTGATATTCATGAAAGCTCAATTCAGGATGGGTATGTATTGTTCGGGCAAGCTCCCGCAACTCATGATCCTTTGCATCTACAGCCTTCAAAATCTCTTCATGGGATGACGTTCTGCCATTATGTCCGTTCGTTGTTAAATCCATCAATGGAATACCGCCTTTCATTCGCAATAACGAATAATTATACAACCAATATTCAACATTGTATAAGCGAAGACCAGTGAAGTAAATTTAATATTTTTTGGCTTTATCCTTAAAATTATTTTATATATGACATGTTCGTCCTTGATATACGCTATTTTTCACCATTAATTACGTATATTCAATGTATTTACAGCCTCAAGACTGGAGCATCCATTCTACAAATCTTTCCACTGCCATAGGACGGCTGGATTTATTTTTATACAACATCCATGTTCTACGCAGGACAGGATCTCCATTTTTACGAATCAAATTAAATGCATACAGTTCATCCTTGGGAGAGATAAATATTTCGGGTACGATTGAATATCCCAGTCCGTGCCGAACCATTTCCTTGCAGGTTTCGTAGCTATCCACCTCCATAGAAACTCGTGGTGCACGGCCTATTCTCTCACTCCACCATGCCTGTACCGATTCGTTGAACGAGGAATACATATGACCGGAAAGTTGCGGCTTCCCCGGGTCCTTATAACGAATCATTGGAAGCTCCGGCAATTGCTCAAGCTCTACAGCTTCTTTCGAGATCACGCAGATATGCTCCTCATGAAGAAGATGCTTTCCCTCAGACCAAGGGTAATCATTGCGGATAACACCCAGATGAATTTCATCCCCGCGCAGCATCTCATAGATTTCCGCACTGAGTCCGCAGGTGACTGAAAATTGCACGTCAGGATAAATATCTTTAAAGCTTTTAAGAATCGGCGGTAGCCGATAATGTCCGTAATAGCTTGAAATCCCCAAGCGCAGCGTACCTTTTACTTCCCCTCTCAGGTGAATGACAGCTTCTTTTAATTCGGTCAGTTCCCTCAAATTCCGTTTGGCATACTCCACCAGTCGCTCCCCTTCCATGGTCAGCTTCGTTCCTCTGTTCCCGCGTACAATGAGAGGTACAGCGAACTCCTTTTCCAATTGGTTCAGACGGTAGGTCAAGGCAGGCTGTGTAATATATAGACGTTCGGCGGCACGTTTCATGCTCTGTTCTTCTGCAATGTAGCACAACATTAAACAATCCTTTTCATCCACCATGATCACTCCTTTAATTCAATCATTCCTTTGTTTAGCCGTTCCTTTGTTCTCCGTAAAAAAAGCCCAGATATATCGGTCTATTATAACGTATGAAAAACTTAGGCATAAAAAAACGGACAGTGGATTGTTCCATTGTCCGTTTTCGTATTTTTCGCGCTAGTTATGGATTAGGATTCGTCTTGATTACTGCAAGCTAGTGAGGGACAAATGAACTGAAATCGTCCCGACTGGACTGATCCGCATGATAAAATACTACATCCCCGTCCTGTAAATGAAAGATATGCCCGTACGGGTCTTTTATCTCTCGGCGGTAACCCTCCAGTTGCCACTGGTTCAATAGCGGACCATTTATATACTGTAAATGCGGATGCTCGGTGTCCCCCTGACGCAGTGACTCCACATTAAAGTTGACGACGATAAAGCCCGTTTTCTTGAATATATCTGTATGCTCGTTTAGCTCCTGACGGCGACTGACCTCGCGCAAATCCGTGCCTTTGGTGACTGCGTACACATCAGCAGGCAGGCTATATTCACCATACCAGCGCTGAATCGACGCATTAGCGCGATCGACGTTGACCCCATCTGGCAGGTCTGTTTTCGGACCAATCAAGGTACGCACAGCCGCAGGCAGTACCAGCCAGTCGTAACGTCCAATCCAGGTCTTGCTGCGTGCAATACGGTGGGCATACAGGGAAACATAACGTTCCAGTGTCAACTGGCTTTGCTGTGCTTCACTCAGCTCATGCTTGTATTGGTAGGCTGACGTGTCCTGCATTTCCTCCATCGGCACATTGCGTAGCCGTTCATTCAAAATAACATATCGCTTTTCACGGTCCTCCGCCGATCCCAAACGGATAAATTTTCGACTGCCGGAATGTGTATACAGATCCACCTCTTCCCGCTGTCGCCCATCTTTGCTCACCCAATAGAACGATGGCGTGATGCGAATACCGTCCTTGGCGCTAAACATATTGCCTTTGGTTTTGAGGTCAAACTTGAAATGATAGCCTGTCTTGACCGCCACATTTGCATAACCTTCATATGGGTGACTGCCGGGACGAACGGGCAAGGTGAACGGCTCCGGGTTCCCTCTAGGCAACCCGTCAATATTGCCAAGCCCCGTCCAATAGGACAGGCCACTATGCGTCGGGCTTCCTTTTCGCTGTCGAAATACCCGCTCCCAATGGTAATCAGCAATATCCGTGATATGAAAATCGTACATCCGTCCGATGACCTCAATATTCACCACATCATTGGCAACATGATGGGCGATATCCGTGTTGGCATGGCGTTGTTCGGTGAACCCGTCCGGTGCATTTTCGGCAATGGTACGGAACACAACTGTATAGTTGCCTTCATCCACCCATACGGGCAAATAAAAGTCTGTGTCGAGCTGCTGCACCGGAATGTCGATCCAGGTACCCCGCGGATAAAATTGTGTCTTCCCTTTGTCGTAGACATCGAACGGAAATCGCACCTGCTTGGTTCGTACATATTTGGCATACTCCCGATCACCATAGCCAGGAATATTTAAATGTGGGCCTGCTGTCGAGATCGTCACCCGGAAAGGGCGCTCCAAAATAAGCGCGGATCGTCCTTTCGTAGGTTGGGTTTTCTGGTTATGAGCAGCATCGTCCGACACTTTAGACAGATTCACTACGGGAGTGTGAACAGTCACCGTATTAATTCCCTGTATCGGAAACGTTTTATCCGCACCTCCATTGATATTTCCTTTGAGAATAGCGTAAGTGATGTCACCGCTGCTGGGCGTATTGGACTTATTTATCTTATACTTATCAATCACATGACCCGGACTGTACAGCACATCCGGCCCAATCGCTCCGGAAGAGGGTATAACGCCTGGCCTAGGGCCATTCACCTTAACGCGCTCCGGATTCATAATGATCTTGTTTTCAAAGGTTAGAGTGTCGTTTTCCACTTCGATTTCCTTAACAGCCCCCTCTGCCTTGGATTTCAGTGCACTACGGTCATCAGGTACACTCGGCTTGCTGCTGCCACCGTTTTTGCTACGGCTACCGCCATCCACTGTCCCGGGTGGAGGGGGCGGATAAAAATTGCCCTGAGTCGCTGCAATATAGGAAGGGGGTGTATAAGATTGCGGACGCAAAGTGATTGTTTCATTAGGTAACGCATAATTTCGGAGCGTAGCCTCCTTAATGCCGTACACCTCCAAATTATCTATCGTCCAATATGAGTATGGACGGACGATTTGGTAAGTATAGGTTCGCTTCACGGTCTCACTCCGCCGAGATTTTTTCTTAGGCCGCCAGGTCAATCGATATTCCCGTTTTACGTTCACCGTATATGTACACTGGCCTGTCATGTTCACAAACTTATGTTGAAAAAGGTATCTCTTCGCTTGCACATGACCGTATAGGCTTTCAGATGTAGGAATACCTTTGGATACGTCAAATCGTTCCCGACCACGCTGGTCCGCTTTGATAACGGCAGATACTGTCGGGTCCAGTTCGGCAGTTTCCAAGCGCAGACCTGGAACGGGGCGGGAGCAGACAACACCTTTTGTTGGTTGTTCATTATCTTGGCAATCTGAGGGTGCTCCCTCTTGGCTTTCTCCAGGCTTAGGACAGCCCTGAGCTTCTTTGTAATACAAATAAGCGGTAAACTGCTCAAAAGAACCGTCATAGGTAAATCCGGGTACAATTCCCGGCAAAATATCTCCGCTTGGCGGTTTACTGGTCGTGCTTTTCTTATAACCCACATACTCATATTTCGGGTTGGTTGGCGGGGTAAAATCATACAGTTGATCAGCTTTTAATTCATCTTCTATTGGTGTAAATACGTTGTTAAGTGATTTTCCATCAGTTGTAAAATGCTTGACGATTAGACTGCTCTCCAGTTCGATCTTAAACAGGATGGGTTGGTAGATGCGGTACGCTTCTACTTCCTTTGCGCAGGTAGGGCAACTCTCTTCTTTTATATTTTTAGCTTGAACCATCGCATTCAGCCTTATATTTACAGTAATCGGAATTACAGTGGTATCCGTACCAAGACCCTGCTCCTGGAAAGGACGAACATCCTTCTTATAATCTGTGCCTCTACTAATCGCGTAGGCGTACTCATCGTAGCTATCGGAACGGGATTGCTGAAAATATTCCGGGTGACTCAAATTATCTGCTTTTGTATACAAGCTAGCTGTAACATTCTTGATTTTTCGGCCCGGAAAATTAAACTTGTAAGTAAATTTGGCTTCACCCTGCATATCCTTATCGGGCTGCTTACCGCCATCAGTGACCCAAGTTCCAGCGGTATTCTTCCACATATCAAAATACATCATGCCGACAAAGTAGCGATCATTCCTATCTGCAAAATAGGACAGTGGTGTAATTTCTGTATCGGCTGCAGCCTTGTCCGTGGGATATGAAAAAGGCGGGAGCTGCAAGAATAGCAGTACCCCCACCAGCAATACGCCCAGAATGCGTTGTGCCTTCTTCATACGCTTAATTACCTTTCCATGGGTTGACCATCATCGGAATATACTCCCTTGACGCTAATCCGAATGCAATATATTCAATGTCTTGAAGTTTAAAAGATTTATAATTTTTAATGCCTTGAAAGAGCTCATCACCAGACGAATAAATTGGGTAATAGACCATCTTTGTACCATCTCCGTTATCTTGCATCAAGTCATCCATCGGAAAACGCACACGTGCATCTTTGTTCTTCGTCAAATAAAATATGCTCCCTGCTGTAGTAGACTTCGTTTTCACCCTCATACGCAGGTAAGGAACCCCCTTCGAAGATGTATAAGGTTCAACTGAATAAATATCCCGAAGCAGCTTAACAGGCAGGTCAGAATGTTTGAAGATCACTACTTTGTCGTATGCCTTATCTGCAACATCGTTTATGAGGTTTGGTACAGTGTTAATTGCTTTCTTGTAAGGATTAATACTAACGGGTTGCAGACCCTTAGTCTCCAGCGCAGCAATTTCCTTCTTCCCAATCCAAACCCAGCGGCTGACCTTATCCCACTCCACCGTTTGCCCCAGGCCTTCACTTACCAACCGCAGCGGCACAAAAGTACGGTTTTGCTTCAAAATAATCTTCGTTTCATACGTTTTGGTCTGCCCATCCACGGTAGCGGTGTTTTGACCCACTGTCATGTTAACAGCATGTGCATCATTTTTAATCGACACAGCCAATTGACCGCCTGTTTTCTCCCAGCCAACCTTAGCCCCTAGCGCTTCGGATACAAAACGAATCGGAACCATCACATAATCGTTACTATCCTGAAAAGGTTTAGCATCTGGAAACTGTATTTTTTTCGCGTTTAACAAGACTTCAATGGGTTTGGTGCTGCTTGCTGCCTCCGTCGTTGGAATCGTACTTGTCGCGCCCCATAGCAACGTGACTGCGGTCAAACTCAACATCCATTTTTTCATACTCATCTCTCTATCCCCTTTGTCAGCTTAAACTTTAAACTATGTATATCATCTCTAATCTCATAAACTTATCGCATCCCCACTTTCGGAAAATACTGGATACAACTTATATATTATAGAGTTTCCCTATTACAAAATCTATAAGAAAAACTTCTAATACAAAGCATTCCTAACAAATAGACTCTATTGAGCAAGCCCTCCCCCTAAATCATAGAACTGACTCTTTAAAAAAGTTTATATTTCCGCAAAATATCAACAAAAAAGGGCTGCCTCTCCCTATGAAGGAAGAAACAGCCCGTGTGCTTCACGCGCAACAAAACTATGAATATATCAGCTCATACCACCATATGGATTATTCCAGCATCATCCAATATTTCTTACATCATAAATCATACCGGACTAAAAATCAAACGTTACTTTTCTCTCATGAAACATTTCAAAGATCATTCATGTATACCTGAACTTCCAGCTTGATAGCGTTGCTCATACACGTCCTTGTTGACCATCCTCAGCCCAAACAATCTGCGGATACGCTGTCCCGGCTTGGCCTTGAAGGTTACTGTCGCTTGATCCTTACCCTCCAGATATGCAGCCGGAATAGCAGTATTAACGTTGTAAAACTTATCGGCCTCATCAAAACCTTCACTAAAATGCTCAAGCGGATGACCGTTAATCAAAATATCAAAACCGCAGTTAGGCATTTCCAGTGTAGCTGTGTAGGTAATAACCAACAGCATCGGAGCAGACGGATCTGTATTCAGATCAAAAGAAAACCAGCCGTCAATTCCCGCATTCCGGTAAGGTCGGTTATTCACATATCCGGTGCGAGTCGAAGCATCTCCCTGGAAGTTATGATCTCGCTCCGGCTGCATTTCTCCGGGTTGGGCAAAATCAATCGTGCACTGCTCCAGAATCGCCAGCTTTTCGCGTGCCGCTGTATATTCCTGTTCCGCCTCCTGCCACGCTTCCTTGGTAAAAATGTCCCAGTATACGGAATACGTACGGTCATGCATTTTATACAGAGGAGATAATTCCACATCCCGGGGATGCCCTGCATTCAAGGTACGAAACGTATTGGTCTTGCCCTCCACGGGCTGAATCCAGGCATCCAGCTTTTCCGTTTGGGGGATGAATACTGGTGTGTACAGGAAATCCTTGGCTTTAGGATCTTCTAAGGGTCCAAGGTCGCCTGCCAGCACCAATGGTCCATACATGATAGCCGCCCGATCCGGGTTATCTGGCATCTGCTCCAGTCTCAGCGACATCGGAATCGTCACCTCTACAACGTCACCGTCAATCCACGTTCTGGCGATAGAGACAAAGCTGCCCGGTTCCGATACAACCGATTGCTCCTTGCCATTTACACGAATGGTAATTCCTTGTTCAGCCCAATATGGATAGCGGATGAGTAGCATAAATGAGGCAGGTTGATCGCATTGAATCTCCAGCGTCGTATGATCTGTATCTGGATAGGAAGTATTTTGTTTTAGCGTAACGCCTGTGTCCTTCCATTCCAGCGTGGAGGCAATGAACTGATTGACATATAGCTTATCGTGATCGTGAAAATAAATGCCGCTGCCGTAGCTCGCATGGTTTTCCATCCCTGTGCCGACACAGCACGTGAAATCATCAAATTTGCTTTCAAAATGCTTGTGCCCACCCATCGCCAGAGATAGAAAATACGTTACACCCCCGTGAACCGGGTCCTGCGAAGCCAAAATATGATTGAATAGACCTCGCTCATAAAAGTCCGCTTCCTTGGCGGAAGCATTCCATTGAAACAGATGATTGGTCAGCTTAAGCATGTTATAGGTATTGCACGTCTCCGTCGTATGAGGCCCGATGCGATCATTCAAGCCATCTGGCGCGCCAAAATATTCTCCAAAGCTATTCCCGCCAATGACATACGAATGATGATCCACCACCCGCTCCCAAAAAAACTCCACCGTTGCCCGGCGTTTCGTATCATTGGTCAGCTCATATTCCTTGGCAAGCCCGATCAGCTTCGGAATCTGTGTATTGGCGTGAATGCCCTGCAAACAGTCTTCCTGCGAGCTAAGCGGGTCCAGCACCAGCTTGTGCCAGAAGCATTCAGCCAGCCACAAGTAGCGCTCTTCCCCGGTATCCGCATACAAATCGGCCAATACCTCATTCATGCCTCCATATTCGCAAAACATCATCTGCTGGAGCTGCTCATCGCTCATCGGCTTCATAATTCCTTCGAGCCAGTCCGCCAGCTTGCGCTCTACATCTAATGCCTTATCACAGCCTGTCAAATGATGCGCATCCCGCAGGCCAGCGAATAACTTGTGCAGTGTATACAAGGGTGCCCAGGCACCGTTCAGGTCAAAGCCCTTCGAGCGAATATTTCCAGCAGACACCTCTTCAAAAAGTTCCTTCCCCCCTGGAATACCGGATACATATCCGTCACCATGCGCCGCCTGACAAACGGCTAGTTCATCCGTAATGTAATGTGCAATTTCTTTAAAACGCTCATCGCCCGTTGAAGCATACATCATGGAGCAAGCGGACAAGTAATGTCCCAGTGTATGACCGGAAATAGTCATCGCTTCCCAGCCTTCATACTGAGGCGCTTTGGGCGTAAGTCCGGCATATTCCCGAAAACGCGCCAGCAGGCGGTCTGGTTGAAGCTCCAACAGATAAGATCGGTTCAGCTCCATCGCCTGTTTGAAGGGACCTTCAGCCAATACCACCTCATTCAGTGCGAACGGCCTTGCTTTCATATGGGCTTTTGCTTTAAGAGTCACTTTCCGTTCCTCCTTTAAGGCGAATTTGGGATAAAAAAATGCATATCAAACACAATGAGCCGTTACGCGCCGCTGCCAGAGGTTTGCCCCCACTGCTGGTACAGCTGCGTTCTCGCCTCTGTAATGCCGGGATGAAACTGAATCAGCGCATGCTTGCGTGCAAAATGGACCTCACAGATCGCCTCCTGCACCCGCTGTTCCCCGCCTGCTCCGCCGAGTCCAGCGGCATGGAGCATGGAAGCGGCGGCTAATCGACCTTGGGCCATCGCGACCAGCCCGCTTTCGATGCCGGTAATATTGCCGGCAACGTACAGCCCTTTGAGCGAGGTTTCCATTCGCTCACCATGCAGTGGAACATGCCCGCCTAGCTCAGGGCTGTACACGAACTTGCACCCGGCTACCGCCGCCAGCTCAGCGAGCGGGTACAAGCCGCCGCTCAACGCCACGAAGTCGGCGGGTTCGACGCGCTCGCTGCCGGGAATAGGCGAGCCGTCCGGTTTAACGTGGATCAGGGTCACAGATTCGACCCGGTCCTGCCCGTTGACGGACAGCACTGCTGTCCGCAACCGGATCGGGATATCCCACAGACGGAAGCCTCTGTGGGGATAGCAGCACGCGATGAGTTTCTCCATCCGCATCGCAGCTGCGAGCCTGCCGCCTGCACGCATCCAGGCTGCAGGGGCCAGCCCCGACAGCTGAAGCAGCAGCTTCGCGGAGGCTGTCGGATCTGCCGCCGCACCAGCCAGCGGATTAGCGCACGGCAGTGTAATCGCCGCCACCTTCACCCCGGCGACAGACAGCTCGCGGGCAATCGCCATAGACAATACATTCATGCCTACTATGATGCCGCGTTCTCCCGGCTTAACGTAATGAACGTTGGTCATCACCTGCGCGGCCCCGATGGACATCACGCCCGGCAGCGTCCAGCCATCCAGCGGAACGGGAATTTCGGCAGCTCCAGTCGCCAGCAATACGTAATCCGCAGTGAACAATCCACAGGAAGTGGAAATTTCCCACGTCGTTGTATATTCCATACCATGTACGGAAACGCCGCAGCGAATGTCCACCCCAAGTTCCCTGCAACGGGTAATCAGCTCATCCGAAACGTGTTTTCCAACCCACCAGCCTTGACTGCCTTCCTCATGATATTGCCCGGGCATGCGTCCACCCGGCTCTGTAAACTCATCCAGTACCGTGACTGGCAATCCTTGCTCAGCAGCCGATACCGCTGCGGACAATCCGGCGGGACCCGCCCCAATGACGATGAGATGCGCCATTTCATTCATGTCACAATTCTCCCTGTGATTTCATTCGAAAGTTGCCGTCCGGTTTCCACCACCATACCTTCCTCCAGCTTGGTCAGGCAGGAACGGACGGTACCGAACGGATGAACCGTCAGGCGGCATTCGTTACAATGCCCAATGGCGCAGTATACACCTCTAGCCGTACCGGATTCCTCATGCCTTCTCAGCAAACGGACACCGCTGGCCAGCAGCGTTGCTGCCAATGGCTCTCCGGCCAATCCCTGCATAGGACGACCGTCAAAAATAAAAGATACCTGCCGCCGTTCCGGCTTTGGTCCCAAAATAGGGTGATTTACAATACGCATGCGGCTCATAAGGAACCTCCCTCTGCCAGCTGCCCGAACGTTACGGGACGTACGGGAGGCCTCTGTGACAACAGCTCCGCCTCCCGGCGGGCAGCAGGAACCTGATTGTAAAACCATGACTCCACCAATTGTCGGCATACCCTGCCCTGACATGCCCCCATCGTCACCCGCGTAGCCATTTTAAGCTGGCGCACGGTGTCCACGCCCATGCGGCAGGCCTGCTCCATCTGTGCGATACTCACTTCTTCACAGCGACATACGAGCAAATGACCTGATGCGCTCTCAACCGTCTCACTTCGTCCCGTCGCCCGCTTACTCATAGCTGATCGCGCAGGTTTTAATCGCTGAATAAAAATTCAGCGCCGCCTGGCCCTGTTCCCGGGTATGTGAACTGGATTGCTTCAGACCGCCGAACGGAGCCTGGTATTCGACACCAGCCGTCTCCTGATTAACCCGGACCATACCGGCGTTCGCCTCATCCAGAAACCGGTGAGCCAACCGCAAATCGCGGGTGAATAGAGAGGCACTTAATCCATAAATAGAATCATTGCACAGTCGAATCGCATCCTCGAAGTCGTCCGCCTGCATTACCCCCATCACAGGTCCAAAAATCTCCTCCTGAATCAATGGATGGGACGAATCAAGTCCAGTCGCCACCATCGGACGCACATAATATCCGTTATCCGTCCCGGCGGCGGCTCCACCTTCGGCTAAAATATCGGCTTCCCGGCGGGCGAGTGATACATAGGACATGACCTTCTCATACTGACCTGCCGATGCCACAGGTCCAAGATACGCATTGGGGTCAAGCGCCGGAGCGATCTGTATTTTTTCCACCGCTTGGCGTAAGGCTTCCGTGAATGTCTCATAGACAGACTGTTCCACAATCACCCGACTGGTGGCCGTGCATTTTTGCCCGGCTGAACGGAAAGCTCCGCTAACAATCATCGCTACTGCTTGCGCCACATCCGCGTCCTTCAGCACCACAGCGGCATTTTTACCGCCCATCTCGGTCTGGTACTTGATATTACGGCGTGCGCACCGTCCCGCAATGCCCAAACCTGTAGCAGTAGAACCCGTGAAGCTGACCGCATCCAGTACCGGATGCTCCAGTAAGGCATCGCCAATACGGTTACCTTGCCCAATGACTAAGTTCAGCACGCCGGGCGGAAGCTGCACCGCCTCGAATAGCTCGGCGACCCGTACTGCAGTTAATGAAGCATGTTCGGCAGGCTTCCAGATGACCGTGTTTCCGCACAAGAGTGCAGGGGCGATTTTCCATAGCGGAATAGCTACCGGAAAATTCCACGGCGTAATGACTGCCGTTACACCCAGCGGAATGCGCTTCGTGTATTGGAGCACTCCCGGCTCATTCGAAGGAATGACTGTACCGATGGATCGTACGCCCTCTGCCGCGTAGTATCGGAGCAGATGGACACCTCGCATGACCTCTCCGCGCATCTCGGTAATCGGCTTGCCCATCTCACGGCTAGCCAGCTCAGCCAATTCAGGTAATGCTGCCTCTAGTAACCCGGCTGCTTTGAACAGATAAACTCCCCGTGCTGCGGGACTTAACGCGGCCCAACCCGCCTGAGCCAGCCGTGCCGCATCCCCGGCCTGTGTAATATCGCCCGTTTCTGAAAAATGGACGACTCCGACCTCCTCCTTCAAGGCCGAAGGATTGTGAACCACCATTTCCTCGCCTGAAGGGTTCTGCCACTCACCGCCGATCCAATTTCGGCTCTCCATCGTCTTCACCTCCATTCAGGATGAAACTTCGCTTGGACGAACCGCCACCTCAAATGCTTCCCGAATGCGGTCATAATCCGCCTGCGGCAGCGCAAGTCTGGGCGGACGTGTCGGACCGACCGGAAATCCAGCCAGCTCCATCATATATTTGATGGACTGTACCAATTGCGGGCTGGCATCATAGTGGAACAGCGGCAGCAGCCTGCGATACAACGCGGACGCTTCCGCCATATTTCCCGCCTGCGCAAGTCGGAACAGCTCTACCCCTTCCTTGGGCAGCGCATTAGGTACCCCCGAAATCCAGCCTGTCGCGCCGAATAATGCCCCCTCCATCGCCAGATTATCTACTCCGACCATGACCTCCAGCTCTGTCTGATCCAAAATAGCGTGAATACGCCGTACATCACCGGAAAATTCCTTGACTGCTACGATATTTTCAATTCGCGACAAGTCCGCAAGAATATCTGGAGTCAAGTCAACCTTGTAATCATGGGGGTTGTTATACGCAATGATCGGCAAGCCCACCTCCGATAATGCTTCATAATGGGCCGTTACCTCGTGAGGCAGTGGATTATAATTAATGGGCGGCAGTGCCATGACACCCGCTGCTCCGGCATCCTTCGCATGCTGAATCCAATGCACCGCCTGTTTGGTGGACGGAGCCGCCGAGCCGACAACAACCGGGACACGCCCTGCCGCAGCGTCAATTACGGTATGCACAACCTGCGACCGTTCCTCCGGGGACAAAGCCGCATATTCTCCCAGCGATCCCGTAGGAACCAGTCCGCTAATGCCGCTTGCAATCAGATGCTCGCACAGCTCGGTCAGACGCTTATGGTCTACCTCCAGCTCTGCCGTGAACGGTGTAACCAAGGCCACATATACACCTTCAAAACGTGCCATATGCTCACCAACCCTTTCCCATCTTTATTTTCATATTCATCATTCGGGAATGATGCAAAATGCTCACATCAGCAAAAAACCTTCTTTAAGCGGGTCCTCGGGGTCCAACACAAATTGATGATGTCCCGTCACCCAAGCCGAGCCTGTAATTTGTGGAATGACTGCCGGATAAGGACCTATCTGCGTCTCGCCCACGATTTCAGCCCGAAACATGGAACCTGTGATGCTTTCATGCACAAACGGCTCATTTAAGCCCAGTTTTCCCTTGGCGTGCAGCACCGCTACCTTGGCCGAGGTTCCTGTGCCACAAGGAGAACGATCGATACCTCCCGGTGGGATGACGACGACATTGCGGCAATCGGCCTGTGGAGCCACAGGCTCCCCGTAAAATTCAATATGCGTCAATCCTTGAATAACCGGATTTTCAGGATGTACTACCTCAACAACAGCATTCACTGCCTCCCGAATCTGCACTGCTGTTCGTACAATTTTTGCCCCATTGCTCTGCTCCAGTGCAAGACCGATGGAAGCCGCCTCTACAATGCCGTAAAAGTTGCCCCCATACGCAATATCCAGCGTGACTTGACCGATATCCTCTACCTGGACCTCAACCTCACGGCGGTACACAAAAGAAGGGATGTTCGTGAACGTTACTTGCCGCACCTTGCCCGCATCCACCTTCAGCCGCACATGAACCGGGCCTGCCGGAGTGTCCAGCAATATTGATTTTTTATCCGCAGCAATCAGCCCGCCTTCCATCAGCGCTGTACATACTCCAATCGTATCGTGACCGCACATCGGTAAATAGCCGCCAGTCTCTATAAAAACCACACCGATATCTGCATCTGGATGACAAGGTTCTGTTAAAATGCAGCCCGACATCACCTCATGCCCTCGCGGCTCGAACATCAGCAGACGGCGAAAATCATCATGATGTGCTGCCATATAAGTCATTTTTTCCAGCATCGTATGACCTACCAGCTTAGGCGCGCCGTGAATGACCGTCCGCGTTGGATTGCCTCCCGTATGGGTATCAATGGTAGTAATTCTGCTCGGTACACTCATCCGGTTACCTCCCCGTGAACCTCGTGGCTGGTAAAAGCCTCCCCAAATCGGTCATATCGCAGCGGCTCCACCGGAATACAAGTGGATTCACTGCGTACCATTTCGGTCACCAGCTTACCCGTAACCGCCGCAAGACTGATGCCATCCCCCTCATGGCCAGAAGCGATAAACAACCCCGGTACTTCATCCACCGCTGATACAATTGGCAAATGATCAGGTGTCCATGGACGCAAGCCGGTATACGCCCGCATCAGCGGTATATTGGCTAAAGCAGGGAAAAAGCGAATGGCTCTGCGGGCGATTAAGCGAATCACTTGCTGATCGACACGTGTGTCCATACCGACAAACTGACGGCTGCTGCCGATCAGAATGTTTTGAGATGCGGTTGGCTCGAATACTAGCGCTACACCATATTTTTCATAAAGCTCACCCACACTCCGCTGACCACCAAACTTGCTCATCAGATAGCCGAACTCCATTACCTTGCGGTTCCCAATGGAAGGCATTCGGGCAGACACCAGTATATGCCCTTTGCGCGGCATGATCGGAAGGTCCAAACCGAGTGAATGACCGATGCTGCGTGTCCACACACCTGTCGCCAATACCACTGCACCTGCATGGATAGCGCCATTAGGCGTCTCCACCCCGCGGACGTTCCCCCTTTCGTCCTGAAGGATGGACTGTATCGGCATGCGCGGTAATAACTTGGCCCCCATCCGACGCGCGGCCTCGGCCAGTGCATACGTCATCAACACCGGATTTACAGTGGAATCTGTCGCACACTCCAGCCCGCCCGGCAAATCTTTCGCTAAATGCGGCCATTCCTCTCGCAAATCCTGCTGATCCAGCATGCGAAATGGAAGTCCTTCCTGCTCTTGACGGGTTACCCATTGCTCAGCCGCTTGCATCTCCTGATCGTTTTCACAGACCAGAATACTGCCAGGCGCACGATACTCGAACTCATCCTCCAGTTCCCTAGCCAGCTCTGCCACCAGCTCCTGCGATACCAACGACATTCGACTGTCAAACCCGGGCTCTTTATCGATTGCCAATATATTTCCATCACAACGGGACGAAGTGCCTCCTGCAATCTCCCCTCGCTCAGCCAGCACGACCTTCATACCGGACTTAGCCGCATAATAAGCGATGGCTGTACCGATGATTCCGCCGCCTACAATGACCAGATCCGCGGCATCATGTTTCATTCGCTTCCCTCCCTTCGACCGTTTTAATCTGTTTGTGAGGTATTATTTACAGCTTGAGCGTAAAGCTTTGTTTCACAGGCTTGCTCAGCTCATCATAATCCCGTAACTGTACGGTGAACGTATACGTCTTGTTGCCTGCTCCGCTGCCTGCTGTTCCGCTAATCGTTCCTGTAAAGCGGTCCAGTGTGAACCCTGCGGGCAGTTGACCGCCTGTCACCGTCCAATCGTAAAACGGAACGCCTCCCTTAGCCTCCAGCTTGGCCGTGTACGCTTTACCTTTGACGGGTGCTGGCAATTCCTTCGTCATGATTTCTGTCGCGAGGAAAGGAGTCAGGTCCTTACGTAGCGGCCAGCCTGCTTTTTCTGCTACCAGCAGCGAAAGCTTCGTGTTCATCCAACGCCGGGTCGGAAACAGATGGCGCCAGCCTCCATTTTGACCGCTCAATCGGTCGACTTCTGCAAGCTCTCCGGAGAGATGATAGCTGTCGTCCAGCGCGGCTGGTCTGTGCTGATAAGCCATAATATCCGGGTCATTGCCCGCCGCTTCCTTCAGCGCTTTGACACCCGGGAATGTGTCGCTGAATACAATCGCATGACCGAATTCATGCATGATCAGCCCATGCACATCCGTCACTTTGGACAGATCGGATTGATACCATTCTTCATCGTCTACGGATGTGAATGGAATCGCATCATCATAGAAATCCAGAATCAAACTATAGGAACGGTTCAGGTTCCCCGGGACGGTCACACCGTTACGTGTATGATAATTGCCGTTCGTGGCTGGAAAGCCCGTAGAATAGGGTCCGTTCAGCCCTCTCATAAACACCCACATGCCTTTGTAGGGCTTATCATTTGTCACCTGTATTTCATTTTGCCAGTCGTCTCCTGGCAGATGGTTTACCTCAGCGTTGGCAGGAACCTCATCGAAAGGAGCCAGATCAAAGAAATAGAACCAGTCCTTTACCGCCAGCTCTGCGGCTTTTTTGGTAGCCGCATCATTGAAATAAGGCTTGATCGTATCGAAGCGGTAATCAAAATGGAGAGGGACTGTGGGCTCTTCATTATCGTCCTGATCCAACACGCGAATCGGAATGGACTGAGTAGTCGTGTGACCATCATTTCCGGCAACGGACATAGACAGCGTATAGTTCTCTATTTCACCGTTTCCTCCAATCCGGTCAGGATGGATGGCTAACCGAAAATCTTTTTCCTCCTGTGCATTGGCAAAAGTCAGCGTTTTGCTTGCACCTTGCGCCGACAACGTACTTGGCAGATCCATCATCAGCCGGGACGTGCCCTGCGCATTTAACGTAACCGTTAACGGAAAAGCGGCATCCGCTGGCGGCTTCACTTTTAGCTTCACATACGGGTTCGCCAGATATCCTTGCCAATCAACCAGATCTATGCCATAATCGTTCACCGTCCGACTAAAGATGTCGATGACTTTTACATCCGACTCCGCCTCGGCATAAGCCTGTTGACCCGGAATAGCTGGTGTCAAAGCCACAATGAGAGAAGCCGCCAGCGCAGTCAGCCATATTTTGGTGTGTCTTTTATGCGTGTTCATTTGATCCCCTCCATCTCATTTTTGAATGACTTGCAAACTATGGATAGTTACCTATAACGCCACTGCGTTTTATAATAAAAGCAGTTCCTTAGGCGAAGAGGTCAGTACCTTGACACCGTCATCTGTGATCAGCACATCGTCCTCAATGCGAACCCCGCCGAAGCCTGGAATATAGATGCCTGGTTCCACGGTAATGACATGACCCGGTACGAGCACCGACTTACTTTCGCGGGACAGCCGTACCTGCTCATGAATTTCGAGACCAAAGCCGTGGCCCAGCCCATGACCAAACTGCTCCCCATAGCCGTAAGAGGCAATCACATCCCGCCCCAGACTGTCTCCCTCCCGACCGCTTAAGCCGGGACGAAGTCCTGCAATCGTCTTCATATTTGCTTCCAGCACAATGGCATACAATTTCTCATGTCGTTCTGAGGGCTGGCCTACGAATACGGTACGCGTGATATCGGATAGATAACCACGCACATTTGCGCCAAAATCCATTGTGACGAACTCGTTCTGACCAATCTCCTTGTCACTGGCCAGTCCGTGCGGCAGCGCCGAACGCTCACCTGAAGCGACAATGAACGCAAAACCGCCTGATTCCGCGCCTGCGAGCCGAAGCTGATATTCCAGTTCCGCCGCAATCCGCCGCTCTGTAACTCCAGGCTGAATACAATTCAGCACCTCCGTGAAGGCGGCATCGGTAATACGCGCAGCTTCGCTAATGGTGCGAATCTCTTCTTCGTCTTTCACATCGCGCAGCCGTTCAATGACATCCTCCGTTTGTACGTACTCCAACGAGCCCAGCGCGGCTTGTAGCTGTCCCGACTGTTGAAGTGAAACATGCCTGCTCTCCAAACCCAGTCTGTGGACACCCAATTTACTTGTGAGATCGGCCACGGTTTGGAAGATTTGCGCCTCATGCCGAATCACTGAATATTCCACTGCCTGATCTGTTGCCTGCATCATATAGCGGAAATCCGTCACTAAAAAAGCCTCTTCCTGCGTAACAAGTGCAATTCCAGCGGAGCCTGTAAATCCGGTCATATATCTTCGATTAGGCCCATGTGTAATAAGCAGTGCATCTATCCCTAGAGCCGGGAATTCCGAGCGTAACCGGGCCAGTCTGCCTGGAACACCCTGTAACGGTTTTGTCTTTTGACTCTCTTCCTCTTTCACTCGTACGCCTCCTTATTCCACATCTCTTTTCAGGGCATATGCCTTAGAACATACTCTCCACTTGCTTTTGAACACATGTATGCTCTTCTCGCTGCCGCTTTCCCGTAAGTCCTGCACCCAATTCTCCGTCTCTTTTTCAAGCATACCAGCGCGTCTCAGCTTCCTTTTAGCCTTTTATCCCTGTCAATGTGATGCCTTCGATAAAATAGCGCTGTCCGATAAAAAATATCAGGACGATGGGAGCCAAAATTGTGCTGGAAGCCGCCATCAGGTAAGGCCAGTTGGTATTGTTCAATCCCCGAAAAGTCGCTAGCCCCAGCGCTAGCGTAAAATGCTTTTCGTCACTTAAGTAAATAATCGGGCCCAAAAAATCATTCCACACATCAATAAATGTAAATATTCCGATCACGATCAATGCAGGCGAAGATAAAGGAATAATGACGCGCCATAGTACAGTCAGAGGCGTACCTCCGTCCATATAAGCCGCTTCGTCCAAATCGCGTGGAATCGTCAGCATGAATTGTCGCATCAAAAAGATGTTAAACGCCCCTCCACCGAACCATGCAGGAACAATCAGCGGCAGAAATGTATTCAGACCGCCCAGCTCACGCCACATCACGAAAGTGGGAATTAGCGTCACCGCGTAAGGCAGCATCATCGACCCGATCAGCAGAGAAAAGATCAGATTACGTCCAGGCCAGCGTAGGCGGGCAAAAGTAAACGCCGATACAATCGAGGTCAACATCACTCCTGCCAGCACACATACCTCAATGATGAACGTATTCATAAAATACCTGCCGAACGGTACTGAAGTCAGCGCTTCCGGGTAATTGCTCCATTGAAAAGGAGAGGGTATCCACTCTGGCGGGAACACGAAAATTTGGGATGTCCCCATCAGAGAGCTACGAATGAGCCATACAAATGGCAACAGCATTAAAACACTACCTATCATTAAAACGATATACAGTACAACACGGCTGATTGGGAATGGTTTGGAACGGGTGGCGGTAGCAGGACTTCGGGAGCGTTCAGGCTGTGGAAGCGGATGTTGTGGTGTTTCTGAAGGATTGACAGAAGAAGTGACCTGATTCATGAACGTTCCCCTCCTTCATAGTGGACCCACTTTTTGGATGTGGAGAAAATCAGAACCGTTAGGACCATGATGACGAAAAATAAGATCCAGGCCAGCGCTGAGGCGTAGCCGATTTTAGTCTCCGTAAAGGCCGTACGCCACAAGTAGAACACATAGAACAGGGTTGAATTGTTAGGTCCCCCGTTGGTCATGACATACGCCTGATTGAATGCCTGAAAGGTGCTGATTAAAGACATGACCAGATTGAAGAAAATGGTTGGTGTCATCGAAGGAATGGTAATGTGAAAAAATTTGTGCCACCTATTGCCGCCGTCTACCTCAGCTGCTTCATACAGATGGGTGGGAACCGACTGAAGTCCCGCCAAAAAGATAATGACCGTGTTCCCGATCCCCCAGGTGCTCATCATGATCAGCGAGGGTATTGCAGTGCTCTCGTCATAAATCCATTTGCTCCCTGGCAGTCCAACGCTCTCCAGCAGCGAATTTAACAGACCAAAATCCGGGTTGAACATCCACAGCCACAGCATCGTGTTGGCAATACTCGGTACAATGGTAGGTAAATAATAAATCGTACGGAACACCGACAAACCCTTCACCTTTTGATTTAATAACAGCGCAATGATAAAAGCTGCCGCCAAGCCTAGAGGTACGCTACCCAGTGCATAATATGTGGTCACGAACATGGATTGGGAAAAGGTAGCATCCTCGGTCAAAATGGTTCGGTAATTGTCCAATCCGATAAAGGTCATCTGTCCGCCAATCGTCCAATCGGTTAAGCTGAATACGAACGAGGCCGCAATCGGTCCAATTGTAAATATCATTAATCCGAGGATGGCAGGAAGCGCGAATAGCAGACCCCAGTTTCGCTCCATGCGCATCATTCCTGATTTTGGTCGCTTCATGGGCAGTTCTCCTTTCGCAGCTGTCCCGCCGCATTATTCATCCGGGTATACTCCTTGAAGCAATGGCTGAATGATAGGTTCCAGTTCATCCAGCGCCTGCTGCGGCGTCTTCTTGTTCGTCCAAATCAGATCCAGCCCTGGGGTCAGCTTGGAACCGATATCAGGCCAGTTGCGAAGGGTCGAAGTTGACGGCTTGGTCGCATAATCTCTGGCATACTCAATGCCAGCCTTTTGAAATTCCGGTGGATGTGCGGCATTATTTGTCCATGACTGGATGGCCTGCTCATCGGTATAATATTTTTCCTCGATAGGCATCCAAAGACCAGACTTGAACAGATCCACCTTTTCGGGATTGTTATGGTACAAATAAAATTCGAGCGCTTCCTTCGGGTGCTTGGTGCTCTGGAAAATGACCGTGGCTCCCGCAACAATCATCGTTTTGGGTTCTTTTAGCTTCGGCAGAACGCCGATACTCCATTGCAGCTGCTTGTTGTTCGAAAAATCGAGCAGGGACCATGTCCCGTCTACCACCATTGCGACCTTTCTTGTCTGAAGCCGAATCGTATTGGACGGCATGTCCTGCTGCTGGATCAAATCAGGAGAAACATGCTCCTTGAAAACCAGATCCTGCAACTTCTGAAAAACCTCCACCGACTCAGGACTGTTCAGGGTGTACTTCTTGCCCGTTTTGTCAGTCAAACCTCCACCGTTGCTCGCTAAAAGCGGCCCCCAGGAGCTGCGGTCATTGCCAAAGGCAAAGCCGTATTGCACAATATTTTTCGGATCAAATCCACTGTCTCCCGGATGCTTGCCGTTCTGATCCTTGGTCAGCTTTTTGGCAATTTCCAGAAATTCATCCCATGTCCACGCTTTTTGAGGATCAGCCGGAGGGACGGGTACCCCTGCTTCTGTAAACAACTCCTTGTTGTAAAATAACTGCATCACTTCCAATGCGGTGTAATTTCCGATAGACTTGCCAGGTTCGCTGTAGAGATAGGAGGATTTGAGCTTGTTTTTTAATTCGGGATATTCGTCATAATAAGAGGATAAATCCAGGAGTCTGCCTTCACTTGCCCATTTCATCGTGAGGGAATCGCCCAAGTAGGCGATATCAGGAAGCTGATTGGCAGCCATTAACGTGTTAATTTTCGTCGTGTAGTCACCAGGGACATGCTCGCCCTTCACCCGAATGTTCGGGTGGGATGTATTAAAGCTTTGAATCATTTTTTCCATCGCCTGCTTCTCGTCATTGCTTCCCCAGTACATGAACTTGAGTTCGACCGCATTGGGATTAGTCGGTTCGCCAGCGTTACCACTGCAAGCCGTCAGCCCTGTCAACATCGCCGTCATCACGAGAGCCATCCATGTCCGTAACCTTCGTTTCAGCAAATCAACCGGCCCCTTCCTGAACTGGTTTCTCCTTACAAGCCTATTATGCGCCGAGAGCCCAGAGCCGACCACCCAACGACTCCAGACTCTCTTTGTTTTGGTATGATTTTTTTAACAGCGCGTTTACAAAAATGTTTTACGAAACTCCGTCGGGGTCAGTCCGGTATGCTTTTTAAAGGCAATGCTAAAATAGTTGGTATCTGTGAATCCCACAACCTCCGCTACCTCCGCCACCTTGCGATTCGCGTCCAGCAGCAGTTCTCGGGCTCGCTCAAAGCGAACACGCGTCTGGTAGTCGGCGAAGCTTTCACCTGTAACTTGCTTGAAACGGGCACTCAAATATTTGGGGCTCATATTCATGTACTCTGCAAGACGGTTCAGCCCGCCATCCTCCTGAAGATGCTCCCGAATCCATTCCTTGGCCCGTTGGAATTTGCGTGGAATCCCCTTCTCACGTGATTCTCGGACATGACGACCCACCCGAACAAAATAGCGCGATACATAATCAATCATCTCGGGCCCATGCCGTAATCGGGACAGCTCCAACAACGGGTCCTGCTCCTGCATGGACGTTTGTCCTACAGATGCATCACTCTGAACGATCCGCATGACGAACAGCACGAGCTGAGTGACAATCATTTTCACCTGCTTGACGGGCAACCCTGTCAACTGTCCTGACCATTCCTGTAAAATCGCATGTACGGCAGCATCATTGCCTGCTCGAATTTCCGTAATCATTAGCAGTTCCTTCTCCAGTAATTGACTGCTGTTCGGCTCGGCCGCCTGAATACTCTCATAGGGGATGATCTGGCTATAGCCCACCCACCCCCGATGCTCTGCCGCTTGCACAGCTTCCTCATACGCTTCGGGAAGTTGCTCCATCCGTTGTACGGGACGGCTAATCCCGATGGACACGCCCTGGCTCAATCGTTCCTGCACGGCCTGCCGAATCTGCTGTGCCGTCCGTTCCGCCGCCCTGCAAGATGCCGTCGCCAGCAGCACAACATGCCGATCGCGGGAAACCGCCGCACCATGCGCCTTCGCCCCGGCTGCTGCCGCAGCCTCCCCAGCCAGTCCGGCGAATACATGGCTGCTTTTATGCATGGAACCGTGTGGCTTGCTAGTGGCGGTTGCCTCCTGCTGCGACGCCTCCTCCAGCTCGCAGCACAGCACGGTATAAGGCGGCCCATTCGTCTCGCCGAAAAATCCCAGCCCGTCCATGTCCCGAATGACCTCGGCTGCAGGACGCCGCTGCTGGAGCAAATCCAGCAGTAGATGCTCCCTGTACAATGGCTCCAATGAACGATGGCGGTGAATGGCTTCCTCCTCGCTTCTTCGCCATTGCGCAATGCGATCCTCTGCCCGGCTCAATGCCGCTTCGAAATCCTCGCTGGTCACCGGCTTGAGCAAATAATCGACCGCTTGAAGCGAAACTGCCTGACGAATATATGTCATAGATTCGTACCCTGTCAGGAATAATAACGGAGTCTGCTGATCCTTTTCCCGAATGATTTTTGCTACGTCCAGTCCACTCATATCCGGTAAATTAATATCCAGTAAAATCATGTCCGGTCGCTGCTCCGTATACAAACGTAATGCCGTTGTGCCGTCCTCCGCCACATCACTGATTTCCACTGACAGGCCACTTTCCGCCACCATCAGCTTCAGTCCTTCCCGAATATGATATTCGTCGTCCACAATCAGCAGCCGGTACATGCCATCCTCCCCTTTCTTATTCGGTTCGAATGGGTGCCAGTAAAGTAACCGAGGTGTATTGACCCGGCTCGCTTGTCACGGACAGTCCATATTGCGGACCATAATGCCGAAGACGTTCATGCACATTGCGCAGCCCAAAGCCAATAGCACTCCCCCGTTCCGCATCCAGCGACTTCCGGATATCGTTCAGACGCTCGGCTCCAATACCGCCCCCATCATCACTGACCGTCAAACGCAACATATCCCCTTCCCTTGTACCGGATAACATGATATAGCCACGGTCGGTGCGCCCTTTTAAGCCGTGGTAAATAGCATTTTCGACGAGCGGCTGGAGGATTAGTTTGGGTACATAAAATCCGCAAATATCCTCCTCGACCTCGCAAATCCACTCGAACGAATTCCTAAACCTGAACTGCTGCACCTTCACATAGGCGCTTACATGCTCGACTTCCTGTCCCAAACTGATTTGCTCTCGGCCATAACTTAGCGAAATGCGAAAGCATTTTCCGAAGGCACCGATTACCTCTGCCATATCCCGTTGCCCATTCGCCAAGGCCATTCCCTTTAGGGATTCTAGCGTGTTGTACAAAAAATGCGGATTAATCTGCGCCTGAAGCGCGCGGAACTCAGCCTGCTTACGCGACAGCAACGCTTCGTAGACCTGACCGTACAGTTCATGATTTTTTTGCATCATATGAAGAAAACGCTCCCCGATCTGCCCTACCTCATCCTTAGGATTAAAAACAACGGAAGTAGGAGCTTCGAAAGCTTGGGCTGAGCCTGTAGCGCTCACACTCCCATCGACCGCCATTAATCGGCTCAATTGAAGCAGGGGGCGACGAATCGTGTCACTCAGCCGATAAGACAGCATCCAGCCCAACATCAGTGCAATCAAAAAAGTCCAGATGGTCCAGGCGCCGATTTTCCGCGCATCCTCGAACAACACAGACTGATCGACTTTTTGTAGCAGCGTCCATTGTCCTTCATTTAACGGGCCGTAAGAGATCATCGTCTGGCGGCCGTTCCATGTTCTCCAGTCCTTCGTAAGCACAGGCCTATCCACAGCCGATTTGGCAATCTGCCGCAATAGCGCTTGATCCGCAACACCCTGCTCCGGCAATCGGTATACAGGCTCGCCCTCCTGATCAAGCACCCACATCTGGGTATTGCCATCTGTTTCATGAAAAGCAAGCCCCCGAAACAGACTGGCCTTGTCGATTTCCAGCAGCAAAAATCCGAGTGGTGCATAATCTCCAGTCGTTTTTCGGAGCAGTTTCCCCACATAGATGCGATCCTCCGCCATCCCGCGTCCGGATTCAAACGGCGAATGAGCCATCCACATCATGGGCCGCTCGGCGAGTAGGCGGCGATAGTACACACGTGCTTCCTGTAATGTAGGAAGGCCGCCAAAACGGACCGAAACATTCCCCTGATAGAGAGAATGCTTGAGCCCGCCATTGGCGGCATATATGAGAGAGGACGTGATATACGGCTTGGTCTGGGTTTGCGTACGGACAACCATACTGAGTGTTTCATCGTTCCGTAAATATTCATAATCATCTTCCGGCTTGGTCTCCAGTGTGGACTGCACATCAGGATTGCTGAGAATGGCATTGGTTAGATCATTCAAATCGGAGAGCGTCGCATTGACGTAATTTTCACTCATTTGCCGGGACTGCATAGCCAGTGCTTCCGACTTCTCACCAAGGGAATGGGCCGCGATCCGGTAAAAGGTAAAGGTCAGTACCACCATCGGAATGACGGTGAGTACCAGCGTCAGTACAATGAATTTCCCACGGATTGTAGGAATCCCGGCGAACTTTTGACGACCACGGCCTCCCATTCATCTGCCTCCCTTACACATAGGCTGGGAGCCATGTCCCGTGGGCTGCAATCAGGTCATCACACAGAGAAACGATATCATCCATGGACAGCTCTGCGGACGTGTGCGGGTCCAACATAGCAGCATGATAAATGTGCTCCTTTTTCCCGGTGATTGCAGCTTCAATCGTTAACAGCTGGGTATTAATATTCGTCCGGTTCAACGCTGCGCATTGGGGTGGCAAATCCCCGACAAAGGTTGGCGTAACCCCGCTACGATTCACCAGACAAGGTACCTCCACACAGGCTTCCTTCGGCAGATTGGTAATTAAGCCTGTGTTCATCACATTGCCGCCAATGGCAAAAGGCTGATTCGTTTCGATCGCCTCAAATATATAAGAGGCATACTCGTTTGACCGTTCATGACGCAGATCCTGATTACCCAAAAGCTCTTCACGCATCGTTTCCCATCGTTCAATCTGGCTCACACAGCGGCGCGGGTATTCATCCAAAGGAATATTGAAGCGCTCAATCAGCTCAGGGTATGCCCGTTTGATAAAATACGGATGATATTCCGCGTTATGCTCGGACGATTCCGTAATGTAATAGCCGAATTTTAGCATCATTTCAAAGCGCACCATATCCTGATGCTTTTCCTGCTGCTTAGCGGCGGCTCGTTTTTTTATCTCAGGATATAAATCTACACCGTCCTTGCTCACTTCGAGCAGCCACGCCATATGATTGATGCCTGCGATTTTTGCCTTTACACCTTCCTGCTCCAGCCCGAGGCTTTTAAACAGCTCCGGTATACACGCCTGCACGCTATGACACAGCCCTACCGTACGGACACCGCCATAAACGTTCATCACATTCGTTAGCACTGCCATCGGATTCGTGTAGTTGAGAAACCATGCATCTGGGCAAACCTCGCGTACATCTGCCGCAAAATCGAGCATCACCGGAATCGTACGTAAATTGCGGAAAATACCGCCAATGCCAACCGTATCGGCAATCGTTTGGCGCAGGCCGTATTTTTTAGGAATTTCAAAATCCGTAATTGTACACGGATCATAGCCGCCTACTTGGATGGCGTTTACCACATAGGTCGCCCCACGTAGTGCTTCCTTGCGATCAGTGTAGGAGCGAATCACACAGGTACTCCCTGTTGTTTTTTTCAAATTGGATAAAATATTTTCCGAATCTTTCAGCCTTACGGGGTCAATATCGAACAACGCCAACTCAAAGCCCTGCAAAGCAGGCGTCAACATACAATCGCCAAGCACATTTTTAGCAAATACCGTACTGCCTGCACCCAGAAATGTAATCTTGCTCATACTTTTTCCCCCATTCACATTTTTGTTCGCAGCTTTGCACTCCAAATGCAAGGATACCCACCGCCACTCTCCCCTTTACAGGAGGAAAGTGACGATGGGAAAGGTTACTCATAACTATGCGTTGTTGCCTCCCATTCAGAATACCCCCGCTGATTTAACGGAGCTAACAGGCCGAAGCGGTAAGGCAGATGTTACCGAGGGTGTCGTAGTTGGCGGGGTTACTGAATTCTCCGGACTAACCGGTGTTACCGATGAATCCGCAGCCCCAGCCTCAATCACAGTTACCTTCGCAATTGCCTTTAACTCTGTCCCTTCTACTTTACCCTTCAACTCAAACGAACCTGGAGCAGCATATTGTGCAGGGTCTATATCCTCCCATTCCACAGCCACCCATTTGGTGGAGCCTTCTCCATACGTAGCTTCCACGACGCTTGGCAGTTCGGGTTTTTCACCCGCACGAGTCGTCACGTTTACTTCTTTTAAAGCCGTGATTTTCTCAGTTGCCGCCAGATTCTGTGCTGTACCAGAGGCCAGTCCTGCCACCTCGGTTGCATTCAAAGCACGGCTGTAGATACGGAATTCATCCACCAGACCATTGAAGTACGGATCAGGGTACTGAGATTTGCCGATGAAATTATTTTTGGTCTGACCCAGACTGGTAGGATTCAAGGTCAGGTTGGTATTGCGTCCCACTTCTTTACCATCCACGTACAAAATACCTGTGGAACCCGAAAGCGTGACCGCAACATGCTTCCATACGCCTGTCGGCAGTACAGGGCCTTCAATCGTCTGCTCCTGTCCCTGCCCGTTGCCTTGGTTGGTAATAGCAAACAGCATGGTGTTTCCTGCTTTAGGCGTCAGGAACATATATTCATTCGTCCCGGAGCCGAAGTCAAAAATCCGCACATAATCGCTCAGGCTGTTCGCTTTGACCCAGCCGGATACGGTCAATTGCTGTGTCCGACTGACAATACCCGCCGGAAGCTGCACATAGCTGTCCTTGCCGTTCAGGCTGACAGCATTGCCTGTTTTACCCGCAGCCCATGCAGCCGTTCCCTTCACGGCAGCATCATTGCCACTGTCCGATGAATCCGCAACTATAGAACCGCTTGTTTCATCAAACTTGTAAACTGCAAGCTGTTCAAGTAACGGAGCCGCCGCTTCAGCTACCACCGTTACTTTAGCCTCCGCTGACAACTGAGAATCGCTGGCTGTCAGCTTGAACACATACGTTCCTGGCTCCGAAACATCCACCTTCGTGCGCAGCGATGTTTTGTTACTGAATGTGACCTTCGCGTCCTGTGGTCCTTCGACCAGACTCCACTCGCTCGTCACCTTACCTTGTGGAAGTCCATCATCCGTAGCCGTGCTTTTCAGAATGATCTGATCCGGCAGCTTTACCTTCGAATCTTTGCCAGCATCTGCGATAGGTGCTTTGTTCGGATCAGGTGTGGTCGGTGTCAGCTCTATCGTATAGGAGGTTGCTGTACCAATCTCCAATTTAAGTTTGTTGGTGGTCGCATACGCATTAAACTTTCCTTGCGATTGACCGCCCACTTTAACCAAATACGTTCCTTTCTTCAAACCGTCAAATGTAACGTACGTGGAATGGGCTTGGCCCGGCGTTTGATTTTTCAGTTGGAACCATACATAATCCTTGGATGTTGCCAACTTGGCTTCTGTATATTGGTCCTTTTCCAGCTCGATATACAGCTTTTCCGTGATCAGATTGACCCGCTTGAACAGGCCGTCCAGTGGCTTGATCGTATACACGTTGCCGCTTTTGCTCACCTCTGCACCGTAGCCCGTCAATCCAAAAATAGGATCAATCGCGATATCAGCACTTAATGTTTTGAGCGCACCAAACAATCCGAGATCAGCCTCACCGCTCATGCCGCGCCAGCCGTTAAAGAGCGGAACATTTTTACCGCCGCCAGTGCCGTTCGTGCCGTTATTGCCTTTTTCCGCTTGATACGTCCATGCGACCGCCCCGATGTTTTCAGCGTCCGAGCTGATTTGCCCGGAGTTAATCGCTCCAACATTGGCAATTTTAGCTGCATAGGACAACCGCTGTTGTTCCTCACGGTGATTGTCCTCATGATGGCGAATCCAGTCATCCATCGCATATCCGGCAAGCGAAGTCGTGTACTGGAAGTTAAACCAGTTCTCCCCGGTAATCGTCACCGGATCGGTGTAGTAGTACCATACGGGCATATGACCGCGTGCCGCACGGGTTTTGGCATTAATTTTACTCATCATTTCCAGGGCTTTACTTTGCTCGCCCTCTGTATCTATATTCTGCTTGGCTAACGTATATACAGCCTCTTCCCCTGTATTGTCATAGCTATATTCAGAACCGTAAGGATACTTTGTATTTTTAAAATTGTTATATTTACGATCCATTTTTTCCTTGAGATCATTCGCTTCATCATCATAGCCTTCATCATGAAGTGCCTGAATAATATCCGGTGTGGTCAGTTCGCCCATCAAACCTGTTTCCCAGTTGTACGCGACTGGCCCTTCATACAATGCTTTGAAAATGTTATACGCCCGCAGCAAATAGGTTTCCTTTGGATGCTTGTAAGTGACAAGATCCGGGTATTCCTTGGCAATCTTGTACATGCTGAAATACGTGTTGTATACGTGCGGATACGCATACCCTCGATAGGTCGGTGTATCATTAGGCTCTGGCATCAAGAAATCATGAATTAAATAATCCTCATGATGTCCGTTCATCAGATTTGTCCAGATCGCCGTCTCCAAATAATCGTCTACTGCCCGCACCTCTTTGGCGACTGGAGACAGTGTGTTTTTCTCAGCCAGGAACTGTCCGTGGGTCAGACCCCAATCGTCTCCCCAACCCCAATAGCCGTTAAAAATGTTGCGTTTGGATTTGGTATGCATCATCCAATCGTCAAATACCTTGTCGCGCAGATCACCCGGTACATTCCATTGGGTTTTGTCGACCATAAATGTAGCATGCCGTTGCAACGCCTGATCAATCGGCTCGATGGCATAGAACTGTAACACCGTTTTGTTGCCGTTGCCGTATTCTACCGTTATGAAGTTCGGGCCCAGCTTAGTAAATTTCAGTTCATAAATGTAATGTCCTCCGGCCTTGCTATCTGTCTGCGGAATAACGGTTCCGTCTGGATAGGTTACTTTGCTGATCGCCTGCTTGGAGCGCAGGTCCACCTTCGCTTTTTGATTCGTAGGCACGATCATGCCGGGTACGACTGTTGTATCCACCAAGTTTTCTTGGTACAACGTATCTTTTACATCATGCTCGTCCTTCACCGCCAGAAACTTGAAGCCATAGTTTTTGCTTTGACCAGGATTCAGGATCAGGCTTGTATTGGGCAAATACCCCCGATTCGTGAACTTGATGACATTGGAATGAATATAAAATACATTGAGTCCTTCCAGCCATTTGCCTTCGTTGGCCGGGTTCCAGGCCCATTTGCTGCCCGGATGCTCCTCATCCCGCCAGTGATCCTGATATTCAAAACCCGCACCTGTTGTGGAATCAGGAATCAGCAGCAGGGAAGAACCAATGCCGCTGGGACGCCCAGCTGTAATATAGGAACTGTTATTGCCGACAAAGGAATGCGTCACCACTCTTGTTTCGTAGATCGCATCACCGTTGGTCCATTGCTCATTAAAAGGCAGAGGCAAACCGAAATCGCCAATCTCCAGTTTTTTTCCACTTGTATTCTGCACCTGTATATTCCACAACACCGAACCATTCGACTCTGCCGAATACGTTTCAATGACTTTAAAATTGCGTATGCCTTCTGCATTAGTAGAATTCTCGTACGTGACAGTGACACGGTTACCACTGGTTGTGATCTTACGTGCGTCTGCCGACTTGTTCGTCCATGCCTTCGTCCAGCTGCCTCCATCCAAGAGGTACGTGAACATCAGCTCCCCTAGCCACTGATGATCTGCGGTGTTCTGCTCAGGTGTAACCGTTGCGTTCATCACGTACTCTGTCGGGAAAGCATCTCCCTTGATACGTATGGATGAAATTTCACCGTGCTCACCTGTCTGAATCGTCAGCTTGTCATTGGATAGTTCATGGGCCTCTGCCGTATGCGTCCCAAACAACACAGACGCTGTGGTTAAAAACAAAAATGCCGCCAATATTCCCTTAAATTTCATCAACACGGCCTCCTTTTGGATCTCGGGGTCCTGATTTGCTTGCCAATCACCTGAAGTCTCTTCATTTCGCCGCAACCTCCTTGGAAATGTAAGCGTTACAACTCTATTGTACAAATCCTTGTCCATTGGTAAAATCAACATTTTCAACCGATTTATATAGGATTTCAACCTAATAGAGGGATACTGTTAGATCGGCAATCAACCAAGCTACGACAGATTTATCTGAATTAAGATTACTGATGATGGAGAGAAAGAAATTTAGATAGGGAGCAAGGAGGCATTTTTAGATATATCGGGGTGTGATCAGATTATACAAACGGACACTATAAAATCGAGAATTTATTTTGAGCTGCTGTAGTGGGTAATCGATACGTTGGGTTTTCAGATGCGAGGGTATTTATTAAGATAGTTTCGCTCCTAAGGTAGAATTTGGAGTCTGCGTATGTAAAGAATTTTGGGGATAGGGTATGGGGAAAAATCTGCTGAAAGCATCTATAAACTGGGCTGATTCCAATGGTATGCTTTGTATTGGTCAACCCCCATTTTATAGAGCTAACAAATCATATCTATCCCATAGCAATAGCAAGAGGCATGTAAACCGTACAAATATAAATACTGCCCCAAAATCTATTTTTAGGGCAGTATCAACATATCTCATTATTTTTCTATTTTTATAGTTCTTGAATTGTTGGACGAATAATCATCTCATTAATTGCTACATCGGCTGGCTGTTCAATTGCAAATGCTATGGCACGAGCAATGTTAGAAGGCTCGATAGCAATTCTCATATCCTCATTAATTGCTGTTTTTAACTCTGAGTTTGAAATTGCTGCTGTTAATTCTGTATCAATCGATCCTGGCGAGACAATAGTCGTTCGAATATTGTTGATACACTCTTCTCTACGAAGGCCTTCTGTAATGGCACGCACAGCAAACTTTGTACCACTATAAACTGAACTAGCAGGGAATACTAAGTGCCCTGCTATAGAGGAAACGTTAATGATATGCCCTTCTCTTCTTTCTCTCATGGATGGAAGAACGGCAGCAATACCATAAAGTACACCCTTTATGTTAACATCCACCATCAAATCCCATTCTTTGATTTTCTTTTCATGAACAGGGGATAACGGCATGACTCCTGCATTATTGACCATTACGTCTATTTTTCCAAACTCTTTAAGCGCATAATCCGCTAACTCTTCCATCTGCTCATGTGAGGAAACATCCGTCACTTTATAAACAGCTTGCCCGCCATTATTTTGAATTGCTTCTTGCAGCTTTTGCAAACGAGCTTCACGACGAGCGGCCAGTACCAGCTTCGCACCTTTAGAGGCAAGTTCTTTTGCAGTCGCTTCTCCAATTCCACTTGAGGCACCTGTAATAATGACAACCTTATCTTGAATATTTGACATATAATTCACATCCTTTCTTGATGAAAACGTGATAACAATAAAAATGTTATTCTTCGATATGAAACCATGGACCTGAAGCTTGGATGACACCCCAAAGTTTTTCCGGAAGTTCAAGCTCACTAACTTTTGAAGCCTTTATCGCTGTTTGGATTTCAGACTCTTGTCCACTTTGAACCTTTTCTACCCAGTCTGGATTCATGATTAACGTATGACCAATAGCCGCTAAGGACAGCCCCTTATCTAAAGCCGTTACAACGTCATCCGGAGTGTCCATAGCACCAGCTGCCATTACAGGCAATCTGCCATTTACATGTTCTATAATTAATTCAAGATATGTTTTTTCATCCTGACTATCGAACGGCTTTAACGAGAGCGCATTTACGAGTGAAGCATGCACATAATCGACACCTTCTTCAATCAGGTGATCAATTAATGTATAGGTATCTTTCATTCGCAGACCACCTTCAATTGGTTCATCAGGAGAAAGCCTGTAACCCAATATAAACGGTTTTGTAGCAAATTTTCGAATCACATTTTTCATTTCTTGAATAACCGCCAACGGAAAGCGCAAGCGATTTTCTAAAGAACCTCCCCATTGATCCTCACGTCTGTTGAAGAATGGAGAAAAGAAGTTTTGCAGCAAAAATCCATGTGCACCATGAATTTCAACGCCATCAAATCCTGCTTCAATGGCTCGTCTTGTTGTTTCTCCAAATGTACGAATTACTTCCATGATCTCATCATGTGAAAGTGCTCTCGGCAAAACAGAAGGAGCAAATGCCGTAGCTTCAGTCTGTACAGCACTGGAACTTACCACATCTCCATTTGGAGTTAAGGTCGGAAGTGCTTTGTTGCCTGCGTGGAAAACTTGAAGTACCGCAGGAGCTCCTCCACTTTTCGCCGCATCGGCTAATTTTCGTAAACTTGGAATAAATGTATCGTCATAGCCTGCAAATTCATGCGTAAAACCTATACCGTTTGGTTGGACATGCGTACAGCCTGTTATAACCAAACCTACACCGTTCACTCTTTTTTTATAATAATTTACTTCTTCATCTGAAATCGTGTAATCGTCATTACTGGCCCAAGTTGTCATAGGCGCCATAATGACTCGATTTCTAAGGTCGATTCCATTTTTGAGTGTAAAGGATTCAAATAGTTTGTTATATTTTGCGTTCATTTTCTAACCTCTTTCTAGTTATTCATTTATAAACTGTAGTAATTGTTGTCTTAAGTTAAAGCATTTATTCGCATTCCCAGAGGAGATTACCAGTTGATGAGCGCTCACAACATTGGTACAATGACATCATAAAGTATTCGAGTAACTCGAAGTCAATAGCAAGGAGGTTCGAAATTTTGAATCAGACATTACATGAACCAAAATATACGGTAAAAGATGTATCTGAAATAACTGGCCTTACAAAACATACGATCCGTTACTATGATGACCAACAATTAATACCTTTCGTTTCGAGAGACGGCAGAAACAATCGCTTATTCTCTGAACATGATCTGGATTGGTTGCGAATGGTGCATTGCTTTCGTATTTCAGGATTGCCGATTTCAGAAGTCAAACATTACATTGCTATGTGTTTGCAAGGTGATGAGACGATTCCTGAAAGGGCTGAGCTTGTTGTAAAACAAGAAAAAGAACTAGAAGCGAAGATCCATGAGTACAACCTTCAATTAATGCACATAAAAGAGAAGAAGGCTTACTACGAAAGTGTTTTGGCTGGTCAATTAGACGATACCTGGAATCCAGTTAACAATAACCCAGAATGTGGAGAAAAGTACGATATACCGGAACATATCAAATCAGCGTCAAAAGTTCATGCTTGATCTTAGAAGATAGTCTACGGCTTCGAGTACACTCGAAGTCAATTTTTTTGTGTATTTAATTTTGACGGATATTGCACCAATCTGCCTGTTACTTCAATGAAAGAGGGAGCATTTGCCGCGGCAGTGTGCTCCCTGTTCTAAATTCAACTATCGTTTTCCGTTAGTTGAACCCCGAATTAAATTAAGTTGTAGGTGGTAGTGAGAGGATTAGGCAAACATTTGGCACGAACGGGATAACGATCGCTTTGTCATCTGGTGCATAATAAGGATGTGAAGTGGGTGTCTGTTATGAATATGGATTGTAGTTGATTTACACATAATAATTAAAAATACTGGAGGATTTTATATGCAAAAAGTAACTTTGAACAATGGTGTTGAGATGCCTATACTCGGTTTTGGTGTTTATCAGATCCAAGATGCAAATGAATGTGAACAAAGTGTTTATGACGCTATTATGGCAGGCTATCGGTTGATAGATACCGCTGCCTCTTATTTAAATGAAGAAGCAGTTGGCAGAGCGATTAATCGAAGTGGCGTGACAAGAGAGGAGTTATTTATCACTACGAAACTTTGGGTTCAGGATACTGGTTATGAGCGTACAAAAAAGGCATTTGAAAAATCACTGGAAAGATTGCAGTTGGATTATTTGGATTTGTATTTAATTCACCAGCCATATGGAGATGTATTTGGTTCTTGGCGCGCTATGGAGGAATTGTATCGTGAAGGAAAGGTCCGTGCAATCGGCGTTAGTAACTTCCATGAGGATCGCCTGATCGATTTGATTATTCATAATGAAGTAGTTCCTGCCGTAAACCAGGTTGAAACGCACCCATTCAATCAGCAAATTGAAAATGCAAAATTCATGAAAGAGAATAACGTTAAGATCGAATCCTGGGCGCCTTTTGCTGAAGGGAAAAATAACTTGTTCCAGCATGAGATATTGGCAGCCATAGCTGAAAAGTATAATAAATCCGTTGCTCAGGTGGTTTTACGCTGGTTGACACAAAGAGAAGTTGTTGTGATTCCAAAGTCTGTTCGTAAAGAAAGAATTATCGAAAACTTCGATATCTTTGACTTTGAGTTAAACCAAGAGGATATGGAGTCGATTACTACGTTAGATACGAAACAGAGCCTGTTCTTTTCACATCGCGATCCTGACATGGTGAAATGGATCGGTAGCCGTAAACTCGATATCTAACCCTCTTTCAAAAGATCACCCGTAGGTTTTGATTACGCCAAAAGAACCAACAATTTAACAATAACCGTTAGAAGTATGGAGTAGATGCCCTAAGGAAATCTACTCCTCTTTTTTCGTTTACGGTATCAATGTATTTATTGAACTATCGTGTACGCTTAGTTTAATACATTTATCAAAGAAGGGACGTCCCCCATCACAGATGTCTGGAGAAACGCCCCTGTCGGCGGTGATCGCTACAAAGCAATACATTTATGTCGTAGGAGCACAATGTCCCCTTACCAAATTATTGCACCGCAGAAATATTGAGGGCGGCCTCTATTTGATATTGGCATTATTATCGAAAAATACTGCATTTCTTTCCCTCTATGCAACCTGCGTAATAACAAGGTGCGCGGAAACTGGTCTTGTTCCTCCAGCTAATGGAGTGATCGTGAGTGCCGCGGCATTGCCAGCAGGATTTCGCACTGTGAGTACTGAATTAATGACCGTTGTTTGTACAAGAGCCATTCCTACTATTTGAGAAGTACCTGTTGCACGCCCGACCACCGTATAAGCCAGGTCAGCGCCGTTGAGTGTTAAAATGAGTTGACCCGGTTCGTTTACACCTACCTGAAACAAAACCTGATAAGTGCCAATTGTAGCCAAGTTAAAAGAACTCGCATTTATACGGGTAATTGCAGTCCCACTGATTGGACCATCTTGCGGAAAACTCACGTCCGTGTCGGGAGCAACAGTTGCTGCATTATCAGGAGGCATCAAGGCAAAGAAATCTGCAAAGCCTAATACTCCACCTGCTGGTCCTGCTGCTCCTGTTGCTCCTGCTGCTCCTGTTGCTCCTGTTGCTCCTGCTGGACCTGTTAGCCCTGCTGCTCCTGCTGGTCCCGCTGGCCCTGCTGGTCCTGCTGCTCCTGCTGCTCCTGCTGGTCCCGCTGGCCCTGCTGGTCCTGCTGGTCCTGCTGGTCCTGCCAATCCAGCTGCGCCAATTGCTCCTGCAATCCCTGCAAGTCCCTGTGGGCCAAGTGCTCCTGCAAGTCCTTCGGGGCCAAGTGCACCTATCGCTCCTGCAATCCCTGCCAGTCCTTGGGGACCAAGTGCTCCTGCAAGTCCTTGAGGGCCAAGCGCCCCAAGTGCTCCTGCAATCCCTGCAAGTCCTTGGGGACCAAGTGCTCCTGCAAGTCCTTCGGGACCAAGTGCGCCTATCGCTCCTGCAAGCCCTGCCAATCCTTGGGGGCCAAGTGCTCCTGCAAGTCCTTCGGGACCAAGTGCTCCTATCGCTCCTGCAAGTCCTGCCAATCCTTGGGGGCCAAGTGCTCCTGCAAGTCCTTCGGGACCAAGTGCGCCTATCGCTCCTGCAAGCCCTGCCAATCCTTGGGGGCCAAGTGCTCCTGCAAGTCCTTGAGGTCCAGCTTCTGCAATTGCTCCCGCAAGTCCTTGAAGTAATTGCTGACCTTTAGGTGGGGGACACGGTACCCGCACTATTTTTTTAATAACTAGAAGACGTCGTTTCTTTTTTTTCCCTTTTGGATGGCAAACAATTGCGGTTTTCTTTTTGCACGATTTTTTTTTATACAGAAAACTCAACAGTTTCTTTTTTCTTTTCTTTTGGATGGCAAACAATTGTGGTTTTCTTTTTGCACGATTTTTTTTATCCGGACAACTCAACAACGACACCTCCCTATAAAGATAGTTTAGTGTACGTGAGTTGTTTATTTTAGGCATGGACGAATAGCCGGTTATTCGCTAGACTAAAAACCATTTTTAGAATATTGGGTGTTTAGTAGGGTGCTGTTATTTCACAAACCACAACACTCTTTCAGTATGATTACAAAATTTAATCATCCTTCACTGCGTCAACCAAAATCACATTTGGGTCTCTTTTTGTACCTCACAGTGGCAGTGTGCTCCCTGTTCTAAATTCAAATATCGTTTCCCGTTAGTTGAATCATTTCTGTGATTGATCCACCTTGTAGATTCTTCTGGTAAGCGCCTGGTCATCATCTGTCCATAATATTTGGAGCTGTTTGCGGGTTTTTGAGTGCAGGCAGTAGAATGCCATCGATTAGCGCTGTGAAGAAAGGCTTGTCGAACGGTTTGCGCTGGATGAGTCCGCGAAAAGAAGCCACTGAAGTAATGACCTGACAAGCCATCTCAATGTCCGCGTGAGCGGGAATTTCACCGCGGACGACGGCTCGGTTCATAAGCTCGCGGTTCACAACAACCCATGGCTCGAAAATCCCGGCTGTTCCTGCTTCGGCAAATTCCGGATGCTGCAAAAAGGAGCCTAGGCCCGCTAGGACTCGAAATTTTCGTTCTTCTTCCGCGATCGATTGCGGCTTCAAAAGCACGAGGAGATCTTCGCGCAAGGTTCCTGTATCAGGCAAGCTTTCGAGCTCAAGATGATTTCGATTCATCCAGGCCAAGGCGTCTCGGACTAACTCCGCCTTGGAAGACCAGCGGCGGTAAACCGTCGCCTTCCCAGCCTTTGCTCGAGCCGCGACCATGTCCATTGTCATACCATCGAAACTCGTATCGGCGAGGATGGCGATTGCCGCCTCAAGGATTTTATCATCCCGCGTGTGATCTCGCTTGCGGCCCAATTTTTGTGCAGGCTTTTCTGCCACAACCTCAGATAATTCGGCCCTCTCAGACATTTCCTTTTTTATTTTACTCATAAACTTAGCTCCTTTTAAAATATATATTAAGAAACTGCTTAGTTCCGGAACTTTACAGTTTCGTTTTTGTGTGATTTAATATCATTATCCCACATCCAACCGGAAATATATAGGTGGTATCCCATACCAAAAAGGAGATTACGATTATGCAGGACAAACCCGTAGCCTTGATCACCGGCGCCAATAAAGGAATAGGTTTACAAATTGCCAAGGATCTAGCGGAAAACGGCTTCACCGTGCTCGTCGGATCACGCAGCCTCGAGAAAGGAGAAACTGCCTCCAAAAGCATCGGTTCGGATGCGCACGCTCTACAGCTCGACGTTACCGATCAGGACTCCATTGTTGCTGCAGCAGAGCGTATTCGGAACGAATTTGGTCGTCTCGATGTCCTTGTGAACAATGCGGCCATATCACACGCAGGTAAACCGAGCGATCCGTTTCCGAGCAGTGGCGCGACGAGCGGTCTTTTGACCGTTGCTTCGCTCGAAGACATTCGTTCGGTTTATGAAACTAATGTTTTTGGTGTCATTGCTGTCACCCAGGCCATGTTGCCACTTTTACGTGAGGCTCCGGCAGCACGCATCGTCAACATGGGCAGCACCGGCGGCTCCCTTAGCTGGAACTCCATTCCGGAAAACTCACATCGTGCGATGTTTGGGGCCTATTCGGCGTCAAAATCGGCTGTTCATGCGGTGACACTTGCCTTTGCCTTTGCGCTTGAATCGACAAACATCAAGGTCAATGCGGCATGTCCAGGCTTTACATCGACTGCGCTCAATAATTTTGCTGGCACTCGTAGTGTTGAACAAGGGGCGCGTGAAGCGGTCCGGCTTGCGATGATTGGTGCGGACGGTCCAACAGGAACGTTCTCAGATGAGGATGGACCCATCGCGTGGTAATTATAATTTATACAACAATGGTTAGAAGCTTAAGGGGGATTTTATGATGCGTGTTTTCGTAACAGGAGCAACAGGTTACATCGGTTCCGCTGTCGTCCGCGAACTCATGGATGCGGGTCATCAAGTCGTCGGTCTTGTGCGCTCAGACAATAGCGCTGCGAAACTAAAAGAGGCCGGGGCCGAAGTGCACCGCGGTGACATCGACGATCTCGACAGCCTTCGTAGTGGTGCGGCGGCTGCGGATGGCATTATTCATCTGGCATTCAATCACGACTTCTCGAACTTCGCCAGGGCACTCACAGCAGATCTGCACGCCGTTGAAGCGATGGGAGCGGCGCTGGAAGGGTCTGGTAAGCCATTCGTGATCACCACGCACGCCAATGGAGTGGCAGCAGAAAACGTAGCGTTATTGCTGGCTGACCGCGGAGTACGGACATCGATCGTAGAGCTTTGTCCTTCGGTACACGGTGAGGGTGACACAGGATTTTTGCCGAGACTGATCAACATTGCCAAAACGAAGGGCTTCTCAGCCTATGTGGAAGAGGGGACCAACCGTTGGCCGGCTGTGCACCGCCTTGACGCCGCACATCTATACCGCCTTGCGTTAGAAAAGGCGCCCGCAGGTTCACGACTAAATGGGGTCGCAGATGAAGGAGTGCCATTTCGCGACATCGCAAGTGTTATCGGTAAACATCTGAACGTGCCTGTAGTCAGCATTTCACGTGAAGAAGCAGACACCCACTTCGGCTTCCTCAGTACACTTGCAGCGCTCGATATCCCGAGATCAAGCGTTGCAACTCAGGAACTTCTGGGATGGCGGCCTGTGCAGCCTGCACTAATCCACGACCTCGAACAGTCTCACTACTTCAACAACTGATTGGAGGCGAGACCGAGAATCGATCATGGGCCGCTTAATAAAGCACTTGAGAAAAGCGAAGCAAGACATAGACTAGCAACAACATGTATGAAATAGAAGTTTGGATATTAAAACACGAGATCAACACGAATGTATACCACACTGAGTGTTGTTATCTTCATTCGCATCGAACTATTCTGGCTAATCGTATTGTTAGGTCACTTCCCCCAAGAAAATTTTTCGTCTTTACTTATGGTATGGTTCACCACGTTGGCTGAAGGGCAAGTTCTCGAAAAATAGCCTCCTTATCAGAGACTACCCGCGATCTTCCTGTATGATAATCATATGATAAGCGGTATCTTTCCCTATTATTTCTAGCATTTTCTCAATCAAAATTGCTTTTCATCATTCCTTCAAAGAAAGGGCCATCCTTTTGCGGGATAGCCCTTTCTTTGATTTCACATTTTTTTGCAAAGAGAATAAGGGGATGGATTCCTCCGTTTGCGCTTTTGCTTACTTTAATATTGTCCTTTAATTACAAAAGAAGCCCCGGATTGTTCCAGCTAGTTTAGACTCCTGCCTAGCAAACTTAAACTTCTCTTCTAACTCTTTTGGTACCTCCATCCCCTCAGAAAGCTTAAAACCAACGGCCCGCTTTTTAGAGTCATCCACCGTATACATGACATTGATTGCAAGACCATCCTCATAAAAAACGTAGGTGAATTGGATATTTTCCACTTGAAAACGCGACGTTTCTAAAGGTTTAGCCGCAAACGCATTATCACGTTCTTCTATCAAAATTCGGTTCACATAATCAAGGCTCTCCTGGCTTTCGCTAGCGGGTACAACCGTAAATTCATACTTGTATTTATTCATAAAATAACGGGCTTCATTAGCACGTAAACCCGCAAGCGCTTCTGCTACAGGTGAAGGCTCTAAACCAACCGTAGACACATCTTTAAAATCAACCAGATACGACAATTTCTATTCCTCCTCTTCTCTCTTTACGCCCTAACAGCAGGAGTCCACATTTCACCAAAATCGATTCAAGAGAAGATTTGAATGGCGAATTTGTTAGTTAGTTTGTTAAATAGTGTTCACATAGACTGGTATTCACCAACACCGCTTTAAATATTCGACCAGCGAGACAATACGATGCTGCCTATAGTTCCTTGAGGTCGGGAAATTAAGGACTCAGAGTATGTCCTACCAAAAAAATCTCGGCCTGTGCCCTGTACTTCCATTAAGGAGGTTCAGATTCACAAGCCAAGACATTTTCATTCATGATGGTGGCCGTTAGGCCATGTTTGTTTGGGAAAACCCCTCTGCATGGAAGGGGAATACCCGCATACGTAAACCAAATGAGTACGAAGCCTATGTGCTCGGCACCACCCGAGCGACTTCTTCGTTACCCGGATCGGATATCTTCAACTGTTGAAGTAGTGACCCTGTTCGAGGTCCGGGATCAGAGCGGGGTGTACTGGCTGCTTCTCAGACGAAGATGACTCGGTCAGCGCTTCGCTCAAAGCCCATTGACCGATAGTTAAGCAGATTGAAGGTCTGGATCTGGAGCGGTTGCTTCTCTCGCCGATAACAAAGTTAGGTTGCGGGGTGCAGGAGGTGGGGCAATTTCTGATGAGATTTTCTGTCTGCATGCTGATATTTCCTTCAAGAACTGAACTGCGAACTGAAACTTAAGTATATGGAGGAGATCAGAAAATAAGAATTCTGGAAGTTGCCTATGTATGTTAATAACGCAAAGGAACGGAGGAGATTGCCTTGGAGTTTCTACTGGTTGTCATGTGGATAGGAATAGTTTAAAAGTAAAAAGAAGAGATGGCATAAAAATAAGCCATCTCTTCTTTTTCATCTATATAAAGCGGGTTATGGGAATCGAACCCACGCTACCAGCTTGGAAGGCTGGAGTTCTAAATTGAACTACACCCGCCATTAATTTATCGGGACGACACGATTTGAATACACGACCCCCTGGTCCCAAACCAGGTGCTCTACCAAGCTGAGCTACATCCCGAAATAGATGCCGGTGAGAGGACTCGAACCTCCACGGTTTCCCTCACGATTTTGAGTCGCGCGCGTCTGCCAATTCCGCCACACCGGCTTATGAAGTTAATGGCGTCCCCTGAGAGATTCGAACTCCCGACCTTTTGATTCGTAGTCAAACGCTCTATCCAGCTGAGCTAAGGGGACTAATAAGTGGAGCGGACGACGGGAATCGAACCCGCGACCCTCGCCTTGGCAAGGCGATGCTCTACCGCTGAGCCACGTCCGCAAAAACAAGATGCGCGTGGAGGGACTTGAACCCCCACGTCAA
>NZ_FOYG01000008.1:0-255708 GCF_900116035.1 Paenibacillus sp. cl130
AAAAGGATGTATCGGGTATTAGCTACCGTTTCCGGTAGTTATCCCTGTCTTGTGGGCAGGTTGCCTACGTGTTACTCACCCGTCCGCCGCTAGGTTGATTAGAAGCAAGCTTCTAATCAACCCCGCTCGACTTGCATGTATTAGGCACGCCGCCAGCGTTCGTCCTGAGCCAGGATCAAACTCTCCATTAAAGACCAACCGAAGCTGGTTTATAGAAAGAGCGATAAGCTCATTTTGAAACTGACGAGATAAAATATCTCTTGTTTGATTTTGCGAACAAAATCGTTTTACTCACTCGTTGTTCAGTTTTCAAAGATCAAATCTGCATTTTGTCTTACTTTGTTTCACCACCGCGTCTCAGCGGCGACTTAAATAATGTAACACATAACCTCATTTTTCGTCAAGCTTTTTTTTGAAAATTCATTTTTCTGCTTGATGCAACACGTTTATCCTGCTTTAAACAGTTCAAAATTATTCATGCTGCTTAATGGGGCGAGTTATAACTTATCACATATTTTATATACTCGTCAACCTAAATTGATAATTTATATTTTTTAACTATTTATAAATACTAAATCACGTACAAAAAAAGGAAGAAAAGTCGGTTTAACAACCTTTCTTCCTGACAAATCAACCCCTGCACATCAAATAAGGGAGTAACGCAGTTCACGATTTTGTCCACGCTCCCTAAAATCCCCGGCAGCTGTTTCTCTAATAAGTGAACGATATACCAGTTTACGGAGCACGACGGTAAGATCCAATTGGAGATTCTTTAGCTCAGGATGGTTAATAAGTTCATTTATAGACCAAGGTTCCCGTCTGCTGCCTAATATACGGAATAGCGGAGATGAGCATTCCTCCATTTTTGACATAACTGAAAATTCACAAGCAAGCAGTACTAGTTCAACCCGTTGTTCCAAGGTTTCCGTACTTAATGTGAGTTCGTTATACAGTTTGTCAATCGTTCGATCCAGAGGCTGTACCTGAACCCATAAGTGAACCTTTGGATAAATCCCCCGTTCAATGAGTTCAATAGATGCCCAATGATCCAATGCTTTCAGAACACTTTGATAAGCGTCAATGATCCGCCCTTCTCGCACCGCTCTTTTACCATGAACGTAATTGACCAGAAAGCGGGAGAACTCATGAAATCGCTTCTGCTCCCGCAGTGGATCGTTAAAATCAACAATTTCCTGTCTTAAAAGACGGACCCTGTCATCCCGTTCCCAGACAATACGACCTTCTAGCACATAATCTATAATGTTGGCTTGTTCACCAGCGATAATCCATTCCTTCAGACAACTGAGCGTTGCATACAACACTTGGCATCTTAGTCCATTCATAAATAAGTGTTGAATAGAACGAACTGGCTTGGTGCCTTCTCCAATAATTAGAATGAGTTCATCAAAGTCATACAACATCGAACCGTGAAAATACTCTCCCGGCTTTCTGTACGAAATAACACCTATTGAATCTTCCTGCAACAATTCATCATACATCAGGTTTAATTTGGTTAGCTGCACTTCTCCCTCCATACCTGCAAGGCGGCTATGACCGCAAATTGGATATTTGGATACATGTGATCATTTCTACATAAATAAGAGACTTCCTTCTTCAATTGTATAAATTTTTATCTTATTCACTTATTTTTTTCAGTATTACCCAAGCGTTTTCATCTGCAAAGGTTCGATTCCATGCACCAATTCCTCCGAGCTTCAGCGATTTGGCAAGGTCTACTCTTGCTTTTAGAGATACCTGATCCTCTAGCCAAATCTTTTTGACCACGCCGTCTTCTGTATACTCGACATAATTTTGACCTTCGGAAGCTCTAAACTTAGGCTTCAACTTAAATTTGTTTATGATATCCGCTGCTGACTCCATACCAAGCGATTTGGAGGTGACCTTAATCTTCCCTTCTTTGGGAGTCTCGGACCACACTCGAGTATATAATGGAATACCTAAAACCACTTTTTGAGGCGGCACTTCATCTTCCTGAATAATTCGCTTAATTGACGCTTCCGTCCATGGTAGCGAGGCGACAGAACCAGCCTTTGGACTAGCCGCCCAATGTTCATCATATGCCATTACCATGAGGTAATCTGTGATGGTGCCTAATGATTTTCGATCTAAAAAAGCTGACCACATCTCACTTTGAGATTTAGGCGTTACATCAATGGACAGTATCAAATCATGTTCCCGAGCCATCGGTTTAAGTTCCCGCAAAAATTGGGTGACATTTGGGCCATCCTTCGTATGAACATTTTCAAAGTCAATATTAATACCGTCCAGATCATTTTCTAGGGCAAGTGAAATCATCTGATCTACAATCGACTTTCGACGTTCAAAGGTGGACAAAGCTTCTGTTGTTAATTCGGGATTAAAGCTGTTGCTCAACAAGCCCCAAACCTCCATCCCCTTGCGATGTGCCCAGCTGACATAGGCAGGATCTGCCTTGCTTTCTACAGTACCTTCATGATCGACGACACTGAACCACGTAGGGCTCACCACATTTACTCCAGGCATAGGATCAAACTTGGAAGGATCGGGCTTGCGATTATAGACAGCTTCCCAAGCGAGGTTTACTGATCTACCCTCCCAATGTTTTTCCGAGATGGACAAATCGTCCTTAACCGAAGGGATCACAAGCTCTTCTCCTTCAGCGACATGGTCTGACTTAATGTATCCTGCATAACCATTGTCTAACTGAACAAAATACCAATCGCCCTGTCTGGACCAAATACGCACCTTCGTCCGCTGAGATATATCTGTCAAAATGAAAGATAGGCTAGAGGCTTCTTTACGTAAGGCGATTCTAGCATCCTGTGGGCCATCCTTCTTTTCTACACTCCCCAGCCTGACCTTCTCTCCAGCCTTCATTAGGATGACAGCACCAGTCACAGGATCTTCGTGTATAGAAACGCCGTATACTTCACGTACAGCCTCTATCGGGATATATACCTCTCCACTGATTACCTGAGGGGCTGCGCTCAGCGCATATGTTTTACCATTCAGTTCCCCTTGTGCCTTCGAAACCTTCATATAGAGCAGGCTTTGTCTCGTCGCCATAATAACGGTTTGGCTGTCATCCTCATAGCGAACGGTAGGATCAATTTTACTTTGCACCAATTTAAGCGGCATCAGCATGTTCTTGCCGGAGCTCTGAGCTTCATACCCAGTCAACTTTCCCTGCATAAAAATAGGACGGACACTGCCCTGCCAATCGGGTTTCTCGTGAAGGGGATTGCCAAACCATACAACAGTAATTGCACATATAATCGCTGCAAATAATAGCAGGCTTGCCGCTCCTTTGAATCGTGAACGTTTACGGCGGCGTCTGGAATGATTTCTGGCCAATATTGAACCTCCATTGTATGAACTTTGAATTTCCGTATTTTGTAACCTCAACAGATTACTTAAAACAAAAATAAAGTGATTTAAACAAAAAAACGCGGTAAATCCCCGCTTATGGGGAATTCCTCACGTTTCCAATCCATTACAATATATACATACCGCACAAAAAACTTCTATTCCTTGTTTCGTTACGTTTGTTTGTTACTACAAGCTTTGCATACTCCGTGTAACTCCATACGATGTCCATGCACCTCGAAGCCTGTTTCCAACGCGGCATGGCGTTCCACATCGGCCAAATACGGATAACTGAAATCTTCAATCTTTCCGCATTTTTCGCAAATGATGTGATAGTGCTCCGAAATATTGGCATCATAACGACTGGCGTTATCTCCATAGGTCAACTCATGTACCATACCCGCTTCTATAAACATCTTTAAGTTATTATAAACCGTAGCCACACTCATACTTGGAAACTTGGACTCAAGCGCTCGATATATTTCATCTGCAGTCGGGTGCCCCATAGTTTCCATTAAATAGTTTAATATGGCATGACGCTGGGGTGTTATGCGTACACCTGTCTTCTTCAGAAGTTCCAAAGCATGCTGGACGCGTGCTGCCATATATGTCCACCGCCTTATCCCTTACTTACGATCCTATCAATTACCACGCATCTATTTACAATTCACTTCTAAACCTACTCACATTGTACGGTCTACTCAAGTTTCTTGTCAACGCGCCGTATTGTCGCCGGATATTCCTATAGAGGTATCTGTCTCAGAAGCTCCCGGTTCAGCCGCAGAGCTTTCAGATGTATCGGGCGCAGTCGTACCCCCGGAATCATCCAAGTCGGGTAACGACGGCATCAGTAACTTTTTAATGGTTAAATTACTGTTGCCCTCTACGTTGATCGCATACTTGCCTGTCCCGTTTTGGCCTGAAATACTTTTACTGTCTATTTTAAATGGAAAATCGGATTGAAGATTACCATAACTGCTTGAACCCTCTAACTGAAAATCTCCATTCGACGGAAGATCCAATACGATATCACCGACAGCACTGTATATTTTCCAATCTCCGCCTATCTGCTCGCTATGCACTTTGATAGAGCCATTAAGCGAATTTGCATTCAGCTTGGCTGTAGAATTCAGCACATTCATGTCACCATTCTGAGTATCTACGGTGATGTCCCCTTCCGAACGAGCGAGCTGAATATCACCTACCATGGTGTGCAGTGTCACAGCTCCTTCAATATCGCCTGCTTGCATGTCGCCACGGTTCGTGCGCACATCCACATCTCCAGAAATCCGATGCAATTTAACCTGACCGTTCAGCGTGCCTCCCTTGACATTGCCGATAGCGTCATTAACAGTGAGATTTCCATTACCGCTCTCAAGCCGAATGCTGTCAATTGCATCAACTCCATTCAAGGAAATATTCCCGTTGGAGGTTCTAATCTGCACATTGAACCGCCGGTCCTCCGGCACGGTGATCAGCATGTTCACACGAGGCTGACGTTTGCTTGATGCTCCGTACGACTTTGCCTCCGGACGAATCTGGATAGTCTTGCCGTCGGTAGAAGTCAGTGAAGAAGCTTGAGCAATCTTGTCCGCTTCGGCAGCAGGCGCTTGATCCACCCATAGAGTCCCTCGTACCTCTATATTGGACACAGGCCGTCTGATCAGTGTTACATCACCATTAACCGAATCAACTACTAAATCGGACGTCTGCATAGTTACAGGTACCAGCATACCACCCATATCATACCGATTCTCTTTAGCCTGGCTAAAATCCATAGAGGCTGACGTCAGATTGAGACTGACCCGGTTCCACAGATACATATAATGATTTTGCTGGGTCACGATAAAAACCGAGGCTGCCACTACCAAAGCGGACAGAATCCCCTTTAGGTCAGGTCTGAATCGCCTTCCGTTGTCAGACTTGCCTTCTTTCCGATAGTACATGGCAAAAAAAATCAGATACTCCAGTCCCCAAAGCACAAAGATTACGGGCCACCAAACGAGGAGCTGAAGCATATATTCAGTATTTTGAAACACATCTACAATAAGCAAAATGCCTACAGCCATCAACAGAAGCGAAGAGGTGTAGCGCCCGACTCTTATTTTGCGGTGCACGCCAGCTTCACCCTCTTTCTTTCAACTTTTTACGCTTAAAGTTCAGAAAGGCTTCCCTTAGAAAAAGGAATAAACCGATCATCATTAATAAAATGGCCAGCGTAAGGAATCCATAATCCTCAAAGAAATTACTCAACCAGCGAGGTTTCATGCGAAACAAAATCATAAGTCCACCGCCTGCCACCATTAGCACAGCAAAAGCAAAGCCTCTCTCCCATGCATAAAAAGGACTACTTTGCTGGCCTCTAGCATCCATTCGTGCATAACGATCTGGCTTACGCCGATAACGAACCATGTAATCTGCTGACTGTAAGACATCATATACATTATAAAAATATAAAATGGGTATGAACAATCCAAGCAAAATAAGTAATGGAATGTTGATCCTCAAGCCGTCAGAGGAAACATACAACATCGCAAAAATATCTAGCAGGAGCAATACAATAAAACTAAGCCCCCTAATAAACAGTCCTAAAAAAAGATGTCCCAGTCCGGGTAACAATGCCGCCATGATAATAGCAATCACTTTGCGAAATTTAGCGTATTTTAGACGTTTCCCCTGTCTGGGCTGTTCCCGCTGTTCCGATGCTTGTAGCTGTCCAGCCTCTCCAGACGGTAACGGTTGTTCCGAGTTCATGCCATCCTCCCCTTTGAATCCCATGCGTGGCTCCGCTGAAAATACTTCGATGCTTACATAGTACCCCAATCGGATTTAAGAGTAACTGTTAAAAAAAGGTAGACTATTACTCGACGGAGACAGCAGCTATATCTTCCCATTGTCGTAAATCAGCTGCAATACGTACGGGATTAAAATCATGACGGGCCAGCACCTCTAGGGAAACTTCCATACTCTGCCGATCTGGGTGTAATTCGTGAAATGGGACATTTTCATGTTCTTTAATCATTATTTTACGTATTTCCACTTTTTCTTGCTCTAAATAAGTCGAAATCTGCTCCAGCAGTCCGTGAGAGGACAATCCGTACAATGTAATAAGATGACGCTTGCGTCCACGCATATACCGAAGTTCAACTTTGTTAAACACCCATAAATTTAAAAATACGAGCACTGTCGCCGCTATAGACGGGAAATAAAAGCCTGCTCCCACCCCAAGGCCAATAGCAGCCACGACCCAAATGGAAGCCGCAGTCGTTAGTCCGGTAATGGATTTACCTGTGAACATAATCGTCCCTGCACCCAAAAAGCCTACGCCAGTGATCACAGCCGTAGCCAAACGAGCGGGATCTATGCGTACATTAACTTCTTTAATGAAATCGGCAAAGCCGTAAATGGAGAGTAGCATAATCAGCGTCGAACCAAGACTGACCATAATATGAGTCCTCAAACCAGCTGCGTGATTGGAACGTTCGCGTTCAAAACCAATGAATCCACCGAGAAGCATGGACAGTAAAAGCCGTAAAATGATATGTGAATCGTCTATAATCCACGGATTATTCATTCGAGTCTCTCCTCCCGGTTATGTCGTGCTTCCCACTCCGGGTGCGCGGTTTGTGGGCTTATGTGCATTTTTAATGCCAATTTAATGTTATCTCAATGCTATTCCACCTTATGCAGATGGTAGGTGGTTAATTCCACGCCTGGGGCGACCTCGGCCGCAGATACGGGGCGAAAGCCATGTTTTCGATATAATGTCACCGCAGGAGTATTTAAGGTTCCTGTAGAGACGATAAACAACGGGATATTTTGATATTCACTCAAAACATGCTTCATTAAAGAGTCCGCAATGCCTTTACGAAAATGATCCGGGTGAACCATCATACGTGTAAGGGTAAGCGAATCGGGCGACTCAGACTGCACAGCCAGTGCTCCTAGCAATTCACCGTCCTCCAGCCACCCATAAAAAGACTCTCCACAGCTTTTCAGCGTATCCAATGTATCCATCAGTGGAGGAATCTCATCAAACCCAATCAGCTCAGCTTCCAACCTATAGGCAACGTGCTGTAGACGCCATATCTGACTGACGATATCATCATCTTCCAATGAACATAGGGTAACCATGCTGTTTTCCCTCCTAAGGAAACTCATAAAATGCCATCAGGATTCTAAAGCTTGTTCGCGCCAACCGTTCTCAGCGTCTATGCAAAAGGGGCCTGTCCCTAAAAGACAAGCCCCTGTCAAATCTATGCCATTAGCGGTTAAGCACTTCCGTCAGCAACTTATTAGCAAGACCAGGGTTTGCCTTCCCCTTGCTCTCCTTCATCACTTGACCGACTAGGAAGCCGATGGCCTTTTGCTTGCCAGCTTTGTAATCTTCGACCGATTGCGGGTTAGCTGCTACAACTTGTTCGACAATCGTCAGGATTGCACCCTCATCACTGATTTGTACAAGCCCTTTTTCTTCAACAATTTGCTGTGGCAGTTTATCACTTTCCAGCATTTCCTTGAAGACCGTTTTAGCGATTTTGCTATTGATCGTTCCCTTCTCCAGCAGTCCGATCATTTCACCCAAGCCCCGTCCGGTCAATTTAACCTGCGACAGCTCCACACCAGCACTGTTCAAATAACCGAGTAAATCCCCCATAATCCAGTTGGATACTGCTTTGGCATCCTTGGTGAATTGAAGGCTATCCTCGAACAAATCGGCCAATGGCTTGGAGGACGTAATCACCTGGGCATCATACTCAGGTAATCCATATTCCGAAGTGTAGCGTGCTTTACGCTGGTCAGGCAATTCAGGAATCGAAGCACGAATGCGTTCTTTCCATTCCTCATCTATATGCAGTGTAACGAGATCCGGGTCTGGGAAATAACGATAGTCATGGGCCTGTTCCTTACCACGCATGGATAAAGTTTTACCTTGCGCTTCATCCCAACGACGTGTCTCCTGTACAATCGTTCCGCCTTCGTCCAGCGTCTGCTCCTGGCGGAACTGTTCATATTCCAGTCCGCGCTGTACGCCACGGAAGGAGTTCATGTTTTTCAGTTCCGCTTTAGTTCCCAGCTCTTTTTGTCCATGCGGACGAAGGCTGATATTCGCGTCGCAGCGAAGTGATCCTTCCTCCATCTTCACATCGGATACGTCACAATACTGCATAATGGCACGTATTTTTTCCAGATAGGCCTTGGCTTCTTCCGGCGAAGATATTTCCGGCTCCGAAACGATCTCGACCAATGGTGTGCCGACCCGGTTAAAATCGACCAAAGATGCGTAGCCACCATCAACATGTGTTAATTTCCCTGCGTCTTCTTCCAGATGCAGTCGGGTAATACCGATACGCTTTGTCTCACCATTCACTTCAATATCAATCCAGCCATTTTCGCCAATGGGTTGATCGTATTGTGAGATTTGGTAAGCCTTAGGTGAGTCGGGGTAAAAATAGTTCTTGCGGTCAAACTTGCTCACATCAGCAATGGTGCAATTCAGCGCCATTGCTGCTTTCATCGCATAATCAACGGCCTGACGGTTCAATACCGGCAGCACCCCTGGATGACCGAGACAGACCGGACATGTATGAGAGTTGGGTGGTGCTCCGAAGGATGTCGAGCATCCACAGAATATTTTAGACTTCGTATGCAATTCCACGTGCACTTCAAGTCCGATGACCGTCTCATATTTGGATGTAGTTGTAGACATGAATAGGTTCCCTCCTTTTTGGCAAATTACAGCTGCGGACGCTGCTTGTGAAATTCGGTATTTTGTTCAAAAGCATGAGCTACGCGTAGCACGGAAGACTCGTCAAAGGCTTTTCCGATAATTTGTAGTCCGACTGGCATTCCATCCGCAAGACCACACGGAATGCTGATGGCTGGCACACCAGCCAAGCTTACCGGAATCGTCAAAATATCGTTCAAATACATTGTTAATGGATCGTCCACTTGCGAGCCGATTTTGAAAGCAGTTGTCGGTGCAGTAGGTCCGATAATCACATCATATTGTTCAAATACACGATCAAAATCCTGTTTAATCAGTGTGCGCACTTTTTGAGCTTTCAAATAATAGGCATCGTAGTACCCGGAGCTGAGTGCATAGGTACCCAGCATAATCCGACGCTTCACCTCGGGACCAAACCCCTGCGTACGGGACTGATGGTATAGATCAAGCAGGTTGTCCGGATTGTCAGAACGCACACCATAGCGCACGCCGTCAAAACGGGCCAGATTGGATGACGCTTCGGATGAAGCCAGCAGGTAATATGTAGCTACCGCATATTCTGTGTGAGGGAGAGACACTTCTTCCCAAACAGCACCCAGTCCTTCCAGCGTTTTCAGTGCATCCAGCACCTTTTCCTTGACCTGAGGATCGACGCCCTCACCAAGATACTCTTTAGGCACAGCGATACGAAGTCCTTTTACATCCCCGGTTAAAGCGTTCAAATAATCAGGAATGTCTACCTTCGCAGAAGTGGAGTCCTTCTGGTCATAACCTGCAATGGCTTGTAGGACATAGGCTGAATCCTGAACATTTTTAGTAATGGGTCCAATTTGGTCTAAAGAGGAGGCAAAAGCCACCAGTCCAAAACGGGATACTAGACCATAGGTTGGTTTCAGGCCAACTACACCGCAGTAAGAAGCAGGCTGGCGAATGGAACCACCTGTATCCGAACCGAGTGTGAAATAAGCCTCACCCGCTGCAACAGCCGCAGCTGAGCCGCCACTGGAACCGCCGGGAACACGTTCTAAATCCCAAGGGTTACGTGCAGGGAAAAAGCTGGAGTTCTCGTTAGAGCCGCCCATGGCGAATTCGTCCATGTTCATTTTACCGAGTGTCACGGTTTGCGCTGCGCGTAACTTGCTAACAACTGTGGCATCGTAAACGGGATCAAAATTTTCCAAAAACTGACTGCCACATGTTGTACGCAGCCCTTCTGTCACGATATTATCCTTAATACCAACCGGCAGGCCAAACAACAGCCCTCTTTCCTCTCCGGAAATCAGCTGATCATCCAGCTGACGTGCGGATGCACGGGCCTGTTCCTCGTCAACGGTAATATAAGCTCTGATCTTGTCTTCCCGCGCACCAATCGTCTCCAGAGCGTGTCCCACCAGATCACTCACGGAAATTTCCTTTTGATGCAGCTTGTTATGTATCTCGGGCAATGTGTTATTGAACAAGCTCAATTTGCATCCTCCTTTCAAATATGAGATCTATTCCAGAACAGCAGGAACCTTAAACTGTCCGTCTTCTTCTTCAGGTGCATTGCGCATCACTTGCTCATGTGTCAAACTTTCGCGAACTTCGTCGTCTCGCATGACATTGCTGACGTGCAGCACATGAGTGGTCGGTTTTACCTGCTCCGTATCCAGCTCATTCAGCTTCTCCGCATAATGGAGAATGGCGTTTAATTGTCCTGTCATCGTTTCTTCCTCAGCCGCGGTCAGATTCAACCTGGACAGCTTGGCTACGTGACGGACATCTTCCGTGGAAATGTTCATACAAAACCCTCCTCATGTATATGAGGATTTTGCAAAAAATCCTATAGGCGGCTTCCAATGAGCAAGATATAGATCAAAATGGTTTAGTTCATCTATATATTGCACTTCGGAGCGACTGGAATCGAATTTTGCAAAATCCTGATATTAAAAAATGCTGCACCGAACTTCGAAATAACGTTTTTAATTATAGGATAGAACCCTTTACAATTCAATCTTTGACGCGGTACAGAAGCAAACTGTACATCAATGAGGTAAATGTTGCTAAAAGGATATAAAAAAAGCACCTCTCGGTGCTCTTTCGAGAAAACTATAGGAGCTGAGATTGTGCCCATTATATATTTTTAAAAAGAGTCGGCAGTAGCCGACTCCTATATCCAAGCACGCAAATTGACTTGTCTGATAAAATCAGCCTGTGACAACAACTCTGCCGCGGTTTCTTCTTCCTCTTCAGTCTCTACCGAATCAAGACCACCGTTCATTACATGCTTGAACAGTTTCTCATTATGAGTAGCAAGGGCGTAATCTATCAGCGCTTCACGCTCAATCCGCTCGGCTTCCAGCTTGAGAATACTCTCTTCCAGCTCGATGTCCCCGGATGGTACAAAAAAGTTGCGGTTCACCTTCGGTACGCGAATGACATAGTCAAAAGCATTGTCCGCATTACGGTCGTAAGCAATGATATAACCATGTTCGCCCACAGGAAGATTCTGCTCAAAAGCATCCGCGACGATCATAATTCTAGCTCCTAAATGATGCATCGTTAGCCCCCCCGTTTGTCTGAACTTATCTGCTAAGTCTACTAAAAAAAAAGTAGCTTGTCTATATCATCTATGTATCTTCATAATCGACCGTCTCCACGTCCCAACCTGTGTTCATTCAGCCTCACATGCCAGTTTTGTGAAGGGATTCCGCTCCGTCGTTTCACCTTTTTCCAAGTCATGATCTTCGGCTCGGAACCTACCACAGAATCTTCAATATCTATTATATTGGGAACACGGAAACTACCTCCAATCTCACGTTGTACCCCAAATATATGTTTTCTTTTCATTCTTGCTCCCCCTTGTGATCTGACGGCCTCATGCCTCTTTATCCTCTTAATGGGCAAAAAAAAGAACGCAAACCGGGATTCATCCACAGCTTGCGTGCTTCGCGAGTTTAGTATGTAACTTTAATAAATTTATGTTAACAAAAATAAAAACCTTTGTCTATACATAATTTATAATTTGTTGTCGAAATGGGGCAAAACCTGTCACACCTTTGATTTTGCCCCTACTGAAAACGTTCATCACATTTACCGGATATACGGATTATTAGCTTTCTCATAACCGATAGACGTTTTGGGACCGTGACCGGAATAGACTGTAACGTCATCTCCGAGCGGAAACAATTTGTTCTGAATAGAATCGTATAGATCCCGTTCCCGGCCACCCGTCAGATCCGTGCGTCCGACGCCCTGACGAAATAGCACATCCCCGGAAAAAAGATCTTTGCCGCACAAAAAGCTGACACTTCCGGGTGAATGGCCCGGTGTATGGAAAACCCGGAACGTGTGCCCGATCAGGTTCAATTGCTGACCTTCTGCCAAATCATATTCGGCAGGTTCCGTCGAGATCGGAGGGGATGCCTCTGGCCACATCAAGGAACCATTCAGCTTAGGAGATGTGAGCCAGTCTTGCTCCAAGGCGTGCAGATAAACCGGGCAGCCTTTGGTATTGCGAATCTCCTCTACTCCACCGATATGGTCAAAATGGGCATGAGTCAGCAGGATAGCTTCAATGGTCAGTGGCTCAATAGCTCTGAGCAAAGGACCCGGATTCATCCCCGGATCAATAATAACGGCGCGCTGCGGATCATCCCCTTGAAGCAAATAAGCATTTGTTTGGAGAGGACCGAGATTAAAGCTGCGAATAGATAACGTCATAAGTTAAAATCCCGAGATCAGCTCGCGTAATTCCTGAACAATTACAGGATGGACCTCGGTTCCCTCCCCATATTTTTCAGCCATTTCTTTACGAGCAACTGCGATTTTTTCTTGATAATCATCAGCTTCCCGATCTGGATTTTCACGTTTGAATCCAATCATAATTTGTTGGACATGTGCAGGGCGTGGTCCCCAGTGGCCAAGTACGTGACCTCCTGTATCCGCAAAAATCACAATCGGAACAGCACGTCCTCCCATTGTCAGGAAGTCATCCATCAGCGCCTGATGGTTTTCCAAGATTAATACTTCGGTCGGAATCCCGCTATTCTCCAGCGCACGGAACACAACTGGCACATTGCGCACCACGTCCCCACACCAGTCGGCAGCCAAAATAAGCACGCGCAGATCATCCCGATGGTTCAAGCTTTCAAAATACTCTCGATCCTCTTCGCGATTCCATACAAACTGATCGTACCCAGAGCGGAAGGCTTCTTTGTTCTTTTCCATGCCCTCCATAAACTGTTCAGGGCTTAAGCCCTTTCCGAAGTATTGCGATACATTAGTACGGCTCATGTTATACACTTCCTTTTTTGTTTTTGGACAAAATCCACTTGATAACAAAATAAATGATCAAGAGTGCAAGGGCAACCAGCAAAATCGGTTTGATGTAAGGTGCTGCCACTTCGTCAATTTGCTCCCACTTGTCTCCTAGCAGCATACCTAAATATATAAACAAAACAGACCAAGGTATAATCGCTAGCGTTGTCAAAATAGTAAAGCGCCATACGTTCATTCGAGCCAACCCGGCAGGGATTGAGATGGCATGACGCACAACAGGAATAAAGCGAGCTGTGAAAATGACCCCTGTGCCGTATTTGTTAAACCAGGCTTCAGCATGGTCGACATGACTTTTTTTGATAAGTATGTATTTCCCATACTTATCTAATACCGGTCTGCCGCCATAGCGCCCAATCCAGTAAATGAATAGCTGGGCCAGCACCCCGCCAATCGTTCCAAAAACGACTGCGCCAAAAAAATTAATATGACCCGAGGATACCAAAAAGCCACCATAAGCGAGGACAATTTCGCTTGGAATGACCTCAACCATCAAGCCTAGCATAATACCAAAATACCCAAGACTACGAATGATCTCAAACAAATAATTAATGATACTAGATATTTGGTCCACTTCTCTTCCCACTCCCTGCCTGTTTCTCTATTTTCATTAGTGTATCACAGCGGCAGAACAAGTCGCCACTTCGCCCAAATAGGGAGGTCAGTGACCCCGACCCCTCTGCCCGCATAAGTTGAGAGAGAGAGGAGGGGGTACAATATGCCTCCCGGCAAATTCCCCAAACATGACAATTCACAATCCCGTTTACCCACGGCTCGTGGTATTCGCCGCGCATGTATCAAAGAGTTGTATCGAACCTGCAAACGTCTGCCTGTTCACATTGCTCCTGATCTGGTCAAGCAGGGCGAGGAGCTATACTGCCGCAAGGTCGTCGGACACCTTATCTGGATTGCGGAAAACCATAGTAACCGCAAACTACTATGCGACTGGTGGGACGAAGATGTCAGTGAGGAGCTCGCAGCATTGTGGAAGGTGGATCGCGATGTTTTGTGCACCGCTTTTAGAAGTGCCTATGGTGGATAGATGTTTGCGTACTGCAACTATGAACCGTGAACTACAAAAAAAGTGGAGCCACCCCGCAGTGGCTCCACTTTTACTATATTCCTAGCTGTGTGTCTGCTTTTTCCCTGCTCCATCGGGAAGCAAATCCGCACAAGCGCGTTCCAAATAAGGATCAGCATGAATAAAATCCCGAAATGCTGTGTATTCATGCCACAGAACGGATTGTTCTCCCGCTTGCCCTTTGACGGCACGAATCAGAATGTTTTTAGGTGTATGCTCCATGTCGATAAATTCCAACAGCTGTGTCCGATATCCCATCATATCCAGCAGTTTGGCCCGGATTCCATCTGTTGCCAGTGCAGAAAAACGCTCCTTTAAAATACCATGGGAAAGCAACGGCTCCAATACCGGATTTTCCAGTTGGCTGAACAGCTCATGCTGGCAACACGGAACCGACAAAATGACGGAAGCTCCCCAGCGGACGGCCTTTTCCAGCGCCGCATCCGTTGCTGTATCACAAGCGTGCAAGGTAACAACCATATCCACCTGTTCCAGTTCGTTATAGTCTGCGATATCACCGACCAGAAACTCCAACTGTCGATATTGCAGCTTTTGAGCCAGAACATTACAGGTTTCAATGACATCTGCCTTCAAGTCCAAACCAACGATCTGCAATGGTCGCTTTTGCTGTACAGCCAAATAGTGATACAGCGCAAAGGTCAAATACGATTTGCCACAGCCAAAATCCACAATCGTCAATGGGCGGCCTACCGGAAGGCTAGGCAATATATCCTGCACCATTTCGAGAAACCGGTTAATTTGACGAAACTTATCATACTTGCGGGCCAGTACCTTACCATCCTCATTCATTATCCCGAGCTCAATCAGGAAAGGAATTCGTTCCCCTTCTTCGAGCACATATTGCTTTTTGCGATTATGAGACAGGTCGGCTTTACTTTTGCTCGGTGACTTTGTCAGAATGGATACTTTATATTTTTTACTGATCAGCACTTGGTAGTCTGCATCCTTGGCGCATAAAAGTCCTTGGCGGAACGTGTCCTCAAACAAGGCAGTCATACGCTCATTAGCTTCGTCAGGGGTCAGATTTTCATGAATGACTTTGTTGCTATAATGAAAAGCAAACTGGTAATGCAGCTTGTTTTTCAATTCTACAGGTTTGATTTGCACTTTAGTAAAAGAAGCATCCTCCCGTTTGCGAAGCTGACTCAGCGTCGCTGTTATGAGGGATCCTCCCGTGGTCAATTGGTATATAAGTTCGCGCAGTGAATCCAAAAGGTACATCTCACTTTCTTTCATGTAATTGGGTGATCTCGGTCAAACCCTCGGTGACTTCCTGGCGTGAAATTCCACCCAGCTCCAGCTCTGCATTGGTCTTATCCAGTAATTGACTATAAAACTTCTCCGCTTCCGCTAGCAGCTCTGGCTGCTCCCATGCCAATCCAAACCAGACATCGGCGGCTTCGTCCAGCCTGTTTTCCCGCTCGTAATGAACAGCCAACAGCTTGCTGGTTTCAGGGGGAAGCTCATATTCATGCACCAGTTGCACGATACACGCTATTCGTTCAGGCAAGACCTGCAGATCACGAGTCGCGCCATTCGTATCGCTGTACAAATATAAATGAAGAGATTTCATCAAGATTCGTATGCCCTCGTCTGTTCTGCTGGTTTCCAGGTAAATCACGGCTTCTTCCTCTAAAATGCGAGCCACCTGCTGGAGCTTGTCTGCTTCAATTCCAGGGCCCAATCGGAAAAGCTCAATAATTTGTTCCGGCGGCAATCGTCTGAGCAGATCTGAACGAAGACGAAACTGCTTGTTGAGCAGGTCATCTAGCTGTTTTAGCGCTTCGACGTGTTTATTTTCACGCCTTAGACCGAGCACCGATGCTACTGCGGATGTCAATTCTTCCATCATACTGAGCAAATAATCTTTTCTAAGCAAGCCGTTCCCTTCCTTTCATCCCGATGCCTAGACAACCAGAAACTCTGTCTTCTGATTGTATGACATCCTTGTCTAAAAGCCAAATGCCCCACCATGCAGAAATACCACTCATAACCTTCACCCTCAGTTAATAACATCAATGATCAGGTAGTCAGAATGCTCACGTATGGCAGTGAAATTCCTACGGTACAGTACTTTGTAGCTGATCATGTGAATAGCGAATGATGAGTTTTTTTAAAATCAATATTGCTTCTTTGTTAGTGTCGTGATATTTTTGTTTCATACGAAACAAAAAATAATCAGTATATTTAAACATTCTATAAAATAATTCATAGTAATTATTTTCTTTAGAAACAAAATTTATATGAATATTTTTGTGAGAAAGGATGATGGAGTTTGGGTAAACAATTTAGCTCGATATTACCGGAACATCAAGAGTTTATACAGCGGCAGCACATTTTCTTTGTAGGATCAGCACCGCTATCCAAGACAGGGCACGTTAACCTTTCCCCCAAGGGATATGATTCCTTTCGTATTCTATCGGACCAAAGGGTAGCCTATCTCGACTTGGCGGGAAGCGGCAACGAGACAAGCGCCCACATTATCGAGAACGGACGGGTAACAATCATGTTTTGTGCATTTGAGGGCGCTCCCAGTGTATTAAAGCTCTATGGCACTGGTACCGTCGCGCTGCCTGATACTAAGCAATGGAATGTGCTGTACCCACTCTTCAACCCGCTTCCCGGTGCAAGACAAATCATTGTTGTGGACATTCACATGGTTCAGAATTCATGTGGTTTTGCGGTTCCCTTCATGACATACACGAGCGAACGGGAAAAGCTGAAGGAAGTCTCAATTCAGATGGGAGAAGAAGCACTTAAAAGATATGCCTATGAGAAAAATTTGGAGAGTATTGACGGTTTGCCGACAGCGTTTGCCTTTAACAAAAGCAACATAAATTAGACACCTTACACTCCTAAAAATAATTGACTACACAAAAAACCAGAACCTTCTGATTATCACCTCAGAAGGTTCCGGTTTTTTGGGCTTCCCTTAGTCTATTTTTTCAAGTTCTGCTCTAAAAATGTCAAGATAGCGTTCGCTAATAACTCCGGTGCTTCGAACAAGCTCATGTGACCTGCTTCCGGTAGGGTAACCTGAGTTACTCCGGCCCGATCTGTTGTAAACGTCCGCGCTGGAGGAACCGCCTGATCCTGCTCACCCGCTACTAAAAGGGCTGGCAATGCAGAAGCCGACAATACATCCCGACGATCAGTACGCTCGCGCATAGCCAGTGATGCTCCTACGGCTCCTTGTGGCGGTGTTTTGTAGCCAATTTCTTTGACTTTCAGTAATTGGCTGGACATCGACTCCACATGATCAGGAGCAAATAGCCCCGGTACAAGTCCATCTACAAAGGTCGTAATCCCCTCCGTTTGGATGGTGGATACAGCCTTATTCCGCTTTTCTTTACCTTCGTCCGTATCTGCATAAGCTGTGGAATGAATCAGTCCAAAGGCTGTAAGGCGCTCTGCATGTCTCTGCACTGCCGAAAGGGCTAGATAGCCTCCTAGGGAGTGGCCAAACCAGGCAGCCTGAGGGATGTCCAATTGTTCTTGAAGTTTAAGCACATCATCTGCCATTTGATCAATAGTATAGGCTCCTAGTGGAGCATCGCTGCGTCCGTGTCCACGCAAGTCTGGAACAATACAACGATAGCTTTGGGACAGCAATGGAACAACCTCATCCCAATAGGAGGAGCTTCCGCAAAAACCGTGCAATAAAATGATCGGTTCTCCTTTTCCCTGTTCGGCATAGCAGATCGTCGTTCCTTCGCATAATACCTTTTCCATATGGAACCCTTCCTTCTCTGTATATAATCTATTGGAGCTGAATATATTATTAAGTAGAACAATGCTGATGTATATTATTAAGCAGACCATCAATATCTGAAACGGTAACCCTCCGGAAAATCTTGCGAAGCTGTTTTTAAACCAAATTCATAAGCCGCCGCATTAGCAATATGCGCAGCCATTGTCATGACCAAGTGAAGCGACGTCATTTGGAGTGTCCAATAGGGTTTGGGACTGCGCTCATTTACAATCGCTGCAACACTATAATGACCAACAGACGGCAGAGACAGCCCCACCGATCGCGCAGGAGTTAGCGGTTCACACGCAATAAGAAACGTTCCCGTTGAGCCGTGCTGTCCAAGACAAGCATCTATGGCGATCACATGATGATCTTGGGGAATGCACTCCAAGTATGAAACCAGATGATCTGCATCACAGGGCTCCGTCATTGTGCCAATCACGTGCGGAAAGCCTTGCTCCTTGAGCATGGTGCCTACCAGTGGCCCAAGTGAATCACCCGATGAGCGATCTGTACCGATGCAAACAAAAGTCAACTTATCTATAGCATGCTGATGATGAATTTCTCGGAAAAACGGCGCGAGTCCATCTCGATCTGTTTTCTTTACATTATGTTCTAAGGACGAGCGACCGGGTGCGGAAGCTCGATTATACAAAGACAACTTTGTCCATCCTCCTTGATTCGGTTGTATATCGGTAATCTGGCTTTCAGTACATTCTACAACAAAAACATGATACAATACAGGCAACTTCCCCTGTTATGAAAGGATGGAAAATTAACGATGGATTTGTCTGTACCGTCTCATGCCAACATTGAGTATATGATTGAGGGTATTAAAACTAAACTCCGTATGGCGAGTGGTGCTGCTATGCAGGCATCCGCTTTCTCGCTGGAGCAATACGAGGACATTCATGATGTCTATGATATGGTGATAAGCAAGCCTAACCTGAGCATTTCAGAGGTTGAAGCTATTGTTTCTGAACTGGGCAGATTACGCAAATCCTCCTGAAATAGCTTATAGGAATACAGCTTAGCTGTATTACAACCTATCATCATGAACAACAGCCTTCATGATAGTGCCCTGTCAGCGTAAATAAAGCTCGTAGCTCCGCTCGTCTCAACAGACGTGCACCGGGATACGAGCTTTATTTTTTTCGATTGCATATGCGCATTTTCATACACTTCTTCACTCACTCAAGGATGCTTCAAGGCAAATCCGCTAACACCAGTTCAGATATATCCTCATTACCTGTAGCTCGTATCTTTAATGTACAGCTTTTTTGAATTCGCGCGGCATCACCAGGCCCTAACTGAAAATCCCCATCCTGGCATGTGACTTCTACATGACCGCTAACTACATAGATGTGGGTGCGGCGCTCCTCTTGCTGCGGATATTCAAGCTGCTGTCCTTTTTCCAATCTACTCAGATACAGATTTATATCCTGCGCGATGGATAACGCTCCCTCCACTTCTGAACCAGACACAACAGGCTGAAGCCGATTTAGACGTTCACTGTGCTTGAATCTTTGCACCTGATAAGAAGGCTGAATGCCTGGACTTTCGGGTAAAAACCACATTTGCAAAAAGCGGACCGGTCTTTCATCCCCAGTATTTCGCTCTTCATGTTCAATTCCGGTGCCTGCACTCAGAACCTGGATCGAGCCGCTTTTTAAATCCTGCTCATGTCCCAAGCTGTCGCTATGATGCAATTGGCCTTCAATTACATAGGTGACGATTTCCAAATCGTGATGCGGATGTCTTTTGAAGCCTTGCTGCGGTTCAAGCTCGTTATCATTATGGGCTAGCATACAACCAAAATGGGCATTGCTCGGATCTTCATAATCGGCAAATGAAAAGCTAAACTCACTATGAATCCATCCTTTATTTGAGGTATGTCTTTCTGCCGATGTCACTATTTTAATCATCCTTAACACCTCCATGGATTACAGTTCCGTAAAGCAGCTTTGCTTCGTGATGACTATTCCACTTCCGGCCCTGGCATTACAAACGCTGTGATACGATCCCTTTACCCCGGGCTTATATGCCTCAATCAGCCTGTCGTCGCCGTCGGGTTTTGCTCTTAAGTTCATTATTAGTTAAGTTAATAGTACGAAAAATTGAATCTATTACAGCCATAAGGAGGAGATTTATTACATATGCTATCCCATGAACCCCAACCATCCCGGTTCCTACCAAGCTATTTGCGTCGTAGTCTGTATGCATCTATTATCATGATCGCTGTGTTGCTGCTCATCGCCTACTCTGTGAAGTGGATTGGCACAGCTCCTTTTCTATATTGGGATGAACGCATACAGGATGCCGTTTTTCCAGACACAGCAACTGCTCGTTACCAACTGCTAACCATCGCTATATTCATTACATCTTTAGGTTCATTCCGCATGTCGTTGATCATCGCCCTCGGTGCTGCTACCTTGTGTTGGGTCAGTCTTCGTTCAAAAGCTTATTCCTTTGCGATCCTAAGCAGCTTTACGGCGATGTGGGTGCTGAATACGCTCATTAAGGAAATTTTGCAACGGGAACGCCCGTCACTTCAACATTTGGTTGAAGCCGGGGGTTATAGTTTTCCCAGCGGTCATGCGATGATTTCCATGGGATTTTTCGGAATGATATTTGCCATTTGGGCCATAGAACGAAAGATTCGTGGGCGTTCGCTCTTTCTTCCGTGCGTTCTTGGTGCACTACTGATTCTCTTGATTGGATTAAGCCGCGTATATCTAGGCGTTCACTTTCCTACAGATATTGTGGGTGGCTATATTGCAGGTATAATTTGGCTGGTGTTTACCGTTCCTGTGATCTATTGGCGAGCGCGCATGAAGCTTCCTTCCACTCCCCACCGGTAAATGTCCGAGACGGCTTTTTGTTTCACTCCGGGTCACGACGTTTATATACGAAGTAAGCAAGGCTCAGCAATATCGAAGCTCAGCCTTCATTAAAAACGTTATGGTTTTGTGAACTTAGGATAAGGGAGGCGATCCTTGTGTGGGGAATTGTACTAAGTATTGTAATGGCGATTATTATCGGATTGATTGGCGATGCACTGGCTGGTCATGAAATGCCTGGCGGCATTGCGGGCTCTATGATTGCTGGATTTGTAGGAGCTTGGCTAGGTGTCATGCTATTGGGAGACTGGGGCCCGGTCATCGGAGATTTTGCAGTCATTCCAGCCATACTCGGAACCGCATTGTTCGTGTTCTTGCTCGGACTTGTGTCCAGGCTATTAAGAAGGGCTACCTAACATTTATATATATCTTTTATTCTTTAATTCTATAAGAGGAGTGATATAACATGAGTAACATTGACAATCAAAATATGGCAAGTACTTCAGGTTTTGCAAAAGGTTTATTTATTGGAGGTTTGATTGGTGCTGCCGCAGCCCTGCTGTTCGCGCCGAAGCCGGGTCGTGATTTGCGTAGTGATCTGTCTGATAAAATTACAGTTGTCTCCGATAAAACAAAGGACGTGGCATCTGTAGTTAGCAGCAAAGCGACAGATTTGGCCAAAACCGTTTCCACCAAAACAGCAGATGTAGCCAAAACGGTATCCGAGAGCAAAGACAATATCGTATCCAGCGTAACCAAGGCTTCTGCAGATGTCGCTAATGAAGCAGCCAAAGCAGATAAAGAGGTTATGGATGCAACGGCTCAAGCGGCCAAGGATACGCAAAAACAATTGAATGCAAATTCCTAATAGCTACACATTCTGATGGCAAAAAAATAAGCCTACACTGAACAGCCAGCATGCAAGAAGCTGGCTGTTTTTAAATGATAGAAAGGCTGGGATGACAATGAACAAGCCAAATTCCTATGGAGATGATCTTACCGCGAACAACAAAAGAACCTTTCATCCCCTACAGGCTCAAGATCAGCCAGATGAGGTTTCATCCAAGCAGGCTTCTTCTACTCCTAATCATGTTAAAACGCATGATCAGGAGAGAGACTTTGATGTAAATGAGCATCCTTTTGAGCTGCGCCATGAGGTCAAGCGGCTTAACAAACGCTTAGATCAAATAGCAGATACGCTTGAAAGAGCGGAGTTCAAAGATATTCTGGAGAACTACTCCAGCACTAAAAGAAGAATTATGAGCAATCTGACCGCAGGGATTGCACGTGGTCTCGGCCTTACGCTGGGTACAGTGGTCATACTCGCCTTGCTCGCTTGGTTGCTCAGTTTCCTGGTACAATTAAATCTTCCGGTCATCGGAGATTTCATCGCCGAATTATTAGGATATATCAAAATGAGCCAAGGTACTAAGTAATTGTCCCTATCTCATTTAAAAACGATCCATCGTAACCGGTAATAGACTCCTCAAAGAGCCTCCAGTTACGATGGATCGTTTTTTATTTGTAAATTGTAACAGCAGTAGTCAGCCGCTACAATTTGTTGCGCTTGTTAGCTTTCAATAAGTCTCCTGTCCACCCCTTCATCATCAGCCAGCCGTACATTCCCAACATACTTAGCAATGTGGCAATAATCACGGTAGTAAAACCCCAGCCTGTTTTAATCCAAGGCAGATTTTCAAAGTTCATGCCCCATATAGCGCCCACTACGGTTGCTGGTGTAAATACGGCGGTGACAATGGTCAGCGTCTTCGTAATCTCATTCCCTCTAAATGCGGAAATGGCGTCGTCAATGGAGATCAATGTGTCGATTTCCTTTTCATAATGCAGGAAAAGTCCTTCCATCCGAGTAACACGGTAAAGTAACTGCTTGAAAAAACGATTCTCCTCCAGTTTATCCAGATATGCCTCCCGAGAAGCCGTCACCAGCTCTGAAAAGGGAATGAACATATTGCTCCAATACAACAGCTCGAAACGTGCATTCAATATAGAATCCATCAGCGTACGAGCATTCCTTTTCTCCATGTCCTCTTCCAGTCTTCTCAGGTTGATCTCGAACTTATCCATACCTGTATGAAAGTAATGGAGCACGGCTCTCGCCAATACAAACATGCCATCAGCTGCATCCTCACACTGTTCCAGCATTTTTTGGCGTTCCGCGGTGTGCATGATTTCACGGGTATTTTGATCCAGATTTAACGTCACTAACTTCTGATTTAGGACCAGAAAATAAAACTTGTTGCAATTGCGCTGACTGTCGATCTCCTCCTGAACAGAGTAGATCAGCGACCCGTACATTAAGGGCTGATTGCCATCTGGAAAGCGCACAGATATAAAGCTGGATGGAATGTCCTCTACCTTGTCCAGCCATTCTGAGGCTTCTGGGAGCTTCTCCTTCAAATGCTGTATGACCGAATCTTGCCAATTCCCAGCACTGATGTCCCACCATTCCCATCCTCCACGAAAGGAAGAAATCTGTTCAAATGCTGTCATGGATTCCAACCTTCCTCCCAACCTTTTTCGCTTTATAAAAAGGACACGCTTCCCATATCGGAATAACGTGTCCTTACGATGTGACGTCAAATATTTTAAGCCATATAATCTGCCATCTACTCATGAAATAGAGGAATTAGACATAATCTGCTTCAGCTTTTCCGTTGCCCGCTTCTGAATACGGGAAACGCTCATCTGCGATACGCCCAACGTCTGTGCAATCGCACGTTGAGATTGACCGTCCTGAAATGCCAGAAGAAGCACCTTTTGTTCCTGCTCCTTCAGTTGGCTTAAAGCCTGCTGCAAATCCATTCGTTTTTCCACAGTGTCATAATCGTTAGCATCCGAGCTAATGAGCTCGCCTAACGTAGCTGCACTCTCATCCTGGGATAAAGGCGAGTCCAGTGAAACATAGTGATAGCACTCACGGCCAGCAAGCACCTCAATCGTTTCTTCCACGGTAAGATCCAAATAGGTCGCAATCTCGTCCACATTGGGTGAGCGTTCCAATTTAACGGTCAGTTCATCAATAGCATGTTGAACAAGCGCACCCTTTTCTTTAATGCGGCGAGGAACCTGGATGTACCAGGATTTGTCGCGCAAATAATTTTTCATATGTCCCAGCATACTTTTCATAGCGTATGGTTCAAATGGGATACCCAAGCTGATATCGTATTGCTGAAGCAGACGTATCAAAGCCATCTGACCGGTCTGATATAAATCCTCGTATAAGTCCGGACGGTTACGGGAGATCTTCCCAGCAGCCATCTTGACCATCGGCTCATACTTACGGATCAGCACGGTAGCAATCTCGTTATCTTTTGTTTGCTGGTACTCCCAGATTAGACCAACGGCTTCATCCATCGACTCCGGGGGAGTTACCTTTTCATTCATACTCTTTCCTCACTTCTGGTCAGTCGCTTTACAAGCACCACTTCGGTGCCTTTTCCTGTCTCATTCAAGATATGGACATCGTCCATAAGCGCCTGCATGAGATAAAAGCCTAATCCGCCTATCTGCGCATCATTCAACTCCTTGTCATGCAAGGATGCGATACGGGACGGGTCCTCCACACGTTCAAAGCTCTCCCCTTCATCTTTGACACGAATGGACAACGAAACTTCATCAAATTCGAATATTACTTCCACGACTCCCCCCTCATGACCATAAGCATAAAGGACAGAGTTATTACACGCTTCCGATACAGCCACTTTCATGTCTTCAATATCCTCATAAGAGAATCCCATTTTCGCGGCAATACCGTATAAATTTAATCTTACAATATCAACAAAGTCAGCAGTTGCCGGCAAATTAAGAACTACTTTTTGAATTTGAGCATTCATTTCTTTTTCTTTCCTTTCCTATTGGGAATTCTCCTGGGGGACAAAGAATTTGGCAATACCGGTCATATCAAACAGCTTTTGAATTTGAGGTGGTACCTCTTGAACAGCAAAGCGAGACTCCATCCCATGCCTTGCTTTTAAAATGGATAACAAGATACCAATCCCCGTGCTGTCAATGTATTTAAGGTCTCTCAAGTTAATAATCAAATCTTGGCTGGACTCCCCCACCAAAGGCTCCATCACCAGACGAAAATCAGGTGCTACCGAAAGATCCAACTCTCCACTCAGATAAACGGTATTTACGCCATCGGTTGTTTCTGTAATTGCATTAAACTTCTCATTTTTATTTGTATTCATAGGCCTACTCTCCCGAAAAAAGATTTCCCTACATACTAACCCATTATACGATCGTTTGAATCACGGTATAACTTTTTAAACACTACCAAATGCCACCATCTAGGCTTCATTGATTTGTTCTTTACCCGGCTGCATTGGAAAATGGTCCGGAGAATGCCGTAGCAACGCCTGTTTTACACTGCTGATTTTAACGGGCTTACTGATATAATCGTTCATCCCAGCTTCAATACATCGAGGCTGAATACCCTCCATCACATTAGCCGTCATGGCGATAATGGCAGGTTGGGATCTTCCCGCCAATTGCTCACGCACTCTACCCGTACACTCCAGACCGTCCATCACAGGCATCTGTAAGTCCATAAAGATATAGTCATAGTCCTGATTCGCCATGACCATATCAAGCGCCTGTTGCCCATCTGCTGCCACATCTGAAGCTAAACCGAGCTTATCCAGTATATTAACCATCAGCTTCTGGTTAATCGGATGATCATCTACGACCAGTACAGGTTTACGGCTTGGAGATTCCCGATGTGGAATTTCCCAGTCGTGGCTGGACTCCCCCTCCAGTTCATTTTCCTGAGCAAAGCCAAGCTTCATTGTAAAATGAAACGTCACGCCCTGTTCTCCGCTCGTATCTACACGGATATCTCCGCCCATCATATTCACTAAGGTTTTACAAATGGCGAGTCCTAACCCGGTTCCACCATATTTACGCGTCATTGAAGAATCCAGTTGGGAAAAGGGCTGAAACAGCCTTCCAACCTTAGCGGGATCAATACCAATGCCTGTATCCTTCACTGAAAACTCAACGGTAAGTCCATTGTCGCTTTGCTCTTTGACAGATGCGAAGACATACACCCCGCCCCGGTCTGTAAATTTGACGGCATTGGATACCAGGTTAATCAATACTTGACGCAATCTTCCCATATCTCCATATAACACAGGAGGCATCTGTTCATCGAGGAAATAAACCAGTTCCAAGTTCTTTCGGTTCACCTCTACCGTAAATAGGCTGAAAACTTCCTTGATACAGGAAACCAGATCAAAAGGATATTCCTCTACCTCCATTTTGCCTGACTCCAGCTTAGTGAAGTCCAGAATATCATTAATGACTGCTACCAGCGCGTCTGCACTACGACGGATGATATCAGCATATTCCTGTTGGTCACTTTGCAGCTCCGTCTCCATCAGCAAATCAATCATGCCAATGACGCCGTTCATAGGTGTGCGGATCTCATGGCTCATCATCGCCAGAAATTCCGTTTTGGCATTGGCAGCAATCTCTGCTGCCTCCTTGGCGGCAATCAGTTCGCTGTTCATCTTCTCCAGCTGCTGGGTCTTCTGATGAAGCAGCATGGACTGTGTCTTCAAGCGCTTGTTTGTCAGATACATTTGCACGAAGCCTTCAATTTTGGACTTGAGAATTTGAGGGATGAACGGCTTCACCATATAATCAATACCGCCCGCTGAATACCCCGCAAATAAATGCTCCGCTTCCTTGCTGTTAGCTGAAATAAAGATAATCGGAATATCCTTTGTTTTCTCTCTGGCCTTGATTAACTTTGCGGTCTCAATTCCATCCATACCCGGCATCTGCACATCCAGGACTACGATTGCAAATTCATCTTTTAATAGACATCGCAGCGCTTCTTCCCCGGATGTGGCCTTTACCAAATTATATCGTTCACTCTCCAGCACCGCCTCAAGAGCGAGCAGGTTCTCAGGTCTGTCATCTACCAGCAATATATGAATCGGTTCATGAAGCCCCATGGAATCCTCCTAAGCATCTCTATTTAATCTTCCGGTAAATTTTTTCTATCCGGTCCAGCGGCTCGTAGGAATCACTATAATCGGTAAAATGTATGGATTCCTTGGCCCCAAGCACCAACACACCAAAATGACTCAAGCTATCATAAAACAACCCATGCACGTGGTTGCGAAGTTCGTCGTTAAAATAGATCATGACATTCCGGCAAAAAATAACATTGAACTCGTTAAAGGACCGGTCAGTCGCTAAGTTGTGCTCCGCAAAAATAATATTTTTCCGTAAAAAAGGATGAAACATCACTGAATCATACTTGGCTGTATAATATTCAGAGAACGATTGCGTGCCCCCGGACTCCAAATAATTTTTGGTATACAGCTTCATTCTGTCGATCCCGTATACGCCTTCCTTCGCCTGCTGTAAAGACAGGTTATTCATATCCGTCGCATAAATGCGGGCCTTATCATATAAGCCTTCTTCATGCAGCAAGATCGCCATAGAATATACTTCCTCACCTGTGGAGCAACCTGCATGCCATATTCGAATGTACGGATACGTTCGCAAAATAGGAATGATTTTCTGCCTAAAATTCAGAAACAGCTCCGGGTCACGGAACATCTCGGTCACCGGAATGGAAAGGCTTTGCACCAGTCTATCGAAGGCGCTGCGATCATGCAGCACCTTCTCCTGAAGTCCTGATATCGTGCTTACATTCTCGGACTGCGCATGATAATAAACACGCCGCTTAATCGATGGCAGAGCGTAGTTACGAAAATCGTAGCCGTACAGCCGATGTATACCTTCCAGCAACAGCTCAATCTCAATCAATTCCCGCTCAGTATCATTCGATTTCACTTCATTAGCAGCATTATCCGCCATATCCTTAGATGTCATAATCTCTCTCCAATTCCTAAATAGGTTTTGCCTGTGCCGCTCCAATCATGTGTCGATTTATATTACCCAATTTTTTGGGTTACGAATACAACCACACCCGCATTAATGATAAAAGCTGTTCGGTTTGAATCGGTTTTTTTACATAATCGGAAGCGCCTGCCTCAATACACTTGGAACGATCATCCTTCATGGCCTTGGCTGTCAGGGCAATAATAGGCAACTTCTCGAATTGTGGCATTAGCCGGATACGTCGCATCGCTTCATATCCATCCATTTCCGGCATCATCATATCCATCAGAACCAGATCAAAATCAGGTGTCTGTTCCAGCAGTTCCAGTGCTTCTCTTCCATTTTCCGCAAAGGTAACCTCCATACGATAGCTTTCCAGCACGCTGGACAGAGCAAATACATTGCGAATATCATCGTCTACCAACAATATTTTTTTATCTTCAAACAGTTCTTCCTTGTTGTATAGCTTCTGCAAAATTTTGCGTTTATCCTCAGGAAGATTCGCCTCTACACGATGCAAGAACAACGTTGTTTCGTCTAAAAGCCGTTCCGGCGATTTAACATCCTTAATAATAATAGACTCTGCATATTTGCGAAGTTGCGTTTCTTCTTTGCTGTCCAGATCTTTGCCTGTATAAATAATGATCGGCAGATCAGTTAGCTGCTCGTTCTCTCGAATACGATCCAGCAGTTCAAAACCAGTCATGTCGCTCAGCATCAGATCCAGTACCATGCAGTCATACCGCTGGGTAGCTAGCTCATTCAGTGCTTCCTGACCTGTCGATACCGCCGTAATGGCAACATCATCATGATCGATCAGCTCAATAATGGATTTACGCTGATTATCATCATCTTCAACCACAAGGAGACGTTTGACCATTTGGTCCGTATACGATTTTATATGTGAAAATGCCTTATCCAGACTTTCCTTCGAGGAAGGCTTTTTGAGATAGGCAATCGCGCCCATCATTAAGCCCTGCTTCACATCATCTATGACCGAAATAACATGCACTGGAATATGACGTGTCGATGAATTTCCTTTTAGCTCACCCAAAATGGACCATCCATCCATTACAGGTAATTGAATATCTAGTATAATAGCGTCCGGCAAATAAGATTGAGCCATGTTGAGCCCATCGTCTCCTTGGAGAGCGATCAGTGCCTTAAAGCCCCGGCTACGGGCCATATCGTACAAAATATTAGCAAAATTAATATCATCCTCAATAATCAGCAGCACTTTATCCTGCGAGGTAATCTCGTTTCGATCGTCTCCCGGATGTATAATGTCCTTCGCTTTGTTTTTCGAAGGCATCTGATATAATGGCAACCGTTCAGCAGGCATAATCATGGGAAGGTCCGTTTCTGCCGAGGCTGCCACATTCTCAAAATCCGAATTCACATCCGTACCGTTAAATCCCTCTCTCGAATGAGAGTCCATATCCTCAGCCGTTGGCGTTTGTTCCGGCAAATACAATGTGAAGCAACTACCCTGTCCCTGCTCGGATTCCACCGTAATAACGCCGCCCAACAATCTGGAAAGCTCGCGGCTGATCGACAGACCTAGTCCTGTCCCCCCATATTTCCGGCTGGTTGTACCGTCTACCTGCTGGAAGGCTTCGAAGATCAGATCCGTTTTATCGGAAGCAATCCCAATGCCCGTATCACGCACAGATAAAGCCAGATAGGATCTTCGTGGATTTAGCAGACCAGGAAGCTGCTCTCCGTTTGCCCGAGATACAATGAAACGAATAGAACCTTCCGTGGTGAACTTGAAGGCATTAGACAGCAAATTACGTAAAATTTGTTTGAGACGATAACCGTCACTGATAATGGCATCCGGCAGGTTCTCTTCAATTTCGGTATGCAGTTGAAGCTCACGTTTGGCTGCGACCGGAGCAAAATTCTGCTCCACAAACAGTTCCAGTTCCTTCAAATGGACCGCTTCATGGTTAATATCCATTTTTCCAGCGTCCACTTTGGATAAATCCAGAATTTCATCAATCATTTTCAACAAATCGGCGCCTGACATATAAATGGTTTGTGCATATTCCACTTGCTTTGGCTTAAGATTGCCTTCCTTGTTCTCAGACAAGAGCTGAGAAAGAATAAGCAAGCTATTTAGCGGAGTACGCAGCTCATGAGACATATTGGCCAAAAACTCGGATTTGTATTTGCTGGTGATTCCTAGCTGCATGGCCTGTTGCTCCAACTGAGCTCGTGCACGTTCGATCTCATCGTTCTTTTCTTCTACTTCTCGAACCTGTTCTTCTAGCGCTCTAGTTTTGGCAATCAGTTCAGTATTAAAATGCTCCAATTCTTCTTGTTGACGTTGTAACAATTCCTCTGAACGCTTGAGTTCTTCTGTTTGCTCCTCCAAATTTTCGTTGGAGCGCTTGAGTTCCTCTTGCTGAGTTTGTAGTTCTTCGGATTGGCATTGCAATTCCTCAGTAAGTGCCTGAGATTCGCGCAGCAATTGCTCTACACGCATCCGTCCCTTGATGTTGTTCAGAATGATCCCCAAGCTCTCTACTAATTGAGCAAACAGCTTCGTTTCCAGATCACTGAAGCGATCCAGTGACGCTATTTCTACAGCACCGATACACTCATCCTCGAACAAAATAGGAAAAATCATAATTCCCACTGGCTTACTTTCTCCTAAGGCAGAGCCTATGGACAAATATCCGTCAGGAGCCTCTGTAATCAAGATCGGCTTACGATCCAGAACACATTGTCCGAGCAAGCCTTCGCCCACATGGATAACGTCCCTAATCGAATTTTCGCCAGTCACCTTTGCATAGGAACCGTATAACTTAAAACGGTTGTCTTCTACATCTTTTCCTTGCAAATAGATGGCTCCATAGCTGCCTCCCAAGATGGGCGTAAACTCACTAATGAACATCTGAGCAACCTGCTCCAGTGAATTTACACCACGGAACAGCTCAGTCACCCGAGCAGTATTGGCATTAAGCCAAGTTTGATCCTTCTGCGTTTGAAGGACGGAATGCTCGAATTTCCGCTTTTCTTCCAAGTCCCCGGCCATTTGTTGAAATACACGAGCGACTTCACCGATTTCATCTTTGGAGGCAACACTCATTCGGCTGATGGCCCTGTACTTTCCCTTGCCAAAACCATTAATCATGAGATTAACGATATTTAGACCTTTGGCAATGCTTGGGAGCACCCACAAAATAACCAGTAAGCCCATGATCAGACCGGCGGCCATCAGAATTGTGGTAATCTGCACAGATTCCTCATAAGCCTGATTGGCTTGCTTCATGTCGTTATCAATCTCCCGATCCTGAAAAACGGCAAGGGCATTAATGCTATCCATTGCCTCCTGTTGAGCAGGCAAACCAGTGCTATTGCGGAAAGCGTTAGCCTCATCAATGCGATCTTGTCCCAGTAAAGAAACTAACCTTTGTTCGTAACTTAGAAATTCATTCCAGGCGACGGCTACCCGATCAACCTGCTGCTGCTCTTCACTGGTGCCTGAATTTGTTTGCAAACTTGCCAGCACTTTCGTTCCAGTAGCAGAAATATCATCAAGCTCACGTTTGGCCTCGCCGACGGAGGAGCCCGGATTTAAAATCAGGTTGGCCATAACTTTAGCCATATCATTCACCTGACCACGAATAGCCGTTGTTTTCCGGACCTTCACATATCGGTCCTGGTAAACCTGATTCAGCTGCTCATTCAGGTTCCCCATACGGTCATAGCTGATTAGCGTCAGCACAAGGAGGATCGCCATAAGCGATCCAAAGCCGATCAGCAGTTTATTTCTGATTTTCATGCAAGCTCTCTCCCTCTTTCAATGAAATCCAGATCAGGCACTTATCATCATCGCGATCCTGTGGCGTCTCATTACGAAAAAATGCATCCAGCATCGCTTCTTCGTTCCATTCCTCATACTTACGTAGACACTCAGTCAGATACTCCAACTGCTCCTCATATTCACCTTCCACCGCTTCCAGCAAGCCATCCGTATACAAAGCGATATGTCCAGTTCCTTCATAATGAATCGTGTGCATTTCTGCATCAATCTTATCAAACAAACCAACCGGGCTACATGCACGGTCAAATTTGGTAATGCTGCCATCCTGGTTGAACAGCAAACCGGGAGGATGTCCCGCATTTACATAGTCAATTCGCCGTGAACGGGTATCAATCACCATATAAATCGCCGTAAAATAATACTGTACCAGCTGCTTGCCCAGATCCAGTTGGTTAAAACGCCGATTCAGCTCTTGTATGACTTTCTCAGGCTCCACATATGTGGTCACCGTATCCTTAAGTACAGACGCAATGAACATGCAGAACAGCGAGGAAGAAATGCCATGCCCCATCATATCAAGCAAAATGATGGCATATCGCCCCTCCCCTAACGGATACCATGAATATAAATCCCCTGCCAGTTCAAAGGAAGGCTGATAGAGCGCATTCACTTGCAGCACCGGGTCATGGATGGCAGGGCTAAGCACCGCCTGCTGCACCATCGCGGCCAGCTTCAACTCATCCTGAATTCGCTGATCCCGATCCTTATGCCAATCCTTCTCCTGTTTGAGACGCAAGGCAGACCGGATTCGCGCCATGAGCTCTACCTTGTTGATTGGCTTCGTGACGTAATCGACGGCTCCCACATCTAGAGCTTCGGCCAATTTTTTGGAATCGCCTACCGCCGTTACCATAATAATCGGGATATCTTTTAAATGCTCATATTCCTGTACAATACTGCAAGCTTCAATGCCGTCCATTTCAGGCATCATCATATCCAGCAGCACCAGATCAATATCTGAAGGACGGGGCCTGAGACTAATGGTACGGTCGCCGATTCCCAGATGCTCCAACATTTCTGCGGCCGAGCTAGCAGAGATCACATCCCGATAATTTTCTTTTTTCAGTATTTCACGAATAATAATGACATTCGTCGGGTTATCGTCAACAATTAGAATTCTCATTGGCCTCTCCTTATCTGTAACTCATGTATTATACTATACCTGCTTATACGGCAACACCCTTGTTGATTGGAAGTAGTGTTTCCGTAAGAAGGCATTCCAAAAACATAGATAAGGAATGAGGCTAAAACCCCATTCCTTATCTATGTTTTTGGAGGACCCGCAAAACACTTGTGGTGCGGTCAACTTCCTCTTTTTCGAATCTAATGTCACTCAGCTTTTATGGTGAACAGCAATATCACGCTTTTTTAGCAATGACCAGCACTTTACCCTGATCCAGTTCTTTTTCATAAAAGTCAGCTTCGGTATCTGTAAATCCCAAAGAAGTAATTTTAGCGCGAAGCTCATCGCCACGGGAACGGAACAAGTTGGCTAATGAATCGAAAACGCCCTCTTCCTTAATCCCGATTTCCTTAGCATCCACCGTATCGGCAATACGATCTGTCCGATCCTGATCATGAGCGAGCACGAACACATCCTCATAACGATAGCCCGTGTTACGCAACTCATTTACTGCTTCAACGGCTTGTACACCGTTATCTACCACTTTGGCATAAGATTTATGATTGGTCTGATTCATGTTTCTCACGCTCCTTTAAGGATTGACTTCTCTGACTATTACACTTCACATATCCATTTGAAACTTCCATGTTATGTCACGCCTCAAAAAAATCGATTACCACTCCGTTTCATCAAAAAACTCAACATACTTAGGTTTATCAGACGTCTCATCCATAAACACTTTGATTGCACGTTGTCCGCGTACATAGACCTCTCCGTCTTCCGCCGTGAATTGCGAGCCACCCAGCGCCTGATCCAGCGTTTTCCGTTGCAGCGGCAGCCACTTATCATTTACCTTGATTCGACCAGCAGCAGGATCTACATGCACATAAGAAACGACGTCCTCACGCATACCTACAACAACATCTGGATATTGGTATTCTGTAGAAAGCAGCAGCATATCCTTTTTGACTCGTTGTGGCTTGCCTAGCTTCTTCAACACATCCGCACGGGTGTCATCCAAAGATATGCCATTTAAGGTATGAAAATCTGCTGGTACAGCATGTGGAGCGGGTATCGTCTGTACAGTCCTAACCATATGCCCCGCTGTTTGCGGGGAAACGGTTTGCTGAACCGTATCCTGTCCGGAAAAGGGAGTGAGCAAACCAGCAGCTAGTAATAACGTCTTCATCATAAATCTCACCCTTTCAATGAATTTCCTGTAGTTTACGGTTCAGCCACTATGCTACTGACGCATTTTCTGCCACACCCCAGCAGCGATGTCTACATAACCCAACCAGTTTTTACTCGGCTTGGCCGCAGGCTCTTCATAAGTCGCATTGTAGCTCTGAACCGTCCGCTCCGTTGCGGTCAAAGGTCTATTCGGTGTCGTTGCCTTAATCGCATTATCCGTTCTGGAAGTATTACTCGCAACGCTATGCGATTTCTGAAACCGTGTCATTAACGCTGTTGAAGCCTGCTTGGCAGCCAGCGTCACTTCGCTGAGTACCTCTCCCAAGTTTCTAACCGATTCCATCACTGGCTCCACTTGCTTCAATTTATGATCAACATCTGCGGTGATGTCATTCGCATGTCGAACCGTTTGTTTTACTTCATAACTCAGTTCATCTACCTTTTTTTGCACATCCTGTAAGGTTTGAGTCACCTTATCCAGTGAGCCTTGTGCTGCTTTCAACGTTTTAATGAGGAAAATAACGAGAACTGCAAATGCGATAGCAATAATAAAAATGCTGACCTGTGTTAACATGGCGTAACCTCTCTTTCGTCTTTCACGATGATGTTTATGATTACTGCATAGTTACCCTTTAGATTCAGACACGAAACAACGTCCAGGCTGGCTTCTTCTCCGCTCCAAACGTTATGATTCACGGACTCTCGCACCGTTTAAAACAACATATAACGATGGCACAGCCACGAGTAATCTATAGAAGTCACCGTCATCTGCAACCACGCTCTATCGGGGCGTGAGTATGCCACATTATATACAATTAAAGGAGGATACAGAACATGCTAAAATGGTCCGCTTTATTCTTAATTTTTGCTGTGATCGCCGGAATCTTAGGTTTTTTTGGTATCGTCGTGTCCATAGCTGCTACAATCGCTAAAATATTATTTGTGATATTTCTGGTGTTGTTCGTCATTTCACTCTTTACCGGAAGAAAACGGGTTTCATAGTTATCGGATGCTAGCTGTACAAAAGCAATATTCTAATGTTTATAAAAAAAGGATGTTCCCACCCTGGTCAACAGGGCTGTGGAACATCCTTTTTTGATGCAGCTTTTTTACGGTTAACGGCGCTTTTATTGAATCACGCTGCCCCCAAACAGGAATCGGTCCTGCCAAGGCTTGCTGAAATCCGTAACTTTTACACCGCCACCCGCTACAGAAAACGTATGGAGAAGCTTGTTGTCTCCCAAATATACAGCTACGTGTGTAATCGTTTGGGAGGAATTATCCAAGGACGTGTACGCCCCGGAAGATGCATTATAATTTGTAAAGAAGAGTAAATCGCCACGCTTCAGCGTAGTCATGTCCATATTCGGCTGACTGTTTTGCTTGATCCACTCACCCTGTGAACGGGAATCTGCCGGAAGCTGGATACCTACAGCCTGACGGAAAATTTGACGGGTAAATGCCGAGCAATCAAAAGTAGCCGTACTGTTACGATCCGAACCATATTCATATGGAGTTCCGAGATAAGTCATCCCCGTATTAATAACCTGCTCTATTGCAGCCGCTGCATCACCGGAAAACATGTTCGTAGTTGACGCAGGAGATGCTGTCACAGGTATTGCGGTAGTATCAGGAGTGGTTGTCACCGGAGCAGCCACAGGCTGCTGCACAACAACGCCCTCACCAATACGAATATACTGTGGAGACGAGCTGACATAGCCCACCGTACCATCAGCATTGGTAACCTTGAACCAATAGGCATTACTTGGATCAGTAATCGTAACGACATCCCCTGCATTCAAATAGCCCAAAACCTCGGAAGAAGTGGATGCCTCCGCCCGCAAACGAACGGACGTTTGAATCGTGGCTTTCGTTTGACCGGCAGAACTATTCACTGAGGCTACAGCCTCTTTAGCTGAAACATTTTTAACTGACTCTGCGGCTTCCGGTTTACGGCTGGCAGATGAAGTGACAGCAGCAGCGACGCTGGTAGCGCCAACTTTTATGTACTTGTCGGAGCTGCTAGTATATCCGGTTACTCCATCAGAAGTCTTGATCTTATACCAATAGCTGTTTGTTTTCTCCAATACCGTTACGGCCTCTCCCTGCTTCATAAAGCTGACTACATCCCCTGTAGTCGAAGGACCGGATCTAAGCTTTACAGCCGCCTGAATAACTGCCTTCTGTCCTGTGGATGCTGTTGATGCCGCTGCGTCAACCTGACCCGGCGCCACATGAATTGCTGCCAACAGCGCGGCTGACGTCATGAGCATTCCCATCACGCGTCTTCTCAATGTTGCACCTCCTGGCTGTTTTTACGAATTTGAAGAGCATATCCAATTCCGACGAATATAGCCGGACATGCCTTCATTATAGTAAAAGCAGCAGGAAGAGAGATATAATCCAAACGTCACAAAAGGAAGCGTATACGCCTTTCGCATATAGGCCTAAAGTCACTTTTAGCACTAAACATTTAATAATTAATCTATAATTTGGGTTCTACATGGACATGGACATGCATCGTATTATGAACCTCTTGCAGACGTTCCTCAATCCGGTCGCTGATCCGATGCCCTTCAATCAGGCTGAGTTGCGGATTGACCTCAATGACCACATCCACCAGCGCATGATTGCCGTGTACACGTGCCTTAACGTCCCGAATCCCCTCTACTCCAGGTATACAGGCAATCGTACTCCGTAAGTCAGACAGCTCTTGCTCATCAAATCCATCGGTCAAGCTGTGCGTGGAATCCTTAAAAATATCCCACGCTGTTTTACAAATGATGAATCCTACCGCGATCGCAGCTACAGTATCCAGCCAGGGTAGGCCGAACTGTGCGCCGATAATGCCAACTGCTGCCCCAACACTGACAAGTGCATCCGATAGATTATCCTTGGCCGCTGCCAGCAAAGCCTTATTGTTAATTTGCCGTGCCAGTCTGTTATTGTAAAGGTACACTCCCAGCATAATCACTGCACAAATCACAGCTACACCCGCGGAGGTGATATCCGGTATTTGCTTTCCGCCCTTGAAAATGCTCCCGATCCCATCAATAAGCACCTGCAAACCGACGACAGCCATAATAAAGGACGCCAGCAGCGCCGCGATCGTTTCTGCCCGAAAATGTCCATAGGCATGGTCAGAGTCCGGTGGCTTTTGGGAAATTCTCAGTCCAACCAGTACAGCAACCGACACTACAATATCGGTGACATTATTGAAGCCATCCGCCCGCAACGCGCTAGAAGCAAATATATATCCGCTAATCAGCTTAAAGGCGGACAGCAAGAGATAAGCAGCAATGCTCACCCACGCCCCACGCTCACCTTTTCGTATCTCTTCATAGACATTTACCACAACGTAGGACACTCCTTCAAATATATAGTTCCCAGCAGAACGATCTCACCGGGCCCAAAAATAAAAATAGCAGCGTTGATGCCCTGAATAATATCAATTTTCTTTGGTTAACTGTTATTTTCAGGATAGCAGACGATCTTTGTGTGGGTCTAGAGAAACAGTCTTTCCGCTCTGCATCGCTGTAGTAACAACGAAAAAGTATTGCCAGGCCCCATTCCTGTAGGTTATATAAAACATTTTTTACTTCACGCAAAAAACAGAGGTTTTCTCTTCCAACCCACCCCAGATGTGTGTTATCATTGTTGCCCTTGTCCCTTCTTTTAAAAACGTATAAAATGAGGACACAGCCGCGTTTTTATTCAATCCAGCATGATTGACATGAATTTGGCGGCAACAGGAGGAATTTATTCATGAGCGATGCTAATGAACCACGTAAAGTTAATCTCGCAGATGCCATTCGGGAAAAGCTGGCACAAAAAAAACAGCAGTCCGGCGCTTCACAGCAGGGCGGCTTTCAAGGCGGTTCCGCCAAAACACTGAAAAGCCAAAATACGAAGAAGCCGAACAACCAACGCCGTCGTACAGGCGGATCATAAGCCACCCCATAGTATATATATTGTACGCAAAATCGGACGAGGTCTATCTTACCTCACTCCGGAACCAAGTAAGCTATGGGCATGACACAAAAACGAAAAAGAGGAGTCTCCCCGCCATCTAAATGGCCTAAGGAGCTCCTCTTTCGTTTATCTAGTTGTTGAAGTTAGCCGGTTTGGATATTTAGCCGATTTCTACCGGATACATACGTTCACGCAATTTTGTGATTTCTTCATTTTCCAAGTATTCATCATAGCTCATCGTACGGTCGATTACGCCGTTTGGTGTAATTTCCACGATTCGATTCGCGATCGTTTGAATAAACTGGTGGTCATGGGATGTGAACAATATAGTACCGTCAAAATCAATCAGACCATTGTTCAGCGCTGTAATGGATTCCAGATCCAAGTGATTGGTCGGTTCTTCCAGCAACAGCACATTGGCACCGTTCAGCATCATTTTCGCCAGCATACAGCGAACCTTTTCGCCCCCGGACAGCACACTTGCTTTCTTAAGCGCTTCTTCTCCAGAGAAAAGCATACGTCCCAAGAAGCCGCGCAGGAACGTTTCGTCCTGATCCTTGGAATATTGACGCAGCCACTCCACAAGATTCATATCCACACCTTCAAAATAGGTGGAATTATCTTTCGGGAAATAAGCCTGGCTAGTTGTAATCCCCCAAGAGAATTCTCCGCTATCCGCTTCGATCTCGTTCATCAACACCTGGAAGAGCGTCGATTTAGGCATGCCGTTCGGGCCAACAAACGCGATTTTATCGCCTTTGTTCACAACCAGACTGAACTCATTCAGCACTTGCTCGCCTTCAACAGTTTTACTGAGGCGGTCTACTGTCAGGAGTTGTTTGCCTGCTTCGCGTTCAGGCTTGAAGTTCAGGAAAGGATATTTACGGTTCGATGGACGGATGTCATCCAACGTAATTTTATCCAGTTGTTTTTTACGTGAAGTAGCCTGTTTGGACTTGGAAGCATTCGCGGAAAAGCGCTGAATAAAGGCTTGCAGTTCCTTGATCTTCTCTTCCTTCTTCTTGTTGGCATCACGAGTCAAGGCAAGCGCAAGCTGGCTAGACTCATACCAGAAGTCGTAGTTTCCGACGTACATCTGGATTTTGCCAAAATCAATATCCGCAATATGCGTACATACCTTGTTCAGGAAGTGACGATCATGGGATACAACGATGACGGTGCCTTCATAGTCCATCAAGAAATTTTCCAGCCATTGAATGGATTCGAGGTCCAGATGGTTGGTAGGCTCATCGAGCAGCAAATTGTTCGGACGACCAAACAACGCTTGAGCCAGGAGAACACGTACCTTGTCATTACCACTCAGCTCAGACATGTTCTTGTCATGCAGGTCGCGGGGAATACCAAGACCGATCAGCAAGGAAGCTGCATCTGGCTCGGCATCCCATCCGTTCAGCTCCGCAAATTCACCTTCAAGCTCACCGGCACGTAGACCGTCCGCTTCGGTAAATTCCGTTTTGGCATACAGCGCATCCTTTTCCTTCATGATTTCATACAGACGCGTGTGGCCCATAATAACGGTTTCCAGAACCGGGAATTCATCGTATTCATAATGGTTCTGCTTGAGGACTGCCATCCGTTCACCCGGTGTCATGTGAACCTCGCCAGAATTGGCTTCAATTTCACCGGAAAGAATTTTCAAAAAGGTGGATTTACCCGCGCCATTCGCCCCAATCAGGCCGTAGCAGTTCCCAGGAGTAAATTTGATATTTACGTCTTCAAAAAGTGGGCGTTTACCATAACGAAGCGTTACGCCGCTTGTACTGATCATATAAGCATACCATCCTTATCATTAGTAAAGTGCTAAACACAAAATTACCGACGGCAATAGTATAACACACAAAAGATCGGATTCGAACCGTAGTATAAGTATAACCGCCCCTGAATCTCATCCAATATCTTATAAATAAAATAAAAAATGCTTCTGTCTCCACCATTGTCGCCTGACAAACACATGGACCAGAACCATTTTCATGTTCTAAATTCGTTGAGATGCCGTTAGAACAGACGCGTTATTCAGTCGCGGCATTGATGTTCCATGCGCTTGTAATTGTCAGGAAACCCCGACACCTAACGGAATGAGGTACATGCCGACTTCATCATCCTGTTTGATTACGACCTCCACGTCATAGACCGTCTGGATCAGTTCAGATGTAACGACCTCTGTAGGTGGGCCGTTCGCTATAATACGCCCTTCCTTCATGGCAATCATCACATCGCTATACCGAATAGCCTGATTGATATCATGCAGCACCATCACGATTGTCAGTCCATGTTCCTGGTTTAACTGCCGAATGAGCTCTAAAATTTCAAGCTGGTAGTACATATCCAAATAGGTGGTCGGCTCATCCAAAAATAAAATTGGCGTCCGCTGTGCCAAGGCCATTGCAATCCATACACGCTGCCGTTCTCCTCCTGAGAGCTGATCCAATGTGCGAGTTCTACGTTCGTTCAGGTTAGTGCAGGCTATTGCCCACTCAATCGCCTCCTCATCCTCGTCACGCCTCGCTGTGAACATGTTCTTATGCGGCAACCTGCCGAAGCTTACGAGCTTTTCTACAGTCAAGTCGGAAGGTGCCTCGTTCTGCTGATGGACTACCGCCAGTTGACGGGCCAGCTCCTTGGGCTTGTAGTGGGCTATCTCCTTGCCGTCCAGAATCACTTGGCCCAAGCGGGGAACAGCATTGTTGGACATCACGCTGAGCAGCGTTGATTTGCCGCATCCGTTGGGACCGATAATGGTAGTGATCCGTCCCGACTCAATAACAGCATTAATAGCATGCAGACGATCTGTTTTCCGATCATAAGAGAAGGTTATATCCTTAATGTCCATAGGTGCGATCCGCCTTTCTGATCAGGAATATCAGGAACGGCCCGCCAATGACGGCCATAATAATAGAAGCCGGGATTTCATTGGGAGCAAGCACTGTCCGCCCCAGTGTATCCGCGAGCAGCAGCAGCAAGCCGCCGCATAAGGCGGAAAATGGAATCAACCACTTATGATCCGAGCCAACTAGGTAGCGGGCACAATGCGGAACGAGCAGACCGATAAAGGCAATCACTCCCGCGATGGCTGTAGCCGTTGCTGCAAGCAGCACTGCAATCACAGAAATCAAAAGTCGTGCACGCGTTACATTGAATCCCAGATTTTTAGCTGTTTTATCTTGAAGGGACAAGAAATTGCACCAAGAGAACACGAGCATGGCTAAAATTAGTCCAATCCCGCCATAGGTCACAATAACCTCGACATCTACCCATTTTTTCATAGACAAGGTTGAAGTGGTAACCTGATTAATGCTAGTGACTGCATAACTGCCTCGATAGTTAAACGACTGACCTAGGCCGGAAAAAATGGCGTTCACAGCCACCCCGATCAGAATGAGACGAATCGGATGCAAGCCAGATTTCCATGAAAAACCATAAACCATTAGACAGGCTAACGCACCGCCAATAAATGAAAAGAACGGCATCCAGAAATAAAGCGCAGGAAAGACCGTCACCGCAATCAGCGAGATCAATGCCGCTCCCGAAGAAATGCCGATAACCCCTGCATCCGCCAGTGGGTTTTTCATGACGGCTTGCAGCAAAACACCCGCTACTGCAAGTGCTGCACCTGCCATCACGGACACGAAAATTCTCGGTAGTCTCAGGTCCTTGACCACATTCACCTGATCATCTGTACCTGTCCACAATCCGGTCATCAACTGACTCAAATCCACCTTGAGACTGCCTGTCATCGCTGAATACAGCATGACGCCGACGAGCAAGACAATTACAACAATAAGGCTCCATACTTTTTTGGACATGTCATCAGCTTCCTTTAATTCGAAGGATACAGCATTTTCATCAGCTCATCCAGCGCCGAGTTTGCCGCTAAATTCCCTGTTGTGCCAAACAACGGTTCAGGCAGATCATAGACATGCCCATTTTTCACAGCGTTGAAATGCTTCCAGATATCGTTAGTTTTGAACTCTTCATCGAACATTTTCACTACTTCATCCGGCATCCCGTGTGCAGCGCGCAAAATGATATCGGGGTTGGATTGCTGCAAGGCTTCGGTATTGTGGGCAATGAACTCCACCTTCTCGCCCTGAACCACATTGGTTCCGCCTGCAATTTTAACCAGATCCCCAATATAGGAATGCTCGGTAGCCACCAGATAGCTTCCTGGTACTCCCAGCAAAATCAATACTTTAGGGGATTTCTTCCCTTGGATTTTTTGTTGAATCTCAGCTACTTTGGCATCCAAAGCTCCATTAATCTCTTTGGCCTTATCGGCTTTGCCAAACGTGTCTCCCAGCTTTTGAATCTCTTTTTGCATATTCGCGAGACTTTCAAAATTCAAAAATTCGGCATTGATTTTCAAATCTTTAAATTTAGGCTCCAGATCATATTTCAGTGTCGTCACCGACAGTACGTCCGTCGGCTTCAATGACATCACTTTTTCCATATCAGGACTCATCGGATTACCCACATCAGGCACATCCTTGTAACGGTCAGGCAGCACTTTCGCGCTTGTCGGCTTGCCTGCCAAATCCAGGCCCAGTGCATCCGTGATTTCCGCAATGGCTACCGTAGTCGCCACAATACGAGGAGCTTGAGCTTTACCGTCAGACGACTTTCCGGTTGCATTAGATGTTGCCGCTGATTTCGAACCATCGCTCTGGTTCTGCCCGGCCTGTGCCCCTCCCGAACATCCAGCCAGCAACAAGATCACGATGCCGATTAACATATACAAACAAAACGATCTTCCTTGAGCCAATGCTATATACCGTTTCATGAAAATCCAGTCACCTCAATTCAAAATATAGAACAACATTAGGAACCCCAACTTTTCGGGTATCCGGATTTTGCAAAATTCGATTCCAGTGCTCCAAAGTGCAATATATAGACGAACTAGACCATTTCGATCTACATATTGTTCATTAGAAGTCGCTTATTGGATTTTTGCAAAATTCCTCGGGTATGTAAATGCTGACAAGTCTTGACGCCGGGGCACCAAGACTTGCTCGCATACAAACTTTGCTGTTATTCGGGCTTCATTGATGTCACAACCTGAGGCTACTTCGCTTTCAGGCTTGCTTCATCAAATTGAAACTGAACTGTATACCAGTGATCATACGGCACTCCGCCAAGGACCAAGCCAGGCACAATGACGTGTGTGTAAGCACTGATTTTCTGGGACAAGTCTCCTACCTCGAATTGAACGACACGTGTATCGCCGGATGTCGAGATCACTTCTACATCTTTCAGGGTACCGTTTTGCTCCACTTGTAGAGTTGGCATCCAAGAGCTATTTTTCAAGGTCACTTGGATATAGCGCTTGTCTCCCTTTTCAATCAGTGTGGCTGGCTTGTCGAGATAACCGTCCATAACGGAAGCTTCACTCGTTTTGTCTTTAAATACGTTGTAATTAATCGTGTATTGCTTCTCGGAAGCCGTTTGAATCGGTTGCTCAACTACTGGTTTTTTTTCTGCCACAGGTGTGGTCGTTTCTGCTGCCTTGTCCGTAGATGCTGCTGTCGGTTCAGTAGCGGTTGCAGTTGTAGCTGCATTGTCTCCCTCACCTTTAAGCGATGCACGGTCAAATTGAATCTGTCCGCCGAATTTCTCATTTAGAATGTATTTCTCAGGCAGATATACCTGTGTGTACACACTCAACTTTTTATCCAAATCAGGCACTTCGAATGCAATAGTGTGCGTGCCACCTTTGGTGTCTGAACCCATAATCGTCGGATTGGCATAACGGCCTTCAAAATCCGTTTGGAACAGCTTCAAAGCCTGGTTGTCCGTAACGGTTACATGGGCCTGAACCTTACCATTTTTCACAATCAATTTCGCCAGATTTTGTACAAAAGGAGCCGCTAGAGAATCCTTGTCCGTTCCGTTCGCCAGCACACGGAAGTTCGCACTGTACTCTCCATCCGCTAAGTTGTTTTTCCCTTGCTCTACTTCGTCTGCTTTAGTTTCGTTGTAGTAAGAAACATCGCTGGTGTTAAATTTAAATTCAAAATCGTATACCTTCTCTACCCGATCCTCAGTCTTAAAGACCATCGGAGTGGAACTTGCCACTTTAGGGGCTTCATAGACAACCAGTTGGCCTTTTACATTGTTTTTAAAGTCATTCACGCTAAAACGAACGTGCTTCGTATTGCTTGTTGCATCTTCCTGTGTCACTTCTGCGTCTCGGTAGTCCCCGCTTGCGTTGTCCCAAATGCGCAGCGCCTTCACTTCATTACTGTTTTGCAGCTTCAGACCTACAAACCGTTTGTCGCCTTCCACGACCAATTGCGCCGATTCGTCAGTGATGAAGCGTTGAGCCGGAGAATCCACTCCTGTGGAACCATCAGACAAAACGATACTGAATTTCAAAGCATATTTACCATTGGCAAGCTTGTCGAAATCCAATTTAACAATGGGATCAGCTGCACCCGAAGAGGAAGGCTCGACAAAGCTGCGAATGGTAGCAGGCTCGAATTGATACTGCACATCATATACGTGGTCATAAGGGATGCCACCCAAATCCAATCCAGGTACGATCACATGCGTATTTACTGTCACTTTATCCGACAGATTGGGTACTTCGAATTGTACTGTTCTTGTATCTGCGGAGCTCGATTGATCGACAACCTGAGCCTCTGCACCATTTACTTTGAACGTTTTAATCCAACTGCTCTTGTCCATTTTGATCTGAATCACATTTTTACCGGACTGTCTTAACAGCGTGGCTGGTTTCTGCATATAGCCATCCATCACAGATATTTCATTGCTTCCATTTTTGAGTACGGAGAAATCAATGCTGTATCTGCCGTTTTCAGTCACGGGAGTTGTGCCGCCGTCTGTTCCTTTTACCGCAATGCTGCTGCGGTCAAATTGAAGACGAAGCTTATGATCCATCTCATAAACCCCACCTGGATAGGTCGTGCTCACATGTACCTGTGCATTCATAATAGCGTCCAAATCGGCCACTTTGAATTTCACAACACGTGTGTCCGCTTTCTTGTCCACGCTTACGATATCTGCATCTGTTAACGTTCCGTTTTGTTCTGTTTTGAACTCCGTCACTGTGGCGCTGTCTTTGATCGTGAAGGAAGCTTCATACTTGCCTTTTGATACCGTCAGTGTTGCCGGAGATAATAAATATTGCGCCATTGCCGATTTTTGATCTTTTGTTGCGTGCAATGCATTGAACTGGATCGAATACGTTCCATCAGCTAAAACTTTTCCAGGCGTACCTGGCGTCCCAGGATCAACCGGGGATGTTGCCGTTCCTAATTGGAGATCGACATTATATGTTTCCACATAATTTAACTCAGGCCAGTTGATGCTTACCCATGCGTTCAGCTTGGCAGGCACTTCTTTAACCTCAAATTCGATAACACGTGTATTCGCCGTTTGATTTTCGCTTACTACGGCCGTATTGGTCAATACTCCGTTTTGTTCTACTTTAAAGCCGTCAATCTGTTTGCTCTTTTTCAAAGTGAACTGTACATATTTCCTGCCCTTACGTTCAACCAGGGTACCCGGTTTTTCTGTATATCCATCCATCATGGACTTTTCACTTGAACCGTCTTTTAACAGCGTAAAGTCCAGATTTGACGTTACTGGAGTTGAACCGTTGTCCGTTCCTGGCTGGTCAAATTTAAGGCGTATTTTGTGGTCTGCACTATACGTACCCATGAGAATATGGACTTGTGCGTTCAAAACTGTATCCAGATTCGCTACCTTGAATTTCACCACACGCGTATTGGCTGTTTTGTCCTCACTTACAATATCCGCATCCGTCAACGTTCCATTTTGTTCTGTTTTGAATTCCGTTACTGTAGTGCTGTCTTTAATGGTGAAGGAAACTTCTTTTTGCCCCTTCAATACCGTCAAAGTCCCTGGAGACACCAGATATTGCGCCATTCTCGATGCTTGATCTTTTGTTGCATCCAGCGCATTAAAGTTAATAGAGTACGTTCCATCCGCCAAGGTCGGTGGTGCACTAGGGTCAGGTGTAATACTTGTGTCAAACTTGATTTGAACATGATACCAATGATCGTATGGTACTCCTCCCAGTTCCAAACCAGGCACAATCACATGAGTGTAAGCATTCAATTTATTGGATAAGTTGCTTACTTCAAACTCAACCGTACGCTGATTAGCGTCACTAACCTCTGAAATAGTTGCTGCTTCTACAAATTTACCGTTTTGCTCTGTTTGAAATGAAGGAATCCAGCTACTGTTATTAAACGTCAGTTGAATATACCATTTATCTCCTTTTTGAACGAGCTTTGCAGGCTTTGAGGCGTAACCGTCCATCACAGAAACTTCTTCTGATTTGTCCTTCAGTATTGTAAAATTAAGGACACCCGGTTTCAAGGGAACTTCCGGCTCAGGTGAAGGGGTAGGGGGAGTTACGGGTCCCTCTTTTAAAGCTATAGTTGATGGATCAAATTCAATCCAGTTTTGTCTGAGTCTATTATTTAAATTGTAATTCACATCAATTTTCTGTTCCAAATTATACACATCAAATGTTACTGTTCGTGGTTCATACGTCTTTTCCCCTTTTACTAAATCTGAAATATGGGCAGGAACGGTTTCTCCGTTTTGTCTAAATTCGATATCTGTAAAGGGAGTATTAGGATTGTCGAGAATTAAAGAAACATGATACGTAGCCTGCCCTACAGTAGAACTCTGTTCAACCGTCAACGTAGCTGGCTTTAGGAACATATCATTATAAGGGGAAGTCACTACCCCTGACACCTTGCTTTCACTTTTAACAACGTAGCTAATAGAATATTCATTAGTATCCTTCACAGTGCTGGAACTCTGTGAGTCTGCGGCTGCTACTGTGTACGCACTTGCCACATCTACTGTTGGAACCACTTCTTCTGGACTTGGCTCTATCGGATATACATCTTGCGTCACAGAGGGCTCGGATACACCAGATTCAGTTGATGAGCTTGTCTCATCAGAAGCAGATACGGTCGGAGCAAATGGGAAAACAACTGAGAGCAGCATAACAATAGCTGCAAACGTCATTAAGTATTTTTTCAATTGCCTTTTCAAGTGTATTAATCCCCCTACTTAAAATATACTCATTTGGAGCTCAATAGAATTCCAAATGAGTATAAGATCAATGTATAATTACTCCACTATTAGATGGAATCTTCGTCAAATAAAAATTGAACAGTGTAATCGTGATCATATGGAATGCCGCCAGTGTATTCTTTAGGCACACTTACATGCAACTTAACATTCAATTTTTGGGAAAAACTACTTACAGGGAACTCTACTATTCTTGTATCACCTGAGGTACTTACCACACTCGCATTCACATACTGGCCGTTTTGTTGCGTTTTGAATTCAGTGACCCAAGCACTTTTAGTAATAGCTACTCTAACTTTGTATTGACCATTATTAGCGATTAATGTAGCGGGTTTGGCGACATAACCGTTTGAGTCCATGTATGAGGTTTCATTGGTACCATCTTTGTACACTGTATAATCAACGTTATACGTTCCATTAGGCAAAGCCGCATTCGCTTTATTGGCAGAAAATGGAGCTAGTACCACAAAAACAAGCGCTGCCATCAGTACAGTAAGCATTACTTTTTTCAAAGACAATTTTTCCATACGATTCATAATCATGTTCATGTTCTTAATCTCCTTTTACGTTTTATTTTGGATTAGATTTCGTCGAATTGCAGTTGTACATCGTACTTGCCTGTGTAGCCGATTACTGGAATTGTGATTTCAGCGTAAGCATTCACTTTTGCATTCAGATCAGCAACTTCAAATTCCACTACACGAGTGTTGCTAGCAGTATCTGTGCTTACTACAGTCGCATCTTGCAGTACGCCATTTTGCTCTACTTTGAACGTTGTAATCAGATTGCTGCTTTTCACAGTCAGACGAACGACATTTTTGCCATTAGCTACCGTAACCTGAGCAGGCTTCGTCAGGTAGCTATCCAATCGAGAAGTTTCATTGGTTTGATCCTTCAAAACAGTATAGTCTACGTTATACGTGCCGTCGGCTGCTGCCGCTTTAGCTGAGAATGGAGCAACGAGTGCAAAAACAAGCGCTGTCATGATCAATGCTACAAATACCTTCTTAAAAGAAAATTGCTCAAAGCGATTCATTACCATATTCATATCTACACACACTCCTCAATTTTTTATGCGTTAATTTGTGTTGATTTTATGAACGATAAAGATGGCTTGAATTTACTTCTTGGAAGATTTAGTTGATTTTGCTGACTGGACGGCTGCTATTTTTTTGACGCTTTTGGAATCAAAAGCGAAGCGGATCGTATAGTCATGATCGTAGTTATACGCAGGGACAGTAACATGGATTTTAGAGATTAGCGGGCTGTTCACACTCGTAATTGGAAATTGTACGGTGCGGGTATCGGTTTTGGCATCCTTATGGATGACCTTTGTATCGATGATTTTGCCTTTGTAATCTACTTTAAACCCGGTTGTCCATTCGCTATGATTCAGCTTAATTTGCATGGTCATTTGACCTTTTTTTACATACAACTTAGCTGGTTTTTCAAAATAATCATTAGCCATGGACACCGAATCATTTTCTGCCTTGAGGATATTGTATTTGAGCGTGTATGTACCATCCGCCAATTTTGGAGAAGCCGCAGCGGCTACTACAGATGACGAAGTTGGCCAAAAGCTCAGCACACTCACCAGCAGAAACACAGCAATAATTGCAGAATACCCCTTCTTCATTATGACAGCAGTCCCTCCCCACGAGAATTTAAGTAATTGATTATCATTCTCAATTGATAATTAAAAAAAATAGCTCTTTTTGAGCCGTGTCTTCCCACCTTTCTATTCCAGAATTTCGCAAAATAAAGTAAACCCATCACCAATATATCTTACACTTTTCGAAAATGTCAATATGTATTTGCATGTACATAACCCCTTGATATATGCTATTTTTTAAGAAAAATTTGTAGTTCCTTCTTCTATAATTCGAATATACCCCTTTTATTTTTAGTTCAAAATTTATTTAAAAATTTGCTTTTTTCAATTGACAATCCCCAGTGATATTCATTATCATTCTCTTATACATAAATGAAAATGATTATCATTATTGTTTAACTCGAAAATTGCAGGAGGAATAACATGAAATCTTATGTGTTGTGGTCGTCCGCAGCGCTTTTATTGGCAGTTACCGGATGTAGTAATGGTGCCTCGACCGCAGATCACAAACCAACCAGTGCATCCGTATCTGCCACTTCTGGCACGACAAGCAGTGCGGCGATTCAAGTTACTGATTTTTCAAAACGGACGTTAGCGTTTCAAAAGGTCCCTCAACATATCATTGCGCTCAGCAATGGCGATCTGGATATCATATACGCATTGGGTGGAACTGCCGTGGGCAGGCCCAACTCCAATGGACCTGCCATCGTACCTGCTGCTGAGAACGTTCAGCAAGTAGGCTCCACTCATGAAGTCGATCTGGAGAAAATTACGATGCTCAAACCGGATGTCGTGCTAGGCAATTATCCTATGAATGAAAAAGACATTCCAGCCATTGAAGGAGTCGGTTCACAGCTGCTGCTGACGGGAGCCAATTCAGTTCACGATATTCAGTCGCAAATTACGCTGTTCGGACAATTACTGCAAAAGCAGGCTCAGGCCGTGAAGCTAAATCAGCAAATTGACCAACTAATAGCTAAGCTGCAAAAGGAAACCGCTTCTGCCTCCAAACCGAAGGTGTTGCTAGTCTACGGAGCCCCGGCTACGTATATGGCGGCACTGCCGAATTCACTGAGTGGAAACATTCTGGAAGCTGCAGGTGGCTCCAACATCGCCGCTGATTTTCCGGGCCTGCAAAATTTCCCACAATACGCGCAGCTGAACACAGAACGCATCATACAGGCTGACCCTGACTACATCTTCATCATGACCCATGGCAATACGGAAGATGTTAAAGCCGCATTTATAAAGGAAATGCAGGAAAATGCAGCTTGGAACGGAATCCGAGCAGTCAAAAACAATCAGGTCGAGGTTTTACCTTCAGATCTGTTCGGTACGAATCCGGGCACACGTGTCACTAAAGCGCTGGATTTGATGCATCAAAAGCTGTATCCGGCGAAATAGGCGATGGAGATGAACAAACTACAGCGCGCCAGAAGACGCACCATCGCCTGGATTACCCTTCCGATTCTACTGCTGGCCGTCTCTGTGTACGGTCTGGCCTACGGCTCGGTGTCGATTCCACTTCAAGAAATTAATCATGTTTTGCTACATAATGATGAATCTACATATCGCACGATCCTGATGGATCTCCGGCTACCCAGAGTATTAGTAGGTTTACTGGTAGGAGCTTGTCTCGCAGCTTCCGGAGCACTTCTTCAAGGTGTCATGAAAAATCCATTGGCTGACCCTGGCATTATTGGTGTATCGGCAGGAGGTGGACTTGCCGCCGTCATTACGATGGTGATGCTTCCACAGCTCAGCTACCTTCTTCCGATAACCGCCTTTTTGGGAGCCTTTCTGAGCGCAATCGTCATTTATCTGCTGGCTTGGGACCGAGGGGCATTGCCTGTTAAAATTGTGCTGGCTGGCGTTGCGATCAACGCGCTGCTGGGCGCACTCACCAACGGCGTAATGGTCATGTACAGCGACCGCGTACAGGCCGTTCTTCCTTGGCTATCCGGCGGATTAAACGGACGAAGCTGGCATCATCTAGAGTTCATGGCTCCTTACGCCATCATTGGATTAATCGCCTCTTTCTTTGCGATTAAACCTGCTAATCTACTACTGCTGGGCGACGATTCAGCACAGCTGCTGGGCCAGCGAGTAGAGCTTCAACGTATGCTCATTATCCTGCTTTCTGCCCTGCTTGCCGGTACAGCAGTCAGTGTAGCCGGGTTGATCGGCTTTGTAGGACTGGTCGTTCCCCATGTCATACGGCTGCTGATCGGGGAAGATTATCGGTTCCTCCTTCCCCTTTCCATTGTGGGCGGCGGAACGCTGGTTGTTCTCGCAGATACGGTGGCGCGATCCTGGTTTGACCCGATTGAACTGCCTGTAGGTATTTTGCTGGCCGTCATCGGAGCACCGTTCTTCTTAATCCTGCTCAAGAAACGGGGGAGTTTCGGATGACAGCCATTCAGGGTGAGCATATCTCCTTACAACGTGGGTATTTCAAGCTGGACGATGTGAATATCACCTTGCCCGCTGGTCAGCTCACTGCGATCGTCGGACCGAACGGTTCAGGCAAGTCCACGCTTTTGCGGATCATGACCCGGCTGCTCAAGCAGGATCAGGGTCAGGTTTCCATCCTCGGCAAGCCCGTGCAGGAATACAAGCGGCGTGATTTTGCCCAGACGATTACAATGCTACCGCAAATGAAGGATATGCTGCCGTTATTGACGGTCCGCGAGCTGGTCGCTTACGGAAGATCTCCTCATGCCAAGGGCTTGAGGGTACGCCATACCGGACAGGACCAGCAAATCGTGGACCATGTCATGAGGATCACGGGCATCCAGCCCTATGCAGATCGGATGTTCCATACTCTATCGGGAGGTGAACAACAAAAAGCACGAATTGCAATGGCCTTGGCCCAACAAACGGATATTCTTTTGCTCGATGAACCGACCACTTTTCTGGATATCGCCCACCAATTTGAAGTTATGGATATGCTGCGGCGTATCAATCACGAGTCCAGCTTGACGATTGTTATGGTACTGCATGATTTGCAGCAAGCTGCGGCCTATTGTCATCATATGATTGCGCTTAAAAAGGGACGAATCGCCGTTGCCGGCGAACCCCGTGAGATTTTGACGTCTGCTTTTCTTCGCGACATTTATGAAATGAACGCTACCATCAAATTTGAGAATGGCTATCCGGTTATTATACCGACCATACCACATCATTCAGGAGGAATTTAATATGGTTATCGTTACAAATACATCTAAAATCACACCGGGCAATGCACATCTACTCATCGAAAGATTTAACAAAGAAGGAAAAGTTGAAAAAATGGAAGGTTTTCTCGGTCTGGAAGTGCTGCTGACTGAAAACACGAAGGATTATGAGGAAGTAACGATCAGTACACGCTGGAAAGAAAAGGAGAACTTCCAAGGCTGGACGAAAAGCGAAGCATTCCGCGAATCCCATAGCCACCGTCAAATTCCGGACTATATTATTGAAAATAAAATCACGTTCTATGAAGTTAAAATCGTTCGTCATCCCATCGCCAACAGCGATTCCTCTTTGGCGAGTGATACGGAAGCAGTTTAATCCTGCATCACAGCCTAAAAACAAAAAAGCGACTCCGCAGACAATATCAATTGTCCGCAGAGTCGCTTTTTCTATAAGGATTATGTCGAATTCCTCAGATTGTAGTTGAGCAGCGACGTCCAATTTTCAGCGTCTCTCCGTGCCCCAGAACATGAATGCGTTCCTTCGCAATACCCCTACGCTCACGCTCCGCTTCGAGCCGATCCAGCGCCTCTCTTGGCGTATCATCCGCTAGCTTGAAGGCTCCGTAGTGCATCGGAATCATCTGATCTGCGCCGCAATCTACAAACCCTTGCAATGCCTCCTCCGGTGTCACATGCTGCGAGGTCATGAACCATTCCGGTTCATACGCACCAATCGGCATAAAGGTCAGGTCAATGGCAAAGCGCTCGCCAATCTCCTTAAACCCACGAAAATATCCAGTGTCTCCCACAAAATACAACGTCGGTGTATGCTCTGAATCTGTATTCGAATGAGGATGAGGTTCCGTGACGGACGTGGCAGAGCCAATCACCTGCTGCTCATTTTGCAGAACGTATCCACCCCAATGCGAAGTGTTCGTATCAAACGGCGTGCGTCGTGTCCAATGCTGGGCTGGAACAAACGTAAATCGTACCCCTCCTACCGTAAAATGCTCCCACCATTGCAGCTCATGACAGTTACGAAAACCTTTGCGGATCATTTTCGCCTTTAACCCCGTGGGTACGAGCATCAGCGTATCTGCACGATATAATTTCCGCAACGATTCTAAATGTAAATGATCATAATGTGAATGAGACAGCAGAATGATGTCCAGTGGTGGTACATCCTGAATACGAATGCCGGGCGGAGCCAACCTTTTATCAAGAGCCATACGCTCTGCCCATACCGGATCGGTGACGATATTCAGCCCAAGATACTGGATGAAAAAGGTGGAATGTCCCACCCAGGTCGCTGTCGCCATCTCCCGATTGCTATGCAGGAACTCCAGCTCCGGGGGATGGTTTGGCACAACGAACGTATAATCCTTTATTTTGCTGCGTCGCTCCTGCCGCCATTGTCTGAATTGCTTGATTGTTTTATCGGTATTTACATGATCCATATTGTTAAAACGAACTTTGGGCATGATGCAGCTCCCTCCCTGATGAACCCGTTTTCCAAAAAACGCATCGGTTCAATTTAACTATATATTGTCACTCGAGTGTGAACATAAAATGATGCAACATCCTGATATATGTAAAGTATAATTCAATCACGTCTGTAAAGGAAATTCTGCGATAATACAGCAAAAACAGACCTCCCGAATCAATCAGGAAGGCCTGTTCCACCTGTTGTTGTCAGTCTTGTGGATTTTTAAAGCGTGCCGAATAAATAAACAAAAACACAATCGCCACGACAATAATGATAGGTGACTCGTACATAATCGTAAAATGCTCGAAAGCAGCCACTCTAACTCACCCTTTCTTCCCTTCATGTCCGCGCACATATTTTGCATCGAACAGAAACAATCTTAATATCAGGATTAGCGAAGGGATCAGCACCAGCAGACCCGCAACAAACGCCGTAATCAATGCATACGCCATCGTAGAATTTGTAAAGCTGTCGTAGACATTAATGTAGGGATACAGAACATACGGGAGATGCGAGCGGCCGTAGCCATACCAGGCAAATGCAAATTGCAGCATCACCAATATGAATGAAACCCCTAGATGCCGCCGCTGCCATACCAGATAAACTGCTCCCGCAAAGCATATGAAGGATGCAACAAACATCCAGGCTATGTTCAGCATATTGGTAAAATGATCTGGATTTTGTTTGTTAATCTGAAAAAATGCGAGCAGACTCGCCAAAATCGTAGGAGCACTCCAGAGCAACGCGTACCCTCGTACGATTTCGAAAGCAACCTTGTCCCCTGCCCTTTTGGCATAAAAGGACAAAAACATCGCCGAGATATACAATACACTCACCAGCGCCAGAATAATAACCGCCCACGTGTAGGGGTTGCTTAATAGCTGGCCCCATTGCAGATGAACACCTGTGCTGTTTTCTACAATAATGCCGCCTTCCGAAATGGCAAGAACCGTGGATAGTGCCGCCGGAATCAGCAACCCTGTCGCACCGTATAACGCCATGTAGACGATATTATTTTTACCGGAATGCCCATACGTATTGTATGCATAATACACTCCTCGGATGGCAAGAAGCACAATCGCAATACTGCCGGGAACGAGTAACGCCGTACCATAGTAATATGCCGCATCCGGGAAGAACCCGTTTAATCCCACCACAAAAAAGATGAGAAATACGTTTGTTACCTCCCACACCGGGGACAGATACCGTTGAATGATATTGTGGATTTTGTTCTGGTGGCCTGTTAACACACTGTAAAAGCTGAAAAACCCTGCACCAAAATCAATGGATGCCACAAGCAAATATCCGAACAGGAACGTCCACAAAATGGCGATACCTACAATCTCATAGCTCACTTGCCTTCAGCCCCTTCCAGGCCCAGCTGCCTTATCTCTTCTACCGCATCCTTATTGCGGAATAGCTTGCTGAGTACCTTAATGGCCGAGAAACACAACACCAGATACAAAATAACAAACAGCACCAGCATCCACCCGACACTCGTAGAAGTGGTCGCTGCTTCGGAGACTTTCATATATCCGCGTAAAATCCACGGCTGTCTACCGACCTCCGCAAACATCCATCCGAGTTCAATAGCTACCATCGCCATCGGCCCCACCAAAATGAGCGCCAACAGCAGCCATCTGGGGTATGGTTTGCGACCTGGCAAACGCTTGCGGATCAGATATAACAGTGGAATGACGAGAATCAGCACCCCTGTAGTGATTTTCAGGTCAAACATATAATGGATAGACAGTGGCGGACGCTCATCTACGGGATAATCATTTAAGCCCTTGACCTCCGTACTGGGCAGGTTCCCGGCCAACACACTAAGTGCATAAGGCACTTTCAGCGCATACTTGATTTCACCGTTCTTATCCATATATCCGCCATATACGAAGGGCGCATGCGTCATCGTATCAAAATGCCATTCGGCGGCGGCCAGCTTCTCTGGCTGATATTTGGCCAGAAATTTACCGGATGCATCTCCAATCATCACGGTACTGATGGCAAACACAATGGTACAGGTGGCAGTCAGCTTCAGTGCCTTTTTGAAATAAGGGTGATTACGTCCCCTCAGCATGCTGTAAGCCGCCAGTCCCATCAGCACCCCAGCGCTCAATGTATACGAAGAAGCCAGTACATGAGAAACTTTAGTCGGGGTAGCCGGATTTAGCATGGCCTGGATGGGATGAATATCAGTCATGACTCCATTTTTGAGTGTAAAGCCTTGAGGTTGGTTCATGAACGAGTTCACAGTCGTAATAAAAACCGCTGATGCAGATGAGGCAATCGCTACCGGGATGAGCAGCATCAGGTGAAAATATTTGCTTTTAAACCGATCCCAGGTATACAAGTAGATGCCCAGGAATATAGCTTCGATGAAAAAAGCAAACGTCTCCAAAAACAGAGGTAGCGCAATCGCTTGTCCAGCCACCCGCATAAAGGTGGGCCAGAGCAAGCTGAGCTGTAGACCAATGGAGGTGCCTGTAACGACACCCACGGCAACGGTAATGACAAACCCTCGCGCCCACCGTCGGGCCAGCAGTGTATAATGCGGATCACCGGTTCGCAGCCCACGCCATTCTGCTAGTGCAATCATTAAGGGTACGCCAACGCCGATGGATGCAAATACGATATGAACAAACAGGGTAATTCCGGTCAGCATCCGGCTTAGCAATACAGGGTCCAGTGAAGACAAATGGGTTTCACTCCTTTATTTCACATTTTAAACATCGCGGATCACTCTGGATTACCAACTAAGGAGTCAAGCGAGCTATGCTTTTAATTACGGCATATAGCATAATGGCCGCAATTACTATACATACAATAATGAGCGTTCTTTCCTGCTTGCGGAACATAGGAACGCCTCCTTCACTTATCTATTGGCGCATTTTGGTAACCTATTCACAGTTTGGTTCATTCTTCCGAGTTTTAACCCTGCTTCTGCATTGAATGTAGCCGTATTTCTTTTTAGATATTGTCTTATGCATTTCAATACGTTATATTGATATATAGTTAGATAACCTAATTATATGAAAAGAGTGAACTTATGCCACCAAAACAAAGTAAGCGGGACACCGTCCAGCAACCCCTTCCCCGTCTGGGTCCAGAACCTTATCTGGAGTTAATGGATCAAACTGCCCTTGCAGGAACGGACCGACAACTTGCCCGCATTGGTCTCTTCTTGCTGTGGACGGGTGATAACGTGCTGGACGCGATCGATCTAGATCTATCTGCCTACGGCCTCACAGAGAGTAAGCTAGATCTGTTGTTGCTGTTGACACTACACCAATCTCAGGCTCAGATGAGCCCCTCTATGATTGCCGACCGTCTGGGAATCCGTCGTGCATCTGTTACATCAATCTTGGACTGGACAGAGCAACGAGGATGGATTATCAGAGAACATAATTCTACAGATCGACGCAAAATTCATGTACGCATTACAGAAGCTGGGACTCATCTTGTACAGCAGGTGCTTCCTGTATTTTGGTCTTCCTGTGCTTCTCTAGCGAGTATTTTGGAGCCAGAGGAGCAGGTCGTTTTTTCGCGGATTATAGAAAAAATCCATCATCATATGGAAGGCAGATTGGGGGTGGGCAGATAAATTTTTTTAAACATATAATTAGGTTATCTAATATAATTAATTACGCGTATCAACAAGCTGTTTATTTTATGATCAAGGAGTGTTCATTGATGAGTAAATTACGAACCAATCATACCGTTATACAGAAAGAAAATGTGGCTCTCCCTTATGCATGGATGACTGTAATCCTATGCTGGTCAGCGGTTGCCGTTATGTCCAGCCTGTATGTGACGATCCCTTTGGTCCCTCTTTTTGCTAAAGTGTTTGGAAAAACACTTGCTGAAGCAGCCCTGCCGGGCAGTATCTTTTCCTTAGGCTTTGCGGCAGGATGTCTTGTTTATGGTGGATTGTCTGACCGCTTTGGACGAAAGCAGGTTATCGTCACCGGACTGCTCGCATTAACGATTATTTCGTTATCCATCAGCTTAACCAGTCAATATTCTGTATTAGTTACACTGCGCTTGCTTCAGGGTTTAGCTGCGGCCACCTTTTCTCCCGTTGCTCTTGCATACGCTGTCGATATGTTCCCGACCGAAAAACGGGTAACGGCTATCGGCTTTATCAGCACCGGTTTTCTAGTAGCAGGTATCGCTGGTCAGGTATTTAGTATTGTCATTAGCGAGCAAATGGGGTGGAATACGGTATTTCGGATGCTAGGCATTTTGTATGCAATTACCTTCCTAATCGTCCTTTTTTTCCTGCCTAAAACCCCCTCCCCTCAACGAGGTGTTCGCATTTGGGCAGCTTTCAGTCAGTTGGGGACCGTTCTGCGCTCGTATCCTTTATGGTTAAGCTATACGGTTGCTTTTGTTCTCCTGATGTCCTTTGTGAGCATGTATACGGTTTTGGGTAGCTATCTTGGCGGCCCTGAATTTGGCCTGAATAGCCGACAGATGCTTTATGTCAGATCCGCTGGTATCATCGGCATGCTCCTTTCACCATTCGCCGGAAAGCTAGCCCAGAAATACGGTGTGCACCTTATATTACGTACAGCTCTTATTCTTTCCATTCTGAGTTTGGCGCTGATGGGAATGACACACTCTCTTATGACTATCGTGGTGTTGAGTGTATGCTTTGTCAGCGGCATTGCCCTGAGTGTTCCTTCACTCATAGCAATCGTCGGCCAGCTCGGCGGCGCAGCGAGGGCTATAGCTGTCTCACTATATACCTTCATCCTGTTTGCCGGTACAAGTCTAGCTCCTGTGCTTTCCATTCGCTTGATGGATAATGGCGGTAATCAGACGACTACATTTATGCTGCTGGCAGCTGTTCTGTTTCTAGGCTTTATCGCCTCCCTGCTCATTCGCAGCCACCAGAACGATCCGCTGAAGCGGAATGCATAGACAGCATCAAACTATAAACCAAACTTAAAAGCTACCTATAGCGCCACTGCGCAGTCGGATGGTGCTTCCCATCGCCACCGCTACGCTTGTACAGCACCATTCCGCCACTCCGTTTTCATGTTAATTTTTCGAGTTCGGCTTATATAGCATCCTGTTTTTATTAAAAAAACCTCCATATTCATCAGCCATGTTCACATGAATTAGTGTGAGATATGTCATTGTGTTTTCCTCGGAAACACGAACTTCTCTTTGGAGACATTCGCAGAATGAGTTACAATACAGATAAGCTATATATGGAGAACTTTTGAACAGGAGGCTGTACTGAGCTATGAAAATAACATCTATCGAGCCAACTCCCAGTCCGAACACCATGATGCTGCATCTGGATGAGCGACTGGAAGCGGGTATCCGCAGAACATATACACGGGACAATGAGCGTTCCGCTCCTCCATTTATCCGGCGCATGCTGGGCATTGAAGGGGTCAAAAGCGTGTTTCACACGACCGACTTTGTAGCCCTTGACCGCAAAGGGAATGCAGACTGGTCCACCATTTTGGGTCAAGTCCGGGATCGGCTAGGCGAGGAAGGCGCTGACGCCAATTGGGATTTGCCAGAGGAAACCTCTGGAGAAGCATTTGGCGAGGCACAGGTCTTTGTGCAATTTTTTCGCGGCATTCCTATGCAAATTCGAGTCAAGGCGGGGCAGCAGGAGGAACGAATTTCCTTGTCTGACCGCTTTGTGCAAGCCGTTACCCGTGTAGCGAGTGCAACGCTGATTAAGGAACGCAAGCTGAGTGATTACGGCGTCCGCTATGGTGAACTACCGGACATTGCACGCGAGGTCGAGCAGGAACTGGAAGCTGCCTTTCCGCAAGAGCGGCTGGAGCAGATTATCCAACAGGCGATTGCCCACGGCGCAAACAACAGCGAATTCGTGGAGGAACGCCGCGAGTGGAGCGATGCCGAGTTGGGGCAGGCCCTGCAGCACGAGGATTGGCGCACACGCTACGCTGCGCTGGATCGGCTGGAACCGACGCCCGAGCATTTGCCGCTTATCCGGCAAGCGCTGCATGACGACAAAATGCAGCTGCGGCGGCTGGGCGTCGTCTATCTGGGCGATATTCGCTCACCGGAGGCGATGGACCTGCTAGCCGAGGCACTGCGCGATCCTTCAGCGGCAGTACGCCGCACCGCAGGCGACACGTTGTCGGACATCGGCGACCCGGTCGCTACCAGCGCAATGATCGGAGCCCTGTCGGATAGCAGCAAGTTGGTGCGCTGGCGGGCGGCACGTTTTTTATACGAGGTTGGAACTGAGGATGCGCGTGATGCGCTGGAGAAGGCCGTCGATGATCCCGAATTCGAGGTTAGTCTACAGGCTAAAATGGCGCTGGAGCGCATCGAATCAGGCGAACAAGCCGCGGGAACAGTTTGGCAGCAGATGGCCAAGCGGAACTCTTAATTTAAGATTCTACGAGTGATTTTCAAAAAATTGTCGATTGTCAGAAGATGTACAGGTACGATATACTGTAGTTCGCTATACAATAAAATATCATGTCATACACCTCATCAACCCTGTTTTATGATGAGGTAGAGGTCGCGGATGTAATCAGTACACCGGAGGAGACGATAAGAGCCGTCTGAGATTCCAGTGGAAAGGTACACCCGCCGAAGTATGCGGAGCTGACTCTTTGTAAATACTCCGAATGCTGGGGCTGCTAACCGAAAGGAGCAGAACTGTCACACGCTGTCCTAACACAGACACGTGTGTTGAGCTATCTTGTTATAGAAGAAGGTATGGTGCGGAATGCATAGACAAGACCGCAGGCGTATTCCCTGCGGTTTTTTGATTTATATACTCCCCCTCCTTCTGGCTCTTGCCCTGACATGAAATACAATTTCATGAAGGAGTGTTTGAACGTGCAACACAAAGCAACACCTGACGCAACCTTGCGTAAAAGTCTCAAAGCCCGCCATATGACGATGATCGCCCTCGGCGGCTCTATCGGAACAGGTCTGTTCCTCGCCAGTGGAGGCGCGGTTGCCGAAGCTGGACCCGGTGGTGCCCTGCTGGCTTATGCAGCAGTTGGTCTCATGGTCTACTTCCTCATGACCAGCCTCGGTGAGTTGGCTACATTTATGCCTGAATCTGGCTCTTTTAACACCTATGCAGGTCGCTTCGTCGATCCGGCTTTTGGTTTCGCCATGGGCTGGAACTTCTGGTACAATTGGGCGGTGACGATTGCTGCCGAATTGGCAGCAGCGACCGTGCTCATCAAATACTGGTTCCCGGAAAGCCACTCTGCCTGGTGGAGTCTGTTATTCCTAGCCGTAATCTTCGCGCTGAACGCGTTGACCGTCAAAGGCTACGGTGAGTCTGAATACTGGTTCGCCATGATTAAAATTGTGACCGTCGTCATCTTTTTGACTGTAGGTGTGCTGATGATCTTTGGCATTATGGGTGGCCCTGCGATCGGCTTTGCCAACTTCACGGTAGGAGACGCCCCGTTCCATGGCGGATTCTTTGCTGTACTGGGCGTATTCATGGCAGCGGGCTTTTCCTTTCAGGGAACGGAGCTGATTGGGGTAGCCGCTGGAGAGAGCGAAAATCCGCGTGAAAATGTGCCGCGCGCCATCCGTCAAATCTTTTGGCGCATCCTGTTCTTTTATATTCTGGCGATTCTCGTGATTGGATTGATCATTCCGTACACCAATCCGAATCTGCTGCGGGGAGATATCAGTGACATCGGGGTCAGCCCGTTCACGCTCGTATTTGAAAAAGCAGGGCTTGCGATTGCTGCTTCTGTTATGAACGCCGTTATTTTGACTTCCGTATTGTCGGCAGGTAACTCGGGTATGTACGCGGCAACTCGGGTACTGTACGCTTTGGCACGGGAAGGTAAAGCCCCGCGTTTCCTCGGACATATCAATAGACGCGGCATTCCTATGAACGCGCTTCTGATCACGACCGCTGTCGGTATGCTGGCCTTTCTCGCCTCTCTGTATGGAGACGGTGTAGTCTATAACTGGCTGCTGAATGCCTCCGGAATGTGTGGATTTATTACGTGGGTCGGGATTGCGGTCAGCCATTATCGTTTCCGCCGTGCCTTTACTGCACAGGGTCACAGTCTAAGTGAGCTGCCATACAAAGCCCGCTGGTTCCCGTTTGGGCCGTTGTTCGCCTTCGCTCTGTGTATCATTGTCATTATCGGGCAAGGGGCGGATGCCTTCACCGGACAGGAGATTGACTGGAAAACGATGATCGCTACGTACATGAGTGTGCCGCTGTTCCTTCTGCTGTGGCTCGGCTACAAATGGACCAAACGTACTAAAATCGTTCCGTTAAAAGAATGTGATTTGAGTCCAGATGCTTCTTCGGATAAATAATAGAAAACAGTAAAAAAAAGCCCGTCTCCACATATCAGGAAAAACACGCTGGTAAACCTGGTCCAAGACCGTTTATCCGCATTTTCACCTGTATATGCCCGGAGACGGGCTTTTTCTGTTTATTTGGAGGAAGGTTCCAATGAAGCTGACAAAGACATGGATAAGGCACGACGACTAAAAATACCGTATATAACAGCAATCAGCGTCAGCACTGCAGAAAACAAGTACAAATTAACGATGCCCAGATGATCTGCAATCCAGCCCATTAACAGCAGCGATATACAAAAGGTCAAACTTGTCAGTGTGGCCTGGGCAGACAGCACCTTGGGCAAATCATGTACGGACACACTCATTTGCATCATCGTACGGCGGGATACGACGGACATTTCCGCAGGTAGTCCCATCAACAACACGATAAGCAGTGTCAGCGGCGGTAATGTGTTCAGTGCATACCACGCTGTCAGCAGCCCGTAGCCTACCATCCCCGCCAGCATGGCGGGCAGCAGTCTGCGCTGCAAATGCTTGACGCAGGCGAGGACAACGATGCCGCCGCCAATCGCTCCTGCAAAATACGCTGCATTGATGTATCCCCACCATGCCTCACTCTTGTGCAAAACCTGCTGAGCGAAAGCAAGCGTGAACGCGCCTACCCAAACCGAACCCCCTAGAAGGTCAATCATATCCATAAAAATAAGAGCTTTCAGTCTGCGACTGGCTCCGATGAGGCTCCAGCCTTCACGGAGTATTTCCTTTTTACGTTTGGGAGGTAGTGCGGTGCTCTCTGATTCCGGGCCATACAGTGTATCTTCCAACCGTGCAGGAGGCAAGTCATGATGCCCTTGCCCGGACTCAGTACCAGTTTCGGAAACTGAGACATCTCCACCTCGCACCCTTGTTCCAGGTTGCAGCAAATAATGGGCTTTGCCCTCTAGTGGATCTCGAATCAGACTGGTGAAGATCATTGCTACCATATACAGCCCGCCGGCCACCAGTAGTGTTTTTTCTGAGCCTAGCATGGCTACGAGCACACCACTAAGCCCCCACCCCGCTAATTGCACCGTCTGATCGCTGACCGATACCAGACTGTTTGCCCGCATGAGTCCTTCCCCAGACGCAAGGCGGGGAATCAGCGCATTACGCGCAGGCGTGGTCCATCCGTCCAGAAAGGACATGGCTGCCACCAACGTAAACACCATCACCCATATCGGCTCCGTACCCGCTGACCACAAGTGGCCCAGCAGAACAGCAAAGAAAGCCAATTGCCCGAACTGAGAAACGAATAAAATAAAAGGAAGCTGGAATCGGACCAAAATGAGCGGTGCTAAAAAGCCGCTGATCATCTGTGCCCCCATTCGCAGCAACGGGACGAGTACCGAAGAGAAGATCGAGTCCGTTTCATGAAAAACCAGAGACACAAGTGCCATAATGTAAAGAATGTCGGCCGCATTGGACATAGTCTGCGTGCCAAGCAAGTAGGTAAAGGAACGCTTGTGCATATAAATAGAATACTCCTTTGTTAATGTAGCTTTTTACAGCAAGATGATTAGGTCCATTTCAGGGTTACACGAAGATTGCCGGTACTTCCTAGATCCGTAATCTGATAGGAAATGGATTTTAAACCGAGTTGATATAAGGATTGTAAATCCTCCTTGAGACTTCGCTCCGTTCCCTGATAGGCAAAGGTAAGTGTCGTCCCTCCCTTATTTACAATCTTACGCACCTGTTCCTTAATGTCGGCGGATGTTTTAACCAGACCCTTGCCGTCTTGCAGCGGATATTCGAGGGTATTGTACAGTTTTTGATACACAGCAGCCTTTGATCCTCCGGTAGCTACCAGTGCTGATAAGGTTTCCCGATACGATGTATTCGCCTGAGGATACGGCTTAACCCATGAGTGATCCCGTCGCATTTCGGTATCCGTCAACAGATAATATGAAGTGCTTACCTCGTTCGCGCGATCCGGGGTTGGATCATCCCATGTCGTATCCATGTGATACCATCGACCATCTAATAAAACAAGATTCCAGGCATGCAGCTGGCCCCCTGCTCTTCCTTCCACAATCCGGTTCGTAATGCCTGCACGTTCCAGCATTTTATAGGCCAGCAGTGAATAACCCTGACAGACTGTGCTTCCCGTTTTCAGGCCATCATAGGCTGTGTACTTTTGTTGTGATTCATCATACTTCAGGCGAACGACAATCCAATCATGAATGGCCTTTACCTTCTCATGATCCGTCATTCCCTTCGTAATAATATCCCCCAGCACTGCTTTAACTGTGCTATCCACATATGCTGTCTGTTCCTTCGTCTCCCGGTAGCTTAGACGAATCGTAACCTGAGCGGAGGTCGTTGTGCCTGTATAGCTGAATGCGTAGCTTTTGATCGTATAATTCACATACGGATCGCTCTCCATGGCCTGTTGGATGGCCGTCTGTAATTGTTGCTTGAGACCGTTCACTCGCCCTTGATATGTAAAGGTCAGCGTTTCACTCCGCGTAGCCATTGCCTGTAAAAGCTTGTTCTGAAGCTGCTGCGATGATACGGATGGAGCCGGCTTGGTCGATGCCGCATACACATTGCTACCCCACTCCACAGCCTGCGGCAGCAACACAGCCAGCGCTGCACCCGCAACCAGACATTTTACAAGCCTAACCCCGATTTTTCTGTTCATACAGAGCGTTCCTGCCCTTCTTAGCATAGTTGTAAACAGCTATATCTTACCATAAAAACAGTTGCCCCAAACGCTCTAGTTTTGTCGGTTGCAGACGAGTAAGGGTGCAGTTCAAGACAGGTTGTGACATTATACACGCCTATATAATAGATGGGACAACGAGCAGACTTGTCGTTCGCAGAGAGTTTTATCACAGCAATCTAGGTTTCCTCATGATATGGTACTGGCATCGGAAGTAAATGATATTGATTCTCATTCTAGATCAGAAAGGCTGAGCACCATGCCAGAATGTATCTCACTCCTTCGTACACCATTAGGTCAAACTGTGCGTTTGCAATCTCTTGCCCCTCTTCATCCCTCATTGCGCCGCCGCTTAACAGATATGGGTATCAACGAAGGTTCCATCATACGATTAAAGAAAATCAGTTTATTGGGCGGTCCTATCGTCATTGAATGCAACGGCCAGCTGGTTGGCCTCCGTCAAAATCAAGTGAAGCAACTGGAGGTTGTTCCAACATGGACATGATCGCTCTATTCGGTAATCCCAACACAGGAAAAACCTCATTATTCAACAAGCTGACTCGTACGTATGCAGAAGTAGGAAACTGGTCCGGCGTCACAGTGGAAAAGAAAACAGGAATCCTGCGTGATAAGTCTGCCGTATTGGTGGATTTGCCGGGCGCCTACTCTTTACTCCCTCTTTCGCTGGATGAAGGTGTCGCAACCCGATATTTGCTGGAAGAACCTCCTACGGCCCTGATCAACATCGTGGATGCCTCCCAGCTCCAGCGCAATCTCTATCTGACCGTACAACTACTGGAGTATGGACGTCCGATTGTACTTGGCTTAAACATGACTGACGTAGCCGATGCCACGGGTCTTCGCGTAAACAAGGAATTGTTAGCCGATCAGTTGAACGTTCCCATCATTCCTATGGTGGCGCGTACAGGCAGTGGAAGTAAGCAAATGCTCGCTTCTCTTCGGGAGGTAAGACGTACATCCAATGCTTTTCAATTGGACTACGGCCCTGCCGTTGAAGCTGCTATTACCGATATTTGCGACTTGCTGCCAAATGCACCTGTGCCGCAACTGCGGTGGGCCGCACTGCAATGTCTGGAAGGTAATCCTGTCGTCATGGAATGGATGACGAATGAGGTACAGCGTGAACAAGTAACTGTGCGCATCCACCGTTGCGAGGAAGAACTTCTCGGTGAAGGCCATGCCATCATCCCTGCTCAGCATATTCGTTCTGTACGAACAGCATGGATTGCTGATCTGTGCACCAAGGCACTCGACACCTCCAAACTCAGACCGCACAGCTTGACGGATAGGCTGGATGCACTATTAACTCACCGATATCTGGGGGTTCCGATCTTTTTGCTGCTGATGTACGCTACCTTCAAGTTCACCTTCGATTGGGCGGGTACGATCCTTTCAGATATGCTGGATGGATTTTTTTCAGGGACACTCAGCACTTGGATTTCTGAGTTACTCGTTCACTTGAACGCGTCCGCTTTTACACAAAGTCTAGTCGTGGACGGCATCGTGGCTGGAGTCGGGGGTGTGCTTGTTTTTCTGCCTCAAATTGCTATTTTATTTCTGATAATTTCAGTGATCGAAGACTCCGGGTATATGGCACGGGTCACGATACTAATGGATCGCCTGATGCAATCCGTTGGCTTGAACGGGAAAAGCTTCATTCCCTTCATCATCGGATTTGGCTGCAATGTCCCTGCGATTATGGCGGCACGCACCATTGAACAGCCCAGAGAACGTCTCATTACAACATTGTTGGTGCCCTTTATGTCGTGTTCGGCCCGCCTGCCGGTATATGCGTTGTTTGCGGGTGTGTTTTTCCCAACACATGCGGCAAGCATCATCATGCTGATGTATGTGTTAGGAATCATCGTTTCACTTATACTTGCCAAAATTTTTTCCAAAGTATCCATTTTGTCGGGTGAGCCCTCCCTCTTCATCGTGGAACTTCCTCCCTATCGAGTGCCGCAGGCTCTTACACTATTCCGCAGCACATGGGAGAAGGTCAAAGGCTTCGTCCGTAAAGCTGGAACAATTATTCTTGCAGGTTCCGTTGGCATCTGGCTCTTGTCCAATTTCGGTCCGCAGGGCTTCGGGGCAGACATGGATGACAGCCTGCTTGCCACCGTTGGAGGTTGGTTCGCTCCATTACTGGCACCTCTCGGTTTTGGCACCTGGCAAGCAGGTGCTTCCCTGCTCACAGGCTTTATGGCCAAGGAAGTTGTCGTATCAACGATGAATATTATTTACCACGTTCCTGATATGCAGGGACTTGAACTACAGGTCAGACAGGCCTTTACACCGCTTGCCTCTTTTAGCTTTATGGTGTTCATTCTGTTGTATGTTCCGTGTCTGGCTACGGTAGCGGTCATTCGTAAAGAAACCCTTTCGTGGCGTTGGACCGCATTTTCTGTGATCTATCCTTTGACCGTCGCATATATCATCGCCGTCTTGATCTATCAATGTGGCAGATTATTAGGTTGGGGTTAAGTCAGGCCCTACAGTAAATAAAAGGAAGTGGATTCCATGATCAATATCATCATTTTATTGGCGATCCTCGGTTATAGTGCGTGGGTGCTGGTACGATTTTTGCGAAAAAGCCGTCAAGGCGCCTGTGCGGGGTGTTCGTCGAGCAAGTCATGTCCTGGCTGTGCCGGGAGTTCTATGAATGAAGATCATGCGAAAATCGAGAAAAGTATTTAATTCAAACTCATCATCACATGAAAAAAAAAGCGGCTCCGGGGGTTTCTTACACCCGAAGCCGCTTTTCATTTACGCTCAAAACTCACCGTATTCACCGATATACTGCCAAATGCTCACTTAGCTCTCGCGTATGCAGGTAAACTTCACGGTACAGTTCGTATAGACCTTCATACCGTGCCACATGTTCCGGGTTTGGCGAATATCTCGCTGCTTCACGCAAAAAAGCTTCAGCACACGCTTGCAGAGATTCAAACCAGCCACTACCATAAGCAGCCAGCATGGCCGCCCCCAAGGCAGGTCCCTGCTCGCTTTCCAGCTTGATGATATCCGCGTTAAAAATATCTGCCTGCATTTGCAGCCATGCTTCATTACGTGCACCGCCACCGATGGAAATGACTTCGTTCACCGTTTTGCCCGTTCCTCTGAGAATATCAATGGATTCCTTGAGCGAAAACGTAATTCCCTCCAGTACCGCCCGTGTAAAATGCGCAAGCTTATGCCCCGCATCCATCCCGATAAAGCTGCCTCGAATGGTTGCATCTGGATGAGGTGTACGTTCGCCGACGATATAAGGCGTGAACAGCAGCCCTTGGCTGCCCGGCTCAATAGAGTTCACATCTGCCAACAGTGCATCAAAAGAATGCCCTGGTGCAAAGGTATCCTTAAACCAGGTCAAGCTGTATCCGGCCGCGAGCGTAACCCCCATAATATAATAAGCATCCTGCTCACTATGATTAAAAAAATGCGCCCGCCCCTGCACATCAATATCCTTGCGTTCCTCATAAGAAAGTACAACCCCTGAGGTGCCGATGCTGCACAGGGTGCGGCCTTCGCTCAAAATGTCGGCGCCAATCGCGCCACATGCGTTGTCCGCACCACCTGCAAAGACCTTCGTTTCAGGCGAAAGCCCGCTCTGCTCCGCAATCTCCGGCAGTAGCGTACCCGTCTGATCAAAGGATTCCACTAGCGGCGGGAACAGCGACAACGGTAGGTCAAACGCGGCAGCGATCTCTTCGCTCCACTGCTTGTTCGCAATATCCAGCAGCAGCGTGCCCGCCGCATCCGAATACTCCGTCGCCAGCTCTCCTGTCAGACAGTAGCGCACATAATCCTTGGGCAGCATAAAATGTGCCGCACGGGCCAGCACGTCTGGCTCATGCTCCTGCACCCACAGCAGCTTGGGCAGCGTGAAGCCTTCCAGCGCGCGATTACGTGCGATGTTCAGCAGCTCCGATCCGAGCTTTTCTTCAATACGACGGCATTGTGCTGTTGTACGCGTGTCATTCCACAGAATAGCCGGACGAAGCACTTGGCCTTCCTTGTCAGTCAGCACAAGCCCGTGCATCTGTCCCGAAAAGCTAATACCGTCCACGGCATCTGTGCCGCCGATTCCGGCCTTCTCCACAAGCTGTTTCAGTGATGCTAACGTGCCACTGACCCAGTCCTCAGGGTGCTGTTCGCTATACCCCGCCTTCGGCTGATGGAGCGGATAAGACTGGGAGGTTTCATAAGACACCTGCCCCTTGCGGTTAACCAGCACCGTTTTGACCGCGCTGGTACCCAAATCTACGCCGATGACATAGCGTTCCTGCTCCTGATTTAGCTTCTCCTGCATTAGAGTTCCTCCTTCCCTGTTATCGTACTGCCCTTATTAGTTCTGGCATTAGTCAGCCAAAATGTATTGATTTAATGTTGCTTTCAGATATTCCTGACGACCAGATACGTTTTTACGTGGTGTTTCGTTTGCCAGAGCATATTCAGCCAGAGAAGCAAGCGTTGCTTTTCCGGATACGATGTCTGCTCCAATACCTTCTTTAAAGCTGCTATAGCGCTTCTCAATAAAGTCTTCAAACACACGATCTTCGATCAGTTTGGCGGCTACCTTCAGTCCCTTCGCATACGTATCCATACCTGCGATGTGCGCAAGGAACAAGTCTTCTGGCTCAAATGATGCTCTGCGCACCTTGGCATCAAAGTTGATACCGCCACGGCCCAAGCCTTCATTTTGCAGCACTTCATACATGGTCAGTGTGGCATCATACAGATCAACCGGGAATTCGTCCGTATCCCAGCCCAGCAGCAAATCTCCCTGATTTGCATCCAGTGATCCCAGCATGCCGTTAATCCGTGCTACACGTACTTCATGATCAAAAGTATGCCCCGCCAAAGTTGCATGATTAGCTTCCAGATTAAGCTTGAAATGCTGATCCAGATCATATTTTTGCAGGAAGGCAATCGTCGTCGCCGCATCAAAATCATACTGATGCTTCGTTGGCTCCTTCGGTTTTGGCTCAATCAGGAACTGAGCGTCAAAGCCGATTTCACGCGCATAGTCTACGGCCATATGGAACATTCGTCCCAAATTGTCCTGCTCCAGCTTCAAATCCGTGTTCAGCAGTGTTTCGTAGCCTTCACGGCCTCCCCAGAAAACATAGTTATCCGCGCCCAGACGTTTGCCCACTTCCAACCCTTTTTTAATCTGAGCAGCTGCGTGTGCGTATACATCTGCATTGCAAGTCGAGGCAGCTCCATGCAAATAACGTGGATGGCTAAACATGTTCGCCGTGTTCCACAGCAGTTTTTTCCCCGTAGCTTTCATATGTTCCTCAATCAGATCCACGATGGTATCCAGATTGCTGTAAAATTCCTTCAATGACGCGCCTTCTGGTGCAATATCCACATCGTGGAAAGCAAAATAAGGTAAATTCAGCTTATCCAGCAGCTCAAAGGCAGCTTCCACACGTGCCTTCGCCAAATCCAGCCCGGTAAACTTAGACCATGGACGTTCCGCTGTTTCTACACCAAAAGGATCGGAGCCGCCTGCAACCAGTGTATGCCAATAGGCCATGCTAAAACGCAAATGCTCCTCCATCGTTTTTCCCGCTACAATTTCCTGTGGATTATAAAATTTGAACGCAAAAGGATTGTCGGATTGCTTGCCCTCAAAGTTAATTTTAGATACCTGTTCGAAATAAGCCATTATAAGTTCCTCCTTTATAGTAAACGTTTACAAAAACGATTCTAGCACAGCTAAAAGACTTTGTCTATTGCTTAAACTAAGTTTGTTTTTATGATATAATATCAGGAATTACACCAACAGGAAGTGAATTAACATGAATGTCACTGGCGATCAGGCGCTTGTCAAAAAGCTGAATAAATCCATTGTGCTGGAGCGTATTCGCCTTCATGCTCCGCTATCCCGCGCACAGTTATCCAGTCAAACTGGATTAAACAAGGCCACCGTTTCCAATCTGGTGGCAGAGCTCATCACCGATGGACTTGTGTATGAGACGGGATTAGGGGAATCCAGCGGCGGGCGTAAGCCTTTGATGCTACTGTTCAACAGCCGTGCAGGCTTTGTACTCGGTATTGAGGTGAGTGTACAGTACATCAAGGGCGCTCTGACCGATCTGGCAGGTACCATTGAAACAGAGCTTACCTTTTCCCTAACCCAGCATGATCCTGCCTTTATCATGGAACAGATTCGAAAGCTCGTTCAGGAGCTCATGCAGGTCACTCCTCCCTCCCCTCATGGTATCGTCGGCATTGGGCTGGGGGTACCGGGTATGGTGGATGAAACCGGAACCGTTTTGTTCGCACCCAATCTGGGCTGGGAAGAGGTTCCACTGCGGCGGCAGCTTGAGGCTGAGCTAGGTTTGCCCGTCGTAGTGGATAACGAAGCCAACGTCGGCGCACAGGGCGAGTTGTACTATGGTATGGACGGTGATCACCGACAGCTGGTGCGGGATCTGGTCTACATCAGTGCAGGGTCCGGGATCGGGGCCGGGATTATCATTGACGGCAAGCCGTATCAAGGAGCTTGGGGGTACGCCGGAGAGACGGGTCATATGACCATTGATTGGAACGGACGGCTCTGCTCCTGCGGTAGTCGCGGCTGCTGGGAGCTCTATGCTTCGGAGAAGGCGTACGTAGCATCCACATTGAAACTGCCTGCACATAATACAGCGGAATTACTGCCGTTTGCTCAGCAAGGTGAAGCGAGTACATTAAGCGTCCTTAGTGATATTGGGCGATATTTGGGTGTGGGTATTACCAACATTGTGAACAGCCTCAACCCCGGAATGCTTATCATCGGCGGTCCACTGGCGGAAGCCAGACCTTGGTTGGAGCAAAGTATGCGTGAAGTGATTGACGAACGTGCCCTGCCCTATCACCGTCGGCAACTACAGATTCGTTTCTCCACGCTTGGCAGCCGTTCGACGATGCTAGGTGCCGCCTATGCAGCAACCGCTCCTTTTCTCGGGCGTGTGCGCGTATCTTTATAAGAAAAAAAGCGTACGGGAACACTCAAGTTCCTGTACGCCCACTTTTCTCGGGATTTTGCAAAATCCTCTTCTTACAACCCGTTATTGGAGATAACATCCTTATACCAGTAGAAACTCTTTTTTCGTTTTCTTTCAAGTGTCCCATTACCGTCATTGTCTTTGTCCACATATATAAATCCGTATCTTTTTTCCATTTCAGATGAGGAATAACTGACCAAGTCGATCGCTCCCCAGCTGGTGTAGCCCATGAGTTCAACCCCGTCTAGAATCGCTTCATGCATTTGTTCAAAATGTGCACGGAAGTAATCAATACGGTAATCATCCTGAATACTACCATCTTCCTCCACCTTGTCGTATGCCCCCAAACCATTTTCTACAATGAACAATGGTACTTCATAGCGGCTGTACAGCTCATTCAGAGAGAGTCTCAAGCCGACCGGGTCAACCTGCCAGCCCCAATCACTCGTTTCCAGATAAGGATTTTTAACGCCGCCAATCGTATTCCCACTGACTTTTTCCATGCCTTCACTATCCGCACTAGCAACCAACGACATATAGTAACTAAAGGAAATGAAATCCACCGGATGCGTCTTCAAAATTTCATCGTCACCCTCGAGCTTTTCAATCACGATTTCCTTTTCACGGAAGAAGCGTTTCATATAATGGGGATACGCTCCACGAACCTGTACATCCGTGAAAAAATAGTTGAACTGATTATCTTTAAACGCTGCCAGAATATCCTGTGGATTACAGGTGTGCGGATACGTCGTTAGCCGGGTTAACATACAGCCGATTTTAGAATCTGGAATGATTTCGTGACAGTATTTTACGGCTAGAGCACTAGCTATAAATTGATGATGCAAACCCTGATAAACCGCTAGCTCTACATTTTCAAAGCGCTCCGGTAAAATACCACCGCTCGTAAACGGATGGCGCACGATACTATCTATTTCATTAAAAGTGATCCAGTGCTTTACTTTATTTTGGTATCTTTTAAATACAGTCTTACAAAAATGGATAAAGAAATCTACAACTTTCCGTTGGGTCCAGCCTCCGTAATGGTTTACAAGATACATTGGCATTTCGTAATGGGACAGGGTGACAAGTGGCTCTATCCCGTTTTTATGCATTTCATCAAACAGCCGATCATAAAATTGCAGTCCAGCCTCGTTGGGCTTGTCCTCATCTCCGTTGGGAAAAATACGCGTCCAAGCAATAGAAACTCGTAACGTTTTAAATCCCATTTCACCAAACAATGCTAAATCTTCGGGATAGCGGTGATAAAAATCAATTCCCTGACGTTTGGGATAATCATGATCTGACGTGTCCTGCATCGCCTTTTGGATATGTTCCTCAGTCATTGAATTGTGTTTTTTATAATCAGCTTTGCTCACATTCTTTTTGTAAATAGCCATATCTGCTGTAGATATCCCTTTACCATCGACATTCCAGGCGCCCTCCACCTGATTTGCGGCTACCGCACCTCCCCATAAAAAACCTTTCGGAAATGTTCTTTTTATTTCTGTCATCTCTAGCTCCTCCTCTTTAATTTCTGCTTATGACTCGTTTTAAGTGAATGATCAGATACATGAGTTCTTCATCCGGGATCAAAAGTTCGAATTTGGCTTCAATATATTGTTGAATCGATAATGCACACTTCTCTTCTTCAGGATACTTGTTCACAATTTGGCTCATTAATTCTGGATCTTGAGAATCTAACATTTTATGCTCAAGTAATCTCTGAACAAAAAATTGAAGGTGCGTTAGAAAACGCGAATAGTTGATGCTGTGGGTATCCAGTTCGATTTGGTAATGCAGTTTAATGATGTTCAAAATGTCTTTGACCGTATTGGTCATCAATAAAACCTGGTTCATATTGTTATCGGTTTGTTGAGCATTAACCAAATGAAAGGCGATATTCGCCGCTTCCTCTTCAGGCAGTTCTAGACCGATACGCTTTTCAATCAAGGAGAGCGCATACAAGCCAATACCGAACTCTTCCGGATAAAACTTTTTGACCTCCCACAGCATCCGATTCTGAATCTTCATATTTTCTTTAAATCGTTTGGTTGCCATATACAGATGGTCTGTCAGGGATACATATAAATGCTCGTTCAAGTGACTGGATAGTGTATTTTTGGCATAAGATATGATTTCGTCTGCCAGAATCAAATACTCTTTGGGTGTTTCCTTCATTAGCGCTGTCAGATCGGAAGACATGCTTTCATTTTCAAGAACATATATCTTTTCAATCTCGTTCTCATCGACGAAGTCACCAGGTTTGCTTTTAAAGCCGATCCCTTTCCCCATCACGATAATTTCTTTGTGATCCTCACGTTTGGCAAGAACAATACTCGTATTGAGAACTTTAATTACTTTCATATCCAACGACATCTCACTTTCCAGGCTTGATTCCCCCAACAAACACACTGTTAAAGTACAGTAATTAGAGGCTTCTCCGGCCCTGTCTTTTCTGAACTTTCATGACCCATGATTTCCAGATAGTCCGCCGTGTTGGTCACAATAATCGGAGTTATCGTATCATACCCCGCCCTTTGTATGGCTTCAAGTTCAAATTCAATCAGAAGTTGCCCATGCTTAATTTCGTCCCCTTCCTGTACATGCACAGTAAAATGCTGGCCTTTCAGCTTAATGGTATCCAAACCGATGTGAATGAGCAGTTCTACGCCTTCAACTGATTTTAAGGCTATGGAATGCTTGGTGCGGAATACATTTGCTACGATGCCGTCAAAAGGTGCGACCACTTTTCCGCTACTTGGTTGAATAGCCATCCCTTTACCCATTGCTTCCTGAGAGAATGCTTCATCTTTGACCTGCTGTAAGGGAATTACGGTGCCCTCCATAGGTGCGAAAATAACGGTTTTAGATTTGAAGCTTTTACTTATACTTTGTGCTTTAGCAGGCTCGGGACGAGCTTCTTTTTTAGCCGGTTCGGTAACCGTATCTTGAAAGCCGATCATATAAACTGCAATAAACGTCACAATGATCGAAATAGCCATCGTAATAAGCGCATATACCAGGTTAGAGTGATCTTCACTGATAAACATCGGCAGTGATGCAAAACCTGGACCCACAGCTGCATAAGCTTTTAAATTCATAAGACCTGCAAACAATCCGGCAACCCCGGCTCCAATCATACAGGCGAACAGTGTTTTTTTCAGGCGTAAATGTACGCCATACAAAGCGGGTTCCGTAATGCCGAATACCCCTGAAATACCTGCGGACAAAGCAATTTGTTTGAACTTGGGATCTTTCGTTTTCAGCGAGACGGCAAATGCACCCGCGCCTTGGGCCATATTGGAAGCCAACATGGCAACCAGTACCAATGTTTCATATCCTGGTGAAGCCAGCGCAGCAAAAATAATAGGATAGAATACTTTGTGCATGCCGAACATGACGATTAGCGGCATCACGATAGACATCAATACGACTGTAAGCCAGCCGATTCGTTCCTGAATCCAGAATACACCGTTGGACATACCTAAGCCCAAATACGTACCTAGAGGTCCTAAGGCAATGAGAGAAACAGGTGCGACAATCAGAATGACGATTAATGGTTTTAGAAATATTTTCACAGGTCCGGGAGAGATTTTATCAGCAAATTTCTCAATATATGACATGAGCCATATGGTCAAAATAATAGGAATAACGGAGGTAGCGTATTGTACCGATGCTACGGGCAAGCCTGCAAATGTGACAGCTTTCTCACCTCCTAGCAAACTGATTAAGTTCGGATGAAGTAGCACACCCCCTAGGAGTACGGATACGAATGGATTAGTCTTGAATTTCTGCGCGCTGGAGAAAGCCAGCAGCATAGGCAGAAAATAAAATGCCGCATCCGAGATTACACTTAGGATCATATACGTTTGGCTTTCCTTGCTCATGATTCCGGTTACTGTGCATAGCAAGAGCAGTGCTTTTAACATCCCTGATGCAGCAATGGCCGGAATAATGGGCTGGAAAATACCTGCAATCATGCTCGCAAAACTATTGAACAATCCCTTAAAGCTTCGATCCATCTTCACTTTTTCGGCTTCATCGGAAGACGATTGATTCGGGTCCAGCAATTTGACTAGCTCATTGTAGACATAGCCTACATCATTTCCTATAATGACCTGATATTGTCCACCGCTATTCACGGCTCCCATAACTCCGTCCAAAGCTTTAATTTCATCTGTTTGTGCCAATTCCGGCTTACGAAGCGTCATCCGTAATCGAGTAGAGCAATGAATAACACTGTTAATATTATCGTTCCCGCCCACTTTGTTAAAAATGGCTTGTGCGATATCTTTGTAATTCATGAGTTACACCTACCTTCTTAAAATAAGGAACAAAAAAAGACCTAAAAAGGGTAGGGAAAAATATCCTACCCAATCTAGGTCTTGCCTGCCGAACAGTAACACGCCTTTATTGGATATTGTGCTATTTAGTTAATTAGAAGTCATAATTGATGGTGCATTGATGAATTGTTACATAGAAGCAACCCGGGTTTTAAGCGCTTACAATTAAAATATAGCACCTATTATCTACAGATGCAATACTTTTCGACAAAATTCTCTCTTTGTAAAAAGAAGTAAAAAGACCTCCATCGCAGCTGTAACTGCAATGGGGGCCTTATTTAAACCATATAACGATCATAGGACCGTCATCTGCTGTTAGGTTGGATTAAGCGTTCAACACTTTTTCAAACTTGGTTTTGTTCATACCGGAAATACGTTCTTCCCCGATCAAAGTCAATGGAACGGCACGAATGCCCATATCCCAAACCTCTTGAGCAAAAGCTTCATTGGTTTCAATGTTGCGTTCTTCGTACTCCACGCCTTTTTCACTCAAATAGCTTTTTACTTGACGGCAATGCGGGCAGTTTGTAGATGTGTATACAATTGCTTTTTCCATGAATATCACCTCATCATTTATTTTGTTACATCATATTTATTCAACCTTGCGAAGATCATTACAGGGCCAGTGCGCTGTGCTCCAAGCTTTCGATGTATTTCTCGCTGTCCATAGCAGCCATGCAGCCACTACCTGCTGCGGTAATTGCTTGTCTGTAGCGTGTATCCTGTACGTCGCCACAAGCGAATACGCCTGGCACGTTTGTTTCAGAAGTCCCCGGATTTACGACGATATAACCGTTGGCATCCGTTGTAATTTGCCCCTCGAGGAAGCCTGTATTCGGATGATGACCAATCGCCACGAATACGCCGCTAACTGTAATGGTCTCCTCTTCGCCTGTTGCATTATTCAGCACTTTCAAGCCAGTGACTCCGTTCTCGTCAGCGATCACTTCTACAGGAGTACGATTAAGCGCCCATTCAATTTTGTTGTTCGCACGAGCACGATCCTGCATAATTTTGGAGGCGCGCATTTCTTCACGACGATGCACCAACGTTACTTTGGAGGCAAAACGAGTCAGGAAATTGGCTTCTTCCAATGCAGAGTCTCCACCGCCGATGACAACAATTTCTTTGCCACGGAAAAAGAAGCCGTCGCATGTTGCACAAGTGCTTACGCCACGTCCGATATTATCCTGTTCACCGGGAATACCCAGATATTTGGCAGTCGCCCCTGTGGAAATAATCAGTGTATCGGTAACCAGTTCACCCAAACCTTCTACATCCAATGTAAATGGACGAGCAGTTGTGTCTACCTTGTTTACCCAACCTGTGCGGAATTCAGCGCCAAAACGCTCTGCTTGCTTACGCATATTATCCATCAAATCGGGCCCCATGATTCCTTCAGGAAAACCTGGGAAATTTTCGACTTCCGTAGTCGTGGTTAATTGTCCGCCTGGCTGTGGTCCTTCGATCACCAGTGGGCTCATGTTAGCGCGTGCCAGATAAATTGCAGCGGTCAAACCGGCAGGGCCGGTACCTATAATAATGGACTTGTACATATCTTGGTTCCTCCTAAAATATCATAAGTATTATATAACGAGTTTTCGGTACCGGGCGCTGGGCAGCTGCATATACTCTAAAAGTAATTCCACCAGAAGCTTATCCCAAAATGTGGACACCCGGATATTGCAAAAACGAATCACTTGTTTTGTAGGTTCTTATGACTTAGACTGATTCTAAATCCTAATTTCATTATGCGGAAATAGCTGTAAACAGTCAAATGAAGTTTTCATGAAGCGAAGCTTAAAGATAAATCAGGTATGGAGGGATTATCCCGATTATGAATGACGTTTTTGTAGGTAGCTTTATTTCTGCCCTGTCCACTGGACTCGGCGCCGTGCCCATACTATTTATGCGTAATATCACGCATCGGCTTCGCGATGTTTTGTTGGCTTATGCCGCAGGAATTATGACCTCTGCATCCGTGTATAACCTCATTCCCGAAGCGATCCAGCATTCCAATTGGTTCGTGCTGACTGCGGGAATCCTGCTCGGCTGTCTCGTATTACTGGTGATGGAAATGTATATTCCCCATGCGGATTTGGAGGACCCGGACTCCAAGACCTTTCATCTGGAGTCCAAATCTTTTCTCATTATCGCAGCTATTACATTGCACAATTTGCCAGAAGGGCTTTCCGTGGGAGTCAGCTATGCAAGTGAGACTCACAATCTCGGCAATCTGATCGCCTTCTCTATCGGCCTGCAAAATGCCCCGGAAGGCTTTATCGTAGCACTATTCCTTGTGAATCAAAACATCGGCCGTTTCAAGGCATTGGGCATTGCTACCCTCACTGGAGCCGTGGAAATCATAACGAGTCTGATCGGCTTTTATTTGAGCAGCTGGGTGAACGGACTGGTACCTTATGGGCTTGCTTTTGCCGCTGGAGCCATGATGTTTATCGTCTACAAGGAACTGATTCCCGAGAGTCACGGGGATGGCAATCAGCGGATCGCCACATTCTCTTTTATTCTCGGCTTAATTACGATGATTGGGCTAACCGAATGGCTATAGCCGAGCAACACAAAAAGGCTGCCTTCTGCCTGTAATCCAGACAGATAAGCAGCCTTTTTGGCATGTTCAAATAGAGATACCTCATTTTTTTTGGTTCATGGAGCGCAGTGCTTCACGGTACTGCTCGTCCTCACTTTTGTGAGTCTCCTTCTCTCCATTGGATATTTGGGAACGTCCATCCTTTTCTTCGTCTTTTCCAGCAAAACCACGTAAAGCCGCACGATAATCCTGATCTCCGTAAGCATCTTTGATGTTCTCGCGATCCTTTTCTACCTTCTTATCCGTCTGGATATCCGGCATATTGTGATGCTCCTCGGCATGATGTTCTTCGACGTCGAGATTTTTATGCTGCATCTCTCGCGTATGATCTGTCAATTCACGCACCTCGGGTTCCACCTGCACAGGATAAGGACGTTTGCTTCTTTGCCGTGTATCCTCTTCGATGGGGTGAGTCTTGGGAGAGGACTTGCGCGTCATCTTCGTATTAAATACCAGCAAAAAAATAAAGGCAACCGCAGCTACTACGATAAAAGCAATGGTCATCGGCGGCCTCCTATTCTCTTTCAGCGCTACGGTACCGTCTCGCTATCTCAGCGACCCGTTTGCCCAAAGAGCGACCTAGTGCAAGATCATCACCCGTTGGAAGATTAGGCGGTCCATTGGGGTCTGTCTCCACCGGACATGTTATCCCTACGCCGTAATAGGAGCCGTATAACGCATTTTCCGTAATATTAGCTGGCAGTCCTACAACAATCATGCCTTGATGAAGCATCGGAGTAATCAAATTCAGAAGTGTGGATTCTAATCCACCATGAACAGTAGCGGTTGTGCAAAACACAGCGCCGATTTTATCCACCAGCTTGCCCTGTGCCCACAGATACCCCAGCTTATCAATCCAGCTTTTCAGACCGCTACTAATGGTACCAAAATGGCCCGGGCAACCCCATATGATCGCGTCCACATTCACTAGCTCGTTCACATCGGCCTCGTTCACATGCTTTAGCAACACTTCCGTGTGCTCAAGGCGCGCGCCTTCTGCGATGGAGCGAGCGAGACGTTCGGTATGCTCATTTTCACTGTCATATACAATCATGATTCTGGTCGTCATTATGCGCATCATCCTTTGTCAGCAAAATCATCCTTTTCGCATGCGCTCTTAACCTTGCCCAAAATCCATCTGAATATTATGAATCGTTTGACGCATACTTTGAAAATCCAAGAACTAGGGAGGCATGTTACACATGAATTCACGCGCCATATTAGTCAACCTGCTAGTTATTATCATTATTCTGGCAGGAGGTGGAGCCGCCGCCTATTACTATAATCAATCCGCCAACTACATAAAAACCGATAATGCCCAAGTGAGCGGACAAGCGGTTACCGTTGCCTCTCCAAGCGCGGGCAAGCTCACAGGCTGGAATGCTGAAGTTGGTAAAACCTACACCGCTGGAAGCACGCTTGGGAATGTAGAAGGAGGCGGAAGTCGAATTAGCGTTACGATTCCAACCGATGGTACCATCGTGCAGCAATCTGCGGTCAATAACTCGATTGTTGGGGCAGGCACGCCTTTAGCGAAGGCTTTTGATCTAAACAATTTATGGATTACCGCCAATATAGACGAAACGGCTGTACAGGATCTTCAAGTAGGACAGACCGTAGATGTATATATTGATGCTTACCCGGATACGTCCCTGAGCGGTAAACTCGAAAAGATCGGTCTGGCGACCGCATCAACTTTTTCACTACTGCCCACTTCTAACACCACTGCCAACTATACCAAGGTGACACAGGTCGTGCCTGTCAACATTTCCATTCAAGGTTATAAAGGGCTGGGTATTATCCCGGGAATGAGTGCGACCATCAGAGTTCACAAGTAGGAGGCTGTCATGGATCAAAAAATGTCCGTCGGACGTATTCTGTCCGTGCTGCTGCTAGGCGCCTTCATTTCGATTTTGAATCAAACGCTGCTTAACGTGGCCATTCCACACTTGATGAATGATTTCAATGTATCTGCAACGACCGTTCAATGGCTATCCACCGGATATATGCTAACCAACGGGATTTTGATTCCAATCACCGCTTTTCTGATTGAGTCATTCGGAACACGTGCGCTGTTCATATCCGCGATGGGGTTATTTACTGCCGGGTCTGTCGTCTGTGCTGCCAGTACCGGCTTTGCGCCTATGCTGGTTGGACGCGTTATCCAGGCCAGCGGAGCGGGCATCATCATGCCTGTGGTCATGAACGTGTTCCTGACTGTGTTTCCTCCGGAAAAACGGGGCGCTGCCATGGGTACCATGGGGATCGCCATGATGTTTGCCCCGGCGATTGGACCGACTTTATCTGGCTGGATTGTGGAGCATTACAGCTGGCGGCTGCTATTTTTGCTGGTTATTCCGCTGGCGATCATTGATATTCTGTTCGCCATACGCTGGCTCAAAAATGTATCCAAGCTAACAAAACCGAACTTTGACCTGTTGGGAACCATCTTTTCCACCCTTGGTTTTGGCTTTCTGCTGTATGGCTTTAGTTCAGCTGGAGACAAAGGCTGGAGTAGCAATACGGTAATACTTACACTCGCTGCCGGGATTGTGTTTATTGTAATGTTTATCGTACGTGAGCTGAACATGATACAACCGATGCTGGAGTTCCGTGTGTTTAAATATGATATTTTCACTGTATCGACCTTAGTCGGGGCTACCGTGAACATGACAATGTTCGGCGGGATGCTGCTGCTGCCGATCTATTTGCAAAATATACGCGGCTTTACACCGCTGCAATCCGGTCTGCTGCTGTTGCCGGGTGCACTGCTGATGGGTGTGATGTCACCGATATCAGGGGCAGTATTTGACCGTATCGGCGCGAGGCCGTTGGCGATCATTGGACTGATCATTACGGCAGTCACGACATGGGAATTCAGTCTGCTGACCGATGCCACCACCTACGGACATATTATGATCATCTATACGATTCGCAGCTTCGGAATGTCATTGCTGATGATGTCCGTCCAGACGGAAGGGCTAAACCAGCTACCTGCCCATCTCGGTAGCCACGGTACAGCCATGTCCAACACAGTACGGCAAATCGCTGGGTCTATCGGTACCGCTTGGCTCATTACTGTAATGAGCAGCCGGACCACGATTCATGTAGCGGATTATGCGAATGTCGCTACCACCGCCAATGTTCCTTTAACCGAAGGAGTAGCACAGTTGGGACAAACCCTCGCGCAAACAGCGGGCGTTTCAACAGAAAGTGGTTCAGCGTTGGCGCTACAACAGGTGTACCGCAGTGCCGTTACGGAATCGACGATCCATGGCATTAATGATGCCTTCATCATTGCTACAGGGATTGCACTTGCAGGGCTATTGTTTTCCTTGTTCTTGCGACGGTCTACACCGCGACGAAGATAGACGTACAGCGTTAGCGAACTAGAGGTATGAGATGAACTTGCCTTTCAGACAGATAGGCTGGCACTGCAAAAGAAGGAGCATTCATCCCCCTGGATTTTAAGAGGTATGAATGCTCCTTCCTGTTTGTCATCTTGTAATTATTAGTCCTATGACCGCAATAAGCGCAGGCCATTCAAAATGACAAGTAATGTGCTGCCTTCATGCCCAATAACCCCAAATGGCAGGGCTATATCTTGCACAAAGTTGCTGATCACAAGCAGCAAAATGACACTTACCGCGAAGATCATATTTTGTTTGACCACCCGCTGCGCCTTGCGCGCCAGTGCTATCGTCGGAGCAATCTCCTCGATTCCATCGTTCATCAGTACCACGTCAGCGACCTCTAGCGCTGCTCCGCTGCCATGCATCCCCATGCCTAGTCCTACGGTTGCCGCAGTCAACGCTGGAGCGTCATTCACACCGTCGCCGACCATGACGACATGCCCGTACTGCTCCCGCAGCATGCGAATATGGCTGACTTTGTCCTCCGGCATTAAGCCAGCATATACGGCGTCGACTCCGGCCTGCTCCGCGATCACAGCAGCCGTTTCTGGGCGGTCTCCGGTCAGCATGACGACCCAGATCCCCTGCGCTTGCAGGCGTTTCACGGACTCTTGGGCCTGCGGACGCAGCTCGTCGCGTAGTGCCAGCATCCCGGCAATCCGATCATCCGCGAGGATAATGGATACGGTTTTGCCCTCAGCTTCCAGCCGGGCCCGACTCTCCATCCACTGTGGCTCTGCCAGAGGACTAGGTCCATCCAGTACATTTGTACGACCGATTTTCCACTTCACCCCGCCTATGATGCCTTCCATCCCCCATCCGGTGAGTGCCTGCACTTGCTCGGTTGGGAGCAGCTCTCTCTGTCCCCATTCAGCTTCGGCTTTGGCTACAATCGCTCGCGCCAGCGGATGCAAAGAATAACTTTCGATTGTAGCGACAATGTGCAATAGCTCATCGGCATCGTATTCTGCGGCGGTAATCCAATCCGTGACGACAGGTGACCCCATCGTTAACGTGCCTGTTTTGTCAAAAGCAACAACAGAAGTCAATGCCATATTCTCCACATGTGCGCCACCTTTGAACAGGATGCCCCGCCGGGCACGGTTGGAAATGGCCGATAGCATCACTGGCATAATGGATGACACGAGCGCACAGGGTGAGGCCACGACGAGGAACACCATAGCCTTGTAGAACGCTGCTGCCCACGTCCAGCCTAATGCTATGGGTGCACCGGCAATGACGATCAGCGTGACAGCAACAACAATTCGAGCGTACACCGATTCGAACGTTTTAATAAACCGCTGGGAATCAGGAACTTCGGTCTGAGCCTCTTCCACCATACGAATGATTTTTGAAAATAAAGTGTCCTCCGAGGACTGACTAACCTCTACATATAGCACGCCTTCTCCATTAATGGTGCCGGCATATACTTCGTCACCTTCCACCTTATTTACCGGAACAGATTCCCCGGTAATAGATGCCTGATTCACTGCCGAAACGCCCTTGGAGATTCGCCCGTCCGCCGGAATCAGTTCGCCCGGCTTCACCAGCAGCAGGTCGCCTGGCAACAGCTGCTCAATGCCGACCGTTTCCGTCCCCTCGCGAGACAAGCGCAAAGCCGTTTCCGGCTTCAACGCCATGAGCTCAGAAATATCCTTACTACTACGCTCGGTGGTATAGCTCTCCAGCGCACCGCTGAGTGCAAAAATAAAGATCAGCATGGCTCCTTCATTCCAATAGCCAATGGCCGCAGCTCCTAGGGAGGCAGCGATCATGAGCAGATTAACATCCAGATCATGTTCTCGGATCAGTGTTTCGATCCCTTCTCTGGCTTTGGACCAGCCCCCAAGGGCGTAAGACACCACATACAGAATGACCGATAGCCATTGCCACCAATGTGAAATCCCCCATGCCATTAGCATCAGCAATCCACTACCTAGAGCAGCTTGCATCTCCTTGTTTTTCAGCATGCTTTTAAGCTGAAATTGCGGCTTGCGATTCGGACCGGGTCGTCCGCTGCCACTGTTTTTTGAAAGGGTTCGGTTAGAGGAAGACAATGTATCTTGTAATCGTTGAGCAGCTTGCATCATGTCACGTTCCTTTCCATATTTTGTTCCTTGTACTAGCATCTCATTGAGAATGATATCCATTGTTAAGTGCCTTAAAATAGCACATGCTGCTTCGGGAAGCCCGAAGCAGCATGTTTGGCAATGAGAATGATAATCATTTTTGCATCTATACAATTATTTTGGTTTAGTGAAACTTTTGTTTTATTATATACCTTTTCTTTTCCACTTGTAAACCAGTAATGGCCTAAATAAAAAAAGATACCCGCGCAAACACCGCAGGTATCCTCCCTATTTAAAGTATCCTATTCAGGATTTGCAAAATTCGATTCCAGTCGCTCCAAAGTGCAATATATAGACGAACTAGACCATTTCGATCTATATATTGTTCATTGAAAGTCGCTTATTGGATTTTTGCAAAATCCTCTATTACATGAATTCGGGTTATCTTCAGGCTAAAGGAAACTTCCACGCATGGTTGTGTGCAGTTCCTGAAGTGTGCTGACGATCTGCGGGCTGTTGCAGTTCCAAACGCGCAGCCGCAAGGCGTGCAGCGGGAACTGCTGTGTCCGGGCAAATGACCCCCGTCAGCTCATTCTCCCAGATCGAAATCCCTTCCAGAGACTGGTTAATTTCATCTATTGCTACCCATAAAGGAAGCTCGGGCTTTACACGCCGAACAGCCTCCATTATGCATTTTATCGTATCACTAGTATTCACATGACCATCGACACCGGATGGAATCAACTGATTCTCAGCCCTAATGTCATCGGATGGAGTTGGTATGACTTCTAAAATGATCGTATCGGCAAAGCGTGCCAGATCTGCAGCTTGAGCCACCTGCTTGATCTGTCGTGCGCCCACTTCGGACATGTTATTGGGGTTGGCTGACTCCCCCGACCGTGCGGCTGGCCTGTTCCCTGTTTGGCTTACGTTAGGCACCAAAGACGGATCAACTGTCAAAAGTACGCCTACCCGATATGGAATGCACCGAAGACGTTCGCATAAGGTCTGCTCCGCAACGCCGTCAATCCAGTCTCGGGTTGCCCGGAATTCGTCCACGTCAGCCGGATTGCGCACCATAATCTCCAGCTTGGGTTCCCCCCCCTGCCGCACGCTCCGTAACGCCGCACGCAGTAATGCCTCCAGCTGCATATCTTGCAGGCTTCCAAGACCCACTGCATTGTTTTGCTCAATTAGAGCTATAGTGAGTGGTGATCCGTTCAAAGACTCGAATAAGCCTTCATATTCTGTTTCCAGCAAACTGATAATTCGGCGGGACAAATGCTCACACAATCCAGGCAGGCCAGATGCCTGGTTAAAGGTTTTGTACGTGTCAGATGCACGAGAACCGGGAATAAGGATGGGATCGGGCTCCCCGTCAGGGGCATGAATCATCTGTCCAGACTCAGCTACGTCCAGATAGGCATAGCATAATTCCCCCACGCGGCCAGATGCCTGTGACAAGGGACCATGCAGAAGACTATAACCGTCAAAACTGCCTATTTCTGATGCTGTCTCTGTACTGATGCGACTCAAACTTGCAGGAGCATCGGCATAAATCCGTATGGAGGTACGCCTGTATTCATCGCTCCATTTTAGGAGTGTGCCCATTGCTTGCCCAATATCGTTGCTGTTATTCAGCATCGTTTCCCCAAGTAATTCCGGATTCGCAGCCATCAAAGCCTCCGCTCGACTGATTACGCCCTGCTCAGCTAAACCAACCAGCCAGCCCAACGGATCTTCCTCCTGCGTAGCAGATACTTCATGGCTGCCTGCCCTTAGCGTCTCCATAGCCAACCTCTGTGCAGCAGCCTCCGTACCCGACTCTGGAACTTTGAGATCCCGGCTGTTTTTGCCACCCAACAGCTCTGCGAATACATGCATCAGTTTAGCCTCCATGCTATTAATCCATCCTTTCTTCCGTCAGCAAGTTGGCACACACGAATTCGAGTACCCCTCCAAACAAAGAAAACGCTTACTCATTATGGAGCAACCGAATCTTACATGGGCCTTACCTGTAAAGCCCCTACCTTAACGTATTAGGCACGTCACACATTTATACATCTGGGCACAACCACCCTACATCCCAAAATAAATCTCTATACTGCTGGCACAAGACCACTCGAAAAAGGAACCTATAAAATAAACACCCCCGGTCTTCACAGGATGCCTATACATCCAATGCTAACCCAGGGGTGTTTATTTTTATTCGTAAGAACGAACCTTCAATACACGCATCACATTCAATACGGCTAGCAATGTTACACCTACATCGGAAAATACAGCCTCCCACATAGTAGCAATACCGAATGCTCCCAGCGTAAGAAACACAGCTTTGACGCCTAGCGCAAATATAATGTTTTGCCATACGATACGACGTGTGCGCTTAGCGATATGGATCGCCGTAACTAGCCTTGAAGGCTCGTCGTTCATGATTACGATATCTGCCGCCTCAATCGCAGCATCCGATCCCAAACCGCCCATCGCTACACCGACATCTGCCAGTGCCAGTACGGGTGTATCATTAATCCCATCGCCTACGAACAAAATTTTGTCGCTCGTTTTTTTACTTGCAGACAACTGCTCGATGGCTTCAGCTTTGTGTTGAGGTAACAGCTCTGCCCGTACTTCATCCAAACCCAGCTGTCGTCCTACAGCCTCGGCAACTGTCCGATTGTCACCCGTCAGCATGATGGTTTTCACCACACCCAACTTTTTCAGTGAAGCAACCGTTTGGGCTGCGTCTTCCTTAACCTCATCTGAAATCAGAATGCACCCAGCATACGTTCCGTCTACAGCCACATGTACGACCGTTCCTTCATCCAGCGTCCCTGCTTGCTGCGCCGCGTTAAAAACCACATGCTCCCGCTCCATCAGCTTGGCGTTCCCGGCCGATACCAGACGACCATCTATTTGTGCCTGAATCCCGTGACCCGATATTTCACTATATTGCTGAACTCGGTCTGCTCTGAGTTCTTTACCGTAGGATTCACGCAAAGACGCAGCAATAGGGTGTGTGGAATGCAGCTCAGCCAAAGCGGCGGTTTCGAGCAAGCTTTCGTTTGTAAAATCTCCGGCAGGATAAATCCCTGTTACACGGAAAACACCTTTGGTGAGTGTGCCCGTTTTATCGAAAACAGCGTATTTCACATGATTCAGAGCTTCAAGATAGTTCCCGCCCTTGATCAGAATACCTGAACGGGAGGCTGCCCCGATTCCCCCAAAGAAGCCCAGTGGAATGGATACTACCAGCGCACAAGGACAAGAAATAACGAGGAAAACAAGCGCACGGTATACCCAATCTGCAAATTGTGCACCTGGCACAACAAGCGGTGGAACAACCGCCAACAACAGCGCTACAATAACCACTACTGGAGTATAGTATCTGGAAAATTTCGTGATAAACTTTTCAGTCGGCGCTTTTTTGGCACTCGCATTTTGCACTAATTCCAAAATTTTAGAGACCGCGGATTCACTAAATTCTTTGATAACCTCTACCGTTAGAAGTCCGTTCGTATTGATAAATCCACTCAACACACTGCTTCCCGGCTCTACAGTACGAGGCACCGATTCACCAGTCAACGCAGAGGTATCCACATGCGATTTACCATCTATAACTTTACCATCCAGCGGGATCTTCTCGCCCGGCTTAATTACAATCAAATCCCCAATGCGAACGTCTTCTGGGGACACTCTCCGTACGGACTCAGCCGTCTTCAGGTTGGCATAGTCCGGTCTAATATCCATCAGATCACTGATGGACTTACGTGAACGGTTAACTGCAATGCCTTGAAACAGCTCTCCGATTTGATAAAAGAACATGACAGCTACGCCTTCCGGGTATTCCCCAATCGCAAATGCACCCACAGTAGCCAGCGTCATCAGGAAGTATTCGTCAAAGGCCATTCCACGCACCAGGCTGCGCGCAGCCTGCAAGACAACATCACCGCCAACGATGATATATGCCAGTAAAAATAGGGCCAGCTTGCCTACACCTTCGACAGGTAACCACCAGGCAACAGCCGCAACGACCGCACCAATAGCCAAACGCGCAATCATGCGGCGCATACCGTCCGTACCGTGATCATGCGTATGTCCAGCGTGGCCATCATCTCCATGCGAATGTGAATGAGCGTGGGTGGCTTCACCATGTTCGTGCTCTGCATGGTGGTTGTGATGCTCGTGTCCATGATCGCCGTGGTTGTGTCCATCGTGCGTATGGGCTTGCTTGCCATGTGCTCCATGATGATGACCAGCGTGGCTGTGAGCCGCATGTTGCCCGACCTCGTGTGTATGCCCTTCACCTTCACCATCATGCTCATGACCGCATGCACAATCCTCTGTGCAGTCTGACTGTACTGCACCAGCATTGCTTCGACTATCTTCACGCAGGCGTCCACGAGCATTTTTTACCACCATCCGAACATGTGGCTCAAGTCTGTGAACCTTCCGTTCAGTCTGGCGAAAAATCTCTTCTTTTTGATCCGAACTTGTGGTCATCGTCAACGTTTTCGTAACAAAATTGACCGAGCAATCCAGGACCCCTTCTATTTTACTGACTCCATTTTCAATCTTTAGAGCACAGTTGGCGCAATCCAAACCTTCCAAAATCCATTCATGCCGTTCCGTTCTTTTTAGAGCATCCATAATCATCGGCCTCCAATTAACTATATATGAGCAACTGTTCATATATTATTTGTTAAGGCCATTATATTCAGGATCAGGGTCAAAAGTCAATGACTCTAGCCCCTTTTTAACAAAAAAATCGACTTCAACGGACAAACGCCAAAAGAGCGCCAATCACTTGGCGCCCTACTGTTGTTTTATTCCAAAAAATCATTGATGTGATATGTGCTGATGGGTTTGCAAAAAGATCTGCTCCACATGATTATCATCCAGTGAATAAAACACCGTCTTGCCTTCCTTGCGTCGTTTGACAATACGCAGGTTGCGCAAATAGCGAAGCTGGTGGGATACCGCAGATTGTCCCATGTTCAACACCTGGGTCAGATCATGAACACACAATTCTTTTTGTGCCAGGGCATAAATCAGCTTAATCCGTGTCGGGTCACCCAGTGCTTTAAACAGCTCCGACATTTTGTATGCGATGGAATCCTCGACAAGGGAAGATTTTATGCGCTCGATTTCCTGATCTGAACCGTGACAAGCCGGCTCGCAATCCAAAGCTTCCGTTTCAGAATTCATCCTTTTCACCCCGTGTATTTCGACTTGATGCTTCTATTATAGCAAATTCGTAGAGTTTACGAATAGCTTATATTACAGCTTGCCCTGTAACAGAAAACTTCCAAGTTTCAATGCTTGCCTAACACTATAGCTTTACACGACATAAAGCTTAATTCAACGTCTTTAATACTTCATCACTGTAAGGAATAATTTCTTCTATTTGTTGATCACGTAACTTCACCGCAAACGCTGGATCAACCAACAAAGCACGCCCAACCGCAACCAGATCAGCTTCCTCTCGTTCTACTTGCCCCACGAGTTGTTCTAATCTTGCCTCTACACTACTGGATTGATCGGTTTGACGATTATTATTTTTTTCCAAATCACTCAAAAAGGCCTTCTCCAAACCAATCGAGCCCACAGTAATAACTGGCTTGCCTGTTATCTTTTTGGTCCAAGCTGCCAGGTTTAGATCAGACCCTTCAAATTCTGGTTCCCAAAAACGGCGGCTTGAGCAATGGAATATATCCACCCCGGCCTTCACTAATGGAGTGAGAAACTGTTCAAGTTCCTGTGGTGTCTGTGCCAGCTTTTCTTCATAGTGATACATCTTCCACTGGGAGAATCGCAGTACAATTGGGAAATTCGGCCCCACTGCACGACGGCAAGCCTCAATGACCTCCACCGCAAACCGAGTACGCTGGACCAAATTGCCTCCGTATTGATCGGTACGCTTATTCGTTTTGTCCCAGAAAAATTGATCGATTAAATAGCCATGTGCTCCATGAAGCTCAATACCGTCAAACCCCACTCGCTGGGCATCGGCAGCGGCCTGAGCATAAGCGGAGATAATATCCGCAATCTCAGCCTCCGTCAATGGCTCGACCACCTTTTCACCAGCGGGAGAAATACCGGACGGACCGACAGGCAATACCTCGGGATTCGGTTGATTATCTGCACCTATTTTACGGGCCGTACCCACATGCCAGAGCTGCGGTATAATCTTGCCACCTACCGCATGAACCTCCTCAACTACCTTGGCCCATCCCTCTAATCCCTCTCCATAAAAATTAGGAATGCTTGTGTGCTCCACAGCTGCAGGATGATTAATAGCAGTGCCCTCCGTAATAATCAATCCAACTGCATTTTCCGCACGGCGACGATAATACGCGGCCACTTCAGGCCCTGGAATACCTTGAGGAGAAAAATTCCGTGTCATAGGCGCCATAACAATCCGATTGGGAAGAGATAAATTACCTGCCTTAAAAGGTTTAAACAGTAATTCTGTGTTCATTAATTTTCCCTCCGCTCTCTACTAGTATTATCGTTTTCACTCTACTGTTATACAATTCCATTTTACACATATGTAAACTTGAGTTCAAGAAGCCACAGTTTTAATTTTAATAAGCTACACAAAAAAAGAAGAAGCGGCTCTAAGTCCGCTTCTTCTTTCCTAATTCGTTTGTACTTGAGTGATTTTGCAAAAATCCTGACTTATTAGTGTGCTACCATGTTGTATTCCATAATCCATACAGAACCACCAACAATGGTCAACAGGATAACTACCCCGAAAATCAAAGTCATGACATTCCAGCGTGGTCCATTGCTTTCACGAATGTGCATGAAGAAGAAAAGCTGAACCAGAAATTGCAGCACTGCCGCGGCTAAAATAACAACCATGGTCGAAGTGCGGCTCAACATATGATTCATAACCACACCGAGAGGAATGATGGTCAGTACGATGGACAGAATAAACCCGATAACATAGGATTTCACTGAACCGTGAGAATCATCATGACCATGCGAACCCGCTCCTGTTTGATGCTGTGCCATCTACATCACCCCCATCAAATAGACGACTGTCAGCAAGAAGATCCAGACAGCGTCCAAAAAGTGCCAGTACAAGCTCAATGCCGAAACTTTGCCCTTCGTCTCTGGTGTAAGCCCGCGTTTCTTCAACTGGAACATGAGTCCAATCATCCAAACCAGACCTAACGAAACGTGAAGTCCATGCGTTCCGACTAAAGTGAAGAATGCCGACAAGAACGCGCTGGTTCCAAAATTGGCTCCTTCGTGTACCAACTCAACAAACTCGTAAACCTCAAAACCGATAAAACCAAGACCCAGGATCGCCGTCACGATTAACCAGTTAATTAATCCCTTCATGCTTCCTTTGTTCATGGCCAACACAGCCAGACCACTTGTGAAGCTGCTCGTGAGCAAGAGGAACGTTTCAATAATAACGCCCGTCATGTTAAACAGCTCTGCGCCACCCGGTCCTCCGGCTGTGTTGTTCCGAAGGACGACGAAGGTTGCGAACAAGGTACTGAACAGGATTACGTCCGTTACGAGGAAGATCCAAAAACCAAGCATCTTCAATTCTTGCGGATCGTGATGCCCGTGGTCATGATCATGGCTTTGGTGTGCTGCAGCTTGTGCCATTATACAGACCCCCTTATTGCCGCTTCCGTGCGTTTTACTTCATCCGCAGGGATATAGTAGTCGCCATCATAGGAGAAGAACGAACGGCAAATCATACAAATTGCCACACCGATCAGTCCTGGAATATAGAAGAACGACCATCCGAATACGAACCCGAAACCTGCAATGAAAAAGAATACCGACATAATGAATGGAATCGCCGAGTTCTTCGGCATATGAATCGCTTCAATTGGCGGCTGCTTTCTGAAAATACCTTTTGCACGTTTATCTTTTTCTGCCCACCAGTCATCCCGTTCTTCTACTTGTGGAATGGTAGCAAAATTGTACTCCGGTGCAGGTGAAGGAATCGACCATTCCAACGTATGGCCACCCCAAGGGTCGCCTGTTGTATCCTTCAGCTTACGATAATTCTTGATGCCCAGAAGAATTTGAAGAACCTGGAACAAGAAACCAATCCCCATCAGGAATGCCCCAACGGTCGAAACGAGATTAAGCGGCTGCCAGCCGGTATCCCAGCCATAAGTGCTCAGACGACGCGTCATACCCATCAGACCCAGAGAATATTGCGGAATAAAACATACATAGAAACCGATGTTCCAGAACCAGAAAGCCCATTTACCAGGCGTTTCAGGTAATGTGAAACCGAACATTTTAGGCCACCAATAGTACAGACCTGCCAAGTAACCGAACACTACACCACCAATCAGAGCGGAGTGAAAGTGAGCGATCAGGAAGTAACTGTTATGGAACTGGAAGTCAGCAGGCGCTACAGACAACATGACGCCCGTCAAACCAGCAATCAAGAAGTTAGGAATAAAAGCAATTGACCACATCATAGGGGTCTTGAATGTAATCTTACCCCGATACATCGTGAACAACCAGTTAAATACTTTAACCCCTGTTGGTATTGCGATAACCATCGTCGAAATCGCAAAGAATGCATTAACATCTGCGCCTGATCCCATCGTGAAGAAGTGATGCGCCCAGGTGAAGAAGGACAAGATCGCAATAATGAACATGGCGTAAACCATGGACTTGTATCCAAACAATTTCTTTTTGGAGAATACACTGATGACCTCGGAATAAATACCGAAAGCCGGCAAAACTACAATGTATACCTCAGGGTGACCCCACATCCAGATCAAGTTGATATACATCATCGGATTACCGCCGAAATCAAGCGTAAAGAAGTGTCCTCCTCCAAAGCGGTCAAGGAATAGCAAGGCTAAAGTAACCGTCAGAATTGGAAACGCGAAAATGATAATAACACATGATGAAAATACGGACCACGTAAAGACAGGAATCTTCATCCAAGTCATACCAGGTGCACGCATTTTAATGATAGTAACAATAAAGTTGATCCCTGTAGCCAATGAACCTATACCCGAAATCTGAATACCCCAGATATAGAAGTTCTGACCAACGCCGGGACTAAATTGCATTTCTGAAAGCGGTGGATAACTCAACCAACCTGCATCTGGCGAACCGCCGATAACGAAGGACAGGTTGAACAACATCGCTCCCATAAAGAAAAGCCAGAAGCTCAATGCGTTCAGGAAAGGGAACGCAACGTCGCGCGCACCAATTTGAAGTGGTACGGCAATGTTAAACAAACCAAACATCAACGGCATCGCCATAAACAAGATCATGATCGTGCCATGTGTTGTAAAAATCTGGTTGTAATGCTCAGGATGCAGTAGTGTAACATCCGGTGTAGCAAGTTGAACACGCATCAATAATGCATCCACGCCTCCGCGGAATAACATCAAGATGGCCGCAAGAATATACATAATACCGACTTTTTTATGGTCAACGGTAGTCAACCAGTTTTTCCAAAGCCAGCCCCATTTTTTGAAATAAGTGAGCACAAACACGATCCCGATCGTTGCTAGTGCGATGGAAACGTCCGCTCCATAGATCATCGGGTCTCCAGTAACGAAGAAAGTGGATGCAAACTCTTTTATTTTGTCAAGCATTGGGGGCCTCCTTCCCTGTAATCATTTAATGGTGTCCGCTCATATTCATATGACTCATGTCCATTGCAGCTTCATCTTCTGTATCGGACTTGGAAGAACCTTCTGTGGATGTGTGTCCGCCATGTCCAGCATGCGGGTTAGAAGCGCCATCCACTACATACTTGCTTACAATGTCTTGGAACAAGCCATCTGGAATTGAAGAATACTCATCAGGTTGGGACAAACCTGGTTTTGCAAGCGCCAAATAGCCGTCTTTCGTCAGCGGCTTAGACTGCTTCTTGATGTTAGCGACCCAGTTTTTGTACTCTTCATCCGACTGAACCTCTACATCAAAACGCATTTGTCCAAAATGCTCACCGCTAAAGTTTGCACCCGAACCAAAGTATGTTCCTTCGTGGTCGGCCTGCAAATGCAGTTTCATTGCCATGCCTGACATGGTGTAGATCTGACCGCCCAATTGCGGAATCCAGAACGAGTTCATCGGGGCGTCGGCAGTCAGTTCAAAACGGACTGGAACACCTTTAGGAATGTGAATTTCATTGACTGTAGCAATACCTTCTTCAGGGTACATAAAGAGCCATTTCCAGTCCAGTGAAGTCACTTGAATGGTTACTGGCTTTTGTGTACTTGCCAACGGCTTGGAAGGCTCCAGCAAGTAGGTATATCTCGCAGTTATAACCGCAAGAATGCAGATAACGATGATTGGAATAGCCCACCATACGGTCTCCAGCTTTTTGCTGTCATCCCAATGAGGTTGGTACTTGGCTTTGTTATCCGGTGCGTCGCGATATCGCCAAATGATGAAAAAAGTCAAAATCATGACCGGTACAATCAGCAGTGCAGCCATAGACGTTGAAAGAATGATCAGCTCTTTTTGTGCTTGCCCAATAGGTCCTTTTGGATCGAAAACAACGTATTTTCCGCCAGCATAAAAACACGTCCAAATGAGCAATGCTACCGTGAGCACGGTCAAAACCAACGCAATAATCGCTTTTGGTTTTTTGTTCATGTTGTTCCCCTCTCCTTAAATAATAAATTACTCAAAACTTACGAACTCCTGTAATGTTGCCCTTATATAAGATAGCAGAAAAGCGGCCACTTTTTTTATTGTTAACAGAATTGTCGATTATTTGTCCGTTTTTTGTGAAAAACATCTCTAAAAATAAAATTTCTCTTGCAAATTCAAAATTTCTTATTAATACAAAGATGACATAATAAAAACGTTATTTGTGTATCTTAAAGAAGTTATATTAAAGAAAAAAGGGGACTCCTTACAGTTATCATCCTACACTGCTCGAAGCCCCACATTGTTGTTTTCGGTATATATTGCTTTAATCATTTTTAAATTGTATTAACTGCGGCCGTTTTCCTGGTCTTCTTTCTTGCGTGCAATGACAAATGATTTCCCAACTAGAAAAATAAAAATCCCGGCAACAACGCAGCCAATACCTGTCATTAAATATATATTTCGATCAGTTAAATTACCTATATCAAGCAAAATAAGGATAATTCCTGCAATACAGGCGATCCAAGCGATAACAGATACCGTGCGGCTCATTTGGTTATCATTTGATCCTGATTTCCTAACATTCGAAGCCATACCCTCCACTCCCTCTGGTTTAAAATGGTTTAAAACGCCCTCGTCAGGTATTTTTTTCAGTATGCACACTTCTTATTTTTTTATTCCTGCTGTCTCTACATACTTGAAACAACCTGCATTCATCTTGGTTATTATTACCCCAGAGGGCCTCCTATTCAAACAAAAGGGAGCAGAGACAGGCGTAAATCTGCTTTATTTTCAAAACATCTCTTCGTTTAACGTCTGGTCTCCAACCAGTTATTACTTACTACATTTCGATACCAATAGTAACTTTCCTTCGGGGTGCGGACCTGTGTGCGGAAATCGACATGAATCATGCCAAATCTCATATTATATCCCTCTGCCCACTCAAAATTGTCCATAAGTGACCATGCCATATATCCTTTGACATGAAGGCCGTCATGAATAGCCCGGTGTACCTGCACCAAATGCTGCTGCATATACGAAATACGACGGTCATCCTGAACCTTGCCATTCACGACATCATCGTTGATGCAAGCCCCATTCTCTGTGATATAAATATCGAGGTTACCGTATTTTTGCAAATAATGCAGTACCTCGTACAGCCCACGCGACTCCACTGGCCAACCGATATCCGTTACAGGTAGCCCCATATTGATTTCTTCAGATTGAAGAAACCCGGCTTCAGGATTAAAACGATTAACTGACATAGCATAGTAATTGATACCGATCATATCAATAGGCTCGCCGATAATATCCATATCCCCATCCTGAATAGGCACGGTGGCTCCCTGCTCCGCAAACCAGTCTACCAAAAACTGAGGATACGAGCCTTGATAAATAGGTTGAAGAAACCAGTCACTGTGCAGGGAAATGGTGCGCGCACAAGCGGCTTTATCTTCCTCAGATGTGCTGTAAGGAACAGCCCAGGAGACATTGGGAGCGATACCGATCTGGCCACTGGTGCCCAGCTCGCGGAAGCGGCGCACAGAAAGACCATGCGCAACTAGCAAATGATGTCCTACATCAATGGCTGTCTGAAGATTGGTCAGACCCGGGGCATGAACACCCAGCATATTGGATAAAAAGGCGATGCACCACGGTTCATTGAATGTTAGCCAATGGTGTATTTTACCGTGAAACTCGCGGAACATCGTTTCTGCAAACTGGACAAATGCTTGAATCGTGCGACGATTCTCCCAGCCTCCAGCATCCTGAAGCGCTTGAGGCAGATCCCAATGGTACAGTGTACAAAACGGTTCAATCCCATTTTCGTTCAACAAATCGACTACGCGATGATAATAGTCCAATCCTTCTTGATTGACTTCACCGTCACCATTGGGAAATATACGCGGCCAGGACACTGAAAAACGGTATGTACGAATGCCCAGCTCCTTCATTAGGCGGATATCTTCCTCGTAGCGATGATAGCTGTCACAAGCTACATTGCCGTTATCACCGTTGAATACTTTGCCAGGCGTATGGGCAAAGGTATCCCAGATCGACAAACCTCTCCCATCCTCCTCATAAGCTCCCTCGATTTGATAGGCTGCCGTCGCGGTCCCCCACATGAAGTCCTGCGGAAATTGAAAAATGGTCATAATGTCTCTTCCTCTCCTTTAATTATAATCGTATGTCCGTTCGTTATTTCCTGCTCTTTGGTAAAAATCCATGACAAAATGAATCCTCCATGCTCAGGATCAGGCAGAGCCTGACGGGCATCAGCGCTAAACGGATGTGCACTGCGAATCGTGCAGCTTCCTGCTGAGATGGATGTGGCCAGTTCAGCACGGACAAGCCGGGAACCGGACCATTCCATACCGACCGTCATCCCGCCATGTCCCTTCAATCCACTGACCCGTCCCTCCGACCAGGCCGTTGGCAGGGCAGGCAGTAACGTCAGCTCTCCCGGACGGCTTTGTAGCAGCATTTCTGCGATCCCCGCCGCCGCACCAAAATTACCGTCGATCTGAAAAGGCGGGTGAGCGTCGAATAAATTAGGATAGGTCGATCGCGACAGCAACGTGCGAACATACCGATGTGCGGCATCGCCATCTTCCAGTCGAGCATACAGGTTAATCAACCAGGCACAGCTCCATCCGGTGTGCCCACCACCGTGATCAAGCCGTCGACGCAGCGATATACGGGCCGCCTCAGCCAGCTCCGGGGTATCACGGATGTGAATTTGTCGACCGGGGTACAACCCATATAGATGCGAGACATGCCGATGCCCAGGCTCCGCTTCCTCAAAATCGACAAACCATTCCTGTAACTGACCGTGACGGCCAATTTGATAGGGCATTAACCTGTCCCGTGTCTCCTCGCAGCGGTTGCGGAACTCATCGTCTAATTCCAGCAGGTCCGCAGCTTGAATGCAGTTACCCAACAGCTCCCGAATCAGCGTCATATCCATGGTGGAGCCCATAGATATACTGCATTCCTCGCCGTCCGGCGTTTTGAATTTATTTTCAGGTGATGTGGATGGGGATGTCACAAGCCAACCCTCCGGGCCTTCCACGAGCCAGTCCATGCAAAAGGCTGCCGCCCCCTTCATGAGTGGATAAGCTTGTTCTGCCAAATAGGCTGTATCCAGGGTAAACAGATAGCGCTCCCATAGATGGGCGGTCAGCCATACACCCCCAAGCGGCCAAAACGCCCAACTGGCATGGCCCCCTGAAGGTCCAGCGTATCTCCACACATCTACATTGTGATGAGCTGCCCACCCTTGAGCACCATAATGGTTGGAGGCTACCCTCCGTCCCGTGCGAGCAACTTCTCCAATCATGTGCAGCAATGGTTCATGGCACTCGGCAAGATTGCATACCTCTGCGGGCCAATAGTTCATCTGAGTATTAATATTGGTTGTATAATTACTGTTCCATGGCGGCTGCACCCGGTCATTCCAGATGCCCTGAAGATTGGCAGGCTGACTCCCCGGACGCGAGCTGCCCATGAGCAAATAGCGGCCATACTGAAATAACAGCACCTCCAGCCCCGGGTCGTCCTGACCTTTCTGATAACGTTCTAATCGCAGATCGGTCGGTAGAACGGAGTCGTCGGTTAAAGTATCACCTCTCAGTTCTAATACAACGCGGTCAAACAGCTTTCGGTGATCCTGTTCATGGCGTTGCCGCACCTGCTCCCTTCCCAGCGAAATTGCTTCATCTAAAATGACTTGACATGCTTCTGCTGACTCCGTTGCATCACTATTCGGCATAGCGTGAAATCCCTGAAATCCGGTAGCTGCTGCCAAATACACCGTGATTTTATCCGCGCCTGAGATGATCAGTGCTCCATCAGCACCCTTCGTCAAGGTTCCTCCCTCGGGAATAACCCTCGCCTGAACTGCGAAAGCCATCCCCAAATCATTTTCATAAACAACAGACTGTGGATGATCGCCGTGATAATTAGATTCCACATGACTGGGCGCTCGTCCAGTCAACGTAATAAAGTCCCCGGACGGCTCCTCGGATGGATCGTCCTCCTTATCGCTATCCCATTTGGATGAATCACCAAAATGTATATCCTCTCCAACCTCGTCTTCACAAGGATGGAGGGAAGTGATGCGCACGGATGCATGGATCTTCCCAAGCTTATTCGCAGTCAGTGACACCATCATGACTCCATCTGGCGCACTGGCGATAACTTCACGGGTATAGCAAACTGCATCACTCTGAAAAGTGACCGCTGCCGTTCCGGTCAGCAAATCCAGTTCCCGTTCATAATGCGCTATTTCCCCTAGACCCTCCTGCGTAATCCACAAATCTCCCAAAGGCTGATAGGCTTCCGTATCGCGACCTAGCATATTCGCATTAATCAGTTGTTCCGCTTCCTTGTATTTTCCATCTGCAATCAGCTTTCTGACAGGCTGCAAATATCGCAATGCATCATACTGAACGCCGTCTCTGGGAAATCCGGACCAGAGCGTATCCTCGTTTAATTGCAAATGCTCCTCTCTGATTCCGCCAAATACCATAGCTCCCAGTCTTCCATTGCCGACTGGCAATGCTTCCTCCCATACCTCAGCAGGCTGGCGATACCATAAACGCAGGGACTGTGGTCTTTCGCTTTTCGTCACATCAAACCCTCCCCTATCAAGATCAAACAGAGCGCTAATCCCGTATGGACCACAAGGACAAGCGCTCTGTCATTCCGGCATTCAAAATTTCGTTAAAAGCAGTCAGCTATTTAGAAGCCTTGCCACTCCATAACTCCACTCTGTCCTTCACCAGTTGCGTGTATTGCTGTTCCATTTGGACAGCTCCGGCGGCATCCAGTTCTTTAATCATGTTGTCGTATACCGTATCAAAATTGGAAGCCGGTGCTAAAATAGCTTCCGGTATACGTTTGCGGATAATGTCTGTCGTTTTTTTGAATGTAACGTTATAGCTGGATTCATTGTCTGTTGTCAGATTATAGGCTGCGCCCCAAGGCTTTACATCAAATTCTTTCTTGTCCGGGAACAGATCTTTCCACGTTTTTACGCCATACGCTTTAAGTGATTCTTTCTCCGGCTTCGAATAAGCCGCAATAATTTGTTCCGGGAATTTGGCAGTATAGTAGTTACCTGTAGGGTCCTTCACGCCGTCACCATAGTGTCCGCTGATGAGCGTGTACAAATCTATACCCGTAGATTTATTGAAGTTGGTTGTATTGTTCGTTTTTTGTTCCAGTACATCAGCAGGAATGACACGTTTGCCGTCTTTAATTTCATAATGCTTGCCTTCGATCCCCCAGTTCACTAGCACCTGTCCTTCATCGGAAGCTAAATAATCAAGGAATTTAATAGCCCGCACCGGGTCCTTGCAATTCTCTGTAATACCTACTCCATAACCGGACGTGAAGCCCGTATCCTGAAAGGAACGATCCTTGTATTCCTCCGAAAGTGTAACTGGAAAATGCGCGTAGCTGGATTCGGATTTACCTGACGCTTTTAACGCATTTTCGGCATCCTGATAACCCCACTCCTGGTCGATCAGACCGAGGACACGGCCGCTGGCAATTTTGGATTTGTATTGATCACTTTTTTGCACAAATGAATCTTTATCGAGCAGTCCTTCATTGTACATGTGGTTCAACCAACGGAAATATTCCTTTTCTTCCGGACGTTTGTAATGAAGCTTCGCTTCAAATGTTTTGGGATCAATAAAATATTCACCATCATCCGGCGCTCCAGTCGTCTGGAAGGCAGGATTCGTTACGGTAATCATAATTCTCCAGTCGTCTGCATCCAACGTGAGTGGGATCGTTTTTTTGCCATTGATCGTCGGATGTTTGGCTGCATAGGTTTTGAGTACGTTTTCATAATCCTGTAGCGTTCTTACCTTTGGATATCCTAGCTCCTTGAGCACCTTATGCTGAATTTCAAATCCCCCCGTCGCGTCAAAACTCTCCTGTCCCACACCTGCATACGTAGGAAGGACATAAATGGATTGATCTTTATTACTGTATTTCAAACGATCCATATAGGGTCCATATAGCTTTTTGAGATTGGGTGCATGATCGTTGATCAGATCTGTCAGATCAATCATGGCCCCCGCATCCACAAGCTTGTTAATATTCGCTTTAGGAGAAACCAAGTCCGGGTATTCTCCACTTGCTGCCATCAAAGCAATTCGGTCATCTCCACCTCCACCGCTGACATCAAATTCCGCATTCAAGGTTACACCTGTTTTTTTGGTGATTTCCTTGCCTATTTCATCCTTCATTCCGTTCCATTGTGGGCTTGTATCTGCTCCGAAGAAGCTAAACGTAATCGGGTCTGTGCCGCTGGATGTGCCTTCCTTCGCTGCTTTATCGCTTCCTCCACAACCTGCGAGTGCGGTAAGGGACACCGCGAGCAAGGGAATCAGTGCAAATCTGGACCAGTGTTTTTTCATGTATAAATCCTCCTATATTCCTATGATGACTTCTCCTGCAAATAACTGCTATTTTACTACCGGAATCCTGTCTTTTATGATTTCACTGCCCCCAGTGTCATCCCGCCTACAAAATATTTTTGCAGGAACGGATATACCATCAGGATGGGGAGCGTAACCGTAATCGTGATTGCCATTTTAATCGACTCTGGTGAAATTTGAGCCATTTGCTTAGCCATATCGTTACTATTCGTCATACTGGAGCCGCCTTGCTGCGTACTTTGCAGTATCTTCATCAGCTCATACTGTAGCGTCGTCCATTGCGGCGCCCCACCATTATACAAATACGTATCAAACCAAGCATTCCACTGACCTACTGCCAGAAAAAGAGCAATCGTTGCCAATACTGGTTTGCACAGCGGCAAAATAATTCTCCAGTAAATCGTAAAATCATTCGCCCCATCGAGTTTGGCTGACTCCTGCAACGCATATGGCAAACCGTCCATAAAGGAACGAATGACAAACACGTTAAATGCGCTAATTAAGCCTGGAAAAATGTACACCCAAAACGAACCCAGCAGATGCAGATCACGCATCAAAATAAACACGGGCACCATCCCGCCAGAAAAATACATCGTCAACGCCAAAAACGTAGAAATAAACTTACGAGCGCGAAACTCGACCCGACTCAATGTAAAAGCAAGCATAGACGCGCAAATCAATCCGAGTACTGTTCCGACCAAAGTACGAAGAATAGATATTTGCAGTCCCTGAAGAAGGCCATCGTACTGGAAAATCGTTTTGTAATTTTCGAGCGTAAATTGGCGGGGCCATATATAAATTCCACCGCGAACCGTGTCCGTTGAATTGTTCAGGGAAATCGCAAGTACGTTCAGAAACGGGTACAGCGTCAACACCACGATCAGAGCCATGAGGATATAATTGAACAGGTCAAACAGCTTCTCAGACCGGGTAGCATTAAATGCCTTATTCGTCATTTCGCTTCTCCCTCCCTACATGATGCTTTCTTTGGTCAGTTTTTTGAATATACCGTTCGCCGTAAACAACAGCAAAATGCTAACCAGTGAGTTGAAAATACCAATTGCCGTCCCATAAGAGAAGCGACCCAAATTAATCCCGTAATTGAGCGCGTACAGATCCAACACCTCGGAATAATCCGTCACGAGACTATTGCCAAGCAAGAACTGCTTTTCAAAACCATTGCTCACCAGATGCCCAATCGCCATAATGAACAGAACGGCAATCGTCGAGCGGATACCCGGCAGTGTAATATGCCACATCTGTCTCCAGCGGCTCGCTCCATCCACGCGCGATGCTTCATACTGTTCTTGATCAATTCCGGTGATTGCAGCTAAATAAATAATCGTATTCCAACCTGTCTCTTTCCATATGTCGGAAGCGGTTACAATGTACCAGAACCAGCTCCCCTTTGCCATGAACTGAATCGGCTCATCCACAATATGAAGCGCTACCAATATATCGTTGACAATGCCTCCGTCAATGGACAGCATTTTCGTGACCAATCCAGCCACAACTACCCAGGATACAAAATGCGGGAGGTAGGATATCGTCTGTACAAACCGTTTGAACAACATACCACGCAGCTCATTTAACAGAATTGCAAAGAAGATCGGTACGACAAAACCAAATATAATCCCCATCAGGCTCATCGCCAGTGTATTACGTAATACTAGATAAAATCGTTCGTCCTGAAATAACTCAATAAAGTTATTCAGCCCTACCCATTTCTGGTCCGTAAAGGATTTAGCTGGCTTATAATTTTGAAACGCCATCGTCCAGCCCCAGAGCGGCAGATAGCTGAAAACAAACACCCATATGACGAAAGGAATGGACATAAAATAAAGATACTTTTGCTGCTTCACACTGTCCCACAAGCCTTTTCTACCACGTTCAGGCTTCGGTCCGCGAGCCTTGCGCGGTCTTCCCCGGTTGGATTCAGGAATCACAGCACCATTGTTGGAAGCGGTTTCAGTTGAAGATTCCATAACAAGCTCCTCCTCATCTCTAGATACTATTATCATACTTTGCTGGCTTGGAAGCGGGTACCCGACGAATTAGGAGAAAAATCAGTTCAAAATTAGATATATGAGGGGTCTCTATGCCTTCCAAGCATAACTTTTTTGCGGATTCCAAACAAAATCGATCCTATAGTGAAAGATGACTAAAATTGTATTGGGGTTTACATTATAATCAAACTTGACAAACTTATTGGATGGAGGAGACTTTATGGAAACTAACGTAATAACATTACCTCTTTTTCATGTTGCAGGTTACAGAATCGAAGCCAATATTAATGAATTTGAGTCTGGTCTTGGCAAGAGCATCTATCATTCATTAATTGAAAGAAAAGATGAAATTCGGGACAGGAAAAATGAGAATGTAATTTTAATGCAAATTTATCCCATGAAGCCTGATTTTAATCCTCAGGTAGATAAGTTTACAAATATAATCTGTTATGAAATAAGTAAACTAGGTGAGGTTCCATTAAATATGATAAGTCATACTGTAAATGAAAGTAAGTATGTAACTTTCACACATAAGGGGCTTGAATCGGAGCTTGATCATTCGTATGACTACATATATGGCCAATGGATTAAAGATACCGGAAATGAACCGAAGGATTACGATTTTGAAATTTGGGGTGAGAAATATAATCCAGAAAGTTCAGACAATGAGATTGAATTATTTATAGCATTGAAATGAACGAGACACAACAATAGCCCCCAACACAAAATGTGTTGAGGGCTATTGTTTGCTTAGGTCAATCTATTCCTAGTTCACAGGCTCGGATGATCCAGCTCATACAGGTTGCGGTATCGGGGCTGCTCCTGCCAAAGCTTTTCATGACTGCCCCGCATGGAAATGACCCCTTTTTCCATAAAAATCACCTCGTCCATATGCTCCATTCCTGTCAGATGATGCGTGATCCAGATCAATGTTTTGCCTTTCAGCACACGAAACATCGTCTGCATGAGTTCATGCTCTGTCAGTGGGTCAAGTCCCACTGTTGGCTCATCCAGCAAAACAATCGGGTGATTTTGCAGCAAAATCCGCGCCAGTGCAATTCGCTGTTTTTCTCCACCGGAAAAACGAAGCCCCGTCTCCTGCATTCGGGTATCGTAGCCCTCCGGCAAAGAATCAATTAGAGTTCCAAGCCCTACCTGCTCTGTTACTGCACGAACCTCATCCAGCGTAGCATCAGGTCGTCCCAGCCGAATATTGTTCGCTACCGTTGTATCGAATAAATACGGCTGCTGGTTTAGCACCGCAAATAAACTGGAGTATACTCCACCTGTATATACGGGAATCCCTGCGACAGTGACGCTACCTTCATCAGGCTGCAATGCTCCCTGAATCAGGTTCAGCAGCGTGGACTTGCCCGCACCACTGCGGCCAAGCAATGCAACCTTGCCCCCCTGCGGTACGTGTAGGGAGATATTACGCACGCTCCATTCCTGCGTTGCCGCATAGCGGTAGCTTACGTTGTTCAGCAGCAGGTCTCCTCCGAGGCCCAATCGCATAGCGGTAGCCTGTTCCTCTAGAATGTCTGCTGTTCCGCCTGCTCCCGGTGTAGGTGTGTCTTTCTCCGAATCCTTTAACCGTCGAAGTGAATCCTGATACTCCGGTGCATGAACCACCGCTTCTCCAGCGCGAACGAAGGCATCCAGCAATGGAAAAGCCACAAGGGCAAAGGATGCCAGCCATGTGGCTTCTATACGATTCTGTGCTACCAGTCCCCCGGCCCACACAGTCATAATCACAATCCCGCCGCCTACAACGCATTGTGCGATCCAATGAGAACGCCACTCGCTCCGGCGAAGTGAATTCTCCATCACGGCAGCCCTATTGTGCCGTTGTGTAAAGGTACTCAGGAAATGCCCAGTCCGTCCGCTCAGTACCAGGTCACTCATGCCGAACAGAGCATCCGTCAGCTCCTGATAGGCTTTACTCCGTTCCTGCTTGAACATTCGCCGTTTGGCGAGTGAGGTCCATAGTGAGATAGCTGGGGCAATAAAAAGCAAAAATCCGCCATATAGCGCCATGAGCAAGGCAAAGGTTCCGTCCATCCGTCCGAGCGCCGAGATGCCTGCTGCATAAATCAGCAAAGCCGATAGCGCAGGCAGAACTAGCTTCAAATAGATGTTTTGAAGCTGCTCAATATCCTCTGCCAGCAATCCTAATAGATCCCCTGTACGGAATTTGCTGCGAATCATCAGCGCCTGCGGTTCTACTGCCCGATATAAGCGTACCCGCATACGGGACACAAGGCGCAGTGCGGCATCATGTCCTACCAAGCGCTCCAGGTACTGAATAACCGCTTTACTAAAGCCAAATGTTCGCACAAGCACAATTGGAACGTACACCATTAATATATTTTCCGGTTTTAAGGCCGAACGGGTAATCAGATGACCGGACGTAAAGAGCAACGCGCCCGCACATCCAATGGCCAGCGCGCCCAAAAGAGCAGCTACCAGAAAGGCCCAAAAATATTGTCTCAGATACGTCACAAACCAGCCTTGTCTGCTATTGTCCGTTACTCTCATATCGTCCGTTCCCTCCTTCCGATATCCCCGTCAGCAATCGGTAATATGCTCCCTTACGGGCAATCAATTGCTGATGGGAGCCTACTTCTTCCAGGCGACCTTGATCCATCATCCAGACACAGTCCATTTCTGGCATCCAATGAAGCCGGTGGGTGGCAAGAAACATTCTCTTATGTTTCAAAACCGATAAAATCGTCTGTTTTAGCTCCCATTCTGTCTCAATATCCAGATGGGCCGTAGGCTCATCCAATAAAACGACCGGACGATTACTGAGCAATGCCCGCGCCAATGCAATCCGTTGCGCCTGCCCTCCGCTCAGTGTCCGACCTGCTTCACCAATGGGCTCATTCAATCCACCCGGAAGACCGTCTACCAGTTCACGCAGTCCAACCGCGTCAATCGCCCACTCTACCTGCTGGTTGGATGCCTCCGGTTCATAAAAGCGGATATTATCTGCCAGAGAAGCGCTAAACAGGTATGGATGCTGTGGAATATAGGCAATATGCCGTTGCCATTCAGCTTTGGCATCCCCAGCCAATCCGCATCCATTCAGGAGCAGCTCACCCGAAGTGGGATCAGCAAAGCCGCCAAGCAGACTAAGCAGCGTCGTTTTACCTGCACCGCTAGCGCCAACGATGCCGATCATGTTCATGTGCGGTTCAACATGTGCAGACACATGTTCAAGCCGAGCCGAACCGTCTTCATTCAGGAGGCACACATCAGATAGCTCGAGAATGTCCAGTCCCGTGATGTCCAATCCTTTATCGCTAGCTGCCTGTTTATTCGGCTCGGTCGCATCATCTTCTGTACTGAGAATGGAGCGTATTGCTCCCCAAGCCTCCTTACCATCCAGTGAAGCATGATAGTCTGATCCCAACTGGCGTATGGGCATAAAATATTCTGGTGCCAGAATAAGCACCGCAAGCGCTGCCTCCAAACCTACCGAGCCACTAATCAGGCGCAGCCCCAAGCCTACCGCGACAAAAGCGACCGATAGCATACTAAAAAAATCGAGGGAAAATGAGGAAAGAAACGCTACCCGCAGCGTGCGCATCGTTGCTGTGCGGTATTGGTCGCTGACCTTCCCAACCGTTTCCCCATGCTCTTGGCTACGACCCAAAAACCTTAGTGTCTGAAGTCCACGTAGCGAATCCGTGAAATGGTGAGATAACAAACGATAGGAACGCCATTGCTTGTCTGCCTGCTTCCGCGCTGCCAAGCCGAGCAAAATAAAGAAGCCCACCAGAATCGGCATCGTAGTCGTCAAAATTACACCTGAAATGACATCCAATGTGAAAACATACACAAGCACAAGTATAGTTACAGCCATCATGTCAATCATTCGAGGAATGGACAGTTCCAAATACGTGCGAAAACGATCCATGCCGTCCAGTGCTAGCGTCACCAACTTGCCACTGCCTTCCTGCGCTGCAAAACCCGGCCCCCGTTCGAACAAACGTGCAAGCAGACGCTCCCGTAAGGAAGCGCCTGAAGCTTCGGCAAAACGGCCGGCTGTCCGACGTTGCAGCCAGATCATCGTATGCCTCATTGCAAAAGCTGCGAAAAACAACGCCAGCGACGGCCAAGCCATCACCAGCGGATTTTTATCAAACAAAATCGTAACAGCCTTTGCCAAGAAGACTGCTTGTGCAATCACAGCAGCCCCCTGGAGCAGGGAAAGGGCAGCCAGTAGCAGCATTACTGGCCGAATGCCCTTTAATTCTAACCATGCCTTATCCATTAGTATTCCAAATGATCCTTCTCACTGAGACGCTTATGGAAAACAAAATAGCTCCACGCCTGATAAGCCAGCACAAAGGGTAAAAGCGTTGCTGCAACAATCGTCATGGCTTTCAGTGTGTAATGACTGGAGCTTGCATTATAAATCGTCAAATCAAAAGCACTGTTAATCGAGCTCACCATAAATCTTGGGAACAAACCAACGAATAACGAAACGAAGGTCAGCAAAATCAATGCACCTGTCATCCCGAAGGCCCATCCTTCGCGGCTCTGCTTCAGGAAGTACCACGTCAGCACATAGGCGACAATTCCCACTGCTACCGCAGCATACATAAAGGGACCGCGACGTGCAAATAAATCCGTTGCAAAATAAGTCCATACCACCATGCCAGCGAGTAAAATGCCCAATACCGGAAGAAATTTGGACGCAATCACGCGAGCACGATCCCGTACTTCTCCAATCGTCCGCAGGGAAATGAACGTCAGCCCATGCATTAGGCACATTCCGACCACTGTCAGTCCAATCCATACGGTGTATCCATTGAACACATCGGAAAATCCAGCTTTCAAATCCATGTTTTGCTGAATAGGTACACCTTTCACCAAAGCCGCAAAAGCCATACCGAACAGCATCGGCGGTAGAAAGCTACCAATCAGAATGCAGGCATCCCACGTTCCTGTCCACCATTTCCCTTCAGCCTTGCCGCGGAACTCAAAAGAAACTCCACGCAAGATCAAACCTAGCAAAATAAAGACAAATACCAGATAATATCCGCTGAACATAGTTGCATAAAAATGCGGGAAAGCGGCAAACATCGCACCTGCTGCTGTAATCAGCCACACTTCGTTGGCATCCCAAAATGGACCAATCGTATTGATCATCAAACGTTTTTGTTGGTCATTGCGCGGTACCAATCCCGTGGCCATCCCCACGCCAAAATCAAAGCCCTCCAGAAAAAAGAAACCGGTAAACAACACTGCGATCAATAAGAACCATAAATCATTTAGCGTCATTATTGTCACCCCCTTGGGCAAATGGATCATGAATTACCGTTTGCTGATGTGGCTCGATATCTGGACCTTTGCGAGCCGTACGGTAAAACAGAAATGCCAGCACACCTGTTAAAATTAAATACAATGTGGTAAATGAGATGAACGAGAACAGCACTTCTCCTGCCACAACCGTAGGCGAAACAGAATCTTTTGTTTGAAGCAAACCAAATACAGTCCACGGTTGGCGACCTATTTCGGTCATGATCCAACCAGCAGTATTCCCAATGAATGGAAGGGATATCCCCCATATCATAAGACGGAAGAACCAGCGATGTGAACCTTCCAGCTTTTTACGGAACGTCAGGTAAGTACCGTATAAAGCGAGTGCAATCATGCCACATCCCGCCGCAATCATAATACGGAAGCTCCAGAACGTGGTACGTACTGGCGGGATATAATCGCCCGGACCATAGGTTTTTTCATATTCTGCTTGAAGCTCATTCATACCAGGCACAGAGCCGGAAAATTTACTATAAGATAGAAAACTCAGAGCAAAAGGAACTTTAATTTCAAAGGTATTTTCCTTCTTTTCAGGATCTATACCCGCGATAACTGTCCAAGGAGCGGGGTCACCGCTGTTCTCCCATAAGCCCTCACTGGCAGCCATCTTCATCGGTTGTGTTTTCACTAAATATTGAGCCTGACCATGACCAAACAAAGGAATAGCAATGGCACTGATTAAGGCAACAATAATGCTCAATTTGAAAGAAGGTTTAAAAAAGTCCATATTCTTTTTGTGCATCAACTTCCATGCACTGATACCCGCGATAAGAAATGCCCCCGTTGCAAAAGCAGCAAACAACGTATGCGGAAATTCCCATAACAGTTGTTCATTCGTTAACAGAGCAGCAAAATCTTTCATTTCTGCACGTCCATTTTGAATCTCATATCCTACTGGACGCTGCATGAATGAATTAGCAGCTAGAATCCACAACGCCGATAACATCGTACCGATAGATACCAGCCACATACAGATTAAATGGACCGTTTTGGACAATCTTTCCCAACCGAATACCCATAATCCGATAAAGGTCGATTCCAGGAAAAATGCAAGCAGCGCTTCAATCGCCAGCGGCGTACCGAATACATCACCGACAAAACGGGAAAAGTCCGACCAATTCATCCCGAACTGGAATTCTTGCAAAATCCCGGTGACTACGCCCAATGCAAAGTTAATCAGCAGAAACGTTCCCCAGAATTGAGCCATTTTTTTGTACAAGTCATTTTTTTTGATAACATACATAGTCTCCATAATTGCCACCAATAACGACAATCCAATGGAGATCGGCACATAAACAAAGTGAAGAATCGTTGTAGTTGCAAACTGCAACCGTGCCAAATCCAATACGTCCATGATGTTGCTCCTCCCCCTGCACTTCTCTTAACATTGATTTATAGTGTCTGTAATCTGAAGTCTTCTACATTTGTGATAGTATTCACATTCTTACATATGCAGCGGTCACTTTTTAGAAAATGACTCACTCAACTACCTTCACCATGGTTGTCATGATCCGGCTTCAGATTATCCCCATTATATAGAATAAATTTAAATGAAATAGAATCGAAAATGTGAACATCGTGTCAAATCTGTGTCATAACGATGGCGATTTGATGAAAACGGCCTAAACTACATAATAAATGTGACATTTTCGATTGATCTATCCATTTATCCGCCATAAAAAAAGAGCCTCTCTTCGTTCGGAGGTCGTACCTCCGACATCTGTAAGAGAGACTTCATAGCGTTGAACCTAGGGATTCTATCAACAGCCATCTGTTCCTCCGTTCTTTTGAACCCGATTACGGTAGGAGGAAGGTGACATTCCAACATACTTTTTAAATTTACTATGAAAATAATCTGCATTCGCATATCCTACGCGTTCCGCCACCTGGTGCACCTTAATTCCTTGAGCAAGCAATTCTCTTGCTCGCTCAATCCTCACCTTATCCAGGTAGGCATTAAAGGCCTCGCCAGTATGACTTTTGAACAGTTTGCCCAAATAGCCACTATTGTAATTGAACATATCTGCCAGTAACTCCAGTCGCAAATTTTCATCATAATGACTATGTATAAAGTCAATCATTTGTTTCATGATGATGCCCTTGCCACCAGATTCAGTCTGACCAATCCATTGCAACACATGCTCCAGCGAGTGATCCACCAGCTCGCCCAATGTGGAATAAGCATATACATCGGTTATAAAGCTGGAGTGCTCCTCCAGCACGGTTCGGCTGTGATCCTGTCCAGCTGCATACTTGTTCAACGCCAGTGTGAATGTTTGGGCGAACGCCGCCTTGATTGCAGATTCTGTGCGATAAATCCGTGGAAATTGGCCTTCCATATCCTTAATGACACGGGTTGCAGCTTCACTATTAGCCATATCTAGCGCATAGTACAGCTTTTCCGCATAACGTAGGGGATCATCTGTTGCACTATCAGACGCTCCACTCCTTTCAGTCTCGACTGTCTCCAATTCGTGTAGGTCTCCGGAAAGCATGACTCTTTCTGCCCGGAACAAAAACGTACGCTCCAATAATCGTAGTGCCTGCTCAAAAGATCTGGGAATGTCGTTAAGAATAGCTACAGGATCACCAGCAGCCACATAAATTTCCGTAGCCCACAGCTTTAGCTCCTGTCGCCAAGCAGCCAGTAACTGAACAGCATCTTTCTCCGTTTTTAACGTGGCGGGAAGCAAAAGACCCATATATATTCCAGCCTCAAACACGATACCTCTGCCCTGCTCATGGCACAATTCTGTTAGCCGCTGCTTTGCTGCCGACTGCCGGGCTTGCCGATCCCAGTCAGGTATACGTAAATCCAGCAGAATAACCTGATAGCTACTCCAGTCCAACGCTGGTAACGCGGGCTGTTGTCCATGTTTTCCGTTACCGCTTTGATGTTCAGCTTGCTTGGATGCTCTGTGAAGAGAATCGCTGCTTTCCACAGCATTACGAGCATGCTCTTGATGAACCGGAAACAATAGTGCTTCGATCCAATTACGCTCATGGGAAGGCGGACTTCCCCATTTGCCATCTTCTTTCTCGTCCTCAATGTTTTGCCGTACCCGTTTCAACTCTGTCGTCATTTCTTCCTCATCAACTGGCTTCAGTAGGTAGCCATCCACCCCGAAGCCCATGGCTTGCCGTGCATAATCAAAGTCTGCATATCCGCTTAATATGAGAAAGTGAAACGGCTCTCCGTTCTTTTCACGTATGCTTCGTATGACCTCCAGCCCACTCATCCCGGGCATACGAATATCTACAATGACCAGCTCCGGTCGATGCTCTCCGAACTTATCCAGAGCCTCGCGTCCGTTCCCTGCCGTATCGACAATACGGAAGCCACAATTCCCCCAGTCAATAATGGAGGACAATCCTTCACGAATCGCAGGCTCATCATCTACAATCATTGCTTTATACATTCGACTCTTCCCCCCTTGGTATGGAAAAGTATACGGTTGTTCCTTCTTGTAATGCGCTTTCAATATGCAGTCCATAACGTTCGCCGTACATCAATGTTAGACGTTGATGTACATTACGCAGGCCAATACTGCTTCCTTCCGGCTCTTCCGTCCCCCTGATCCGAGCTAGCAGACGGGTCAGTTGCCCAGCTTCCATGCCAATCCCATCATCTTCTACTTTAATTTTCAGCTCTCTTCGTTCTATTGCAATATCTACCTTCACGGTAACTGGCTCTTCCTTATTTTCCAGGCCATGAATGACTGCATTTTCCACCAGCGGTTGTATGATTAAGGGAGGAATCGACAGGTCCGTCGCGCTTTCTTCCAAATTCACTTCATAGATCAAACGATTTCCAAATCTGAACTGCTGAATTTGCAAATAGGACCGCACCATATCCAGCTCCTGTAGTACCGTCGTTTTACCACTGCCAATCTCCAGATTCCGGCGCATCAGCCTGCCAAGCAAACGCACCGTCGTTGCAATTTCCGCTTCCCCATTCAGATGTGCTTTCATTCGAATGGATTCTAACGCATTAAACAGAAAATGCGGATTAATTTGGCTAGCCATCATTTTTAGCTTGATATCCTTTTGTGCCAATTCCAGTCTGTTGTTATGCTCACTCGTCTCATAGACCTGCGCCATGAGTTGGCGAATACTGTTCACCATATAGTTGAAACGGCGGGATAAATCCCCGATCTCGTCCCTTCCCTCCACACTCGATACCACATGAAAATCGCCCGCGGCTACCTTACCCAGTTCATAGCTCAACCGCTGTAGGCGTTTGGTAATCAGCCAGGAAATGATGGTGATCAGAATCAGTGCCATAACCAGCACCGCAAGAACACATAGAGCACCAATCAAGCTAATTCGGTTGGCTCCCTGTACAATATGCTCCGTCGAAAACACTGAAATAATCGTAAATCCGCTCACACTGGAGGCGGGCAGCAGCTCATCCACGATGATGTTGGAGGACTTCCCGTTGATTTTCGCTTCATATATTCCCTTACCCGCACGCTGGACATCAAAGCCCAAATGTAAATCTCCCAACGTCTGACCCACCGACTGCGGACGAGTAGCTGCGACCACAATACCATTACGATCTGCAATCAATGTTTCAAAGGGCTCCTTGCTCAGCATATCATTCAACTCGGTCTGACTCAGCGATATCATCAGAACTCCCTTGGTATTATATTCGGGAAATGGAATTTGCCGTACCAGGCTCAGGCGATTAACCGGGTTATCTTCCTTATCCTGAATGTAAAACCAGTTAATCGCCGTCCCCTTCAAAGCCGTTTGGAACCACTGCTGCCGCTCAATGTTAGAGTCTACTGGAATAAACTCCAGATTATTGACAAGCGTCGGATTGTACGAATAGAACCGGATGGTAGCAACCTCTCTATATTGCTGAGTATACTCATTAAAATCCTTGTATTGATGATACGCATTCATCAGCTCTACCATACCCGGATACCGTCGGTTCGCCATCTCTCTCAGCCTCTTATCGAACATGAGCCCATTTGAAATATCCGTTGGCACACGCAGTAAATTTGCCGTCTGGCTCTTGATCTTTTCCACATTGTTTACCGTCTGGGCAATTGCACTATTCAATGCCTGCTCTCGCAAATAAAAAGTAACGCAGCCGCCTACCACCAGCACCGGGATCATGACAATCAGTACATAGGAGAACAGCAGCTTATTCCGCATACGCATATTATTCATCAGAAGCCGTACTCCACGATTCATGTCATCCCTCCTATAAGATAAGCGCTTACATTTTTGTGTATTTTCACATCCTCTATCACGAGCTACATGTTTCCAGTTTAAAGCTTCGTAACCTCTATATCCATATTTTTTTGCAAAATTAAAAAATGTGGCGAACGGAGTCACCACACTTTACGGATCATGAGCTATTTACGTACAAAAGGTTCGATATGCACTCCCTGCGGCAGCTTGTGCGGATCTTCCGGATTGATACGGTCATAGAACATAATACCGTCCAAATGGTCCATTTCATGCTGTACTACAATCGCTGCATAACCTTTGAAAGTCAATAGCTCCTGTGTTCCGTCTGGTAAATTGGCCTTAATACGAATTTTTTCATAACGAGGTACATATCCGGCTACGTACCGATCTACAGACAAGCACCCCTCACCTTGTTCCAAATAAATCATGGACGTGGAGTGGCTGACCAGCTTCGGATTAAACAACGCATACTCTACCGTTTTGTCCCCATCTTCATAATAAATAGCGCACATTCTTTTGTTCAAACCTACCTGGTTCGCAGATAATCCCACACCCGGGCGCAGTTCATAGCGGGTAGCCAGCTCTTCATTTTGGCTATTTTTCAGATAATCCAGCATCCATTGCATCTGTTGAAGATCCTCTTCAGACAGTGGCAAGCATACCGGATCAACCTTCGTACGCAAAATAGACTCCCCTTCACGCACGATATCCTTCGTGAGAAGCATGTCCATCGATTGATTACTCATTCGTCAGCCTCGATTCATTAAAATAAATATACTTTCATGTTATTCAGCAAAAGTTAGGGGAGTTCCCAATATTCCTACAAGTTTTATCCCATAAATTATATCTATTCATGAAATGAATTGTCAAAATGAAGCGGTAGTGGAGTGTAAGCAAACAATATGGCTTTTAATAAAAAAATAAAACCGCTCCTTAGAACGGTTTTATAAACTATATTAATATACTATTTTGAAAGCTTAAAAGATGTACTATTTCCACTAATTGTGACTTGAGTATTGGCTACTTCATCTTTAACTGGTGTTTTGGCTATCCCGTCAATTGATATTTCACTTAGAGTAGAATTCATCTGCCCGCTTGCTCCGGAACCAGCAATAGTTGCTAACAACTTATAATTAACTACACTGTTCACTCCAATATTTGATTTAGAAAAGATAGTGGTCAGCTTAGTATCACCATGTCTTGAACATCCAAGATCCGCACATATAGCAGTTCCCGCAAGTTTTAATCTTACAGCGTTATGTTCAACACCACTAGTATAGTTCCTCCATAAGTCCATCTGAACTGGCTGTCCAGTAATATACCCATTTTTATATTGTACCTGATTATAACCATCAAGTAGATATGAAGTTGACAGTGGATCGTCCCCACCTATTTTAAGATAAGGCTGCCAAACTCCCGGAGCATCTCCTTTACTATAAGCCAATCCTGCATCAACTTCCAATCCCCTTGCTGTAAACCCTGTATACATATACGGGGTTCCATTTGTAGCCAGCAAAGTAGAGTTACTTGATGTAGTAATGGCCCTAGTCTCAATGTAGTTACCTGTCGTACTATTGACCAATACCCTTCCTCCAAATCCTCCTTGTATTGCTTGTGGTTTAATAACGTGTGTTTCCTCTCTACCATTTTCAACTGGTAAAATAATCAACTCTGGATCTTTAATTGAAGAATCCTCATAAAAAAAGAGGTTAGTATCGTCCAAATAACAGTAGTCAACAGTTTCATATGTAGAAGATTCAATAGATGCATTCAATGATTGACTATTTGCTTTTTCTTCTCTAACAACTTTTTTGGCTTGAATAATAAAGTTGTTTATCTTTTCCTGGCTAACCTCAGCATCATTTTTTACTGTAACATTTTTAGAATGTTCTAATCCATAAGTTGATTGCGTTACTGAATCGCTAACTTTTTCCGTAATATCTTCGTTATTAGCCGAAGCAGTAACACCAATTGAAGAGAATAACAGAAAGATAATTATTGAGAACTTTACCTTTTTCATTCACTCTCACCTCATCCTAATTTTTGAGAAAAATTTTTGCTATTCCCCTTCCCTAATATTGTAAAAATTTTCACCCAAAACATATAATAGTATTTCATTATTCATTTGTCTACATTTTTTATGGAAACAAATACATATTAGCTGGATTTATTTGCAATTTCTTTCTTGTTTATGGTTATATGATATTAGAAGTTATTTCAAAAAAGGAGAGAGCATATCTTGAAAAATCAAAATTTAAAGCAATGTTTCATAGCTTTATCAGTTATTTTATTAATTTTCTCCTCTTGCTTAGTTTCAAAAGAAGCATATTCAAACGAATATGTAAAACCATCTCCAGATATAGTTCAATTTTCAAGCAGTGGTGAACATACTTACGCTATTGACAATCAAGGAAAGCTACTTGCATGGGGGCGTAATGAAGATGGGGAATTAGGCTCAGAAGACGGCATAAATCGTTCCGTACCCTCTCCTGTGGTTTCTATGTCATCTGATACTTTTAAACAGGTCACCACGGGTCGCTTTGGTTCTCTAGCCATAAAAACAGATGGTACCGTTGTTAGTTGGCAAAGTAAAAAAAATCAAGGTCGTAGTGTTGCCCCTAAAACCTTCTCAAGCCTAAAAAATGTTGTTAAAATTGCCGCCGGAGGAGATCACTTTTTAGCATTAGATCAAAGCGGGCAGGTTTGGGGCTGGGGTGATAATTCTCGGGGACAATTAGCCAACTTTAAGTCATCTTTCATCAATGAACCAACTTTAATAAAAGATCTACCCATGAATATTGTGGGTATAGCAGCTACGAATCAGGGTTCCTTTGCACTTTCCAAGGATGGAACATTGCTCTATTGGGGCGGCGACAATGAAGATGCGAATATTAAAGAACCACAGCTGCTTAAACAACTTAAAAAAATTAAAATGATTAAAAGTGGAGATTTTGCTATAAGTGCAATTGATATGAATGGCAACGGGTGGACATATAATCCGCTAGAGAGCAAAACTAAACAGTTTAAAATTCCACAGAAGTTAAAAGATATCTCTGCTCAATTCGACCACACTGTTTCATTTGTAACAACTACTGGCGATGTCTGGATTTCTGCTGGTAATTCCAATCCAGAGAAAGTAAAGGGGCTTGCTAATATATCGGAAGTAAACTCTGGAAACGACTTTACAATCGTAAGAACGGAAAACAATAAATTATGGAGTTGGGGGAGCAACGTTAACGGTCAACTTGGAATTGACTCGACATTGAAAAATGTAAAGCAACCGACTATTGTAGTGAAGCCTATTCAATTGACCGTAGATGGCTCTATCATGGATCTGACTACCACTCCCAAATTACTGAACGGCTCAGTCTATGTTCCTTTCAGAGGAATATTTGAAAAATCAGGAGCTAAAGTCATTTGGAATAGTAGCCAAAGGGATCATGTCACCATCACAAAAGGTAAACTGACTATAGAACTAGTTGTAAACCAAAAATTCGCATTGGTTAATGGAAAAAAAGTAAGTCTCGCTGCTCCTCCAAAATATATAAACGGGAGTATTTTGGTACCGATCAGATTCATTTCTCAAACCTTGGGTGCAAAGGTAAACTGGAACGCATCAAAATATGAGGTAACTGTCAATAATCAATAGAAGCCAAGAAAGAACGAGCGATCATCCCATTAAATATGAATAGCCTTAATAGTTCACAAGCTTAACTCTTAACTATCCTTATTAATTTAACACAAGCAAAAATCTCCTATACCAATGAAATGGTCAGGAGATTTTTTGCCGTTATCATACCTTTGAAATTAATCATACGTATCTTTTCTTACTATTAAGATGGCTGCTCCAACGCACTTGGAGCTTCACTAAACAGCTGCGCCTTTGGATTCGGCTGTGTCCAGGTATTATAATATTGCGAGTTCTTGCCGTAGGAATTGTCAATGACAACGTGCGGCATATCAAGCAGACAGGCCAGAATGTGACCGTGCAGCCGTGAAGTGCGAACCTCGCGGTAAGAGCTGAACAGCGTAACCGCTTTGTTCATGAGATGGTCTGTGTACTTGTACCAGAACGTACGTGTAGGCAACGGTCCACCGATTTTCTTATCCAGTCGATAAAACTTCTGGAAATAGACAATTCCCTTCACTTCCAGCGGAGTGAACAAAGTATCCCAGTCCAGCCGGTGAGCGGCATCTGCCTCGTCATCGAACTTCTTTTGTCCACCCACCGTTTCAATATCAGTCCGCAGGAAATACAATACATCCTTCACTGTTTCCGTAGTCGGCTTCAATGGCCAGAGCTGGTGCGCCATATCAGGGCATAGTGTGATACTGCACTGGTTCAGCTTGTCCTTAGCCCACTGATAAGAGCGTGTATCCCGCACAAACATATGTAGATCCGGATGAGCATTGAACAAGGCAGCGACTTCATTAGCCTTCTGTTCAGATTGAAAGTGGATCGTCTGCGGCATAATTACAATTCGGTGGTTAGGGAAATCGCGAACGATGCGTTCTCGCAAATTTTGGTGATTTGAATAGAGATCGCCGAAGTTGCCGCCGCCGTGGCACACGATAATCCAGTCACCCGGAATTTGAAGCCGATCGGGAATATCCATAGCGCTATAACGGGCACGGACACGGATGCCATTATCCTTGAAGAACGCTTCGGTGCCTTTCATGATGAGTACATCCCCACCGTTATTATAGACGGGATAATCGACATAAATGATATTCGAACCTTGGGGGACTACGTCGAGAATGACGCTCAGCTTATTTTTCAGTTTAGCCATGGGATGCAAATTCGGCATCTTTCAGTTCTCCCTTCCTGCGCTTCTTTTGTATAGTCTGAATGACAAATGTAATGTCACTTTTATCAAAAATGATCCGTGATAGCGGAACATTGAAAAACATCGGGAATGAGAACAGTGAGAACGCCAATCGTACACAAGCGCCTACAAGCAAAGCAATCGCAATGCCGTCCAGACCAAAGATCGGTGTACAAATAAAAAATAGACCGACGGTGATCGCATAGGCTACAATTTGCCGGAACAATACCAGTCCCGGACGTCCCAGCGCGTTAAAGGCCGAAGCCAGAATCCATGAGCCGCCACCAATGATACATTCCAGTGACAGCAGGTAGAACGTTAGCGATGCTTCCAGAAAAGCGGGGCCGTACAGCAAACCCAGCATGTATCGTCCAATGAAGAGAGCAGGCACAATGACGATTAGCATCGCAGCCATAGAGATGCGAAAAGCACGACCTACTGTTTCGACAATCTTGCTGTGCTCCATCCCCGTCACCTTAGGAAAAGTAACGTTAGTGACGGCATTTTGCACCACATTGAACACACGAGACAAGGCGTAGACGACAGAGTACAGACCGAACGCTTTGGGTGATAGCAGCGCCACAATAACGATTTTGTCCGTTTGTGTGGACAGCGTCCCCATCAGCTCCATCCCGTAAACCCTCGCTCCATAGCTATAATAAGGACGAAGCACTTGGCGGCTGGTAAATGGACGGAAAGCACGCAAATTCATATACTTGCGCAAACGGAGGAACGCCCATACTAGCGCAAGGAAACTCGCGGCAAAATTCACTGCTCCTGCCAGCTGCACATTGAGCAGGCCCATCAGCCACAGTGTCACCAGACCGATGAAATTCAGTAACGGGTAGTAAAACAACAGACCGTTATATACGCTAAATCGATCCAGCCCTTGCGACAATGCTGTCGTCAGCGCTGTAAGCACTGCCAGCGGTATGGCTGCCGCACAATAAAGCTGGGACAGCTGGATGATATCCGCACCATAACCATTCAGCCACAGCGGCATGCATATCCAGGCCACCGCTCCCGCCAACAAGCTGGCAGGCAACTGAATCCAGAGCGACAACGCCAGCAGTTCTTCCGTCGTGCCTGTTTTCTTCTTGATGTTATAAATTAACGACGTTGGTAATCCGAAGCTCAACACACTGCCGATCAACGTAGGCCAGAACAGAACTGCCGCCAGTTCTCCTTTCCCCTCTACTCCGAGCATACGTGCGGTCAGGATGGAAGTCAGGGTCGTGACGATTAGCACAAAAAAATTGTTAAAGCTCGTGCGCATGATCGTTTTGGCGAGACTGTCACCCGTGAATACTTTCCTTGCTGCTGTCCATGTGCTCATGTTACGTCCAACTCCTGTTCCTTATTAAGCCTCTCGTCTCTATGCTCACATTGCGTCTTTTGACGCACCTCCATCAGCCTACCGTTTTTTTGGAATTGCGTTCAGGCAACTGTCCCCCGCCAACAGGCTCCTTTGGACTTGAAAAGATTGCTTTCAACGCTCTTCTATAGCCTTGAATGGCAGTATGATTTTTCTTGGGCTTTTCTCTCAAAATCTGATACAACGTCGTCCAGTATAGTGCTGCATAACCAATCGGCCCAGATCCCTCTTCACGCAGGAGATGAATATGATTCATCACCCGCATATAAGTAACCTGCTCCATATTGTCGCGCGAGGACGGCGATTCGTGATGAAGCAGCGTAAGCGCCGGGTTAATGTATAACGGACCGCTTTTCATTGCGATGCGTGAAAGTAATAAATCCTCGCCTACGCTATAGCTTTGCAACCAAGGTACCGGCTCCAGACTGCGAATCGCCTCACGGCGAAATGACATATTGCAGCCATGAAAAAACTGGGTTCTAAACGTCTTCTTGGCCTTATGCCAGTTATACATCGAGCCGGACTGACCGCTGAGGGACAACCTCCCTTTGGACAAAGACTGCTGGAATGACAGCAAGCATCGAATCGTTCCCATGAAGCTGTTACTCATTCCCTGTGCAATACCGCCAACACCAGCGGCCTGCGGGTAAGCCTCATAGGTACGCATCAACTCATTCAAATAGTTGCTCGGCAGCTCAACGTCATCGTCAAGGAACAAAATGATGTCACCCTGCGCAAGTTCAGCTGTCTTTACACGAGATAACCATAATCCCGGCTGCTCCTTGCGATGATATCGGTAGGTAATTCCCGCTCTGCCCAACTGACGCTCATAACGTTCCAGCACATGCTTCGGCAGTTCTCCGTCGTCAATAATCCATAGCTCGGTTTCACATGCCTCCGGTGCTCCCCCAATGGCAATTGAATTAATGCATCGGGTCAGATCATCAACCCGATTTCGGGTGCACAGAGCAATGGACAAGCTTAACATCATACTCCCCCTTTATCCTGTCAGTGTGTTAAAAAAACAGTTTACTGAACCGCCGGGCCTAAATATTCGTTATATTTTTGCTTGCGCGGGTTCAGAATGAACAACACCCCCTGCTTGTATCCATCTGCGGCATTAAAATTGCGGCGCAGCATTTCTTTGAGCATCAAGTAGGATAAGGTCCATAAAAGGGCTCCATACTGAATCACTCCAGCCTTTTTCAAGGCAAGAAAATAATAGTGGTTAATCGCTGTAGCCTTGGCTACTTTGCCCGCCTTATCGCGCGAGCTTGGAGATTCATGATGAATGATGGTTAAGTCAGGATTGATAACCAATTTGCCGTAACGGCTCGCCAACTGGCACATGTACAAATCGTCAGCAACGGCATAACTGGTCATCCACGGATACGGCTTCATGTCCCGAAGCGCATCCCTCCGAAATGACATATTGCAGCCATGGAAAAATTCTGTATCGAAAACCTCAGTCGCTTCGCCCCAACGCAGCAAAGAACCTGCCAGACTACTAGGCGAGAGCTTGCCGAGGGATGAAGACATCTGAAATGTCAAAACGCCCAGCAGCTTTCCTGCCCGGCTCGAATGTAATCCCTTTGCAATCCCTCCAACACCCACAATCGTTTCATCCTGATCATAGGTATCGAGCAAGCGCCGGATATAGAGTTTATCGTCCAGTTCTGCATCATCGTCAAAATACAGCACAATATCATACCGCACAAGAGACAAGGCCTCATAGCGGGACAACCAAACGCCGGGACGACTTTTTTTATAATATTTCAAAACGCTTTGAGGCAATCCGGATACCATGTGACGGTACTGCTCGATCTGTTGGTCGGAAATATCGCCGTCATCAACAATCAGCAGTTCTACAGCCGTATGCTCCAATTGCTGCTGTACTGCAATAGATTGTATACAGCGTGTCAGGTCTTCGATCCGGTTGCGGGTACAAATGATGATGGAGACATCGGACATGCCATTACCTCCTGTGTGTGTATCCAGATGCTTTGGAAGAGATATTCTAAGTTTTTCCAATTGCTGGATTATATATGTTTATTGTATCTTTGACAGCGTTTTAGTGTATATACCTCTTTTGTATACTTTTTCAGTCTCCAAAAGGGTAGACAATCCTCTAAAAAGAGCAAAAAAATAGGATTGGCTTCTAGTGCCAATCCTGATTTACCCCTGGAAGTCCAGAAACAACGTCGCATTCACATACCGACGTGCCATGGACAAAAAATAACTATTTTGCACCGCTACCGCTGCCACCAGCAAAGTATTACGCACTGCTTCACACTGGTTAGGGGTCAAATGCTGTAAACGGCTGATGTATTGATCGGCCGCCTGAACCAGCAGCTCCTCTGTCGCAGCTTCCTGGCGCTGCTGTCCTGTAACGGAATTTCCGTTGTCCTTTGCATAGCCTGCTCCAGCAACATCGAGCAGTTGGTCTCCGTTCGCATCCAGCTCCTCAAACAAAGTTGAATAGGCGGCGTACAAATCGACCGGCTGAATCAGATCGTCCGTATCATCTTCGGGTTGTTGGAACAGGATATGAAATAGCTGACGAATGGATTCAAAATCAAGACATGATTTTAAATCTTCCACAATGAGCAATATAGCTGCCTGGTTGACCGAGTATTTTTTGCCGATCTTCGGAGCGCCGAGAAATTCCTTGAAGTCGCGTTTGACCCAATTTTGCATAGATGCCAGTGAGACATGACTGTATTCGACCAGTTGACCCAGGGAAACGATCTCCTGCAGCGAAAAGGCTGCGCTGTGCTTACCCTTGATGATTTTATCTAGCACAGGTGTCACGTCGGTGTATAAAAATGTCGGCATCGTGCTCCCGGAACGGGCGAGATGGCTATGAGTGCGCCTCCAGGCGTCCTGTAGAACGGCCAAAGGCTGCAATTCGCGGCGACCTTCCATGGCCAGCAGCAAATGGGCCATATCACGACGAGTAAGGGTAAAAGACTCCATCTGCTTTCCTCCCTTTATTACATTTCAAGTTCATTTGAACTCATCATACGCCCTCAAACTAGGCTTGTAAAGTGAAGCAATGAGCCGTGCGGGTTCTATTATGCCTTATTTTCCGTGTAAATTGGAGGTAGGTGACCTGCTATGATTCCATATGAACCTTGTATATTTCCTTTTAAGTTCTTAAAATAAGTTCAAGTGAACTTAAAATGGAGTTCCTTAAAAAATTGAACGAAAAAGGGATGAGTGAAAATTATATGGGTATAGGTGTCAGTCTATTTTTGTTTGCGGTGTTGATTTTATTTAGTGCTTTTTTCGTGGCTACCGAGTTTGCGATTATTAAAATCCGTTCCAGCCGGGTCGATCAGCTGGTCGTGGAGAACCGTAAAAACGCACTGGCGCTACAAAAAGTCGTCAATAATCTGGACGGCTACCTGTCCGCCTGTCAGCTTGGTATTACGATTACAGCGTTGGGACTCGGCTGGCTCGGTGAACCGACCGTAGTCAAATTGCTGGAGCCTCTCTTTCAACAGCTCAACATCAATGGGGATTTTTCACATATCCTGGCCTTTATTATTTCATTCGTCATTGTAACTTACCTGCACGTGGTGATCGGCGAACTGGCTCCCAAAACATTGGCGATCCGCAAAGCGGAAGCTGTCAGTCTGTTAACCTCCCCAGTCATCGTGTGGTTTAATCGGATTATGTATCCGTTTATTTGGCTCCTTAACGGCTCGGCCAATCGTCTGGTTCGTCTGTTTGGTCTTCAACCGGCTAGTGAGCATGAAGAAGCGCACTCTCAGGAAGAAATTCAGATCATTTTGTCCGAAAGCGTGGAAAGTGGTAAGATCAATAACACCGAATATGGCTACGTAAATCGTATCTTTGCTTTTGACGAGACCGTTGCAAAAGAAATTATGGTACCACGTACAGATATGGTATGCTTGTTTACGAATCGCTCGCTACAAGAAAACATGCTGACTATTCACGAAGAGCAGTATACCCGTTTTCCGGTGGCGACAGACAGCAAGGATCAGATCATTGGTATGATTAATACCAAACAGCTATTCCTTGAGTATGATCGCAATCCAGAGCTTGTTTTCGACAGTCTGATTCAACCGATCTTGACCGTTCCGGAAGTTATCCCCGTCAACACACTGCTGAAACGTATGCAGAAGGAGCAGGTTCATATCGCTCTCCTGGTCGATGAATACGGTGGAACCTCCGGCCTCATTACCATTGAGGACATTTTGGAGGAGATTGTTGGCGAAATTCGGGACGAATTTGATAAGGATGAACGGAAGGAAATCGAGAAACTGACGGAGAACAGTTATTTGATGGATGGTAAAGTGATGCTTTCCGATCTGAGTGATCTGACGGGCTTGACATTGGACGATGAAGACGTGGATACTGTCGGAGGGTGGGTGTATAGCCGGGTTCCGGAACCTAGACAGGGCAAGGAATTCATAGAAGAGAATGTGAAATTTATCATTCGTGAAATGGGTAAAAATCGTATTCGTCGGGTGGAGATTATTTTACACCACACATCCCCCGCATCTGAATTGGAAGCAGAATCGGACACTTCTTCCCGGGAGTGAACCGTGTGACCTGAGCGTTTATCTTTGCACTTGACACTTGTGTTCACTCCTACTGAAATGACATATTCCCAGGGCAAACGGCTTAGGTCGTTTGCCCTGCACGCGTGTAAGGAGGAGCTAGTAAAGTGGATATTTTATCTTCTATTATTATGGGAATTATTGAAGGACTGACAGAGTTTTTGCCGGTCTCTTCGACGGGTCACATGATCCTTACGGCTAATCTTCTAGGATTAAACACAGAGAATGATACGGTCAAAACGTTTGAGGTTATCGTACAATTAGGTGCTGTGCTGGCAGTCGTTGTATTATACTGGCGCAGATTCCTGAGCCTGTTTGATTTCAGACGCAAAATCTCGAGTCAGCCACGTCTAAACCTGTTACATATTATTTTAGCCATGATCCCTGCAGGCTTGATTGGCGTACTGTTCCGTGATGTAATCAAGCAATACCTGTTTGGTCCTGAAACGGTTTTATACAGTTTGGTGATCGGGGGCCTGCTCATGATCGCGGCTGAAAAATTTCATCCGCCTATTAGATCACATACGCTGGATGAGATCACGTACAAACAAGCATTTACCATCGGTGTGTTCCAAGTCCTAGCTCTGTGGCCAGGCTTCTCCCGTTCAGGATCAACCATGTCTGGGGGCCTATTCGCACGTGTAAGCCATACGGCAGCCGCGGAATTTACATTCCTCGTATCTGTTCCGGTCATGCTGGGTGCATCGGGTATTGATATGATCAAAAGTATGGATCATCTGTCTATGAGTGATTTCCCAGTGTTCGCGGCCGGCTTTATTACTGCCTTTATCGTCGGGATGCTGGCGATCAAAACATTCCTCGGTCTGCTCAAACGCTTGAGCCTGACTACGTTCGCCATTTACCGCTTCGTGCTGGCGGCTGTGTTCTTTTTCATTATTTTATAAGCCATCGTTTGGTACCAATAAATAGTAAAAGGGATATCCATAGGATCTGAATGATCAGCCTTGGATATCCCTTTTACTATTTTGCTGAAAGGAAAGATAGTCTGGAACTATCCCTATCATGCGTTCTGATTATTGTTTGGATTCCAGCGTAGTCAAATATTCCGAGATTTGAGCTGGCGTTTTAGCGTATTTGCTGTGCAAATGAGCAATTTTTTCGCCATTACGGAACACGAGCAGACTCGGAATGCCGCGCACTTGATTTTCTTCGGCAATCGGCTGGAATTTCTCCGCATCAAGCGCAAAGAAACGCTTATCTGCGTTTTCTTCAATAATGCCGTCCATAAATTTATCCAGTGTCTTGCAATCCGGACACCAGGTTGTATCAAATTTCACGACAGTCAGACCGTCACCATTAATTAAATCCTGATATTGCTGCTGAGATTCGATGCGTTCCATTCGTTGGTCCCTCCTAGAGTGTATTTATAACGTCTCCATATTCACATATGAATTATAAACCGAGGCTTATTCCTATATTGTAATGATTCTTTTATAAATTGCAACTGGGACGGGTACATGTTTGACACTTGTCCTATACTTGCTCGGATTAGCGATATTGCGCATCATACCGATTGGCTCGGCTGATTTGCTGTAGCGTCTGCCGCTCTTGCCTGGTTAGCGGTGCAATATCCGCAGCAGAAATATTATGCTCCAATTGTCCCAAAGAGCTTGCACCCGGGATCACAGCAGCGACAGTCGGATGAGACAGGCTATAACGGATCGCTGTCTGACCCATACTACGGTCCGCCCCTGCAAATGCCTTTAATTGCTTACGCACGTCCAGCAGCTCTGCTTCATTGTAGTCCAGATATCCCTTGGCTATCTTCCCTTCCCCCTCTTCAGCCAATACACCACTGGCCACTGGCCCACGTGCAATCACGCTAATTCCCCGCTCCTGAAGCAAAGACAGTACCTCTTCCTCTGCACGCCGATCCAGTAAACTATACTGATTCATAACACTAACGATATTCGAGCGTTTGACATATTCACGGATGACATGAGGGCGAATGGAGGAAATACCATAATAACGGATGACGCCCTCCCGCTGTAGTTGCTCAAAAGCCTCTATCGTTTCGTCTATCGGATCGTCAATTGTCCCTCCGTGCAGCTGATACAGGTCGATGTAGTCCGTTCCAAGGCGTCGCAGGCTCTCTTTAACAGCAGACAGGATATATTCCTTGGACGGATCCCATCCCCAGCCCTCCTGCCCCGGTATACGCCGGTTGCCGACCTTGGTCGCCAGGATGACCTCCTGCCGTCGTCCACGGATTGCTGTCCCCACAATTTCTTCATTGCGCCCATGCTGGTACAAATCGGCCGTATCCAACAGGTTTACGCCCCTGTCTAGCGCTTCATGAATCAAGTAAACACCTTGCTGCTCATCCGTACCGACCGACATACATCCCAAGCCAATCTCACCTACCAGTAAATCTGAAGATCCCAAGCGGTTTTTTTTCATTTATGCTCCCCTCACTTCCAATAACGTATAACTTTAAATTTTTAATATTCCTCTATTGAATCAATTTCATAAATGATTAAACTAACGAAATGTAAACCTCATATAGACAAATTAAACCATTTTGATCTATATGTACTCTTTATTAAAGCTACTCAAGGTATTATGAAATTGATTCTATTATACGAAAAAAAATATACAAAAAAAACAACCCCAAAGGCATAGAGACTCCACGCTCTCCAATCCTTTGAGGTTGTTGTATGAAATTCGTATTCCATTCATGCTATCCGAACAGCCATCGGACGGCCTTAGGAAATTGACGCTGAAAACAATCCACACGATGCACCGCATCCTGATCCAACTCAAGGAGCATATCTTTTGCATCCAGTCCCTGTGTCCGCAGCACCTCGTGTGCCTGGAGGGTCAGCGGAACCATATCTTTTTGTACATTCGTCTTCCCTTCACCTTCACGGGTCCCGACAGATATATAAAAGCGATGTATCCCATCCCTCACAGTTGCACAAGATGCAGATTGCATATAACCAATCATACCCGGATACCAATACGAGCCTGAGACGGAACCGACGCGTCCGAATATGTCCTTATACTTGAAGACGGCATACATGGAAATTAATCCGCCCAATGAGGCGCCGATGATTCCCGTATGCTCCGGTCCGGTTTTTACCGGATATCTCCCCTCGACGTACGGCATTACTTTTGTAACCACAAACGCCAGATAGGCATCTCCGTCACCACCAAAAGCAGGTCTTCCTTCTACTAAAGCAGCTGCCTTCCAAGGCGTATAATCATTCAGCCGATTTACGGGCTGAATACCTACCAGCACGACACGGGGCAACTCTCCCGTAGAAAAACCTCTTTCCAGCTCATCCAACCCGCTTAGAAATAAAGAGCTGCCATCCTGCACATACAGCACAGGATACAGCTCATTATGACTCACGGAGACGGGAGGTGTATAGACGTGCACAAGATACCCATCTAATGGAATTTCATCTACATGACCTTTCATCCTACACAGTCCTCCATGATGTGAATGTATTCATTACAGTGCAGCATCCATTTCCTTGATCATTTCAGACACAGATTCCAGACCATTACCTGACAGGTACCAGTAGTTAGGATCAAGGTATACAATATGACCGTTTTTAAATGCATTGGTTTTCTTCACCAGTTCATTCTCAATGGTTTGTTTACCTGTAACCTGTTCCTTGCCTTCCTCGACCACCACAGCCCCACGGTCAACAACAAAAATATAATCCGGATTTTTTTGCTGTACATATTCAAAAGAAACCTTTTGTCCATGCGTGGATACTTTAATGCCCGGATCTACAGGGGTTACGCCAAAAGCATCATGAATGATACCGAAGCGGGATTGTGAGCCATATGCGCTCAGGCTTCCTTCATTCGTCAGCACGATCAGTCCTTTAGCTTTGCTCGCTACAGCCTTGTCATGTACGGCCTTGATGGAGCTATCAATCGCAGCCAGCTCCTGCTTGGCAGCATCCTCTTTATCGAAGATTTTCCCCAATGTTTCAACGTTTTTCTTAAAGGAATTGATATAATCCTTGGTGTCTACAGCCATCGAAATGGTCGGTGCAATTTTACTCAACTCTTTATATGCATCAGCTTGTCTGCCGCCGATGATGATGAGTTCAGGAGACAGATCACTGATTTTCTCGTAATCCGGTTCAAACAGCGTGCCTGCACTTGCATATTTGGAATCTTTATATTTGCTCAAATACGTAGGAAGATCCTGCTGCGCTACTGCCGCAACGTCAACGCCCAGCTTATCCAGCGTATCCAATGAACCAAAATCAAAGACAACGACATTTTTTGGATTAACTTTGACTTGGACCGGGTTTTCATCCAGTGCGTGTTTGACCGAGATGGTTTTGGATTCCGTTGTTGCAGCAGAGGAGCCGTTTCCAGTCGCTTCCGGTGTTGCCGGAGCTGCTTTGCCACAGGCTGACACAATCAGTACCAATGCAAGCATTAGCGTTAAAAACATCATATTTTTCTTCATTTAACATTCCCCCTAAGTGAAATAAACGCAAATTTTATGGTCACCGATCTGTTGAATCGGAATATCCATATCGTACAAATCCTTTAATACCTGACTATCAATCATCTCGTCAGCCGTTCCTTGTTTTAGCAACCTGCCATCCTTCATCCCTACAATATAGTCTGAATAGCAGGATGCAAAATTAATGTCGTGCAACACGACCAGAATCGTTTTGCCCAGATCATCCACCAAACCGCGCAACGTCTTCATAATCTGAACCGAATGCTTCATATCCAGATTGTTCAGCGGCTCATCCAGCAGGATGTATTCTGTGTCCTGAGCCAAAATCATGGCAATAAAAGCCCGCTGTCGCTGTCCCCCACTAAGCAAATCAATATGCTTATCTTTCATGTCCTCCAGTCCCATGTAAGCCATAGACTGCTCCACCATTTTGCGATCCTCGCTGTTCAATCTGCCCTTGGAATACGGAAAACGGCCGAAGCTAACCAGCTCCTTCACGGTTAAGCGGATATTGACATCGTTCGTCTGTTTTAAAATAGATATCTTCCGGGCTAGCTCCTCACTTTTCGTCAGACTCACGGCCTGCCCGTCAATGAGGATTTCTCCCTCATCACTGTCAGTCAGGCGACTGATCATCGACAACAAGGTGCTTTTTCCAGCGCCGTTAGGTCCAATAAAGGAGGTAATGGTACCTTTAGGTACAGTGACGGATACCTGATCCACCACATTTTTATTCCCGTAGCGTTTGGATACGTTTCTGACTTCTACCATGACTTATTCTCCCGCAGCAAAAGGTACAGGAAGTACACCCCCCCGATAAAGTTAATAATGACACTGACCGTTGTCGATAAGTCGAATACTCTTTCTGCCAGCAGTTGGCATCCTGCCAACGCAATGACACTGACACAAATAGAGGCCGGAATAATATAACGATGCTGATAGGTTTTCATCACCTGATAAGCCACATTGGCCACAATTAACCCTAGAAACGTAATCGGCCCGACAAGTGCCGTGGATATGGAGATAAGAATCGCTACGATAATTAGCAGCCTTTTGATAATAAAACTATAAGGGAGCCCTAAATTAATCGCATGCTCTCGTCCGAGCGACAGCACGTCCAGATACTTGATGAATCTCCACGCATAAGCAAATACGAGCACAAGAATGAATACAGAAAGCCACAGTAGTTCGGTGTTTACATTACTGAAGCTGGCAAAGCTCTTGTCTTGGATTTTCGCAAATTCGTTCGGGTCAATCAGTACCTCCATAAAGGTAGACAGACTGTTGAATAGTGTGCCGAACACCAGACCGATCAGCAAAAGTACATAAATACCGCGTCCATCTTTGCGGAAAATTAATTTGTATAGCAGTCCTGCGAACAGCACCATCAGCCCTACCGACAGCAAAAAGTTCAATTCTTTGCTGGTCGAAATGAAAGGGACGGAACCAAATGCAAAAATAATCGTCGTCTGAATCAGCATATACAGTGAATCCAGTCCAATAATACCGGGAGTCAAAATCTTATTATTCGTAACCGTCTGGAAAATAACTGTTGCAAAAGCAATGGAGCCACCTGTCAGAATGAAGGCTGCGATCTTTTTCAATCGTCGTGGCAGCGCGTAATGCCAGGTATGTGGAAGATCTATAAACACGAAAGCAGCAATCAACACAAGCGCGGCAGCGGCTAATATTCCGATTTTTAATTTAGGATTCATAAGCCCTTCTCCTCAGCAGCAAATACAAAAACAACGCGCTCCCGATCACACCAACCGTAAGCCCTACAGAAATTTCATACGGATAAATGATCACCCGTCCCAAAATATCGCAAAACAGCACAAAGACGGCGCCCAAGATCGCTGTATGGGCCAGGCTTTTTTTCAGATTATCCCCCATATACATGCTGACCAGATTGGGTACAACCAGCCCCAAAAAGGGAATCGTTCCGACCGTTAAGATGACAACAGAAGAAACCAAAGCCACGATCACCAAACCGACATTGACGGTGCGCTTGTAATGTACACCCAAGTTGGCCGCAAAATCCTCACCCATGCCTGCAATTGTAAAACGATTCGCATATATGTACGCCAACGCAACCAAAGGAATACTAAGATATAGCATCTCGTAGCGACCACTCATGATTAGAGAAAAGTCTCCCTGCATCCACGAAGAAATGCCCTGGATCAGATTGTATTTGTAAGCAAAAAAGGTCGTTACCGAATTTAAAATGCCTCCAAACATCAAACCGACAAGCGGGATAAATACCGGGTCCTTGAAACGGATTTTATCCAGTATTTTCATGAAAATCAGTGTTCCCCCTAGAGCAAATCCGAAAGCCGTCAGCATCTTCGTCCAAAATCCTGCTGCTCCAAACACCATAATAGCCATCAGCACACCCAATCGTGCCGCATCCATCGTCCCTGCAGTGGTGGGAGAAACAAATCGGTTCCGGGTAAGCTGCTGCATAATGAGCCCACAGATACTCATACTCGCCCCTGCAATAATGATACTGATCAATCGTGGGAATCTGCTAATCAGGAGTACCTGCGCCTGATCGTTGGTTAAGTGGAACACATCAAGTGGAGTTACATCATGAACACCGATAAAAACCGAGGCGAAGGCCAGTACCAGAAAAGCCACTATTAAATAACGCAATTTCATGTTCTAACCAAGGGAGCCTGTTCTCCAACAACCTGTACCAAGCTTCGGCCCTGTCCTCCCCTCCAATAATGATAATGATTATCAAAATCAACTAGCATAAATTATATCAGTCATACCGTATCTGTCAATGTGATGAGGTTTTAAAGCAGGACAAAAAAGCTGCAGAGAACTTTCTCGACACCCCACCTGGACAACCCAATGAGCAAATAAGAGTAAAATCCGGTAAACTAGAAATAGAGAGTTTGGGAGCCCTTTTTTATGTTTATGGTGAGCAGTTCTGGAAACCGAGTTCATTAACTTTGGTTAGTAAAAAAATAGGAGGAGAATGATGAATCACATATTAATCATCGAGGACGATATCGCCTTGAGTAACGGTATTGTTCTTGCCCTTAAAGAACCTAACAACGTATTTACGCAAATGTATGACATAGCTACTGCAAAAGAACAATTGAACGTTACCGCCTTTGACCTAGTGATTCTTGATGTAAATTTGCCGGATGGAAGTGGACTCGATCTGTTAACCCATATACGAAAAAGAACAACTTTACCAGTCATCGTTCTGACTGCGAATGATATGGAAACAGATGTCGTCACTGGTTTTGAGCTGGGTGCTGACGATTATATAACCAAGCCTTTCAGTCTTATGGTACTGAGAGCAAGAGTTGGCGTTCAGCTAAAGAAATCCAGATACTCGCTTGCAGACTCCATTCAGCTCGACAATTTTTCCTTTTCATTCGAGAGGATGGAATTTACTAAGAATGGTACGCCCATTGAACTAAGTAAAACTGAACAAAAATTGTTGCGCATCCTATTCGATAATCGAGGCAATACTGTATCTCGCGATCATTTAGTAGACAGCATCTGGACTGATGGAGCTGAGTATGTAGGTGAAAACGCCTTGTCTGTTACAGTAAAAAGGCTACGTGACAAGCTCGAGGATCATCCTTCCTCCCCACAATATATTAAAACGGTTTACGGGCTGGGCTACACATGGGCGTTGAAATGACAACACTCCTATATATATGTATTGGAATTGCCGTTGTTGCTGTATGCACCGCTGTGTGTGCTATTATGCTTTATCGCAGGAGCATCCATAAAACAATGAAAACTATTGAGAACATGCTGGATGCCGCGATAAATGGCAGCTTCTCAGAGGATGTCTTTGATGAATCCGTTCTTTCTTCAATAGAAGCTAAATTTGTGAGATTTCTTTCCATTTGTTCCGTGTCCTCCAAAAATCTGCTTGCCGAAAAGAATAAAATAAATGAGCTGATTTCCGATATTTCACACCAAACGAAAACACCATTGGCCAACATCCTGCTTTATTCCCAACTACTTAGCGAATACGAACTATCACAGGATACCTCCACTTGTGTGAAAGCTCTATCTGCACAGGCCGAAAAGCTTAACTTTCTGATCCAGGCATTGTTGAAAACATCGCGGCTTGAAACGGGGATTATCACGGTATCGCCAAGGCGAGAATCTGTTCAAAAGCTCCTTGATGCTGCACTGGAGCAAATGATGCCAAAAGCTGACGCCAAAGGGATTTCAGTTGTTATGGAGGACACAGTTACCCATGCTTATTTTGACCTAAAGTGGACGAGTGAAGCTGTCTATAACATTATGGATAACGCCATAAAATATACAGAGACAGGCGGAAGCATGAATATAAAAGTAATGGCATACGATTTGTTTTGTCGAATTGATATTACCGACAGTGGTATAGGCATTGCAGAAGAAGAACAAGGTAAAATCTTTACCCGCTTTTATCGCTCCCCTACTGTTAACTCGCAGGAGGGTGTAGGTATTGGACTGTTTTTAGCTAGAGAAATCATCGCTGCGGAGGGGGGTTACATCAAGGTACGATCACGCTACGGCCGTGGTTCTACCTTCTCTATTTTTCTTTCTATGGATACTTAATTCTTTCAATACCGTTAGATTTCAGAAAGATTGTAGAAAGATCAGTGTGTTAATGTCTGTACTGTAGATGACTACGATACAGACATTTTTTTGTGGAGGAGAACGTATATGGGTCTATTGAAAACTCAGGCATTAAAAAAACATTATGGAAACGGAGATACTGCTGTTTATGCCTTAGATGGTGTGAATCTGGAGGTGGAAAGCGGAGAATTTGTCGCTATTGTCGGTACGTCCGGGAGCGGCAAATCTACCCTTCTCCATATGCTGGGTGGACTTGATCGTCCAACAAGTGGAAACGTTACGATTGACGGCAAAGATATTTCTACATTAAAAGACGAAGAATTGACTATTTTTCGCAGACGAAAGATTGGCTTTGTGTTTCAAAATTACAACTTGGTACCTGTCTTGAATGTCTACGAAAATATTGTGCTTCCTATTGAACTGGACGGTAAAGAGCCAGACAAAACCCACATAGATAAAATTGTACATACCTTGGGCCTTGACCACAAAATGAATAACCTGCCAAACAATCTTTCCGGTGGACAACAGCAACGTGTAGCTATTGCCAGAGCACTGGCAGCCAAGCCCGCCATTATCTTGGCAGATGAACCCACCGGAAATCTGGACAGTAAAACGAGTCTGGATGTGATGGGATTGATCAAAGTATCCAGCCAGCAGTTCCGCCAAACGATAGTGATGATTACCCACAACGAGGAAATTGCGCAAATGGCAGACCGGATCATCCGTATTGAGGACGGTAAAATTGTCGGCGGTGATGCCAAATGATCAAGGTAAAGAACAAAAAAGTAATCCGCAAGCTGGCAGATAAAAGTTTCAAAGTAAACAAAGCCCGTAACCTCTTTGCTATTGTTGCCATAGCACTAACCTCATTGCTATTTACAACACTGTTCACTATGGGGATTGGCGCTGGGGAAAACTTACAACGGGCGACCATGCGCCAGGTCGGTGGAGATGGACATGCCGTACTTAAATATATAACGGATGACGAATTTAATCATGTCAAGGATCATCCGTTGATCAAGGAAATAGCTTATAACCGTATATTAAGCGATCGAGTTATGAACGATAATTTTCTAAAACGCCATACGGAGTTCTGGTATTACGACGATGTAGGGATGAAGCTTGGTTTTATTGAGCTTAAAGAGGGGCACAAGCCTGCGGCGGAAAATGAAGTAATCGCAGACTCCAAGACGTTGCAGCTATTGGGTGTTCCACTGGAGGTTGGAGCACCTTTGAGACTAAAGCTTGACATACGAGGTAAAGAAGTACAGCGTGATTTTATCCTCTCCGGCTGGTGGAAAAGCGATCCTGTGTTTAACACAGGACAAATATTCGCCTCCAGATCCTATGTCGATGCTCATGCAAAGGAATTACAAAGCACCTATAAAAAAGATCATTTCTATACAGGAACCATTAGTGCATATATGATGTTCGACAATAGCCTTGATTTGCGGGGAAAGCTCAGTAAAGTGATTACCGAAAGCGGGTATTCGCTTGACGAAGATGCACCGAACTATATCGCGAATAATGTAAATTGGTCATACATCTCGACCAATTTTAGTATGGATGCGGGAACAATCATGGCACTTACTTCTGCCCTGATACTGATCGTATTTACCGGCTATTTGATCATCTATAACATTTTTCAAATATCGGTGATGCGAGATATTCGTTTTTATGGTCTTTTAAAGACGATCGGCACAAGCGGCAAGCAGATCCGCCGGATCATTCGCAGACAGGCGTTAGTTCTTTCAGTGATAGGAATCCCGTTTGGATTAATAGCAGGTTTTTTTGTCGGTAAAGCACTTATACCACTTCTTATGAACAACACTACCTTTGCTGGCACCGAGATATCGGTATCTCCCAACCCATGGATTTTTATAGGATCGGCTTTGTTCGCGCTCATTACCGTAATGATCAGCACTTTCAAGCCAGGCAGGATTGCGGCAGCTGTTTCGCCGGTTGAGGCAGTAAGATACACAGACGGAAATACCAAGGGCAGCCTTAAGCTGAAAAAATCCACCAAAGGCGCTAAAATGATCCACATGGCTCGCTCCAACTTGGGGCGCAATACAAAGCGTACCGTGTTGGTAGTCATCAGTCTTTCGTTGAGCCTTGTACTTCTTAACACGGCCTTCACCCTGTCTAAGAGCATTGATATGGATAAGTTTGTATCCAATTTCAATGACACCGACTTTCTCATTGCTCATGCTGAATATTTCCATAGCCCCTTTTTTAAAGGCCCTGAAAATGAGACCTCCGAGAGTTTTATTCAGGCTGTACAGACACAGCCCGGCTTTGAAGAGGGCGGTCGCTTGTACGGCGGCAAATTAGTGCTTACTGTCGAGAATGGAAAAGACACCCATGAGGACGATGTGACTGACTCTCGCGGCAACTTCATGGCGACAGTATATGGGCTGGAAGATTTACCATTGCACCGTTTGCAATTGCTAGACGGTGAGCTTGATTTTGAGAAGCTGGCTTCCGGTAAGTATATATTGGAAGGGGTAGATTTAGATGACCATAACATCCCCCATATGGAAGAAGCTCTTTATAAGGTGGGTGAAAAGGTCACGCTTCACAGTTATATGGGAGCAGCAGAAGCTCCGCTGGATAAAGAGTATACTACGCATGCATTCACAGTGCTTGGTCATGTTGCAATTAAATATATGACCAATTCTGATCGCCTTTCAGATAAGTATAATTTTTATCTTCCAGCGAATATTTACAAGCCGCTTGCGGAGCAACCTGCTGTGATGAGCTATGCCTTTAATGTATCCCCTGATCAGGAAGAGGCCATGGAGGTTTTTTTAAAAAGTTACACCGAAACTACAGAGCCGGTAATGAACTACACATCCAAATTTACTTCAATGAATGAGTTTTCCGGTATGCAAAACACCATCATGATGATCGGCGGCACGCTTAGTCTGATTATCGGCCTAATTGGTATCCTCAACTTTGTAAACGCAATTCTGACGAGTATATTGACACGGCGTCAGGAGTTTGCCATGCTGCAAAGTATCGGCATGACCAAAAAGCAATTGCGGGGTATGCTGATCTATGAAGGGCTATATTATGTTCTCGGCACCGCCCTATTCTCCATTTTATTAGGGATCATATTTTCTATTTTGATTGTGAAACCTTTTTGCAACTTGCTATGGCTTTTGAGCTATCACTTTATAATCTGGCCACTTCTAGCCTTATTGCCTTTACTGTTATTGCTTGGGATACTTATTCCAGTAGCGGTCTATTCTATGAACGACAAACAAAGTATTGTGGAGCGGCTTCGAGAATCAGAGTAGATTTACCGAGAAAGTCCATAATACCAGTGTGAATAATAAAAAGATGACTCCTGATCAATTCGAGGCCACCGAAAAACCAGCCTTTCGTGAAAAAAACAAGAACACGAATCAAAAAGACGACGGTTTATTCTGAATTCACAGAATGAACCGTCGTCTTTTCTCTTGCTCTCCGCCTCATGTGGCCCTTGCTTACTCCATCAGTTTCAATATTCGTTTTAAATTGACAGTGAATATCGCCATAGCCCCCTGGATTTCCATACCTATCAGACCCGAGGAGGACGCTACATCGTACCCGTGTCTGTGCTTCAGTTCACTATTCTTCGCCTCAATTTTGTATCGTTCTTTGGCCTTGGCTTTAAAGCTTTCGCTTTCTTGAAACGTAACTTCTTCAAATGCTCATGGCTTTTTATACTTTTTTGCCTTCACGCGCTCTGCGGATCGCCAGATGTCCAGCTTTGCATACGTACATTCCCGCATCTTTGTTAAACTCGAACTCGTCTTGTCGTGACAATAGGTTTCGTTCAGTTCCTCATAAATAAAGCTAAAGTCCACCAATTCGTCCATTCTTCCGTAACAGATGGTCTTTGGGAATCAACAGATTGTATAGTTCAATATATGGACTTAGGACCATGCTTTGCTGTTTCGGAAACACCGGAACCACCCGCCTTTATTTGGATATTTTAATTATACCGAAAAAGCGAGACAGTAACCTCTGTTATGGAGGAACTGTCTCGCTTTAGAGTTTAGGACTTTTTCAGTGGCCTCGGGATATCCGGGGTTGTCTTTTTTTCATCCTTAATCTTTTTCTGAATGAGCAGCTCCACTTGCTTCTTCCAGAGAATGAATGAGAAGTCTATGATCGATCGGTGACGACATGACAAGCAGGCTCGTGTAGGTTCCATACTTATCGCACTGGTTGCTAAACTCTTCGAGGGTGCGCGTCGAGCTGGTCACTACTTTTAATAAATAACTGTGTTCTCCGCTTATACGATGGCACTCGGCAACATGTGGAGATGTATGAACAAAATCAAGAAATGCATGGCAATCTCTAGTCCGAAACAATATATAGGCTGCCGTATCCTTTCCTATTTTTTCAGGAGAGATGATAGTGCGATACCCCTTGATAATCCCTTTTTCTTCCATTCTTTTAACTCGTTCTGTTACAGCAGGTTGGGATAAACCCACGCATTTCCCTAGCTCTGTCATTGAAATTCTCGCCTGACTTTGAAGATAAAAGAGGATTTGTTTGTCTACATGATCCACTTTGAATTCCCTCCTTTAAATTTAACGTTTTTATGAGAAATTCATTAAATTACTTTGTATAATCATCATAATGGATTGATTGCGTTATGTAAAATGAATGATTTAGATTATATAATAAAACTCATATCGATAAGGTGAACCAAACATGAAAAGATAGAGAGGATGGCTGCCCTTGAGCAAATACGTTTTTAATAAGGTAGGAACAGTAGCAGATTTAGAAGTACATATTGAAGAGGCTATTGATCGTACAATTGTCGAAAAAAGGCTGGTTGGTGCTGGTATACGAGTTACGCTTAATGAGGCGCAATATTATAGTTGCGCTGCCGGATGTCCAGACCGTGAACAAAAGTCTGGGGGGACCTCTCAGTGAGCCTCTCCCTCTCCCGCAAAAATATAATTGCATTGGCTGCTATATGTTTGTCCGCATTGATGTTCGGCCTCGAAATTTCCAGTGTGCCAGTGATACTGCCAACTCTGGAGAAAGTATTGCATGGCGATCTTAAGGATATGCAATGGATTATGAACGCTTATACCATTGCATGTGCCACAGTTCTGATGGCTGTTGGAACGCTGGCTGACCGGTATGGAAGGAGGCGTATTTTTATTATCAGCCTCGTCTTGTTCGGTATTACATCCTTGATTTGTGGCTTGGCGCAAAGCACATCGGTTCTGATCATCAGTCGGTTTCTTCAAGGGGTGGGTGCTGGTGCGATGCAGATTTGCCAGATAGCAATTCTTTCACATCGGTTTCAGGAAGGACAAGAACGCAGCAAAGCCTTTGGCATATGGGGGATCGTGTTCGGTATCGGCCTCGGTTTTGGACCTATCATCGGCGGCATAATCGTGGCCGTGTTGAACTGGCATTGGGTTTTCCTGGTCCACGTTCCGTTGACCATCCTCACTTTGATTCTTGTTTTTGGTGGCATAGAGGAGTCCAGAGATCCGCAGGTGAAAAAGCTGGACATTATCGGCATCGTCACGCTTTCATTGACAGTTTTTGGCCTTGCATACTTTATCACGCAAGGGCCGGAACTCGGCTTTACCAGCAGAGCATCCATCAGCATCCTTGTTGCAGTAGCAATAAGTTTCATTATTTTTCTATTTGCGGAAAAGCTCAGCGCCCATCCGATGTTTGACTTTTCCGTATTCAAGATACGTAATTTCTCCGGCGCTCTCCTTGGCTCCATCGGCATGAACTTCAGTTTCTGGCCGTTCATGATCTATCTGCCGATCTATTTCCAGAGTGGCCTGGGTTACGGCATCGTAGCCGCCGGGCTGTCTCTCTTGGCTTATGCGCTGCCCACCTTGGTAATTCCACCTCTGGCAGAGCGTTTTTCGCTCCGCTACCAGCCGCGCATAGTCATTCCATCAGGTCTGTTCATCCTCGGTATGGGCTTCATTTTGATGAAATATGGCAGCGGCAGCGATCACGCCAGTTGGTTGACCATGCTCCCTGGCTCCTTGTTGGCTGGTATTGGGCTTGGCTTAACGAACACGCCTGTGACCAACACGACCACCGGCTCTGTTCCAAGTGCCCGTGCAGGCATGGCTTCCGGTATAGATATGAGTGCTAGATTGATCAGTCTAGCCATCAATATCGCTGTGATGGGATTCATCTTGCAGGCAGGTATTTTGTCTTATTTGAAGAGTGCCCTTTCCGGGACTCTCAGTGCAGTGCAATTGCGGTCTGTAGCCGAAAAAGTAGCCGCCGGAAATACTGTATCTCTCAGGCAGAGTTTGCCAGAACTCTCCTCTCTGGATGCGTCTGGAGCCGTCGTCCATGCGGCGCTTATGCACGGCTTTGGCTTGATAATGCTCTACGGCGGTATTGGTGTCTGGGTTCTAGCCGCGATCAGTTTTATGATTTTTGGACCTAAGAGAGCATAAAGACAATCCCGGGGATATCGAGGTACTGAAAAAGTCCCCCATTGTTGAGAGTAAGAGAATATCCAAAGAAAAACGAGCCTCTAGAATCGCTTCTAAGGCTCGTTTCGCGTTCAGGGAGACATATTTGTACCCCTAAAATCTTTGTATTTTCGGAAATCAACAGTTTTTCAGTGGCCTCGATCAATTCAGAGGTCATCTTTTTATGCTTAGAAAGGTACTTTATATGAATATCTACAGTTCCCACTCTTCCCGTAAAAGCCCCATTCGGATCGAGTCATAATACTCTCCATTATAATATCTGCACTTTCGAAGCCTGGCTTCGAGGGTCATGCCCAGCTTCTCCCCCACCTTCATCATCCGATGGTTTCCTGACCAGGTTGTAAAACCTACTCTTACTAAAGGCAATGTATTAAACAAATGCGTGATCCACAGTCGAAGCGCCCTCGTACCATACCCGCCGCTCCAATACCCCGAATCATAGATAGCTATTCCCATTTCAAGCCATTGCGAAGGCTGATGCTCCCAATAATAGCTCACTGATCCAATGACCTTGCCTTCCACTTCAATGATCCAAAAGTCATCTTGTCCGATTCGTTTTTCCTTTTCTTTTAAATAATCATCAAAAGAAAGTGGCTTATGTTCATAGTAGGGTGCATCCCACTGCTTCCATTCCGGTGATTCTTCCTTAAAAGTTAACGTCCAAAGAACCGGCAGGTCTCCTTCTGTAACAGGCCTAATCGTTAAATCCTTATCCGTATACATTTAGTGCACTCCTTTTATAATAAAATTTGTTCTATCTATATTGGGCTATATCGGGCTTTATTGTATCTGCTTTTGCATTATTTCAAATTTCTATATTTGTCCGTCTTTGGAGCCAGTGCAAATTCAAGTTGACAAACAATCAGAAATAATATATCTTAATATCAAGATAATAAATATAAAGAAAAGTTTTTCGACTGTTTATTTTGTTTAGAAAAACCTAATCATATAAAAACCAAGGAGGATAATGACATGAAACTATTAGGATTGCATCACGTTTCGGCGATTACAGCGGCAGCGGCTAAAAATGTTGATTTTTATACTCAGGTAATGGGACTTCGGTTGATCAAGAAAACGGTGAACCAAGATGATGTTAGTGTGTATCACCTTTTTTACGGAGATGAGCGTGGAACTGCGGGTACAGAAGTCACTTTCTTTGAAATTCCACATGCGGGACAAACTCGTACAGGAAATAACAGCATTTCAGCACTCTCCTTACGGGTACCGAACGACAAGGCACTGGATTACTGGAAAAACCGCTTCGAGCAGCTGGATGTAAAGCATGGTGAAATTACGGATCAAGCAGGACGCTTGGCGCTTTCGTTTGAGGATTTTGAAGGACAACGCTTTTTCCTCGTTTCAGATGAACATGATCACGGAGTGCGCGGCGGCACGCCTTGGGAGAAAAGCCCTGTCCCTGCCGAGTACGGCATTGTAGGACTTGGGCCGGTTCATCTGACCATTCCTAAAGCGGAGAATACCATTCTCATTCTTGAACAGGTTATGGGCTTCCGCAAAAAAGGCTCTTACCCTTCCCCCGTTGCTGGACAACCAGATGTGGTCATCTATGAAACGGGTGAAGGCGGTACGGGAACTGAAGTTCATCTGGAAGAGCGCAACGATCTGCCACAAGAACGACCAGGACGTGGCAGTGTGCATCACGTAGCCTTCCGTGTTGAAACTGAGGAAGAGCTCAAACAGTGGGTAGACCGTATTGGGCAGCTGCAAATTTCCAACTCAGGCTTTGTAGATCGCTTTTACTTCCGTTCATTGTATTTCCGTGAGCCGAACGGCATTCTGTTTGAATTGGCAACCGATGGGCCCGGCTTTGATACGGATGAAGAACTGGAGTTTCTGGGTGAATCGCTGGCGTTACCACCATTTTTGGAATCACGCCGTGCCTCTATTGAAGCCAATCTCAAACCGCTTAACACCAAACAATAATTGAAGTTTAAAGATACGATCAGGTATGGTCAATTCGCCCCATAAATATTTTTATCTCATGTTATTTATCTCATGAATTGTGACCGTTTATTGTGCATAGAACGACCAGAATGACAGAGCAGATCGAACACATTCTACCATCTCCCGGATCTCCTGGACTATCTGGCCTCAAATTTCAAAATGAGCCGATAAATGAAACAAAGAAAGCTTCAGACCGATGAAGGCCTGAAGCTTTCTTTGTTTATCGCGCTTTACTTAACATCAAGCACCATACACTTTAGCTGTAACGAAGTTTACTGCTTGGCTAGCAGGGTCACCAGCCCAAAATGCATCAAAATAAACCCCTCTGCCATTATCCGCATAAACAATGCTTGCACCTTTAACTAAAAATATCCCTACAACAATACCTCCAATCCAGCCTGGTAGACCCAAAGACGAAAGAATACCGGTAAGAGTTGATCCGGATATTGCACCAATTCCCCCAGCGTAAAGGGCTTTTGATTTGATATCATTTATTAATTGATGAGAAAAATAGATACGGTATCCCCACCAAAGTAATTCATAATCCCAATAAGAGGAAGTATTAATCGAGGCTGTAGAGAATTTATTAGTAGGTACTACTTTTAAACTGTTATTATCCGTTGTAGTAACTGTTACATCACCTGAGATATTTTTCGCTTGATTATTTGCTGAATCTAAAGCTTTATTAACGAGTCCAAGTTCATCTTCAGTTAAATTTTTTGAAGCCTCTTCACTTAAAGTGAATGTTTGTGACTGTAGTTTTATGTAGGGATTTGCTTTGTTAATCAATTCTTGGCTGAGTTCAGAGGTTGATTCTCTCTGTACTGCATTTGGCGTTGTTGCTGCCATTGCTGCTGTACTGCCGATAACAAGCATTAACATAACTGATGCCATCAAAGTCGATACAAATTTCTTCATTTTACCACTTTCCTCCTAATAATACGATATAATTGTAATAAAAATATATAGAGTACCATATATAAGCTATTTTGGGTACATATTTTTAGAAGGAGTTGTCAATTTTGAAAAACTTTTCAAAAATCTTATTCATTGGATTTTTCACTGGAATCTTGACTATATTTATACTTACTGGAAAAGTAGAACTAAATGGTTTACTAGTTTGCTTTTTAAGCGCAGGAATAGTAGCAGTAGGATATCTGGCTATATTTTTAATAAAGAAAAGGCGTAAATGATTTAACACGGGATTGGAGACCTCGAGTGTTCCAGCTCGCTTGGACTGATTTATATAATTACATCACCTAATACAGTGCTATCACATTACCTAGATGGCATATGTATAAAATCCAGCTTTTTTTGCATATGTCTAGCCTTCCGTGGAACAATGCAAAAAAGCAGAGATTTGGCCATCCAGCTGATCTCTGCTTTTCTCCCGATTCCTTTGATTTTCGCCTATGCCCATTTCCGAAAAAACTCCTTATTCTGGCTTACCCTTCGGTGGAACATGGCCGTTCACTTCATCCAAAAGCTTCAGCACGTTGCCCCAATTTCTCGGCAACCGGTTTTTTACCTGTTCTGCCGGCATTTCTTCGTCGCCAAAATGACTCCCCACGGATAAACTTTCCCTTCTGCATCAATTCATGGTTAATTTAGAATAACCCAAAAAATCGTTTGTGCTTGCCGTGCAGCTCCAGCCGCGAAACAGCCCCGCAATTTCCGTGAGTTGCTGATCTGCACGTTCTTGAGCTTGGCGCACTTCCTCCAGCACACCATTTACCTGGTCACCAACCCCGGAATACGCCCACTGCTCCACAACAGCATTTATGGCGCTCTGATACTCAATGCCACGATTCAGGAAGTCCAGCAGCGCACAAAAGGCTACTTTGTCGTGATTTACAAAGGCTCGATGCTCTTTTTCATCCTTAGCAAACGCATAGCCAGCTTCTTCAAGAGTTCTCGCATACTTATTGACCATTTACACAAAGAGGCATTCCGCTATCTGTAAGCTTTTCAGCTTTGACAGGTAAGCGAAATGCCCTTTTTAATTATGCTTACAGCTTTTTATCATCCACACTGTTCAGCCATGCTTCGATTTCTCCGATTACAGAGGCGATACAGCCATCTTGGAAGGGCGAGATTAGTCCAGCCAACTCAACCAATCCGGTAAAAGAGCGACTTCCCCCGGCACGGCATAGCTTCAAATAATCTTCCCACGCAGCTGTCCGGTCGATACTCATGCGTTTCCAGAATTGGAACGCGCACAGTTGCGCGAGTGTATAGTCAATATAGTAGAACGGGGATTGAAAAATATGACCCTGTTTGTGCCAAAACCCGCCCTGCTCCAGATACTCGTTGCCTTCATAATCCAGATGCGGTTTATACTTACGTTCAATGGAGCGCCATGCGCTTTTACGTTCGGCTGGGGTCCAGTCTGGATGTTCGTATACGGCATGCTGGAATTCGTCCACGGCTACGCCGTAAGGCACGAACAGAAACGATGAAGATAGATGTTCAAAGTGATATTTGTCCGTATCTTCCTCGAAGAACAGATTCATCCATGGCCATGCGAAAAACTCCATGCTCATAGAGTGGATCTCAGCCGCCTCCATGGTTGGCCAATGGTACTCAGGAATTTCAAAATGTCGGCTTTCATAGACCTGGAAGGCATGACCTGCTTCATGCGTCAATACGTCAATATCCCCGGATGTACCATTGAAATTGGAGAAAATAAACGGCGTGCCATATTCGCTCAAAAATGTACAATAGCCTCCGCTTTGCTTGCCTTTTTTGCTGATCAAATCCATCAATCCACGTTCAATCATAAAGCTGAAAAATTCATGTGTTTCCGCTGAAAGTTCCTCATACATACGTGCTCCATTGCGAATGATCCACTCCGGGTCACCTTTAGGCGTAGGATTGCCTGACAGGAAGTTGAAGCCCTCGTCATAATAGCGAAGCTGATCTACTCCGATCCGTTCGCGCTGGCGTTCCTTCAGCTTGGTTGCCAGAGGAACGATGTGCTTCAGCACCTGCTCGCGGAAATTGGCTACCATTTTGGCATTGTAATCTGTACGTCCCAAGCGAGCATAGCCCAATTCTACGAAGTTGTCATAGCCCAGCTTGTGTGCCATGCGCGTGCGCACCTTCACCAGTTCATCATAAATCCGGTCCAGCTCGTCCTCATGCTCACTCATAAATTGATATTTAGCCTCGGAGGCTTGTTTGCGCGTCTCCCGGTTGGTAGCCATTTCAAAAGGCAGGAGCTGCGACAATGTGCGTTCTTCTCCCTCGAACGGGATCTTCGCTGAAGCAATCAATTGAGCATATTCCGAGGTCAGCTTATTTTCCTGCTGTAAATCCTCAATAATATCCGGATGGAACGACTTGAGTGCTACTTCGGCAATACTGAAAAGCTGGCTGCCCCATTGACTCTCCAACTCGGTTCGGAATGGAGAATCCACCAATGCACGGTAGTAATCGGTTACATACTCCTGAATAACCGGCATGAAATCATCAGCGTACTCTTGCTCCGCTTTGTAAAAGGCGTCCTCCGTATTAATGGAGTGCCGAACTTCCACCAATTGCAATTGCGTTTCCACGTTACTGCGCAGCTTGTTAATCGCATGAATCACTTCATTTTGACGTTCTACGCTGTCCGCTTCACGAAACTGCTGCAACAGCGTTTTAAACCGCTGTTCAATTTCAGGTTGCTCTGGTCGGCTGTAAGCCATTTGGCTGAATAATGTCATTGCTTCGGTTCCTCCTTAAATATAATAAATCTGATGCCTATTATACAGTACGCTTAGACCAAACTGGAAGCTATAATTCCAATAAAATACAACCTCAAGAGCCGCAATACCATGTATTGCGGCTCTTGAGCCTCATCTAACTCTATATATCAAAAAAGTCATGGTCTAAAACAATCTAATATATATTCAGCCTGATGGAGATTTATAAGTCTTTCTAAGATCGCAGACCTTTATGCTTTATTGATTTTGCAAACGATGTGCCGCATGCAAAGTCGGACCGACGAATTCATTCAGCTTGAAGCTACCTTCAATGGCCTGTGTAATGAATCTCTTGGCCTGATCCACTGCTTCACGTACAGTCAGCCCTTGAGCCAAACCAGCCGTTACCGCTGCCGAAGTGGTGCAGCCTGCACCGTGGGTAAAGTTTGTTTTTACAACATCGGCTTCAAACCAGTCAAAAGTGATTCCGTCATATAGCAGATCCATCGCTTTACCTGCGCGAATTTTGCCACGGTCCTTGATCAGTACATGCTTAGCTCCACGCTCATGGATAATCGCAGCTGCTTCCTGCATCTGCTCCAGTGTCGTGATCGGTCCATTCTTCGCCAGTTGCGAAGCCTCGAACAAGTTCGGTGTTACCAGGTCAGCGCCAGGAATCAACAATTCCAGCATCGCCTCTGTATTTTCCGGCTGGAGCACTTCATCCGTGCCTTTGCAGACCATGACCGGGTCAATTACGATCCGCTTCAGATCATGCTTTTTCAAATGACTGGCTACCAGCTCGATAATTTCAACGGAACCAAGCATACCTGTTTTCATCGCATCAAAACCGATACCTTCCAATACAGTACGCAGCTGCGCTTCTACCACATCCAACGCAACAGGATATACAAGATGATCCCAGGTTTTAGGACCCATCGCTACTACGGTTGTCAATACGGTCATGCCATATACGCCAAGCTCCTGAAAGGTTTTCAGGTCTGCCTGAATACCCGCTCCACCGCTTGTGTCGGAGCCGGCTATCGTTAATGTTTTGGGAATCGTCATTTGTACATGCTCTCCTTCACTTTCTGTGCTGCATTTATCCTAATCCCGCTCGCGAAACTTGTCAACGCGCAAAACGGTCCTCTCTATGCTAAAAGTCACAGGCGACGACAGTAGCTAAAAAACGAGAACATCCCCTTTTGAAACAGGAACATCCTCGCAATAACGTGTTATATGAAGAATTCGAATGAAATTTAGAATTATAAATACCCACCGGTACTATGATCATAGGCATGATTCTTTTCATTTGCACGTACGCCTAAGCACAGACTCTGATACAACTGCTGCTGTTCCAGTGTAGCAAAATTCCGATGCTGCTCAAATAAAGCCATACAACCAATGATATGTTCTGTATAGCTATTATCGACAGACAGTTGCAAGCAATGCAGTGTTTGTCCCACTCCCTCGGGGTAATCGCCTTTTCGGAAATAGTATTCCGCATACACCTTACAAAAGGATGCAAAGCGAAATGCGTTAAAGTGCTTGCGATAATGAGTGTCCCATCGTTCCGGTGCAAGCTGCCAAAAGCTTTTGAGTTGCTGACTAAACAGTCCCAGTTCGGCATCCACGAAATAACCAAACCGGTTCGCTGATTCGAGCAAGGTGTTCAAGCCCTCCAGTGTCTCATCCGGATGCTCACGCAGGTAAGTAATATAATCATAGATTGCAGAAGTGTTGCCCATTTTAATTTCAATACAAAGTCGGTTGCCCTGTGCATATACACGATGTAGGTTGACCACTTTCCAGCCTTCCTCGTCTAAACCCTCAAACCAGCTCAAATCTGCATAACCTTCAATCCATTGCTTGGATTCCTCATATCTACCCTGAAACTCATAGCAACTGGCCTTGAGCAGATGCCCCTGAGCATAGTAATAAACGAGCGGCTTAAGCAGCTCCAGGTGCTCATCTCCAAAACGGTTCCGATTGCGATACAATGCCTGCGCCAGCTCTCTCAGCTCGTCCGCATACATTTCCATCTCGGACCATTGCATTTTTAAAGCAAACACTTGAGATAGCATATGTAAGCCTTCCAGTGCGTAAATTTCCGGTAGACGACTACGGTACAAATGGAATTGTACAGCAGCCTTCAAGTTCCGTTGGTTATCCTTAATCTGAATCTGGAATATACGGAAATAGCTGATCGCCAATCGTTCAGAGTGGGTATACTTTTCACTCTCGATGACACAATCATACAGAAGCATGGAAGCTTCATGTCTGCCATCCTCAAACATCGCTTCTGCGGTCTCAAAAATAGCAGGAACGTTCGATAAATCGTCCATCAAATAGCCAAGTACACTGCGTATACACTCCAGCTTGTTCAACTCTGAGCAACGCAGGAGAAACGGACGCAACCTTCTCCAGTGTGGTAAGGAATGAATAAAACATTCATCAACATACATCTCGAACAAAGATCCTTCTTCCAATCCCATGGCCTCGGTAATCAAATCCAGCTGATTGACTGAGATCGGCCGTGGTGGGTTCCGGTTAAGTATACCGCTAAGTGTACCCGGATTTACCTTGGAAGCATCTGCAAAACATTGCATTGAAATGCCTTCACTTTGAATATACTTTTCTATTTCTGCGCGGATCGTGGTGTTTTTTTCCAAAGGGACACCCCCTCAAACGAATGATGGTGACTTTTTCATTACCTTTTAAACCAAAATTTGTTTAATCAAAGTATATGTCTATTTATACGAGAGGTCAATAACTTTAAATACGACTCAGGACATATAAAATCACGAATTTTGTACGATTTTAAAACTGTTTTATGAAAAAAGACCGTCCTCTGCGGGACAGTCTTTTTCTATTATTTTGATGCTGTGGACTTATAGGACAAAAACAAGTTAGCAGTTTTACCGTGAACGTCCGAAATCGAGGGCAAACTTAGCGTATCCCTCTACCGTTAACCCTTCATAAAGCAACTCCGAATAGGCATTAGCGGCATCCGTTGCTTGCGGTGAGGTCAGGAAGGTCACATGCGGACGCCCTGACCATGGGGCGAGGGACCAATGGCCGTCAGCTTTTGGCGTCAACGTCTTCATATGCCGCACGTATTCGGTCAGCACATGACGGTTCTCATCCGGTGAAGCAAGTATGATTCGCTCTCCACCCGGATTGACCAGCGCAGAGGAAAACGCGCGATAGTTATTCGTAACAACCAGATAATTTCGCTGCATATCCATCGGTTCGTCATCAAAAGACATCTGAATGATTCTGTGTGCATCTGGGTCCTTTAGGCCCCCGTCAGCATCATATCTGGCTGGCTGTGTTACATCAATCTGATACCTGATGCCGTCGATGATATCGAAATTAAAGCTTGGAAAATCAGAATTAATCAGCTCTTGCTCTTGTTCTGCTGAAGGATCAATTTGCCGGAATTGTCCAGCAGACCACTCCAGCCATTCCCGGATTTCCGTTCCGCTCAGCCGAACGACATGCAACGTATTCGGAAAATTGTACAGATCGGCGATATGCTTGATCGCCAACGTCCCCGCCGGAATATGGGTATAGTACGATGGGCCATATCTGCCACCTGTTTTAAAAGGAGCTGCTGCCGACAGAACGGGCAATCCTTCGTGCTCGCTCCCTTGCATCTGCTGCTTCACATACCACATTTGCGCATCATTCACCAGCTGAACCGAAGCATCATCCATCACCTGAGCAAAAAAGCTGTTCACCGCCACCGTCGTCTGACCTACAGGTGCACGAATATACTCCAGTGTTCCGGCGTGCTCTTCTGCTACCGCCAGCTGAATGGCAGTATCCGGTTGTACCAGCGCCTCCTTGCGTATCGGATCATACACCGGGCGTACCTCGGCAGCAGATGCAGCCACTTGCCACTTCTCTCCACTAAAGGTCAGCTCCAGATCAATGATACCCAGATGATCCCCCCAAAAGCCCGGCTCCACTGCTGGGATATCGTGGATGGTACCTCGCTCTACATCAACACCTGTTTTCCCCATAAACGAAGGTCCGGGAAATACTTTATGTGCATGACCAAACACAATGGCATCGATCCCTTCCACCCTGCTCAGATGCAGCACCCCATTTTCCATATCAAGCGTTTCGGGAATATCCTCAAAGCCTGCATGGGGCATAGCAATGATGAGATCGGCTCCCGCCGCCTTCATTTGTGGAATAAACCGTCTTGCCGTTTCCAGCATATCTTTGACGATGATTTTCCCCTCCAGCCACGCCTTGTCCCATTGCATAATTTGCGGAGGGACAAAGCCGATGACTCCCACCTTCAACAGATGCTTACCACCTGCTTCATCCTCTACCGTCTTATCCAGCAATAGATAAGGTGTAAAGTAATTTCGTTCTTGTTCTCCCGCTATATAAATGTTGGCATTCACATAAGGAAATTGCGCTCCTCGAAGGCAAGTCTGCAAGTATTCCAGTCCATAGTTAAATTCATGATTCCCGATATTGCCTGCCTCATACCCAAGCAGATTCATAGCTTTATAGGCGGGATGCACCGTGCTTGGGTCCTGTTGGATTCGCTGTACAGCATAATCTCCCATCGGATTCCCCTGAATCACATCTCCGTTATCCAGCAGCAGGTGATTGGGTACCTCCGCCCGGGCTATTTGAATCAAGCTGGCTGTTTGCGCCAGACCGTAATGCAGCGTCTCCTGATCCGTATAATAATCGTAATTCCACAAGCTGACATGCAAATCGGTTGTAACCATAATGCGGAATTTCACTCTCACAAGGCTTACATTGTCCTGGTCTGCCTTTTCGTTAATATCCAAAATATCCAATCTTGTTCTCTCCCTCAGCTTCGGTCATAGAGCTTGAACAAGTCTAACAGAGCACTGTTAAGAGAATGTTAAAACAAGCATTTTGCATAAATCCAGAAAATGGTTTTAAGCATACGATAAATTTTACATCATTTTTACCAAAGTCAGGAGTGGTTTTTACCCTAGCTACGGGACTAGCTGTTAAGATTTGGTTTGTCACAGCATTTACAGGTTTTTTATTATCGTTATCACTATGTTTAGGGGGAAATTATTTTGTTCAAAAAAGCACTGACCTTGTGCATGACTTTCACACTGGCAGCGGGTCTAGCCGCTTGTGGCTCCAATGCAAGCAATAACAACAGCGCGTCCACTCCGGGTACAGATGGCTCTAAAAACGAAAGCACAGCCTATGTTCCTAAGGAGTTAAAGGTACAGTTCGTTCCTTCTCAAAATGCAGATACGCTCGAAGCCAAAGCCAAACCGCTCGAAAATCTACTGGGTGACAAGCTTGGGATCCCGGTGAAAGTAACTGTATCTCCTGACTACAATACGATTGTGGAAGCCATGTCTTCCAAACAGGTAGATGTAGGATTCCTTCCGCCGAATGCTTATGTACTGGCCCACGATAACCGTAAAGCAGCCGACTTGCTGTTGCAAGCTCAACGCTACGGAATTGAAGATGCTACAGGCAAGGACACGACTGAAAAAGTAAACTTTTATAAAGCAATGATCGTGGTGAAAAAGGATTCTCCGATTCAAAGTCTAGCTGATCTGAAAGGCAAGAAGGTTGGCTGGCAAAATGTAACCTCCTCCGCAGGCTACGTGTACCCTGCAGCAGAGCTAAAAAAAGCTGGCGTGGACCCCGACACGGATGTGCAGGGTGTGACAATCAAAGGCCACGATGCTGCTATTCTGGCGTTGCTGAACGGTCAAGTTGATGCGGTAGCTGTTTTCCAGGATGCACGTAACACGGTGAAGAAGGAAATTCCGGATGTATTTGAAAAAACTCGCGTCATTCATTACACAGCTAAAATTCCAAATGATACCGTCAGCGTACGTTCTGATATGGATCAAGCGTGGAGAGACAAGATCAGCCAAGCCTTTATTGACATCGCCAAAGATCCTGCAGGCGGCGAAATCATTAAAGAGATTTACACCCATGTAGGTTATGAAAAGGGCGACGATAAAAACTTCGACTCCGTGCGTGAATACGCCAAAGCCGTTGGTCAAGCGGTTAAGTAATCGGAACAAACAAGGTACTGTAATGAAGTAACAGCTACGAAACAGGCTTTACGAATGACAGGGCAACACCGTCCATGTATTCATGGCGGTGTTGTTTTCATTCCACCCCATCGGGGGAGAAAGTTGGGAGCATATGATCGAATTTCGTAACGTATCGAAAACATACCCGAACGGCACCAAAGGGTTAAACAATATTAATTTGACGATTCAGGAGGGAGAAATGGTCGTCATTGTCGGCTTATCCGGTGCAGGTAAGTCTACCCTGCTGCGTTCCATTAACCGACTGCATGACATTACGTCCGGCGACATTGTCGTGGGTGGCAGGTCCGTCACGTCTGCTGGAAGCAGCGAGCTGCGGCGCATTCGCCGTGATATCGGCATGATCTTTCAAAGTTTCAATCTGGTTAAGCGTTCGACGGTGCTCCGCAATGTACTTTCCGGCCGCGTCGGCTATCATTCAACGCTGCGAACCATTCTCGGCCTCTTTCCGAAGGAAGATATCGAACTGGCACTAACAGCGCTGGAGCGCGTGAACATCCGCGAAAAAGCCTACAGCCGGGCAGATGAGCTGTCCGGTGGCCAACAGCAGCGCGTATCCATCGCCCGTGCTCTGGCGCAGGAGGCTAAAATCATTCTGGCGGACGAGCCTGTCGCATCGCTGGATCCGCTGACCACCCGCCAGGTCATGGATGACCTTCAGCGGATCAACCGTGAAATGCAGATTACGACCATCGTCAATCTGCATTTCATTGATCTGGCGCGCGAATATGCAACGCGGATCATCGGATTGCGCGCCGGGGAAGTGGTCTTTGACGGCACACCGGAGGAGGCTACGGATGAGGCCTTTGCGGAGATCTACGGCCGGGCCATCAAGCATGATGAGCTGCTGGGAGTGGGATCATGAAGCCCGACTCTACTGCCCAGCCGCTCTCTTCGACGCAACCGTCACCGCATGCTGGACCGCCTCAGCCAAGTAAGCCGCCCGCAGGGCCACCGTTGCCAGGACGTTACAAACGTTATGCCACCTGGATGATTTTTATCGTGGTGCTGGTAGCCTGCTCCATTCATACGGATGCCACACCTTACCAGTTGATCGTCGGCTTGCCGGAGATGGGCAAATTGTTGGGGGAAATGTTTCCACCCGACTGGAGCTATCTGCCTACCATCTGGAAACCGATGCTGGAAACGATCCAGATCGCCATTGTTGGCACGACACTGGGAGCCATATTGGCGATCCCTGTCGCGTTACTGTGTGCCTATAATGTGATGCCGCGCAAACTGATTTCGCTGCCGATGCGCACGATCCTGAATCTAGTACGGACGATTCCCGATTTGCTGTTTGCCTCGATCTTTGTGGCGGTGTTCGGCATCGGGCCGTTTGCGGGGATGCTCGCCCTGCTCTTCTTCTCCTTTGGCATCATAGCCAAGCTGACCTTTGAGGCGATTGAAGCCATTGATCCCGGGCCGCTGGAAGCCATGACCGCTGTTGGCGCGAGCCGCATTCAGGTCATCGCCTTTGGTGTGGTTCCGCAGGCTCTTCCTTATTTTGTGTCGTACTTGCTGTATACCTTTGAGGTTAATGTACGCGCGGCTTCCGTTCTGGGCCTGGTCGGCGCTGGAGGTATCGGTCTGCTGCTTGACCGTTCTCTGGGGCTGTTCCGATATGATCGGGCAAGCATCATTATTCTACTGACCCTCGTCATCGTCCTTGCGATTGATTACGGCAGTAACCTGCTACGGAGGAAATTATTATGAATGATCCTACGCTTCGCAGACCTATTGGCTCCCGCCTGCGCCTATGGGCGATAGCTATTCTGCTAATCATCATTTATATTTGGGCTTTTCGCGGGATGCAGTTTGAAGGATTACAGGGAACGGCCAAAAGTGTCTCTGTCGCTATATTGGACGGCTTCCTTCATCCCGACTGGTCGTTCGTCTACATCCCTGAGGGAGAGGATTTACTGCGCGGGTTGCTGGATACGCTGGTCATTTCAGTGCTCGGAACCTTCGTATCCGCATTTGTCTGCCTTCCGTTCGCCTTTTGGGCGTCCAGCAATATGACCCGTCTGCGTCCCTTATCGGGTAGCGGGAAATTTGTGCTTAGTGTCATCCGGGTATTTCCCGAAATGATCGTCGCCATCTTGTTTATCAAAGCCGTTGGACCCGGCTCGTTTGCGGGTGTGCTTGCCCTCGGCATTCACTCCATCGGCATGCTGGCGAAGCTTTTCTCGGAAACGATCGAAAGTGTCGATCACGGGCCCCAGGAAGCTTTGATCGCGTGCGGTGCCAATCGTTGGCAGGTGATCTTCTTCGCCGTGCTACCACAGGTGATTCCACAGTTTCTTTCGTATTCGCTTTACCGTTTTGAAATTAATATCCGTTCTGCTACCACGCTCGGTCTGGTCGGTGCAGGTGGTATCGGTACTCCGCTACTATTTGCACTCCAAATGCGCAACTGGAACCGTGTAGGCGTTATTTTGCTAGGCATTGTGGTTCTGATCATTTTGACGGATCTGATTTCCGGCTGGCTGCGCAAACGGATCGTATAATTAGAACTCTAAACGCCCAAAAAGCCTCTCCTGTGTAAAAAGGGACATGTCATGCTCCCATTCACTCGGAAGAGGCTTTTGTCGTTCAACGTCTCCCTGCCAATTCATCTATGACCCGTCGGACTTCCTCAGCCGTATTGTAAAAATGAGGAGCCACACGGATAACATCCTTTCGTGCTGAAACGATCATATTTTGGCTTCTCAAATTCCTCTCCACAGCCGACACGTCGGCTACTTCAACAGCGAGCAGGCTTGGTAATGTGCCTCCCCTGTAAGGTACACGTATGTGTAGCCCTTTGCGCCGTCCATATTCAACGGAAAAATCCAACAACTCACTCATATAGGCCTGAATATTCGTGACTCCAATCTCTAGCAGCAGCTTTAAAGCCGCATTGGCGGCAAAAATGCTAATAAAAGAAGGCAATCCCGTCTCAAAGCGTCGGGCTCCCGCCGCCGGAAACGGGTGAGCAATATCAAACCGGGAAGCAGGCTCCTGCCCAAGCCAGCCTGTAAGACGGGGCTTGAAGCGGTCTATTCGGTCCTTGCTTACATAAAGAAAAGCCACGCCCGGAATTCCCAGCATATATTTGCGGGCTCCCGCGACCAAAATATCTACGCCCATTGCCTTAACGTCCACTGGAACGATCCCTGCAGACTGATAAGCATCCACAAACAGCAACGCCTGATTTCGGTGAGCTATATCTGCAATGGATTTTAAATCCTGCTGAAATCCGTTGGTATAGTTCACTTGTGACACCATAACGAGCGCAGTTTTCTCCGTAACATGCTCCTCATACTGCTCTATCGTCACTTCTCCCTCGACGGAGGGGATACAGCAGATGTGATCATGGAACATCTCCTGTGCCTGCCAGATGTGTCCCACCGTCGGAAAGTCGGTGTCCGCATACACAATGCCTTCTTTTCCCGGTACATAAGGAAGGGCTGTAGCCACCCCAGCAATCGCCTCAGAGGCTGAGGACAGGACCGCAATTTCGTCAGACTCCGCCCCGATGAGCTTGGCAAAATGCCCTCTGGCCTCCTCCAAACGTGCCATAGATAGATCGCCGTTATGACCGTGTTGCAGCAAACTTCGATGATATTCCTCAATGGCAGCGGAAACCGGCCTCGATACGGCCCCCTGGGAACAGCTTCCTACATGGATATGTGAGGACAGCACTGGAAACAGCTGACGGTAGGACTGAAACGGATGTTTCATTTTTCCCTTCGCTCCTCCTGGGCACACCAACGTGCCTTGATATGATCATTTTATTATCCATATAAGCCACCTTAGAACAAGGGCCTCTCTTCCCATCTTCTCGCCGTTAACAGACGATAGACGCAAAGAGAGGCCCTGAGGGATCATATACAAAATCATAAATTAATGCACGCGTTTGCGTCCAAACCAGCTTTTAAGTACCAAGGTTGCCAGAGCAAGTAACAACAACAACGAGGCCACCGCAAAAGATGCCGAGAACTGATATTCGTTATACAAAATTTCTACATGCAGCGGCAGTGTATTCGTCTCTCCACGGATATGTCCAGAAACGACGGACACTGCACCGAACTCACCCATGGCTCGCGCATTACACAAAATGATGCCATACAACAAACCCCACTTGATGTTCGGCAGCGTCACTTTCCAGAAAATGCGCCAACCGCGCGCGCCCAGCATGACAGCCGCTTCTTCCTCCTGCTGTCCCTGATCTTCCATCATTGGAATGAGTTCTCGCGCCACAAATGGAAAGGTGATGAACAGCGTCGCTAAAATAATACCAGGCAAAGCAAATATAATTTTAATATCATGCTCGTCCAACCACGGTCCAAGCCAGCCCTGTGCGCCGAACACTAATACATACATCAGCCCTCCGACGACAGGAGAGATGGCAAAGGGTAAATCAATTAAGGTGACCAGCAAGCCTTTGCCGCGAAATTGAAATTTCGTGATCAGCCAAGCGGCAGCTACACCAAATACCGTATTCAGCGGTACCGTTATCGCTGCCACCAGCAGCGTCAACCGCAATGCGGACATGGCATCCGGGTCCCGTAACGCTTCGACGTATACGCCCCATCCTTGCTTGAGTGCTTCGGTAAGCACGACGATTAGCGGCAATACCAGCACCCAGAGCAAAGCTAAAAAAGCAGCACCAATCAGCGTCCACTTCACCCAAGCGGCCTCGGTCGTGACCCTGTTGGGCGGTGCAGATGAAGGCACTGGTGCAGAAGCAAGCTCCTGCCCAGTTATCGCTTGTGACATAATCTATCCCTCCTTAGAACGTGGATATCATGCGCAGCCCTGCATGTTAACATTAGATAGTCACATTAGACAGTTGCGTTTAGGCAGTACGCCGTCGTGACCAGCGCTGAATGCTGTTAATCACGAGTAACAGCAAGAATGAAATTACCAACAGCATCAACGCTACTGCCGTAGCTCCTGCATAGTCATTTTGCTCCAGCTTGGACATTATGAGCAGTGGAGCAATTTCCGTCTTCATCGGCATATTGCCAGAGATGAAGACGACAGAACCATACTCGCCAATGCCACGGGCAAAGGCGAGCGCAAAACCCGTCAGCAGCGGTGGCACCAGCTCTGGTACAATAACGCTGCAGAAGATACGCCATCTGCCAGCTCCCAGCGTAGCAGCGACCTCCTCCTCATCCTTGTCCAGCTCCTCCAGCACCGGCTGCACTGTCCGTACAACGAACGGAATGCCAATAAACATCAATGCTAGCGTAATCCCCGTCTGTGAGTACGCCATCCTCCATCCAAGCGGTTCAAACAATGAACCGATCCAGCCGTTCTGTGCATACAGAGCAGTCAAAGCAACCCCTGCTACCGCAGTAGGCAAAGCAAAGGGCAGATCAATCACCGCATCAAAAAGTCGTTTTCCCGGAAACTCATAACGCACCAGCACCCAAGCTATCAATAAACCGAGAAACAGGTCGATCAGCGCCGCAGCCGCAGCACACAAAAAGCTTACCTTGTAGGAAGCCAGCACCCTAACATCAGTCGCCACGTCCCAAAATTTCTCCCACGTCAGTCCAGTTGAATTCAGAAGCAGTGCCGATAAAGGCACCAGCACCACCAGACTGAGATACAGCACACTATAACCCATTGTTAACCCGAACCCGGGAAGTACGCGTTTTCGAGTGGCTTGCACTTGATTCATGTTCTGTCCATCCCTCTCTGAATCCATTGACTATGACACTCGCGGCTACCGACCCAATCCCTACACAGTCCACCTATTTTATGAACTGCCGGGTACATAAATCTGGTCAAAAATGCCCTTGTCGCTGAAATGCTTCTGCTGCGTCTCCTTCCATGTCCCGAATACATCCTTCAAGGTCACGAGCTCCAATTTAGGAAATTGATCCTTGAACTTTGCCGTCACGCTCTCCAGTGTTGGGCGATAATAATTTTCGGCAGCAATGGTCTGCCCTTCTTCACTGTACAAATATTTCAGGTATGCGTCCGCCACCTCGCGTGTACCTTTTTTATCTACCACCTTATCAACTACCGCTACCGGTGGTTCCGCCAAAATACTGATCGACGGATACACGATATCGAATTTGTCCGCACCCAGCTCCTTCACCGAGAGCAGTGCTTCATTTTCCCAAGCGATCAGTACATCGCCAATTCCACGCTCTACGAAAGTCGTTGTCGCTCCACGTGCTCCGCTATCCAGTACCGGCACATGCTTATACAGCTCCTGTACAAACTGCTGGGCCTTGGCTTCATCGTTATTGTTCTTCTTGAGCGCATAGGCCCAGGCTGCAAGATAGTTCCAACGTGCTCCACCCGAAGTTTTAGGATTCGGTGTAATAACTTGCACATCGCCACGGATTAAATCGTCCCAGTCCTTAATCCCTTTCGGGTTCCCTTTGCGTACCAGTAACACGATGGTTGAAGTGTACGGGGCGCTGTTATGCTCATATTTACTTTGCCACCCCTCTTTAACGAGTCCTTTTTCCTGTAGCGCATCAATATCATAACCCAGGGCCAGAGTTACCACGTCCGCGTCCAGTCCGTCCTGCACAGAACGACTTTGCTTGCCAGATCCTCCGTGAGATTGCTTGATCGTAACCTTCTGCCCTTTCTCCTTCTCCCAATGGGCGGCAAATGCTTTATTATATGCCTCATACAGCTCACGGGTCGGATCATAAGAAACATTGAGTAACTCCACGTCCTTGGAACCGGCAGCAGAGCTACCATCCGCCTGCGTCCCTCCCTTGCTTGCCCCGCAAGCGCTTAGCATAATCGTTAAAACCAAAGATAGTCCGAGAATAAGTCCATTTTTCCATTGCCTCTTCATCAAGACACCCCGAATTCTATGTAATTTGTATTCATTTACGCCTGTTATTGACAGACATAATCAAAAAAAGAGCGGAGAATTCCCTGATGCAGCCCTGATAGGTCAAACCTGTCACGTGGACAGTGTCTGCCTGCTGTTCCTAGAGGTTCTCCGCCAAAATGGCGAGATCATACATTAATTCTTTAATTCCTACCTGTTTAATGAGTTATATGGATATAATACGAGAGTTTAGGAGTGATGTCAAACCTTTTTTTGGTATGTATCATCTGGACTTTTCTTTCTTTAAGGGGGGGCAGTCAGAAACATTATATATGTTTCCGACCGTTTAGAGGTCATTTACACACGAAGTACGACTTAGTTGGCAACCGTTTCAAGATTAATCGAAAAGACTCCAAAAAGCTTCGGATTGTCCGTAGCTCTTCTCAACCACAGTTCACCCGATCCCACCATGACTCCCTGATAATTAACAAACAAATCATCTGTCTTTTGATTCACCAGCGCCTCGCGAATTGCGTCCGTAAAAATCTGATCATACTTGGCCATAAAATCTTTCTTATTCGGAATCGTTAGCGACTTTTCACTATCATTAACACGCAGAGGGTACAAAATATAATTGGCCACTTTTTCCTTGTCATTGTCGGCAACTGCCTTCTGCAGCGCTTTGAACGTGTTCAAAAACGCTTTAGGATCTTGAATACCTGCTACCTCAAATGGATTTTGCGATGGATTGGAGGCTGCCGGAGAAGAAGATGTATCCGATGAAGCAGATGGAGCTGAAGGAGTTGATTTTTGTGCATCAGTACCGCTGTTTTCTGCACTCTTGCTCTCTTTCGCTGCTTTGTCACTTTGGGCTGAACCGCTACGACTACCACCGGCTCCGTTCTCGATCACACTTGTACTGCTTCCAGTATCAATGGTTTCAGCATTCTTATCCTGACCACAGCCAGTAAGTGCTACAAAGGTAAGTGTAAGTAAAATGGCTGTGAGTGACAGCCTCCGTGACATCTTTTGATTACCGAATTCATGGTTTTTGGGCACAACGGGTCATCCTTTCTGCTTTCTGCTCTGACCTATTCTGTTCATTAAGTCTTCAACCGTTCTATTGTAACATAAGTAGACTAATGACCGCATGTCGTGCCCTTTCTGGAAGGAGCTTACAGTGTAATATATGCGAAGGTTTTAACGTTTCCTTGCGATCCATCGTCCGTACTTACTTTCAAAATCATCTCTTTCAAGGAGTCATTTGCAGCTTCATCCTGTCCCTCTGGCTTTACAAACACCAGATCGTGGCGTTCTCCCGGCTGCAACGTTCGGCTGGAAAACCCGCTCGTTGGCCCTTGCAAGTCTAATCCATTCGCACTATTGAGCTTGTATTGTACGGGTTGCTTACCTGTATTCTTGATACTGATGTACAGCTTGCGTTCCTCTCCACCATTTGATTTCCTCCTCTTCTTATCTTTCCTTCAGTCGTCACCGTGATTGCACAGATGGAACGGCTTATCTTCTATAAGGAAGCGATTCAGCCAGGTCATTTTATATATAAAATCGGGTGCCGATTCGATGAATCCATTCACAATGTCCAAGGAGCGTAGATTTTTCAGGTTTTGTAATTCAGGAGGCAACGTACGGATTCCGCTATACTGAATATCCAGATACTCCAGTTGTTGCAGCTCTCCGATTTCAGGAGGCAAATGCCGAAATGCCAGCTCCGCCTTGGGAATCACTTTGAAATCTGGGGCCGGACGATCATAGCATCCACAGCTGATCCTCAGGTTTTTGAGATGGGTCAGCTTGGCAATGTCAGCGGGTAGCTCTTCCAAATCCGCTACTTGTATCGTCAGTGACTCCAACGATTCCAATTCGAACAAAGCGTGCGGTAGTGTTCGTATATCCTGCTCGAAAATAGTCAGATGCTTCAGGGAATACAATTCTCTAATCCGTTCCGGTATCTCCCTCAAGCCAAACCGCATAAGCTCTACTCGATCCGGTTGATGCCGAATAGCATCGTCCAGAAAAACATCTATATCCTGATGATATTCAGGTTTGTGAATAAACACACCAGGTATAAGCTTCTCCAATTCATCCGCTTCTTCTGTAGCCATGTTTAGTCCACCTATTCGTTCGTGAGCTATGTTAATGATCCAATCCCTTCCCTCCGCATTCTGGAAGCACAAATCCTCAGGTAATTGGGGATGTACCCAGGAAAACAAACTAGACGCCGCCTGCTTTAATAATCCCCCTGCCTCGGGCGCACACTGGTATCGGTAAAATGTTCCTTGTGTGTAGGCAATGGAATGGATGCCCCTAATTTCCTCATAAGAGTGTGTGGACAGCATAAAAGGATTCAATTGCTGTAACAATTCCTTGAACAGGACATCCTGGTCGATCACCCCATTCTCATCCTCTGTCGCCCATTTATGTATGCCCAGCATAAACGTGTCTGCCCGTTCCATAGCATAATCAATCAGTCTTTCATAGGCTGCTCCCCGGACATCGCTGTATAATCTGAACATGTCTCTCCCCCTCTGTGCAACCCTCGGCCTTACAATAAAAAAAGCCGAACTCATATCTATTATGAGTCCGGCTGTCATATTTTTCAAACTTGATCAAAGACACTCAACACGACTTTATAAATATGGCTTATCGCTTACTCTGTCACTGTTCCGTAGATTAGCACTGGCGCTTCCGCGTGATCCGCAATACGGATGTTCGCGTAGATTTTCTCCAGCACTTGGGCTACATCTTCACGGTTCGCATGAATAGTAACCAGTGAATCGCCTTTTTGAACAGCATCCCCGACCTTTTTGTTCAGCATCAAGCCGACAGCCAGATCAATCTCGGATTCTTTGGTCGCACGTCCTGCTCCAAGCAACATCGCTGCGGTACCGATTTCGTCAGCCACGATTTCAGCTACCACACCGTCCTGCTTCGCAGGCACCTCAATAAGATACTGTGCTTGCGGCAAGCGTTCAGGATGATCCACTACAGAAGCGTCACCGCCCTGATTCGCAATAAACTCTTTGAATTTCTCCAGTGCTTTGCCATTGCGAATGACTTCTTTGAGCTTCTCTTTGGCGTTTTCGAGAGATTCTGCTTTCCCTGCCAAAAACACCATCTGACTGCCCAAAGCCATACACAGCTCTTCCAGATCTTTTGGTCCTTCGCCACGCAGCGTATCAATCGCTTCTTTCACTTCCAGCGAGTTACCGATGGCCAGACCCAGCGGTTGACTCATATCGGAAATGACTGCCATCGTTTTGCGACCCACATTGTTACCGATGCTCACCATAGCATGTGCCAGTGCTTTGGCATCATCTACGGTTTTCATAAATGCGCCTGCACCTGTTTTTACATCAAGCACGATGGCATCGGAGCCGGCAGCGATTTTCTTACTCATAATCGAGCTGGCAATCAGCGGAATCGAGTTGACCGTCGCTGTAACGTCACGCAAGGCATACAGCTTTTTGTCCGCAGGTGTCAGGTTACCGCTTTGCCCGATGACCGCAATTTTGCTGCGATTCACCAAATCCACAAATTCGTCCTTGCTGATTTCGACGTGGAAGCCTGCAATAGCTTCCAGCTTGTCGATCGTTCCTCCAGTATGTCCGAGGCCGCGGCCTGACATTTTGGCTACCGGAATGTCCAAGGCTGCTACGAGCGGAGCCAGTACCAGCGTTGTCGTATCACCCACACCGCCAGTGGAATGCTTATCGACCTTTACACCTTCAATCGCGGACAGATCAATGGTATCACCCGAATGAACCATCGCCATCGTCAGATCAGCGCGTTCGCGTTCAGTCATATCTTTGAAGAAAATGGACATCGCCAATGCACTGACTTGATAATCAGGAATTTCACCCTGAGTGTAGCCTTGGATAATAAAATTAATTTCCTCCGTACTCAGTTCTTTTCCGTCACGTTTTTTCTCAATCAAGTCTACCATTCTCATATGTCATTTCTCCTCACTGTGCGTATGATCGTTTACAGAGATACTGCTGTATCCAGTGCAACTTCCATCATTTCTTTAAAAGTTGTTTGCCGTTCTTCTGCGGTCGTTTCTTCCCCCGTCAGCAAATGATCGCTTACCGTCAGAATCGTCAGTGCGTTTACACCAAACTTGGCTGCCAACGTGTATAAAGCCGAAGTTTCCATTTCTACACCCAGCACGCCGTATTCCATCAGCTTTTGTACCACTGATTTGTCATCACGGTAGAAGCTGTCTGAGCTGAATACATTGCCGACATGCATGTTCAGGCCTTTGGCAACACCGCGATCATAAGCGCCCTTCAATAGATTGAAGCTGGCAATCGGCGAGTAATCGTAGCCGCCAAAGATATGGCGGTTCATGCCGGAATCCGTACAGGATGCCTGTGCCAAAATGACGTCACGAACGTGCACATGCTCCTTCATTCCGCCGCATGTACCCACGCGGAACAGGTTTTTCACACCATATTCGCTAATCAGTTCGTTGACATAAATACTGATGGAAGGCAGCCCCATCCCAGTTCCCTGTACAGATAGGCGTTTGCCTTGGTACGTCCCCGTGAATCCGAGCATTCCGCGTACCTCGTTGTAGCAGGTCACGTCCTCCAGATACGTTTCAGCAATAAACTTAGCCCGTAACGGGTCTCCTGGCAGCAAAATCGTTTCTGCAATTTCTCCGGGTTTGGCTCCAATGTGTACACTCATGTTTTTTTATTCCTCCGTCCCATTTGTCCATGCTTGTATTGTTATTTATATCGTTACTAGTAATCTTGCTTGTACTCTTGCTGGTCCTTGATTACTGAAGCTCTGCCAAAAAGCTCGTTCCATGTTCAGGCAGTTTCACACCAAAGTTATCCGCCACGGTCGCTCCAATATCAGCAAAGGTTTTACGAACTGCAAGCTCCTTGCCCCCAGCTGTAAAACGCGGGGAATATGCCAGCAAAGGTACATATTCGCGGGTGTGATCCGTTCCCCGATACGTCGGGTCATTCCCATGGTCCGCAGTGATGATTAGCAGATCGTCATCGGTCATTTTGGCAAAAACCTCTGGCAGACGCGCATCGTAATCGTCCAAGGCTTGACCATATCCCTGCGGATCACGACGGTGACCGTATACAGCGTCAAAGTCCACCAAATTCAGAAAACTTAATCCGGTGAAATCCTCATCGAGCGTAGCCACCAGCTTATCCATGCCGTCCATATTGGACACCGTACGCACCGCCTTCGTCACACCCTCACCGTCATAAATGTCGGAGATTTTACCCAAGGCGATCACATCTAGACCTGCATCCTTCAGCTCGTTCATGGTGGTGCGACCAAACGGTTTGAGCGCATAATCATGTCGGTTGGAGGTACGAGAGAAGTTCCCTGCCTCGCCTACGAACGGACGTGCAATAATGCGACCCAGCATGTACGGATCTTCCAGCGTGATTTTACGGCAGAACTCGCAAATCTCATAGAGCTCTTTCAAAGGTACAACTTCCTCATGCGCCGCAATTTGCAGCACAGAGTCCGCCGAGGTATAGATGATGAGCGCTCCAGTTTTCACGTGTTCTTCGCCCAGCTCATCCATGATTTCCGTTCCGCTGGCCGGCTTATTGCCAATAACTTTGCGGCCTGTGTGCTCCTCAATGCGCTGAATCAGCTCATCCGGGAACCCATCAGGAAATACACGGAAAGGAACAGCAATATTCAAGCCCATGATTTCCCAATGACCCGTCATCGTATCCTTGCCATTGGACGCTTCCTGCATCTTAGTGTAATACGCAAGCGGCTTGTCGGCCGCTTCCACACCTTCTATGGAACGAATATTGGATAGACCGAGCTTACCCATATTCGGCATCTTTAGACCACCGCGTTCGCGGGCAATATGACCGAGTGTATCTACATCGTAATCATCAAACTGGGCAGCATCCGGCGCTTCGCCGATACCAACCGAGTCCATAACCACCAAGTGAATTCGTTTGAATTTAGACATCATAAAAATCCTTTCCTAACTCGCTGTTTTTTTTACAAAAACAACCCTGCAATCGTTGCCGACAGCACGCTAACCAGCGTTGCCCCGTACAACAGCTTCAGACCAAAGCGGGCCACCACATTTCCTTGTTTTTCATGCAAACCCTTCACAGCCCCGGAAATGATACCGATGGATGAGAAGTTAGCAAAGGATACGAGGAATACCGATACGATCCCGACCGTGCGCTCCGACAAGCCTGTTTGCTTGGTCAGATCAAGCATGGCCACGAATTCGTTGGACACGAGTTTGGTAGCCATAATGCTGCCCGCCTGAACGGCTTCGTTCCACGGAATACCCATGACAAAAGCGAAAGGCGCAAACACATATCCAAGCAGCGCCTGAAAGCTGATTCCAAACAACCAAGAGAAAATCCCGTTAACCATGGCAATCAGCGCCACAAAACCGATCAGCATTGCAGCTACCGTAATAGCAACCTTGAAACCGTCCATAATATATTCCCCGAGCATTTCGAAGAAGGACTGCTTCTCTTCCTCCTGAACCTCCAGTAAATCGTCTTCCTTCTCAATCTTGTACGGATTAATAATGGAAGCGATAATAAAGCCGCCGAACAGGTTCAATACCAAAGCTGTGACCACATATTTTGGGTTTAACATTTGCATGTAAGCTCCCACAATCGACATGGACACCGTTGACATCGCAGACGCACACAGTGTATACAACCGATGTTTTGGCAGCAGACCAATTTGCTTCTTAACGGAAATAAACACCTCGGATTGACCCAAGATAGCCGAAGCTACAGCGTTGTAGGATTCCAGTTTACCCATTCCGTTTACTTTGCTCAAGACAAGCCCGATATATTTAATAATAAAAGGCAACACTTTTACATATTGCAAAATACCAATCAGCGCAGATATGAACACGATTGGCAGCAGTACACCGATAAAGAACGGGGCTGCTCCTTCATTCGCAATTCCGCCAAAAACAAAGTTAATCCCTTCAGTTGCATATGCCAAAAGACTATTAAAACCTTTTGCAAAGCCTTTGACCAGAAATTCGCCAATTCCTGTATTCAGCAATACGAAAGCAAGCGCTGCTTGCAGAACAACCATAACTATCAGCGGACGATACCTGATTTTACGCTTGTCACTGCTGGCAACGTAAGTAAGTGCAAATACAACGAGCAGTCCCACCAGAGCGATTACATATTTCATTTAATTTCCCCCTCATTACATTAAGCGCTTACATTCCCCGTAAAAAGAATGCGCTCCAAAGAGGCATTCTTTTTTTTATTTCCCCAGATCCGCAGGTCGAAAAGCACCCGGCAGTAATTGATCCACCGTCCACTCTTCCGTGTTGCCATGAAGGTTTGTCAGATAAATTTTGGTATCTTGATGAGCAAATTCGGAAATAACCTGACGACAGGCCCCACATGGAGACACAGGCCCTTCCGTATCAGCTACTATCGCAATCGAATCAATTTGACGGCAGCCTTCGGATACCATTTTGAAAATCGCTGTCCGCTCTGCACAATTGCATAAGCCGTAGGAGGCATTTTCCACATTACATCCGTGATAAATCGTGCCATCGCTTCCGAGAACCGCAGCACCCACCTGAAAATTCGAATACGGAACGTATGCCTGTTTACGCGCCTCAAGCGCTTTCTGAATCAATTGATCCTTCATCGCGAATCCCTCCATGACTTTAAAATAAACTTAGTAGGAAGATGTAGACTGCTCGCCCTCGATGATCTTCACACCGGAACTTGCACCGATCCGACTTGCGCCAGCTTCTACTAATTTTTGCACGTCTTCCAGACTGCGTACACCGCCTGAAGCCTTAACACCAATCTCAGGTCCTACCGTTTTGCGCATCAAAGCCACATCTTCCGCAGTAGCTCCACCTGTTGAGAAGCCTGTCGAGGTTTTCACAAAATTCGCTCCCGCTTTGACGGACAGCTCACATGCCAGTACCTTCTCTTCGTCTGTCAGCAGGCATGTTTCGATAATTACTTTTACCAGTGTACCGGCAGCTGCCTCCACGACCGCACGGATGTCCTGCTCGACGAGCTGTACATCACGTGCCTTCAAAGCGCCTATGTTAATAACCATATCGATTTCAGTCGCACCGTTAGCAATAGCATCTTTCGTTTCAAATGCTTTCGTTGCGGACGTGCTCGCTCCCAGCGGGAAACCGATAACTGTACAGATAGCTACTCCTGTGCCTGCGAGCTGTTCTGCTGCATAAGCTACCCACGTCGGGTTCACACATACAGAAGCAAACTGATATTTTTTGGCCTCGGCAGTCAATTTCGTAAATTCATCCTTCGTCGCATCTGCACGCAACAATGTATGGTCGATTAATGCTGCAATGTTCATATCTAAAAGCTCCTTCATTAGATAAATAGTGTGAAGACAAAAGTCCTTTATTTCTCTGTGATGAGACCATCATAGCACGCCTTTGAACATATGTAAAACACATTTTGAAATTATGTTCAAGCTTATGCGCAAGGCGTCACCTACAATTCATATTACCCTGTAGGGAAACGCCATAACCGTGTATTTTGCTGGATTGAGAACGACTTGCTCTATTGTAAAAGTGCTTGTGCCGTAAACTGATCTGTCACCAAGATATTCGCATACTTGCCACGCAGCGATGCCCGAATGGCCTCCAGCGACGAGAATGGACTTCTCCTTCTTTCGCAAATCAGGCAAATCAATCCCGACGGTACGGCTATTGATTTCCTGACTGCATATGTTGCCCTCAGCGTCAAAAAAGCGCGAGCAAATATCGCCCTTGCCGATTCTTTGCAGTAGCTTCTGCTCTTCTCCGTTAAAATAGCCCAATCGGAACAGCAATGCATCCTCCTTGACCGTACCCACCGTAAACACAGCGATGTTCGCCTGCTTGCCAAGTTCAATGATACGCTGGATATGCCGATCCTCCTCGACCATTTTCTTAACGGCGTGACTGTCGAAAATCACAGGCAGCGGCAAATACCGTGCTATGGTATGAAAGGCTTCTGCGAACAAATTCACGGTTTCCACGGCATATGTGTTGACATGCGAATGGCTCACGCCTCCTTTGAGCTGAACCACCTCAACTCCCTTGACCTGCTTTTGCTGGAGATGAAGCGCTACGGCATGCATCGTTGTTCCCCATGTCACTCCAATAATATCAGCATCCTGTACCGTTTCATGCAAATAATCGGCTGCTTTTTTGCTAATATGCTTCTTGATCTCCTGATATTCATTTAACGGCGAATAACAGACTAACACGGTATCCAGTCCGTACTTCTTCTTCACCTGCTCTCCGAGCGCGTCCATATCCTCCATCGGGTCCACAATACTGATCCGCACGTATCCCTGTTCCTTGGCAGCCTGCAGTAACCGCGATACCGTAGGACGCGAAACCCCGAGTCTGACCGCGATATCTTGCTGACTGTAGTCGTTTAGATAGTATAATCTGGCTGCCTCGATACTTAATCGCTGCTTTTCATGATCCATTCTACCTCAACCCGCTTATCTTAAAATGTAGTGCCAGCGGACACAGCTTTAGTCCCAAACATTATATATGAAGGGAAACTTGAAGCCACGCCTTGGCCGTATAGTTGTTAATTTGGAAGATTTAACTGCTCGTTTGTGATATTCTGTGATTAACTACAACTACTTTACCGCATCCTCAACTTTATCGTTCCATCTGTCAAAACGCAATAGTTAACCCATTTTACCGCTCATTCACAACCTGTGATGGCTTATCTGAATATGTAAGGAGAATTGCTATGTCTGAATTTATTGTGTGCAGTCTGGCGGACAAAAAGTTCGCGTTAAACTTTGTGGAAGTAGAAGAAGTCATGAATGCCAAAAAAGGAACGCCTCTTCCCTTTTCCGAGGCGTGGCATGAAGGAATGGTGACTATTCGCGGCAACGTATTTACGATCCTTAATTTACGCAAAAAGCTGTTTCTTCCTGCATCAAGCGATTCCGCCGAGGACAAAATGATTTTGCTCAGCCGTGCGAAGATTGCTCTGCTTGTCGATCAGGTAGAGGACACGGCTTCTGCCGAGGACAGTCAGCTACAAAGCAATGAGGAAGAGTGGCAGCGCGAGTTGTTCCCTACTGTGATGGAGCATCAGGGTACCCTCATTCCGGTGATCGATATGGACGCTTTTCTTGCATCCACCAAGACGAACTAAAACGCAAAATACTCCCAAACCTTGAGCCGGCTTGCACTCATCGTTCGGGAGTATTTTCAGTTATTGGAGTCCCTGCCCCTCTTTCATGTGAACCAGCGTGTTCAGCTGCTCCAGTAACGTATTTCCGCCAGTCAGCGAAATCGTGCCAATCTTCTCGCAGATTTTTTCCATGAATTCCAGTTCTTTAAGACGATAGAGGGTGGCATTCTCGTCCATCAGCTTGGCCGTATTGAGCAGACTACGAGTGGATGCCGTCTCTTCACGTCGTGTGATGAGGTTGGCCTGTGCCTTCTTCTCTGCCAACAGCACGGTATTCAGAATATCCTTAATATCCCCCGGCAAAATAATATCCTTCACCCCAGCTGACGTAAAAGTCACTCCATATTCGCCACTCTGCTCATTCAGTCGAGTCAAAACATATTCCGCAATCTCTTGCTTCATTTTCAGCAAATCATCCAGCTTCATCGTGCCAACGTATTCGCGTAGCAGCAGTTGAAGCATAATATACATTTGTTCCTCGTATGCCCGGAATTCCAACGCCCGCAACGGGTCGATGATACGGTACTGACAGACGAAGTTGAGGCGCAGCGTGATTTTGTCCTCTGTCATGATTTCCTGTCCCATCAGGTCCATCTGCTGTTGTCGCATATCTATCGTTTTGATCTCTGTATTCACTGTGGACATCCAGAAATAATATTTGCCCGGTTTTAGCTCACCCTGCAACACATTATCGTAATACAAAAATCCCAATTCATAGCTGCCCACCTGAAGTGCCTTCCAGAAGCCCGGTGTCTTGGACAAGAATGCTTGCCCCAATGCCTTATCAATCGCAGGCTGCCGAGTATCTGCACGAACAAAATGATGTTTCTTGAGCATGTTCCAAAAAGCATATTTCCCTGCCGTCAGTAGCTCCACAAATCGATTATCCTCATAATGCAACACATATTCATGGTCCTCTACATCAATGACATTCAATTGCTCAAGCAATAGGGGATCTGTCAAAAACAAACGAATGTCATGATCAGGTACAAAAAATGGTTCGGCTACATTCAAAATTTCAACTGCTTCCTGCCGAAATGTTTTCAATAGGTAAGTTCCTGGGTGCAACAACTTGTGGTAGCTTCCTTTTTTGAACAGCAGCCCGCGCTCATCAGATTTAATCGTTATCTTCTTAAACATCGTATCACTCCTAGTATTTAAAATCCTCAACTTAAAAATGTACATTTCCGCGTGTAGCGGCTTCACGTTCCATTTGATCTTCCGATCGCTGTTGCAGTGGAATTCCTTCAATTACATAAAACATTCAAAGGTAGGAATTCCACTGCAAAGGCGAACGCTTCGCTTCTTCAGATTCAAATGGTCCGCTCCGCTGATTCGCATGTTATAGTAAACACATATTTTTAAAATGAGGATTTTTTATTTTTATTTGTTGTAGTAGGGTTAGTGACCCTTGCAGAGCATCCCTTCGGTGTGGACGGCGGGGTCAAGCTTAAGGAAAAAGAAAGATACCGCCTGTTTCCGTGTTCTAGGGATGGAATTCATCAGCCCAACATCGATTGTGAATCTGTATCCCCGAAGCCTCGAACCCTGTCGGCGCTTGCTCTCTCCGGTATCCGCTGGCCGCATAGCCATCGCCCCGGTACCTGTCATCGAGACCAGACATGGGATGCTCTTATCCGGGTCTTTTCATTGTTTTTATTCGATCATTCGAATACTCTACCAGAAGTCGCGTGGAAGGCGATTGGGAATTGAACCCTAATGTTGGTGGATACATCAGAATTACAGGATACCTGACCCCATCAGGGCAGGCACTGCGGGACCTTTGGAAATCCTCGCCTCGGTAATATCTTCCTGTATCAGCCTTTATCATTATCGCGCAACCTGGAACTCACGAACATGGCGAAAGTATTACGACCCTATAAAAAAACAAAAAAAGACACAGGAGAAGCGTATTTGCTTCCCTTGTGTCTTTCTTTCTATAGTTAACTGTCGCGTTCGTATCTTAGGCCTGATCCACTAGGATGTTTTTTCGAAAACGGGATCAACGCTCGGTAGTGGAAGTTCTGGAACGTCTATCGTTGTAGAAGCAGTCTGCTGGTGTGTATAGCTGAATGAAGGGGTCTCGTATTGCAATCCCGCCTTTTCATAGGTAAACCAATAGCTGACAGCCTTCCCGATATCGAGGTCTGTAATCCGCTGCTCCCAGACACCGCCGTTGTTTGTCATTCGGTAATTGAGCTGTTGTCCACCAGTTAAAGTATAATGCACGTCAACATAGGCCGAGGCTGTTTTGGGTGTAAATTGAAGCAATGCTTCATGATCGCTGACAAAGCGAGCTCCTACTTTATAATCCTCCGTTTCCCCGCCACCCTCATTACCACCAGATGCTGGCTCTGTCGTTACCCCTACCGCATTGCTTGCTGCAGATAGGTTACCAGCTGCATCTCGAGCCTTAACGGTAAAGCTGTAAGTGGAAGCTGCATTCAGCCCTGTAATTGAAGCGGAAGTACCGCTTATCTCTGCTGCCTGAGCCCCGTCCCTATAAACGATATAACCCGTAACGCCAACATTGTCTGTAGCTGCAGCCCACTCCAGAGTGACTACCGAAGCCGTTTTGGTCGTAGCTCGAACATTCGCCGGGATGGACGGAGCCTCCGTATCAGGTTGCGGATTGCCACCGCCGCTTCCATTTCCGGTATTAAAGCTATTCGGCTGCACGGTAATACTGTGCCCATCTGAGAAGGTTACTGTTTTGACTTGGTTTGTAAAATTGTAGGCCACATAAGTTTTTACACCGTTTTTATGAAATAAGGCATAAATAGGTGAATTAGCAGTGATGCTGCGGTCGATGTTGCCTAAAGCATCCAAATTGTAGATCCAGTGGTAGGCATTCGCCTTGGAATTCCCCGCTTCCGGTGTCATGGCCGCTACGCGTGCACTGAATTTGGCCTTGGCATCGGACGGGTCCGAGATCGCTCTGTACATATACACAATATCTTCCCATGGACTGAAATTCCCACCGCTTTTTCGCAGCAGATCGTTATAATTTTTAGCTGCATAATCTGAATACTGCGTCAGATACAAGGAAGCCGAGGTGATCGGTAGCCAGTTGATACCATGCACCTCTGCGGCATTATTGGTCCACCATGTTGCATTCCCTACGGTTTTACCACCCCAGATCATGCTTGCCGTCGCGCTTTGCATCCCTGCAGGGGTGTTTGTGCCATGCACATCAAACCAGTATTCGTTAATCGCATTCATTTCCGTTGTGTATAGATAGATGCCCAGATCACGAGTTTGAGTATTTCCCGTCGCCTCGCCCCATAAAATAAGACCTGCCCAAGCATTCATCGCTTCCGAGGAGGATTCATTGTTGTTGCCATCACCAAATTTGGCATGGCCGGAAGCCCAGGTGTGCCCGGCATAGGGATCAAAATTACGCAAATACGGAAATTTCGAATCAGACCTGTCGGTATTGGCGATGTCACGAATGAGCAACTGTACCATCTGCCCCCATTGGGAATTGGATGCCCAGCTCTTGTCCACACGTGCAATTTCGGCCGCGGCCTTGATAAAGTATCCATAATGGAAGTGATGGTCATTTAATTCTACCGCACTGCCAAAGCTGTCGGGATAACCGATCAACGTCCCCCAATTGTTGTTATACACAAATAGACTGGAGCTTTTCAGATTACCCGAGCTGTCACTGGCCTTAAACCAGTCCTGCAGCCGGCTTTTGATCTCATTGCGGAACTGGGTCGCTGCTGCGGTATTGCCAGCCTGGTCGGCAATCGGCGCCAGCGCTGCTAGCTTGCCCAGACGTTTTCCAGTCCAGTACGTGTCTCTATCGCCGGAGTAGACTTCCGCTTTCGCTTCGTCTATATAACTGTTGAGCGTATTTTTATCGTAGGACCCCAAGTCGGGCAGGGAAGGCAGTACCCCTGTAAACTTCATTTTCGTTTGAAAAGAAGCACCTTCTGCTGTTTTCATCAGACCGCGTACAGAATTGTACGTATAGCCTAGCAGGGGTTGTGATGAATTTTTCCACTGATGCGGGTATAAGGCAAAAATAGTACCGCTTTGCGTGCCTTCCTTCGCTGTTGTCGCAACAGTAAAGGTGGTCGTCACTTCGGAAGAGGCTTCGTTATAGCTGTACTGTGCTTTGGAGTTTGTAACGAAAGAATAGGCGTATTGCTGAAATTTGTCCAATGTCGCGGTTGTTTTGTCAGGCAAAGCCGCCACTGTAAAATAGTTTTTCCCGTTCAATTGATTGATCAGAGTACTCGTTCCGAGGCCAGACCAGGTGCTGCCGGAAGGACCAAACAGACCATAGTGTGAGCCATTAACCGTAATGCCAAGCACAGGGGAACTAGCTGACCCAGACCAAACCTCTGGCACCCCATTAAATGAAAGCTTGGGATTGCCACCGCCAAACTCAAAAAAAACATAGGGGGAGCCGTGTCCATAGGTAGCACTCATTTTATTGCTGCCGCTTTGAAATAATGATTTGACAAACCAGTCACTGAAACCGTCCACCTTGGCATCTGGAAATGAAGCGCTTACAGAATGGCCGACGGAAAAATCGTTCACATCATCCATCCAACCTGCGATGTATCCCGGATTTACTGTAATTTTCTCACTCGGGTTAAAGATGCGTAAACCGTTTTGCTGATTTTTCAAGGCAAGGGGATGCGGATATTGAGCCTCGGAGTACGGTACCCAGGCGAGGCTGCTCCACCAGTCATTGGTAGGCATTGGGCTGGTTACATTCGCTGTTTTGTAAATCTCGTTTTGCGGTGTTGCTGCTCCGGCAGGTAGTGTGGTTGAATATGAGCCAGCGCCTTGTGTGACCTCACCCGAAAAGGCTTTAGTAGAAACCGGTGCAGCTAAAAATATCAGACTGGCACTTAACAAGCATAATAACGTTTTTTTCACAACCTACATCCTCCTTTGAGTTCTATAATCCCTTTCACTGCAAGGCTTTTCCCTTCTCTTCCAAGTTGATTTCAACTTCATTGTGCTTGATCTCAATTTCCAGGTCAATCCTTTTATTTCTATATTCTAACTAAACGAGGCGAAAGTCTCTAAAAATACATAAGAAACCAGGACGAAAAACCCAAGCATGTGTAATTATGTTATCTCGAATTCACCCCATTAGACATTTACCCTATGAGTTATTCATCCCATTAATCATTCACCCTAATAAACGTTTAGTATATAAAAAAAGAATCCTCCAGGCCTTTTAGCCCTTCAGATTCTCTGTTCTTTTAAGTATATGAGCTTTTGAGCTTTTGAGCTTTTGAGTATTTAAGTCCTTTTGCCTTTCCCATGCTCCACACCATTTCGAAAAAATGAGTGACTTTGCGGTGGGCAGTAGCGGAGCGAAGGGGTTGAATCTGGAGAAGCGTAAGCGTTCGCCTTTGCAGTGGGATTCTTACCTTTAAATGTCTTATCAATCCGAAGAATCCCACTGCAACAGCGATCGGAAGATCAACCCCTTAGTGGAGTGCCTTCTCCCCCGCAAACAACACTCATTTTTCCCGCTCAAAATACCCTTCTAGTTTCCAGTCTACACCAACCTGTGTCACGCTCAAATCATGCAATGCCACCGCATCGCTCATCGCAGACACGCCCTCTCCCCCGAGAAATCCCGGGGCTGCGCGTCCTCCAACCAGCTTTGGTGCCATGTACAGCACCAGCTTGTCTGCCAGCCCTTGCTGCACGAAGGAAGCGTTCACCTCGGCTCCGCCTTCCACGAACACCGATGATACCTCTGCCGCACCCAAAATATCCAGCATTTGCGGCAGGTTAACCCGATCGCTGTTTTCATCCTGAGTCGGAAATACCTTTACACCTAGCTGTTCCAACTGGCTACGCTTGCCTTCATCATAAGCGCGTCCTGTGAATATCCAGGTAGGCGCCTCCCCATCTGTAATGACACGGGCATCCAATGGAATACGAAGCTTGCTATCCAAAATGATACGAATCGGATTCCGTCCTTCTGGTAGACGAGTCGTAAGCTGAGGATTATCGTGAATCACCGTCTGTACACCGACCAGGATTCCCACATGCTCGTTACGAAGACGATGCACATCCTCCCGTGCAGCCTCAGATGTAATCCATTTGCTTTCCGAGGTGCGGGTTGCAATTTTACCGTCCAGTGTTACTGCCGATTTGATCGTAATAAAAGGACGCTTGCTCACAATATATTGATTGAACACTTCATTCATGCGGATTGATTCCTGCTCACATACTCCGACAATGACCTCAATGCCCGCATCTTTCAAAATCTGTACCCCTCTGCCGGAAACCAGCGGGTTCGGGTCCAGCGCTGCAACCACCACCCGACGAATGCCTGCCTTCACAATGGCTTCCGCGCACGGGCCTGTCCGACCGTGATGGGAACACGGCTCCAGCGTTACGTAAATTGTCGCTCCCTGAGCGTGTTCACCCGCCATACGCAACGCATGAATCTCGGCATGTGGCTCGCCGGGCTTCAGATGAGCGCCGATCCCAACGATACGACCGTTGTTGACAATGACTGATCCGACGAGCGGATTCGGTTCGGTTTGCCCTTTAGCACTTCTGGCATTTTCCAGTGCCAGGCGCATATATTTTTCGTGAGTGGTCATAGAACCTCCCTGAGATCGGAATCCCGCAAATGGCCGGATCGTTCCACTTTTGTATTCAAATACCGTTCATTATATTGCGACACATCGCCCCAGAGCGGCATGCGACCCGCCACATTCATACCCGATTTCTTCAAGGCATCCAGTTTTTTGGGATTATTTGTGATCAGGGTTACTGGTTTTTGTCTCAGGTGACGGAGCACACTAATGGCATCCGCATAGTTGCGTGTATCATCTTCAAAACCCAATTGATGATTGGCTTCTACAGTATCCATGCCTTCTTCCTGCAGAATATAAGCCATTGCTTTACTAAACAAACCGATTCCGCGGCCTTCATGGTTAGCCAGATAGAACAATGCACCCGTTCCATGTTCCACAATCATTTTCATGGACTGGTGGAGTTGAAATCCGCAATCACAACGCTTGCTACCAAAAATATCTCCAGTATGGCAAATACTATGCATGCGAACTAATGCATTTTCCGACTGTTGAAGATCGCCATACACCAAAACGCTTGACTGTTGTCCCTCTGCCAAATCCAGTGTGGACAATCGCTTCACAATCGTCTCAGCGGTGGCATTCAGTAAGTCCTGGCGATCTTCCTCATCCCGTACAGGCAACCAGCAGTACCACTGAAAAACAACCGTTTCTCCTTCCATATTAACTGGCAGCTTGATCGGTCCTACTAAAATCGTCGAAGATTGCTCTCCGCGAACGGTTTGAATTTTATCGTTAAGTAGCGTAGCTACATCTTTTTGGTTCATCTCTCTGCACCATCCTTTATATAAACTCTATATATGAAAATTCCGGTAATTCATGTTGTTGTCAGGATTTATATCCTTTGATTATCGGCTTGTAAGAAATGTTCATGAAACGTGGATTCCATCGTCAGCTGCCGTTCCTGAAGCTCGGTTACAGCCTGTCGTCGTCCGTCTTCGAACGCCTTTAGGTCTCCTGCGGTATAGCTCTTCTGTCGTAAACGAAGAAGCTCACTAGCTAGCACATCGGCATCCTTTAACGCTGCATTCAAGCCAAAAGCTCCGGTAGGTGTCATGGTATGCGCCGCATCTCCAATAAGGACCAGCCCGTTCTGCGCCCAGGTGTCACTGCGACTGCTGAAAATATCCAACGGTACGAAGTCCTTCCATGAACGAATGTGATCATGCACACTATGCTTCAAATCCGGAAAAGCCTCGGTAAGCAGTTGTATAAAGGGTTCAAAGGATTGCTTAAACAGGGTTGGAAAGCTACCTTCCTCCACATTCCAGCCAATTTGAATATAGCCCTCAGCCTGCGAGAATAAAGCCAACTGCCCTCCGTTGACCCGTGCCAGACGAGTGACGGGCTCCCACCCAGCAGGTGCTGTGATTTTCGCCCATAGCAGATCATAGCCGTGTCGAATGTTTGTCACAGGCATCTGCGCCAGCTTGCGCACAGTCGAATAGCGACCGTCTGCCCCTACAATCAACGAACTGTCAATCGTGATCTCATGACCGTTCTTATCGCGGGCGGCCAAGCCCGTGTACCCCTGCTCGCTGTTACCTTCCAAGGTAGTCACAGTTGTACCCGCCAGGTAACGGAAGGACTCGTAGGTTGACGCCTGCTTGAGCAGAGCCTCCAAAAATCGAGGCTGTGGAATATGAACCCCCACATTACCATCTACTGATGCTGGCTTGACCGTCTTCACTTGCTGCTGATGCTCCCAATATTCGATTCTTGTAGAGGCGAGAACATAGTCCTTATGAATTTGTTCGAGCAGCTTATGCTTTTGGATCACTTCCTGACCCTCATCATTCAAGATTTCACCGCGGAAAGCCTTTCCCGCTATGCTCTGCCGCTCAATCAATATCGTGGATACACCCTGCGCCGCCAGTAGACAGGACAACAAAGTTCCTGCGGGTCCCCCTCCAACTACGCACACTTCACATTCCAACTTCATCTGACTTCCCCCTACGCCCAAACCATCACCATAACGATTAGTTCGTATCTGTTCATTTAATTACATCATTAATAATATCAAAAATAATATCAAATTAAGTTCAAATTTTAAGTATTCATATCTCAAGCTCCGTATCAAAGTCAACAAGTTACTTTATGTAACAAAGTATATTTATATCACACCATTTCGTCAAGTAATAAATTTATGTAAAGTAAAATCATTTACTTTTAACAGTGGATCGTTAATAATAGGAGCATGAGGTGATCACATGAACATTCCGCAGATGTGCCCACGGTTTGAAAAAGCTATGGAGCTACTGAGTAAGCGTTGGACGGTGTTGATCGTATTTCAACTAACTAATGGTCCGCAACGTTTCGTCGCTATTGAGAATTCAATCCCTAATTTAAGTGGAAAGGTCCTTTCCGACCGTCTAAAAGAGCTGGAGGAAGAAGGAATCATACAACGTATGGTTTATCCTGAGAAGCCTGTACGGATTGAATACTCTCTTACAGATAAGGGACGCGATTTAGCTCCTTTGTTTGACCATATCGGTACTTGGGCTACACGCTGGATTGAGGTTCTACCAGCACTTGAAAAGCAATGATCCATATGGGCTACAGCTATTTTTCCTAAACTAACATGATAAAAACACACAGACTGCTAACATGCCAAAGAACGCCTTTGCTCTAAGTACAATTTGTACTCATAGTGCAAGGCGTTCTATTTTTCATATGAAGGAACTTTATTGATTCACCTACATATCGATTCCATTATTTAAACGTTTCCCTCACCGCTGCGTTGCATTTCCTCACGAATGGATTGCACCCGTTTTTTCCCCCAGTCATACATCATCTCCACAATGGGCAAAATCGTCATCCCCAGTTCAGTCATCGAATACTCCACCTTTGGAGGTACCTCGGGATACACTTCCCGGTGCACAATACCGTCCTCCATCAACTCCCGCAGCTGATTGGTCAGCACTTTATGCGACAGCTTCGGAAACAGCCTTTGCAGGTCACTGAAACGGTGCGCCCCTTCTACACCCAGATGCCATAAAATGACGACCTTCCACTTTCCGCTTAAGACCGAAAGGGTCAGTTCCTTTTCGCAGTTATAGTCTCCGTTGACGATCTTCTCCCGTATTTCTTCTCTTAGCGTATCGGACATATATCAATTAACTCCTTCTAAATCATCATGGTCTTGCACTCTAATAGTAACCTACAGGTAACCTCCGTACTTGAAAGTGCATTCTTCACAGCCTGACAAGTCCACCCTACAATAGTAGGTAACGTTACACATTCAAGGAGGAATAAAGTATGAGTAAAAAAGCTCTTTTTATTATACCCCCAGAGCGCTTTAATGAGGATGAATTGTTTAAACCAAAGGAAGCACTGGAGCAAGCAGGTGTTACTGTGACGCTAGCTAGTACAAAAACAGGCGAAATCATAGGTGACTACAACGGTAAAGCGACAGCTGATCTTGTTTTTACTGACGCTGTGCTGGCTGATTATGATGTGGTATCTGTGATCGGCGGATCAGGAACGAATGACTATCTTTGGAATAACGCGGATCTCCAAGCTCTGCTGAAACAAACTCATGAGCAAAAGAAACTATTGGCTGGCATCTGCGCAGGTTCTGTAGCCGTGGCTCAAACTGGACTGCTCTCCGGCAGAACGGCTACATGTTATCCTGTGGATGTACAAAAGGACCAGCTCCAATCGCATCAAGCCGAATATGTGGCACAGCATGTCGTTGCGCATAGCGACATTATTACAGCCGACGGTCCAGATGGTGCACAGGACTTCGGCGCAGCACTTGTCAAAGCCCTGCAATAAGCACATCTTTGAGGTTCTAGGTGGGCACTTTAAACAGCACTCCAAAAAGCCGCATCGCGTCCTTTCTTTTGTATGGGACCCGATGCGGCTTCTTTGTGCCATTTTCATGCTTAAGTGATTAATTTAATTGTATGGTCCTGGATTTTCGTGTTAGCTTTAAAGAATCGACGTTTAGTATAGGAGGCTTATATGCCGTGTTTATGAAAGGCAAAATCCATTTACATCAGGTAACGTCCGAATCGTTGCGACTGGGCGCCTTACTATCATTAGTAGGGGGCTTTTTGGACACATATACCTTTGTTGGAAGAGGCGGTGTTTTCGCCAACGCACAGACAGGCAATATCGTGCTGCTGGCTGTTAAAGTCATTCAGGGGCACTGGATTCAGGCATTATCCTATATCCCGCCTCTGATCGCCTTTTCACTGGGGGTTTTTGTTGCTGAAGGGATTAAACGCAAATCAACCCACCGTTTAACTCCAGACTGGACCCGCGCAATTCTTTTACTGGAAATCGCGATTTTTTTCATCGTGGGATTGATTCCGCAAGGAGTTCCCAATACGGTAGTAGTGGTGATCGTCTCATTCGTCGCTTCCGTGCAAATGACTTCCTTCCGCAAGCTCATTGATGTGCCGTACACCTCCACGGTCAGCACCGGTAACCTTCGATCAGCTATCGAGGCTGTGTATGTCGCTGTAACGACCAAGGACACGAACGCTGCCATTCGAGCGATGCGTTATGGTGTCATCCTGGCTGCCTTCTTGGTAGGAGCCTTGCTGGGGGGATTTCTGACTTTGACGATTGGGGATAAAGCCGTTTGGGGCGCTGTTGTTGCACTTATTTTTTCTTTTATTTTATTTACAGAAGAGGAAAAGTGGAAGCTGCCGCTTCGTCACTAATCCTCCATTACATCAGCCCTGAATGAACTGCCGCTGGGCCGTTTCGAAGAAATTCAAGAGGTCATTGCGGGACGAAAATGCTGCCTGCGCAGATTGGTTGCTACCGCCCCCTTTGCCCTGAAACGCGCCCAGATTTTCCTTTAAATACGCTCCGCAGCTAATGGAATGGGTACCATTATGTGCCAGAATGATTTTGTTTTCGGCTGTTGTGGCAAATAAAACAAGCAGATCATGCTCAGCGGTCAGCTTGGCAGCCAATTGCTGCATCTCCTGAATGGATTTTTGTTCAAATACATGAGCAAGAACATGCCCCTGTACAGCAGACAGCAACTCTTTCGCCTGGTACGATGCATTTTCCTCTTGCAAGAACTCCACTTGCGCCTTGAGCTGCTTATGCTCCTGCTCCCACTTTTCGAATCGAGTCAAAATATCCTTTCGTCCAGTATTGAACTTCGTAGATAACACGTCCAAAATCCGAACACTCTCATTAAAGTTCTGGAGTGCGCGAGCACCACATTTGAAATGGATTCTCGCCATCCCTTTTTGCTTTTCCCATTTCAAGCATTTAATCATTCCAATTTCCCCGGTCTGAGCTACATGTGTACCGCCGCAAGCATTATATTCAATGCCCTCGATCTCGACAATCCGAATATTTTCCGTCACTTTGGGCGTTTTCACCAGCGGAATATCCTTCAATTGCTCACTGGTTACAAAAAAACTTTTTATGTTGCGATTACTATAGATTTGCTGATTTACTTCCTGTTCGATTGCCGATAGCTGCGCAGGTGTTACATCCGAACAGTTCACATCAATCGTGGCATATTCTTGTCCCAGATGAAAGCTTTCAGTACGCGCACCCAACAACTCCAGACAAACCGCTGACAGCAAATGCTGCCCGCTATGCTGCTGCATATGATCAAATCTGCGCTCCCAATCCAATTGGCAGGCTACTTTCCTATCCTCCGGCAAATGCTCTACCTGATGCCAAATATCCCCATCCTCGAGAACAACATCTAATACACGGACGCCCTGAATTGTTCCTGTATCACAAGGCTGGCCTCCGCCATGCGGATAAAAGGCCGTTTCCTCCAGCATAACCAAATATTTTCCGTCTCTTTCCATGCTCTGTGTAATATGAGTGTCCCACTCCGTAAGATTTGGAGCAGTGTAGTATAATTTTGTCGTCATTCCAGATTCCTCACTTTTAGGTTCTTTGTCTCGTACGATATCCACTTATTATCAAGCACTTCATTGTAAATATCAATGTAGGGAAAAGCTTGAACCATGGCACGAACAACTGTAGAAAGAAAATAAAGTACTAGACTGGATATGTTGGTCCCACGCGACATTTCGAATTATAAAACCGTCAGATCTCGTAAAAAAAGTATTAGACTGGCCCCAGCTATAAAAACAGCGGCAGCCGTGGACGAGAAAATAAAGTCCTAGACTGTCGCTGTTTTATTGAACTAAAGTTCTCCGTTAGTATAACAATGCATCATCTTTACGGTTCCCGAAGGAGTTAATGCACAATGAGGACTGGGCAACTTGATAGCTGTGAAACCTTGTGGCTGACACTTCCAAGCATCATTTCTTTTATGCCACTTAGCCCACGGCTTCCAATAATAATGAGTTGCTGCTTGGAATCTCTTGCATAATTTAATATTTCATGTGCAGGATCTCCCTTAAGATGAAGTGTTTCCGGGTTAATCCCCGCAGATTCTAATTTGGATTTGGCTTGTTGCAACTGTTCCAAACTCGCTTTCTCCATTTCGTTCAATATTTCTTCCAAGAAATGCCCTGGTAAATATGTCATGCCATTCGATACATATTCCTGGCTGACATTAACCAAGGTAACTTGAGTTTGTTTGTTTCGAGCTATTTCAACGGTTGCATCGAGGAGTTTGTTCGTTATTTCAGCTTTATCAATTGCCACAATAATTTTGTCAAACATATTTATCGTCCTTTCCGTGGCAGCTCGTAACTATTTCGGCTACCTACAAAACGGTTTCTTGCTGCTCCTATACCGACTAAAAAGAGTAAGACCGAAGCGCCAAGCAGAATGAAAAGTGGCAGATTCCAACTATTTGTCGCATCATGCAGAAATCCTATAAGGGCAGGACCGATTGCGGCAAGAAGATATCCGATCGATTGCGCCATGCCAGACAGTTCCGCTGCTTGATGCGCATTTTCAGTACGTAAACCGAAAAACATCATGGACAAACTAAAGGCGCAGCCTCCACCAATTCCGAGTATTATAATCCACAACAGAATGATATTGGAGCTTCCGTATAGAAGTCCGAGCGTTCCCGTTAAAAGCAAAATGATTGTGATGACCACTAACAAACGTTGGCTAGACATGCGCCCAGCAATAACGGGGACAATAAAGGTAAATGGAAGCAGAGCTAACTGCATTATCGAGAGGTACCATCCTGATTGGTTTGAGCCAATTCCTTGCTGCTTTAAAATTTCAGGCAACCATGCGATCAACACATAGAAAACCATGGACTGTATACCCATAAACAAGGTTACTTGCCAGGCAAGAGGGGATCGCCAAACATTCACATCGTTGCTGGCCATCTGTTGACTCGTCGTGGTTGTTTGCTTCGTTTGATTTCTTAATTGGGGTAACCAACAGAGAATCGATACAAAGCTTAGAATCCCCCATATTCCCAATGCTCCCTGCCATTTTAGACCTGCGTTCACGGCTAGCGGTACACTGATTCCCGATGCGATTGCTCCAAATAAACTCATTGAAATTGAGTAAACACCTGTCATGGAGCCAATTTTATTTGGGATATCCCTTTTGATTAAACTTGGCAATAATACATTACATACGGCAATTGCGAATCCAAGAATTGCTGTCCCAATATATAGATTAGCTGCGCCAGATAAAGAACGTATTACAATGCCAACAGTCAGAACGATTAGGGCAATCAAAATGATACGTTCAATCCCATACCTTCGTCCAAATTTGGGTACTAGAGGTGATAATAAAGCAAAGGCAAGCAAAGGTAGCGTTGTTATCAGGCCTGCTACTGTATTTGAAATACGAACGTCATCCCTTATGAGACTCACTAAAGGACCGACTGAGGTTAAGGGAGCACGTAAATTAGCTGCAATAATAATAATGCCGAGAATTATCAGTCCTATAGAGGATGGTACGGCTTTTATATTTTGTTTGTTCGACATTCTTCATTTCTCCTTACTAAATTCATACGTAAAATTTGTTTCCTGCTGATTAAAAAACTATGAAATAACATCCGCGCGAACAATAAAAGTATATTATAATATATTATTTTTAACAATAATTATTTTGTAATATATTATTTTTAACAATAAGTATTTTATAACACACATTAACTCATCTAAAAACAAAAATACAACTCTGAATTCCCGTCATGGAATTCGGAGTTGTATTTAATAAGTGGAATTTTCGACTTTTAGAAACCATACTTTAAGGATATATGGAGCACTGTTTCGCTATTCGTACGATTGGTATAAGAGTGAGGACAATCTGCACGAAAACTGATCGTATCATATTGATTCAATGTGTAAATCTCTCCATTGACTTGAATTTCAATGGAACCAGTCATTACTGTCGCAATTTCAGTTGTATTCACATGATGACCTTCAGGGTGATACGAGCTATTCGGCTGTAAGTAAGCCCGACACATTTCAATATCGTTGCTTGCGTTTTTAAAGACCGGTTCAATGATCCAATTTTTTTGATCATTAGAAAACCGCAGTCCTTCGCCTGCTCGATACAAACTAACAGGGTCTTCTGATTTCAACAAAGCTAATAGCGGTAAAGATATGCCTTTTGAAATTTTCCATATAATCGCCAAAGTTGGATTTGTATCGCCACGTTCGATATTCCCCAGAGTAAGTTTGCTTACACCCGTTAATTCCGCTAAGTCGTCTAAGCTCATGTTTTTTTCTTTTCTGTACTTTTTCAAGACACCGCCGATTTGTAATACAATTTGTTTTGATTCATCGATTTCATCCATTTGATATGCACCTCAACAAAAAACAATTATAGCTAGTATACTGTTTATCTAGACTCTTTTCCATACAATTAGTATGGGATGGTGGACTACACTCCTATGCAAAATTCTGACGTCTATGTAACTAATCTGCCAGTTAGCTTAATGAAGCATCGTCAGTCTAACACTTTATTTTTCAGTCTAATACTTTATTTTCTTTTTACAACAACCTCCATATAGTGAAAAATATACATGACGATTAACAAATTTTAGCTTGAAATTCATTTTTGAATAGATTAAGATTAGTCGGCTAACTAATTTGTTGATTGGAACATACTGTAAGAAGAAAGGAGAACCCTATGGATTTTGATTTACGGGACTTGCCCACTCGTGAGGCGCTGCAAGAATTTTCTAAGCGTATCCCCGAGATTGATGTAAGAGCGACAGAAGCTATGCTATTTTTTATGCGAGTATCTTCCAGTGTTTTTAAAGTCAGTTTTGAGGGCTTTGAGAAGTTCGGTATATCTCATGGAAAATTTTCAATATTAATTCTCCTGTACCGCAACATCCAAACAGGATTGCTGGCTACAGAGCTTGCGGAGAAAGTAGGGGTTAGCAAGCCTACCGTTACCGGTCTGCTTGATCGCCTGGAACGCGATGGGCTTACTATGAGATCCGTACACCCTTCCGACCGCCGTATGAGCATTGTTAAACTGACCGAACAAGGAACAGAAATGATGGAAAGACTGCTGCCTACACATTTCACAAGCACTTCCACACTGATGAGCCACCTATCCACCGATGAAAAAGAGCTGCTCCTGACATTACTCCAAAAAATAGAAAGCGGCATCCCTCAAGCAAAAGAGATATATAAAGCAGCAAAGCCAGAATAAGTTTTAATTTTGCGTTTTAGTTAGCCGACTAACTTTTAAATTATTAAATAAAAGAATAAATAAAATGTACATACCAGGATATTTATTCGAGTCTATGTTTAACTCATTTTATGAATGTAAGGAGCGTATTACTCATGAATCGCACACAAGTCGCCAGCCTCATCATCCCTGTCATTTCTATTGCCTGCCTTATCGGCGGGGGGTTCCTGCTTCAGACTAACGGACAAGATCAAGTCAATGCTTCTCGATCTGTTAAAGGCACAACACTAAATGCGGATAGCATTCATGTATCGTTTGAACAAGTAGGAGGCAAAATCCTGAACATCCCGGTAACAGAAGAAACTAAGGTGAAAAAAGGAACTGTCCTTATGACTTTGGATTCCAAAGATGTGGATCTGCAAATTGAGCAGCTGCGGACACAAATCGCCCAGTTCAATACGCAGATCAGCCAACAACAACAATCCATCCATTTAGGGTATACACGAGCAGCAACTCAGGAAAAACAGGCACAGCTAGATATCGCGCAAGCTCAAGTGACTGAGAGTAAAAGTCAGGCCGCATTGCAGCGGGCACAAGCGGCTGAGCGTCAAGCCACTGCTGCGGAACAACAGGTCAATAACGGGGCTCGGGATGAAGATGTTCAGCAGCAACGAATTGCCGTAGCCTCAGCCACCAAAAACGTTCAGACAGCGCAAACCAACTATAAGCGTAATAAAGCACTCTATGATGCAGGAAGTGCATCCAAAGCAGCGTTGGATGATGCCGAATCCTCTTTGACTTTAGCGACAAATCAGTTGAGCCAGCAAAAAGAGTCTCTTCAAAAGCTACTTCATGGTGCCACTTCTGAAGAACGTATGCAGGCCAGTGAACAGACGACACAAGCAGCCGTTTCGGTAAAACAAGCCGAGGAAGAAATTCGCGGTGCCCAATTGTCCGTCGATCGTTCCAAGACCCAACTGGAAACCATTCAGCAGAGTCGTCAACAGTTGGCAGATCAGAAGCTGGCTATTGACCTCTTAAAGCAACAAAAAGACACACAGGAAGTTCAGCTTAAAACGTTGCTGCTCAAAAAAGAACGCCTGGTGTTAAAAGCACCACAGGATGGCAAGGTTACTTCGATTAGTACCAAAGTCGGCGAAAATGTGGCGCAAGGGGCTCCTGTGATTACCCTGGAAACCAATGATTTATATTACGATCTCTATGTGAATGAAGAACAAGCGGGGAAATTCAAGGCCAATCAAGAAATTAAAACTCATATCTCTGGTCTCAATAAGGACCTGAAAGGTACGGTACGCTATGTAACTGCCGCACCACAATTCGCTAATGTGAAGATGTCCCGTGAAAAAGGAGAAGCAGATACCGCTACATTCCAGGTACGTGTATATGTAACAAGAGAAGCAGCTTTGCTACCAGGCATGACAGTTGAGGTGAATACAAATGAAATCTCTTCGTGATGAATGGTCGTATCTGGTTCACTCCAAGTATCCGATCATAGCTATCATCTTCCCGTTGATTGCCGTACTGGGGTATTCACTGTTGCTCCCAAGCAGCCAAATTAACGACGCTAACGTGGTAGTGGTGGATCAAGATAACACAGCTTACAGCCGTGAGTTCATTCAGAAAATAGATGCTTCCCCGTATATGAACGTAGCTGAGATTGTTTCGTATACGGACAACCCTGAACAGTATTTTTATCATGAGCAATATTTGGCTGTTATTTCCCTGCCGCATGGTTTAGAGGATAATCACAATCGTTCCCTTTCCAGCCGCGTGGGTCTCATTCTCGATAATACCAATGTTCAATCTATTACTTCGATTCGTACAGCTATGCAGGAAATTAGCGTTTCCGAGAATATGGAACTGTCTGTTCCAGCTATGTTGAAAACCGGGATGAACGCAGAACAGGCCCAAGGGGCCCTCAATGGTATCGCCTTGGAAGTGCGTTCCCTGTTTAATCCAACGAATGACTATCAGAATACGACGATACTTGCATTCACTTGTATGTTCTCTTTTATGATACTCAATATAAATAGCTTACCTCTGGTCGCTAGACTCCGGGTTTCCAAGAGGCTGGCTGCTGAGCTGCAAAATCCGTTCAACATACTACTGCGTGTGCTTCCTTATACGCTGTTTTCGACGGCTGGCTTAATCTTCTCTCTCGGGATGCTTAAAGTGTTTGGAGGAGGCCGTTTCGAGGCCAATCCGATTCTCTTTATAATTCCGGTTGTCCTGTATGTATTCGGTACCGTTTGTATCAATGTCCTGGTTGCATGGGGCGCTGCACATCCAGGAATAGCCATCGGCAGAATGGTGATGATACTCATGCCTGCTTTTGTTTTATCAGGGGCTGTTCTTTCCAGATCACTGTTTCCACCTTTAGCGATTCAAATCGGTGATTTCTTCCCCTTTGTATGGATGTACAAATTCCTTCGTACCATGGGTCTGCGTGGTGCACCTTTGCAAGAGATGCTTCCCGAACTCGGTTCTCTGTTACTATATGTGGGTGTACTCTCCATGCTGGTGATCGCCAGAGCACTGTGGGAAAAACAAAAGCTGGCCAAGCAAACTGCTGGCAATGCTTCTGAAAAGGGATCACCACATCCCGTTGTTCCAGCAAGCTCAACTGGCGGCGGGTTATCTATGCAAGGGGCACCATCAGCACCTATGCATGAGCCTATAAAAGGATAGAGTCTCGTCTATAAAATAAAAAAGGGTTAAGTGCCGTCTAACGAGCCTTAACCCTTTTTCAATAATCAGGATTTTGCAAAATTCTCAATAATATTAAATTGTCATTGTTATCAGAATAAAATTCACTTATATGCCCGACCTAATTGATAAGCGTGCTCCAGTAAACCTTCAATGTATTCTTTCGATTCGGACAAAGTATCATAGAAGAACTCCACCTTGGACTCTCTTACTCTTGCGTAACCAGCAATGGCTTTATTCAAATAATTAGTAACTAAATCGTGATATTCATACTTGATCAGATGTTCTTTCGTTCCTCCCGCCAAGCACAGCCACAAGACCTGTTTTGTCTTGAACTCCTCAAGTAAACCTATGTTCCACACTTTATCCAGGTACCCTTTTAGCATGGAAGGAACACTGTACCACCATAGAGGAAACACAAAGACCAGAGCATCCGCAGCAGCAATTCTGTCCATCTCTCTCCGTGTTTCAGGAGCATATTGTTTATGAGGCGTATTCCAATCCAGCTCATCTGCCGCGCTATATACCGGATTAAACCCATCCCGATACAAGTCCAAAATATCTACCTCGTGCTTATTCTCTTTCAATCCCTCTACAAAACGATTCATGACCGCAAGGGTAAGTGAATCTTCTCTAGGATGCGTGACGACCAATAGAACTTTCATGTATCCGTAACCTTCTTTCTCCTCGTGATTGGTGTACCCTGTTTACAGATGCTATTATGGTTGATATATATAAAAGTGTGAAGTACGCACTTCATTGTACCGTAGGTACTTTAAGGTTCCTTAGTGCTTTTAGAACTACAAATTGGAGGGGGAAAGTTTATGGAAGACAACGCCAAAACCTATATGCTCGGGATCGAGGCAACTTTGGAGGTCATCAGTGGAAAGTGGAAAGGCATCATCCTATACCATTTAATCAGCGGCAGAAAACGTACATACGAACTTCGTCAACTCATTCCCAAAATCACCCAAAAAGTGCTCACCCAACAGCTTAGAGAGCTTGAAAAGGATGGAATCATCCACCGTATCATTTATAACCAGGTTCCACCCAAAGTGGAGTACGAGCTTAGTGAATATGGATGGGATTTTAAAGATCTGCTTGATCGTTTTTGCTTATGGGGAGAAGATCATTTGGATAGGATCTATGGAGATAAAACAAAGGTGCTGGAAGAGTATACTGTGAAGGAAAAAAACGCCAAACAAGCACCACCTCTTTAAGGAAGCGTGCTTGTTTGAAATACTATAGCCCTATGAAATGACTAACCACAGGTATAAGCCGAGTAGGGTCATAAAAAGTGTAGGAATGGTTAAGACAATGCCTGTCTTAAAATAAGCCCCCCAAGAAATTTTCACGTTTTTCGAACGAAGCACATGCAGCCACAACAACGTGGCTAATGAACCAATCGGAGTTATCTTCGGCCCGAGATCCGACCCAATGACGTTAGCATAAATCAGCGCCTCTTTGACTATACCGGTTGCATGGGTGGCATCAATGGCAAGCGCATTAATCATGACCGTAGGCATGTTATTCATGACCGACGAGATAATCGCCGCAATAAAACCCATGCCCATGGTGGCCACAAACATACCTTGATCGGCAGCCGCTTGAATCACATGGGCCAGCAGATCCGTCAAACCGGCATTACGCAGACCATACACCACAACATACATTCCGATGGAGAAAAATACGATAGCCCATGGAGCGCCCTTGATGACTTCTTTCATCGGCACTGCAGGGCTTCTACGCGCCATCAATAAGAAAAAGATAGCAATAATACCGGCCACCACCGAAACGGGAATATTAAAAAATTCGCATGCAAAGTAGCCAATGAACAAAACCGCGAGAACGATCCAGGACATACGGAACATCTTTGGATCTTTAATCGCTTCCGCAGGCCTGATTAATTGTGTCGCATCAAACGTTTTCGGAATCCTTTTACGAAAAAAGAGATACAGTACTCCTATACTGGCTGCTAAAGAAAATAAATTAGGTATAATCATGCGACTCGCATATTCCATAAAGGTGATACCAAAGAAATCGGCTGACACAATATTAACCAAGTTGCTGACCACAAGCGGAAGCGACGTCGTGTCTGAAATAAAACCGCTCGCTATGATAAAAGGAAAAACCATTTTCTCATCCAATTTAAGTGCCCGAACCATCGCCAGTACAATCGGTGTCAGTATTAAGGCCGCACCGTCATTCGCAAAAAAAGCAGCAACAACGGCGCCAAGAATGGTCACATAAACAAACATCCGGGTTCCGCTTCCTCGCGCAGCTCGTGCCATGTGAAGCGCCGCCCATTCGAAGAAGCCTATTTTATCAAGCACCAACGAAATCAGAATAATGGCTACAAAAGCCAGTGTCGCATTCCAGACAATATGAGTAACTTCCCAAACATCATGCAAATCGACGACACCCACCAGCAAGGCGAGTATGGCACCGCCGCAGGCAGACCATCCTATGGACAAATTTTTAGGCTGCCAGATCACCAACACTAAAGTGGCTAAGAATATAATGCATGCCAACAAAATCAATGTTTTAAACCTCCATTACATCACCTTATAAACATATACTTATATTAAAAACATCTTTATCCCTGCAAGGAGTTAAACGGAGCAGCCTTTAGGATGAGCAGCAAGCCGATGAATCCGGTCCACAAGATGCGATCGGCTCCTCTTTATTCAGCCATTTTAAAATCTGCTTAGAGTCTGGCATACTCTCAAGAACAGCTTGAATATGCGGCTTGTCGTCTACATTTAAGGAATAGTATACCCACTGACTTCGTCGTTCTTCTTTTACAATCCCTTGCGACTTTAATTTTCTCAAATGTTGGCTAATGGCTGGCTGCGACATATCAAAGATATCTACAAATTCGCAAACACACCATTCTCTCTCTCTTAGCAGGGAAAGCATGGCCAGCCGAGTTTTATCCCCCAATAGCTTTAAATGATCGGCTACATAACCAAGTTGATCCAAGGTGTGCCCCCCTTCCACTTATATAACTATATGCTTATATACTAATGGAGTACGGTTTTAATATCAAGCACGAATAATACTTATTCGTTCACCAATTGCATAATCCAGTCTTTTATATCCACGATTCGCAGTGTTTTGGGACGTGTATTCGTTCCGGAAATAATTAATGGGACAAGGGAATCTTTTTCATGCAGCGATCCATGAGCTCCCCCTCCGATGTGAGTAGGGGAACTTTCGCCGACGAGTTCATATCCAGGTTGGACCGTGACGACAACATATCTTCCTTCATGTGAATTCATTGCCCCGTGTAGCCTCGCCAAAACGTCTGGATATTTTCCATATTGGATCCGGTTGTTATTCACCGTAATATCCACAAGGTCCTCTTCGCCCGACAAGGTCCACGATTGCCCATATTCATCGATGAATTTTCCACCGGGATGATAAGAAAACAGCTTACCCTTTTTTCCCTTTGTAACATGAATATTGTTTTTACCATCTTTCATAGCGATAATGTCGAGCTTGTCCTCATGCTGTAAAAGCTTCGCCACGTTGGACAGCTCTACGTTATCGTTTATCGCATAGATATAGGCCATCCGTTCATTAGCGGCAATCACGATTTGGTCATCACTTCTTACAGGTTGATTTAATTTTGCAATACGGTAATGATTCAAAAGCGACTTTAAATCAACAGCGGCAACCTGTCGATCATCATAAACAGCGCTTTGCGCACTGTCACCCATGACAACCCATATCGCATTGTTTACAGCTTGTTCCCACGAACCATATGCATTCAACACAGTTTGCAGTGCTTGATCTGCTTTTTCGATTCCCTCCAGTTGAGTCGGGCCCTTTCTATGCGCTAAATTATCATTCTCTGGAAAGTATGTGATGGTTACGTCTGGAAGTTTCTTCTGGCTTATTAGAAAAGCGGTATCTTTTGCGGAAAATTCGTCGTTCATCCCAAATTTTTTCCACAAAGGAGTATTCCAGCTATTTTTCGGATTCAATTGTGCCAAAGCTGCATAAGATAACCATTTAGGCCCTGTTACTATCATTTTTTCTGGCACCCTGCTGCTATTCGCTATGAAGTCAGGCACTTTTAAGGCATGTTTCGTTTTCCCTCTGAAGACAATAGCATTGATGGACGCGGATTCTTTTCCTTTGTCAGCCAATTCCTCATGTATGGTTTTCGTTTTTTTATTCAAATGAACTTGGTTTAATTGGTAAATTGCGTCTAAGAATACTTGCAGTTGGTCTATCTTCAAGGCTTCTTTGGCACCATTGCCGTAGAGAATCATGCGTTTCTTTTGGTCGCTGTACCAAACGAGTCCGGGCACATGATGTTGGTTTGCATACGTTCCCGTTAATAATGTACTGTCGATTGTCACAGACATCGTGGGAAATGAACTCACGGGAAATATTGCCCTTGATGAAGGAGATATTGCATCGCGGGTGCACGGCCTTCTTGAATCGCATCTTGCAAAGGCTTATCCATTAATGAATCAATCAAGATCACAATGACAGGTTTTTTGCCCATTTGATTTACTATGATAGGTGACTTCACACTTTGTTGTTTTAGCTGTTGACTGGAGTCCGCTCTACAGCCCAAGATCATCAACAATAAACTTAGCACTAGTGCTATGGTAACTTTATTTTTCATGCCCATGTATGTGTCCCTTTCTTAGAAAAACTTGATCCTCTTATTTTTTTCTTGTACTAAAAATATTATTCCTGTATTGGATCATCGGGACAAAGGTATTTCATACAAGCAATTAAAGTTACGCCTCCATGAATTTTTTGGATCTAATAGGCCAAATTTAAGATCAAACCATTCAGGGAGGGAGCATAACCATGGCTAATACAAACATAAACGAATACTCTATGCATTACATGGATTCTGGTGAAGGAATGGCCATCCTATTCATTCACCCTCCAGTACTCACAAGCTTAAATTTTACACACCAATTCCAAGAGTTATCATCCGATTTTCGAACTATAGCTTTTGATATCAGAGGACACGGTAAAAGTCAGCCTTCCGAACAAACGGTTACTTATCCTCTCATCGCCCTGGATATTAAACATTTGATGGACCGGATGAGCTTAGATAAAGTATTTTTGTGTGGATATTCTACCGGAGGCTCGATAGTACTTGAGTTCCTCTTGACTTATCCAGATCGGGCATGGGGAGGCATTGTTATCAGTGGAATGTCGGAAGTAAACGAATGGCGACTAAGAAACAAAATTTCTTTGGGCCTTGCTCTTTCCAAAATCGGCGCAGTCGGTACACTTGCCCTTTCTATTGCTTGGTCACAAACGAAACAGCTATCTTTGTTCCGTAAGTTATTCAACGATGCGAAGCAGGGAAATCCCAGGAATGTCGAACAATATTACCGTTACAGCTTGAAGTACAACTGCACCTCTCGGCTCAAGGAAATCCAGCTTCCTGTCCTGCTCGTTTATGGTGAAGAAGATAAGCACTTTCATCCCTATGCCAAAATATTGCATCAACAATTACCAAATAGTGAGCTGGTTTTCCTTAAGAAAGCTGATCATCGCCTTCCTACGAAGGCCGCCGGATTATTGAATGAACTGATCAAGCAGTTCGTAGATCGCTTCAGTCTTTAAGGTAAATCCTACAGGAAAATCCCACATACATATCTACATCCCACTCCTGTTACGTAAGCGTCAAGTAGCCCCCACCTGTTCAACTAAATGAGGGCTAAGTTATGCTGAATTATGATTTAACAAGTTAGCGGAAGTGATGCTGACCGAGGTGTTTCGGTCAATCTCGCCTTTGAACCCTTCCATAAACGAAGCAAGAAGCTGAGTTCTGAAAATCATTTTATCGGAGATTGGAGATTGAGCTGTCTTCACAATTGTGAAACAAACAACCCCGGCCGAAAGGCAGGAATCAGCACATTACATGCCGTTTTCTGCGCCATCGTCGCGCAACCTTACAAGAGTGTTAGGCAATTGTCATCTAGATCAATGGTATCAACCTAGCTGCTCCTCTATACTAATCCATTGATAGGATTATTTTTAAGGGGGAGTTGGCGTGAGGTTTTTTGAAATGCTGCTATTCTTTTCAAGTGCTTGTTTGTTGGCACTCCTGTTCATTATCAATCAACGTATTCGAAAACCAGCTTTGCTCCTGACAAGCGGAGCAGGCTCCATTTTTTTAGTGATACATTTGCTTGTCGAAGGATACAGGGTTCAGCTTTTATTTTTATACGGATTTACGATCCTGATGCTTATGCTCTCACTTATAGACGTTTTCATAACGCTGAAAGTCGTTCGGACTGCCTCGCGAATCCGTAGGGTGCTGGGCCGCCTTTTTATCGTGATTGGGCTAATCGCAACGGGGTGCTTCCTCTATGTGTTTCCCGTATTCGACTTTCCGGCGCCAACCGGCGAGTTGAAGGTAGGTACGCAAGTCTTTCATTTCATCGATCCAAGCCGGGAGGAGACATTTGGCAAAACCACGACAGGCAAAAGGGAATTGATGGTTCAGGTATGGTATCCAGCTCAAGCTGGCATCGGCAAGTATGCTCCCTTTATTCCCGAAACCCAGATTTTACGTTATATGGCCGCGGACTATGGCCTTCCCGGGTTTACTTTTCAACACCTGAAGTACGTACCCAGTCATGCTTATTCGGGGGCCGAAGTCTCTTGGGCACAGACTTCATACCCGCTGATCCTTGCGAATCCCGGCAACGGCTCTTCCAGGTACCTCCACACGTCGCAAGCCGAAAATCTCGCGAGTCATGGATATATCGTGGCAGTGATCGACCACACCTACAATACATTTGCAACCGAGTTTCCGGACGGGCGAATCACGACCAGCACAACCAACGACTTATTCTCGCCCGACCATGATTACCAGACGAGTAGAGGAAATCGCGACAAGTTGGGACAAGTTTTAACCGGCGATGTGGCGTTTGCGCTGGACCAATTCGAGCTCATCCAATCGGGACAGATTCCAAGTCATCTAAAAGGGAGAATTGATCTTGGTCATGTCGGGGTGTTCGGTCATTCCATCGGCGGAGCGACGGCCTATGACGCTTCTTACGATCCGCGAATCGCGGTTGGAATAGACCTTGATGGAGGGCTTTATCGACTGCGTGACAGAGAGGGTCTGCGAAAGCCGTTTTTGTTCATCAACTCGGAAAGCTATTTCGAAAAATTAAAAATGGTGATGGATAACCGGGTCTACACGGATGCAGAGCTTAACCATATGGGCTCAACAAGAGAGTGGGAGGATCAAGTAACGGAAGATAAAAAGTTGGAGCTTGAACGGATGCGCGAAACGGTCGACGAAGGAGGACAAGTCCTCTATATCGAAAATACGGAGCATTTGAATTTTGCCGACGTACAGTTCATTTCTCCGATTTTCAAAATGCTGGGCATTACAGGAAAGATTGCGCCCGAAAGAGCGAACTCCGTTATCAATGCCTATATGCTGGATTTCTTCGATAGGTATCTGAAAAATCAAGGCGGAATCTTAATGAAAGGACCGGATAGCCGCTTTCCGGAGGTGAAGTTCGTAACCTCGCTATTATAAATTACGGAACAGGCTACCGATTTTGATATGCTCCCCTTCAAGTAGACAGGTTTAATAAATAAACCGCTACTTGAAGGGGAGTTTTCCTTTGTCTAAGAAGAACGAATACAATGCGATTGAGAAACTAGCCATCATACAGGAGTTAAAAGCAGGACAGAGCAGCCGTGTGGAAGTAGCAAAAAACATAACATCAGCGTTACCACCTTAGTAAAATGGCTACTACTTCTTCCTTGCCTGTAGGCCATTGAAATCTGCCACGTTCTAGGCTGCGATGGTAAAGCCAGAACCCATTGTGATCCCAATATAGAATTTTGAGCTTGTTGCATGCCCGGTTACAGAATACGAATAAGCCGGAGGAGAACGGATTCAGACCAAAGCTTTCCTGAACGATGGCAGCAAGTCCGTCGATCGACTTGCGCAGATCGGTGGAACCACAAGCAAGAAACACACGCTGATGCTTGGAAAGGTCAGCATGGTGAAGTAAGCGCGTGAATCACTTCGCGCAAAAGCATTGGGTCAAAGCGGGAATGAAGCTCGATACTGGCTTCACCGATATGAAGGATTAGAGAAGGAGAAACGCTGCCAGGTGGATCTACAGTGGCAAGAGGTACAAACTGTACGGGAGAAGTCTTTGGATCTGGAGTAGCTGAGGATGATACCGCTTTATTTTGTACAGCAATATTTCAATTGTTCGACAGAACAATGATTTGCGGAGCACCAAGCTTTCATCGTGAGGCCACTTGCCCGATAGGCTACGATACGTGTGTGCCAATCTTGTCTGCGTTGTTCTTTGGCATTCATGAGTTACCCTCCGTATTCAGGTTAATCTCATGATCTCATAGCTAGGTTAGTAGTTGAAGGTATGGAGAGTTTGACTCTTAGCCTGTTACTGTATCTTTGCCTGTATATTGACCTGCTCCTCAAAGTGAAAAATAATATATAATATTTCACACCATGTAAATATACATTTTATACTAAAATCATATATAGTTTAGGAAGGATAGATATGTTTCTGCTACTAAATCCGAAGGGGTGTAAAAAAGAAATGCTAAAGCGTATTCAAAATCTTTTCGTTATCCCTAACTACCCATTGTTCATGATCTGCATGTTATTGCAAGGCATGGCTATATCCATCAGCGCACCTTTTTTAGCTGTATATTTTACAAGTACACTTGGCGTATCTGTGGGAACCTTTGGTGTGTTTACAGCGGTGACTTTGATTTGTGGCATATGGATAAGCTCTCTGATTGCCAAACGTTCTGATACCGGATTAGATCGTAAACAAATTTTGGTGATTTGTACGTTATTTAATGCCGTAGCATTTGCAGGATATCTTGTAATCCAAAATTTTTATGTACTTTTTGTTTATATGACGATCTTTACGGCCATTGGTGCTCCTGGGATGCCGCAGTTATTTGCCAGTGCACGTGAAGCAGTAGATCGCAGTAAATCTGCGGATCACGCCTTTGCTAATTCAACGCTTCGGTCTATGTTTTCTCTTGGCTTTATTACCGGGCCGCTTTTTGGTTCCTTTTTGATTGCACATACGGGCTTTAAAGGTATCTTTATGGGAACGACCTCTATTTTTGTTCTCATTGCTGTTCTTTTATTCTTTTTTATCCAGCAGCCTCCCGCTCAGCTTAAACATAAGAATCAACTTTCACTTCATAACATTACATTACATAAAAATATTGAGATTCTGATCCCCTTTTTAGTTCTTACTCTGCTCTATACGTCTCACTGGATGAACAGTTTAAATATTTCTTTGTTCATCATTCACAATTTAAAAGGTGACACGAGTGACGTTGCTCTAGTATCCAGTATTTGCGCCATTTTAGAAATCCCCTTGATGCTCATGCTAGGCGTACTAGCAGCTAAATACTCTAACCGTTTGCTTGTATTTTTAGGGGCATTAACAGGAGTTGTCTATTATATCCTTGTTATTATGTCTACGGAGATGTGGCAGCTATTCGTGGGGCAACTTCTTCTAGCCTTTTTTGTTGCAGTGATTTCTGCCATTGGCATTAGTTACATGCAGGATTTGTTGCCCTCTCTTCCAGGGTACGCATCGACGCTATATTCCAATGCGACAACCATCGGAAGACTGGTAGGGAGCTTGATGGGCGGATTAACCGCTCAATGGATTGGTTACCGAAACACCTATTGGGTATGTTTGGCCCTAATCATCTGCTCCCTTGGTCTCCTGGCAATTTCGAAGAAATTAGAGTTTGAAAAATCTGCTGCTTTAAAAGAAAGGAATCACAGTATATAGACTGCGCTTATTTTTCTATGGTGGAGAAATGACTCATAATTGTATCTGCAGCATGTCTATACCCACCAGCCTGGCGTAATGATTCGCCGATCACATGAGCCTGTTCTTTATAGGTTGGATGACTCAATACCTCTAATAAGGCAGCTCTCAAACTAGCGGGTGTAAGCTCATTTTTATCCACAACAACACCCGCTCCCAGTTCCTGCACCCGACTGGCTACGATCGGCTGATCCGATGTTAAAGGAATCATGACCTGCGGTACATTGTAATATAGGGCTTCACTTGTACTGTTCATCCCCGCATGTGTAACAAAAGCGTCCACATGCTGAAGCATTTCCAATTGCGGAATATAAGGCTTGATTATAAAATTGTCAGGGATACACGGGGCCAATGGCTCCATGTCTGTATAATTGCCTGAAGACAGCACAAACTGCACAGGCAAATCGCGAAATGCTGCAAAACAAAGCTTATAAAATTCCAAGTCTTTATTCAAAATAGTACCCATTGAAATGTAAACCGCCTGTGGATGCAGAACACGAAGTTGTTCGAACGGGAAAGATGGAGCATCTTTCCGCGGTACAATAGAAGGACCTGTAAAAATAAAACTGTGATCCAGTTTTTCGGCTTGCGGTTGAAAATAGCGGCTTGTATAAACTATTCTTAAGCGCCCGCCATGAGGAGCAATCTCTTCTATAGCCGGAGCGTCAACCTGAAGCTCATTAGCTAGTTGATGCGTTATTTGCATCGTAGCCGTGTACAACTTTTTTACCTCCGGATCATTGTCATTCATGCCTTGCCCCGATCCCAATGGCTCTACGAAAGCAAAAGAAGCGATGGAGCACACAGCAGGGATTCCTAGCTTCTCTGCAATAATCGTGCCTCCCCAGCCCATCAAAGAATCATAGATTAAATAATCATAGGTTCTGTTTTCAATAACTCTCAAAACCTCTGGAATAATCGGAAGAATCATACCTTTTACCATCATGTACACAAATTGATAATGATGTTTGTATTCTGCTGGCTTTAAATCAGAGTCTTTAGAAAAAGCATCATCAACAAAAGGGTAGGTGATCATCTGTGCTCCTGTCTGTTGAATTCTCGTACGATATTCTTCCGTACACACATAGTCAACATCCTCCCCACTGTCTACCAACCTTTTCACTAATCCTAGTGTCGGATTAACATGGCCTTCAGCAGGCGTGATCACTACTAACACACGTGCCATACCTTACACCTCCAAATCAATAATAAATTACAATTTGAAATAAATGCACTTTTAACATAGCAAACATTTACCATATAAACAAGTATTTTCAACACCGAAAATTAAGTATGTATCCTCTACTCAAACTATAGAAATAAGCGAGGCTGAACGCTAGAAGCGCTTGCCCCGCTTAACCATTGAACATCAAATTTAAAGACGCCAATCCCAATGGTCTGTCCCGCTCAGAACAGCTTCAACGGTGTACTGGCTTGCTTCATCGGCGGTAAGCTGTTTGGCCCAAGGTACACGCCCGCTACTTTCCGCACCTGGCCCAAAGTTGTCAAACTCTCCAAATCTTGCGGTCTGCTCATTGGATTCCTTGCCCCAATTGTTCCAGCCGCCCGGCTTGATATGGTCATCCATATAGGTCTTCAAAAAAGTAACATGAGCGTAAGGGCGCCATGGCCGTCCGAGATCCACCTTGCCTGTCAAGCCATTTTCTGTTGTCAGCCGACATTGAATAAATACAAAGCCCGGCTTGTTCTCTTCTGTTGAAGCTGCTGTCACATATCCAGCACGCAGGCTGTGTATGATCGAATTATCAAACACGGCAGGTGCATTGCCAAATATAAAATCTACACTGCCACTGATGTAGCTGTCCTTGAAATACTGTCTGCCACGGTTCACAAGCAACGTATCCTGTAGGCCGGTAATTTTGACATTGTGATACTTACCACGATCGCCTTCGGCATATAACGCTACAGCCTGCACCTGCCCAGTTCCTTCTGTATTGGCAACCGTGACATTCTCCAACACAAAATCGGGACTTTGCACACGCATTGTATAGCTGTTGCTTGTTCCTAATTCTTTTCCGTCCACCACGGTTTTGGCCGTATCATCAAAAGAAATGATCGTTTTGTCGCGATCTTCTCCGATAATGCTCAGATTTTTTTTGGAGGAATTCACCTTTATTTTTTCACGATACGTACCGTTTTTGAGATGGATAACTGTCCTTGTGTTGCTGTCGTCAGGGACTGCGTCAATAGCTGCCTGAAGAGATCTAAAGTCAGCAGGGCCATAGGTTGCTACCACCACACTAGTGGGATGAGTTCCTCCTGAGTCTGTCAGGTTGCGGATGGTGACATTGCTGAATTCCGAAGTATTGTAATTCCATACATCGTTTTGTTGTTTGGATGCATCGGTAGCCAACCCGATCAATAGCGGCTGATTATCCGGCACATCTATAACAGTTTCACCAACCTTCTCCCAGTTCGCCACACCATCTGCGGATACCCAGCCGGTAACCTTTTGTCCTTGTCGTACAAGACGAACCGAATATGGCGTTGTAATAAAAGCCTCCATTGACGCACGTTTCGTCTTACCATCCGTTTGATCACGACTGATAAGAATACCCTGTTTGCCATATTTAACAAATGCTAAAGACATAAAAGCCATTTTTGATCCAGGCTTCAGCGATTCACGAATCATTACACCCGCTTCGGCATTATCATCCACCGGGGTAATTTGTTCCACACGGGCTGTGATCTCAGTGTCACCTTCCCATTTTTGATAAGCATAATGGAAAATATCTGCCTTACCGTCAACGTCTCCCGCTGACTTCAGTCGTATGCTCCTACCGCTTGCATCTTCTTTTAAGACCTGAGTATGCCCTTTTATATAACCATCGTTGCCCTCAGAGCCAATCTCTTCGCTGAGCCAACTTCCCGATGGCGCAGTCGTATTGACGTGAATGGTAACAGGATTGGAAAATACAGCAGTCCCCTTGCGGTCGGTCACCCGTACAATAATATTGTGGGTACCGTCTGTTACATGATTCCAATCGAGATGATAAGGTGCGGTCTCTACTTTACCAACAAGTTTGCCATCAATGATAAATTCAACGTGAGCAATACCATCTTTGTCCTTGGCTGTTGCTGTTATGGTCGCATCCCGGCCTGCTTCCAAAATATCGTTATGCTTTAGTGAACGTCCGTTTGCATCCGACACCTGAACGACGGCCTCTGGATTATCCACCTCATTTCCATTCGACAGCTTCTCAATAAGATCATTTAAATAGACCTCAAGATTCGTATAACCCTTGGCAAAATGAGCATACGCCCCTGTGCCGGCAAGCCCCTGACCGTTACGGTCATCTGCATTATTGGGGTCCAGCCCATTGGCACGTTCCCATTCATCCGGCATTCCATCATGGTCACTGTCAGAAAGCTCCGTAGTCGTTACGTTATAATCGTCATAAATCCACCCTGCTTCACGCGGAGAGTTAATAAACGCACCCGTTCCATTCTTCACATCATTCATAATTCGAGCGTCCACCGCATCTCTTCTTGGCAGCGTGGCTCCTGAGCCGGCAAGCACCTCAGTATATGCGGTTTGTGCATCTGTCGCTTGATATGGACCATACGCATCTGGTGAGATTCCGTTGTCGTATTCCCCTCTAACTTCAATCGGCTCCGCCAAACGGGTGGAAGGATCAATAATTGACCCAATGGATGTTCCAAGCTGCCAGTTGTCTTTTGTAACCGAGTCATTGCCGTACATGTAGTTACCACCAATAAAGATGCGTGTTTTATATTTTTTACTACCCACGTCCACAAAGATTTGACCGCGAACGTCCTGATATGTGTTGGGGCCATACTTATAATAGTTATTTAGCACATTATACGATCCTTCACCGCCGCCGTACGAAGAGAAAAATCCCCAGTTATAAATGACATTATTGGTCATTTCCACAGCGTCGATTTGTTTTTTATCGGTTGGAAAACGCGGATTACGGCTTGCATTGTGAGCCAACAAGTTATGATGATAGGTGGAATTCCGTCCGCCCCATATGCCGCCATAGCCGTGGCGACCTTTCTGGTGCGTAGTCATTAGCATACTCTCGGACGCAATGGACCATTGTACCGTTGTATTGACGTTGTCATACAGGCTCAGTACCTCATCCACCGACCAGCTAAAGGAACAGTGATCAATCATTATGTTTTTATGGTATCTGGCCCCTAACGCGTCATCCTCACTGGGGTAACGGTCGGTCAATCGGAAACGCAGGTAACGGAGAATGACGTTATCTGCATCAATCCCTGTTGTGTAATCGCTTACAGTTATGCCGTCGCCAGGAGCTGTCTGACCAGCAACCGTCAGGTTGTTTCCCAAGATTTTAAGTGGCTCCTTGAGATGAATCGTTCCACCCACCCGGAATACGACCGTCCGATTATCGGAGCTGACCGCTGCGCGAAGAGATCCGGGTATTATCTGTTCCCCTTTGCCGTAGTCTGCCAGCGTGGTGACCTCATACACTTCACCTCCGCGTCCACCAGTAACATATTTACCGCCACCCTCAGCCCCCGGAAACGCCGGAATATCCGTCGCCACTTTTGCCACCTTTGCGATCTCTGTTCCTACCGCAGTCTCCGCTTGGATTAGTGGTGGGCACAAGGTCAACAACAATGAACCCACAACCACATTACATAGCACCTTTTTCCATGTACGCTGCTTGCTCATATTCTGTTTCCTCCCTAAGATTTTCTTCCACATCAGCGCATATTTTTATAAAAACACGATCCGAGACGTTCAGAAGCGCCTTCACCTCCTTTCATCAATCTTTTCTGCTTTTATCATTGGCAGGTTGTCATATATACTGTTGGTATATGAATGCGCTTACTTATCTTAATTTGTAAAGGAAGAAGCACATGAATGAAATGAAAGAAGATAAATATGTCATTGGAGAACAACAATTCTCCATTCATCACATCTATCGTACCGGTTTCACAGTTATGCCCCGGCCTCATGTCCACGAGAACTATGAGCTGTATCTCTTACTGCGAGGCGAACGCATCTATTTTATGAATGGCAAGGTATACACCGCTCGCAAGGGGGATCTGATATTCATCCTTCCTCATGACTTGCACTCTACCGCCAGTACGCAATTGCAGGAAACAGAGCGCATCTTGATTCATTTTTCTCCGACGTTTCTCCCACAGCAGGATCATGACATTCTTGACCTGCCGCCGTATCAGCAATCCGCGTTGCTTCGCTTACCTGCGAGAGAGCAAGTGGAGGTTGAACGTTTATTCCTACAGATGAATACCGAATGCAGGAATAAGCAGCCTCTGCATGACCGTTGCGTACAGCATTTACTGCTGGAAATGCTGATCCTGGTGCACCGATCGGAAGCGATCGAGCGTAGTGAACCTGTTTCCTCTCATCCCATGCATCAGAAAATCACGGAAATTTCTTCTTTTATTCAGGATCATTACAATGAACCGTTAACTCTCGAACAAGTGGCCGCCTGCTTTTTCATTAGTCCAGCGTACCTAAGCCGTATCTTTCTAAAGTTGACTGGTTTTCATTTCAGCGAATACATCCGCGTAGTGAGGGTCAGGGCGGCCCAAACCAGACTTCGAACCACCAAGGACAAAATCCAGCATATTGCAGAGGATGTCGGGTTCGGTCATGCTTCCCACTTTAATAAAATCTTCAAAAAAATAACTGGGCTCTCCCCTCTTCAGTACCGCAAGCAGGTTCGGTAGATATTCAGTGTAAAGAATTAGACGCCGATTTTATACCTCCGCTCTTGTCTTGTTTTTCCATTTTTATATCCACTTGCTCTTTCATGGAACTAAAGACAAGCCACTTTGGAATAAGTAAAATGCACAAAAAAAACCATACTTCGCTGCAATGCATGCAACGAAGTATGGCTATTACATAGTCATTCTACATCTTTAAAATTATAAATTACTCTTTCTATGACCTTTATCGCAATGCTTTAATATCCTGAATTAGCAATTCAACATTTTCTTTCTTCGTTGCCCAACTGGTACAGAATCGAACAGCACTATGTGCATCATCAACCTTTTCCCAAAAGGAGTAAGTATATTTTTCACTCAATGCCTTTAGTATACGATCTGGTAAAATCGGAAACTGCTGATTGGTTGTAGAACGGTATTGAAAAGAAAACCCTTGCTCAGATAATCCGTTTTGAAGCAGCATGGCCATATCTATGGCGTGTTTGGAAATTTCAACGTATAAACCGTCTTCAAACAAAGTTTCGAATTGAATGCCCAACATTCTTCCCTTAGCCAGCAGCCCTCCTTTTTGCTTGATCATATATCGAAAATCTTTTTTCAATGTACCATTTAGAATGACTACTGCTTCTCCCATCAAGGCTCCAATTTTGGTTCCACCAATATAAAATACATCGCATAGCTTCGCTATATCTGCTAAAGATACATCGCTATCTTCGGCCACCAAGCCATAACCTAATCGGGCTCCATCTATAAACAGTGGTAAACCACACTCTCGACAGACTCTACTTAATGCCTCCAGCTCTGATTTACTATAGATCGTTCCATTTTCAGTAGGTTGGGAAATATAAACCATACCGGGCTGTACACTATGCTCAGGAGCGGCATCATTCCAGTGAGCGTCATACAAATCTTGTACCTGCTCGGCCCGGATCTTCCCATCCCCGCTTGGCAAAGTAAGTATTTTATGTCCAGTAGCTTCAATTGCTCCGGTTTCATGAACAGCAACATGTCCAGAAACTGCCGCAACGACGCCTTGATGTGGACGCAGAATAGAAGAAATGACGGTGGTATTGGTCTGTGTACCTCCAACCAAAAAGTGTACATCCGCATTTGGGGAGTCACATGCTTCTTTAATATATGCTCTGGCTTTTTCACAATGATCGTCCACACCATAACCTGGAGTTTGTTCATCATTAGTCTCCAGTAGTCGCTTTAATATGCGCTCATGGGCACCTTCGGTATAGTCGCATTCAAATCGTATCATTCTGTATCCTCTCCAAATTATCCAATTTCTTCTGAATTAACAACATAGAAGCATGTAATTCCTTTATCTCTTCTTCTGAAAGTCCTTGAACTAATTTTAGAATTTGTTCATCAGACCTTTCATTCAGTTGGTTATAGAACTCCTTTCCTTTAGGAGTCAAACGAATCAGATTTGTTCTATTATCCAACGTTGAATTTTCCTTAACAAGAAAGCCCTCTTTGCAAAATTTAGCAATGATCCTACTCATATAGCTGCGATCAATTTTAAGAGATTCGACAAGAGTATTCGCAATACATGGCTCGATCAACCCGATCTCTATAATGACACGGGCCTCGGTAAAGGAATATCCGCTATCCAGCACATGTCTATCTAAAACACCCAGTATATTCGTATAGAACCGATTAAAACGCCTCATATCCGCTATCATATTAGCATTTATATTGATCATAACTCCCCCAATTTAGTGGACTTTTGCAACAATTATAGTAATGATTTTTGTGGACTATGTCAATGAAATAATAATCACAAAAGAAAAATCGTACATTAAGACACTCGTCTAATGTACGATTTCATAATAATAAGGAAAAATGAAGTATATTCTTTTCTATATTTACCTACAAGGTCATTGAGCTATCGCTATTTATAGCCTTTTCCTTCTTATGCTTCCGTTTCAGCTTCAGATGAGCTACGACCATATAAAGAGTCGGAACTACAAACAACGTTAAAATGGTTGAAAAAATCAGTCCGAATATAATGGTCGCTGCCAATGGCTTGAATAGAATTTCTCCCATCGTAGCAATCGGTATCATTCCGACGATCGCAGTTAGCGAGGTGAGCAAGATCGGACGGAAACGGGCAGAGCATGCCATTAAGATGGCTTCTGTTAATTCTGCGCCTTCACGCCGCGCATCTTCAATAAACTCGATCAATACAATACCATTGCGCACGACGATACCGGCAAGTGAAATGATACCCATAATACTCATAAAACCAATTGGCATACCTGTAATAAAGCTACCAAGCACTCCTCCTGCTGCTGCCAGGTACACAGTCGTCATTATAATGATCGGTGTGGAAACCGAGTAAAACTGCATGGTGATCAAGAGCAGAATGAGAAAAACAACGATAACGGCTAATTTGCCTAAATCCTTAAACAAATCGGTCTGCGTAGATGTTTCCCCGTCCATTTCCCAAGTGTACCCCGAATCGAAATGTGTACTTGTAAGCTTGCTACGGATGTCCTGGGTGAGCTCCGTAGCCGTACGCCCTTTTGCATTGGCGGAGATCGTTACCGTCCGTTCCAAATCATAGCGGTGGATTTGCTGAATGGAAAAGTCCGGTTTCATCGTTGCTAACTGGGATAACGGGATCTGCTCTCCTCCCGCATTAGTGACACTTAGCTGTTGGAATAACACCTCAGGATCATGGTTAGGTTTATCCATGTACATATTGATATCCAGCAGTTCCTTACCCGTGTCAAAATCCGTGACCTTCACTCCGTCACCCATTAGCAACAAAGTGCGGGTTAAGTTGGAATAGTTGACCTGATATTTATCCAAGGCCTGCTGGTTGACTTGAAAATTCAAATTATAGCTTTGCATCCCCATATTATCGGTCACATCTACAGCTCCAGAAGTTCCCGCAACAATTTCTTTTATTTTTGTGGTCATCGTTTGCAACTTTCCAAGGTCTTCTCCTTTAATACGGACAGATACTGCACTACCGACTGGGATGCCTAATTGAGGAACACGTATACTTATTAATGCTGCTGGATATTTGGCTTGCAGCGTACTTGTCCAGCTGTCCACTGTTTTTTTGATATCAAAGACTCCCTCTTTACCAACAACAGTAAGTTGTCCGTGTACCGCTCCCACGGAGCCACTACCAGCTACTATATCGCTGTACATTTGAGGTGCTCCACCACCTGCCGTTGCTGCCAAATGTTCGGTTTCTGGCTGCTTTTTAACCCAGTTCTCAATCTCGGTTATAACCTGATTGGTTGCCTGCAACGACGTTCCTTCTGGCATCGTTACGTTGATTGTGGCATCCGGTTGGTCCGATTCAGGAAATAATTGAATGGGCACAATAGCAAGCAGTCCATAAGCTGCCGTACCAATCATAAGACCAATAAGCGCAGTGAAAAGTGGTCGACGCAGTATTCTCGGCATCCAGTTTTTAGCGTATACATTAGAGAGGGACTGAATTTGATTGCCAAGAAGCCCTGGAGGCTTGGTCGGTTTGCTACGTTCTTTACCTTTATGACGGTTATCGTACCATTGACGGAAAATAGGAATGATCGTAAGCGACATAATCATGGAGGCCAGCATCGTTAACGAAATAACGGTAGGGATCGGTTTAATAAAGTCTCCCATATTGCCCGGTAGAAATAAAAGCGGGGCAAATGCTGCAACCGTAGCCAGCGTGGCTGTAATGATCGATAAGGATACTTCTTTCGTTCCTTTAATTGCCGCCTCCGTAGCATCTTCCCCAAATTCAGAGCGTCGGCGTTCAATGTTGTCGTTTACCACAACGGCATCATCAACCAGTATCCCCAGTACGATGATTAATCCGATGACTGAAATTTGATTCAGCGTCGTTCCTGTCATCGGCAAGACAATAAAACCGATGGCAATAGAAACAGGGATAGCCAAGGCCACAAATGCAGAGGTCAGCAAGTTCAAACCTAATGTACAAATCACAATAACCGATGCAATAGCAATCATCATCTCTTTGGAGAGATTACCAAATATTTCACTTACACGGTCATTTTGAGCGAAAAGTAGTTCAAAATGTACATCCTTAGGTAAACTACTCGCAAGTTCGTTGATTTTGGCTGTTGCCGCTTTGGATACCGTTGGTACGTCTGTGCCTTTATCTCCACTCAAACTGATTGAAATAGCAGGCTTGGTATTCACATACGTATAACTCCCCGTTTTTTTTAAAACAAGCGAGGCTGAACCTATATCCTTCAAGGATATAGGGAACCCTTCTTCGTTGCTTGAAATCTGAACATTATTTAAAACATTGGGATCAGTTGAAGCATCTACTGTCAACTGATACGTACGCTGATTGAAATCCAGACTTCCTGTAGGCACTCTATCGTTTTCATTTTTAATGGCTTGAACGACCTGTTCCCAGGAGATGTCATATTGCTGCATTTTTTGAGTGTTCAGGCTTATCCGTACTTCTTGTTCTGGAATTCCTTGAATATTAACTTTTGAAATTCCTGAGACCGTTTTTAATTGATCTTTCCATTTATTCATCAATTCATTTAACGCATATAAATTTTCAACTTTATCAGAAGTGATTGCGTATGACCCGATGAAGGAGCCTGCCATACTATCATTGATAATGGGCTGCATCGCATCGTCCGGAAGTTCAGACTGCGCATCCTGTACCTTTGTACGAAGATCGGCCCACACTTTTGTCGGATTTGCCTCATCCAAAGCTTCTATACTTATACTAGATTGGCCCTTAGATGAAGTGGAAGAAATAGTTTTGACACCCTCCACTTCTTTAATTTTCTGTTCCAATATCTTCGTAATGGTTTGTTCGATTCTTTCAGGTGAGGCCCCTGGATACACAGTTGTGACACTGGCTGACATAGGAATAACGTCGGGCATCTCCTGTTTAGGTAACGATGCAAAATTGTAAATCCCTAGCAAAATACACATGCCAAAGAAAATAAGTGTGATTTTCTGCTTTTTAACGATATATTTAATCATTCGGACGACTCCTCCGATTTCCCAAGTACATCATTCCCAATTAAATCACCATTAAATAAGGTTCCTGCTCCTTGCGTAACGATTTGATCGCCTGCCTGTAGCCCAGAGACCACTTCGAGTAGATTATTAGTCACTTTCCCCAGTTTAATCGCGGCTTTTACGGCCTTTCCATTCACAACTTTAAAGACATACGGGTCATTTTCCGTACTAATTACAGCCTCTACGGGTACTAAAAGCGCTTCGTTTTGATTCATGCTTTTAGAAGCACTAATGACTTGACCAGGCTTCCAATTCAGTTCAGGATTGGGAATGCTAACTTCCACATTGATGCTTCCCGTTTTGGAGTTAGTCGATGGATAGATCTGGGTAACAGTCCCTGTTCTAATTTCATCATAGAGAGACATATTTACTTTTTGGTTTTTCTTCCAAGATAAGATTTCACTGTCCGGTACGGGGAGGAGTACTTTTAAAGTCTTGATATTCCCGACAACAAATGCCTCACTCCCGCTGGAGCCCAGTTGACCATCAGATATCTTTTTTTCAATCACAACACCTGTGATCGGGGAGGTTAAAGTAGCTTTTTTCAGTGACAAGGATGACTGTTCATAAGCAGCCAATGCATCCTCATAGGTAGCCTGCGCCTGGGCTTTGCTGGCTATCCCTTGTTGCCTAGTAGCCCTAGCTGACTCCAGCCCTGCTCTGGCCTGATCTACCCCAGCCGAAGCTTGTGCACGTTGTTCTTGGGATGCCCCTGCAAGCAAAAGAGACAATTTCTCTTGCGCATCACTTAAACTTTCTTGTGCGTTCGTTAATTCCAGCTGTGCATTCTCATTTTCCGTTAAGGATACTGCACCTGCCTGGAATAGACTTTGGGACCGTGCGGCATCCGCTTTCTTCTTGTTGTAATTATTAGTTGCTACAGTAACCGCATTTTGAGACTGTGCAATCTCCTGCTTTTTGGCGCCATTGTTCAATTCCTGTAATTTGGATTGGGCCGCATTGACCTGGGATTGTGAACTATGAATGCCCGCCTGTGCCGATTGAACAGAAGCCTCCGCTTGGCTAACACCAGCCTTTGCCTTTTCCATGGTTGCCTTTGCCCGATCCAGCTGTAACTGATAAGCAGATGTATCTAACTTCGCAAGGACACTCCCTTTTTCTACTGAATCTCCAACCTCGACCATGGTGTTCAATATACGTCCATCCGCTTCAAAGGAAACATTGGCCTCATTACTTGCCTGCAATGTCCCCGCCAAATTAAAATCATTGGCCAAAGGTTTCATTGCAAGTTTCTCCACTTTTACCGGGTGACTGGCTTGTGTTACAGAGTTCTCCGTTGCACTGGAGCAACCAGAAGCTACTATAGCTAATACAACCCCTGCAATCATTATTCTGATTCCTTTTCTCTTCAACTAATGTCATCCTCTCTGATTCTCTCTTCTAAAGGTGCTATCAGCAACCCGTGGGTCAAGTAAACTTTTTCATCCTTTTTTCATGTTATAACAATGAACAAACAAAAAAATCGTACAAAGGGGCAAGCACCTTATGTACGACTGGGCAAATAAATAACATATTTTCAGTTATTATTTCTAAAGCTGTAAAATACCACGTTCCAACGAAACAGCAACAGCTTCGGATCTGGAATCAACACCAAGCTTGTTATAAATATTCGTTAAATGTGCCTTTACGGTACGCTCGGAAATTCCCATATCAAACGCAATTTCCTTACTTTTATAACCATGTGCAACAGACTTTAATATGTGCTTTTCCTTATCAGTCAGAACTAAGTTTCTTTCGTGTGACTCTATCTCAGCTTCTCTCTTATTCGTGGCAGCGAATACCCTTGCTGTTATCTCTGGCTGAAGCAGCGTTTCCCCCCTTAGCGCAGACTCAATAGTGCGAAATAAATTTTCTCGACTGGTATCTTTTAATAAATATCCTTTTGCTCCCAAAGAGAGCCCCTTAATCATTAAATCATCTTCGTTATAGGTCGTCAGGATAATGACTGGTGTTTCATTTTGTTTTTCTCTGAGGGCTTTCATGGTTTCCAAACCACTCATTTGTGGCATATATAAATCCAACAATATGACATGCGGCTGAAGTTCTTCAATCAATTTAAGAGCCGTTACACCTTCTCCGGCTTCACCAATAACCTCATAACTGTCATTGGTCTCCAGCACCAGCTTTAATCCTTCTCTAACTACCCAATGATCGTCGACAATTAAAATCTTGTATTTCATGATAGGTCTCCTTTAGTAAGAGGCGCCTCTATTTTTATAGCTGTACCTTCTTGAAATATACTGCTAATATTGATTTTTCCACCCAGTATCCGTACACGTTCATGTATACCTATTATTCCGTAATGCCCTGTTTGCTTGGCAATAATATCCGTATCAAATCCTTTTCCATCATCGCGAATCTCGATTTCAATCTTGCCTTCGTTATCTAAAATATTAATCCATACGGTATTAGCATGTGAATGCTTCGCTACGTTGGTTAAACACTCGCTTATAATAAACAATCCATGTTCGAACACCAGTCTGGGAACTGAAGCTTTAATTTTGATGTTGCGTATTACACGAATGCTCGTAGCCATTGTAAATCGCTGTATTTCTTCCTCCACTGCTTCTGCAAAATCAACTTCCGAGATGGTTTTCGAACGCAGATTGTCTATAGCTCGCCTTGAATCAGACAATGTTCTTCGCACTTGTGACATCGATTGTTGGACGATCTCCTGAGCTCTTTGCGTACTTCCTTTTGTCAGATGGGCATCAATGGCTTCAAGTTGCATGATTAGCCCAGCAAGCCCTTGAGCCAGCGTATCATGAAGATCACGGGCCATACGTTGTCGTTCGTTAGCAATTGTAAGTTCTTCGACCTTTTGATGTGCAATTTCAAGTTCTTTAAGAACGTTTTGCGTTCGGATTCGTGCTTTGACTTGTTTGAGAAAAAGAACGGCATAAGCTACTATAACAACTGCAATTAGAAAAAACAGCGGGATGAACAACACAAATTGCTTGCCATCATTATGCCAGACCACAGCCACACAAAAAAGTACATAGGAGATCAAAAATACAAGAATAACCTTAAGCGGCTTGTAATAAATGCCTATACTCTGACCCACCAAAACTGGCATTAACCCAACCAGTACAATGGAGAAACTTTCAGGTAGAAGAAATGCACTTGAAAAGATCAATCCCCCTTGCACAACAAAATAAGCCCATGAAAAATATTTTGCAACTCTTTGAGCATGCAAGTACAAGAGGATGTGCAATATGATGATTACAGTGAATAAGACACTTTGCGGCAGATTTAGACCGCTGGACAAATGTTGAAGAATGACAGACTCACTATAAATTATAAAAATCCATATTATAGTTAACACTTTTGAAATATCTTTCTTCTCAAATTCACCTTCACTTTCACTTATTTCTGGATCTAGATTTTGAATCTGTTCATTGAATACATCAATCATAATTCCCTCCTACAATTCTGAATTCGGCTTTTCAACTTATTAGAGACAACGCCGCTATGAGAGCGCCTGGTCCATTTAGTTTGAACAGAAATCATTTATATATTATTTTACAAAAAAACAAAAAGAAAAAAACGTACACATGGGCAATATCATTTGTACGTTTGGGCATTAAATACTATTTGCTTTTTAAGAATCATCTTCATTTCGGTATAAAAGCTTAATGCTGACTCTCCTCTGCACGTTACCTGCAGCTTCATTGTCTTCAGCAATCACCTGCCACTGTCTGCCGATGAGCCCTTGTAAAGTATCAATTTCGATAGGATCAAGATACAGATTTTTCAACGTGATCCCATCTTGCTCATAATCGCGATCTAGGGCTCGATCCAAACGAAAATAAAGCAGCCTTTTCAATCCATTGATGTGTAAAAACTTAAATTCATAACCACTAAGGATCGCTTCTTCCCACTCGTCTCCTATGTCTTCTGCCGTTTGACAACGTTCTTTGAAATCCATTGTTTTTTCTTTAACCTTGTCGAGCAAAGGAGTGAAATCCTGTTTTTTGATACATTCAATGATGACGTCTTTTGGTTCACCACTCGTACATAAGTTCTCGATCAGAAAGGCCACTGGGATGGACAATTTCACTTTACTCATTGGAGTATACTCCTTTACTCAAGTAGGAATTGAACCAAGCCACCACTTGTTCAAAGTTATCCACACGAAGGGACGGTTTACCGCTCTTTAGCAATGAATGATTGGACCCGGGATATCGAATGAGGCGTGTTATTTTACCCAACCGCTTAAGAGCCGTAAACAACTCATCCCCTTGGCTAACAGGACAGCGCAGGTCTTCCTCGCCGTGTAAAATCAGCAACGGAGTTTCAATGCTATTTACATGTGCCAATGGGGATTTGAACCAGAGTAGCTCAGGATCTTCCCACGGGTTAGCCCCAACGATTCCCTCTGTGTAGGAAATACCAATATCGCTCAAGCCATAGAAGGAGAGCCAGTTGGAGATGCAGCGTTGCGTAACGGCAGCTCGAAATCGGTTCGTGTGAGAAATGATCCAGTTGGTCATCAGGCCGCCATAACTGCCGCCAGCCACCCCGAGCCTGGTTTCATCTATACAATCAAACTGGTTCAGCGCAAAGTCCAAGGCGTCCAGCAGATCACGATAATCTCCTCCCCCAAAGTCCCCCCGGCAGGCCTGAGCAAAATCCTGACCATAACCAAAGCTACCGCGCGGATTGGTCATGAGCACGGCATATCCCTGCGCAAGGAGCGTCTGCATTTCATGGCTATACGTGCCGGTATACATCGCATGGGGTCCGCCGTGAATTTGTAAGATCAAAGGAACCTGATCCCCCGGTACCATTCCGGCCGGTTTGAAAATCCATCCTTGTACCTTGAAGCCATCCGAAGCCTCAAACCAAAACGTCTCTGGTGAACTCACTTGCAAGGAAGCCATATGATCGTCGTTATGGTGCGTAAGTCGCTTCTCTTCCCCTGTCTCCAGATTCATTTGATACAGCTCGCCTGGCCGGTCCACATCAAGTGCAGCAAAAACCAAATAGCGGCCGTCATCAGATAGCGTGTACTGATAGATATCTCTATCACTTCCGCCAGTCACCGCTTGAACATCCCCGTCCATTGTGATGCGGTATATATGAACAGCACCCTGCAACGTCCCGAGCACATACATTTCTGGCTTCAATCGTGCAGGAGCATATAACGGAGATGGAGACGGACCAAATGATTTCATATCGCTTAAGGCGAAGTTGCCGATTTTCATGTCTAATTCAGGAACCAATAGTTCCGGGGCTCCCCCCGTAACAGGCACGGTGTATAGTCGATTCTGGCTACCACTTCCATAAATGCGATCACTGGCGATTAGAGTCAAAGATTTGCCGTCTGGGGCATACGAAAATTGGCTAATCGCCAAGCTGGAATCCGTAACTTTCACCAGATTACCGCCGTCGCAATCGATCGTATACACATCCGAAAACGAAAGCATGTCTGCATCCTTCATGTCGTCGTCTACACGTTTGGACAAGAAGGAAATCTGCTTGCTGTCCGTGGACCATACAGGGTAAGATGCATTCCAAGGTCCCGACGTTATTGGCGTGATCCGGCCGTTTTCAAGCTCCAATACATATAAATGACTAAATAGACCATTCCACCAGCCCGATCCTTCAGCTTTGGGAGTGGTGCGATCCACGATACGTCCCCGCTCACCGGATTGCTTGCTATATTCCTCAAGCCCCATGGCTTCCCGCTCAGCGTGTATACTCACCATACTTGTGAATACAATATACTTTCCGTCCGGTGACCAGACGAATGCACCCACTCCCCGCTTCACCTCCGTCTGCTGCTGTCCCTCTCCACCTTCAGCCGGAACCGTCCATAGCTGTTTGCTTCCATTCGCCAGACGTAAAAAAGCTAGCTGTAATCCATCGGGTGACCAAGCTGGAGCCGAATCCTTGTGGCCACCGGTCAACGGCTGATCGTCGTTCCCAAGAAGGGATGCGACACGGATGTGTGTTTGGTAGTCATTCTTTGGGCGATCTATGCTTTTATTGACGTAGGCAATCGTTCCATCGGGGCTTATTGTGGGATCACTGATCCACTGATATCCGTACAAATCCTCCGGTACAATTGATCGTTTATTCATGAGTAGCCTCCTTTTTTTGGTTAACGCCTACTTCCAAAATTTCATCTATTCGTGAGCCACCTGCTCATGCAGGGGAAAATGACAGGCAGCAATATGTCCTGGAGTATGCTCTTCGAGCAATGGACTCTGTAGTCGGCATATCTCTTGTGCATAGGGGCAACGCGTGTGAAAAGTACAGCCCGAAGGCGGATTGGCAGGATTGGGGATTTCCCCCGTCAATGTGATCCGTTCTTTACGCAGCCTCGGATCAGGAACAGGCACTGCCTCAAGCAATGCTTTTGTATACGGATGTTGCGGTCTTGCAAACAACTCGTCACGATCTGCAAGCTCCACGATTTTGCCCAAGTACATCACCGCGATGCGGTCGCTAATATGCTTGACGGAGGGCAACCCGTGGGCAATAAAAATGTAGGTAAGCTGGAACTGCTGCTGAAGCTCCTTTAACAAATTCAAAATCTGAGCCTGAATTGACACATCCAGCGCGGATACAGGTTCATCACAAACAATGAGCTTCGGTTTCATAGCCAGTGCTCTCGCTATGCCAATCCGTTGACGCTGCCCGCCACTGAATTCATGGGGATGCCGATCCGCTAAATGCGCGCCTAACCCTACCGTTTCCAACAGTCGAAAAACTTCAGCTTTAAGCTCCTTGCCTCTAGCAATCCCGTGTACCTGCAGCGGTTCCGCGACGATATCAAAAACCTTCATTCTTGGATTTAAAGAGGAATACGGGTCTTGAAATACAAATTGCAAATCTCGTCTGACTTTGCGGACTTCTTCGTCCGTTAAATCAGACAGGCTTTGCCCTTGAAAACGAATTTCGCCTGCCGTGGGTTCTAGCAGTTGTGTAATCATTTGTCCTGTTGTTGATTTGCCACACCCCGATTCCCCTACAATACCTAAGGTTTCTCCTGGCATCACCTTAAAGCTCAAATCATCAACCGCCCGTACATAACCGCTCTTTCTGGAAAACCAGCCCTTGTTCATCGGAAAATATTTCTTAAGCCCATTCACTTCGAGAAGCGGTGTTTTCTGTGTTGTCTCGTTCATACTGACACCTCCTCCATCCGCAAACATCTGACATAGTGTCCTGGATTCTTGGCCTGTATTTCAGGATGAATCCTTGTGCACTGTTCCTGGGCATAAGGACAGCGGGGATGAAATGGACAACCACTCGGCATCTGCATCATATTAGGAACGGTACCGGGAATGGAATCCAGCCATTCCCTCTGTTCCGTAAGCTTAGGGAGTGATCCTAGCAGTCCGATCGTATAGGGATGGCCCGGCTTTTCGAACAATTCAAATACGTCCGCTTCCTCGACTACTTCCCCGGCATACATCACGACTACCCGGTCAGCCATTTCCGCGACGACACCTAAATCGTGGGTAATAAGAATGATGCCTGTATTCTCTTCCTTGCTCAGCTTGTGGATTAAATTCAAAATTTGAGCCTGTATCGTTACATCCAGGGCCGTCGTCGGCTCATCAGCGATGAGCAGTTTTGGCTGGCAGGCCAAGGCCATTGCGATCATCACCCGCTGACGCATTCCTCCCGACAACTGATGTGGGAAATAACCTACCACTTTCGACGCGCCAGGTATACCTACCCTTTCCAGCATCTCTATACTTTTCTGCCGTGCTTCGGGTTTGCTCAGCTTCTGATGCTGCCGGATGACCTCACTGATTTGGTTGCCAATCGTAAATACAGGATTCAACGAACTCATTGGCTCCTGAAAAATCATGGATACCTCGTTTCCCCGATATTTGCGCATTTCTCCCTTGGACAATTGGAGCAAGTCTCGTCCTTCAAGCAGAATCTCCCCGCCCACGACTTTACCTGGTGCTGCCACTAAACCCATAATAGACAAGGAGGTTACACTTTTACCGGAACCGGACTCTCCAACAATAGCTACTGTTTCGCCTGGATTCACAGTGAAGCTGACACCGTTGACCGAAGGAACGATGCCATCCTCCGTTTTAAAGTAGGTTTTCAAATGATTCACTTCAAGCAATCTCGTGGTCATCTTTTCCGATCCCCCGCTTTCTGTTATTCTTTCGCTTTCATATGGGGATCTAACACGTCGCGAAGCCAGTCACCGAGAAAAATGACGCCCAGGACTGTGATGGTAATCGCCAGACCGGGAAACGTTGCCACCCACCAGCTCGTGGCTATATACTGTCTCCCATCGCTCAGCATGCCACCCCAGGACACTGCCGGCGGTGTAATCCCTAACCCGAGAAAACTAAGAGAAGCTTCCATAATAATCGTCGTTGCTACATTCATACCGGAAATGACGATAAACGAAGACAGGACATTCGGTAAAATGTGCTTCAACAAAATCCTACTATTTTTAGAGCCAATCGCCTTGGCTGCTTTAACAAAGTCTCGTTCCTTGATACTCAATACCTCGCCCCGGACAACCCTCGTATAAGAAACCCAATTTGTAACGCCAATGACGAAAATGAGCGTAGTCATGCCAGGCCCTACAACGGCCAAGACAACCAGCATCAGCAGAATAGCCGGAATAGCCAAAAAGGCGTCGGCAACCCTCATTATGGTGGCATCCACCCATCTACCATAAAACCCGGCGAGGAGGCCGAGGATTGCGCCAATGGTGCCTGAGACCAGAACTGCACCAATACCGACGATAAGCGAAACTCTCGCTCCATATACGATACGACTCCACATATCTCGTCCTAGGTTATCTGTACCAAGCCAATGTTTCGGCAATCCACCATCCAGCCACATAGGCGGCTTCAGACGGTTAAGCGGGTCAATTTCCGCAGGACTGTGACTGGCCAGCATAGGGGCACATAATGCCGTTAAACTAACGAGCAGTAAGATTACTGCGCCGACTGTTCCGGTTTTACTTCGTAACAGTTGCTTCCATATGCGTCCGATACCGGACGGTTGTGTCTGCTTTTTGCCATCCAGGTTTAGATCTGGACCAAGGGCTTGTACATCATGAATGCCTGCCACGCTTCCCCCTCCCCTCTCTAGTTGTATTTAATCCTTGGATCAAGCAGTCGGTAAACGACATCGGTTAAAATATTGCTGACCACCACAATAAAGGCAATCACAAATACAGCAGCCTGAACGATAGCCATGTCGTGCGTATTCACAGCGACGACAAGTAACTGTCCCAAACCCGGCCATGCAAATACCGTCTCTGTAATCAGTGTACCTCCGATCAAGCTCGTAAATTGCAAGCTCATAATCGTAACGACCGGAATCAATCCATTACGGAAAGCGTGTTTTCCGATAACCACGATTTCTAGAATCCCTTTACTTCGGGCTGTTCGAATATAGTCCTGATTCAAAATGTCCAGCATACTGGAGCGAATGAGTCGGGTCATCTGTGCAGAAAGGCCGACACCCAGTGTAAAGGCCGGGAGTATTAAATGATCCATCCCGCCCCGGCCGGACACCGGAAGCATCCCTAACATGACGGAAAATAATAAGATGAGCATAATCCCCATCCAAAAGTTAGGCATGGCCTTGCCGACTACGGATAAACTGGAAATGATTAAATCGGTAAAGGTATTCCGTTTGACTGCTGAGATGACGCCCAACGGCACAGCAATGATGACCGCAAAAATCATGGCGGCTACTGCCAATTCAAAACTGGCAGGCAGCCGTTCCAATACTAACGGCAAAGCCGATTCACCATAGCGAAACGAGGTACCAAAATCTCCTTGTAAGGCACTGCCAATAAATTTAATGTATTGCGTATATAAGGGCTGATCTAGCCCCAGCGCCTGCGTTAACACTGCACGATCCTCAGCTGTAGCGGTCTCCGGCAGCATAAGGGCCACAGGGTCCCCGGTTACCCTCACCAGAATGAATACAATAAGGGAGACAATCAACAGTACAGGAATAACCTGAAGCAGTGATTTAGCGATATACGTTTTCAATCTGTCACCTCCGTAACCAGCAGGCTTTTTTTAAAAGGACGGGCAGGAACCTTCATTGAGGTCCCCGCCCGTTCATTTCTCATCTTTATTTAGCAGGTGTAATATCCTCTGCATAGAACATTTCATCGCTTCTCGGTTGGAAGTTCACACCGTTACCGGTGCCATAAATCCCTTCCATTTGGAACAAATATACGGCTGGACGATCTTCAGCCAAAATCTGTTGCACTTGCTGATACTCTTTTTCACGCGAGGCTGTATCCAAATTCGTCAGCGCATGCTGCAGCAGCTTCTCTACCTTCGGATTGTTATAATCCGTTTCGCCTTTTGCCTCTTCTACCAGATAGCGATTATAGTTGTTGGAAGCATCAAATAGAGAATTACCAATGCCGATCATAAACATTTCTTTGAAAGATTTGGAACTGTAACGCTCACTGAAAGCACTTGGCTCCAGCACGTCCAATTTAATGTTGAATCCTTCTTTATTTAACATCGCGGCTACGACCTCGGCATACTCTTTGTATATTGAGGATACTGAAAGGGTCAATGTCGGGCCTGCGCCAGCATAACCGGCCTGCTTCAGCAGTTCCTTAGCTTTAGCCGGATCATATAATGTTTTCTCATATAAGGAAGGATCGGCACCAAAGTTGCCTGGTGTAACGGAAGTACGGGTTACAATCCCAGCACCGCCTGCGATGCTGTCTACGATTCCTTTTTTATCAATCGCGAGATCTATCGCTTCTCTCACTTTGGAGTCAGCCGTAACACTGCCCTGACTTTGACGTAAAATCAATTGCAGCACACGCTGGATCGGAGCCTTGACGATTTTCTTACCCTCTTCGCCTTGAACACGTTCTATATCCGTGGAAGGGATACCAGATGCAATGTCAATCGAGCCTGCGAGCAGTTCAGATACACGCGTAGAGGCTTCTGGAATGGAGCGAAAAACAACTTGATCCCATTTGGGCTGACCTTCGTAATACTTATCGTTTTTAACGAGTACCACCCGGTCATCCTTGATCCATTGGCTAAATTTATAAGGGCCCGTACCTATCGGATTTTTAAGGAATGCCTCTATCCCATTTTTCTCAATATACTTGGAAGGTAAGATGCCAGCTCCCATTTTGGATAAACGATTCAACAGCAACGGATCAGGTCCATCGGTGATGATGTCTGCCGTATGTTCATCTACCACTTTCACTTCTTTGATATTTTTAAAGTAGGAATTTTGTTTGAGTGTGTTATCCTTTGCCACTCTTTCTATCGTGTACTTCACATCTTCGGCTGTGAATGGATCACCGTTATGGAAGGTTACCCCTTCGCGCAGATGAAAACGCCAAGTGGTATCATCTACCTTTTCCCAGGAAGTAGCGAGTCCAGGTACTTTCTTTTGCTGACTATCATTTTTCAATAAGTAGTCAAATACGTTAACCAGAACAGCTTCACTCGCCGTATTGTTATTGTTATGTGGATCAAAACTTTCAATATCCGTAGCATTAGCAATTGTCAGTACTTTACTGTCGGTCGATGTTGCGCTGTCTTTACTATCGCCTGTGGATTGGGTACCGCAGCCTGCCAGGATCATCGCAGCAATCAGTAACGTAATCCCGCCTCTAAACCACTTATGTCTATTCATCTTGTCCACTCCACTCCATTAAGGTTGTATATTGCCACACAGCTGCATTTGAGCGTCTTAATCCCAATTTTATGTTGTCTTCAAAAAATTCAGCGCGATGGCCGACATCATGGCTACCCCATAAGGCAGTACCATTTCATCTAAATCAAATCTGGGATGATGTAATGGATAGCTAGTATCTTCATCACCTCTCCCACATCCCAACCGGAAAAACACGCCGGGTACCTGTTCACAATAAAAAGCGAAATCCTCCCCGCCTGTTGACGGTTTGATGTAGTCCCACTCCTTGGAGCCAAACAATTGCTCACTCGTTTCCGTCATCAGATCGACCATATCCGGGTCGTTCTGCACAACCGGGTAGCCCTGCTGATAACTCAGCTCATATCCAGCTCCGAACGACTCACACACCCCACGGACCACCTGTTCGATCAGCTCAGGCATCCGGTTACGCAGTTCCGCAGATAGGGTACGCACGGTACCGATCATCTCTACTTCCGGTGCAATGGCCGCTCCCATATACCCGCCACTAATTTTGCCAATCGTAATGACCATGGTTTCAAGGGGATCAACCATACGACTTGAAATGTTTTGTAGGGCAGAAATAACCTGCGCGGACACGGCAATGGCGTCTATTCCCTCATGTGGACGGGCAGCATGACCGCCTTTGCCTAGAATCTTAATGGTTAAGCTATCTGCCGATGCAAAAGCGACCCCTTTGCTGACCCCCAGTGTTCCTGTCTTCAGACCCGGGAACATATGTAGTCCTGCCATCGCATCCACTTTTGGATTCTCCAATACACCGTCATCGATCATAGCCTTGGCCCCTGCCAAACCTTCTTCAGCCGGCTGAAAGACAAATTTGATATTTCCTCTTTCAGGTCGCTCCAAATGAGCAAGTAACTGTGCAGTTCCCATCAGTATGGCTGTATGGGCATCATGCCCACATAAATGGGCCTTACCTGGGATCTCCGAACGATAGGGAACCGTTTTTTGATCCTGAATCGGTAATGCATCCATATCTGCCCTTAGACCGATGGTAGGCCCTGGGCTTTTTCCCCGTAACAGAGCCACAACCCCGGTTTTCCCTACCTGGGTTGTCACCTCCAACCCGAGACTACGCAAGTGCTCGGCTACAATGCCCGATGTTCGAATCTCTTCATAACCCGTTTCAGGATGGCGATGAAAATCCCTTCGCCATGTGATCAATTGCTCTTGAAGTGGTCTAGATAAAGCCAAAAGCTCGTGTATGTTCATGTTTGCACCCTCCCCACTCGAATCGTATTCTTTTCTGTATGATATCGTTAGCCTTTTGCAACTACTCTTGCATAAATGGCATCTGCGGAATGTCCGATATGATGCTTCATCATTTCCCGCGACTTCTCAGCATCTCGTGCCCGAAGTGCACTCAAAATTTCTGTATGGACGTCGTAATTCACCGTCCGAATCTGATCATCATAGGGCATGAGATCAAGTGCCGGGTTAATCTTGGTACGAATCTGCCTAACCGCATCTTCACAAAATGGATTGCCAGATGCTTTGGCAATGGCCAGATGGAATTTAACATCCAAGGCCCGAAACCATTCTCGGGTACAGTCCGCTTCAATGCTCTGTTCCAGGTAATGCTGAAGCAGGTCCAGTTCATCCGTGGTGATCCGCGCAGCCGCTAAAAAAGCACCCTCTGGCTCCACAATCATCCGATATTCAAAGACCTTCAGCATGTGCTCCCAATCTTTTGCAATTTCTTCCCGGGTACGTTTATGAGAGTTTGCTGTCACTGGAAGAACAAAGGTCCCTCCCTTGGCACCTACTCTCTTTTCAATGAGTCCCTTGGATTCCAATTGAGATAACGCCTCACGAACTGTAATTCTACTGGCATTAAATATTTCTGCGAGTTCCCGTTCTGTCGGTAGTTGCTCCTCGCTAAGCAATTCCTTTAAAATAATAGCCTCTTCCAACTGCTCTCTAATAAAATCACTCACTTTTTTAGCTGATACTTTTTCAAAGCGCAGAGGAGTTTGGATTAACATATGAACACTCCGATCATAAATCTTTAAGGTCTAAACCTTATACCATTGTGAAAAACAAAAAAATATAAATCTGTTGTTGTTATCATAATACCTAGTAAACCTATATGCAATACTTTTTTTAAAATATTTATGATGCTTTCGAAACAATAAAAAGAAGCAGCCCCTTACAGAGCTGCTAAATCTTTGGTTATCCTTATGCATCATATAAATAGCACGCAACAGGTTATCCTGTGCGCGCTCGGTCATTCTCTATTTCTCCTCCAACTCATCCGGTACATCGTATTTATTGATATGTGAGGTCATTGCTGCAACTGCTTCGCTGGCATCCGTCGTGGCCGGCACTTCTCTAACCACATCATCCGTCTGGTCACGAAAATTCAAACGGTCTGCCTCGACTACTTTCTGTTGATTTGGTTTCATTTTTCATATCGCTCCTTTCTTATTCCAGTACCTGATCTCTTTCCGTTAACGTGTACAAAGGTACTTCCCGTTCCTCTTCTGGATGGTTCAGCGTATAAATGCGTGCCGTCTCACTCTGCTCGTTCACATGCTGAATATAAATGGGTAACCCATCACACAACACATTCGCCATTATGGAAGAGGACGCTATTTCTTGCGCTCTTTGAACGTTCACTTAGAAAAAACCTCCCTTGCTAAGTAGAGTTCCCCCTTACTATGCACGAGGTAAATATTTGTTATACACATTTCATGCCAACATGTTTTTCATGATCATGAAAGGATATCATTTGAAAAAATAAATATTATTGTTATTATGGATTGAGAGATTCAGTGAAAACTGCGATCTTAATTGTAGAGAAAAGGAGTAATGATGAATGTTAAACATATTAATGGTTAACTTTCCGGCAGAAGGACATGTAAACCCTACGATCGGGATGACGCAAGCCTTTGCAGCACGAGGGGACCAAGTACATTACATTACAACTGAGAAATACAAGGACAGACTCGAAGCCGTTGGAGCGAAGGTTCACCTGCATTCTGATCTGGTCAGGACTGCTTCCATTAATACCAATACTTCGGCAGGACTGAACGCATTTATGAATATCCATATCCAGACTTCAATGGACATCTTAGCCATTACCCAGCAGCTGTCTGAAAGCATTGATTTTGACTTTGTATTCTATGATAGATTCGGAGCTGGCGAGTTAGTTAGAGACTATTTGAAAATCCCTGGTATTGCTTCCTCCCCATCTTTTCTGATTTCGCAGAATCGGATGGCTACCAATCTCTTTCGCTCTAATAGAAATGAGCCGTTTCAACTTGATGAACAGGCCACGACCTCACTGCAGCTCATGAAAGAAAGGTTCGGTGTTGCTCCCGAAAATATGGTTCAATTTATGAGCAATACAGGGGCTTTGAATGTTGTATATACCAGTCGATATTTCCAACCAGACGCTGACAGCTTTGGTGAAGAGAATCTCTTTATTGGTCCCAGCTTCCCAGAACGCAAAGGGGAAAATTCATTTCCTTTGGACGCACTACAAGATAAAAAAGTTCTGTATATTTCGATGGGAACGGTTTTGGATCATGTTGAGGACTTTTTCAACACCTGTATTGAAGCTTTTTCCGATTTTGAAGGTATCGTCGTGATTGCAGCTGGCGAGAAAGCTGACTTTACGAAAATCAATCCAGCCCCAGAGCACTTTATCATCTCGCCCTATGTTCCCCAATTGGAGGTACTACGTCATTCAGATGTATTTATTACTCATGGTGGAATGAACAGTGTGAATGAAGGGATTCACTTTAATGTACCCTTGGTTGTACTGCCTCAGGACAAGGATCAGCCCATGGTCGCGCAGCGGTTAACAGAACTTCAAGCTGGCTATCGAATAACCAAAGACCAAATCAATGTACAATCGTTAAGAGGTGCCGTACATGAGGTAATGTCGAACGCAGCGTATAGAGAGGGCGTACAAAAAATAAACGATAGCTTCCAGCAATCTGGCGGTACAGAAGAAGCCCTCGCAAAAATTGATGCCTATCTTCAAAATAAGCTTGTGTAAATCACACAATTACAATCCTACAAAAAAACAGGAACCCGACCATCAATGGTCGGGTTCCTGTGTGTCATGCATTTCTATGTGGATATATCCCACTTCTGAAACGAAGCAATCGTACACTTTCCGCTCGCGAACGCTCGAATGCCCGTAGATTCCACTCCCGGATACACTCTTCCTGTGAGGACGTATTCACCGTCGCCGATGAATATTTCCACCGAGCTTTTATCGACAAAAACCCGAAGCTCCAGACGGCCCTCGTGTAAGCCCAAAGGCACTCTTCTCTCTCCTCCTGGGCCTATACCAGCACGTTCACGGTTGAAACGGAACAGACCGTCATCGGGACGATACGACAGTACAGTCTCCTCTTCGCTACCCACCCGCAGTTTTAAACCGAATTCATCGGTGTTACTGGCCACAAACTCAAATACGACCTTCAGTTCGTAGCTATCTCCGCGCGTGTCCATAATCTGCTCACCTGTCAGTAAGATATCCCGCTGCTCGAACAGATTGCATCGGTAATTCTTTACCTCTTCAAGCGGACGGAACAGCAGCCTGGCGCCGTCGATAACCACTTCCCGCGGAAGACTCATCGCACCAGCCCAATGGTGCCCCTGCTGGGTCGGCATCTCCGACTCCCACATATCCATCCATCCGATGACGATACGCCGCCCTTTATCATCCAAGGTTGACTGTGGGGCATAGAAATCGAATCCGTGATCCACCTGAGCATACCGCTCTGCCGTAAATGTTCCGGCAGCGGAATTGAAATCACCTATACCGTACATGGTGGAATGCAGATTGCGGTAAGCCTCCCCCTGCGCAGGCATGCGCTGCGGGGACAGCATAAATACGTGCCGACCACCGAGCGGGAACAGATCCGGGCACTCCCAATTATCGCCGAAGCGTCCGTCACTCACGGCTAGTACATTGACATACGTCCAGCTTTTCAGGTCTTCAGAACGGTAAAGCAGTACAAGTCCGTTCCCTTTCGCATCATTAGAACCGAGAACGGCGTAATATTGACCTTCGTGTCTGAACACCTTAGGGTCACGGAAGTCTTTACGGCTGATCGTGTCCGGTACAGCGTCATAACCGATGACCGGGTTGCCCTCCCACTTTTCGAACGTTATTCCGTCTTCTGATACTGCAATTCCCTGCGACTGCTTGTAATCCTGATCTTTGTCAGGCCCGGTTACAACATGTCCGGTATACATCAGGACAAGCTTCCCGTCCTGCTCAATCGCACTGCCAGAGAAGCAGCCATCCTGGTCGAACTCACCGTCCGGTGCCAAAGCGATCGGCAGATAATCCCACTTCATAAGATCGCGGCTGACTGCATGTCCCCAGTGCATCGGTCCCCATACTGATTTATACGGATAATGTTGATAGAACAAGTGATACTGCCCGTTATATTGAATGAAGCCGTTCGGATCGTTCATCCAGCCGAATTCAGCCATTAAGTGGTAGTTCAGCCGATAATCCGGCCGAAGCATATGCTTCGATTGGGAAATAAATTGATCTGCACGCTCTCTCGTATACGCTTTAGTCTGTTTGATAAAGCATCCTTCCCCTGCAGTTATTTAATCGAACCTTGCATAACACCCTGAATAATATACTTCTGGGCGAACAGATAGATGATAATGATCGGAAATATCGTCAGTACCAAACTTGCCATCAATGGACCATAATCCACTGTATAGGTTCCATAAAAGTTGTACGTGGACAATGGAAGTGTCCTTTGCTCCGGATCGACCAGAATGAGGGAAGGCAGCAGAAAATCATTCCAGATCCACAGCACATTGAGAATGGAAATGGTGGCCGTCGTGGGCATCAGTACCGGAAACACGATCCGGAAGAATGTCTGAAACCGCGTGCATCCGTCAATTAGCGCCGCTTCCTCCAGTTCCTTTGGAATACTCTTTACAAAACCATGATAAATGAAGACGGCCAGCGAGCTGCCAAAACCGATATACATGTAAATCAGCGACCACTTACTGTTCAGCAGATCAAGGGACCCGTAGATTTTCACCAATGGAATCATGATAGCCTGGAATGGAATGATCATGGATGCAACCATCAGCATAAATGTATATTGGTTGAACTTGGTGTTGTTTCTGACAAAATAATGAGCCGTCATCGCCGCGAACAGTGAGATAAACAGAACACTTAACACCGTTATGACCAATGAGTTGGTGAAGGCAGCGATATAATTCATTTTATCGAATGCATTCATATAATTGACCATACTGAAGCTCTCTGGAAGCGATAACGGATTTGAGGTGATGGCCATGTTTTCCTTGAACGAATTGATCAGCAGAAAGACGAACGGTACGATGAACAATATGAGTATGACTGTCAACACAATGAATTTGATCACGGAGGAAGCAACTCTTTTTCTTGCCATTACGCCTCCACCTCCAACTTCTTGCTAAAATAAACCTGAAGCAGAGTGATGAGAGCAACCATCAGGAACAACACGAATGCTTCTGCCTGCCCCACACCATAATCACGGGAAAGGAATGCCTTTTCATACACATGCATCGACACCATTTGAGTACTGCTGAACGGCCCACCTTTCGTGAGCGCAAGGTTCACGTCATAGACCATAAAACCGCGCTGCAGGGACAAAAATATACATACGATGAAAGAAGGAACCATCAAGGGCAGCACCATTTTCCGCAGTCTGGTCCAGCTGTTCGCCCCATCAATGCTTGCGGCCTCCATAATATCATTCGGCACACCCGTCAATCCCGCGATGTAAATGACCATCATGTAACCCGCGTTCTGCCACACGGTTACAATCACGAGTGCCCAGAACGCTTTGTCGGGATCAGCCAGCCAAGTCGTGCTGAGCGACTGTATGCTGGCATGTTGTCCCAAATAGACAAGCACGTTGTTGAATATAAACTGCCATATAAAACCGAGTACAATGCCGCCGACAAGGTTGGGCAGGAAAAATCCCGCCCGGAAAATACTCTGTCCTTTTAACCCTTTTGTCAGCACATAAGCCAGCATAAAAGCGATCACATTGATAAGAACAACGGTATAAAACACATACTTGAGCGTCAAGCCGAACGATTTCCAAAACTCAATATCTCTAAAAACAGCCAGATAGTTTTGGATGCCAACCAGCGATAGTGTGGTGGAAATACCATCCCAGTTTGTGAACGTCAGATAGATGCCGTACAAAAATGGAATGATCATTACTGTTATGAAGGCAAACAAGGTTGGTCCGGTAAACAGCAGCCGCGTCCGCAGCCGATTCCATACTCCTTTTTCCGCAATCATGATGATCCCTCTCTTTGTCCCTGATTTCTCTCTCTATTCCGGGTAATTTGAAAACAACCTTATTTTGCGGTCTTCCAGTAGTTTTCGATTTCTTTAACCAGTGTTGCGCGATCACCCTGTTTCGCCAGATACTTTTGCATGGAAGATCCTGTCTTGGACCAGTGGTCGGCAGGCAGCATACTCATCGACTGCTCTGACTTGCCTTTTGCGATATAATCCTGGATGGACTTGCCAAGCGGGTCGGCCGCAGGCAGTGTAATATTTTTGAACGCCGGGATAATGTTTGCTTGGTTCACGAGGAAATCCTGGCCTTTCGCTTCATAGACGATCCAGTTCAGGAACTTCTTCGCCGCCTCTTGCTGTTCTGGAGTAGCCTTCTCCTTGTCAATAACAATGCGCTTGGATACAGCAGACGAAATCTCCTGATTGCCGTAGTCATCGGCATTGTTGCTGATTGGTACAGGCAGAAAACCATATTCTTTGTTAGCGGTATCAAAACTGTTGATTTGCGGCCATGCCCAGTTGCCCATGAACCAAATGCCAACTTCACCTTTGCCGAGCAGTTCCGGTCCGCGTTCATAAGTTCCTGCTAGCGGAGAAGCCTGATCGATATTGTATTTCATCATGACGTCGAATGTATCCATAAGTCCGTTAAATACAGGATTATTAGCCAAGTCCGCCTGGCCCGCTTTTAGTGACGCCATGAATTTGTCTACTTCAGCCATGTCTTTGTTCTGGCCTGCATAAGCAAGAGGCAAATAATGAGCGCCCAGGGACCAGTCCATTGATGAAATCACCAGTGCTTTCTTTCCGGATGTCTCGATTTGCTGAAACAGTTTTTCAAGGTCATTTCGGGTTTTAATTGTGGTGGGATCAAAGCTTCCGCCTACCGCTTTATCTACAACGGCTTTGTTGTAAATGAATCCGTAGCCTTCAACAGCCAGCGGAAACGCGTAATTTTTACCATCAAATGTCGTAGCAGTGGTAGCGTTTTTAACAGTGTCCGCATTCCACTTTTCCCCACTTAGATCGAGGATACGGTCCTTGAATTTCTCAACATCACCTGTATCTAGCATGATCATGGTGGGCGGGTTTCCTGATGCATACAATGCGGAGGCACGCTCAAAAGGAGAACCACCAGTCGGAACCGGCTGGATTTCAACAGTAATGCCCGGATTGTCTTTCTGGAACGCCTTAGCGGCTTCCTCCAGCTGTGGAAGGATTTCGCCTTTGGAGTTCAAAAGCGTAATTTTCACATTTTTCGAATCCCCTGTTCCCCCTCCAGAAGCCGAATTACCTTCTCCTCCGGAGCCACTGCATGCAGACACCACCATAACCAAAAGAAGCAGCATTACCATCCATTGAACTCTTTTGAATTTCCTCATTGTTGTCATCCCCTTATTTATATAATGGCTCTGAACACTTAAATAAAACGCTTACAAACGGATTATATGTCAAAGGTTTAACTTGTGTCAATCGTTTGACATGTTGAATTTTTAACATGTACTAAAAAAAATCTGTTCCCCTTGTTAGAGGAACAGATTTTCATTCAGGTCGTTGCACGCTCAATTAGTTCAACAGGCAGCAGATTGACAGGTTGCACCTGCTCCCCTTCCGCCTGCCTGCGGATCAGCTCGACCGCCAGTCTGCCGATGTCTGCAATCGGCTGTCTTACCGATGTAAGTTCCGGCGTCAGCCAGGAAGCAACGCTTACATCATCGAAGCCTACAATGCGCACATTCTCTGGCACATGCCTTCCAGCGCGAATATATTCTTTCAGCGCAAAAGCGGCAATAATATCACTTGTTGCGAACACTCCATCCACATCCGGATGTTCATGAACGAGTTTTGAAATGATTCGCTCGTACTCCTTCTGATCGAACACATTCAAGTCTGTTTGAACGATCACATGCTCGACACCATTCCTGCCCACGACATCCCGGAATGCTTTGGTCCGCTCATTGGATAGCATGTTCAGCTCCAGATTTCCGCAGATATGCGCAATTTTCTGACAGCCTTTGCGAATGAGCAGCTCCGTAGCCAGCTCGCCTCCGCGATAATTATCCGAGGATATGTAAGGAATATACGGGTCGATCTGCCTATCAAACGTCACGATCGGTGAATTCAAATGTCGGTACTCTTCTACTTCTAATGTATGGCTACCCATAATGATGCCATCCACCCGGTTCCGCTTCAACATATCGATATATACTTTTTCCTTCACGGGATCCATATGTGAATTGCACAGCAGGACCTTGCAGTCATGCTGATAGGCATAATACTCGACCTGATTGGCAAGCTCACCGAAGAAAGGATGCGAGACATTGGGAATAATAAGGCCAATAATATTGGACTGCTTACGTAGCAGAGATCGTGCTATTTCATTCGGTTGATAATTAAGCTCCTCCATTGCGTCAAACACTTTTTTGCGTGTAGTTTCGCTGATATATCCTCGGTTATTCATTACACGGGATACTGTAGTGACTGACACGCCCGCTTTTAATGCTACATCATGAATTGTCGCCATATTAACCTCTTCCCGCACAAAATAAATACATACAAACTATACTCTCTCCTCATCATTTCAACAACCTTACATAACGGAAGGCCTCAAAATGGCCGTAAATGTTAGGTGACTGAACTTTGCGAATCCAAAATTAAAGGTCACAATTGCTCTAAACCATAATGATAGCAAGGCCCCCTTAAAAAGGTCTTGCTATCTTTTCTTTAACCATCCTTCTTGGATTCAACTTCCCCGCCGGACGTAAGGGCTCTGGTTATCGGGGTGAGTAGCGTAGCGGCCCAGCGGTGCATTTTTAAACCACAACTTGATAAAATTTAGGTTTTTTTAAATTATGTTTCAAGCGTTAAGTTTGCTATAGTCTACGCCTCAATTTCAAGCTACAATGAAGATACCAAATATGGAAGCGTTTTATATTTTTTTCGGTAAGCCGGTCAATACTTGAAATAATGTATCATTGCCAGCCGTTTCTTTCATGTTTGGTCAATCTTTTATGGAGGTGTAAAATGAAGAAGAAATCTTGGTTTACTTTACTGGCAACTGGAATTGTCTCTCTGTTTTTTTCGGTAAGCGTTTATGCGGGGAATGTTTTTTGGGAACCACTTAATGGTTTCAATTCTGGTGCATGGCAAAAAGCGGATGGATATTCCAATGGGAACATGTTTAATTGCACTTGGCGTGCCAATAATGTCAATTTTACGAACGATGGCAAAATGAAGCTTGGCTTAACAAGTTCTGCGTACAATAAATTTGACTGCGGAGAGTATCGATCGACGAACACTTACAGATACGGCTTATACGAGGTCAGCATGAAGCCGGCTAAAAATATAGGGATCGTATCTTCCTTTTTTACGTATACGGGACCTACTGATGGCACGCAATGGGATGAAATAGATATTGAATTTTTAGGCAAAGACACGACAAAAGTGCAATTCAACTATTATACAAACGGGGTCGGTGGTCACGAGAAGATTGTAGATCTGGGCTTCGATGCATCAAAAGGCTTTCACACCTATGCTTTTGATTGGCAGCCAGGGTACATTAAGTGGTATGTTGACGGGGTTCTAAAGCATACGGCAACTACAAACATACCAAGCACGCCAGGCAAGATTATGATGAATTTATGGAATGGCACTGGCGTTGACGACTGGCTAGGTTCGTATAATGGAGCGAATCCGCTATACGCTGAATATGATTGGGTAAAATACACGAGCAATTAGCCCATAGTACCAAAAGCAGCCCTGTAGTGGCTGTTTTTTTTGATGATGCATTCGGCCATGAATAAAATCGCTGGAAATCTATTCAAAGCTGGCGATCACCGATGCGCAGCTGAATATAATCAGGTATTTAATAAATCCTCTGTTTAACCCATATGTTTGCGGATGGTTAGCATTTTCCTGCTTCAATTACTTTAAAGATACCAATACAGGAAAGGGGTCATGTAACTCCAATCGGTTTATAACTCAGGAACCAACTTTAATGAAGGGAAGTCAGACAACAAGTATTACGTTTGAAGGAATCATCCCCGGTTCAGCTTCAAGTTCAAGCTTATATTGCTGTCCATTCCACCTTAGGATACTCACGCTCGCGTTTTCTATTTTCTTTCCTGACCATATACTGCTTATTGACATCTGCTTAGCGACTCGCTTTGATACATTAACATGTGCCTTTCAAGGCTTTTTGGACGTTGGCTTCAATTATGAACAGGCTAGCTTAGGTTTGAAATATGTCCCTAGCAATTCATTGACCAGTAAAAGTATGGATGATATAATCATAAAAGGAAAAAATCATTGGTATAGAGCCCTGTGTGAATGGGCTTTTCTCATAGTTTATTTTGTAAGCGCGTACAATGATTATTTTCCATATATACCACGGAGGAGGCGATCAAAGAATCCATTTTATCAAAATAAATGTCTTCTTTTTTTTTTATTTTTAATGCAACCGGTTGCATTATCTATTCCACTAAATATTATCAGGAGGTTGTTAACTTGCTAGGAAAAAAAACTGGGAGTTTTATTTCTTGGTTGATTATTTTGTCGCTTTGCTTCAACTTCTTCGGTTTACCCGGCGTAGCTTCGGCCAGTAGCACCGATTATACAGCCACCTACACGAATTCCACAGCGACTACCCTTCCCTCTACAACCGCTTCGATCACGTCTACCTTTACCGCAACGTATGCACCTACCACAATACCTAAATCAACTCAAACTGGGTTAACGGTTCACTTTAAGAAACCTTCAAGCTGGAATTCAGCGATTCGAATCCATTACTGGAATCTGAATCCGACAACCGTTCCGATAAGCGGAGCGTGGCCGGGAATCCTGATGAAGTCGGATGGAAACGACTGGTACAGCTACACCATTGCCGAGGCCACAGGCTCAAGTCTCATCTTTAATGACGGTAGCGGCAAACAGACGGCCGACTTGTCCCGCAGTGTGAAAGAGGGCTGGTATTACACAGATAACACATGGTATGATACCAGCCCGGAAATGCCTAAAATTCCGGCGATTTCCGCCTCTCCTGTACCCAAAACATATGATTCGTCCCAATCGGTGACGCTTTCCAGCACCAACAGTGACGATAAGATTTACTATACGATAGACGGCTCGACACCTACGACATCCTCTACCTTGTATACCTCTCCAATCCAAGTTGCTTCCTCTTTGACCATTAAGGCCTTCGGTGTCAACTCAATCGGTCAAACTGGAAATGCATCCTCTTTCGCTTATATGATTGACCTGAATTCAGATCTGCAAGCTCCGACAATCACAGCGAATTTGCCTACCAGACATTCCGATTCCTCGGTGACTGTATCCTTCAACCTAAATGATAACAAGGCGGCAACGACCAAGGCATACTACACGGACGATGGTACGGAACCAACCATAAGCTCGAAAGTATATATCCTCGGCAACGCTATGGCCGGATTGACCGGACCGTCCATCCTTATTTCCAAGACCACGACATTAAAATTTCTCGTTATAGACGGCGCTGGCAATCAAACCAAACAAAGCTTTGTTTATAATATTGGAAATAAAGGTGATTTTCGGGAAGATACTATTTACTTCGTGATTACTTCCCGGTTCTATGACGGTGATCCGAGCAACAACATGCACGCATGGGATGATGCCAAGGCGCGTAATCCGGATTCGGACCCAGCTTGGAGAGGGGACTTTAAGGGGCTGATTCAAAAGCTCGATTATATCAAAGCCCTCGGATTCAGCGCCGTCTGGATTACACCTGTTGTGCAGAATGCCAGCGGTTATGATTATCATGGTTACCATGCAATAAATTTCGCCAAAGTAGACCCAAGATATGAATCAGCGGGAGCTTCTTACCAGGATTTGATCAATGCGGCCCATGCCAAAGGGCTGAAGGTTATTCAAGACATCGTTGTCAATCATACCGGTAATTTCGGTGAAGAGAATCTGTACCCCATGTTCAAGAAAGATCCGGCTAAACCGGATACGGCTAACAACTTGGTGAAAACTACGGATAAGCTGCCGTCAAACTATAATACTATGACACCCGATCAGCAGTATCAGGCAAGGCTCGCTTTAATGAAGAACGCGGAAACGAACAATAACATTTACCATACAGAGAAAAGCCTCTCCTGGGAATCCTATACTGTCCAAACTGGTCAGATAGCGGGAGATTGCGTGGATTTGAACACGGAAAACCCTGCAGTTAACGAATATTTAATTGATACCTACAATCACTATATAGACATGGGTGTTGACGCTTTCCGTGTCGATACGGTGAAGCATGTGAGCCGGTATATTTTCAATAAATACTATATTCCTGCCTGGAAGACAAGAGGTGGCTCGGATTTCTATATTTTTGGAGAAGTAGCCACCCGTTACAGAGATGTCTGGAACAGTGGAATTCCGGCGATCTCGACGCCATTCTATACTTGGAAAAGCTCGAAATCGTATCCGGGCGATGGAAAGAATGATTACGCCTCCAATAAAGTGTCGGTTGAACAAGAGTGGGCGGACAACTCTACTACAGCAGGACAGCCAACCTCGAACAATGCTCTCTTAAACGGAAATACCTATCATACGCCTGACTATTCAATGAAATCGGGCATGGATGTGATTGATTTTCCGATGCATTGGGCATTCAAGACCGCGCAGGAAGCATTCAATATGAGAAGTGGTGATCAATACTATAATGATGCTACCTGGAATGTAACCTATATCGACTCGCATGACTATGCGCCCGACCAGGCTCCGGAAAATCAAAGATTTGCGGGCACACAGGACACTTGGGCCGAGAATCTCGATCTGATGTTCACCTTCCGCGGAATACCCGCTATCTTCTATGGTTCCGAAATCGAATTCCAAAAGGGGGCTGTCATTGATCCGGGTCCAAACGCACCGCTAAGCAAAACGGGACGGGCTTATTACGGCGATCACATGGAAGGCAGTGTTACAGTACAAGATTACGGCAAATACACAAATGCTACCGGCACGCTTGCGGAATCGCTCAACCATCCTCTGGCCAAACATATCAGACAGCTTAATTTAATCAGAAGAGCTGTTCCCGCCTTGCAAAAAGGACAGTATTCCACAGAGAATGTAACGGGCAATCTGGCGTTTAAGAGAAGATATACCGACAGCGCCAAAGGCATTGACAGCTTTGCATTGGTCACGATTTCAGGAAACGCCACATTTACCGGAATTCCGAACGGAACCTATGTGGATGCGGTGACTGGTAATTCCAAAACCGTTACTGATGGCAAGATTACCCTGACATGCTCCGGCAAAGGAAACGCAAGGGTATATGTATTGAATGGCAGCGGTGGAATTGGAGAAACGGGAACCTATCTGAAGTAAACGGCAGTATGTCTTAGTTAACTGAAGCAACCTCAGTTCGGTATTGCACCGTGCTAAGGTTGCTTCCAATTAAAAAGTATATCCAAGAGAGAGAGTCAGGATATTGCTCTGGACTAAATTTTTAACGGATGGGGAGTGAACCAAGATGCACCAACGACAGCTTCTATGTGCGTACATTCCTCCGTATATTTAATGACCAACAACCATCAAGTATTAACGGGTTCTGACCGGTCATCCGGATATGTTCTACCGCATACAACGGGTACAAGCGTTAGACCAAAAGTACCTAAAGCATATGATAATTGAGGATGTCCTTCATGAATGTATAATGCTATTGCCATAATAATGATAGGCAAAACTGTAATACAATCATTATAGTTGTTTCCTCCATTTGCATTGTATTTCACACACGTTTCTTTAACAATTCTTTCAGCTGTGTGTTCGGGTCAGCAAAAGACTGAATAATCTCCTTTATACCTTCTAGAACGTTTTTTGAAGTTGTTAGATACAAATCTATTACTTCCGCAGGCCAGCTGTTAAAGTTGGCCGTGATTTTTATAACTTCTGTTCTTAAAGAAAAAGCACTTAAATTATTAGGGTCTAATCCCGCATTATTAAGCAAATGGGTCAATCCATGCACAAGTTCTACTCTTGAGCGATCGAGATTTTCAAAAGGATTGGAAATATCTAATATATCCCTTAGCTTAGGGATAGCCCAGGTGATTTGTATAAATTTAACCCACGAATTTTTCCTTCTAAGCAACGATTTTGATTTGAATTACGGATATGAGATTATAGGGGGTGTAAAAAACGCCGGTGACCTTAAGGAGGTGACCGGCGTTTTCATATTAGCGTTTCGGCATTTTGCTCTCATCCATGTACAGCAGGTTCCAGCGGTGACCGTCCAGGTCGGCAAATCCTGCGCCGTACATCCAGCCGTCAATTTCACTCGGTTTGCCAAAGATGTTTCCTCCGGCAAACTCTACTTTTTGAATAAAGGCATCTACTTCTTCTCTGCTTTCAGCGCCAATGGAAAATATTACTTCTGCGGTATGGGAAGTATCTGCGATTTTTGAACCTGTAAATTTCTCAAACGCCGCATCCGGGAACAGCAGAATCGTTGTTTGGCCTATGGCAAGCTTGGCTCTCTCGTTACCAACGCTAGCCGCATGTAATCCAATCTCATTGAAAAAGGCAGTTGACCTCTCAACATCTTTGACCGGCAGATTAATCCAGATCTCCTGTGACATGGCTGTAGCCTCCTGGAATATATTTTCAACTGCTCCTACTATACTCTACTTCTGGCAGCAGAAGCGAATCTTATAAAAGAAACCGCAAGGTATCGATCTAGCCAAGAATGGATTTCGCATCAAAGTAATGACTCTCTTACAACAATTCTGCACTCTTCAAGTTCTTCGGGATCCGTATCTAGGTAAAGAAGCTTCCAGTCAGTTGGGTATATTGAATGCGCATGCCGATAATGGATACCCAAAGGTGTCACTGAAGCAAAATCATATATTTTCAAAGAATCTGATTTTAGGGGCATCATCGTTCCTCCCTTTAGCTTATAACTATATTTATTGGCAATAAGATTTTTTATATTTATAAAACAATAAAATATCCGAGTATCAATAAATTGAATACGATTCAGTCAAGAATATATTCAACTCTTCATGCGTAGTTAGAGCTTTCACACTGAATTCCGTCTTTTAACCGAGATGGGGGGCGCTGAAGCTTAATCATGGAGCTTGCAACTGGAGCACTTGCGTAGGAAGCCCTGTTCAACTTTAACGGTGGAGAGTCTTAGCGAAAGAATCTCCATTTCAAGTTATTACTTAGCTATACAAATTCTTTAGATTTTCTTTAGAAATATACTCATTAATTCCTTAGTTTTTTTTATTATGCTTTCTGCATTGAAAGAAAGAGAGAGAAGTAAAAAATGGTTAGATATAACCTAAAAATTTATTAATTCCTAGGGCTATCTATTCTTATTTCGCCCTCTCTCTGAGTTCTTTTAGAATACAATCCCATATGAAACTACATCTAGTATCCTCGTATCTGGCCCACGGTAAGGATGAAGCGTACGTAGCCACAATAATTGAACATAAACCCGCTTGTATACTCCCATCAACAATGCCGATCGTACGGAGTTGTTCATAGAGATTGCGCTAGGTGTAATCATCACACAGTACCCCGCAGGCAGCTTATTCACAGCCACTGCTAACTGAACCAAGTAGTTTGCTTGCCAGGCGGATATGGAAGCTATACTTAACCTGCTAGTTTATTTTGCTGACGCTATTTGTCCTAGCAACGCAGTTTGAATGAAAATGCTAACGGTTTACTGCTGGGTTCCTCCCCAAGAGTACTGATGGCTTGGGTCACGGACGAAGATCTCCTTCATTTACTGGATCTAATTAACCCCCGACCCCGAAAATGTCTGGATTGGAGGACCGCTCACGAATCTTTCACAGAAGTCCTGTCGCACTTGGTTTGACAATCCGTCTTGTATTAAAAATATCGATATTATTTTGTCCGAAGGTGGAGTCGACGACACAATGAGAGAATTGCTTCGAAAGCTTAAAATTTTACAGCTATTTTTGGCTTTGTACCGTGCTAAAATTATTAGGATACTGATTCCTGTAGCTATTTTAGTCATTATCTATGTATATGGAAGACACGAAATTCAGAATATTAACTTAGCTAAAATTATTTATGAATTACGCATGATGCCCGTTCATGTCGTTATTCAATTGATCATTGCTTCTTTTATAGCGGTATCTGTAATGAGTACTTATGATTATTTAATACGAAAACAATTTAAGCTTGATATCAATTGGAAAACGACTTATCGATATGCATGGATAGCCAATACATTTAACAATATGATTGGGTTCGCTGGTCTTACCGGTCTAGGACTACGTACATTACTGTATAAGAGAAGTGGCGTTCCTATGAAAACAATGGGAGCTGCTGCACTCTTTTTATCGCCTATCGTATTAGTCGGTCTATCTTTACTTGGCTGTCTTGTACTGGTCGGTGTTTTTCCTGTAGAACCTATTTTTGAACAACTTCCTTGGCTTCGTATCGGTGTATGGGGAGTTTCATTGTACTTACCGTTCTTCCTATTAATGCAACGATCTTCCCTGTTCGCCAAATGGTTTCATAAGGGCGATGGCAAGTTACCTTGGAAAGTAGTCATCGCTTCTCTAGGTTCCTCTGTTCTAGAGTGGGCTTGTGCAGGGGTATTATTTTGGTTATTCACTTTTAATGATCTGAATCATTTACCGTTTGCCCCGGTATTCGGTGTGTATATTGTAGCAGCAATTGCAGGGATTATTAGTATGGCGCCAGGTGGTATTGGAGCATTTGATCTGATCGTGTTGCTTGGACTTCAGACATTAGGTGTTGATCCATCACGTGCACTAACGATTTTGTTATTGTTCCGCATTTTTTACTTTGTAGTTCCTTGGTTGATCGGTCTTGTGCTAGCTACGTTTGAGATGAGTCCGAACAGTAAACAAATGCGTGAAATGATTACAACTAGTCTGGACGCTTCACGTAACACATGGGTCAAATTCTGGGGCTGGCCTTCTCATTTCGGTCTACTTAGTGATCTAGGAGCATGGGCGCTTGGAAAGTTAGTATTCACCAGTGGTATCATATTACTACTTTCTGCGGCTACCCCAGGCCTAATTGCTCGCCTACGTTTTATGGAACATGTGTTATCTTTACCTATTATGCGTTTTTCAGAACAGTTATCTGTGACTATCGGTATTATGCTTATTGTCGTATCACGTGGTATTTCAATGCGTACTCGTCGCGCTTACATATGGACAGGAGCATTGTTGTTAGCAGGTGCTATCTTCACATTTGCTAAAGGGTTCGATTACGAGGAAGCTATTATTTTACTTATTGTTGCATTGGTGCTATGGATATCTCGGGCTCGATTTAACAGTGAAAGTGCTAGTATTTCTTTACGTAGTATCTGGATTTGGGCGTTCCTTGCTTTTATCTCATCGTTATCGTATTACGTTATTGGTACACATATTCATCCAGCTATTTTGCGACATCTACCAATGCGTGCTCAACAATGGTTTTTGAACCCGCATGAATATGCAGTGACGGCCCTTGTTGGATTAATCGGTGCTTTAATTTTAATGGCATCTATATTCACCTTACGCCCGCATCGCTACACAGGAATACGTCCAGATGAGGCGGGTATAGAGAAATTAACTCAATTTATTGCCAAAGAAGACGGTAATCTTTTGACTCATCTTCTCTATCTAGGAGACAAAAATTTTTATTGGGCGCAAAATGATCAAATTTTAATTCCCTATTCTCGAGTGCGTCACAAATTAATTGTACTTGGCGACCCAGTTGGTAATAAAAATCTTGTCTCTGCTGCGATTCAAGAATTTCAGAGGTATGCGGATCAGTATGCATTAACCGTTGTTTTTTATCAAGCAACACCTGAATATCTATCGATCTATCATGAGAATGGTTACAAATTCTTCAAACTAGGCGAAGAAGCTTTGGTTCCTCTAACTACATTCACATTAAGTGGGAAAAGTAAGCAGAACTTGCGAACTGCTAAAAATAAATCAGATCGTGAAGGTCAAATATTTGAAGTGCTTGCCCCACCCTATCATTCAGAATTACTGTCTGAATTACGTCAGATTTCGGATGAGTGGCTAGGCGATCGTAAAGAAAAAGCTTATTCTTTAGGCTGGTTCAACGAAGCGTATATTCAACGCTCTCCCTTAACATTGCTTCGTAATGCTGAGGGTCACATTTTGGCTTTTGCAACATTAGCTCCAGCTTATGACCAAAATAAAGTGATCTCAATTGATCTGATGCGCCATTTGAATGATACACCGAATGGAACGATGGATGTGTTATTTGTACGTATAATTGAATGGGCAAAAGAACAAGGTTATTCTTATTTCAATTTGGGTATGTCTCCTCTCTCCAGTGTGGGTGAAAATCAGAATGCGCATCGTGAAGAAAAATTAGCTCGGCTGGTGTTCCGATATGGTGGGCACTGGTATGGATTTGAGGGATTGCGCCGTTACAAGGAAAAATTCTCACCTGAATGGCAAGCAAGATATTTAGCTTATCCGGCAGGTATGACACTTCCAATGCTTACGCTGGATCTGGTCCGACTGGTATCTCGTCGTCCAGAACAAGTAGAGCTTCTTTAACCTTCAGAATAAATTCTTTGGATAGGCTACAGTTACGTGGACTGAAAAAATGAGGGCAATGGAAAGAAAGCAATTATTTTTCACGGTTAGATATTCAGAATTCCTTCACATCCTAAGGTGGTCACTTGACCACCTTTTTAATGTTTTGACTCAACTATTCTACCTACACTCTTCTAGACATAAAAAACGTGGTTTATTGTATTAGATAACAGATAAACTAGAGGTATTGGTTGGATCAATAACAAGATATTTAAGGATCAGAGCTTGAAAAAAAAGCTTTTTTAGCAAAAAGAATACTGTCAGTCCTACTGCTTATTAGGTTCTTCCCAATCAGTTCATGAAATATATCTTAATTTAATATGTTTAGAAGCTCTGTACAGCGACGACTTCACGGCAGCTTCGCTCTTGTTTAAAATTTTAGCTGTTTCTTTTATGGAGTATCCTTGGACTAGGCGCAATTCGAGTACAGTCCTTTGCTCGTCATTACTTACCATCAAAAGAATTCGCTCGACTTCCTCTTGAATTACAAAATCGAGGGTATCCCAGTGATAATCAAATAGTTCTCTATGTGAAGAGTATTCTCTCATCTTTTTTCGTTTTCTTAATTCGCCTCAGCAGCTTTTTCCTCCAATAATGCAAGCGAAAGTGCATCCTCACTGCTCTTCACCTTGTTATCAGCCAGAAGTACCTCATAATAGTTCTTCATTGTAGTGTAGTCTGTCTGATCTTGGGCAAGCTCGATTTGCTTCTTGGATTCCAGATAAGAAACCGTCGATGAGGCATACCCCTTCCATGCTGAACTACTGGCCGCATCCTCTTCTCCATTACCTGTACCTGCGGGAATGAAGTCCAGATTCTTACCTGCATTTTTCAAGTTAATCCGATTGCGATCTATCGTTTGCTGGGCCTCCTTCAAGCTAAAGCTATTGGATCGCGCCCATTGCTGGGCTTGACTCAATGTTAGTTTCACACTTGCATTGGAAGCCAATTGCTGCCCCTCTGCTTGAACAAAGGACCCTGAAAAAGAACTGGTTGATAAGGCCAACAGCAATAAAATGAACATACGTTTTTTCATAGAACCCCCTCTTTCTATTTTTAAATAATTGTACAAACACATTCTTATATGAATTATCTATTGTTCTCTTTTGAGCAACTACAAATGAATCATAGACACGTGCAGATTGCTTTCTGCTTTGGCTAAAAGTATTTCGGGATGAAACGATCTAGCAATGTAATCATATGTCAGGGTTTTCTCATAAAATGAGATATGAATGAGCGTCTCTCTTTACTCAGCAGAAACATGACGCTCGCCTCCTTTCAGAGTCAGGCGATTTCTATGTCCCCGTAGGTATGATAAGGCTATGCCCGCCGATCGGTACAACAGCTCTCCGGCTAGGATACCGCCAACGACATCCGCTAGTACATGCTGCTTGACCAGCAAAGTGGACGCTATAATGACAATAGACATCGCGGTGACTGCCCAGCGAATCGTTCTTCCGAATACCCTTGCTCCACGAAGCATCAGGTAGCTGGTTAGCACATGAATGCTTGGGAAACAGTTAAACGGCTGGTCATGGCTGTACACCAACCAGACCAAACGGTTGATGACGCCTGTCTGGGCTAGATTGTCTGGACGGTGAACAGCCGTTTGGAAAAGGGCATAGACGATATAAGAAAGGATCAGCCCTCCACAGAGCGCAAGTAGCGTCCGGTAATAAGCTGTTCTGTCCTTGAACGCAAGTCCGATCAGTACAGATGCAATGAACGGGTACCAAAGAACATAAGGAATAATAAAGGACGGAACGAATGGCGTTAGGCGATCTAGATCCGTTACGAGGCTATAGACGTGTTCGGTAGGATGGTTAAGTATACCGTAAAAAATATACAATAACGGAACCACTGTAAGCCATAGAAGAGACAGCCAAGTTGAAAGGAAGGTTTGTTTTGTAGGGTGAGTCACGTTATCATCTCCTGATTAGGTTCATCTATAGCAATGAACCCATCATAATGATAAACTCTGAAGAACTTTAGAGGATTTTTCTAAAGAATTCCTTAACATTAGTTGGTAAGGGGTATTCCCTCTCACATCTTATTTATAGGGAATCTTATCAACAATTTACGTAATAAAAAGCCTCGCCAACTTTTTTGTTGGCAAGGCTTTTTGGGTTCTTCAATCAGATCAGCTTTCTGATTTTCATGCACTTCTTGCAGACTTCGAGTCTGAATAGTGTACATATCTTCAGATTTTCTTTAGATATATCCTCGTAAAATCCTTAGATTTTTTCGTTACTATTTTTATATTGATATAAATAACAAAACGAGGAGATATGGCAATATGTTTTGGATTATTCCTTCCAGTTGTTCGGTATATCATCCCTTTATTTGTTGGGTACCCAAAAGGGAGAAATTAAATAATGGGGGAAAAACAGTTGAATATCAGTGAATGTCTACTTTTTTTGCAAGGATTTCTCACAAATCCACAACGAGTAGGAAGTGTTATACCTAGCTCCCGATTTCTAGCAGCTAAAATCGTTGAGTCTATACCATGGAATGAGGTAAAGGCAGTCGCAGAACTCGGGTCAGGTACAGGTGCTATTACACGTTTCATGAAGCCACATTTAACCGGATCAACAAGAGTGCTATTGTTCGAAAGGGATAAGAAAATGAGAGCTACTCTGAAGACAAAATACTCGGATTTCGCGTGTCATTCAAACGCTTGCCAATTAATCAAAAAATTGAATCAAGATGACATCGGCCAGCTTGATTGTATTATTAGCGGATTGCCATTTTTTAATTTTACGAGTGAAATGCGAGAAACCTTACTCAATCAGATTATTAAGGCACTAAAACCAGAAGGGATTTTTGTCGCTTATCAGTACTCACTTCAAATGAAAAAAAAATTTGCCGAAGATTTAATCATCGAAAAAATCGAGTTCGTACCTTTCAATTTCCCTCCAGCTTTTGTATATACCTGTCGCAAAAGGGGGGGCAATAATCGGTATTAATAAACTTTTCGTAGCAATCATTGGGTTTGCCTTAATTATAGAATTTTAGTAGCCGTAATCATAAAAAGTAGGAAAGGAGCATCATGTAATGGATACAATACTTGTTGTAGGTGACGATACAGAGATTCGAGATGTCATTCACGTTTATTTGCGCAATGAAGGATACTTTGTCATAGAAGCTGCAAATGGTCTGGAAGCGTTAGATTTAATAAGATCAATCTCTTTCGAACTTGTCATCTTAGATATTAAGATGCCACAAATGGATGGCATTAATGCTTGCATTAAAATAAGGGAAATATCGAGCACCCCCATTATCATGCTATCGGGGGAGGAAGAAGATATTGGTAAAATTTCGGGTCTTACTCCCGGTGCGGACGATTACATGATAAAACCCTTTAATCCGTTAGAATTACTCGCTCGAGTAAAAGCTCATTTGCAGCGACAATCATTAATAGGAAAAGAAGAATTTAATTCTGTTATATTCATCAAAGATCTTGTGATCGATAAGAGTAAACATACCGTTACATTGAAAGAAAATAACATTTCGCTGACCCCTCTTGAGTTTTCAATTCTAGAGTTGCTTGCAAGCCACCCTGGGCAAGTATTTAGCTTTGATAAGATTTACGAAAGCGTGTGGAAAGATCCTATTGGGTATTCCGATAATACCGTGATGGTCCATATTCGTAATTTACGAGAGAAATTAGAGGAGTTCCCCAGAGATCCTCAGTATATTAAAACGATTTGGGGAGTTGGTTATAAAATTGACTGAACATGTGCAAAAACCAAAACGAAAAAAAAGGATGATTCAGGTCAATATTTTAATCAGAATGATGCTAAGTCTCATTATCGCCACAACCATAAATAACATGCTCATTTTACTTTTACTGGATATTGGCCATGGCATGGAATCCGAGTGGCTCCTCAATTTCATTCCGTATATTTTCCCCCCCCTGTTTATGGTTATCTTTATTATTACTTTCCTAGCTTTAACTCGACGAATCGTAAGAGACTTAATTTCGTTGGAGCAGGGGCTTCAAATTATATCCGAGGGTAATTTAAGCTATCGAGTGCCTGTTATGCGAAATGATGAGCTTGGGAGGGTTGCGTTTAATATCAACTTGATGGCGGAACGTCTACAACAGCAGATCGAAAAGGAACGTGAACTAGAAATCTCCAAGTTGGAAATGATAACAGGCATATCACACGACTTGCGTACGCCACTTACAAGCATTATTGGCTATATAGAACTCTTAAGAACAAATTCATTTCAAAATAAAGATGAATATACGCGATTTGTTCAAAACACTTATAACAAAGCTATTCATTTAAAAAAATTGCTCGATGATTTGTTTGAATATACCCGACTTACTTCGGTCGATACCCGCCTGGACCTAAATAAAATCGATGTATTCCAGCTTCTAGATCAATTAATTTTTGAATTTGAACCGATCGCTCAAGAGAACGGTATCCATATTATTAAAGACTTAGGTAACTCTCCTATTATAACCGTTATTGACAGTAAAAAAATTGCCAGAGCAATCGATAATCTACTCATGAATGCCCTTAAGTACTCTGTAAAGCCAGGAACCGTACGTATTTTAATGAAGTTGGATAATAAGCAAATTAGTATTGAGATCGAAAATAAAGGGAATCCCCTCACACAAGAGCAAGAAAATAAACTCTTCAATCGTTTTTATAAAGTAGACCATTCAAGAAGTAGTGAAGGCATTCAAACGGGAGCAGGTCTGGGCCTTTCTATTGCTAGAAACATTATTGAGTTGCATGGAGGAACCTTAACGCTCATTCATATAAATAACATATTTAAATTTACTCTTACTTTGCCTTTCGAAGGAGTTCTGACCCGTTCCATTGGATCAGAAGAAGGCCACTCCGGCAACCTTGATGTATAAGTTAAAAAACTTAAGCCCCGAACAATACTTTGTCCCGGGCTTAAGTTTTGATTTTTAGTATCCAAATTAAACTTACTCTGTTTTTTAAGTATAATCTTCGAGAGTGCTGACAGTTAATGTGTTTATGTAAAACAAAAAAGCCGCGCTTATCACGGCCGTACCATAATTAATGCTCATATATTTAGCCTGTTCATTATGCAGCTCTTTTCTCATCTACTCTCTGAAAACAATATCCCGTATATAATGCTTCAATGATAAATTCATTTAATGCCTCCAACATGTATGCAGGTGCATCCCTGTCTGCTCCAAACGTTTGCCCGCTATCATGAAGAACGATAACAGCTCCACCCCTTAGCTTGGACAGCAGCCTTTGCTTAATTTTTTGCTTGCCGCCAGAGCTCTTCCAGTCACCTACAATAACAGACCAAAGAATCATGCGAAATTGCTTCATCAGAAAAAAATCAAATAGGTTAATGACTCCCCACGGGGGCCGATAATAGAAGGCTTTCTCTCCAATAATACGATTAATGACATTGGCCGTTTTGTTTACCTGCTCGCGAACCCTCTTAGGACTCATTAAAGCATTTGACCAATGTACATAATTATGGATTCCGACAAGATGTCCTTCATTGTGCATCCGTTGGATTAAATCGGGATATTTCTCTGCTTTGCGACCAAGGACAAAAAAGGTACCCTTTATATTATATTTCTTTAATAAATCAAGCAAAAGAGGCGTAAATTCTGGGTCCGGACCGTCATCAAAAGTTAACGCAATGGGCTGCTCGCCCGTTCCCCTTTTATAAACTCCGATTCCAAATAGTCGGATTATAAGGGTCGGGATAATCGTGTATACGAGTAATGCACTAATGAGAATTATGAATGTCTGCTTCATGATCCTGCTCCTTTTTAACAGTAATAAATCCATGCTTGCCTTTTTTCTAGGAGCATATCTTTATTTCACTGGATCTATTATTCATTGCAATAGTTCCAAAAATAACTTCTAATGAAGCAAACGCGGACTCTTTAGGATGGAACTGTTTAGTATTTTCTATCATATGTTGAAGAAGTTTTGCATCATCTAGTAATTCCGATAGGCGCTCGGTTAGATCCCCAGATGTCTCTCATTCAATTTCATTCGAAGTTTTTCATTATGCCCACAAACAATGATGAATTGTACAGGCTGTGACAATAGATCAAATTTCTGAATAGTAGAGCTTCCATCGCCAATCATGCCGCAACCTCCTCCCATCACAAGCACAGTAGGCATATGAGGATCTAAACCATACTTCTTAGCTGTTTTCTCTCTTTCTATGGACTGAGAAAATTGCGGGCGAATGGGAATTCCCGTATCTGCAATCCGAGTCTCTTCAACCCCTAATTGAATTAAAGAATCACGTACACTTCTGGAACCCACAATATATTGATCTGTATATGGATAAATCCATGAACTATGATCCGTGTGATCGGTAATGATAGTAACAGTATGAATATCGATTGAACCATATGATTTCAACTTCGACATCACGCCTGCCGCCAAGGGGAAGGTGCATACTACAATAGCTGGCTGTATTTCATTAATCAATTTCATCATTCGTCCGATTCCTGTAGAAAAAACGGTCTTTATAATATAGGATAGGGTGTTTTGTCTCCGCGTTTTCTGATATAGATATCCATAAACTTGAGGGAATGTTTTTACGGCTTGGAGATAAACATTTCGACTCAAATGATTCATATAAGGATGGACCCATTCCATAAAATCAATAATGACAGGTTCCATATGAGGAAATCGAATTTGCATCGCATCTTGTATCGCTTGGGCTACTTGAATGTGACCATCTCCATAATTTCCGGTAAGAATCAACATTTTTTCTTTCGTTCCTTTTTTCATGGAACACAGCTCTCCTTTTCAAAAAATCAAATCTCAGAAACGGTTAAGAATTACTTTCCTTTATGTCAAGAGAAATCGGCATAAACTGAAGGCACAGAAAGGATGCTTTCATATGCCAAAGAAACGATTCTTATTATTGATGATGAAATGAAATTCGGGATTTGGTGGGAGTATATCTGACTATGACGATTTATATTTTTAAATCAGCATTTCGCCTTATGTGAAAATCGTTTGAGCTGCTAGAATATATAGCAACAGTGAAATCATAACTTTGTTGTATTTCCTTTAAATCTATCAAAAGTGAACTTGCGAACCCTCGGGCAAATCAAAAATGTATTTAAACATGTGTCGGGTCAGTTTAAAAAAAGGGGAAAATAAAGGCTGGTCTAGCTTTAGAAAAAAATATCCCGCTTGTAATCGATTTACAAACAAATTGATGCAAGTTATTACAATGGCGAAACTGAGATATGCAATGACGAGACTGAAAACTAACGCCAAAAATATCTCAAAGCAAACATTTCTTTTGCCGTTTATCAGTTTCAATTTTCTACCCAACTCCCCAAACGGTTTTTATATATCGCGGCTCTCTTGGGAGATCATCTATTTTCTCGTGTAAATTCAGAATTTGAACTCCTACCGTATTATCTAAATCTCCTAAAGGTTGATTCCACACATCACGCTTTGCTCCTTTTCCGACTTTTAAGAATCATGAATATGACAATTCCTATGATTAAGGCAAGTCCCACATATATACCGTAGTGATAAATCATTGTCCCGATTGTTTCCACATGACCACCTGCAAATTGGCCAACTACAAAAAAGACAGACGTCCAAACAAGACCGGCTGTATAGGAATAAAGAATATAACGGCGAAATGACATTTTATTAATTCCGACTAAATAGGGAACAATATGCCTCACCACCGGAAAAAAGTAGCTAAAACTCAATGCAATATTTCCATATTTATTTAGAAGGTGTTCTGATGTATGTATATGCTTCCCCAAATTTTTTTTATGGCGAAGTTTATCCAGCACCGGCGAACCGAAAAACCTGCCTAGAATATAACCAAGAGATAGCCCGGAGATAACTCCTAAATAAGTGATAATAAATGCTGGGAAATACTGGAGTAATCCTACTTTGCTAACGGCTCCGCCGGTCATAACGACAACCTCGTCCGGTATTGGCATTCCAACAATTCCGAGCCATAATGCAAAGAATAAAGCAGCATAACCAAACTGCGCAATCCAATGAATTAGTGTGTCATAACTCACTTAAATCCCCTCCTTCTTACGGCATGTATAAACAAAAGCAGGAGGAAAATTGAGGGGCACAAAATCGATTTTATCAATAGCAGATCGATTTACTCGCAGTTCGATAAAGCGTGTGATAGCTCCTGTGCCAGAACCGAATTCTGCAATTGTGCTCACATCATCCCATGATACAGATTGAACCATTTTACTCGCCAGAAACCGTGAACTGGGCAAAACACTTCCAACTCGCTTTGGATTTTTAATAAATCGTTGCAAGAACATTGCATACTGATTTGAAGTCAAATGACTCTCCCCCTTTCTTCTATTTTTTTCATTTGTTCACCAGCTTATGCAGTAAAGTTGGATAATTTCGACTTGAACCACTTGGTTGTGATAAAGGTGCCAACGGCTATCATTAGAGCAACCACGGCCAATTTAGGATCGATCAAATCTAGCAAATTCAATATATAATGTCCAAGGAACTTGCCAAAGGTAAAGAACGTAGCGGTCCAAACAAACGCGCTGGAATACGAAATCAAAGCAAACTTCTTGTATGAGGTACCGTTTAGACCAACGAATACAGGCAAAATGTACCGAATGACTGGTATGAAATGTCCAAGACACATTGCGACATCTCCGTGTTGTTCAAAAAATTTCTCTGCTTTCTGAAAGTGACGGTTGTTTTGAAACTTTAGTTTAAATTTTTCTCCAAAGATTCTGCCCGCAAAATAAGCAATTGTAATTGCTGTAAATAAGCCAGCGAGAATAACAATATATACAATCCACGGGTTTAAAGCTCCGTTGTTACTCAAAATTCCACCTGTTAGTATGGTTATTTCATTTGGAACCGGGATGCCGAATGGGCCTAGGCAGAAGGCTAAGAAAAAAAAGAGATATCCATAATGATCGACTAGCTGTAAGACGATATCGCTAATCATGTTCTAACCTCCTCGTTAATGTCGATGAAAGTATATTATTATAAAAATCTTAGGAGCTTATAGGGATATTTCTAAAGAAATTCTGAAGTAATACAAAAACGCCTTTAATTCTCCCCTCCAAGCCATGGCTTGACATCTTAAACTGTTTTACGCCCAATGTAGGAAAGGTCTGATCAGCTTTTAACCAAGCTAATCAGACCTCAACTTTATCCTAACACTTTGGTAATTCTACTTCTTTAGCACTGATGGAAATTGAAAAAGAGAGAGTTCACTCTCCTATTCCCGCTCGTACTAGTGAAAACATAGCTTCACATACAAGTAGAAGAAAATACACGATCTCATAAACATCCCCCTCCCCAACATTATGAAGGGATACAAATTAGAGTCACGCTAGGCCTTTCTATAGCCATAAATATCATTGAGTTGCGTGGCGGAACAGTTTGCCCTTATAAAAAAGCCTTACCGACTTGGTTGGTAAGGCTTTTTGGGTTGGATGATATAGATTTTAAACCTTCTATAGATGAATCTTTAGATTTTCTTTAGAAATATACTCATTAATTCCTTAGTTTTTTTCATTATGATTTCTGTATCGAAACAATAAAGAGGTGCAGAAATAGAGGAGATTGGGCCATGTGCATCGGTATGTTCTTCCCAATCGTACGATATTTTCTCCCTATGTCTTCACTTCAATTTTCTCATTTTTAATCGTTTCGGTATCCATCCGTTTCGATAAAAGAAATAAATTTGTTAATTTTTGTGCCATATTCAGCATTGTTCCTGACAATAAAAACAGTAATGGAGGAAAATCAGTTGAAACTTAATGAATACCTTTTATTTTTGCAAAGCTTTATTCACAGCCCAAAAAATGTAGGCAGTGTTATACCAAGCTCTCGGTTTCTAGCGACCAAAATGGTTAAACAAGCCCCCTGGAACGAAATTAAGGCAGTCGCAGAACTCGGATCGGGTACAGGTGCCATCACCCGCTTTATCAACGCCCAGGTGAGTGAACCCACGAAAGTGTTATTGTTTGAGATGAATGAGACTATGAGGAATAATTTACAGACAGAATACCCAGACTTCTCCTGTCATCCGAACGCTGCTCAGTTAGTAGAAGCAATGAAGCAAGAGAACATTCATCAGCTAGATTGTATTTTTAGCGGACTACCTTTTTTTAATTTTGAGCGTGAATTGAGAGATACCTTGGTTGAACAGATCTATAAAGCACTCAAACCTGGAGGCTTGTTTATCGCCTTTCAATATTCGCTTCAAATGAAAAAGCAGCTTTCCGAAAAATTTATCATTGAAAAAATTGATTTAGCACCTTTCAATATCCCTCCCGCTTTCGTTTACGTCTGTCGCAAAAAGGAAACAATTTAAATGATGCTGGCACTTTCATTCACTCCATTAAATGTTTCGCTTATGCGTATGTAGAAAAAGTGAAGACTTTACCTTATTATCAGGATATCTATACTAGTTGCGTAATTTCAGGTACCTTAAATACCTTTATTCTACCCAGTCAAAAAAGAAGGAGCAGTCAGTAATGAATACCATTCTTGTTGTGGATGATGATTCCGAGATTCGGGATGTCATTCATGTATATCTACGTAATGAAGGATACCATGTGATTGAAGCAGCCGATGGTGAAGAAGCCCTGGATGCCATAAAGACAACACCGATTCAACTGGTTATCTTGGATGTCATGATGCCACGAATGGATGGAATCAGAGCATGCCTTAAAATAAGGGAAATATCGAATACTCCGATTATCATGCTGTCAGCCAAGGAAGAAGATATTGATAAAATTAACGGACTGACTACCGGGGCCGATGACTACATGATCAAACCGTTCAATCCATTAGAATTGCTTGCTCGTGTAAAAGCGCAGCTACGTCGTCAAACATTAATAGGAAAAGAAGAATTTAATTCCCTTATTCTTATTAAAGACCTGATCATCGATAAGAGTAAACATTCCGTAAAGTTAAAGGGCAACGAAATTTCGTTGACTCCTCTGGAGTTTGCTATTCTGGTCTTGCTTGCCAGCCATCCTGGACAGGTTTTTAGTTCGGAGCACATTTACGAAAATGTATGGAAGGCGCCATATGGATTTTCTGATAATACCGTAATGGTTCATATTCGTAATTTACGAGAAAAATTAGAGCAGTTCCCAAGAGATCCTCAGTATATTAAAACGGTGTGGGGAGTTGGCTATAAAATTGAATGAACATGTACAAAAGTCAAAACGAAAAAAACGGATTCAAGTCAATATTTTAATCAGAATGGTGCTAAGTTTTATTATCGCCATTGCTATAAATGATATTCTCATTTTACTTTTCTTGAAAATTAGCAGTACTATGGAATGGCATTGGTTTCGCAATTTTTTCCCTTATCTTCTTACCCCCTTGTTTATGGTAACGTTTATTTTTACTTTTTTAGTTTTGACACGGCGAATCGTTAGAGACTTAATTACATTGGAGCAAGGGCTTCAGATTATTTCCGAAGGTAATTTAAAATATCGGGTACCTGTTGTTCGGCAAGATGAACTTGGACGGGTTGCGCTCAACATCAATCGAATGACAGAACGTTTAGAGCAACAGATTGTAAAAGAACGTGAAATAGAGAAATCCAAGATGGATTTGATCACAGGTATTTCACATGACTTGCGCACGCCTCTGACAAGCATTATCGGCTATATCGAGCTTTTAAGAACAGACTCATATCAGGATAAAGATGAATATACGCGCTTTGTTCAAAACACCTATAACAAAGCGATTCATTTGAAGAAGTTGCTCGATGACTTGTTCGAATATACTCGGCTCACTTCAGTCGATACCCACTTAAATCTGAGAAGGATCAATTTATTTCAACTCTTGGATCAATTGCTGTTCGAGTTCGAACCCATTGCTCAAGAAAACGGTGTATATATCGTAAAAGATATCGGTGACTCCCCAGTGGTTACCTCCATTGATAGCGATAAAATTGCTAGAGCAATCGATAATCTTCTCATGAACGCCTTAAAGTATTCCTTGAAGCCGGGAGGCATTTGCATTCGATTGAAAACGAGTCCTGAGCAAATTACGATTGAGGTCGAAAATAAAGGAGCTCCCCTCACGCAAGATCAAGAGGAGAAGCTATTTGATCGTTTTTATAAGGTTGATCATTCAAGAAGTAGCGAAGGTATCCAAACTGGAGCAGGACTGGGTCTTTCCATCGCTAGGAATATTGTTGAGTTACATCAAGGCACCCTAACGCTCAATCATAGTCATAACGTATTTACATTCCAATTGAATTTACCTTTTGTAAACAACTCAAGTAGCTAACCGCAGTCCTTAAAGAATATTTATACAGTGGCGGATTATTATGATTTTACATCTTAATAAATCCATTTACAGCGACTCAGGATATTCCTATTTCATAACCATTTCCTCAATATACTGAATGTCGCATATAACGTGCTTAAATGATCAATTTTCTTTTTCAAAGAATTATCTCTAATAATCTGTCCATCTTTAGTCCATTGTCCATATATTTGAACTAACCGCCCTGTAGTTCGTGAGAGTTCAAGAAGAAGTGCTGTCTTCAGATGCTCTTTTTGAACTAAAGTTAGGTTATTATCCATTTTTATTTTATTAAATTCTTCTATCAAATCTCTTACTAGTTCATTATTCACTTCTTTCAATGAAGCCATTGTCTTCTCCAAGAGCTTCACGTTTCCTTATTATCTCTTGATACCCTGGAACTAAACATACTTCGGTTTGGACATCTTTGTACTCTAATTCAGCAGATTTATAGATTGATTTTCCGCAAATAGTTAAAAAGTAGCTCAATTTATCTAAGTTTGGTTTCGCTAAATTCTTTTTCCCATTAAGTTGACCCTTGTGAACATAGTCCTTAAGTGAATCAATTATATCCACCATTAAACCGATAAACTCTTCCTTCTGATCTTCCTTAAAATTTTTTTACTCTCTCAATTAAATTGTCATAATAAACTGACAATTGGTTCTCGTTCGAGATATTTGAGACAAGTGTATTTATAAGTAACGAAAGATGTGATACGCAACAATTAGCAATAATAAGAATTTATAACAGTTTGAACTCTTCTGTCATCTAGTGAATTCAAACTATCTATTATTGGTTTAATATTAGTAGGTAATGGAACAAAGTAATCACCCCCTTCATCATATTCTTCGTAATCGAGTTCAGTTCCGTTAACGTCTTCTTTTCTAATTGTTGATTCTTCCTCTTCAATGTTATAAACCAGTTTACCAATTGCAGGTACAGGTATTATATCCTCTTCGTCTGTAATCGTTCTAAGTTTATAAATTCCATTATCGTGCTTTATTACTTTTATTTGTTGTTCTAAGGCTTCCAAGGTATCTAGTGTCACGAGAGCCGCACAGTCTTCGTGCCATCATACGATATTAAAAAACCTAATGAGGTGAGCCTATTGTTCGTTCAATTAACCGTGAGTGAGATAATGATCTGAAAACAAAAAAACTGCACAAAAAATATCTCGATGGATAAGCCTTGAAAAAACAGCATCATTTTATGATAAATCTAAATGGGATTTATGCAGGAAATGCAGGATATAAAGAGAGTCTTAAAAATCTCAATTCAGCTTATTCGACCCCTTTTACAAAAAAAACTACCAAGCAGATTTGGATGGTAGTCTGTTGTGTTTTGTCGATTTTCCAATAAATTGAAATAGTTACTCAGCGGCACTTGACGTCAGATTCCTGTGGTGGATTTTTCCCTTTCATTTGGAAAAAAACACCCGGCAGGATGCGTACCGAGAGAAATACGGCATACACCCAAGCCGGGTAAGGGATTAGAAAATAATATCAATGGCCTCTAGCACATCTTGCTCCTGTTCGGATTGCCCGTTCAGGGAAATATCCTTCAACAGCACCGAAGGCTGTTCGCAAATTTGGGTGATGATCACGAGCAGGTCCTGAGCGAAATTGTCGATCAGATTGAGCGTAAACAACTTGGTGGCATATTCAAACTGCCCGTTCATTCCCTCATCCAGCAACGAAATGACCAAGGTAAGATCAAATTGGGAAACCGTATGAGTTTCCGGATAAGATTCGATCTTGATATCCCCGAAGCTTTGAACGTTATCTTCCTTGGTTTCTAGAGCAAACATGACATCGAATACAGGATTGCGGCTTTGATCTCGCGGCGCCTGCAGCTTTTTCACAAGCTCCTCGAACGGATAATCCTGGTGGTCGTAGGCCCCCAGCATCGTTTCTTTGACTTCGTTCAAGTAAGCGAGGAACGTCTTCTCCCCGGACGGATAATGGCGAATCGCCAAAGTGTTGACAAACATTCCGATGAGCGGCTCCAGGTCGGCATGTGTGCGGCCCGAAACCGGCGTGCCTACAATGAAGTCTTCTTGTCCCGAGTACTTGCTGAGCAGGATTGAATAGGCCGCCAATAACACCATATAAAGGGTGGCACCGTTCTCATCGGCGATGCGCTGCAAGCTGTCGGTCATCTGCTTGTCGATGCTGAAAGGCAGCACATCTCCCTCAAAGCTGCGAGCGGCAGGTCTGACAAAGTCCGTAGGCAGTTCAAGCGTCGGCAGTTCGCCTTCCAGCACGTCCAGCCAGTAGGCTTCCTGACGTTTCAGCCGCTCTTTTACAGGTTCGGACTGCTGCCAAGCGGCGAATTCCTTGTATTGAATCCGAAGCGGTTCCAGAGTCTCGCCGTTATACAGGCGCAGCAGCTCTTCGACGAAGATGCCCATCGACATGCCATCCGTGACGATATGATGAATGTCCAGCATGAGCAGATGTCGTTCCGCTTCCCATTCGACTAAGCCCACACGCAGCAGCGGCGGCCGCTCCAAATCAAAGACGCGTACAAAGCCGTCTACGATGCTCTTCGTTTCACTTTCCGTCGCTTTCGTATACTCGACGGCAAACTTCAAGTCCGGATAAATCCGTTGTACCGGTTCGCCGTCGACCATTTCGAAGCCGGTTCGCAAAATTTCGTGACGAGCTATCAATCCTTTGAGCGCCGCCTCGAATTGATTCCGTTCCAAGCGCCCGACGAGAACCGTCATGCCGGACATGTTGTAGCTAAGCTCGGCGCCTTCCATCTGCTGCTGGATGTACAGCCGTTTTTGCACGGAGGAAAGCGGATAGTAATCCCTCTTATCCAGAACCGGAATGGAGAGGTATTCCTGCCGCTCCAATTGGCTGATCGCTTCGGCCATCGCTTCGATGGTCGAGTGCCGGAACACATCGCGCAGCGGCAGGTCCACCCTCAGCTCCTTGTGCAACTTGCTGACCAGCGTCGTCGCCCGCAGGGAGTGCCCGCCGAGGTCGAAGAAGTTGTCCGTCACGCCAATCGTGACCGGCCCGAGCACGTCCTGCCAGATGGCGACCAGTTTCGCCTCCAGTTCGGTGCGCGGCGCCACGTATTCGCGGCCTGCGCTTGCTCCCCCTTCCGGCGCCGGCAGCGCCTTCCGGTCGATTTTCCCGTTCGGCGTCAGAGGCAGGCGCTCCAGCTCCACGAAGTACGACGGGATCATGTAACCCGGCAGCTCGCTGGAGATCGCCCGTTTCAGGTCCGCCGCCGTCAAGCCTTCTTCCGCTGTATAATAAGCGCACAAAGCTTTCTGACCTTCTTGATCTTCCCTGACGACGACGACCGCTTCCTTCACGCCACCTACACTCAGCAGCTTCGCTTCGACTTCGCCCGTCTCAATCCGGTACCCCCGGATTTTCGCCTGGTTGTCGATCCGGCCGATGAAGTCCACGTTGCCGTCTTCCATCCACCGCGCCAAGTCTCCCGTGCGGTACAGCCGCTCGCCCGCGGCGAACGGGCTGTCTACGAACTTCTCTTCTGTCAGCTCCGGACGGTTCAAGTACCCGCGCGCTACCCCGACTCCGCCGATGACCAGCTCGCCCAGCACCCCGACCGGCACCGGATTCAGATGCGCATCCACGATGTAGAATTTCGCATTCAGCCACGCTTTGCCGATCGGCACATGGCCTGTCTGCGGCAGCTTCGCCAGCTCCTCGTCGTAGAAGCTTGAGTCGATCGCCGCTTCCGTCACGCCGTATGCGTTGATGATCCGGAACAACGAGCC